>NZ_JBFAYZ010000004.1:0-336606 GCF_040681515.1 Kribbella sp. NPDC051718 | reverse complement strand
GTCGGTGTTCAACCCCACCACCCGGTGTTCAACCCCACCACCCGGTGTTCAACCCCACCACCCGGTGTTCAACCCCACCACCCGGTGTTCAACCCCACCACCCGGTGTTCAACCCCATCGCCGGGTGTCCGAGCCCACAAGTGGTGGGCTCGGACATCAAAGGGTGACCTTGAACAAGTAATAACTTGTTCAAGGTCGCGGGTTGGTGTTCAAGGTGACCGTTTGTTGCTGGTGGTCAGTCCTTGATTTCGCAGATGGCGGCGCCTGCGGCGACGGTGGCGCCTACCTCGGCGGAGAGGCCGGTGACGGTACCTGCCTTGTGGGCGTTCAGCGGCTGTTCCATCTTCATCGCTTCCAGGACCACGATCAGGTCGCCTTCGGCCACCGTCGCGCCTTCCTCGACGGCGATCTTCACGATGGTGCCCTGCATGGGCGAGGTGAGGGAGTCGCCCGAGGCGGCCGCGCCCTTGCCGCTGCCACCGGCACGCCGCGACGGCTTCTTTTTCGAAGAGGCGGCACCACCGGAAGCGACCGATGCGCCGAGACCGGCCGGCAGTACGACCTCGAGCCGCTTGCCGCCCACCTCGACGGTGACCTTCTCGCGCTCGACCGGCTCGGCCACGTCGGCGGCCCCGTCGTACGGGGGGATCTGGTTGTCGAACTCGGTCTCGATCCAGCGGGTGTGCACCTTGAAGCCGTCGGTGCCGACGAACGCAGGGTCGCTCACCACGGCCGCGTGGAACGGTACGGCGCTCGGCATGCCCTCGACGACGAACTCCTTCAGCGCGCGGCGGGAGCGCTCGAGCGCCTGGGTCCGGTCGCGGCCGGTCACGATCAGCTTGGCCACCAGCGAGTCGAACGCGCCCGGCACGGTCTCGCCCTGGTCGTAGCCGCCGTCGAGCCGGATGCCCGGTCCGGACGGCGCGTGCCACTTGGTCAGCGTGCCCGGAGCGGGCAGGAAGCCACGGCCCGGGTCCTCGGCGTTGATCCGGAACTCGATCGAGTGACCGGAGATCTCGGGGTCGTCGTACCCGAGCTCTTCACCGTCGGCGATCCGGAACATCTCCCGGACCAGGTCGATCCCGGTGACCTCTTCGCTGACCGGGTGCTCGACCTGCAGCCGCGTGTTGACCTCCAGGAAGGAGATCAGCCCGTCCTGGCCGATCAGGAACTCACACGTCCCGGCGCCGACGTACCCGGCCTCGCGCAGGATCGCCTTCGAGGACTTGTAGAGCGTCTCGAGCTGCTCGGCCGTCACGAACGGCGCGGGCGCCTCCTCGACCAGCTTCTGGTACCGCCGTTGCAGCGAGCAGTCGCGGGTGGAGATCACCACGACGTTGCCATGGGCATCGGCCAGGCACTGGGTCTCGACGTGCCGCGGCTTGTCCAGGTACCGCTCGACGAAGCACTCGCCGCGACCGAAGGCGCTGATCGCCTCGCGGGTCGCCGACTCGAACAGCTCCGGCACCTCTTCCATCGTGCGCGCGACCTTCATGCCCCGGCCGCCGCCGCCGTACGCCGCCTTGATCGCGATCGGCAGCCCGTACTCCGTTGCGAAGGCCACCACCTCGTCCGCGTTGGCGACCGGGTCCGGCGTGCCGGGCACCTGGGGCGCACCGACCTTGTCGGCGATGTGCCGGGCCTTCACCTTGTCGCCGAGCGAGTCGATCGCCGACGGCGGCGGGCCGATCCAGATCAGGCCGGCGTCGATGACCGCCTGGGCGAACTCCGCGTTCTCGGCCAGGAAGCCGTAGCCCGGGTGCACCGCGTCCGCGCCGGAGCGGGCCGCGACGTCGAGGATCTTGGCGATGTTCAGGTAGGAGTCGGCCGGCGTCGCGCCGTCCAGCGAGTACGCCTCGTCGGCGAGCCGGACGAACAGGGCGTCGCGGTCGGGCTCGGCGTACACGGCGACGCTGCCCAGACCGGCGTCGGCGGCAGCACGAACCACCCGCACGGCGATCTCGCCACGGTTCGCAACCAGGACCTTGGTGATGCGCTTGCTGTCAGACACAGCTGAACTCCCTTCGGCCCGGCTGAGTCTAGGGTCAACCAGGCCAGGAGGGTGACAGGTTCTATGTCACATCACCGCGGGTGGCCGCTCGAAGAAGGACTCCAGCACGACGACTGTCTGAGTGCTGGTCACGCCGTCCACCTGGTGGAGCGCGCGCAGGGTCTGCTGGAGCGCCTCGGTGCTGCCCGTGCGCACTTTCACCATCACTGACGCCGGGCCGGCGATGATGTGCGCCTCCTCCACGGCGGCGATCGCACGCAACGCCTCCAGCGTCGGCGCGTCGCCCATCCACGCGTCGGTGTCGAGCAGCACATAAGCCAGTACGCCGTTGCCGAGCGCCGCCGGGTCCACCTCGATCGTCGTCCGCCGGATCACCCCGCCGGCTCGCAACTTCCGAACCCGTTCATGCGCCGCCCCCGCCGACAACCCGACCGCCTGCCCGAGTACGGCATACGACTGCGTCGCATCCTCTTGCAAGAGCGCCAGCAGCTCTCGATCTGTCTGGTCTATGGTCATGATTACCGAATCTCATCTGGTCTGACAACTAGAGGCCAGGATATCATTCAGGCCATGACGATCACGCTGACTGACACACCGGTCCGATCGCGGGCCGAGCTGGTGACGCTGGACGAGAGATTCGCGCTGGTAGCCCGCGGCGACGAGTACGTCGAGCGCCTGTTCGACGGTGGCCGCTGGCTGGAGGGCCCGGTCTACGTCCCGGCCTGGCGCAGCCTGGTGTTCAGCGACATCCCCAACGACCGGATGCTGCGCTGGGACGAGCTGTCCGGCGCGGTCTCGGTCTTCCGCCAGCCGGCCGGCTACACGAACGGCAACACGCTCGACGGTCAAGGGCGGCTGATCAGCTGCGAGCAGGGCAATCGCCGGGTCATCCGGACCGAGTTCGACGGATCGCTGACGGTCCTCGCCTCGCACCTCGACGGGCTGCGGCTGAACAGCCCGAACGACGTGGTGGTCCGGCGGGACGGTTCGATCTGGTTCACCGATCCGCCGTACGGCATCACCTCGAACTACGAGGGGTACGCCGCCGAGCAGGAGATCCCGGGCTGCAACGTCTACCGGCTGAGCCCAGCCGGTGAACTGACCGTCGTCGCGGACGATTTCACCCGGCCGAACGGGCTGGCGTTCTCGCTCGACGAGTCGCAGCTGTACGTCGTGGACACCCCCGCCAAACACATCCGGCGGTTCGAGGTGAAGGACGACCGGCTGGTCGGTGGAGAGGTCTTCGTACCGTGCGCAGCCGGCATGTTCGACGGCATCCGGCTGGACGCCTCCGGCCGGATCTGGGCCGCCACCCACGAAGGCGTCCACTGCTTCGACCCCGACGGCACCCTGCTCGGCAAGCTGCTCTTCCCGGACATCGTCTCCAACCTGTGCTTCGGCGGTCCCAAGCGCAACCGGTTGTTCGTCACGGCAACCACCTCGGTCTACTCCTGGCTACTCACCACGGACGGAGCGCCGCCGCCGTACGATCGCGGTTGACAACGTTGACCCGAGGAGCTGGCATGCCTGTGCTTGAGCCGTTGGCCGGTACCGTCCCCGCTGAGTGGTTGAAGCTGGATGATCGCTTCGCCGGGATCCGGGGGGACTCGCATCTCGAGCGGCTGTGGACGGGTGGTCGCTGGCTGGAGGGGCCGGTCTACTCGGCGGCCGGGCGGTACGTGCTGTGGAGCGACATCCCGAGCGACCGGATCCTGCGCTGGGACGAGACGTCGTACCAGGTGTCGGTGTTCCGTGAGCCGGCCGGGAACACCAACGGGCACACGCTCGACGAGCAGGGCCGGCTGGTGAGCTGCGAGCACGGCAACCGGCGGGTGACGCGCACCGAGCACGACGGTTCGGTCCGGGTGCTTGCCGACAGCCACAACGGCGGTCGGTTGAACAGTCCGAACGACGTCGTGGTGAGCCCGGACGGAGCCGTGTGGTTCACGGATCCGGCGTACGGGATCGACAGCGACTACGAGGGCCACAAGGGCTCGATCGAGGTCGGCGGTTGTCACGTCTATCGGGTGAGCCCGGACGGCGTCCTGACGGTCGTCGCCGATGACTTCAACCGGCCGAACGGACTGGCGTTCTCGAACGACGGCAGCCTGCTCTATGTCACCGACACCGAGGAAGCCACCATCCGCGTCTTCACGGTCGAGGGCGACAAGCTGCGCGGCGGCGAGCTGTTCGCGGAGTGTGGCAACGGCGCCTTCGACGGCATCCGTCTCGACAGCGAAGGCCGTGTCTGGGGTGCCGCCGCCGACGGAGTCCACGTCTACCACCCGGACGCGACTCTGCTCGGCAAACTACTGGTCCCCGAGACCGTCTCCAACCTCTGCTTCGGCGGCCCCAAACGCAACCGCCTCTTCCTGACCGCCACCACCTCGCTCTACTCCCTCTTCACCACGGTGAACGGCGGCCGCCAGCCGTACGACCCCAGTGCCTGACTTCGGCGCCGTACTACGAACCTTCCGCAAGGCGGCCGCTTTGTCGCAGGAGAGTCTGGCCGAGGCATCCGGCGTCAGCGTCGAAGCCATCAAGACGTTGGAGACCGGCCGTCGTCGGCATCCCCGCCCGGCGACGGTGAAGCTCCTCGCCGACGGGCTCGCGCTGACCGAGGAGCAGCGGGCCGACCTGGCCGCGGCCGGGGCCCGGACGGCGCCTCGGGTCAGGGAGCTCGACCAATTGCCCGACGACCTGCAGGACTTCTCCGGGCGTGAGCAGCAGGTCGCCGAACTCGAGAAGACGTTCGCCACGGCGGACCTGCGGCCGGGCGTCGTACTGACGTGCGCGATCGCCGGGATGGGCGGCATCGGGAAGACCGCGCTGGCGGTCCATGTCGCTCATCGGCTGAAGGATCGGTACCCGGACGGCCAGCTGTACTTGAATCTCCGGGGCTTCGGGCCGGGCCTGCCGATGACGGTCGAAGAGGCGCTCGGCCGGCTGATGGACAGTCTCGGCCTGCGGGCGCCGGATGACCCGCACGATGTCGACGAGGCCGCCTCCCGCTATCGCTCGGCACTGGCCGGGCGAAGAGTCCTGGTACTCCTCGACAACGCCGCCAACGCGGCGCAGGTGGCGCCATTGTTGCCGGGGGCATCGACCTGCGCGGTCCTGATCACCAGCCGCCGTACGTTGGCCGCGCTCCCCGGCGTCGCCCGGGTGGCGTTGGACGTCCTGCCTGATCGAGACGCTCTGCAGATGCTGTCCCTGGTCGTCGGTGGCAACCGCATCGACGACGAAGCGGACAGCGCGCTGGCGATCGTCCGGCTGTGCGGTGGGCTCCCACTCGCCTTGCGGATCGCGGGCGCCCGGCTCGCCGATGAGCCGTCGTGGACGGTCGCCGACCTGGCCCGGCGCCTGGAGAGCAGCCGCGGGCGCCTCGACGAGCTGTCGACCTCCGATCTCGATGTCCGGGCGAGCATCGAACTCTCCCTGACCGCCGCGACCGACCGCGATCTCGACGCAGTTGCCGCCTTCCGCCTGCTCGGCCTCCATCAGGGCGACGAACTCGACGTCCGGGTCGCCGCGGCCCTGCTCGACCTCCCGATCGCCGACACGGAGGACCGGCTGGAACGCCTGGTCGATCTGCAGTTGCTGGATTCCCTGGTACCCGGTCGGTATCGGCTGCACGACTTGGTCCGGAGCTTCGTGCAGGAGACCACCGCCGAGCTGACCGACGTACAGGAACGCGAGGCTGCCCGCATGCGCGTCCTGCGGCTCTATCTCGGGATGGCCTGGCGAAGCCGAACGCCCGGCAATTGGGAGCCGCTGACCGGCAGTTGGTTTGATCACAGCTGGCTGGCGGGCGGGGACGACCTCACTCAGGCCGAGTTCTATGCGTGGTTCGACGAGGAGTTCGAGGAGATCATCGGTGCTCTCCGGCGCGCGGCCGGCGGTACGAACGCCGAGCGGCCGATGGTCGCCAAGATCGCGGTCGGCCTCCTGCAGTACCTCTTCGACCGGCGCCGGTACTCCGACAGCGTCACGCTGTGCACGATCGCGCTGGCCGCCGAGCAGACCGTCGGCGACCCGTTCGCCGCCGCGATCCTGCCCTACGAGCTGGCCCATCAGTGCGGTGCCGTCGGCCAGTACACCCAGGCGGTCGAGCAGATGACGGCCGGGCTGGCGGCCCCGAAGCTGATCGGGTGCGCGGAACAGCACGCGTCCGCGCAGATCTTCCTCGGCTCCTTCCTGCTCGAGCTCGGCCGGCTCGACGAGGCGATCGCGTCGACGAGCAGCGGGGTCGCGGAGGCGGTCCGCCACGGCCATCAGGTCGCGGAGGCCGACGGCCGGCTGATCCTCGGAACCATCGCCGGCAAACAAGGCCGAACGGCCGCCCAGGACGAGGAGTTCCACCGCGCGGTCGAGGCGCTGAACCGAGTAGGAGCCAAGGTCGGCCGCCATTGGGCCTGGTGCATGATCGGCATCTCCTACCGCGAGAACGGCCGCCTCGACGAGTCGCTGACCTACTTCCAGCAATGCCACACGGCAGCTCTGGCAAACCAGGACGAGTTCGAGATCTCAGAAGCCCTCGAAGGCCTAGGCCTGACGGAACTGGCCCTCGGCTCACTCCCCAGCGCCGAACAACACCTCCTGGCCGCCCTGGAGGTAGCCCAACGAAACTGGCAATCCGAAGCCCGAGTCCGCGAACACCTCGGCCACGCCCTCCACGGCCTGGGCCGCCCCGACGAGGCCAAGGCCCAGTGGCAGGCCGCCCTTGGCCTGCTGGTCCGGCACGGAGCTCCCCGGACTGCGGAGCTCCGTGCCCTGCTCGGTGACTAGAAGTTCTTCTTGATCTGGTCGATGACGGTGAAGACCGCTAGGAAGCCGAAGGCCAGGAAGGAGAAGGCCAGTACTGCGGTCCTGAGGCGGCTGATCCGGATGGCGCGGGGGAGGGCGCGGGAGTTCATCCACCAGAGCAGGCCGGAGTAGACGAACATCATGGTGCCGGCGGTGCAGGCTGAGATGACCAGGAGGACCAGCGGCTGGTCCAGGCCGGCCAGCAGGACGATGATGCCGAAGGCAACCAATCCCCAGACCAGCCAGAAGTACAGCTTGGACTCGGTGATGGGGGACGTGCGGAGGTACCGGGCCTTGATCATGTCCGAGGCGAGGCGGGAGGTGTAGTCGACGATGCCGGCCGCCGCGGCGAACAGGGAGAACGCGCCGATCGCCCAGAAGAGGTAGCCGAACCAGCCGCCCACCAGGGACTGCAGGGTGACGCCCTCGATCTTCAGGAAGCTGATCTTGTTCTGGACCGCCGGGTTGCCGAACAAGGTGGCGTGCGCGAGCATCGAGGTGAAGATGATCGTCAGCACGGTGATCAGGACGAACGTCAGCGCCTGCTCGAGGTTGGTGAACTTCCACCAGCGCCGCCAGCGGGCCAGATTCTCGGCGTCCGGTGGGAAGGTGTAGCCGTTGGCGTTCGGGTCGGCCTCCTTCTCGCCGGTGACGGGCGAGGTCAGCCGGGGGACGTGAACGCCCATCCCGAAGCCCTTGTCGCGGATCCAGTTGCTCTGGCACAGGTTCTGCCCGCCGCCGGCACCGGCGTACGCGATCGCGCCCATCATCAGCGCGAAGCCGAGTGTGCTGACCGGGAACTCCGGGTGCGTCACAGCGTCGCCGAGTGCGTTGTACGTCTTCGCCCGGATGGCGAAGATCAGGGCCAGTACGACGAGCAGCGCGACGGCCGCCAGCTTGACGAAGATCAGCCGCTCCAGCATCACGTAGACGACTGGCGCCAGGGTGAGGATCAGGCCGATCACGACCAGGATGCCGATCGCGATCCAGCGCGGGTCGCCGGCGCCGAACAGGTACGTGAGCATCGACGCGGAGCTGGTCGCCCAGCCGGGCCAGAGGTTCGCGAAGTACGTCATCAGCGCGAAGAACAGGCCCCAGTGCTTGCCGTAGCGGTTGAAGCCGGTCAACGCTGTCTCACCAGTGGCCAGCGTGTACCGCTCGATCTCCATGTTCAGGAACCACTGGATCGCGACGCCGACGACGGCTCCCCAGAGGAACACCAGCCCGACCTGCGACGAGATGTAGGGCCAGAGGATGAACTCCCCGGAGGCGAGCCCGACCCCGGCCCCGACCATCCCGGGCCCGACGATCCGCCAGGTCTGGCTCGGCGGCTCGGGCAGGTCGCGGACCTGTGGCGCGGGCAGGTTCTTGGTCGGCAGGTTGAATCTGTTCTGGTCAACGGACTTGGTGTCTGCCATCGGCTCCTCACCTCTTCCTCGACCCCCCACAGACTCCGGAGACTAACCAACTCCCGCGCCACAGGCGACCCGACACCGCTACCTCTGCACTGGCGGTAGATCGAAGTCGTCGTTGGACGAGTGCAGCAGCGCGTACGACGCACCGGCGAACCCGATGGCGGCGACGACCAGCCCGGCGCCGGCGGCCAGGTGTCCCGGCATGAACGGATGGGTGAAGCCACCGAAGGCGAGAGCGATCCCCATCCAAGCGGGCGCCACCTTGCTGCGCCACAAGGCGATCCCGAGCAGCAACAGCCCGAACGTGACCGCCAGAATGAACAGCAGACCGCCGATCTGTACGGTCGCCTGCTTCTCGACGGCATCCCCGAACTTCTCCACCGCAGACGCGTCCAACCCGTCGTGGACGACCAGGTACGTCGGTGTCACGACCCCGTCGAGCAGGAAGAAGCCGGCGCTCATCCCGCCGACCGCGAGCAGCCCGCCCGCGGTGGCCAGCCGTGGCGCCGTACGCCGGGAGACCCAGGCGGCAGCGAACATCGCCGGGATCAGCAGGAAGAACGGCACCTGAAGCCACTGCATCAGCTCGAATCGGCCGGGGTCGGCCGCGGTGGCCGCAACGGTCTCGCTGAAGGGAGCGTCGCCGTCGACCGGGCTGATCAGGTAGTAGATCCCCATGAACAGCATCGGCAGCGGCGCGACCACGGCGAGCAGCACCCGCCAGAAGCCGCGGACGTCGCGGGGCCGGCGGATCGCCTTCTTGCTTGCAGGTGTGGTGAGTTGTGACATGAGTTGCTCCTCAAGGCTGAGATTGATGCCTTCAGCGTCGATCGCGATCACCCCCGGTCGGCAGGTGCGCGGCTCGTAGTACGGGCGAGAAAGGTTCCTGGGTCGTCTGGGGGCAAGCCCCTACTCGATCGGGGGTCGGCGGCCTGATGATGAGTAGATGAGCGAGAGACGGCGTACTGCGGCCTGGGTGCTGCTCGCCGTCGCGCTGCTCGAGGCCGTCGTCACGGTTGTCGCGGCCATTGCCTCGGACTTGAGCTGGTTTGAGCTGACCGATCTGTTCGTGGTCTCCAACGCGGTGATCGGCCTCAGCCTCGCGCTGGCGGGCTGGCCGATCGCGTACTACCGGCCACGGAACGCGATCGGCTGGTCGTTGCTGGTCGGCGGCTGTTGCTACGCCTCGACCGCGACCGGTCTTTCGCTCCTTGCGTGGCTGGGTGAACCGACCGTCGGTTGGCGTCTCTTCGCGACGGTGATCAACGGCGGTTGGGCTCCAGCTCTGGCTCTGTTCATTCCACTGACGCTCGTGCTGTTCCCCGATGGACGGCTGCTCTCGCCCCGGTGGCGCTGGCTGGTCGTGGGGCTGGCGGTCAATGCGGTGTTGTGGACGGCTACCGGCGTACTGGATCGCAAGGGCGGGTTGTCGGCTGAGGTCGGCATTCCGGGGTATCCGCACTGGACTGGCTTCGTCGCCGTCGATGCCATGGCGCGGTCAGCAGCGCCGGGTTGCTGGTCAGCTTCGTGGCGGCGCTGGTGGCGGTCGCATTGCGGTATCGGCGTGGGTCGGAGCAGGTACGTCGCCAGGTGCTGTGGTTGTTGCTCGCGCTGCTGGTCATCGTGGCGTGCTTCGGGTTGGAAGGCTTGGTCTCGACGCAGTCGCTGGTGCTGGGCGTGTTGCCGTTGCTGCTGATCCCGTTGGCCGTCGCTCTTGCTGTGTTGCGTCACCAGTTGCTCGACATCCGACTGGTGGTGTCGCGTTCCTTGCTCTATCTGCTGCTGGTCGGTGGGGTTGTCGCGGCGTATTTCGGGCTGATCGCGCTGCTCGATCGCAACGCGTCGGTGCTCGCGACGTTGGTGATCGCGCTGGCGTTCAACCCCGTGCGGGTTTGGCTTCAGGGGTTGATTCACCGGGCGTTCTACGGCGCTCGGCGGGATCCCGTGCGGGCGATGGCGGAGGTCGGGGCGCAGATGGGGTCGGGGCTCACCGGCGTACTGGCTGCGCTGTGCCGGGTGATGCGCTTCCCGGCCGCCACGATCGTTGTCGAGGGCACGGAGATTTCGGCGTACGGCGAACTGCCGGCGGCTCGGCATGCGATCGAGTTGCGGTCAGGTTCTGAGCGGCTGGGCGAGCTTGTCGTGGGGCTGCGGTCGGGGGAGTCGCGGGTGAATGCGGCCGACGAGCAGGTGCTGTCGTTGCTTGCGGCGCCGTTGGCTGTCGCAGTACAGGCCAAGGGGCTGGCCGACGATCTGCGGGACTCGCGGGAGCGGATCATCAGCGGGCGGGAAGAGGAGCGGCGGCGGATTCGGCGGGATCTGCATGATGGGCTGGGGCCGGTGCTGACCGCGGTGGTGCTCAATGCGGACGCGGCTCGGCGGCTGATCGAGGCCGAGCCGGAGCGGTCGTCGGCGTTGCTCGCGGAGTTGCGGGACCAGGCGATCGGCGCGGTCGAGGAGATTCGCCGGCTGGTCTATGAGCTGCGGCCGCCTGCGCTGGATGGACTCGGGTTGTTGGGGGCGCTGCGCGAGTATGCCGCGATGGCGTCGCGTCGTGGTGATGGCGGCGCGTTGACGGTGACCGTGGATGCACCTGCGACGTTGGCTGAGTTGCCTGCCGCGGTTGAGGTGGCCGCGTACCGGATCGCCACCGAGGCGCTCACCAACGTGATCCGGCATTCGACGGCGACGACGGCGGAGGTACGGCTGAGCGTCGAGACGGATGTGTTGCGGCTCGGCGTACTCGACAACGGGGTGAACGCGGGCCCAGAGTGGAAGGCGGGCCTCGGCCTCACCTCGATGAGCGAGCGGGCCGGCGAGTTGGGTGGGCGGTGCGAGATCCGGTACGACCGAACCGGTTGCAGCGTTGACGCCGTACTGCCGTTGGAAGGGAGTCGTCGATGAATGGACTCGCGGCTGGGGGCGACGCCGGCGCTGACTTGCGGATCGTGGTTGCGGACGACCACGGCATCGTCCGGGAAGGGCTCGGCGCGTTGCTGTCGGCCCACCACGGCTTCGAACTCGTCGGTACCGCGGCCACAGGCGCTGAGGCCGTGCGCTCGGCGGTCACCCTGCGCCCCGACGTCCTGGTGATGGACATCCAGATGCCCGACCTGGGCGGGATCGAGGCGACCCGCGAGATCGCGAAGGTCGCGCCCGAGGTGGCGGTGCTGATGCTGACGATGTTCGACGACGACGAGTCGGTGTTCGCCGCGATGCGAGCAGGTGCTCGCGGCTACGTGCTGAAGGGTGCCGCCCCGGACAACGTGATCCGCGCGATCGCGGCCGTCGCCGCCGGTGAGGCGATCTTCGGCCCAGGAGTCGCCCGCCGAGCCCTGGCCTACCTCTCCGGCCCCCGCCCCGACCAGCCCGCTTTCCCGGAGCTGACACCCCGCGAGCGCGAGGTCCTAGACCTGATCGCCACCGGCCTAGGCAACGCCGCCATCGCCCACCGCCTCTCACTGGCCCCCGCCACAGTCGGCAACCACATCACCAGCATCTTCGCCAAACTCCAGGTAGCCACCCGCCCCCAAGCCATAATCCGAGCCCGCTCAGCCGGCCTCGGCGACGCCTGAAAAGAGCAACAGACAAGAGCAACAGACAAGAGCAACAGACAAGAGCAACAGATAGTTCCGGCTGCTGCTGTGGTTCAGCAGGTGCCGGGAGCGGCGGTTGGGTGGGGGGTAGGGGAATTGCAGGTGGCGTTGGGTTGGCGGCTGCCGAACTCAAGTGGCGACGACGCCGACGCCTGCCTGAACGGGGTGCACCGTCCATACTGCGTACAGTTTTCGATCCATTCGAAGTAGTGAGGAATCGCCCTGTAGATAAGGATGTTTCGGTCCCAGGACTGTCGATGACGTCGGGCGGGATCCCCGGTCTCTGGTGGCTGGGGTGGCGTTGGGTTGGTGACGACCGAGCCCACGTGGCGAGGATGCCGATGCCTACGTCGAACGAGGTGCACCGCCGAAGCGACCTACAGGCTTTCGGGCTGTTCGCAGTGGTCAGGACACCTTGTAGGTAAGGACCTTCGGGCCAAGAAGTATCGGCGACATGAGGCAGGATCCCCGACCGGTGGTCGCCCCGGGTGCTGGGGCGGCAAGCGGCGTTGGGTTGGCGATCGCCGTATTCAGGTGACGAAAGGCGCCGATGCCTAGCCTGAACGGGGGTGAAGCGGCCAAGCAACCTACAGGGTTTCGGTTTGTTTGAAGTGGTGAGGAATTCACCTTGTGGATAAGGGCTTTCCGGCCCGAAACTGTCGGTGGCGGCGTCTAGCCTTTGAGGTATGGACGATCGGGCGGTGGTGACGATGAGCGGCAGCGAACTGCTGTCCGCTAGCGACGCCGTGGAGGAGGCGATCGAGAAACTGCTGGCCCGCCGCAACCAGATCCTCCAGCGCGTGGACGAGATCGGATACGCGAAGGAGCTCGGTGCCCACGACACCGTCCGGCTGATCGAGAAGCGGTACCGTCTCGACCCCGTCGAAGCCCGCCGCCGGGTCCGGTTGGCGCTGGCGCTACCGAAGTACCCGACCGTGGCGGCCGCGCTTCCTGCTCCCGGCACCGTGATCGCCGACGACGCGGTGGTGCTGTCCTCGGCGCAGGCCGACGCGATCGTGTCCGCGCTGGAGAAACTCCCCAAACGCGCCAACGTCCCCGTCGAAGAGCTCGACGCGGCCGCCGGTCAGATGGTCGAGGCGGCTCGGCACATGAATCCTGGCGACCTGCGGCGGATGGGTGAGCAGGTCCGCAACATCCTCGACACCGATGGCCCCGAACCCCGCGAGGACGCCGCCCGGGCCCGCGAAGAGGTCTGGGTCAAGAAGGCCGAACACGGCGTCGAGTTCGGCGGCTACCTCGCGGGTGAGAACGCCGAGAAGTTCCAGACGGTTCTGCAGGCCGGCGCGAAACCCCACAAGACCCTCGACGGCGAACAGGACCCGCGGTCGCGCGGCAAACGCCAGGCCGACGCGTTGATCGATGCCGTCGACATCGCGTTGGCGTCTGGTGACCTGCCGACCCGGGGTGGGATCAAGCCGCACATCGCGGTCACCATCAACCTCAACGACCTGCTGGAGGCGGGCCGGCAGGCGACCGGTGACCTGACCTACGGCGACGGACTCTCGGCGGCGGCGATCCGGCGGTTGGCTTGTGATGCCGGGATCATCCCGATCGTGCTCGGCTCCGACAGCCAGCCGCTGGATGTCGGCCGCGAGTTCCGGTACGTCACCACCGGTCTGCGCACTGCCTTGAACCAGCGTGACCGAGGCTGCGTGATCTGCCATGCCCCACCGATCTACTGCGACGCTCATCATCTGGTGAGCTGGGTCGACGGCGGTGTCACGAATCTCGCGAATTTGGTGTTGTTGTGCCGGGTCGACCACACGTCGCTGCATGACGGGCACTGGACCATCGACATCGTCGACAACCAGGTGCAGGTGTCGCGCCCTACGTGGGCCGACCCGCCACGAAGTACTGGGCGAAGACTCAACCAGCCCAGCACGACCTCCGCGTCCGCACCAGCGTCGACGGCCACTGACCCCTGGCCTGAGTCGACCGCCGCGGACACAGATCCCGCGACTGACCCCGACCAGGACGCGATCCAGGAGGCGGTGGCGGATGGCAGCACCAAGACCAAGTCAGCAACCACACCCGCTCGGCCAACGGCTTCGGACCCTGTGCAGGTGCCGAGATTGAACTGGCCCTACAACGACGATGCCGCCTGGATCAGCACCGAAGAGGCGGACGCTCTCGATCCCTGGGGCAGATCCGCCGGTGCGCCGGGCGGGGGCGATGGGCGCGGCGTACGGCACGTAGCGGCAGATCTGCGTGTGCCCGGCCTGGCAAGCTCACGCTCGCCTGGTGGAGGCCGGGCCGAAGACGATCCTTGGTCGACATCCGAAGAGACGGCCGGCATCGATCCATGGGCTGACAGCGCATGATGATCCGTGGGTCGACAGTGCGCGGACCAGGCAAGCAACTGAGTTGCCTCACCCCAGTTGGCGGTTTCATCGCGTGCCACTGCGCTTCAGGGTCTCCGTCTTCACCGCTTCAGGGTCTCCGTCTTCACCCAGGGGTGCCCGCCACGAGCCGCCCTCGGGGTCAGGTCTTTGCTGTCACCATCTCGACTGTTTTGGCGATTCGGCGGGCTCGGGTCTCGGGCTTCTTGGCTTCTTCGATCGCTTGGACGTGCTCCCGGCGATGACTGAAGCTCAGCGCGGCGAAGGCCTCCTTCACGCCGGCAGCCTCCAACGCCTCGGCCAGGTCAGCTGGTACTTCGACAGTCCGCTCAGTCGTATCCCGCTCGACCGTCACAGCCACCTGGTCACCGGCCCCCTTGCCCAGCTCACCTCGGATCGCCTTCAGCACCCCGAGTGCCATGCAGCCGCCCATTGATGCGATCGAGCCGCGGTATGCCAGGCCGTCGAATGTTGCCAGAACCGGGATTCGGCCGCCGCCGCCCAGGGCAGCGAGTACCTCGGGCGGGACCTCGACGTAGGCGCCGCCGCCGTTGGCCTCTTCGATTACGGCTTCGAAGGTCTCCATGTCGCCACAGTAGCGCCGTGGCCGACAGAAAACCGTGGGCTCTTTTCGGCGGGCTGAGGCAGGCTGGGGGGATGACCACGACGATTCGGACGGCTAGCACCGACGCCGACTACGAGGCCTGGCGCGCGATTCGGATCGCGGTACTGCCGTACGAGCGCTGCCCGACGGTGGCCGAGCTCCGCGCCCTCGACCGGCCCGGCCGGCTGATGCTGCTGGCGGAGGTCGCCGGGGAGCTGGCCGGCAGCGGATTGGCGGATCGCTCCGGCGACGGGGAGCGGGCTGCTCTGGTGCCGCGCGTCCACCCGGACTTTCGCCGCTGTGGGGTCGGTACCGACCTGCTACGGGTGCTCGCCGAGCATGCCGTTGCCGAGGGCTACGACATGGCAGGGGCCAGCGTCGACGACGAGGAGTCCAGGCTCTTCGCCGAGCGGTTCGGCTTCGTGGAGACGAATCGGCAGGTCGAGCAGGTACGGCGGATCGGCGACGAGCCCCGGCCGGCTCCGCCGGCGGAGTACGAGATCGTCTCCGTCGCCGAGCGGCCGGAGCTGTGGGCGAAGGCCTATCACCAGGTCGCGCTGCCGACCTTCCCGGACATGGACCACCCGGTCCCGATCAAGGTTTCGGCAGACGACTGGGACAAGGAGTGGATCAACGACCCGGCCGCGATGTTCGTGGCCGTCGCCGGTGACGAGGTGATCGGCGTGGCCGGCCTGATGCTCGACACGGACCGGCCGGAGCGTGCCGAGGTCGCCTACACCGCCGTACGCCGGGAGTGGCGCGGCAAGTCGGTCGCCTCGACCCTCAAGCGGACCAGCATGGCCTGGGCCGCTGAGCACGGCGTCACCGAGATCTACACCTGGACCCAGCGCGGCAACGACAACATGCGCCGCCTCAACGAACACCTCGGCTTCAGCTACGGCATCGTCAGCCTCACCCTGCGGGCGCCGCTACCCCTCAGCGGACTCCTTCGCTAGCTTGCTCGGCCACCAGATCTTGGCACCGATGTCGTAGGACAGGGCCGGGACGAGCAGCGAGCGCACGATCGTGGTGTCGAGGAGCACGCCGAAGCCGACCATGAAGGCGATCTGGGCCAGGAAGAGGATCGGTACCACGCCCAGCGCCGAGAAGGTGGCCGCGAGGACGACACCGGCGGACGTGATCACCCCGCCGGTGACGGCCAGGCCGGTGAGGATGCCCGGTCTGGTGCCTTGTTCGATCGACTCCTCGCGGACCCTGGTCATCAGGAAGATCGAGTAGTCGATGCCCAGGGCAACCAGGAAGACGAACGCGTAGAGCGGGATCGACGCGTCCGCGCCGGGGAAGTCGAACAGGTTGTTGAAGACGAGCGCGCTGATGCCGAGGGTCGCGCCGAACGACAGCACATTGCAGATCACCAGCAGGACGGCCGCGACGACGGAGCGGAGCAGCAGCATCAGGACGACGAAGATGACCGCGAGGATGGTCGGGATGATCACCTTGAGGTCGCGGTTGCTGGCGTCCATCACGTCGAGGTTGATCGCGGTGTTGCCGCCGACCAGGATGTCCGGGCTGACCGTGTCGAGCTCGGTGCGCAGGTGCTCGACGACCTTGGTCGCGTCGGGAGAGTCGGCCGCGACCTTCAACGTCGCCTGGACCAGGACCTTGCCGTCGACGACCTTCGGCGGGAAGCCGGGGGCTACCGAGGCGGTCGCGGTGGCGACGCCGTCGACCTTCATGGCTGTCTGGACGACCTTGTCCGCCTGGTCGACCGGGGTCAGGATCTGTACCGGCGTACCGGCTCCGGCGTCGAAGTGCTTGGCCAGCTCTTCCTGGCCGGTGACGGACTCGACCTTGTTCAGGAACAGGTCCTCCTGGGAGATGCCGGAGGCCTTGAAGGTGGGCAGGAAGAGGCCACACGCGATCAGGAAGAGCGCGCTGATCGCCCAGACCTTGCGCGGGCTGCGGCCGACCAGGCCGGAGACGCGGCCCCACAGCTTGCGGCCGCCGACCTGTTCCTTGGCGTGCACGTGGTCGAGGCGGGGGATGGCCGGCCAGAAGATCCGGCGGCCGAAGGCGAGCAGGACGGCGGGCAGGAACGTCATCGCGGAGATCAGTGCGCCGGCGATGCCGATGGCACCGACCGGGCCGAGGCCCTTCGTGCTGCCGAGCTGGGAGAGCAGCAGGCAGAGCAGGCCGAGGATGACGGTCGCGGCGCTGGCGGCGATCGGCTCGATGGCGGCCCGCCAGGCGACACGCATCGCCTGGTACTTGCTCTCGTAGTCGTGCAGCTCTTCCTTGTACCGGGAGACGAGCAGCAGCGAGTAGTCCGTCGCGGCGCCGACGACGAGGATGAACAGGATGCCCTGACTCTGCCCGTTGAGCTCGATCACGTTGTTCTTGGCGAGCGGGTAGACGACCGACGCGGCCAGCGCGAGACCGAAGACGGCGGTCAGCAGTACGGCGATCGGCAGTACCGGACTCCGGTACACGATCAGCAGGATGACGAAGACGACGACCAGCGCGACCCCGAGCAGGATCCCGTCGATGCCACCGAAGGCCGTGACGAAGTCGGCGAACACGCCACCCGGACCGGTCACGTAGACCTGCAGCCCGGTCGGGGTGAGCGACTGCTTGATCTCGGTGCGCATCTCGTCGGCGACCGCGAACAGCGCGGTCTCGCCCTGTTTGACCACGTCGTCGAGCTGGTCGCCGTTGAGCTCGAGGGTGATCAGCAGCGCCTTCTTGTCCGCCGACGGGATCACCGTCTTGGCCGGCGCGGCGAGGTACTGGCCGATCGTCTTGCCGTCGCCGAGGTCGAGCGACGGGACCTTGGCGAGGAACTCGTTGGCCTTGGCCACGTCCGCCGGGGTGATCCCGCTGTCGCGCTCGATCAGAACGAAGTACGGCAGCGCCTTGGAGTCGACGAACTTGGCCGACTCGTTGTTGACCAGGGTGGACTCGGCCTGTTTGGGCAGGAAGTTGGCGTTGTCGTTCTCCTGGACCTCGCTCAGCTTGCCCACCGTGGGCCCGCCGATGGATCCCAGGATCAGCCAGGCGATCAGTACGGCGGCCACGCCCGCCCGCCACGCCCAGCGTTTGTCGTTCCGCCGCTCCACCGCAGTCCCCTCCCGAATCCCGACTGGTCCGTAGGCACAGTACCCACATCTCTCACCAGTCCCCGGGAGGTGTGCGGAACCCGTTTCGACGGCGTAACAACGAGATGACCACTCGGAAACACCCCGGTCATAGCGTCCTGGTTAAGTCGTGTCCGGTAATCCACCGCCTACTGCGCGGCACTCGGCACGCCGAGCTACCGCACCGAGCACCTGCTCGCTACGGCGCTGGATTACCGGACACGACTCCATCAGTGAGGTCAGATGATCGGAGACGGAAGATGACGCTCGAGGCACGACCGGAGGTCGCTACTCTTCGCGACCAGGCCGGCGCGGTGGGTACGGTCGAGGCACCCCGTCGTGGGCGGTGGATCGATGTCTGGGATCCCGAGGACGGCGGTTTCTGGGCGGCGAAGGGGCGCCGGGTGGCCCGGCGCAACCTGTGGCCGTCGATCTTCGCCGAGTTCCTCGGCTTCTCCGTCTGGCAGCTGTGGAGCATCGTCGTCGTCTCCCTGCCGGCCGCAGGCTTCGGCTATACGACCGACCAGATGTTCTGGCTGGTCGCGCTGCCGAGCCTGGTCGGGGCCACGCTGCGGCTGCCCTACACGTTCGCGGTGCCGAAGTTCGGCGGGCGCAACTGGACGATCGTCTCCGCCCTCTTGCTGCTGATCCCGGCCTCGGGCCTGGCCTTCTTCGTCAGCCGGCCGGAGACGCCGTTCTGGCTGATGGCGCTGGTCGCGGCCACGGCGGGCGCCGGCGGCGGCAACTTCGCCAGCAGCATGACCAACATCTCCTTCTTCTTCCCGGAGCGGGACAAGGGCTTCGCGCTCGGCCTGAACGCGGCCGGCGGCAACCTCGGCGTCGCCGTGGTCCAGCTGTTCGTGCCGATCGTGATCGTGGCCGGCGCCGGGCTCACGCTGAACCGGGCCGGGCTGATGTGGATCCCGCTGATCCTGCTGGCCGCGATCCTGGCCTGGCGGCTGATGGACAACCTGTCCGCCGCCACCTCGTCCTTCCGGGCCTCGATCACGGCGGCCAAGCGGCCGCACACCTGGGTCATCTCGTTCCTCTACATCGGCACCTTCGGCTCGTTCATCGGCTTCGGCGCGGCCTTCCCGCTGCTGATCAAGACGACCTTCCCCGACATCACGGTGGCGCACATCGCGTTCCTGGGTGCGCTGGTCGGCTCGGTGTCGCGGCCGTTCGGTGGCAAGCTGGCCGACCTGGTCGGTGGCGCCTGGGTGACGGTCTGCGCGTTCGTGGTGATGGGCGCCGGGATCCTGTCGGCGATCGCGGCACTGCACGCGGGCAGCTTCACCTGGTTCCTGCTCAGCTTCCTGGTGCTCTTCGTGGCGAGTGGCGCGGGCAACGGGTCGACGTACCGGATGATTCCGGCGGTGTTCCGGCAGACGACGCGGGATCTGGACGGCAAGCCTGAGCCGATCCGGGCCCGGCGCGAGGCCGCGGCCTGCATCGGGATCGCGTCGGCGGTCGGAGCGTACGGCGGGTTCCTGGTGCCGCGCGGGTTCGCGATGTCGACCGGGCACTACGGGTCGCTGGTGCCGGCGCTCTACACGTTCTGCGGCTTCTATGTCGTCTGCCTTCTGGTGACGTACTTCTGCTACCTGCGCCGCGGTGGCCCGCTCAGCCAGGAGCGTGTCTGATGTCCGGGCGGCATTTGGTGGTCGTCGGTGGCGGCATGGTCGCCCACCGGCTGGTGGAGGCGCTGCGGTCACGCGACACCGACGCCGCTTGGCGGATCACCGTGCTCGCCGAGGAACCGCGGATGCCGTACGACCGGGTCGCGCTGACCAGCTACTTCTCCGGCCGCGACCCGGCCGACCTCTCCCTCGGCGACCCGGCCTTGTGGGACGACCCTCTGGTGAGCCTGCGCAAGGGCGTCACGGTTGCTGCCGTCGACACCGCTGCTCGGACCGTACGGACGACGCGCGACGAAGTGATCGAGTACGACGAATTGGTGCTCGCCACCGGCTCGTACGCGTTCGTGCCGCCGATCAAGAACAGCGACGCGGAAGGGTGCTTCGTCTACCGGACGATCGACGACGTCGCGGCGCTGCGGGTCTATGTCGAGCGATTGCGGGCCGAGGGCAAGGACGTCAACGGCGTCGTGGTCGGTGGCGGTCTGCTCGGGCTGGAGGCGGCCGGCGCCTTGCGGGCTCTGGGTGCTGGGACGACTGTGGTCGAGTTCGCGCCTCGGTTGATGGCGTTGCAGGTCGACGAGGGCGGCGGTAGCGCGCTGGCCCGGTTGATCCGTGGGCTTGACATCGAGGTGCTGACGTCGACGCAGACGACGCGGGTCAAGACGACCTCGCAGGGCGCCGCGCGAGCTATGGCGGTTGCTGATGGCAAGGACCTGCCGGCCGACGTGGTGGTGTTCGCGACCGGCGTACGGGCTCGGGACGAGTTGGGGCGCGCTGCTGGGCTGGAGATCGGCGAGCGCGGTGGTGTGGTCGTCGATGAGGGTTGCCGCACATCGGTGGATGGGGTGTGGGCGATCGGTGAGGTCGCGTGTATCGAGAGTCGTGTCTGGGGGTTGATCGCGCCGGGGTATGCGATGGCGGAGATCGTCGCGGACCGGTTGCTGGGCGGGTCGGCGACCTTCCCGGGGGCTGACACTTCCACCAAGCTCAAGCTGCTCGGGGTCGATGTCGCGAGCTTCGGTGATGCGTTCGGGGTCACGGAGGGCGCGCTCGACATCGTCTATGCGGATCCGGTGGCGGGCGTTTACAAGAAGCTCGTACTGTCCGACGACGCGCGGACGCTGCTCGGCGGCATCCTGGTCGGGGACGCTTCGGCGTACTCGGGATTGCGGCCGATGGTCGGGCGGCAACTCGGTGCCGACCCGGCGTCGTACCTGCTGCCGGAGGGTTCGGCGCCGTCGCAGTTGGAGCTGCCGGACGATGCTCCGGTCTGCTCGTGCAACAACGTTGCCGCGGGCACCATTCGCTGCGCGGTGCGGGAAGAGGGCTGCGGCGATCTGAAGTCGCTGTGCGGCAAGACCCGGGCTGGCACGAGCTGTGGGTCGTGTCTGCCGATCGTGAAGAACCTGCTCAACGCCGAGCTGGCCGCGGCCGGTGTCGAGGTGAGCAAGGCGCTGTGCGAGCACTTCGCGATGTCGCGGGCGGAGCTGTTCGACGTCGTCCGGGTGACCGGGTTGCGGACGTTCAGTTCGCTGGTCGAGCGGCACGGCAGCGGGCGCGGTTGCGACATCTGCAAGCCGGTGGTCGCGTCGATCCTGGCCAGCCTCGACCCGGCCGGGCACGTGCTCGACGGTGAGCTGGCGACCTTGCAGGACACCAACGATCACGTGATGGCGAACATCCAGAAGGACGGGACGTACTCGGTCGTACCGCGGATCCCCGGCGGTGAGGTGACGCCCGAGGGGCTGATCGCGATCGGTGAGGTGGCGCGCGACTTCGGGCTCTACACCAAGATCACCGGCGGGCAGCGGGTCGATCTGTTCGGGGCGCGGATCGAGCAGTTGCCGGCGATCTGGAAGCGGTTGGTGGAGGCGGGATTCGAGTCCGGACACGCTTATGGAAAGGCGTTGCGGACGGTGAAGTCGTGTGTGGGGTCGACCTGGTGCCGGTACGGCGTACAGGACTCCGTCGGGATGGCGATCGCGCTGGAGCTGCGCTATCGCGGGCTGCGGTCGCCGCACAAGATCAAGCTGGGCGTCTCCGGGTGCGCGCGCGAGTGTGCCGAGGCGCGTGGCAAGGACGTCGGCGTGATCGCCACCGAGAACGGCTGGAATCTGTACGTCGGTGGCAACGGCGGGATGACGCCTCGGCACGCTCAGCTGCTCGCCTCGGATCTGAGCGACGAGCAGTTGCTGCAGGCGATCGACCGGTTTCTGATGTATTACGTCCGCACCGGCGACCGGCTGCAGCGGACGGCCGTCTGGATCAACGAGATCGAAGGCGGCCTCGACCACGTCCGCGACGTCGTGCTGAACGACAGTCTCGGCATCGCGGCCGACCTGGACGCGGCGATGGCCGCCCACGTCGACTCGTACGTCGACGAGTGGCAGGCGACTTTGCAGGACCCGGAGAAGCTGGCCCGGTTCGTGTCGTTCGTGAACGCGCCCGACCAGCCGGACGCCGACCTGCGCTACGTGGTCGAACGCAATCAACCGCGGCCGGCGACCCCGGCGGAACGCGGGCAACTGGAACCGGTCCTGCTCGCCGGTCCCCGACTGGAGGTACGCCGATGACCCTTTCGACGACGGCGGTGGTGGTGTGCCCGTACGACGCCCTGCTGCCGGAACGCGGTGTCGCCGCCTTGCTCGGCGATCGCCAGATCGCGTTGTTCCGTGTGTTCGACGGCTCGGTGTTTGCGCTGGGCAACCAAGATCCGGTGAGCGGGGCGAATGTGATGTCGCGCGGGATCGTCGGGAGCCGCGGGGACGTGCCGACGGTGGCGTCGCCGATGTTCAAGCAGGTGTACGACCTGCGGACCGGGGTGTGCCTGGACGATCCCTCACTGACGCTGTCGGTGTATCCGGTCCGGGTCGTCGACGGAGAGGTGATCGTCGGTGACTAGGCCTGGTCCGCTGAGCGGCTGCACGAT
The DNA here is from genome assembly GCF_040681515.1 of Kribbella sp. NPDC051718. Classification (NCBI taxonomy): domain Bacteria; kingdom Bacillati; phylum Actinomycetota; class Actinomycetes; order Propionibacteriales; family Kribbellaceae; genus Kribbella; species Kribbella sp. NPDC051718. Next base: position 314,150 of record NZ_JBFAYZ010000004.1, on the reverse strand, counting down.
CGCCGTCACCGCGCACCGCCGGGCGGACGACCTGATCGCGTCGTTCGAACGCCGGGGCGCGAAGGTGCTGCACGCACCGACGCTGCAGATCGTGCCGGCCGCCGACGACCAGCCGCTGATCGAGGCGACGCGGCGGGTGATCGCCAATCCGCCGGATGACGTGGTCGTCACTACCGCGGTCGGGTTTCGTGGGTGGGTCGAGGCTGCTGACACCGTCGGGTTGGCGGCTGACTTGCTGAGCACGCTGGAGCAGGCCCGATTGCTGGCTCGCGGTCCGAAGGCGCGGGGCGCTATCCGGGCGGCTGGGCTGGTGGAGCATTGGTCGGCGCGGTCGGAGACGACGGCGGAGGTGGTCGAGTGGTTGCGCGACCAAGGGGTCGTGGGGCGCAAGATCGTCGTACAGCTGCATGGATTGTCTGATCCGGCGTTGCAGGATGCGTTGCGGGCGGTCGGGGCGTCGGTGCGTGGTTTGGAGGTTTATCGGTGGGGTCCGGCGCCTGATCCGGCGGCAGTCGAGCGGGTGATCGGGCAGATCTGTGCTGGTGGCGTGGATGCTGTCGTGCACACCTCCGCGCCGGGTGCGCAGGCTTTGCTGGACGCTGCTGCATTGAACGGTCAGTACGACGGGCTGGTGTCAGCCCTGCGTACCGGCCGGGTCCTCAACGCTTGCGTCGGGCCTATCACTGCCGGTCCGTTTGTGGCTTTGGGGTTGGAACCGCTGGTACCTGATCGCTACCGCCTCGGCGCCTTGATCCGCATCGTCACCGACCGTCTCACCGACGACAACGCCCGCTCCATCGAAACCGCCTTCGGACAACTGGTGATCCGCGGCGGCGCTGCTGTCCTCGATGGCGTAGTACTACCGCTGGGCCCTGGTCCCCGAGCGGTACTCGCAGCCTTGGTCGCCGCCGGCGGCGATGTCGTCTCCCGCCCTGACCTGCTGGCAGTCCTCCCCGGCGCCGAAGACGTCCACGCCGTGGAGGTAACCGTCAACAGACTCCGTACCGCAGTAGGCCGCCCCGAGTTGGTCCGCACAGTAGTCCGCCGCGGCTACCGCCTGGCCGTCGAACCCGTGGGGGCGTCGACATGATCGATCTGGTGGCGGCCGCGCATGGGACCGCTGATCCCCGAGGGATCCGTGAAGTGCATGCGCTGGTCCGGCTGATCGCCGAGTTGCGTCCTGAGGTGCCTGTTTCGCTGGGGTTTGTGGATGTCGACGTGCCCGCGCTGCCGGAGCTGGTGAGTCGGGTGGTTGCCGATGGCAATGAAGCTGTGGTGGTGCCGTTGCTGTTGAGCAGCGGGTATCACACGGCTGTGGACATCGGGCGCGAGGCGTCGCGGCGGCCGTACCAGGTGCGGGCGGCTTCGGCGTTGGGTCCGGATCCTCTGCTGGCCGACGTGTTGGTGGACCGGCTTTTGGCTTGTGTCGAGTTGGAGTCGATGGATCGGGTGGTGCTGGCGGCGGCTGGGTCGTCGGATCGGAGGGCGTTGCTGGATTGCTCGGCGACGGCCGCGCTGCTTGCCGAGCGGATAGACCGGCCGGTGGAGGTCGGGTATGTGTCGGGCGCTGGGGAGCGATTGGGGTCGGTTCTAACTCGTAGTACCGGCCGGGTGGCTGTTGCCACGTATCTGCTCGCCCCCGGCTTCTTCGCCGACCGCGTACGCCGGATCGCGGGGGATCTGCCGGTGAGTGAGCCGTTGGGCGCCGACCCGCGGATCGCGAGGCTGGCGCTCCATCGCTACGACGTCATCAGAAAGCTGCCGCCGATGTCCGGCGAGGCGGGGTCGGCAGCTGTCGTCAGTCTTGCTCGCGCCGCTGCTCGTTGATCCGCAGCGCTTCGGCGAGCTGGTCTTCCAGGATGATGATTCGGCAGGCCGCCTCGAGCGCGGTGCCCTGGTCGACGAGTTCGCGGGCGCGAGCGGCGAGCCGCAACTGGTAGCGGGAGTAGCGGCGGTGACCGCCCTCGGACCGCTGCGGGGTGATCAGTTTGGCTTCGTCCAGGCTCCGCAGGAAGCCCGGCGTGGTGCCGAGCATCTCGGCGGCCCGGCCCATCGTGAACGCGGGGTAGTCGTCGTCGTCGAAGCTGGCCGGGCCGGCCGGGGTTGAACTCATCGGGGTCTCCGTGTACAGATCTGGGGTCATCGAACCTCCATGCCGAAGGGCCCCGGTGCCGAAGCACCGGGGCCCATGGTTAGTGGATTGTCACCATCTACCGACCGTAAGGCCGGCCTTGCAGGTCCGCAGCACGCCACGTGAAGGCTGTCGCTGCGTGGATCGCTGAATGCGTAACCGAAGACCACCTTCTTTCCGATGGAACTACGGCACCCGCCCGGCGAAGTACTGGCACTGGCGGGCGATCCGACGGTGAAATCCCTTCCCTTCTCTCTCGAACCACTACCTACTGTTACTTCGAACAACAAACAACTTCTGCAAACAACCGAACTACCAACTGCTACTACACGTGCGGTACTACCAACTGCGACTACAGGTACGAAACTGCAACTACTCGAACCGCAACTTCCATCCGTCAAGCCTGGAACCCTTTTCAACCACCGGCTCCAGCAACTCTGACCGGATCCTGGCGCGAAACCCGAGCCCCTTCACTGATCGGCCCGGCGGAGTCCGCCGTCGTACTGACTCACAATCACACTCTTGGACAGAACGTTAGCTGTCCACGTCAGCTTCGCTGTTCTTCACTGTCAACGAGAAGAACACTACACAGCCCACCACCAGATGTCTAATCCCGCCACCACAGATTTTCCCCCCACCCCAAATCAGCTTCCGGTGACCGGCGCCCGCACTCTCCCGCGCGCAACGTGGGAGGCGGCGACTGCGTCCTCTGGGTGAGGTGAGGGGAATGGCCAGAGGCTGGTTGGGAGTGGTGGTCGCGGTCGGCGTGCTGGCCGGCTGTGGAGGCGCAGGGCGGAGCGGCGGCCGTACCAGGTGCGGGCGGCTTCGGCGTTGGGTCCGGATCCTCTGCTGGCCGACGTGTTGGTGGACCGGCTTTTGGCTTGTGTCGAGTTGGAGTCGATGGATCGGGTGGTGCTGGCGGCGGCTGGGTCGTCGGATCGGAGAGCGTTGCTGGATTGCTCGGCAACGGCCGCGCTGCTCGCCGAGCGAATCGACCGACCGGTGGAGGTCGGGTATGTGTCGGGCGCTGGGGAGCGATTGGGGTCGGTTCTAACTCGTAGTACCGGCCGGGTGGCTGTTGCCACGTATCTGCTCGCCCCCGGCTTCTTCGCCGACCGCGTACGCCGGATCGCCGCCGACCACCCAGTCAGCGCCCCCCTCGGCGCCGACCCACGAATCGCCGCCCTGGCCCTCCACCGCTACGCCGCCGCCTGCAAGATGTCGGCGGTCGCCGTCTGAGCTGTCCTCCTCTGGATCGATCGTCCGTCAGAACAGTAGGTGGCGGACCGAGGAGGAACATCGGATGGACGGAGCCGGCATGGGCCTGTGGGATGACCCGGCCTGGCTCAAGATGCAAGCGACCAGCCGCTTGCTCGAGCTGCAGCGCGCGTCCTTTCGCCGGGAGCTGGTCGACCCTCGCAGTGCCTTGGGTGAGGTGGACCAGCTGTCGGCGAGGTTCGCCGGCGATTCTGAGGTGCAGAGCCTGGTCGAGGCCGCACGCACGATCCTGAGTGCGAGTCTCGGCCCCGCCTTCATCGATGTGTCTGCGCTGCGCGTGCTGCTCAAGAACCTCAGCGAACAGCACGGCGATCAGCTCGTGCCGGAGATGAGCCTGATGCCGGGCTTCCTCGAGGCCGTGCAGTTGATGAAGAACGGCGATGATTCGGCCGGGCAGACCTTGCTCTTCGAAATGCTGAAGCAATGCGAGGACCTGCCGGATCCGAGCCCCCTGCGGCAGTATCTCGCGCAGCTGGCGCCCATCGAGCGGACTCGGAAGCACGAGGACAAAGCCGCCCACGCCCGTCTGTTGGACGAGACGCGAATCCTCGCGGCCCGTCCGGGCACCACCGACGGCGAACGTGCGAACTTGCTCGTTGCCGCCGGCGGAGCGGCAGTGGACCCGGACCAGGGAGACGACCTGGAGCAGATCGACCGGGGCATCGCTGATCTGCGGGAGGCAGTCACCTTGACCTCCGATGACCATCCGGACCACGTCTTCCACCTCGCCACGCTCGCGATGGCCATCCACCGTCGGTTCGAGGTCACCGGATCACCCGCTGAGTTCGACGAGGCGGTTGCGACGGCGGAAAGAGCTCGAGAACTGGCTCGTGGACCCGCCCATCCCCACTGGACTTTCGTCAGCGACATGTTGTTCCAGTTCCGTGGCCGCCGTGCGGCGGGCGGCCCGTTGCCGCTCACGACGCTGGACTCGCTCCATGGTCGCGCCTGGCAGGTGTTGCTGCAGACCGACCCAGTGGCTGCTCGCTCAGATGCACGAAACGCTGCGCGGGGAGCCGTGCACGTTGCCCGCATCCGGCTGGCCGCGCACGACCCATCGGGCGCATTGCGTGCACTCGATGCCGGACGGGGACTGATGCTGTTCGCTGCCACCGAGATGCGTGATCCCTGCACGCGGTTGATCGAGGCCGGCGAACCAAAGTTGGCCGAGCGCTGGCGGGCGGAGGCGTCGCCGTCGATCTGGCTGCGGGGGCAAGTCATCGAAGTACTGGCCCGCGACTCCGACCTGCTCGATCCACCGACGGTCGCAGAGACCCAGGAGGCGCTGAGGCGTCTCGGCGCCGACGCGCTGATCTATCTGGTGCCCGCCGAGCCACCGATGGTCGGCTGGGCGGTGATCGCTCCGGCCGACGGCGATCCGCGCTACATCGCGTTGCCCAACCTCGTGATCGAGGAGAAGACGGAGATCGAGCGGTATCTCGCCGCCGCGGCGACCAGGAACGCGACGCTGGTCAACCCGCGACGAGATGTGGGGACGGCCGGGCTGACCGACTTCGTGGACCGCCTCGACGCACTGTGCGACTGGGCCTGGAAGGCGGCGATCGGCCCGATCGTGGAGCCGTATCTCGACGAGAAGCCGGGCCATACGCCGCGCCTCGTGCTCATCCCGATGGGCGACCTGGCCCGGGTACCGTGGCAGGCCGCACGACGACCGGACGGCACCTATCTGGTGGAGCTCGCGGCGGTATCGCAGGCCGCGTCGGCCAGGATGCTGTGCGCCTCGGCCGCCGCCCAGCTCGTCCGGCACTCGAAGAGCGGGCTGATGGTGGCGGACCCGGACACCGGCGACGCGGCGTCGGACCTGCCGTCGGCGCGCCTGGAGGCCTATGCGATCCATCGGGCGTTTTATCCGGGCGCGACCTACGTCGGCCGCCGGCCGGACGGCACCGTCAGCGGGTCGGGCGCTGGCACCCCTGAGGACGTCCGGAACTGGCTGCGGACCTACGACTCACATGCGGGAACGATGGTTCACTTCGCGACCCACGGAGTCATGGAGACCGCCGCGGACAGCGCCTCGTCGCGGCTGCTGCTGGCCGATGGGGACCTCACCGCCGAAGAGCTGATCAGCATTCTGGACTCCAATCGCCGGCCTGTCGGCCTGGTGGTGCTGGCCGGCTGCCACACCGGGCAGTCGATTCACGGCTATGACGAGGCGTACAGCCTGGGCACGGTATTTCTGGCAGCTGGTGCCCGGACGGTGCTGTCGACGCAATGGAGCATCCCGGATCGGGACACCTCCCTGCTCATGTACATGTTTCACCACTTTCTGATCACCGATCAGCGGCCGGCGTGGGAAGCGCTCCGCCAAGCCCAGCTCTGGATGCTGGACGACGCCCGATCGGCGCCCGTCGACATGCCCACGCCGCTGCGCCGCATGCTCGCGGACATCGACCCCGCCCGGATCACCTCGTGGGCCGGATTCACCCACTGGGGACAGTGACCAACCGAGAGGTGTGAAGCAATGACCTTAGCCATCGAGGAGTTGGTCCGACGGGCGCAGACACTCGGATTCAGCTACTGGAATGCCGGGCCTAGCGGCCCAGGTGCGCTCAGCGATCTGTGCGGAGCGATCGAGGCGTTCACAGAGGCCCACCAGCTGCTCGAGGCCGGCCATCCGGCCCGGGGCCAGATCGCAGCGCAACTCGGCTGGTTGATGATGGATCGCCACACCGTGCACGGGACTTCGGCGGCTGACCGCGAGGCCGGCATCGGCATTCTCGACGAGGCGATCAGCAGTCCGGGGCTGCCGCCGACGCAGACCATGCTGGCGCGGCTGGCTCTCGGACAGCTGCTTCTGAGTCGAGCGATGGCGGGGACGAACCCCGGTGCGGCGCACCCCGGTCTTCGGGGGAGTGACTCGATGCCCGACGCGGCCAAGGCGATCCAGTGCTTTCGCGAGGTTCTGGCCAGTCCGGTGGTCAGCCCGGAGGTCACCTTGCTGGTTCAGACCCTGCTCGGGATCGCCGAGGCGATCTTGCCCATTTTCAGCGATGAGCTCACGAGCTTCGACATCGGCAAATACATGAGTGCGGTGGCGGCGGCGCAACACATGGGGCAAGGCACTGGACAGTTCGCGACCATGAAGACCGCGGGGGTGCCGGCGCCGTTGACCTTTCCGATCGACTTCAGCCCAGTCGATCAACTGGACGGCCCCGAAGCCGATCCGCAGGAAGCGGCTCCAGAGATGCCGCCTCCCCAGATACTGGCTCCCCAGTTGCCGGCTCCTCAGACACCCGCTCCCGCGCCGGTTGCTCGGGTGGCAGCGGTTCTGGTTGCACCGGCTGGGCCGAATACTGCACGCCTCGCGGCGCGCAGCCGATTGGCGGGTTTGTCCGCTCAGCCCGAACGGACTGTCTGGGAGCAGGTACTGGCCTTGCTCCAGGCGGATCCCGAGGTAGCACGAGCGGATCTGGATTCGTTTGTCGGCGCGGCGGTGAACGCGGTCGACGCAGCTGAAGGCGACGACCCCGTCGAGGCTGGGCTCGACCGGTTGCTGGCGGCGTGTGGGCTCTGTCTGCGGGAACAGAGAGACGGGAATGGATGGGGGGCCGAGGACGATGGCGAGAGCAGCCTCGCCGCGGAGCAGCTGCTTGCGGCGAGGGAACTCATCCCACCCGACCACCCAGCTGCTGCTGTCGTCGAGGCGCTTGGCGGAGTACTGGACTAGCTGCGCTTGCTCGATGGTGAAGGTGGGTTGGGCCGGGAGCACGTACGGATCGCCCTGCCGCTTGGTTTCGTATCGCCCGAGGCTGGAGCGATGAGAAACCTGAGCAGAGTGTTTGCGGTCGTGGCCGGGTTGCTGGTGTCGGCTGCTGTGGTTCAACCCGGTAGCGCCTCGGCGACGGACTGGGGTGACTTCCAGATCCGGAATGCGGCGAACCAGCAGTGCTTGACCATCGGCGCCGACAATTACTCGATCGGGATCAGCGGCTGCTCCGGCGGCCGGTACGCGTTTCAGGATTGGGAGGTCAACGATGACCCGGTCCCGGCGAACTACTACCGGCTGATCAGCTACGCCCCGCCGCAGCCGGGCAAGTGCCTGGATTCGGCCTGGGGACACGGCGGCACTGGTGCCCCGCCGGTCGCGAGGTACTGCGCGGATTTCAAGGGCCCTGACGAGGAGTGGTACCTGTCCTCGGTCTCAGGTAGCCGCAGCTACATCCAGTCCCGCGCGACCGGGCAGTTCCTCGGTCTGGGCGCCGACGGTAAACCCCATCTGTACAAGTACCCGAACGAAGCCTACGGCGGCCAAGCCGGCGTCATCTGGTGCCTCCGCACAGACTGGGGCAGCAACCCCCGCCAACCCTGCTGACGGCCGACGGGCGCGGCGGTTGCCGGTTATGTCGGTGGTAGCCGTCTAGCCTGTGCCGCGTGGGGATCTTCGACAAACTCAACCGCCGTACGCCCGAGCCTGACGCAGTGGTCCTGGAGGAACTCCGCGACCAGGTCCTGCTCTGGGTCCTGCCCGGTTTCAACACCCGCACCGAGGTGCTGACCCTCGCTCAAGAATTCCGCGACGACGACGAAATGCCGGTGACGGACCGGCAACTCGAGCAGTTGATCGACGACGTCTGGCAGACCCGTCTGGCCGAACAACAAACCTGGACCACCCCCACCGACGCCGACAAAGTCGCAGCCGCCTTCGCCGCCCTCGACGACGCCGGCGTAGTAGCCCGCATGAACTTCACCTGCTGCCAAACCTGCGGCGTAGCCGAGATCGACGACGAACGCCCCACCGACCGCCCATCCACCGGCTACGTCTTCTTCCACCAACAAGACACCGAACGCCTAGCCGAAACCCCCGCCCACCTCTACCTCGCCTACGGCCCCCTCGACCCGACCCCAGACGACTTCGACAACCAGGCCGTAGAGATCGGCCGCCGCGTCGAGTCCACCCTCCGCACCCACAACCTGCCAGTCACCTGGACCGGCTCAACCAGCCAACGAATCTCCGTAGGCCCCCTAACCTGGCACCGCCACCTCCCCGCCTAGACGCCAGCTAGCCCGGCTGTGCCAGTCGACAACTGTCAACAGGTCGTCGCGCAGGCGCTGCACGGTGCCGGCGATCTCGGTGGGCAAGGCGTCCAGATCGATGGTGGCGGTGGCGACGGCGTTGCGGAGTTCGGTTCAGGTGAGCCAGGCGACTGATTCGGGGATGCGGTGGCTTAGCTCGGCGGCCGGTGCGTCGAGGCCGGTGGTACGGGCTAGGACCGGTTCGAGGTAGCTGTTGATGGCGTCTTCGATCGAGAGACGGCCGTGGCCTTTGACTGGTACGGGCGGTGAGTTCGGGGTGATGAGTAGCAGGAGTGGGCGGGCCGCTTCGACTCGTCGGGGAGCAGGGTGATTCGCGCCTCCTCCGCCTCGCGGGCGATCAGCTCGCGTGTCTCGTCGGCGCCATGGGCTGCACGGAACACCGCGGCGAGGAAGGTCGACCGAGGGAGGTAGGACAGCGGACCCAGGACCTCTGCCGTCAGCACGTTCTCGCGACCACGTCCGCCGTTGCGATAGCCGCGAACCAGCCGACCTTCCCAAGAGATCTCTTCGAGCAGCCGGCCGAGCATCGAGGTGTTCGCCAGCGCTTCCGGTGGTGGCTGTTCTGACATCGCAAGCAACTCCGTCCAGCTGACTCAGCCCACGATCTCACGCCTGCAACGGGAAAGGCGGTGGTCGCGTCCCCTGGGTGAGGTGATGGCGATGGGTGGAATTCGTTGGGGTGTGCTGGCTGTGGTTCTCGCTGGGGTACTCGTCGGCTGCGGTGCTGAAGCTGCTGGTGAGCCTCCGCCCGGGATCCCGTACGGCTCGCCCACGTGGTCGGTGCAGAACGACCGGGCGCTGACGACGGTTGCTGACCGGTTGGAGCCGATTCTGCGACTGCAGTTCGCCGACTCGTACGGCGGATTGGTCCTCGAGCACGAGACGCAAACCCTCATCATCTACCGCAAGCCCAACACCGCAATCGACAACCGCGCGCGAGCCGAGGCCAAGGACGTCAACCTCGTACTACGGAACGCCCGGATGACCCTCGTGGAGATGTTGGCGCTGAGCGACCGGGTGACGGCTGACCTCGCGTACTGGACCCGACAAGGCATCGTGATCGGCAGCGTCGGCCCGATGCCCGACGGGTCGGGGATCGCGGTGATGACGACTGACGGCAGCCCGAGTGATCGGGCGAACCTGATGAAGCGCTATGCGACCGACGCGATCACGCTATCGGCGGGGACCGTCGTGCCCGCCGGCGGTGTGCTTCAGGGATAGGGGCTGTAGCGGGGCGAGACGCAGCCCCGGCAAGCAGTTGCGAGAGCGCCTGGGGGCGGGGGTGGCCGCGAGAGCGCCGGGGTTGGGCGGTGGGGTGGGTGGGGCGGGCGACCGTGGTCGCGACGGAGGAGCGGGCGGGGGAGCTCGCGAGGGGGCAGTAGCTATCTGCTGTTGCGGAGGGTGTTGAGGTCGGCTTGGCAGCGGGCTTCTACCTCGGCCAGTTCGGACAGGGTTTCGTCGATGTCTTGGCGGCGTTGTTCCAGTTCGGCGCGGCGGGTGGTGATCTGGTTCAGGAGGTAGACGAGTTGGCCGGCCTCGCCTGGTTCGGCGTCGTACATGTCGACGATGGTGGCGATCTCGTCGAGGCTGAAGCCGAGGCGTTTGCCGCGGAGGATGAGGCCTAGGCGGACGCGGTCGCGGGGGTGGTAGATCCGGACGGTGCCGCGGCGTTCGGGGGTGAGCAGACCGCGGTCCTCGTAGAAGCGGATCGTGCGCAGGGTGACGTCGTACTCGGCGGCCAGTTCGGCGATGGACCAAGTAGAGGTTTCGGCAGGCACCCGGACATTGTGCACACAGGCTATCGTGCTTTACGTTTACGTAAGCGTCAATCACGAGCGAGCCTGAGCCTGGGAGTCAGAAGATGTCCTACGAACTGTCCGAAGAGCACCGCGAGTTCGCCCACAGCGTGCGCGACTTCGCCCAGGCCGAGATCGCGCCGCACGCCGCCGAGTGGGACCGCAAGCACTACTTCCCGGTCGAGGTGGTCCAGAAGATGGGCCGGCTCGGCCTGTTCGGGCTGACCGCGCCGGAGGAGTTCGGCGGCTCGGGCGGTGACTTCACCAGCCTGTGCGTCGCGATCGAGGAGATCTCCAAGGTCGACCAGTCGATGGGCATCACGCTCGAGGCGGCGGTCGGGCTGGGCATCAACCCGATCCTCACGTTCGGTACCGAAGAGCAGAAGAAGCAGTACCTGCCTGAGCTGATCGCAGGACAGAAGCTGGCCGGCTTCGGGCTGACCGAGCCTGAGTCGGGCTCCGACGCCGGCGCCACCAAGACCAGGGCCGTGCTCGACAACGGCGAATGGGTGATCGACGGCTCCAAGCAGTTCATCACCAACTCCGGCTCCGCGATCACGAGCCTCGTCACGGTGACCGCCCGGACCGGTGAGAAGCCCGACGGACGCCCCGAGATCTCCACGATCATCGTCCCGACCGGTACGCCCGGATTCGTCGCCGAGGCTTCGTACGACAAGCTCGGCTGGCACGCGAGCGACACCCACCCGCTGTCCTTCAGCGGTGTACGAGTTCCCGAGGCGAACCTGCTCGGCGAGCGCGGCAAGGGGTTCGGCCAGTTCCTCGCCACCCTCGACGACGGCCGGGTCGCGATCGGCGCGGTCGCGCTGGGCTGCATCAAGGCCTGCCTGGAGATGTCGGTCCAGTACGCCGGTGAGCGCAAGACGTTCGGCGTACCGATCGGTCAGAAGCAGGGCGTCGCCTTCCAGATCTCCGACCTGAAGGTGATGGCCGACGCGGCCGAGCTGCTCGTGTACCGGGCTGCGGCGCTCAAGGACGCCGGCGCTCCGATGAAGGAGTTCAAGCAGGCGGCCGCCGTCGCCAAGCTCTACTCGACCGAGGCAGCGGTGACCGCGACCCGGATCGCCACCCAGGTCTTCGGCGGCTACGGCTTCATGGAGGAGTACCCGGTGACCCGGTTCTACCGCGACGCCAAGATCCTCGAGATTGGCGAAGGTACGTCCGAAGTACAGCGCATGCTGATCGCCCGCGGCCTCGGCCTTCCAGTCGAGTGACAGGATGGCCGCATGAGCAGGGATCACTGGACCGAGTTCAAGGTCGCCCGCGAGGCGACGATGACGCCGCCCGAGAAGGCGGCCGAGAAGCTCGCCAAGCAGAACAAGCTCTACGTCCGCGACCGGATCGCGCTGCTCGTCGACGAAGGCAGCTTCGTCGAGGAGGCGCAGCTGGCCAACGCGCTGAACCCGGGCCTGCCCGCGGACGGCGTCGTCACCGGCCGTGCGCTGGTCGACGGGCGGCCGGCGCTGATCGTGGCGAACGACCCGACCGTCAAGGCCGGGTCGTGGGGTGCCCGGACGGTCGAGAAGATCGTCCGGATCACCGAGGTCGCGCTGCGCGACGAGCTGCCGATCTTCTGGCTGATCGACTCGGCCGGCGCCCGGATCACCGACCAGGTCGACCTCTTCCCCGGTCGGCGTGGCGCGGGCCGGATCTTCCACAACCAGGTCGCACTGTCCGGCAAGGTGCCGCAGATCTGCTGCCTGTTCGGCCCGTCGGCCGCGGGCGGCGCGTACATCCCGGCCTTCTGCGACCTGGTGATCATGGTCGACGGCAACGCCTCGATGTACCTCGGGTCGCCGCGGATGGCCGAGATGGTGGTCGGCGAGAAGGTGACGCTCGAGGAGATGGGCGGCGCCCGGATGCACACCAGCGTCTCCGGCTGCGGCGACCTGCTGGCCAGTGACGACACCGAGGCGATCGAGCTGGCCAAGCAGTACTTCTCGTACCTCCCCGGCTCGTGGCAGTCGCAGCCTCCGTCGTACGACGCGTCGCCGGCCGGCCGCGACTTCACCAGGGACCTGGTGCCGGTCGAGGAGAGCGTCGGGTTCGACATCCACGACGTGATCGACGCGATCGCGGACGCGGACACGTTCTTCGAGATCAAGCCCGCGTACGCGCCGGAGCTCGTGGTCGGATTCGGGCTGCTGGCCGGGCAGACCGTCGGCTTCGTCGCGAACCAGCCGGCCGTGAAGGGTGGCGTGCTGTTCGTCGACTCTGCTGACAAGGCGGCCCGGTTCATCTGGCTGTGCGATGCGTTCAACGTGCCGCTGATCTACCTGTGCGACGTACCGGGCTTCATGATCGGCTCGGAGGTCGAGCGGGCCGGCATCATCCGGCACGGCGCGAAGATGATCACCGCGGTGTCCGAGGCGACGGTGCCGACCGTGTCAGTGATCGTCCGCAAGGCCTACGGCGCCGGGCTGTACGCGATGTGCGGGCCGGGCTTCTCGCCGGATGCGTGTATCGCGCTGCCGACGGCGAAGATCGCGGTGATGGGTCCGGAGGCGGCGATCAATGCCGTGTACTACAACAAGATCCAGGAGATCGCGGACGAGACCGAGCGGGTCGAGTACGTCTCCAAGCTCCGCGAGGAGTACGAGACCGACATCGACATCCTCCGGCTGGCCGCCGATCTGGTGATCGACGCGATCGTCGAGCCGGAGAACCTGCGGGACGACCTGATCGCCCGGCTGGCTGCCGCCCAGACCAAGAACCGGCACTTCAGCACCAAGCGGCACGGAGTACCGCCGGTCTAGTACCGACGCGGAGCCGAGCCGGCGGGACGCGGCGGATAGCCTGCGGGCATGACGTCAAAGGACTTCGCCGATCGGCTCCGCAGCAGGCAGACCACGCTCGGTTACTGGGTGATGATGAACGCGCCCGCGGCGACCGAGCGGATCGCGCTGACCGGGTACGACTACGTCGTACTGGACGGGCAGCACGGGTTGATCGACCAGCGCGGACTGCTGGACGGGCTCGTGGCGATCGATGCCGCGGGCAACGGTACTGCGGGGTTGGTGCGGGTCGAGGCGAACAACCCGACTCCGATCGGGCGGGCGTTGGACGCGGGGGCGGCCGGGGTGATCGTGCCGTTGATCGACACGGCCGAGGATGCGCTGCGGGCTGTTCAGGCGGCGCGGTACCCACCGTCGGGGATCCGGTCGTACGGGCCGGCGCGGTCGGGGTTGCGGATCGGGCCGGTGCCGGCGGAGGCTGACGCGGCGATCGTCGTACTGGCGATGATCGAGACTCGGCAGGCGTTGGAGAACGTCGCGGGGATCTGCGCGACGCCTGGGCTGGATGGGATCTACGTGGGGCCGTCGGATCTGAGGCTGGGGATCGGGGGCAAGTACCCGGGGGATCCGGACGTCGCGGAGACGTTCGACGCGGCGATCGAGTTGATCGCGCGCACGGCGGCCGCGGCTGGGGTTGCTGCCGGCATTCATACGAACAGCGGCACCGAGGCTGCTCAGCGGTTGGCCGAGGGTTACACCTTCGCCACGGTCTCCTCGGACCTAGACCACCTACAAGCCGCAGCCGCCGCTCACCTCGCGGCCGCGCGCGACTAGAGGACTCCGGCGAAGGGGTCTTCCAGGGATTGCCAGTCGAGGGTGGCTAGCTCGGATTCGGTGAGTAGGCAGTTGTCGAGGATGGCCTGGAGGCGGGCGGGGTCCAGGCCAACGCCGGTGGCGACGACTGTGCACTCGGCCAGGTGGTTGGTTTCGGACCATTCGCCGAGGGTGCCGAGGGAGGCGCTGTAGCCGGCGGATTCCCAGCGGACGCGTTGGGTTGGGCGGTTGGCGAGCCAGACGACGCCTCGGCTGCGGACCACGTCCTCGACGATGTCCTCGAGTGCTTCGCTGAGGCGGGCGGGGTGCAGCGGACGACTCGAGCGCCACAGAACCGTGGTGACACCGTCGCCGCTCGGCTGCAGGCGTGAGTCGGTCGCCAGCTCGCCGGCCCACGCCTCGGCGGCCGTGAAGTCGAACAACCCAAGGCGACTGACCGCTCCGACTGGTACGCCGCTGACGTCCGCGTTGACGACGGTCGTCCGTGGGTTCAGGTGCTGCAGCAAGTGGTGCAAGCGCTCGGGCGCCTTGGCGCGATGAGCGTTCGCGAGCACACAGACATCGGCGTACTCGACCTGCCGCGCGGTCAACTCCGCGACATTGCGCCGATCCGGCGGCCCAAGCGCGAGCCCACGCTCGTCGAGCAACTCGTCCCCGGACAACTGCTCGACCAGCAACACCGCATCGACCACGCACGTCACCGTGTCGACCTGCACTTCGGGCATCGTCGCAACCAGCGCATTCGCCAGCGACCGAGCCTCCATCGCCGGCGGAGTCGCCAGTACTACGTGCTGCCAGTGCTCCCGTCCGACGAGTGTCTCCAGCAGCGGCAGCAGCGACTCGATCAACTGGCACGCGCCGCAGTCGTCGCCTACGCCGAACTCGCCCGCGTCGATCGGGCCGCTCTGGTCGAACACCTTCCAGGTCAGCACTCCCCGCCCGGGCAGCTCGTCCTGGTCCACCACGACAGCCACTGTGGTGGCGTCGACCATGGCGTCCAGGACAGGCTCCCGCAGCGTCGTCGAGAGTCCGGTCAGCAGGGTCAACGGGGTCTTCCGATGGGCGGCCATACCCCCACTATATGAAAACCGTTTTCATCAGTAAAGAGCCGGGGGTACACCAGTTCTCGATCCGGACCGGGAGATTTCCGCGCAGTACCGGGGAATAGTTGCTCTCCACCCATAGTGCGCCCACCCGGGCCCGCTCGCTCATCTCCGCATGTCGGCTGTGCAACTTCTTCCCCCCACCGCCCCGGTCAGGCGGCCCCGAGCAAGTCGTCGAGCGTCTTCCAGAAGTGCAGGATCGGCTCGCCGAGCGGTGGCAGGTGCTGGGTCATCAGCACCGCGGTCACCCCGTGGTCCGGGAAGTTGTACCAAGTCGTCCCCAGCCCGCCACCCCAGCCGTAACGCCGCGGCAGCGCAGGATCGAGCCGCACCTGTACGCCGTGACCCCAGCCCTCACCGTCGAGGAAGATCGCCGCGGACGGCCCGCTGCGTTGCGCTTCGGTGAGGTGATCGGCGGAAAGGTCAGCCACGGCCGACTCGGTGAGCAGCAGCGCTGCACCGTCGATCCGGGCGGCGTGCGTGCCGCCGTCCAGGAGCAGGCGTCCGAAGCGCAGGTAGTCCGCGGCCGTCGACACCAGGCCGCCGCCCGCGTGCGGGAACACCGGTGGCGCCAGCCAGTCGCTGTCGTCGGTACCGTCGAACACGACCAGCCCGTCGTCACCGCTCGTGAAGCAGGGGACCAGTCGCTCACGGGCGTGCTCCGGTACTGCGAACCCTGTATCTCCCATCCCTAGCGGTTGGAGCAGTCGCTCAGACAGCAGTTCAGGCAGAGGTTTCCCCGCAGCGCGAGCGAGCAGGACTCCGAGCACTGAGTAGGCAAGGTCGTACCGCCAATGCCGCCCAGGTTGCTCCATCAGCGGCAGAGTGGCGAACTGCGAGATCCACTCGTCCGGTGTGTGTTGCACTGCCGACGGCAGCGGCGGCCCCATCCCGAGCCCGCGCGCCATCGCAAGGTCAGCCACCGGGCAGGAGTCCACCTCGAAGGCAAACCCGAAACCCAGCCGCATGGTCAGCAGATCATCGACCGTCGCCTCCCGCTCGGCCGGCACCGTGTCGTCCACCGGCCCGTCGAGCCGCCGCACCACCCGCCGGTCGGCCAACTCAGGAAGCCACTCGGTGATCGGAGATTCCAGCGTGAGCACGCCATCAGCCGCCAGTTGATGAGTGAGCGCAGCAGCCAGCGGCTTGGTCATCGAGCTGATCCGCACAACAGCATCGGCCTGCAAAGGACCGCCCAGCCCGCTGCTCCCGACCGCCGAGACCCATTCGCCGGCCGGGGAGCTGATCGCGATCACGGCACCAGGCAGTGCACCAGACGCGACGAAGCCGTCCATCTCTTTCCTGAGCACCGTCATCATGCAGCCCAACGTAACTGAGGCCACGGACAGTCAACTGGTAGCGCTCGTGTACCGCCGAAGCCCCGCCCGCCAGACGCACAAGGCGATAGCGCAAGCACCGGCCGCAACAGCGAGAGCCACCGGCACCGCCACCAGACCCCCGCCCCGCGCCAGCACATCAGCAGGCACTGTCGCAACGAGCGCAACCGGAAACCCATAGCTCAAAAGCAACCGCAGCGGCGTCGCATAGAGCTGCACCGGATAACGACCGAACTGCCACACCGCCTCGTAAACCACATCGAGGCTGAGCCCGAGCGCCCAGAAAACGACCGAGGAGAAGAGCACGCGGGTCGCCCAAGTGATCACCGTCGCGGTCAACACGAGGATCAGCCACGCGACGACTCCGGTCAGCGTGACACTGATGGCCGCCTGGGCGAGGCCGTAGCCGACGACACCGAACCCCAACGCGACCTGAAGAAGCGCGAGCGGCGCGTACGTCCCAAGGCTGGCCAGCAGAATCGCCGGCGCCGGCTGGATCAACAGCGCAGCGAACTGCCCGTTCTTGACCTGCTCCCCGAACCACTGCAGGTTCGGCTCGACCAGCGCCGCCCGCAATCCGCTGACGATCTGGAAGGTGCCGAGCAGCGCGATCGCCTCGCCCGCCGACCAACCGCCCAGACTGTCCGTCCGCGTGTAGACGACACCGAGCGCCGCCAGCGACGCGGCCCCTGCGACGACGGCAACCACGAACTCGAAGAAGAGGTCGGCGCGGAACGTGACGCTGCGCCGGACGGACAGCGAGAACAGCGCCCCGAAAAGCCTGACGGTCTTGACCATTCTCACCTTCCGACAGCCGTGAATCGACGGACACCCGACCGCCAGACGACCGCGGCCAGCGTCGTCAGCAAGACCAGCCAAGCAACCTGTATGCCGTACGTGGCGGCAACCCCGTGGACATTGCCGGCGGCGATCTCGGCCGGGGCGCCGAGCATGGACCAGAAGGGGAGCAGCCGGCCGATGTCCTGCAACGACCCGGGCAGGAAGGTGAGCGGCGCGGCCGTGCCACCGAGCAGGAAGATCAACGTCTCGCCTATCCCCACGGCGCCGTGGGCTCGCTGCGTCCAAATGGCCGACAGCGCGAGCGTGTAGGTGAAGACGAAACGGATCGACGCCGCGAGCAGCACCGCCGGCAGGGCAAGCAGCAGCTGTGGCAACGACAAATCAACAGACGCAAGGAGTCCGACGAGGACGATCAGCGGCAGCCCGAACAGCAGGTGCCAGAGCCTGATGGCGAGGTTGGTCGCGAGGAGGTCGATGACGACCGGTCGCGGCTTGACGAGTTCGGCCGCGAACTCGCCGCCGTAGATCTCGTTGGCCAGCGTGTGGTGCTCGTACGAGACGGTGAGCAGTTGTACGGCCAGCAGCACAACGTAGTACGAGGTGATTCCGGCGTTGCCGGGTAAGGCGGAGGACCAGACGAGAAGGCCGAGCAGCGGGGTGACTGCTTGCCCGATCACCAGCGTGATGACGAACGAGCGCAGGCTCCACCACTGCACCGAGTTGCGCCAGATGCCCAGCCTGAGCAGGCGGATGAGCCGGAGCGGCTGTACGGCCGCGGTCATTGGTTGCCTTCGCGATCGAAGTAGTCCAAGGAGGCGAAGTCGCCGTCGTAGCGGACCCGGCTGTGCTCGATCAGGATCACCCGCCGGCACAACGACTCCACATCGGTGACGTAGTGGCTGGTGAGCAGGACGGTCGCGCCGGACTGGACGGCGTACCCGGCGATGAATCGGCGGAGTGCGGCGGCGGCCGTGACGTCGAGGCCGATCGTGGGTTCGTCGAGGAACAGCACCTTCGGCCGGTATACGAGGGTGATGGCGAGGCCGGCGCGCATCCGCTCGCCCAGACTCAGGGCGCGGACCTGCCTGTCCAGCAAGGAGTCCAGATCGAGGAGACCGACCAGCTCGGCGAGGTTGGCGCGGAAGTCGGGTTTCGGGATCTCGTACAGGATCTGCTGGTAGCGCAGGGAATCCAGCACGGTGAGCTCGGCCGGGCCGCCGATCGGCTGGCTGCCGCGGACGAGTGCGATCTGCTTGAGGTACTCGTGCCGGCGGCGCCAAGGGACGTGGCCGAGGACGCGGGCCTCGCCGACGGTCGGGTGCAGGATGCCGGAGAGGATCTTCATCGTGGTGGTCTTGCCGGCGCCGTTGGGTCCGACGAAGCCGACGACCTCGCCGGCGTGCAGGTCGAAGGTCAGCTCGGACACCGCGTCGATGTGGCGGTACCGGCGATGGACGACGGAGCGGAGGGCGGGCCAGAGCCCGGCCTCGCGGACGGGCGCCCGGTACGTCATGCCCAGGCCCTTCACAGACACAGCTGGTCTCATGCCTCCGAAACTAGGAGCTTGATGCAAGATTTTAAGGTTGGAGCGGCCTGTGCGCTGCGAAGGCCTGGTGCGGGCGGTGGAACCTTGAGTCCTTGGTTGAAGTTAAGTGTTAAAAGGCTGATCTCTTCCGCCGGCTGCGGGGGCTGATTAAGGTGCGGACTGTGCCGGAGCCAGTGGTGCAAACGGATGAGTTCGCGGTCGTCCTGCGAGCGGCCATCCGTGCGCGCGGGCTCGGGCTTGAGCGGATCCGGGATCGGCTGCGGGGGCAGGGGATCTCGGTCAGTCTCGCGACGCTGAGTTATTGGCAGTCGGGGCGGTCTCGGCCGGAGCGCCGGGATTCGCTGGCGGCTGTTCAGTTGCTGGAGACCGTACTGGAGGTACCGGCGGGGACGCTGACGGACTCGGTCGGTCCGCCCCGGAGGCGGGGGCGCTGGCTCAGTACGGTGCCGGTACCACCCGAAGTGGCCGCGTTCTGGGCCCGGCCGGACGCCGTCGAGGATGCGGTCAGCGAGGTCGACATCAAGTGGGACGAACGGCTGACCCGGATCAGCCAGCACGACCGGGTGTTCGTCGGCGCGGATGGTGGCGAGCGGTCGTACCACTCTCGGCAGGTACTGCGCGCCGAAGCGGACGGGCCCGACCGCTGGGTGGTGATCATGCACCTCGACGAGCACGATCGGGCGCTGCCCGAGATCCGGCCGCTGCGACATTGCCGGCTGGGCCGGACGGTACTCCGTCCCGCGGACGGGCTGCTGGTCGCGGAATTGTTGTTCGACCGGCCGCTGCGAAAGGGCGAGACGGTGATCACCGAGCACGAGCTGGTGAATTCCGCGCCTTATCCACCGGCCACGAACTACGAGCGGAAATTCCGGTTGCCGGTGCGTGAGTTCGTACTGGAGGTCTGTTTCGATCCGGAGCGGTTGCCGGTCGACTGCGTGCGGTATTCCCAGCTGGACGACGCCGACGAGGTGGCTGTCCAGGTCGAGGCGCTGGAGTCCGTCCATGGGGTGGCGCTGAATTTCGGGCCCGGGCGGTACGGATTCCGCTGGCGCTGGCCGGATCAGGTGAAGTGAAGTGTTAAAACAGTGTGAGTGATATCGATGTCTTGAATTCGTCCCTAGGGTCGGCGCAATCCCTCCCAGCGAATTCAAGGAGAACGATTCATGACCAGGCGCAGAAAAACTATCGCGGTCCTCGGTGGGGCCGGGGTGATCGCCGCTTTGATCACCGTTGGTGGCTCGGCCACCGCGAACCAGCAAGGGGTTTTGCAGCAGCAGGCGCTGCTGCATCAAGTGTCCGACAAGTTGCCGCCGTCGCCCGCTCAGGCCGGTCGGTGGATCGCCGACGGCAAGTTGATGGTTGCCGTGACCAACGAGGCCGAAGCGGCCAAGGTCCGGCAGGCGGGCGCTACTCCGCAGTTGGTCAGCCGCAGTCAGGCTCAGCTGGATTCGTTGCTGGCCAAGGTCGACAAGATCACCCGGGCGGATCACGAGAAGGGCTTGCAGAGTTGGGGAATCGACCCGGTCAGCAACAAGGTCGTAGTACGGGCCCGGGGTGCGTACGGCGCGTTGCGGGGGCTCGGCGACGGAGTGCAGGTGGTCCAGGTCGACACCCGGCTCGAGCAGCAGTCCGGTGAGGTGAACCCCGGTGATCCTTGGTGGCCGGGCAGCGAGAGCAACTGTTCGGTCGGGTTCCCTGCGACGGATGCCCAGGGCAACAAGCATTTCGTGACCGCCGGGCACTGTACGAACGACGCGAACCAGGCGGCGTACGGGGCCAGCGGGCAGAGCAACAAGCTCGGTACGTCGAACGTCGGCGGTACCCACAGCATCAACGCCCGCGAAGGTGACATGGGCGTGGTGGACGTGACGGAGAGCGGCTGGACCATCTCCCCGAACGTCAACACCTGGGGATCGCCGGCCGTCACGGTCACCGGTTCGGCTGACGCGATCGTCGGCGACGCGGTCTGCCACTCGGGCAACACGGCGCCGAACTGGGAGTGCGGGACGGTCACGGCCGTCAACCAGACGATCGACTACGGCAGCGTGGTGATCGACGGGTTGAGCACGACGAACGCCTGCTCCGAAGGCGGCGACTCCGGCGGTGCGTGGTTGCGTGGCGACAAGGCCGTCGGACTGCACTCGGGCGGCAACAGCAGCTGTGTCCAGGGCGACTCCGGCAACTCGGTCTTCCAGCCGGTCAACGAGGCACTGGCCAAGTGGAACCTCACCCTGCTCACCGGCGCCCCCGACCCGGGCGGCGACGACGAGGCGCCCACCACCCCGGGTAACCCGCGCTCGACCGGTACTACCTCCGACAGCGTCTCGCTCGCGTGGGACGCCTCCGTCGACAACGTCGCGGTCACCGGGTACGACGTCTACAACGGCAGCACCCTGGCGACCACCGTCACCGGTACGACGGCCACCGTGTCCGGGCTGTCGGCGGACACCAGCTACTCGTTCACCGTCCAGGCGAAGGATGCCGCGGGCAACAAATCGAAGGCGAGCCCGGCGGTGACGGCGCGGACCCAGCCGGGTGGTCCCAGCGGCGGCCGGACGTTCGCCAACGGCACCGACTACCCGATCCGCGACTTCGCCACGGTGGTCAGCCCGGTCCGCTCGACGGCGACCGGCCGGGCAGCGAGCCCGTTCAAGGTCACCGTGGAAGGCAACCACACCTGCTTGGAGGACCTCAACATCAGCGTGGTCTCCCCGAGCGGCCGCTGGTACTACCTGCAGCGCACCGGTGGCACGACCTGCCACCCGCTGCCGGCCAGCAAGACCTACACCGTGATGCCGATCGGTACCGAGAACGCCGCCGGCACCTGGAACCTCCGCATCGGCGACAACGGCCCGGGCGACACCGGAACCCTCACCAACTGGTCGATCACCCTCTGACCGACACCCGGTAGACGCGCCGGCCGGCATGGGGACAGTCGGTCGGCGCCCTCCCGGGGGCTGAGAAACTCTCGGCGGGGTGGCTCGGTTGTCTGGTAGGGAAGGGGTATGACGATCGAGATCGGCCTCTACGGCGGCGAGTGGGACAAGTTGCGGGCGATGATCGAGGTGGCCTTCTCGGCTCCCTGGAGTGAGGCGCAGCTGGAGACCGAGCAGAAGGTCTGGGAGCCGGGGCGGAGCATCATCGCCGCGGACGGGGACGAGATGGTCGGGCATACCGGGGCGTTCTCGTTCGAGATGTCTGTGCCTGGTGGGCAGGTGGCCGCGGGTGGCGTGACGATGGTCGGCGTGGTGCCGACGCATCGGCGGCGGGGGATCCTGCGGGACCTGATGCGGCAGCAGTTGACCGACCTGCGCGACGTAGGGGTGCCACTGGCCGTGCTGACCGCGAGTGAGGCGGTGATCTACGGGCGGTTCGGCTACGGCCTCGCCTCGGATCATCAGCAGATCACGATCAAGAAGTCCTCCCGCGAACTGCGCAAGGTCGCCGGGGTCGAGGACGTGCAGGTGCGGTTCGCCGATCCGCAGGAGTCGCTGGCGCGCACCGCCGCGTTCCACAACGCCCAGGCGCTGACCCGGCCGGGGATGTTCCAGCACGACGAGAACTTCCAGTACTACGTGTCGCACGACAACGTGGTGACAGACCTCCGGGGCGCCTCCCCGCTGCGCTGCGTACTGGCCGAGCGTGGTGGCGAGCTGGTCGGCTACTCGCACTACCGCACCCGGCGTACCGACAAGGGCTTCGTCGACGTGGCCCGGGTGCACTCGATCGACCTGGCCGCGCATGCCGCGCTCTGGCAGTTCCTGCTCGACCCGGACCTGCTGAGCGAGACGACGTACGAGCAGTTGCCGTCCGACGACCCGCTGCTCTACCTGCTGGTCGACCCGCGAGCCGCGCACGCGACGACGCTGGACGGGATCTGGGCCCGCCTGACCGATGTCGGTACAGCGCTGGCTGCCCGGACCTATGCGGAGGACGTAGACGTTGTCCTGGGCATCGAGGACGACTTCCTCCCGTGGAACGCCGGCTCATGGCATCTGACCGGCAACCAGACCGGCGCGACCTGCGAGAAGACGGACCGTACGCCGGACCTCGTGCTCGGCGTACGTGAGCTGGCGACCGTCTACCTCGGCCGGCCGTCGCTGGGACTGCTCGGAGCAGCCGGCCTGGTCGAGGAGAAGACCGAAGGGGCACTGCAGGCGACGTCGAGGGCATTCGTCTCGGCCCGTGCACCCTGGATGGACACGGGGTTCTGATCCAGCTGCGAGCTAGTCTTCCGGGATGCAGCCGAGCCGTCGTAGCGCGTTGGCGGTTGCTGTCGTCCTGATGCTGGGAGTCGCCGCGATCGCACTGGTCGTGCTGGCCTCCGCGGGCGGCAGCGTCCGGCCGTACAGCGAGAGCACCGCCGAGGCGGCACCGCGGGAGCTCCCGACCATCACGCCTCCCGCCGGGAACCCGCAGCCGCAGCAGTCGCCGGCACCGCCACTCGAGATCAAGCCGGTCAAGCAGCCGGCCTGGATCCAGTTCCTGTGGCAGGCCATCTTCTACACCGCTGTGACGATCCTCGTCCTGCTCCTGATCCGCACTCTCTACCGGATGATGACCAAGGTCCAGCTGCCGACGCCTGAGCACTCCGGCGAGGCCTGGGAGCGGATGAAGGTCAACCGGCTCGCGGATGCGGTCGAGTCTGGTCTGGCAGCGGTTGACTCCGGTACTGCGACCGACGGCGTGATCGCGTGTTGGGTGGCGCTCGAGCGGGCGGCTGCGTCCGCAGGGGTGGGTCGCTTGGCGTCTGAGACGCCTGCTGAGTTCACTGTCCGAGTACTGGGGGTTGGCGGGGTCTCCGAGCCAGAGTTGCTCCGGCTGGCTGGGCTCTACCGTGAGGCGCGGTACTCGACGCATGGGTCGACGGAGGAGGCCCGGGCTCAGGCGCGGGCCGCACTGGTCCGGTTGCGCGATGAGCTGGCTGCCGCGATCGCCCGCCGGAAGCCGGCCGAGTCCGCCGAGCCTGCGGAGCCTTCCGAGCCTGCCGAGTCGCAAGGCAACGGGGTGGCTGCGCCATGAGGCAGCGGTTGGGGCCGTTCGACAAGCTGCTGGTGCAGCATCTGCTGATCGCGGTGGTCGGCAGCCTGATACTGGTTGCGGGCTTCGCGCTCGCCGGAACCCAGCCGCGGCCACTGTGGTTCGTCGCGATGGGTCTGGCGATCGGCTTCGGTTCGCTGGCGCTGCGGTTGATCGCACCGCAGATCCTGGAGACCTCCTGGCCGGCCCGGTACGACGAGAAGCTGACGGCCCGCCGCGGTCGCCACAGCGACAACCGGACCCAGTTCCTCGCGACCTGGATCCAGGAGTCGGACCGCGAGCGCAGGGCCGGCGAGGGATCGATGACGTTCACCCGCCGGATCCGGCCGCTGCTGCTGGAGCTCACGGTCGACCGGTTGGTGCACCGGCACGGTATCGACCCGGAGCTGGAGCCGGAGCGGGCCCGCGAGGTCGCCGGCGAACACCTGTGGGACCTGATCAGCGGTACCGAGCCACGGACCGCGACGCGCGCGGAGATCGAGTTGGCAGTCCAGACCATCGAGAAGTTGTGAGGGAACCCGTGACTGATGAGCTGAGCCTCGGCGAGGTGTCGGCGTTGAGCCGGAAGGTGCTGGACCGGGTCGGCGAGGCGGTGGTCGGCAAGGCTGACGCGCTCGAGCTGGTGCTGGCCGGGATCCTGGCCGGCGGGCACGTCCTGCTGGAGGACTACCCGGGCCTGGCCAAGACGCTGGCGGCCCGCTCGTTCGCGCAGGCGCTCGGGCTGGAGTTCCGCCGGGTCCAGTTCACCCCGGACCTGCTGCCCTCAGACGTCACCGGTGCCTTCGTGTACGACCAGCGGGACTCGCAGTTCGTGTTCCGGCCCGGCCCGATCTTCACTGGTCTCCTACTGGCCGACGAGATCAACCGGACGCCACCGAAGACCCAGGCCGCGCTGCTGGAGTCCATGCAGGAGCACCAGGTCACAGTGGAGGGTGAGACCTTCCCCCTGCCCGTGCCGTTCCACGTGCTCGCCACGGCCAACCCAGTCGAGTACGAAGGCACGTACCCGCTCCCCGAGGCTCAGCTCGACCGCTTCATGCTCCGGATCGCCTTCGGCTACCCGACGGCCAATGAGGAGTGGGAGGTCCTGCAGCGCCGGATGAGCCGCCGCTCGGAGGACCAGAAGGTCGAGCCGGTCACAGATGCCATCGGCCTGCTCGCTGCCCAACAGGCGATCGAGACCGTCACAGTCGACGACACCGTCGGCCGGTACTGCGTAGAGCTCGCCGCTGCGACTCGTCGCGACTCCCAGGTACTCGTCGGCGCCTCACCTCGTGGCTCGCTGGCCCTGCTGCTCGCCGCTCGGTCGTACGCGGTTATCCAGGGGCGGGACTACGTAGTACCGGAGGACGTGAAGGCGGTGGCCATTCCCGCGCTGGCTCACCGGATCACCGTGCGACCTGAGCTGTGGCTGCATGAGGTGACTGGTGCCACTGTCGTCCGCACTGTGCTGGGCTCGGTCCCTGCGCCGCCTACCGTCGCGGGCGCCCGGCAGTGAGTTGGCTGCCCACCCACGCGCAGGTCAGGGTGGTCGCTGTTGCGGCTCCCCTGTTACTGATCGCTGTGCTGGCCCGCAGACCGGACATGGCTGTCCTCGGGCTGCCACTGGCCTTCGTGGCCGCGTGGGGCCGGTACTTCCGTCCGCGTGAGGCGCCGGTGCTCGAGACCGAGCTGGACGCCGACGTGCTGTTCGAGGGCCAGGCGACGACGTACCGGCTGAAGGTGGCGGAGGGGCTGGACCCTGACGTCGACCTGGTGGTCATGGCTCTGGTCCGGACGCCCTGGTTCCGCTACGACCCGCCGCAGGCCGCTGTGGCTTCTTCTGTGACAGAAGGCTCGGTGACGCTGGAGGTCGGACTGCGATCGGAGCGTTGGGGCCTGCGGCAACTAGAGCGTCCGAACGTGATCGCCACGTCCGTACTGGGTGCCTACCGGGTCCAGGTGGCCTCTGCGGGCGCCCAAGCGGTCAGTACGTTGCCGCTGCGGGACGGGTTCGAGGCGGTGGACGCAGTACCGCGTCCCGCCGGGCTCGTCGGCTTGCACCGGTCCAGGCGACCCGGTGAGGGGACTGAGGTCGCAGGGGTCAGGCCGTTTCGTACAGGCGACCGCTTGCGCCGGATCAACTGGAAGGTGTCGGCCCGGACGCGTGAACTGCACGTCACGTCGACCTGGTCCGACCGCGACACCGAGGTGGTAATCCTGCTCGACACGGGTGCGGAGGTCGGCATCAGTGAAGGCATCGACGGCCGATCGAGCAGCCTGGACACAGCAGTCCGGGCAGCAGCCTCCATTGCCGAGCACTACCTGCGCCACGGCGACCGGGTCCGCCTGATCGACACCGGTACTACGGTCGGCGGCGTCCGAGCCGGTAGCGGCAGGTCTCACCTGCGCCGCATCCTCGACGTACTGGTGCACGCCGATCGCCGCGGCCGTCAGCAGGACGAGAACCAGCTCGCCCGGCGGCACCGGATCCGCTCCGACAGCCTGGTGATCGTGCTGAGCCCGCTGCTGCGCAAGGAGATGCTCGGCTACATCGTCACGCTCGTGCACTCGGGCTGCACGGTGATCGCGGTCGACACGCTGCCGCCGGACGTGAGCGATGTGATCGACCCGGAGGAGCACGATTCGAAGGCATGGCCGCTGGCTTGGCGGATCCGGCTGCTCGAGCGTCGAGCGGAGCTCGACCGGCTGGGCGATCTCGGCGTACCGACCGTTGGCTGGCGTGGGGCGGGGACGCTGGACGAGGTACTGCGGGATGCCGCGCGAGTGGCCTCTGCGCCGAGGATGCGGTCATGAGCGGCGCCGACAGGATCAGCCAGTGGCTGGCGCAACTGCAGGCGACGAATGCCGCGACGTGGGCCGCGCGGTCGGCGATCGCGGTGGCTGGACTGGTGGCGCTCATCGTGCCGGGGCTGGCGCCGTGGGATCAGGCGGACGCGATCCCGGTCGCGGGGGCGTTTCTGCTGGTTGCCTGCGTGTTGTTGCCGGACTCGCTGGCGCCGCTGCTGTTCCTGATCGTCGTCTGCCTCGGCTGGTTGATGCGGGCGCCCAGCGACCTGACCTTGCCGCTGGTGCTGACCGGAATCGCCTTGCTGGTGGTGCATCTGGCGTCGGCGTTCGCGGGGCAGGTTCCGTCGTACGCCGTGGTCGGTCGCGAGGCGTTGCGGAAATGGTTGCTGCCAGCAACTGTCGCGGTGCTGCTCGGGCCGGTGGTGGCGATCGCGGCGGGGGTGGTTCGCGGGGCCGAAGTACAGGGCTCGCTCTTTGTCACGGTCGCCGCGTTGGTCGCCGCGACCGCTGCCATCTGGTTCGCAGCCGGGCAATCGGTGGGGGACCGCTAGTCCTCGTCGGGGTTGCCGAGGCTGCTGAGTAGCTCGGTGGCCCACTCGCAGGCGATCGGGTTCTTGCCGGTCACCTGCATGGCCGCCATCACGGTCAGCAGCATGCCGGTGGCCATGAACCGGGTGACCTCCTCGGGGGTGGCGCCGGTGAGCTCGCCGACCGTCTTGTGGATCCGGCCGAAGCGCTCCCGGACGGTCTCGCCGATGGCGGGGTCGGAGCTGGCCGCGAAGCCGTGCAGCAGGACGACGAGCAGTTCGCGCTCGGGCATCAGTTCGTTGTAGGACTCGCCCAGGCTGGCCAGGGTCGCCTCCCGGTCCGCCGCCCGCCGGAACGCCGACTCGATCTGGTCGCAGACCCGGTTGGTGGTGGCCAGGAAGAGCTGTTGCTTGGTGCCGAACAGCCGGATCACGTACGGCTGGGAGACGCCGGCCAGCCGGGCGATCTCGTCGGTCTTGGTGCCGGCGTACCCGTTGGCGCCGAACGCCACGACGGCCGCCTGGAGCACCTCTTCACTGCGCTCGGCGGCGGTCAGTCTGGTCTTCGTCATGATCCGTCCTCTCATCGTCGCTTGACATGTTATCAGTCAATGCATACTTTGGTCTCGACGCTAGTTATCAGTCGATAACAACAAGGAGCTGGACATGACCACGACCGCCCTCGAACCCGCCGCCTCGCCGGCGGCCGGTGAGCCCGCCGTGCGGCGCTCGCTGGCCCTCGTGCTCGCCGTGGTGGGCATCCCGATGTTCATGGTGACCCTGGACAACCTGGTGGTGACGAACGCGCTGCCGGTGATCAAGGCCGAGATCGGCGCCTCGCTGACCGACCTCCAGTGGTTCATCAACGCGTACACGCTGTCCTTCGCCGCGCTGCTGCTGACCGCCTCGGCGATCGGTGACCGGCTCGGCCGGCGGCGGATCTTCCTGGCCGGCATCGCTCTCTTCACGCTCGCTTCGGCGGCCTGCGCGATGGCCACCGAGCCATGGATGCTGATCGGTGCCCGAGCGATTCAAGGCGTCGGCGCGGCTGCGGTCATGCCGTTGTCGCTGACGTTGCTGGCGGCCGCCGTACCGGCTCGTCAGCGGAGTGCCGCGATCGGTATCTGGGGCGGGATCTCCGGACTTGGTGTGGCTGTCGGTCCGGTCGTCGGGGGAGCGGTCGTCGACGGCTTCAACTGGCAGTGGATCTTCTGGCTGAACGTCCCGATCGGCCTGATCGCGCTGCCGCTGGCCGCTCGGGTGCTGACCGAGTCGCGTGGAGCTACCAAGAAGCTGGATCTGCTGGGGCTGGTGCTGTCCGCGAGTTCGGTGCTTGCCATCGTGTGGGGGGTCGTGCACGGCAACGACGACGGCTGGTCCTCGGCCACCATCCTGACCGCGCTGATCGGCGGCGGCGTGCTCCTGGTCGCCTTCGTCGTCTGGGAGCACCGGGCGCCGGCTCCGATGCTGCCGCTGCGGTTGTTTCGGACCAGAGCCTTCAGCGTTGTGAACGCCACCGCCTTCACCTTCTCGGTCGGCGTCTTCGGGTCGGTCTTCCTGCTGGCGCAGTTCTTCCAGGTCGTCCAGGGCTACACGCCGCTGCAGTCCGGTCTGCGCACGCTGCCCTGGACGATGGCACCGATGGTGGTCGCGCCGCTGGCAGGGTTGGTCGTCGACCGGGTCGGGCCGCGGGTGCTGATCGCGAGCGGGCAGGTCTTCCTGGCCTCGGCGCTCGCCTGGATGGCGCTCGTCACGACCGCGGATGTCACCTACGGGTCGTACGTCGCTCCGTTCGTGCTCGCCGGCATCGGGATGGGGCTCACCTTCGCCCCGTCGGCCAGCGTGGTGATGGCCAGCTTCGGTGACGCCGACCGGGGCGTCGCGTCCGGCACGAACAACACGATCCGCGAGGTCGGGGTCGCGATGGGCGTCGCAGTACTGGCCTCCGTCTTCGCCTCTGCTGGGTCGTATGCCAGCCCGGCGCAGTACGTCGACGGTCTGGTACCCGCAGTCTGGGTCGGGGCCGCGATCGTGGCGGCGGGCGCGGTACTGGCCCTGCTCCTCCCGGGCCGCCGTCGCTGAGCTACTAACCTGTCGTAGTGCTTGACGCAGACGACGTACGCCGGCTGGCCCTGTCGCTCCCACGGGTCGTGGAGAAGGAGCGATGGGGCCATCCGACTTTCGACGTCGCCGGCCGGATGTTCCTCACCATCCCCGACGACCAGACCTCCTTCGCCGTCCGCTGCCCACGCCTCGAACGCTCCGAACTGATCGCCGCCGAGCCCGAGAAATTCTGGGTACCCCCGCACGAGTCCCACTCCAGCTGGGTCCGCGCCCGCCTGGCCGCCCTGGAGGACGCAGACGAACTCCACGACATCGTCGAAGACTCCTGGCGCCAAGCCGCCCCGGAAGCCCTGCGATGAAGACGACGATTCTGGGCACCGGGTGGGTATGGCGAAGTACGAGGTCAATGAGCGAGCTGTGGAGTATGCGAAGCGGTTGATCGAGGGGCGTCAGTATGTGCTGGACAGCGACTGGGGTGCGGTGCAGCCGGGGGCTGAGGCTCAGAACAAGTATTTGGAGTCGCACTCGTGGGAGGAGTACGGGCAGTGGCATCTGGGGCTGACCGTCGGGGCCGGTGAGGAGACCAAGGGGCGGTTCGCGTTCGGATACGGGGATCTGCGGAGGCTGCACCGGACCGGGCTGATCGCCTGTGTGTACCGGGCGGCGGAGTGGCGGCACAAGGAGATCGAGCTGGCCGCTCATGAGTTGTTGCAGTTGCTCGACGCCAAGACGGCGTGAGGGTGTGTTGCTGCTGCGTATTCCGGTGCCGCAGCAGCAACACACCGAGGCACCGTACAACGTGCCGGGCGATTCGTCAGCTCACGTACTTCTTGGAGGCCGCGAAGGTGTTGCAGCTGGCCGGGTTGGCGGTGACGAAGGAGCGGCCCATGAAGTGCGCCTGGCTGGACGGGCTGCCGTGGTCGCCCTGCTCGGGTTTGTCACCGGACGTGACCACCCACTTGTTCCAGACCTGCAGCATCAGGCCGTTGATCGGGTAGCTGCGCTTGTTGGCGGCCAGGAAGACGCCGGCGAAGCAGTTCGCCTGCAGTTCCATCCGGCGGGTCTGCCGCATCCGGTCGTCGTAGTTCGTCAGCTCGTACTGGATGTCGTACGACGCCTCGAGGATGCCGGTCAGCGACTGCATGGCGTGGCCGTACTCGTGCGCGATCGACCGGGAGTACCACATCCGAGCGTAGGCCTTGGCGTCCGCGTAGGGGTACTCGTTGTAGCTCTTCACGAAGTTGTCGACCTTCATGTACATCATGTGGTTCGTGCTGCAGAAGAACGGCACCGCGACCGGGCCGTTGCCGCACGGGCTGTTCACGCTCGTGCCGGCCCAGTAGAGCATCGTCGGCGCCTTGAACTGGTACCCCGCCAGCGCGAGCTGCCGGGCCCACGAGCGGTCCAGGCACGGCTTGATCGCAGCCCAGTACTTCGCCGCGTTGGCGGCCGTGTTCGGCTTGATCTTCGGTTCCCGGCAGTTCACCGAGCGCATCTGACCGGTGTTGTAGAGCCGGTTCTTGGCCACGATGTCCTGGTTCGACGCCGGCTGCGCGGGCGGCTTGGAGGTCGCGGTCTTGGTCGGCTGGGTCGTCCGCGGCTGGGTCGGCCGCGTGGCGGTCGGCTGGCGGGTCGGTGCGCTTGTGGTCGGGAGCGGCGCCTCGGTCGACCGGATGGTCGGCGCTGTGTAGGTCGGCTGCGTGTAGTGGTTGTCGGCGTTCTTCTTGATCACGCCGAAGATCCACAGCCCGACGACGCAGACCAGGACGACACCGAGGACGGCGAACAGCGGAGCCTTGGACTTCTTCCGCGGCGGCAACTGCGGCTGCCAGCCAGGACCAGGCGGGTAGCCGCCAGGCGGCGGCGGGTAGCCGGGCGGGCCGGGCGGTGGCGCGAACTGCGGTCCCCAGCCGAGCCCCTGCCCCCGCTGCGGCGCCACCGACGGCGCGCCGTACTGGTACGGCGCCTGACCGGGCTGGCCGGGCTGGCCGGGGTGGTACTGGGGTTGCTGATACCCAGGCTGCTGCTGGTACCCAGGCTGTGGATATCCCGGCTGCTGATTCCCGGGCTGCTGGTACGGCGGCTGGTTCGGTGGTTGCTGGTTCGGGTTCGGCCGATAGGGTCCACCCGGTTGCTGACCATAAGGCGGCTGCGTCAACCCCATGTCCCTTCACTGTTCGACCGGCGAGCGAGCGACACAGTACCGGCAGCTGAGCTCAGCCGCGCGGTAGTGTCGGCCTGGTGACGGACACCACCCCACCGAACAGCCCGATCGACCAGATCTCCGAGCGGTTCCTCGAGGCGTACGCCGCGCTGGACCCGACCGAGGCGACCTTTATGGGGATCCCCGGCCACGACCACGAGCTGCCGGACTACTCGCCGGCCGGGTTCGAGGCGCTGATCGACCTGCACCGCCGGACGGTCGCCGAGGCTTCCGCGGTACAGGTGTCGTCGCCGCGGGAGGAAGCCGCCAGGGACGCGCTGCTGGAGCGGATCGGACTTGAGCTGGAGCAGGGCGAGGCAGGTGTGCCGCAGCACCAGCTGAACGCGATCTCCTGCAAGCCGGTCGACATCCGCTCGGCCTTCGACCTGATGCCGACCGAGACCCAGGACGACTGGGAGACGATCGCCATCCGGCTCAACCTGGTCGGTACGACGCTGGACGGCTTCCGCGAGACCCTGATCGAGCAGGCCGCCGCCGGGCGGGTGTCCGCCGCGCGCCAGGTCAACGTGCTGGCCGAGCGGATCGCCAGCTGGACCGGCGCCGAGGGTGACGACTTCTTCGCCGGGCTCGCCGCGAAGGCACCGGACACCGCGATCAAGGCCACCGTCGAGGCTGCCGCCGCCTCGGCGCGCAAGGCCTACGACCAGTTCGGCCAGTGGCTGACGACGGACTTGTTGCCGCAGGCCCCGAACCGGGACGCGTGCGGCCGGGAGGTGTACCAGCTCGCCTCGCGCAGCTTCCTCGGCGCCGCCGTCGATCTCGAGGAGACCTACGCCTGGGGCTGGCAGGAGCTGGCCCGGATCGAGGGCGAGATGCAGACCATCGCGGCCTCGCTGAACGGTGGCGACCGCAGCATCAGCGCCGTCGCCGAGCTGCTCGACAACGACCCGGCCCGCAAGATCCACGGCAAGGAGGCGTTCCGGGACTGGATGCAGCAGCTCGCCGACGCCGCCGTCGAGGAGCTGGCCGGCACCCACTTCGAGATCCCGGACTCGATCAAGCAGATCGAGTGCATGATCGCGCCGACCTCCGACGGGTCGATCTACTACACCCCGCCGAGCGAGGACCTGACCACCCGGCCGGGCCGGATGTGGTGGGCCGTGCCGGCCGGCGTCGAGGACTTCGCCACCTGGCGCGAGGTGACGACCGTCTACCACGAAGGCGTGCCCGGGCATCACCTCCAGGTGGCCCAGACGATGCTGCGTACCGACCAGCTCAACCGCTGGCTGCGGCTCGGCTGCTGGGTCTCCGGCCACGGCGAGGGCTGGGCCCTGTACGCCGAACGCCTGATGGAAGAACTCGGCTACCTCGAAGAGCCCGGCGCCCGGCTCGGCATGCTCGACGCGCAGGGCTTCCGCGCTGCCCGGGTGATCATCGACATCGGTATGCACCTGGAGCTGGCGGTCCCGCGGGACAACCCGTTCGGCTGGCGTCCGGGCGAGACCTGGAACGCCGAGCTCGGGTTCGAGTTCCTGCGCGCGCACTCGCGGATGGAGACCGAGTTCCTGCGAGCCGAGCTGAACCGCTACCTCGGCTGGCCGGGGCAGGCGCCGTCGTACAAGGTCGGCGAGCGGATCTGGCTGCAGGCGCGCGACGA
The DNA here is from genome assembly GCF_040681515.1 of Kribbella sp. NPDC051718. Lineage (NCBI taxonomy): Bacteria > Bacillati > Actinomycetota > Actinomycetes > Propionibacteriales > Kribbellaceae > Kribbella > Kribbella sp. NPDC051718. The sequence goes on along the minus strand of NZ_JBFAYZ010000004.1, from coordinate 281,274 downwards.
GGCCAAGCAGCGCAAGGGGGCCGCCTTCGACCTCAAGACCTTCCACCGGGACGCGCTCAACCTGGGCTCGATCGGGCTGGATCCGCTCCGTCGCGCCCTCGCGAAGCTGTGAGCGGCCCGGTGAGCGGCACTGTGAGATTCGTTCTGGCCTCGCAGTCACCTGCCCGGCTGCAGACCCTGCGCAGCGCGGGCGTCGAGCCGGAGGTGATCGTCTCCGGCGTCGACGAGGACAACGTCACGGCCGAGTCGCCGGGTGAGCTGGCTCGCTCGCTTGCCGTGTTGAAGGCTCGCGCGGTCGTCTCCACGCTGACCGATCACGCGACCGTGCTCGGCTGCGACTCGGTGCTGGAGATCGACGGCGTCGCCTACGGCAAGCCCGGTACTCCGGAAGTCGCCCGCGAGCGTCTGCGGATGATGAGCGGGCGTACCGGCGTACTGCACACCGGCCACTGCCTGTTCGACACGCGCACCCGGCAGGAGCTCCGCGAGCTCGCCTCCACGACGGTCCGGTTCGCCGACCTCACCGAGGCCGAGATCGACGCGTACGTCGCGACCGGGGAGCCGCTGGTCGTCGCGGGCTCGTTCACCGTCGACGGGCTCGGCGGACCGTTCGTCACCGGCATCGAGGGCGACTACCACAACGTCGTCGGCCTCTCGTTGCCGTTGGTCCGCCGGATGCTCGCCGAGGTCGGCATCGACTGGCCGTCGCTGTGGACCGCGACCTCCCGCAAACTAGAGTACGACGAGACCGAAGCCGCCCGGTACGACGAAACGCGTGGCGGCACCCAACGCGCACAAGCGGCCGCCGACGCCATCCAGGAGCTACTGCCCAAGGGCGGACGGGTGCTGGAGCTGGCCGTCGGCACCGGTACCGTCGCCGCCGAACTGGTTGCCCAAGGCAATCTCGTCCACGGCCTCGACCTGTCGACCGCGATGCTCCACCACGCCCGCGTCCGCCTCCCCGGCCACGTCGCCGCCGCAGACGCCACCCGACTCCCCGTCGCCGACCGCCGCTGCGACGCGGTCCTCGCGATCTGGCTCCTGCATCTACTCGACGACAGCGACCAGGTGCTCGCCGAGGTCGCCCGGGTACTCCGCCCCGACGGCGTCTTCATCACCACCACCGAAAAGCGCGAATCCACCCGCTACGCCGCCGGCCGCACCCCCGACAACCACCGCTCCGAGGACGCCCTACCCCTCCTGGTAGCCCGAGCCGCCCACCACGGCCTCCACCTGGACGGCGCCACAACCTTCCCCGGCCCACCCCGAGGCAACACCGCAACCCCCCTCTACCCCCTAATCCGCTTCCGCAGATCCGCCAGCTAACCGCCTGACCCTCACGCCGCACGGCGGACGGCGACGACGCACCGGACGGCGACAGCCACGGCGCACGACCCGGCGGTCGCACCGCGCACAGCGCACAGCGGCGCACCGCGCACAGCGGCGCACGGCGACGGCGCGCGGCTCGGCGGTCGCACCGCGCACCGCGCACAGCGGCGCACGGCCGCGCGATCTGACGGGTTAGGGGTGGGCGCTGGCTCGCCAGCGGCCGGGGCCGGGGTGGAGGGGGCGGGTGTGGTTGCGCCAGTAGGTTGCCCAGTCGCTGGCTCGGTCGCGCTCCGGGGAGGGTGCGGGAGTGGCCGTGGAGCGGGCGGTGACGACGGCTAGGAGGGCGGCCAGTTCCTCTGGGGTGGGGTCGCCCTTGGTGACTCGTAGTACGGGGTCAGACATGGGTGGCTCCGATCACAGGGGGATGTTGCCGTGCTTCTTGGGCGGGAGGGTGTCGCGCTTGGTGCGGAGCAGGCGGAGGGCGCGGATGATCTCGGCGCGGGTCTCGCTGGGCTTGATGACCGCGTCGACGTAGCCGCGTTCGGCCGCGATGTACGGGTTGGCGAGGTGGTCCTCGTACTCGGTGATGAACTGCCGGCGGCGGGCCTCGATGTCCTCGCCGGCCTCGGCGGCGGCGGTGAGTTCGCGGCGGTGCAGGATGTTGACCGCGCCCTGCGCGCCCATCACCGCGATCTGCGCGGTCGGCCAGGCCAGGTTGATGTCGGCGCCGAGGTGCTTCGAGCCCATCACGTCGTACGCGCCGCCGTAGGCCTTGCGGGTGATCGTGGTGATCATCGGGACGGTGGCCTCGGCGTACGCGTAGATCAGTTTGGCGCCGCGGCGGATGATGCCGTTCCACTCCTGGTCGGTGCCGGGCAGGAAGCCCGGTACGTCGACGAAGGTCAGGATCGGCACGTTGAACGCGTCGCAGGTGCGGACGAACCGGGCCGCCTTCTCGGAGGCGTCGATGTCGAGGGTGCCGGCGAACTGCATCGGCTGGTTCGCGACCACGCCGACCGGCCGGCCCTCGACCCGGCCGAAGCCGACGATGATGTTCGGCGCGAACAGGGCCTGTACTTCGAGGAACTCGCCGTCGTCGACCACGGCTTCGATCACGGCGTGCATGTCGTACGGCTGGTTCGGCGAGTCGGGGATCAGCGTGTCCAGCGCGAGGTCCGTCTCGCCGACCTCGAGATCGGCGTCGAAGTCGAACGCGGGCGGGTCCTCGAGGTTGTTCTGCGGGAGATGCGCGACCAGGGCCTTGACCCAGTCGATCGCGTCCTCCTCGTCGCTGCCCAGGTAGTGCGCGTTGCCGGACTTGGTGTTGTGCGTCCGGGCGCCGCCAAGCTCCTCCTGGGTGACGTCCTCGCCGGTGACGGTCTTGATCACGTCCGGGCCGGTGATGAACATGTACGACGACTCGTCGACCATCACGGTGAAGTCGGTGACCGCCGGGGAGTAGACCGCGCCGCCCGCGCACGGGCCCATGATCAGCGAGATCTGCGGGATGACGCCCGAGGCACGGACGTTGCGGCGGAAGATCTCGCCGTACAGGCCGAGGCTGACGACGCCTTCCTGGATCCGGGCGCCGCCGGAGTCGTTGATGCCGATCAGCGGGCAGCCGATCTTCATCGCCAGGTCCATCACCTTGACGATCTTCTCGCCGAACACCTCACCCAGCGACCCGCCGAAGACGGTGAAGTCCTGCGCGAACACGCACACCTGGCGGCCGTCGATGGTGCCGAACCCGGTCACCACGCCGTCGCCGTACGGGCGGGTGGCGTCCATCCCGAAGGAGGTCGACCGGTGCCGGGCGAACTCGTCCAGCTCGGAGAACGAGCCCTCGTCGAGCAGCAGCGCGATCCGCTCCCGGGCCGTCTTCTTGCCGCGGGCGTGCTGTTTCTCCACCGCGCGCTCGGAGCCGGCGTGCACAGCCTCGTCGAGCCTGTGTTCCAGATCCGCGATCTTCCCGGCGGTGGTGTGGATGTTCACGGTCTCTCCCATAATCGGGCACTCTAACGGGCTGCGCGCGCCTGTGAACGGTTCGCCTGAATGACGATGACCACACCGGATGCGAGGATCCTACTGTGGAGTACGACGAGTACCAGGCCGAGCGCCGGCGGATCATCGCCGCCTGGGGCACCGAGATCACCGACCCGGAGCAGCTGGCCGTGGCCGTCGCCCGGCTGCGCGAGCTGGCCTCGACGGTCGACGGCGCGGAGCAGCGGGCGCGCGCGATCCGGTACCTGAAGTCGATGGACGACCTGGTCGCCGAGGCGCGCCGACCGGACAGCGAGACGGTCGGCCGGGCGTGGGACGTGATGCTGCGGGCGTCCGGCCCGGACGGTACGCCGGCCGAGCGCCGGGCCCGGGCCGAGGAGGGGATGCGGGAGATCGCCCGGATCGCCGACACCGCGCCGACGCTGGCCGAGAAGCTCGCCGCGTTGAACCTGAACGAGCCGCTGGCCGAGATCGTCCACGCGGTCGACCCGGACTGAGATGGCCGAGCAGCCGCGCCGGCGGGCCGATTCCGCGGTACCGGATGTCGGCGACGGGCTGTGGGAGCGGATCCAGGCCGCTGTCCTGGCCGAGTCCGGCGCGGACAAGTCGTTGTGGAACGGGGAGCTCGGCTACACGGATCCGGCGGAGTCGGTCCGGGGTGAGGCCTACGGCAACGGCAAGCTGAACCTCAGCGAGGAGTCCGTCGTCCGGCCGCTGCGGGAGATGTACGAGCAGCGTGGTCAGCGGGTGACCGAGGAACAGCTGATCGCGCGGCGGAGCGCGTTCCAGGTGGTGGCGCACGAGTTCGGTCATCTGGCGGTTCCCGAGGAGTACCAGCTCGCCGACCGGCTCGCCGAGATCCACCTCAAGGACTTCACCCCGATCGAGGAGGGCACCAACGAGGCCTGGAGCCAGGCGAAGACCGACGCGTTGATCGATCGGGCGTTGCCGCGTGATCTCGCGCTGCAGCTGAAGTCGGTGGACACGTTGCGGACCTACCCGGGCTGGGATCCGGCCGCGCGTGCGTTCGCCGACGACCTCGGGGCCGAGATCGGGCTCGACGGCGACGAGGTGCTGAGCGTGATGAACCGGGAAGCCCGGACGGGCAAGGCGCGGGCGGCCGCGGACCTGATCTTCGAGCACTCGGAGCTGCCGCGGCTGGTGCCGCCGGAGCATCAGGCCGCCGTGCGGCTGCAGTTGCGGGGACAGCTCGACAAGGCGTTCACCGAGCTGCGGCCGCTCAATGAGGACAAGACGGTCAATCGGCGGTCGGTCGCCACCAAGCGCGGGCAGGCGATGGCGGAGGTGCTGGTGCGGACCGTTCAGAACGCCGAGGAGCGGTTCCGTCAGGGGCCGGGGCGTGGGGCGGAGTACGAGCTGCAGGCGGCCTTCGACGACGCGCGGGTCGCGGTCGCCATGGAGGATCCGGAGGTGGCGAGACTGCGCCGGATGATGGGTGGCCAGGCGCCGGCCGCTGGGGCGGCGCGGCCGGCGCGAGGGGCCGAGAGCGCTCGACGTGCGGGGGAGCGCCCGGCAGGGCGTAGTACGGAGGCTCCTGAGCGGTGAGCTAGGGGTTCGGTCCGACGGCGAAGAGTTTGGTCAGCCGGGCGGCCAGGGCGAGGTCGCCGCGGACCGAGAGGCGTTGTTTGAGGACGGCCAGCACCGGGTCCTCGTTGCCGGTGACGATCTTCAGCAAGGTGGCGGGGTCGGTGCGGACCGAGATGGCGGGCGGCTCGGTGTGATCGGTGAGCAGCCGGCAGGCGCCGTCGCTGACCCGGATCCGGAACTCGTCGAAGCCGCCACCGCGGGCCCCGGTGATCTGCCAGGCGACGATCGCGTCGAAGCCCTCGGCCCGGGCTGGACGCAGGTACTCCGGCATCCGGCGAAAGATCTCGCGCAACGCGATCTCTCGGACTCCCCCGATGAGCCGATGCCGAAGCTCCCGCTCCGAGGTCCGGTCGACCAGCCGGGCCAGCTCACCGACATCGAGCTCGGTGAAATCCTTCGACTCCAGCCACAAGGCGCTACCGCGTTCGGCCACTCGACGACCTCCCCGGTAGTTCCTACCAGACCGTAGGAATTTCCTACGAGCTGATAGCTTTGTCAAGTGGTCAGCCCTGAAGACCCGGTTGCGGAACCTCGCCGCCGTGCCGCGCATCTGGGTCCTGAGCGCCGGCGCCCGCTGATCCTGGACGCGGCCCTCGAGGTCTTCTCCGAGCGCGGTTACGCCGGTACGACGATGCAGTCCGTCGCCGAGGCCGCCGGGGTCACCAAACCCGTCGTCTACGACTCCTTCGCGAACCGGGACGAGCTGCTGCTCGCCCTGCTGGCCCGCGAGGAGCAGCACCTGGTCGTCTCGATCGTCGCCGCACTGCCGGCCGACCCGACCGTCGGTACGCCGGAGGAGCACGTGCTCGAAGGCCTCACCGCGTTCCTGGAGACGGCGGCGAAGTCCCCGCAGTCCTGGCGGATCGTCTTCGGAGCGCAGTACGGCGCAGCGCCCGTCGTCGCCGACCGGGTCCGGGCGGCCCGCGCGTTCCTGGTCGAGGGACTGCGGCTGACCCTCGTGCAATCGTTGCCGGGTGTCACCGATCCCGACGCCAACCTCCCGGTACTGGCCGAGATGCTGGCCTCGATGACCGAGAGCTGCGCCCGGATGCTCGTCGTCGACGGCACGGACCGCACGCCGGCCCAACTCGCCAAGACCGTCTCCCAGGTCGTCGGCGGCGGCTTCCGAGCGATTTAATACTGTCGCGTCACCACCACCCTTCGTCACGTTAGGTCACGATCGGCGCTCACTAGTCGGACCGACGGGCGAGAGAGCGCGGCCACAGATATCGTGGGCGAACGTGACCGAGACCGGCAGTCAGGCGAACGCCCGTACCCGTACCCGCGCACGCTTCGAAGTGCCCGAGGAGCTCCGCGCCGACGTCCGCCTGCTGGGCGAACTGCTCGGCCGCGTCCTGGTCGAGTACGCGGGTCAGCCGCTGCTCGACGACGTCGAGAAGCTCCGTGAGCTGACCATCGCCGGTGACGGCGCCGGGGCCGAGGCCCTGGTCGCCTCCTGGCCGCATGAACGCGCCGAGGACGTCGCCCGCGCCTTCACCTGCTACTTCCACCTCACGAACCTCAGCGAGGAGCTGCACCGCGCCCGCGTACTACGGGAGCGCGACCGCTCCAGCGACGCCCCGGCCGTCTCGGAGCTGGCCCAAGCGGTCGAGAAGATCGGCGCCGAAGCCGGTGAGCAGCAGGCGCGTGCCTTGCTCAACGGACTCGAGTTCCGCCCAGTACTGACCGCGCACCCGACCGAGGCCCGCCGGCGAGCCGCACTGGCCACCATCAGGCGCATCTCGGCACTGCTGGAAGAGCGCAGCGACCCCCGCGCGGGTGACAGCGAACTGGCCGAGAACCAGCGCCGCCTGATCGAGCAGGTCGACATCCTCTGGCGTACGTCGCAGCTGCGGACCAGCCGGCCGACCCCGCTGGACGAGGTCCGCTCGGCGATGGCCGTCTTCGAGGAGACCCTGTTCAACGTCGTCGCGAACGTCTACCGCCGCCTCGACGACGCGCTGGCCGGTGACGACGCCGGGGTGAAGCAGCCGGTGGTGGCGCCCTTCGTCCGGCTCGGCTCCTGGATCGGCGGCGACCGCGACGGCAACCCGAACGTCACCGCGGCGATCACCCGCGAAGCCATGCAGATCCAGGCCGACCACGTACTGCGTGCGCTCGAGCAGGCGACCGACCAGCTCGGCCGGGCGCTCACTCTGGACTCGCAGACCACCCCGCCCTCCGCGCCGGTCCGCCGGATCCTGGAGGACGCCCGTGCGGTCAACCCGGAGCTGATCTCCGACATCGAGACCCGCTCGCCGTCCGAGCCGCATCGCCAGCTACTGCTGCTCGCAGCCCGCCGGCTGGCCGCTACCCGGGCCAGGGACGCTGACTTCGGTTACCCGCGAGCAGCTGACTTCCTGCACGAGCTGAAGGTCCTGCAGGACTCGCTGGTCAGCGCAGGCGCGCTACGACAGGCGTACGGCGAGCTGCAGCAGCTCATCTGGCAGGTGACCTCCTTCGGCTTCCACCTGGCCGAGCTGGAGGTCCGGCAGCACTCGTCGGTGCACACCAAGGCGCTGGAAGAAGTACTGAGCGGTGGCGAGCTCTCCGATCAGACCGAGGAGGTGCTGGCCACACTGCGCGTCATCGGCCAGATCCAGCAGCGCTTCGGCCCGGATGCCTGCCGCCGGTACGTCGTGTCCTTCACCCGCAACGCAGGCGACCTCGCCGCCGTCTACGAGCTGGCCGACGCCGCCATGGACGGCCGGCCGATCGAGCTGGACGTAGTACCGCTGTTCGAGACCGGTGAGGACCTGCAGAACTCCGTGGAGGTGCTGGACAACGCGATCCAGCTCACCCGGGTTCGGCACCGCCTGACGGCCAACGACCGGCGCTTCGAAGTCATGCTCGGCTACTCCGACTCCGCCAAGGACGTCGGGCCGGTCTCGGCCACCCTGGCCCTGTACGACGCACAGGCACGGATCACCGCCTGGGCCCAGCGCAACGCGATCCGCCTGACCCTGTTCCACGGCCGTGGTGGAGCGCTGGGCCGTGGCGGAGGCCCCGCGAACCGCGCAGTACTGGCTCAGGCGCCTGGCTCGGTCTCCGGCCGGTTCAAGCTCACTGAGCAGGGTGAGGCGATCCCCGCCCGCTATGGCAACGCAGCGATCGCCCAGCGCCACATCGAGCAGGTCACCGCAGCCACGCTGCTCGCCTCCACGCCTGGCATCGAGGAGCGGGCAGTCGTCGCGGCCGAGCGCTTCTCCGTGGTGGAGAAGACCATGGACGAGGCTTCCCGGACGACGTACCACCGGCTCGTCCGGGCTGAGGGGTTCGCGGAGTGGTTCGGCCGGGTCACCCCGCTGGAGGAGCTCGGGCAGCTGCCGCTGGGCTCCCGGCCGGCTCGCCGCGGTGTCGCCGTGTCCTCGCTGGAGGACCTGCGGGCGATCCCGTGGGTCTTCGCCTGGTCGCAGGCCCGAGTCAACGCCCCCGGTTGGTACGGCCTGGGCTCGGCGCTCTCGGCTGTCGGTGACGTCGCAGTGCTGCAGGACGCGAACCAGAACTGGCCGCTGTTCCAGGTGATGCTCGAGAACGCCGAGATGTCGCTGGCGAAGACCGACCGCCGCATCCTCGGCCGCTACCTCGAGCTGGGCGACCGGCCCGACCTGACCAAGCAGATGCTCGACGAGCACGAGCTGACCACCGAGTGGGTGCTCAAGGTGCTCGGCGGCGACAAGCTGCTCAGCGGCCGCCGGGTCCTCGGCCGAGCGGTCGAGCTGCGCAACCCGTACGTCGATGCGCTCAGCTACCTGCAGTTGCGGGCTCTCCGCAGCCTGCGGACGGATGAGTCGCTCGACGAGGAGCAGATCGTCCGTACCAGGCGCCTGCTCCTGCTGACCGTGTCCGGAGTTGCCGCCGGCCTGCAGAACACCGGCTGATGTTCGGCGATCTGGAGCGGCCGTCCCTCGACGCGAAGTACCTGCAGGGGCGGCTGGTACGACCTGACTCGTTGTGGAGTCAGGTCGACGTATTGGCCGAGACGGAGTCGACCAATGCCGTCGTGGCTGCTGCTGCCCGCTCGGGGGCTGCTGAGGGCCTAGTGGTGGCGGCGGAGTACCAGTCGTCGGGGCGTGGGCGGTTGGGGCGCACGTGGACGACTCCTGCGCGCTCTGCGTTGCTCATGTCGGCTTTGCTGCGCCCGTCGGGCATACCGGCTCACCGGTGGCCGTGGTTGGGACTGCTGGTGCCGTTGGCGGTTGCGTCGGCAGTACGGCGAGTGGGGGAGATCCCGGCGCAGGTGAAGTGGCCTAACGACGTACTGGTCGAGGACCGGAAGCTTGCGGGCATTTTGCTGGAGCGGATCGATGGACCGGCCGCCATTGTCGGCATCGGGCTCAATGTGACGCTCAAGGCAGATGAGCGGCCCACCGACGTGGCTACGTCGCTTGCTTTGGAGGGCGCGGCGACGACTGACCGCGCGACGGTGATGACCGCTGTGCTGCGGGAGCTGGCTACTCGCTACCAGGCTTGGGTGCAGGCGTCTGGCGACCCAGAGGTGATCCTGCCGGACTACCGCGAGCTGTCTGCGACTTTCGGGCGACAGGTGCGGGTAGAACTGCCCGGAGGGGTATTCATCGAGGGCACCGCTACCGACCTTGATGCCGATGGTCGGCTGGTGGTGCTCACCGCCGACGGCCCACGTTCGCTGGCCGCCGGCGATGTCACGCATCTACGGGCTACTGAGTAAACAGCTTTGCTGCGGTGATGAGCGTCTGGACGATGCCGTAGCCGAGGAGGACGGCGACCAGGGCCCAGGAGATGACGAGCCGGGGAGTCTGGTTCATTTCGCTGCCTCCGCTGCGGTGGTCTGGCTGGGCTCGTGGAATCGGTCGGCGACCGGGCGGATCAGCAGGTTGGCGACGAAGCCGACCGCCAGCACCCCGACCATGGTGAACAACGCGGGCCGGTACGCCTCGGCCGTCAGCGTGCCCGGCTTGCCTTCCCGGTCGAGGAATCCGTTGATGATGAGCGGCCCCGCGACCCCCGCGACCGACCACGCGGTCAGCAGCCGGCCGTGGATCGCGCCGACCTGGTAGGTCCCGAAGAGATCCCGCAGGTACGCCGGTACGGTGGCGAACCCGCCGCCGTAGAAGGACAGGATGACCGCGGCGAACAGGACGAAGAGCGCGGTGCTGTTGTGCCCGACGGTCGCCAGCAGCAGGTAGAAGATGATGCCGACACCGAGGTACAACGCGTAGATCGGCTTGCGGCCGATCACGTCAGAGGTGCTCGACCAGGCGAATCGCCCGGCCATGTTGAAGATCGACAGCAGTCCGACGAACCCGGCGGCCGCGCCGACCGCGACCGTCGACTTGCCGCCGACGTCACCGCGGAAGAAGTCCTGGATCATCGGGCTGGCCTGCTCGAGGATGCCGATGCCGGCCGTCACGTTGCAGAGCAGGACGACCCACAACAGCCAGAACTGCGGCGTCTTGATCGCGTTCGCGGCCGACACGTTCGAAGTGGTGACGAGGGCTTTCGCCTTCACCTGCGAGGGATCGAACCCGTCCGGCTTCCAGCCCTCGGCGGGCACCCGGATGTTGACGACGCCGAACATCATGATCACGAAGTAGCCGATGCCGAGCGTCAGGAACAACGCGACGAGCGCGCTGCCGCCGGCCACCGAGGTGGAGACATTCGAGTCGTAGCCGTCGTCGTACAGGCTGAGCAGCTGGCGGGAGAGCGGGCTGGCGACCAGCGCGCCGCCGCCGAAGCCCATGATCGCCAGGCCGGTGGCCAGGCCCGGACGGTCCGGGAACCACTTGATCAACGTGGAGACCGGGGAGATGTAGCCGATGCCCAGTCCGATCCCGCCGATCACGCCGTACCCGAGATAGACCAGCCAGAGCTGGGTCGTACCGATGCCCAGGGCCCCTACCAGGAAGCCGGTGCTCCAGAAGCAGGCCGAGACGAACATCGACTTGCGCGGGCCGTTGCGCTCCACCCAGGTGCCGCCGATCGCGGCGGACAGGCCGAGCATCACGATCGCGATGCTGAAGGTGACGCCGATCGCGGTCTGGCTGGCGTCGAAGTGCTTGATCATCGACGTCTTGTACACGCTGGTCGCGTACGCCTGGCCGATACACAGATGCACGGCCAGCGCGGCCGGCGGGATCAGCCAGCGGCTGTAACCCGGTGGCGCGATCGTGTGCTCGCGATCGAGTACGGACAAGAACCCCATCCCAGACTCCTCAGGTAATAGCCCCCAGCAAATACCCCGTTTGGCATCTTGGCCGACGGTATTCGGTTTGTGAAGAGTTTTTTGTGCAGTGTTCAATCATCGTGTCCCCCGCAGACAAGCGGCCCCCGGAACTGTGAGACTGGGGGACATGGCGATCTCGGCGAAGTTGTTGGGTGATGACGAGTACATCGTCGTCAGCACCCGGACGCACTGGAAGGCACTGATCTTCCCGGTGTTCCTGCTGCTCGTACTGGCGGCCGGTGGCGGGTTCCTCGCCGCGGTGATCCCGGAGGGCAGTCTGCAGACCCCGGCCCGGATCGCGATCGGCGTGGTCGCGTTGCTGGTGCTGATCGTGTTCGGCGCGAAGCCGTTCCTGAACTGGTTCTTCTCGACCTACACGCTGACCAACCGGCGCCTGATCACCCGGCACGGCATCCTGACCCGGACCGGCCGGGACATCCCGCTGATGCGGATCAACGACGTCTCCTACGAGCACGGCATCATCGACCGCCTGCTCGGCTGCGGCACGCTGCAGATCGAGTCGGCCGGCGAGCGCGGCCAGGTGGTCCTGCCGGACGTACCGCACGTGGAGCACATGCACCTGCAGATGTCCGACCTGCTCTTCGGCGGCCCCGAAGGCAAACCCGGCGACGGCATCCTCGACGACGAGGCCCCGCCGGAGCACCAGCGCCGCCGCGAGCCCCGCCCGGCCTCGGACGAGCCGGACAGCGAAACCCTCTTCAGCTCGGACGACAACGACCGCCGCTGATGTGTTAGCGCTGGGGGTGCTCGGACCGCTTCAGATAGCCGGTGGGGCGAGGTTGTCCCGCCGGATGGGCCGCCAACTGCTCGGCGTGCTCGCGTTGCGGGCCAACACCACCCTGGCCACGGACTGGCTGGTCGATGCGCTGTGGCCCGGCAGTCCACCCCGCTCGGCCGAGTCCAACCTGCGCTCGTACCTCGCCGACATCCGCCGGGTGCTGCCCGGCTGGCTGACCTCAGGTCCCAACGGCCATGTACTCCGGGCAGCGGCCGACCAGTTGGACGTCCTGGCATTCGGCCGCGAGATCGAACTCGCTCGCGGCCTGACCGGCGCCGCGGCCGTGGCGGCGTACGGTCGGGCGCTCGCGCTCTGGCGGGGGCCGGTGCTGGCTGGTCTCTCGATCCCCGAGGCGGTGCGGATCGAGGCGCAGGTGCTGGAGGACCGTCGCCTCGACGTCACCGAGGACTGGTGTGCCGCACGCCTGGAGGCGGGTGACGATCCCGACTTGATCAGCGACCTGCAAGCCCTGGTCGAGCGCACGCCACTGCGTGAGCGCCGGTGGCAGCTACTGATGCTGGCGCAGTACCGGTCCGGCCGGCAGGCTGACGCGTTGGCCGGATTCCGCCGCCTGCAAGGGATTCTGGACGACGAGCTCGGGGTGGCGCCGAGCCCGCAGACGATCGACCTGCAGCGCCGGATCCAGCAACGAGATCCCGCGCTGTCCCGACCAGCACGGCGGCTCCTCGTCAGCTGCCGACCGCCGGTCCACACCTGGTCGGCCGCAAGAGCGCACTGGACGAGTTGAGTGAGGTACTGCCGGGTCTGGCTGTTGTCAGCGGCATGGCGGGAGTCGGCAAGACCGCCCTGGCCGTGCACTGGGCCCGGGCCGCAGCCGCCGACTACCCGGACGGCTGCCTGTACGTCGATCTGCGCGGGTACGGCCCTGGTCAGCCGCTGGAGCCCGCCGAGGTGCTGGCGGGCTTTCTGCGTGCCTTCGGAGTCACCGACCAGCCGACTGAGCTCACTGAGCTGGCTGCCCGCTATCGCACCGAGCTGGGAGCCCGCCGCGTACTGGTCGTCCTGGACAACGCTCGTGACATCAGCCAGGTCAGACCGCTCCTACCGGGCACTGGCGGCGTACTGGTCACTAGTCGCGATGCATTGGCTGGACTGGTCGCTCGCGACGGAGCCCGGCGGATCGACCTGGACGTGCTGACTCGCGACGACAGCCTGCGTCTGCTGCAGTCGATGGCTATCGGTGCCATCGAGCAGGATCCGGCCGCGGCGGACGAGCTGATCCACCTGTGTGGCCAGCTGCCGCTAGCACTCTGCATCGCGGCGGAGCTGGTCGTCGGACGCTCCGCCGGATCGCTGCGTGGGCTGGTGAGCGCCTTGACCGACGAGCATCACCGGCTGGATCGCCTGACCGCGGGCGGCGACCCGGCGACCGCAGTACGGTCGGTGTTCTCCTGGTCGGTGAAGTCGTTGCCTGCCGGTCCTGCCAGGGCTTTCGGGTTGCTGGGTTCCCATCCGGCGCGTGATCTTGCGCTGCCCGCGGTAGCCGCCTTGCTGGATGCCGATCCTTCGGAGACAGCTGACTGGCTGGATGCCTTGTACAGGGCGCATCTGGTGACAGTCGATGACGGTCGGTACGGCATGCACGACCTGCTGCGGGCCTATGCCCGGGACCTGACTGCACCCGATCAGCAACTGGAAGCGGTGGCGCGGCTGACCAGTCACTATCTCCGGACCGCGTCGGCGGCCATGGATCTGCTGTATCCGGGGGAGTTCGACCGGAGGCCGAGGATCGCGGCCGGTCTTGAAACCCGGTTCGGCGGCATGACCGAGGCGGATGACTGGTTCGCGGCGGAGATGCCCACGCTGGTCGCCGTGGCCGGCCTGGCAGCAGACCTGACCGGGGCTGACACCGAGCTGGACTCAGCCGGGCTGCTGGCGGACACGGTGTGGCGGCACATGTTCGTCAAGGGCTTCGGGGTCGAGGCGATGGCGCTGCACGGGTCTGCGCGCAGGGCCGCGCGGGCTCGCCGTGACCCGGGTGCCGAGGCGACGGCGGTCAAGCATCTCGGGGCGACCTACTACCTGAACGGTGACAACCAGCAGGCGCGACGACTCAGTGAGGAGTCGCTCCGGTTGAGCAGGCTGGCCGGTGACCGGATCGGGGAGGGCGGCAATCTGGTGAACCTCGGCCTGATGTGCTGGATCCTCGGCGATCCGTGGGCGGCACTCGAGTACCAGGTGCAGGCGCTCGCGATCCAGCGCGAGGTCGGCAACCGGGTCAGCGAAGGCCATGTCCTGCTCAACATCGGGTTGCTCGACTTCGTCCAGGGCCGGCTTCGGAAGGCTCGCTCGATGTACGAGGCGGCCCTCGTGATCAACCGCGAAGCGGGCGACCCGTACGGCGAGTACCTCACCCTGGACAGCCTCGGATCGGTGCTGCTGAGACTCGGCAAGCCACAGGAGGCCCTCGAGCGGTACCAGGCGTCGGTGACGATTTGCCACACGCTGGGCAGCGAGCCGGGGCAACTGAGTGGCCGGCGGGCCGTGGCAGCCGCTCTGACCCGCCTCGGCCGGTACGACGAAGCGGCCGACCACCTCCGCACCGTGCTGGAGGTGATGGCCGCGACGGGTCACCGTGAGCTCGCCCGGGCTCTCAACGACCTTGCGAACCTCGATCGGGCCCGTGGCGACCTGTCGGCCGCCACGACTCACCACGACGAGGCTGTGGAGCTGGCCCGCAAGGACAGTGACCGCTATCTGGAGGTCGAGATCCTCAACGACAGTGCCCTCACACTCGATGCCAAGGGCAACCATGAGCAGGCGGCGGCCTGCCGGGCGACGGTCAAGACGCTGGCGGCCGAGATCGGCGCCTATTACGAACAGGTCCGCGCCACCCGGCAGGGCGTAGTACCGGCTTCTCAGTAGTTGACCAGGACGATCGTGGTGCCGGCGATCGAGGTGTTGAGCGGGCACTGGACGTGCGAGGTGCCGCTGCCCGGGCCGTAGGCGGCGCTGCCGTTCTGGTGGGTGATCATGCCGTTGGGGCGTTCGCAGTCGGCGCGCAGGTACCAGTACGACGAGTTGTCGTCGTAGCAGGTCGCCGACTCCCAGCGCTGCGATTGGTTGTAGCCGTACGTGCAGTTGCCGACGATGGCGGCCGACGCTGGGATCGCGGTCATCGCCACCAGGGCGGAGCCGCCGATGGTGGCGAGTGCGAGGCTGGTACGGAACGTTCGGGTGAGAGACATCGGACCTCCAGGAGCGGAATCGGCGTGTTCCTGGAGATGGTTGTTCACCGGCGCATACGCCGGCGCACACAGGGGGTGGTCAGAAGATCTCCAGGCTGAGCGGGGCGACCGGCCAGCTGAAGGCCGCGGTGGCTTGGATCAGGGCTCCGGGGGTGTGCTCGGTGACGCGGCCGGTGGCGGCGTACTCGGACAGTTGGCGGCCACCCAGGTAGGTCGCGCCGAGCTCGGTCACTGACAGGCTGAGGTCGGCTGGGGCGTCGGTGGGCTCGCAGCTTGCCGTCTGGCTGTCGGCAGTCAGGCGGAAGCGGCCGGTGTTGGCGGGGATCAGCTCGTCGGTGACGTCGAGGACGAGATCGACGGCAACGGCGTACCGGCGTTGTTCGAGGGCGCGGGGGACGTCGGTGACCCGGACCCAGAGGGATTCGCTGACCCGCCGGTTGAGGGCGGTCGGGGTGGTGACGAGCTGCTGGAGCGGCTCGTCGACGGCGGCGAACCCGAACTCGAGGCTGCCGGCCAGATCGAGCGTCAGCAGGTGCTGCCAAAGGGCTTGGTACGCCCTCGGGGTGAGCGCGACGAGCTCCTCCAGATGTACCTCGTTTGCCGGGCCGGTCGCGGTCCAGTGCATCTTGCCGCGCCAGAGTGCATACCCGTCGATGGTGCCGCTCTCGTCGCGGTGCACCAGGATCTGCCGCGCTGTCTTGCCACCGCGCTCGTCCGGCTTGTCCTCCAGATGCTGCTGCCACTTGAGATCGGACCGCCCGGACACCCCCGGCCGCCGCTCCTGCAGCGCCTGCAGCAACGGCGCCAGCTCCTTGATCGCACCTTCAGCCGGCAACTCACTGATCTCGCCAGGACGGGCCTTCACCTTCGAGGGCCCGACCCGGTGCAGATCGACCTCGTACGACAGTCCCCACGCGGCCGCGGCATACCCGAACCGCCCGTAGATCCCCGATTCGCTGGCCCACAACACAGCAATGGCTTCCGGTACTTCGCGCAGCTGCCGGCTGATCAACTCCGCCATGATCCCGCGCCTGCGATGTGTCGCCTTGACCCCGACGCCGGTCACATGCGCCGCCGGGACGACGGCGCCCGGCACCGACAGGTCTCTCGTCAACGCCCGGGTCGTCCCCACGATCGCCGCCCCGTCGGTCACCACCAGCGCCCGCTCCGGCTCGAACATCTGCGGCCCGAACTCGTCCGCCCCCGGCTCGAACATCATCGCCCCGGCGAAGACACTCCGCAGTTCCTCGTAGTCCCCGCCAACGGCCGCCCGCACGGTGAAGTCGCTCATGCCCGCATCTTCACACGCCCCACCGACAACAGTCAGCAGGCCTCGAGGACGAAGAAGATGAAGCAGATCATCTTGGCCGGGTGGTCGACGCCCGGTGGGCGGAGCTCGAGCGGGGTGTCGGGGGAGATCGGGGGCTCGCTGATGAGGGAGATCCGGAAGCCGGCCGCGGCGAAGGCGTCCGCCATCGCGTGAAGCGGGCGATGCCAGTTCGTGTAGGTGACCGTGCGGCCGGCGTGTTCGGCGTCGTAGGAGAACTCGACGGTGTCGAAGTACCGGCCGTCGGGGTTGAGCGCCGTGTAGACGATCGGGTGGTTCACCGACATGATCAGGCGGCCGCCCGGCTTCAGGATCCGGCGGAGCTCGGCGAGTGGCTCGGTCCAGTCCTGCAGGTAGTGCAGGACGAGGGAGGCGACGACGTCGTCGAAGGCGGCATCGTCGTACGGGAGCGGCTTGGCCAGATCGGCGACGGTCAGCTCGACGTCCTCGCCGAGCCTCCGGCGGGCCAGTTCGATCATTCCGGCGCTCAGGTCGAAGCCGCTCACGATCGCGCCGCGGTCACGGAGCGCGGCCAGCAACGGCGCGGAGCCACAGCCGGCCTCGAGGATGTGGCGGCCGGCCACGTCGCCGGCGAGGTTCACCATCGCCGGTCGTTCGTAGTGGCCGTTGAGCAGGTTGATCTCGTTGTCCGCGGAGTACGCCTCGGCGAACTCGTCGAAATCTGTCTTCGGCACCGAATGCTCCTTGTGTCGGCAGGTGAACGGCGATGGGCTCTAGGCGACGGTGCCGATCCAGTCGGGTGGGGTCGGGTCGGCGGTGAAGGCGACGAAGATCGAGTTCTCGTCGCCTGGCTGCAGCGGGTCGAACAGGACCAGGGCGACGCCCGGGCCGGGCATCGCGGAGCGGTTGGTGCTGCGCCGCTTCACCCAGCGGTCGGTGCCGTTGGCATCGGTGAACTTCACCACGATGTCCGCGCCGACGGTCGTCTTGTGGCCCTCGGAGTTCTGGCTCGTCACGACAGTGACCTGGGTGATCGTGCCCGCCACCCGGCGGCCCTGGGTCAGCAGCCGGTTCCGGTTGGCGATCTGCAGGCGCAGGCGGCGGTTGTACTTGATCGCGTACCAGACCACGAGCACCGCGATGACGATGAGCAGGGCCGGCAGCCAGATGTCGGCGTAGTACGCGATCCAGGAGAAGACACCCCAGTCCTCGTCGGTGTGGAAGGACGGATCGATCTGCGTCCCGACCTCGAGTGGCTCGGTCCAGCTCTGCGCGTGGATCGTGACGGCAACGGCAACGGCGACGAGCCCGATCGGCGCAAGGACCGACGGCTGCTTCTCGCCCCCGCGGTACCGCTGCAGGAACATACTCGACAGCCCGGCGGCCGCGATCGTACCGATGATGCCCACGGTCAGCGCGATGCCCATCGTGGCCGGTCCCCAGAAGTCGGGAAACACGTCCCGATCGTCGAAGACACTGTCGATGATCGAGTGCCGGATGAAGTCGGCCATCGCGCCGATGCCCAGGCCGAGCACCGCCGCACACCCCACCTGCACCACAGCGAACACAACCGCCGCGACGAGCATCCCCGGCTGCCCTACGTACCGCTGCTGCTTCGCGCGTCGTTCCGCCGCCGGATCCACCGTGCTCATATCGATCCCCCTTCAGCCCCAGCCTGAAGAGGAAACCCTACCCACGACTCGTGCCACCGGCCGCTGCTACCAGACGAGTTCATCCAGGTGGTTTTGGCCGGAAAGCAGGAGACCTACGCGGTCCCGCGCCGCTTCGCGGATTTCAGGCTGGGGGTGATGTGCGTAGATGGCGAGCTCGACGTACATGTCGTAGAAGTTCAACCGCTCGCGCAGTTGCTCGCGCTCGAACAGCTCCGGGTACGCGCTGTGCAGCCATCCGGGGACCTCTGCGAGTGTGGTCTCGTCGAGCCCTTGTTCGTCGGGTGTGGGTGGGTACTCTCGCGCCTTCGCGCACCAGCGCAGGATGGTGTCGAGCTCGACATCCGCCGGCTGAGCCACCGCCTCCGCGAAGTCGATCAGACCGGTGACGCGTCCTTGGTCGACGATCACGTTGGATCCGTGGAGATCACCATGGACGAGGACGGGGTCGTCCGCGGCGAACAAATCCAGCCGCTCCTCGATCCAATCGGCGACGTCCGCGAGCAGGCGCGAGTCATGACCGGGCAATCGCCGGGCAGCCTCGACCTGCTGGAGCGTCGCGCTCACCACGGGCGGGTGGAACGCAGGCCACGGCTTGCCGGCGAGCGCGTCGACCAGCCAGGGTGGCATCAGATCGGCCGGGACAGGAACGCGGTGGAGTGCGCGCAACGCAGCGCCGAGGCTCTCGATCATCGCTTGGCGGGTATCCGAGTCCGCCGCCGGCCACGCGTCGTACAGGGTCCGGCCGGGCAGGCGTTCGGAGATGTACCACGGCCCATCCGGACCGTCGCCATGGGCGATGCGCCGGGCGTGCGGCACCTCGCTGCCGGCGAGCAGGTCGACGACCGCAGCCTCGTGGCGATACGCGTCGCGGAACTGCCCGTTGTTCAGCCGTACGACGTACTCGTCGCCGACCCACACCCGACTGACCCAGCCGGCCTTCGAAACAAAGCGCCCGCTCGCAGGCAGCCCAGCAGCCGCCAACGTCCGCGGTAGCACCGGATCGGTCATGACCGCGAGCCTATTCTCTACCCCTCTCCCGACACCTGGGCTGTCACATCCGCGTGGGCTGTTCTGTCTGTCTGGTACCCACTAGAGAGGATGGTTCTGCATGTCCTATCCGGACCAGGTCTATTTCGGTGAGGGTGGCGAGGTCAGCGCGCAGTTCCGCCCGGCGAACACCCCGATCGACACCGGCGAGCCGGACAACGGCATCCACTACCTGGCGACTACCGAGACCACCCGCGGCGAGTTCGGCCTCTACCGCGTCCTCATGAAACCCCACGCCGGCGGCCCGGCGACACACTTCCACCGCCGCATCTCGGAGTCGTTCTTCATCCTCGGCGGAACGGTCCGCCTGTTCAACGGCGACAAATGGGTCGAGGCGGAGGAGGGCGACTTCCTGCACGTACCACAGGGCGGCTTACATGCCTTCCGCAACGACTCCGACGCCCCCGCAGACATGCTCCTGCTGTTCACCCCGGGCGCTCCCCGCGAAGAGTACTTCGAACAAATAGCCCACATCACCGCAGAGGAACGCACCGCCTTCCTCGACAAGCACGACTCTTACTTCCCCAACCAGCTTTAGCGAACTGGCAGCGCTGCGCTTGACCAACGCCCGTTGCAGGGCGGTTGCCCTTGCAAAACCATTGGTGAAGCGACTTGCTCCGCTGATGTACTGATGGCGACCGTGAGTCTGTCCCGTGTCGGAGGTAGTAGTTGTGACGAGCTACAACGAGCTTGCCGAGGTGTACGAGTGGCTTATCTCGGATGCGAAGCTGGCCCCGGCCGAGTTCGTTGCGTCGTTCGACGACGTCGTCAGTCTGCTGCCGCCGAACGCTGACGTCCTCGACTGTTCGTGTGGAACCGGACAGTTGGCGGTCGGCCTCGCCGGTCTTGGCCTGCAGGTGGTCGCAACTGACGCCAGCGAAGCGATGGTTCGTCGGACTGCGGAGCTGGCTGAGGAATTCGGGGCATCTGTCCGGACAGTGCGGGCGGACTGGCAAGAGTTGCCCGACCACTTCGATGACGGCACCTTCGACATGGTGTTCTGCGTCGGCAACTCGCTGCACCATGCCGTGGGTACGAGCGGCAGGGTTGCCGCTCTGGAGTCGATGTCACGGCTTCTGCGCACCGGCGGCCGCTTGGTACTCACCTCCCGCACGTGGGAACTCGTACGGGCCAGAGGTTCCCGGCTCGACATCAGCGACCATCTTGTCCGCCGGAACGGTCGCGACGCCGTCGTGATCTACCGCTGGGAGATTGCGTCACAGTGGGAGGAGGAGCACCACATCGAGATCGCGATCGCGCAAGTCGATGCGACTGGGCCGGTTCTCGTCCGCTCGGAACTGCTGTCGTGCTGGCCCTACCGATACGACGACCTCACAACCGAGCTGCACCAGGTCGGACTCCTTCCGGAAAGAAGCACGTACAACCCCGAGGCCGAGAACTACATGGTGGTGGCAAGCAAGGTATAGCCTCTGGCGGATTGGAAAGCCCGCATCTCAGCGGGCCCGGGTTCACCGCTCGCCTTATCGAACATCTGGCCGGATGATCGATCCCATGCAACGTGGTCCAGCGCCGCCTCAACGCCGTCCGCGGAGCCGCGCACGGCAGGTCGCCACGGATGCCTTGGGTGTAGCGGTGGTCGGGCTCGTAGTCCTCGGCCTCTTCTACGTCGGGATTGCCTTCCTCACCCGTAACTTCAAGTTCCCGCAGCACCAGGTCGACCGCGGGCCTACGGAACTGACGCGCGGCTGCGTCACCACCGGTGCGGTCCACCGCAGCGAGATAGGCAAGGTCGACGACTTCATCGAAGTACGTCTGCAGGCCGAGCGTTGTCCGGCGGAACTTCGTGATGCGCTGCGCGTAACCAGCTCGACCACCCCGACCGCTCCGACGACCAGCACCGGGGTGCCGCAGAGCATCGGACCTCGGGTGCGGGTCGATCTGACCGCGCCGGGCTTCGAAGACCTCACTGCGGTGACGCCGGCAGAGCGTGTCGTCACCGCTGCTACTCCTGCGGTGTGGTCATGGCAGGTACAGCCAACGCAGGCCGGGGACTTCGTGTTCTCGCTGGTGGTGTCCGTTCTGGACTCGCGGTCCAACCTCGTCATGTACGCCAACGATCCCTTGCAGATCAGGGTTCATGTGGAGCCGGTCGCGGCGAAGTCGAAGTCGTTGGGCCGAAAAGCCGAGGACGCGGGCAAAGCGGCCTACCGCTTCGTACTGGCAGGGGCCGGACTCGTCGCCGCGCTCGTCGGAGCGGTCCTGGGAGTGCGGCAATTGCGCCGGCACAATGAGGCCTCGAGGGAAAAGGCCGCCCGAGACGAGGCCCGGTACCGCGAGCACTACCCCCAACACGCTGATCGCCTCCGAGCACGTGCCCGGTCTGTTCGCCGCCGCAAGCGCAGTTGATGAGGCTGCACCAGGCAGCCAGATCGACATCTTCGGTGGCCGGCCCCGACAGAAGATGCTCCGGCGGTTCAACGAGCCGGGCGCGCCGGGTCCTCGCAACGTGCTCAGCCTGGCGTGGGGAGCGTAGGGGTCAGCGGATGACGGGGATGTCGCCGGTGTTGTCTGCGTCCAGGGCTGCCGGGGTGTCGGGGGCCTTGGGGTGGTTGTGTTCCGCCTCGTCCAGGGCGAGTTCTTCCTTGAAGACGAACTTGCGGTAGGACCAGAAGCGGAACAGGGTGCCGAGTCCGAGGCCGATCACGTTGGCGGAGATGTTGTCGGCCAGCGCATTGTGGAGGTCGAGCACGTAGCGGGAGAAGCCGAGGCAGCCGGCGGCGATCAGCAGGCCGATGCCGTTCAGGACGAAGAAGAGGACGTACTCGCGGTGCAGGCCGGTGCGCTCGCGGTGCCGCCAGGTCCAGTGCCGGTTGCCCAGGTACGTCGCGATCGTGGCGGCGGTGACCGAGATGAACTTCGCGGTCAGCGGCTTGTGGTGGAAGACACCGTCACCCGGCGTACCGAACACGAGCGGGTTGTCGAAGACCAGCCAGTTGTAGATCGGCAGGTCGACGATCAGGCCGAGCAGTCCGACCAGACCGAACTTCGCCGCTTCGTGCACCAGGTGCTCGACCTGGCGGTACAGCTTTGTGACGATCTTCAACGGTCCTGGAGACTCTCTGTGAACACGGACTTCTGGGTGAGGGCAGTTTCCAAGGTACCCGGCAAGCAGTCCGACGCTGAAATCCAGCGCGAAAAGTCATCCCTAAGAGTGACCCGATCGGCCCGCCCCAGGCGGGAGCAGGTCAGCACATTAGGCTCCACCCGTGAAGTTCAAGCGTGAAGACCTGCCGGTGGGCACCCCGGTCGTGGGCATGGTCGGCGGCGGCCAGCTGGCCCGGATGACCCAGGAGGCCGCGATCGCGCTGGGGATCCAGCTGCGCGTCCTGGCCGAGGGCCCGACCGTCTCCGCCGCTCAGGCGGTCGCCGACGCCCCCGTAGGCGACTACCGCGACCCCGAGACCGTACGCCGGTTCGCCGCCGAGACCGATGTGGTGACCTTCGACCACGAGCACGTACCCACCGAGCTGCTGCGAGCGCTCGAAGCGGAGGGGGTCAAGGTCCGCCCCGGCCCCGACGCCCTCGTGCACGCCCAGGACAAGGCGGTGATGCGGGCGCGTCTGGACACCATCGACGCCCCAGCGCCGGCCCACCAGGTGGTCGCCACCAAGGCCGACATCGAGGACTTCGCCAAGCGCATCGGCGGCTTCCCGATCATCCTGAAGACGACCCGCGGCGGGTACGACGGCAAGGGCGTCTGGGTCTGTACCAGCGCAGACGACCCGGTCGTCGACGAGGCGTTCGCCACCAAGGTGCCGATCCTGGCCGAGGAGAAGGTCGACTTCGTCCGCGAGCTGTCCGCGATCGTCGCCCGCTCCCCGCACGGCCAGGCGGTCGCGTACCCGATCGTGGAGTCGGTCCAGAAGGACGGCATCTGCGTCGAGGTCACCGCCCCCGCCCCGGACCTCGACCCCGACAAGGCCGCGCGTGCCCAGCAGACGGCCCTCACCATCGCCGGTGAGCTGGGCGTCGTCGGCATCCTCGCGGTCGAGATGTTCGAGGCCCGCGACGGACGCCTGCTGGTGAACGAGCTGGCGATGCGCCCGCACAACACCGGGCACTGGTCGATCGAGGGCGCGGTCACCAGCCAGTTCGAGAACCACCTGCGCGCAGTACTGGATCTGCCCCTCGGCTCACCGGCCGCGCGGGCGCCGTACACGGTGATGGTGAACGTGCTCGGCGGCGACGTCGAGGACATGCACCTCGGGCTGCTGCACTGTATGGCCCGCGACCCGGGCCTCAAGGTCCACTTCTACGGCAAGTCCGTGAAGCCCGGCCGCAAGGTCGGCCACGTCACGGCGTACGGCGATGACCTGGCCGAGGTCCGCGAGCGCGCGCGGCACGCGGCGGCGTACCTGACCGGCACGATCGACGAATAGGGCGAACAGTATGACCGTGGGAATCCTGATGGGGTCGGACTCGGACTGGCCGACGATGAAGGCGGCCGCCGAGGTGTGCGTCGAGTTCGACGTGCCCTTCGAGGCAGACGTTCTGTCGGCGCACCGGATGCCGGTCGAGATGATCGACTACGGAAAGTCCGCGCACGAGCGGGGCCTGAAGGTGCTGATCGCGGGAGCCGGTGGCGCGGCCCACCTGCCGGGCATGCTCGCGTCCGTCACGCCGCTGCCCGTGATCGGCGTACCGGTGCCGTTGAAGTACCTCGACGGGATGGACTCGCTGCTGTCGATCGTGCAGATGCCGGCCGGGGTTCCGGTTGCCACGGTGTCGATCGGGAACGCTCGTAATGCCGGGCTGCTGGCGGTCCGGATACTCGCCGCGTTCGACGAGAAGCTGCTGGCGAAGATGACCGCGTTCCAGGAGAACCTCGCCGAGGTGGCGCGGGCCAAGGGCAGTACTGTGCGTGATGGCGCGGCAGAGCTGCGTAAAAGCTGACACTCACACGGTTTTCCACAGACCTGGGGCGGGTAGCCGTGAGATTCCAACCATTGTCGTCTAAGGTCGTCGATCGTGACTCCGCCGGCAGAACCGGATACGCAGCGCATCCCGGTCCGTTACTGGATCTGGCTGTTCGGTGCTGTCGTGTCCCTGCTCGGCGATTTGACGATGACTTTTGCCATCGGCTGGTCGGCCAGCCGGCACGGTGGCCAGGTCGCCGGACTGGTGCTCCTGGTGGCTGCGGCGCCGCGTGCGGTGCTGCTGCTGATCGGCGGCGCGGTGGGCGATCGGTACGGCGCACCCAAGGTCCTGCTGGCCAGCTGTATCGCGATGTTCGCGGTCACGACCGCGTTGGTCCCGACCACCCTGGCGATCGGTGAGCCGATCAGCCTGCTGCTGGTCACGGCGCTGGTCGTAGGCATCATCGATGCGTTCTTCCTGCCGGCGTCCCGCTCGATGCCCCGCCTGCTGGTGCAGCCGGAGCTCATCCCACGGGCCCTCGCAAGCTTCCAGGTCACGGGCGTCGTCTTCGCAGTCACCGGTACCGCGGTAGGCGGCGTCCTGGTCGCGTGGTCAGGG
Organism: Kribbella sp. NPDC051718; assembly: GCF_040681515.1. Classification (NCBI taxonomy): domain Bacteria; kingdom Bacillati; phylum Actinomycetota; class Actinomycetes; order Propionibacteriales; family Kribbellaceae; genus Kribbella; species Kribbella sp. NPDC051718. The sequence goes on along the minus strand of NZ_JBFAYZ010000004.1, from coordinate 256,619 downwards.
CTGACCGCCGCGGCGGGCTTCGACGCGCTGACGTTCGCCGTCATGATCGTCGTGCTGCTCTCACTGCGGAACACACCGGCCGGCGCGACCGGGCCACGCACCGGGATGCTGCGGTCGATCGTGGACGGGGTGAAGGTGGCGTTCGGCCGGCCACTGACTCGCGCGTTGCTGATCACCATGACGCTGGCGGCCGGCCTGTTGATGCCGCTCGACGCATTGCTGCTTCCCTTGCTGGCAAGGGATCACGGCTGGAGCGCGTCGACCGCCGGTCTGCTCGTCGCCAGCCGCAGCCTGGGCGTCGGCGTGATCGCGCTGCGCATCCTCGCTCGCGGTGCCTTCGCCCGGCCCGGTGTCTTCGCCGCGCTCGGCCTGATCCTGGCCGGCGTCGGTCTGCTCGGCCTTTCGGCGCTAGACCCTTTACCACTGACTTTCCTGGCCGGCGTCGTCAGCGGTATCGGCGTCGGCACCTTCACCGGGCACGTGTTGCCGCTGCTGATGAACTCGGTCGAGCGTGAGTACCAGTCCCGCCTGCAGTCCGTGGTCGTGCTCTGCCAGAGCCTCGCGCTCGTCGTGATGAACCCGGTGCTGGGCAGCTTCGCGGACCTGGACGGGGTGGGCATCACCGGTGTCTGTCTCGGCATCGGCGTCCTGTCGGCGCTGATCGGCCTGTTCGCCCTCACCCGCCCCGTCCTCCGCAGTGCAACCGTTTCTTAGGGCAAAGGTCAGCTAGGGCCTGCCGGGAGCCCGGTAGATCCAGCCCGCGTCGCGCCACTTCTGCGCGTCCAGGGTGAGCCGGGCGTCGACCACGATCGGTGCCTCGACGACGCCTCGCAGCGCGGCCGGGTCGAGTTCGCGGAACTCCGGCCACTCGGTCAGGTGCAGGACGAGATGCGCGCCCTCGCAGGCGTCGGCGGCGGAGTCGGCGTACCGGAAGGTCGGCCGGACCTTGCGGGCGTTCTCCATCGCTTCGGGGTCGTAGACGGTGACGGTCGCGCCGTGCAGCTGGATCCGGCCGGCGATGTCGAGCGCGGGCGAGTCGCGGACGTCGTCCGTACCGGCCTTGAACGCCGCGCCGAGCACGGTCACGTTCTTGCCGATCCAGTCGGCGCCGAGCATCTCGTGCACCACGCTCACGATCCGCCCGCGCCGGTGCTGGTTGATGTCGTCGACCTCGCGCAGCAGCGTGATGATCTCCTCCACGCCGAGCTCACCGGCCCGGGCCATGAACGAGCGCAGGTCCTTCGGCAGGCAGCCGCCGCCGTAGCCGGGGCCGGCATTCAGCATGCCGCGGCCGATCCGCTTGTCGTAACCGAGCGCGTCGGCCAGCAGCGTGACGTCCGCGCCGGTCGCGTCGGCGAGGCCGGCGAGCGCGTTGATGAAGGAGATCTTCGTTGCCAGAAAGGCGTTCGCGCCGCCCTTGACGATCTCGGCGGTGGGCAGGTTGCAGACCACGACCGGCGAGCCGCCGGCGATCGGCTTGGCGAAAACCTCGCGCAGCTTGGCCTCCGCGGCCGCGGACTGTACGCCGAACACGAGCCGGTCGGGCGCCAGGGTGTCATCCACCCCGTGGGCCTCGCGCAGGAACTCGGGCTGCCAGGCGATCTCGACCTGCGAGCCGGCCGGCGCCTCGGCGTGGAAGCGAGCCTCGACGATCTTCGAAGTACCGACCGGGACGGTGGATCGGCCGACCACCAGCGTGGGCTTGGTCAGCAGCGGGGCCAGCATGTTGATGACTGAGTGGACCTGGGCCAGGTCGGCGGAGTCGCTGCCCTCGAGCTGCGGCGTACCGACGCAGATGAAGTGCACGTCGGCCCAGTCGGCGATCTCGGTGTAGTCCTTGGTGAACCGCAGCCGGCCGGAGTCGGTGTGCTTCTTCAGCAACGGGTCCAGGCCGGGTTCGTACAGCGGCGCCTTGCCGTCGTTGAGCAGCTTCAGCCGGTGCTCGTCGATCTCGACGCCGATCACGTCGAAGCCGAACTCGGCCATCCCCGCGGCCGTGTTGGCGCCGAGGTAGTTGGTGCCGATCACCGCGATCCGCAGCGGTCGCGCAGTGCCTTCAGTCATGCGGGGGACTCTACCGATCGCGGTTATCGCCCGGTGACGGGCTCATGGCGTACATTGATACTCGTGAGTAACTCATTCGATCTGTACGCCCTGTCGGAGGAGCACCAGGCGATCCGGGAGGCCGTCCGCGACGTCTGCGACGCCAAGGTGGCCCCGAACGCCGGTGACGTGGACGAGCTCGCTGAGTTCCCCAAGGCGTCGTACGACGCGCTGAAGGCGTCGGACTTCCACGCCCCGCACATCCCCGAGCAGTACGGCGGCGCCGGCGCGGACGCGCTGGCCACCGTGATCGTGATCGAGGAGGTCGCCCGCGCCTGCGCGTCGACCTCGCTGATCCCCGCGGTGAACAAGCTCGGCTCGCTGCCGTTGCTGCTGTCCGCGTCGGAGGAGGTCAAGCAGCGCTACCTGCCGCCGGTGGCGGCCGGCGACGCGATGTTCTCGTACTGCCTGTCGGAGCCCGAGGCCGGTTCGGACGCGGTGTCGATGAAGACGCGCGCCGTCGCGGACGGCGATGACTACGTGCTGAACGGCGTGAAGCGCTGGATCACGAACGCGGGCGTCAGCGACTACTACACGGTCTTCGCTGTGACGGATCCCTCACAGCGGTCCAAGGGCATCAGCGCCTTCGTGGTCGAGAAGGCCGACGACGGCGTCTCCTTCGGCGCCCCGGAGAAGAAGCTCGGCATCAAGGGTTCGCCGACCCGCGAGGTGTACTTCGACAACGTGAGGATCCCCGCGTCGCGGATGATCGGCGCCCCCGGAACCGGCTTCAGCACCGCGATGGCCACCCTCGACCACACCCGCGTGACGATCGCCGCCCAGGCCCTCGGCATCGCCCAGGGCGCGCTCGACTACGCGCTCGGCTACGTCAAGGAGCGCAAGCAGTTCGGCAAGGCCCTCGCCGAGTTCCAGGGCCTGCAGTTCATGCTCGCGGACATGGGCATGAAGATCGAAGCCGCCCGCCAGCTCACCTACGCCGCGGCCGCTCGCTCCGAACGCAACGACTCCGACCTCACCTACTTCGGCGCCGCCGCCAAGTGCTTCGCCTCCGACGTAGCCATGGCCGTCACCACCGACGCCGTCCAACTCCTCGGCGGCTACGGCTACACCCACGATTACCCGGTCGAACGCATGATGCGAGACGCCAAGATCACCCAGATCTACGAAGGCACCAACCAGGTCCAGCGCATCGTGATGGCCCGCCAACTCCTCAAGGGCATCAGCTGACCGCTGTCACAAATCGCCGTCGCACCCTGTCGTAGCTGCCGACGCATCCGTCAGTAGCTACGGGAGGTTTTCGATGGTCGACGACGCTGTGCTGGCCGCGGAGTTGCCTGGCGACTTCACCAGCGCCTTCGCCGAGGTGAACGGGACGACGCTGCACTACGTCGCCGGTGGTCAGGGGGAACCGCTTGTACTGCTCCCCGGCTGGCCGGTGACGTGGTGGGAGTTCCGCAAGGTCATGCCGCTGCTGGCGCAGCGGTACCGGGTGATCGCCGTCGACCTGCGGGGCATGAACCTCTCGGCGAAACCGTCGTCCGGCTATGACAAGTAGACGATGGCGCGGGACGTCCTCGAACTCGCCCGCCACCTCGGCTATTCCACGATCAACCTCGCGGGTCACGACATCGGCTCCATGGTGGCGTTCAGCTATGCCGCCAACTTCCCCGATGCCGTCACCAAGCTGGCCATCATGGAGGTCGGTCATCCGGACTCCAGCCTGTACGACCTGAAGCTGCTCCCGACCGGGGATGCGCCGAACCTGTGGTGGTTCGCGCTCAACCAGCTCCAGGGCCTGCCCGAACAGCTCCTGGCCGGCCGGATGCGGTGCGTCGTGGACTACATCTTCGACAGTCATCTCGCCGACCTGAGCAGGCTCGACGAGCGGGATCGCCAGGTTTTCGCTGATGCCTACGACAGCGTCGACGCCATCCGGGCCGGTGACGGCTGGTTCCAGGCCTTCGATCAGGACGTCTCGGACTTCGGCAAGTACGGCAAGCTGGCCGTGCCGATGCTGGGTCTCGCGTCGGCCGCGAACTACCCGGCCGTGCGGGCGGCGTGGCCACTGCTGGGTGCTGACGTCGCGATGGAGAAGATCGACGACACCGGCCATTTCCTGCCGATCGAGCAACTTGAAGCCGTGGCCCGCCCCCTCACCGCCTTCTACGGATGAAGATAGAGACCTTCGCCGAGATCCAGCCGCAGGGACTCGAGGATGACGAAGACGGTGCTGTTGATGAAGACGTCGGCGGCACCCAGGACACCGGTGTACTTCTTGACGACCGGCGCGGCAGCCTGGGCCGAGGCCGTGTCGAGGTAGGCCTTGACGGCGGCCCAGGCGTTGTCGCCGTACTTCGCGTAGAACGGCATCGGGTCGACGGTGGCCAGGGCGGTCCGCACGTTCTCGACGATGTCGGTCACGTACTCCTGGTGCAGGGTGAGGTCGTCGCGGGTGCCCAGCCGGCCGAGGTGGCCGCCGATGAAGTGTTTCCACGGGTAGTCCAGGGCCTGGCCTGGGGCGGCAATCGAGCCGGGGACGTCCACATTGACGTTGAAGGCGGCGAACGACGCCCAGCCCGGGATGACCACGTCGATCAGCATCAGCGTCTCGTGGCCGGGCAGGTGGATGTAGATGTTGTCCGGTGTGTGGTTGGAGCCGTGCCAGGCCAGGTCGATGCGCTCACCGCCGATCTGCAGGGTCTGCTTGGCGTCGAAGGTGACGTCGGGCGCCGGCCGGGCCGGGTCGTCGGCCCGGAGCAGCAGCCGCTTGGTCTCTTCGTGGCCGACGCGCACGACGTCGCGACCGAACAGGCTCGAGGCGCCGATGTGGTCGGCGTGGTGGTGGGAGTAGACGAGATGGGTCACCTTGTTCGGTACGCCGTTCGCCGAGGCGATCTCGTCGATGGCGCGCTGCAGGTTGTGCCCGATGGTGGGTGGCGCGTCGAACAGGACGACTCCGTCGGGAGTGGTCAGGAACGCCGCCTGGTACCCGCCGTCGGTCACCCAGTAGAGGTTCTTCTCCACCCGGCCGACGTGCCCTTGGGTCTGCACAAGCTCCGGCTGGACGATGAGCTGGCCGAGGTCCGCAGTGAGCAGTTGCGCTTCACTGCCGCGGAGATCCGGGAGATGGTCGATACGGCTGGTATCACGCTGTCCGACCACGCTGTCGAGGTGCTGCAGCAGCGTACGGAAGGCTGGGCGGCCGGGCTGCGTCTCGCGGTGCTCTCGCTGGCGGGGCACCCCGATCCGGAGCGGTTCGTGGCCGAGTTCTCCGGCAGCGATCGGACGGTGGCCGAGTACCTGCTGGCCGAGATGCTCCAGCGGCAGGCTCCGGACGTACAGCGCCTCTTGCTCCGTACGTCGTTGCTGGACAGGGTCAACGGTGAGCTGGCCGATGTACTGACCGGTGGATCCGGGGCTGACAAGGTCCTGCTCGACTTGGAGCAGGAAGGTGCGTTCGTGGTTTCGCTGGACGCCGATCGGACGTGGTTCCGGTACCACCAGATGTTCGGGGGGCTGCTGCGGTTGGAGTTGCGGCGGACAGAGGCGGGCCGGATACCAGCGCTGCATCGTCTTGCTGCGCAGTGGTTCGCCGAGCATGGGCAGCCGGCCGACGCGGTCCGTCATCTGCAAGCTGCCGGTGACTGGCCGGAAGCGGCGCGGTTGTTGACCGAGCATGCGCTCAGCCTGACCCTCGATGGTGGGGCGGGAACAGTACGCGCGCTCCTCCAGGCGTTTCCTGGTCCCAGCGACTCGCTCGCCCTGGTGCATGCCATCGACGAGCTGGGCCGGCTGCGGCTCGACGAGGCGGCGGAGCACCTGGAGATCGCCCGGTCGACCGGCCAGTACCCGATGGTGGTCACGGTTCTGGACCTCCAGCTCGCCAGGCTGCGTGGCCACTTCGACTGCGTCGTTGCCCAGGACCACAGTCTGCCTGACGCCGATCTGCGTGCCGTACTGCTGCTCAACCTCGGTGTGACCGAGGCATGGTCACAGCGACCTGCGGCTGCCGAACGCCATCTGCAGGAGGGTGCCGCCCTAGCTCGCGAGCTCAATCGGCCGTACCTCGAGGTGGCCTGTCTCGCGCATCTCGGCTTCATCGCCACTCGGCAGTCCCTGACGCTGGCCCGCCGGCGAACCGAGGAGGCGATCGAACTGGCGACCCGGCATGGCTGGGACGACGAATCGGTCGTGGCACCCGCGTACGGCACGCTCGGCTGGATCCTTGCCTGGACAGGCGATTTCGGCCACGCCGAGCACTGGCTCGACCGGGCCCGGCACGCCGACGGCGAGCCCGGTGTCCAGCTGCTCGTCCATGTGGTGGCTGGGCTGATCGCTGCCGCCCGTGGGCGGCACCACGAAGCGCTGACCGAGTTTGCCGCGGCCGGCGGCGAGCACGCGTTCTCGGCCCAGGTGACGGCATGGACGATCGCAACCCAGGCCCGGGCCGGCATGCTCGACCCGGCCGCAGCCCCCAGCAGCCTCGGAAACGACCCTGAAGACAGTCTGATGACGGCGCTCGCCCGTTGCGACCTTGGCGATCGGCCCGCGGCGACGGCGGCTATCGAGCATGCTCTCGATCTTGCGGAGGAGGAGCGGCTGATCCTCCCGTTCCTGATGACCGGCGCGTGACGGGTCCTGAAGGTCCTGCCTGCCTGGGAAACCAGGCACGCCGCGCTGGTCGCCGACATCCTCGACGTCGTCCGCACCGGTACGGCGGCCCCGCCGTCCCTGACCCCCGTCGAGGCCCTCAGCCCCAGCGAGCTCCGGGTCCTCCGGTACCTGCCCACCAACCTCACCCGCCCGGAGATCGCCGGCGAGTTGCTGATCTCGCTGAACACCGTCAACACCCACATCCGCAGGATCTACGCCAAGCTAGGCGCCACGGACCGCAGTACCGCCGTCGAACGCGGCCGGACCCTCCACCTCCTCGCCGGGCCGAGGCGTACGGGCAGCTAGACCGCCGCCTACCTCGCATTGGCGGCGGATTGTGATGTGCTTGCGGCATGAAGGTGGCAAGCGGTTGGTCGGCGGACTCGTGAGCGAACAAGAGGCGGTGCATCCGGGGGAGCCGCGATTGCCCGCTGCTGTTGCGGTGGTGGGGGCGATTCTGCTGTACGCCGTACTGCCCAGCGCGATGCAGCTCGGGCCGCGGTTCGTGGTGCCGGTGCTGGAGTTGGCGCTGTTCGTCCCGTTGGTGCTGGCCAATCCGCGGCGGATGAGTCGGCAGAATCGCTTCCTGCGCAGGCTTTCGATCGCGCTGGTGTTGTTGATCGCGTTGACGAATCTTGCGGCGTTGGTACAACTAATTCACTCGCTGGTGACCGGTGAGGCGACCGTGGGTGGGCAGTTGCTGGCGGCGGGTGGGCAGGTGTGGTTGACCAACGTGCTGGTGTTCGCGTTGGCGTTCTGGGAGTTGGACCGTGGCGGTCCGGTGTCGCGCTTCCGGGTGAAGCGGCCGAACCTGCCCGACGCCGACTTCAGGTTCCCGCAGGACGAGGACCATGACGCGATCAGCGAGGTCGCGAGCCGGTCCTCCGCGAAGGCCGGCTGGGTGCCGGGCTTCGTGGACTACCTGTACGTCTCGATCACCAACTCGTCGGCCTTCAGCCCCACCGACACGATGCCGCTCACCCCTCGCGCGAAGCTCTTGATGGCGGCGGAATCCGTGTCGGCGTTGATGATCTCGGTGCTCGTCGTCGCCTTCGGAGTCGGTCTGCTGAAGTAGCTCAGCTGACCGGCCGCCAGCCGTACGGCGGACCCTCACCGACCCGGCCGTCGATCGCTTCGCGGAGTAGGTCGGTATGACCGGTATGCCGCCCGTACTCCTCGATCCGGTCGCAGACCAGCCGTCGGAGGCTGGCGTGCCGGCCGTCGGGCCAGGTGATGGCGGCGGGCTGGTCGAGTCCTCCGTCGGCGAGGGCCTCGGCAACGGTCCGACGGGCGCGGGCTACAGCGTCGTCCCACAGGCGGTACAGGGTCTCTGGGGAGTCAGCGGCGGCCGAGTCGAACTCCCAGGCCTTGTTGCCGTTCCAGCCGCTGGTGTCCCACGGCGGGCCGATCGGTTCACCGCGGAACTTCACGGTGAACATGTTGTCCTCCTGGACGGCGAGATGCTTGAGCAGCCCGCCGATAGTCAGCGAGGATGCGCCGATGGTGTGCTGCAGCTGAGCCGCGTCGAGGCCGTCCGCCTTCCAGCGGAACGTCATCCGCAGACGTTCCAGGGCACCGATCAGGTGTTCCGCATCGGTGCCCGCGATGGGTGGTTCCCAGGAGTCCATACCTGGAACGCTAGGACTATTCCAGGACAATCCACTTCCTGGTATTACGGCGTGGTGACTGGGTGGTACTCGCAGGCGTTTGCGAGGTCTGCGGGGGCCGCAGTGCTCGGTGTCGAGGGCTTGCCTGTCGTTGGCTTGTTGGTGGGCTTGCCCGTGGTGGGCTTCGGCGTACCGGGCGTACCGGGCGTGGCCGGAGTGGTCGGCGTGGAGACCGGCTTGGCCGCGAGCGCTGCCGCGACCGTGGCGCGCAGGCCGTCGTAGTCCGGGTGCAGGTACGCGAACTTCAGCTCGTGCCCGTCCAGCGGCACCTCGGACACCTTGGCGGACTTGATCTTCAGCGCGAGCTCGAGGAACGCCGGCAGCAGCTCCTGCGGGATGTCCGTGCGCAGCATGTTCTTACCGACCTTGGCCAGGCTGGTGTAGCTCTTCAGCAGGTTCGGCGGCGTCGCAGCCTGAGCGATCGCGTGGATGGCGCACCGCTGACGAGCGCTGCGGGCGTCGTCCGGGTCCTTGATGCCGTACCGGCCGCGGGCGTACCAGAGCGCTTCCAAGCCCCAGAGGTGCTTGTTCTGTGCGGGTTTGAGGTAGTAGTTCGGCGGCCGCTTGGCGTCGTCGCTGCCGCCGACCGGGATCGGGTAGTTGATGTTGACGGTGATCCCGCCGAGCGCGTTGACGAGCTGGGTGAAGCCGGCCAGGTTGATCTGGACGTAGTAGTCCAGCTTCAGCCCGGTCGCCTCGCCGACGGAGAGCTTGAGGATGTCGGCGCCGACGTTGTCGGACGGCCCGACGATGTCGTCGCCCTGCTGCTCGGGCACGTTCTTGTAGATCGCGTCGAGCATCCACTCCAGCCGCTGCGGCAGGCTGATGCCCTCCTTGCCGAACCCGTCCGGGTAGGCGTCGTGCAGCTTGGTGCCCTCCGGGAACGGCATGAAGGTCAGCTTCCGCGGCAGCGAGATCAGCGAGACGTTGCCGGTCACCGTGTCGATGCTCGCCACGATCACCGTGTCGGTCCGGACACCGTCGCGGTCGGCGCCGTCGTCGGCACCGAGCATCAGCACGTTGACCCGGGGCTTGCCGGCCCACGGATCCTTCTTGTTCTTGATCGTCGGCCGGGTCGCGCTCTTACTGTTGCCCCCGGCAAACACCGACTGCACCAGGTCCTGCTGGGTCCGAGCGGTCCGCACGCCGAGTGCCGTCGGTACTGCGACCGCGAAGCTGAGCAGGCCGACCAGGAGCGCGCCGCCGACTCGCGAGCCGGGAGTCGCGACGCCTGACCGCAGTGCCCGGTGGGAGGTGACGATGACGAGGATCCAGAGCGAGCCGAGCACGACGAGTCCGAACGTGACGTACCGGAGCTGGTCCGGCGCCACCGCCAGCTCGAGGACCCGCTTCCGCTGGGTGAGGCCGAGATAGGCCGCCACCGCCAGCAGACCGACGCTGATCGTCAGTACCACCGCGCCGAGCTTCTTCCGGCCGGCGAACAGGTAGCCGGTACCCGGGATCAGCGATCCGAGCAGCGTCAGCCCGAGCACGGCACGGGTACGCCGTGGCTTGCCCGCTCGTCGCCTCGGGGCCGCGCGCCTGGCTCGGCGATGCGTCGGTTCCGGACCCTGCTGATCACTCGACATCGGTGTGTCTACAACTCCGTCCAAGGGAGAGTTGGGCGCACACAATATGACGTACTCGGGGGGCAGTTGGTTGTCGGTTTACCAAGCCCTGACATTGGCTTACCGATGGTGCTCATCGGGTCACTTCAGGTGAAGGATTTGGTGATCTCGGTGAGCAGCTCCTGGGTCTTGCGAGGCGTGCTGGCCGCGATCGACAGCGAGTCCATGGTGATCACGTACTCGTCCAGGTCCTCGAGCTTGTCCAGGTAGACGGCGCTGGTCAGGTGCTCGATGTAGACGACGTCGGGCAGGTCGGCGTCGGCGAACCGGAGCAGCGTGAACGCGCCGCCGGTGGAGGCGTACCCGCCGGCGGCGAACGGGAGGATCTGGAGCGTCACGTTCGGCAGCCGGGACATCTCGGCGAGGTGCTCGAGCTGCGCGCGCAGGACCGCCCGGCCGCCGATCGGGCGGCGCAGTACGGCCTCGTCGACGATCGCCCAGAGGCGGGTCGGGGAGGATCCCTCGAGGATCTGCTGGCGGGACTTGCGCAGGGCGACCAGCCGGTCGATCTCGGCCGTCGGCAACGGCCGCTCGCCCCGGCCGAGCCGGGTCACCGCGCGGGCGTAGTCGGGGGTCTGCAGCAGACCGGGCACGAACTGGATCTCGTAGGTACGGATCAGCTCGGCGGCCATCTCCAGCCCGAGGTAGGAGTGGAACCAGTTCGGCGTGATGTCGTCGTAGCGTTGCCACCAGCCCGGGTTGTTCGCCTGCTTGGCCAGGTTGATCAGCCGGGTGCGCTCGTCGGGGTCGGCGAGTTTGTACAGACTCAGCAGGTCCTCGACGTCGCGGACCTTGAAGCCGACCCGGCCGAGCTCGAGCCGGCTGATCTTGGATTCGGAGCCGCGGATCGCGTACCCGGCCTCGCCGCGGGTGATCCCGGCCTGCTCGCGCATCCGGCGGAGGTGGGCGCCGAGCATGATCCGCAGCGCGGTCGGCCCGCCGGGCGCGCCTTGCTCTGTCACCGCCCCGTCCTCCCTGTTCGCCGACGCAAGCTTGGATCATTTCACGATTCGGGCCTGGCCGGGGCAGGCCGACGCGCCCCCACGAACTGGAATCGTTCCCCCACTGTTAGTAAGGTCATGTCTGCCAGCGTGTTCTGCCGACGATCTGCGAGGTCGCTCATGTCCGATGCCACGAAGTCTCCGAGCCAGGTTCCGGTCGGGGTGGACACGACGCGGGCGAGCATCGCGCGGGTCTACGACGCGTTCCTGGGTGGCAAGGACAACTTCGAGATCGACCGCGAGGTCCTGCGCCAGGTGGCGACCGTGGCGCCGCAGGTGACCGACCTGGCCTGGTCCAACCGCAACTTCCTGGTGCGGGCTTGCCGCTTCCTGGCCGGCCAGGCGGGCATCACGCAGTACCTGGACTGTGGCTCCGGTCTGCCGACCGCGGAGAACACGCACCAGATCGTGCAGCGGCTGCAGCCGACGGCGAAGGTGCTGTACATCGACAACGACCCGGTGGTGCTCGCGCACGGCCGCGCGCTGCTGGAGGAGAACGACCAGACGCTGTTCGTCAGCGCCGACATCTTCAAGCCCGACGAGGTGCTGAACGCCCCGGGCGTCAAGGAGTTCCTCGACTTCAGCCAGCCGATCGCGCTGATCCAGAACGGCACGCTGCACCACTACCTCGGCGACGACGGCCCCGACCTGATCAAGCAGTACGCCGCTGCGCTCGTTCCTGGGTCGTACGTGGTGATCTCGCACTTCCTCGACCCGGAGACGCCGGCGCACGCGAAGACCGCGCGGGCGCTGGAGGAGCGGTTCACCCACAGCCCGATGGGCAGCGGCCTGTTCCGCACCCACGAGAAGATCGCCGAGATGTTCGGCGACCTCGAGATGGTCGAGCCCGGCCTGGTGCTGTGCGACGAGTGGTGGCCGGACGGCCCGCGGGTGAAGCCGCTCAGCCAGATCGAGGAGTGCATCGCCGGCGGCATCGGCATCAAGCGCTAAGAGGTCTCCGACACCAGTACCGCGGTGGTGTTCGGCTCGAGTGCCTTGAAGAGATGCGGCACGTCGCCGGGATAGGCGATGTAGTCGCCGGGGTGCATTTCGACCGGATCGTCCAGCGGGCCGATCAGGGCGCGGCCACTGCCCAGTACTACGTGTTCGACCGTGCCCGGCATGTGCGGCTGCGACTCACGGCCGGGGCCGGGTGCGACGACGATGCGGTAGAGGTCGCGCCGGGCGTGTGGCGGGCTGGCCGCGACTAGGGTGGCGGTGTAGTCCGAGTGCTCCGAGTGGATCGCCCAGCCCTCGTTCGCCCGGATCACCTGGACCTTCGGGCGCGGCGGTTCGAGTAGGTCGGCGAACTGGATCTCCAGCGCGACGCAGAGCGCCCAGAGCGTCTCGACGCTCGGGTTGCCGGTGCCCGACTCCAGCTGCGACAGGGTCGACTTCGCGACGCCCGCGCGCTTGGCGACCTCGGTGAGGGAGAGGCCGGTCCGGCCCCGGGCGGCCCGCAACGAGGACGCGATCACGTCGAGTGGTGCCTTGCTGTCCATCGGTGTTCGCTCCATCGGTCCAGGTGTTCGGGTTGACGAACAGTTGTGATGTGTTCATCATAAACGTTATGCGTTCGATATGGCGAACATTGGATCGTGGGTTGCTGCGCGACATCGGGCTGGTCTGCCTGGCCGATGGCGTGGTCGGGCTCTCGTACGGCGCGATCAGCGTCGGCGGGGGACTGCAGTTGTGGGTGCCGGTGGCGTTGTCCCTGCTCGTGTTCGCCGGGGCGTCGCAGTTCCTGTTCGTCGGGATCGTGGCGGCCGGCGGCAGTCCGATCGCTGCGACGATCGCGGGGTTGCTGGTGAACACGCGGCATGTCGCCTTCGGGCTGGCGCTGAGCGACGTGATCGGTAGCGGGTGGCGACGGCTGCCGGGGAGTCATCTGATGACGGATGAGAACGTCGCCTTCGCGCTCGGGCAGGACGAGTTGCGGCAGAAGCGGGCGGCGTACTGGGCGTGTGGGATCGGGATCTTCGTCAGCTGGAACATCGGGACGCTGGTCGGCGCGCTGGCCGGTTCGGTGATCACGGATACCGATGTGTTCGGGCTGGATGCTGCTTTTCCTGCCGTGTTGCTGGCGTTGGTGTTGCCGGCGCTTCGGGATCGGTCGACGCGGAAGGCTGCTGCGGTTGGGGTTGTGGTCGCGCTGGTGGCGACGCCGTTCCTGCCGGCTGGGTTGCCGGTGCTGTTCGCTCTGGTCGGGTTGTTGTTCTATCGCGCTGAGAAGCCTGCTTTGGAGACGGTCCGATGATGATGGTGGCGGGGATCCTGGTACTTGCCGTGGGCACCTTTTCGCTACGGCTTGCGGGACCGTTGCTGCGGACCCGGTTCGAGTTGCCCGAGCGGGCTCAGCAGGTGATGGCGGCGGCCGCGATCGTGTTGCTGGCCGCGTTGGTGGCGACGGCCGCGTTGACGGACGGGCACGGCGACGCCGGGATCGCGCGGCCGGCGGGGGTGTTGGTGGGCGGAGTACTGGCCTGGCGGAAGGCGCCGTTCGTGCTCATCGTCGTCGCCGCTGCCGCGACGGCGGCGGGGTTGCGGCTGCTCGGCGTACCGTAAGTCCCCCCTTTGCGGTTAGCGTTCGGCCATGAAACGACTCGGGATCGCCAGCTTCGTCGTCGGCGCGGCGCTGGTTGTGTTCTTCGGCGTACTGATCATCCGGAACCTGCCGAGCACACCGAAGCCGATCGAGGGCGGGCTGGTGCACCTGTCCAAGGACGGGCTGACGCTCTGGGCGTCGGCGGACGACGTGCAGGCGGAGTGCAAGGTCAAGGGGCCGGACGGCTCGGACGTCCCGCTGGTGTCCGACGAGTCGACGTCGCTGCAGATCAACGACCGCGAGTGGTTCTCGATCGCCCGCTCGGCCGAGCCGGTTCCTGCTGGCGACTATGCGGTCAACTGCATCGCCGCTGACACCGACGTGACCTTCTCCGCGGCGCCGCGGATGTCGATCCTCACCTTCGTACTGGCGATCCTGGGTGCCGTCTTCTCCTTGATAGGCGCCATCGCCCTCGGCTCGATCTTCCTCGCTGCCGGCGGCCGCCGCCGCAAACGCGACGCTCTCCGCAACGGCCCACCACCCGGCTATCCCCAGCAACCTGGCTACCCGCAGCCCGGTCCACCCGGCTACCAGCAGCCCGGTTCGCAGCCGCCCGGCTATCCGCAGTACGGCGGCAGCAATTTCCCGGGCTACCCACCGCCCAGCACCTACAACCCCGGCCCCAACCCGGACCGCCCGCAAGACCGGCCTCAGGACAGGCCTCAGGACGGCCCTTACGGCAGCTAGCGTTCGGCCATGAAGCGAGCCGGGATCGCGAGTTTCGTGGTGGGGGCCATGCTGGCCGTTTTCTTCGTCGTCCTGATCGTGCAGAACATGCCGAATACGCCGAAGCCGCTCGAGCACGGGTTGGCGCGGCTGTCCACGAAGGGGTTGACGATCTGGTCGTCGGAATCAAGGTCGAGGGCGAGCTGCAAGGTGCGGACGACCGCCGGCGCGGAGGTCCTGCTGGAGCGGCAGAGTGGGTCGGAGACGTTCGAGATCGACGGCGTGGCCTGGTATCTGATCGCCCGGTCGGCCGAGGTCGTACCGGCCGGCGACTACCTGGTCGACTGCAGCGAAGCCGACTCGGACGCGACCTACGCGGTGGCGCGGCGGAGCTCGTTCGGCGCGACGATGTTGTCGGTCCTCGGCTTGATCGCGACGCTGTTGATCTTCACCGCTCTCGGCACGATCCTGTGCGTACTCGGCGGCCGTCGCCGCAAACCGAACCCGAACCTCACCTTCCGCCCCATCCAGCCCGGCTACCAGCAACCGGGACCTCCGCCCGGTTACCAGCAACCCGGGCGCCCGCCTGGCTATCCGCGGTCCGGCGGGCCGCAGGACGGCCCTTACGGGGGCTAGCGTTCGGCTATGAAGCGGCTAGCGATCGCCAGCGTCGCGGTGGGGGTCTTGCTGGCTGTGTTCTTCGCGGTGCTGGCCGTTCGCAACGTGCCGACTACGCCGAAGGAGATCGGCGCCGGCCCCGTGCATGTGTCCAGGGACGGCCTGACGCTGTGGGCGTCGACGGACACGGTCGTACCGGCATGTGAGGTGAAGACGGCGGCTGGTGCCGACGTCCCGCTGGTGATCCCGGGCGATGGTGAGGTGCGGAAGGAGGGTATGGCGTACTGGTACTCGTTCGCGCGCTCGACCAAGGCCGTGCCGCCCGGTGACTACTCGGTCAGCTGTCGCGCTGACGCGCCCGGTATCAAGTACGCCGTCAGTCCGCGGAGCTCCTTCGTCGCCTTCGTCGGCTACCTTCTCGCGGTGGTCTTCTCACTGCTGGGCTTCTTCGCCCTCGGGACCTACCTGCTGATGATCGGCGCCCGTCGCAGGGCAGCTAGCGTTCGGGCATGACCGTTTACCCCGGGCAACCGGCCGGGCCGCAGCGCAAGACGTTGCTCTGGCTTGCAATCGGTTGTTTTGTTGCGGGGCTGGCGTTGACCGGGCTGTTCGTCAATCGTGTGGTGCATACGCTGCCGCAGGAACCGCAGTGGGCGGACAGTGGCACGGTCCACCTCGACCAGGTTGGTCTGACGGTCTACTCGTCCATCCCGGTACTACGTGCGCCCTGCGACGTCCGCGACAGCAACGGGACAGTACTGGAGCTCGTACCGCCGGCGCAGGCCGAGACGTTCACGGTCGACGACGACACCTGGTACGTCGTAGCCCGCTCCCGCGACCGCGTCCCGCCAGGCGACTACATCGCCACCTGCACCGACAAGGAAACCAGCGCCGTCTACGCCCTGGGCCCGCGCAGCACCCCGACCGGTTTCGCATACGCAGTACTGGGCGCCATCACGTCGTTCCTGGTCGGCACACTCCTCGCCATCGTCTTCCTGATCCTCTTCTTCCTCCGTCGCCGGGCATCAGCCGACCGCACCGCCCCCGGGTCCGCAGCCACCAGTCACGTTCCCTGGCTACTCGCCCGAGGGCGACTGAGCTCACTGCGGCAGTGTCCAGCGCTGGTTCGCTGCGCCGGTACAGGTCGTCGCCTGCACCGCATTGCCACTGCTGGCCGGCGCCGTCAGGCATAGCCCGGAGGACGCGTTGCGGAGCGTCCCGTCGGCCTGTGCTGACCAGGACTGGTTTGCTCCACCGTGGCAGCTATAGAGGATCACTGCGCCTGGCTGGGTCGCGCTGGCGTCCAGGCAGCTGAACAGTGCGCGGATGGAGCCGTCCTCCGAGTGCACCCAGTTCTGGTTGTTCCCGCCGGTGCAGGTGTACAGCAGGATCGCCGTCCCGTTGGTACTGCCGCCTCCGGACACGTCCAGGCAACCACCGCTGCCCCGGACATCACCTGACGACGAGTTCCCGATCCCGTTCTCCTGTACGGCGGTACTGCCGCTCACCGTCACCTGGCTGTCAGCAGCGCATCCATTGCTCTCCGAGTTGCCGGTGAAGTGTGCCGCCGCGGTAGGCGACGTCGGTAGCGCCATGGAGAGCTTGGAGTAGGGCTCGTCGGCACAGGTCGCACTGTTGTTGTTCCAGTCGAAGTACTCGGTCCAGCTGACCATGCCCGCCGTACTGATCGTGTTGCCGCACCTGTCTGCAGACTGCCCAGCTTGAACGAGGTCCCGGCAGTCAGGTCCCGCACGGTCACGCCGTACCAGCCACTGCCTTCACTGGCGACGGTGAAGCCATACGTGTGCCCAGGCGTCGGCGCCTGGTCGAGGCGGCAACTACCGCCGGACCCGTCCTCGGAGAACTTGATGCAGTACGTGCCGGCCGACCCGGCTTTCCAGTCGGTCGAGTTCCACAGCGAGTACAGGAACATCCCGCCGCCATCGCGATGGGTCTGCATGCCGGTGTAGCCGCCGACGTCGCCGCTGGTGAACTGGAACTGATTCGACCAGTACACGTTGGCGCGACCGGGCGCCTGCTGGATCGTCATCCGGAACTCTGCCTGCG
Organism: Kribbella sp. NPDC051718; assembly: GCF_040681515.1. Taxonomy (NCBI): domain Bacteria; kingdom Bacillati; phylum Actinomycetota; class Actinomycetes; order Propionibacteriales; family Kribbellaceae; genus Kribbella; species Kribbella sp. NPDC051718. Next base: position 239,650 of record NZ_JBFAYZ010000004.1, on the reverse strand, counting down.
TCAGCGACGCGGCATCGAAGGTGTGGGGCGAACTTCGGGGAGCGCTCGAGACGATCATGCGCAAAACTGCCCACGCTGTCTAGACGTGAGCAGTTCTCCGCACGTTAACGGTTTAACTAGCGAGTGGAGCTGTGCCTTTCGGGCGGAGCAGGAAGGCGCCGGCGTAGAGCAGGGCGGCGATGATCAGCAGGCCGTCGAAGCCGATGATCAGGGCCGCGTACTCGAGACAGCCGCCGAGCATGGCGCCGAGCAGGTTGGCGCCGAAGCTCGCGGTGCCGTCCTCGGTGTCGGTGAACCGCTTCGCGAAGATGACGTTCGCGGCGAAGATCGGGGTGAAGGCGATCACCACGGCGACCAGCGCACGCAGTCCGACCGGCATCGAGAGCAGCCAGCTGTCCGGGAAGATCCAGCTCAGCAGTAGGCCTGCGCCCAGTACGGCGTACATGATCTTCACCGGTGGTGTCTTGAACCGCCGGGTGACTTCGACGGCGGCCAGGACGGCGATCAGTACGCCGGCGAACACGATCGCGTTGACCACCCACGTAGTACCGAACAGCAGCGCGAACCCGGTGATGCTCTTCGTCTCCAGCAACATGAAGCCGGCGCCGAGCAGGAACAGGTCCGTGTACGGCCGCATCCGCCGGTACGACGAACCGCCGCCGGCGATCCCGACGCCGATCAGCCCGGCGACCAGCACCAGGCCCAGCGTCACCAGGTAAAGCGACGGGATCCGGTCGGTGAACAGGTACAGGAACGGCCTGTTGTCGGTGGCCGGCGGCGGCGTGATCGCGCTCGGCCCGGCCCACGGCTTGTCGCCGCAGGTCTGGTCAGCCTCGGTCAGTCCGACCGTCACGACGGCCTGCTGCAGATCGTCGCCGACCTTGTCCACGCAGGGCTTGTGGCCGAAGGCCTTCTCGGCCGTCAATGCGAGGCGGTCGATCAGCCAGGTCTCGCGGTAGTAGTTGTACATCGCGAACGCGCCACCCGGAGCCAGGTGCTTCTTCGCGCTCTCGAACGCCTGCTGCGTGAACAGGTAGCTCTCCAGCCGCAGCGAGCTCGCGCCGTTCACCAGTGTCAACGAGTCCGGCAGGGCCAGCAGGATCAGGTCGTACTTCTTGTCGGTCCCGGACAGGTAGGCGCGACCGTCGTTGATGTACGACGTGACGCGCGGGTCCTGGTACGGGTGATCTGGGTGCCGGGCCTTGCCGATGTCGCGGATCCGCGGATCGATCTCGACCGCGTCGACGTGCTCCGCGCCCTTCTTCAGCGCGATCGCGACGTCGGAACCCGAGCCGGCGCCGATGATCAGCACGTTCTTGGGCGACTTGCCGACGGCCGCGCGCTCGTACGGGAGCCCGTACTGCGGTTCCCACTGCAGCCGTGCATCGGCGGGGATTGCCTGCTGGTGAGGTACGCCGTTCACCGTGATCGTCAGCAGCGGCACGCCCTGCCAGTCGAATCCGGACGTCTGCACCTTGTAGTACGGCGACCAGCTGTTCTCCGGCCGCGTCGACTCGTGGAACAGCACACCGACCATGACGAGCAGCGGCGCGGCCACCAGTACTGCGCTCAGCGCGGTCGCGGTCACCTTCTGCTGCGGAACCATCAGCGCCAGGAACACGACGGTGACGATCAGCCCCCACCAGATCGGCGGCGCACCCAGGAACGACAGCCCCGTGAACGCGACGATCCCGATCAGACTCCCGATCAGATCGAACCGGTACGCCGTGAGCCGGGGCAGGTCAGCGAAGCACCGCCCCACCAACTCGGCCGGCCCAGCCAGGACGACCGCGGCCGCGACGAAGATGATCGGCAGGATCACGTACGTGGGCGGGCCGCTGGTGCTCAAGCTGGTGAAGTAGATGACGCTCGACGAACTACCCCGGTTGACCGTCACCGGCTTCCACGCGATCACCGCGACCAGCAACCCGAGCATGATCGGCGAGTAGTACGGCAGCCGCTTGGCCCGCCCCGACCGCAGGATCCCGATCCCGATCCCCAGGAACGACCCCAGCAACACAAAATTCGAGAAGTAACTGAGGTGCACCACGTTGGACCCGGTCCAGCGAATCAACGCAAGCTCGAGGAACAGCATCAGCGCGCTGGACAGCACAAGCCGAGGCTTCACCGAGAGCGGACTGTGCCACCGGGGCGTACTGACCTGACCGGGTGTAGACGAGTCGACTGCCATGGGCGGCGACCATACCGGATCGATAGTGGTCTACATCACCCTGATCCCAAATTTCCAAGCTTCGACCGTACAAAGCACCCCACCCGTACTCGCCTTGCGCCCCACCGTCTTGAGCCCACCCGAACCAGCGTCGCCCGAGCCCGCTGGGCAGCGGGCTGGCGTTGTCTTGGTAGTGCTGGCGCGTGGCCCCACCCGTGCTCGCGGTGCGCACGAGCGTCTTGAGCCCACCCGAACCGCTAGGAGCGGAGCGCGATGAGAATCAGACTCTTGTTGCACGTGTGCCACCCAGGCATGGCCCCACCCGTGCTCGTGTCGGAGTCTCGGCTCCACCCGGGCCATCGCGAGGAAGTGTGATGGGTCTCAAGTGTGTCCTGCGTCGGCACCGGTGTCGCCTTAGGTGCCCCACGACGCAGCCTCAACGCACGCTGCTCGACGACGGCTTGATGAGGAACCTATGACTGCCACACCAGCCACATGATTGGTGTGGCAGTCATAGGACAGATGAAATCCGCGAGCGACTTCATCCGCACTTCACTGCGGATATCCTCAGTAAAGTGACCATACCCGGCGGGTATTAATGTGATCGCAACGAGCGGATCATGCCTGCTGCCGCTGCGCTGAGGTCGTAACAGTTTGTGTTTGCGCGACTCGCTCACAAGCCGAGAATCCATCCTCGATCCGGGCTGACCAGGACGCTGCGATCGGGTCCCAGCTCGACGGTCATCTCGTGAAGCGGGAACCGCCCAGCTTGTTCCCACTTGCTCTGGACGTGTTCGAGCTCGTCCCATAGCCGCCGCGGTCCGCTCTGGTGAACCGTGCCGCTCGCTCCTTCACCGCGTGCCCAGGAGCCGTCTGCGGCGAGCAGCCACAGGATTTCGGTGCCGTCGTCGCAGGTGGTGGAACGGTTCTCGATATCGGGGCTGTCGAGTTCGTACAGGCAGCGCAGTTCCCAGTCCGTCCACAGGTCGGGCATCGGACCGTTCACGGGACGTACGTGGTCGCCTGTCTGGTCGCGCGCGGCGGCGTAGACCTCGTCGAGCCTGCCGGGATAGTCAGACTCCTGACGGGGGACGGCCCGGCACGCCACGCGTCAAGGGCGCGCGCACTACGCGCGTCGGCTACGCCGATCTTCGACCCTTGACCCGCACCGCACCGAACCTAAGGTCGGCAGCTATCGGGGCGATGCGGCAGGTGTGCCCGCGGGAGCCGGTGGTATGCGCCAGGTCCGCGGAGGCAGGACCTACTTCTGCTCCTTCTGCGGCTGGGGCTGCGGCACGGTCTCCTTGCTCACCATGCCCCCGGCGGAGGCTTGAGCTCGGATGCAGGCGTGTTACTCGCCGGATACCCGCCGCCACGAATCGACGTCGGCTCGGTCGAGTTGCTCTTTTCGGTCATTCGTCAACCTTCCATGTATTCAAGAAAGACGATCTCGTCCCAGCGGACGAGCATGCCTACCCCTCGAAGTGCGGGCGCACCAGACCCTTCCTTCAACTTGAGGAATCCCGCATCGTCGACTTCTGCAGTGTCGGCGAGATAAATCTCTTGGATCTCAGGATACCCCGAGGCATAGCTGATCTTGGAACCACCGCTTGCGGTTGGATTCCCGCCCCATGCACCCCATACCCATGTGCCGTCGCGCAGTTTCAGTCGAATCCACCCTTTTAGGTTCTGTTGGCCGAACAGGTGGTCCCACGCCCGCGGAGATGGTGATGGGCCCGTTAAGAGCTTGGTCCAGGTCTGACGGGCTCGGACCGCGTACCCGATAAATCCGCCTGCAGCCCAGGGAATAGCGAGCATGACCGCGGCGGCAAGGATGATCCACAAGGGGAGTGGCTTCCCGGCTTTGAGGTTCCCTGTCACCACAAAGCGGCGATACCAGTCATAGAGAATCCAGCTGTACAGCACAAAGAAGACCGCCGCTGCGCCCGCGAGGCGGATTAATCGGTCAGCGACATGGCTGCCGGAGCGACTGACCTGTTGCTCGTATGCCCAAGTGAACAACGCGCCAGGCAAGATCGCTATCAACAGTACGGCCGCCGCCTGAAACGTATTAGGCATGTCATCCTTCCTCAATGCCGCACAGTCAAACGTTTGCACAACCTCAGCGTGCTCGCTATAAGAACCAGAGATTGTTAAAAAGTCGATGTTTCTAACAGACATGCTAGAGATTGACACCTATGTGTCAAATGAAGCCACGGCAAACCCCGGCGTGCCGGCTGCTGCGTGGGCTCGCTTGGCCACACGTCGATCAGTTGCAAGGAGTGAGACGCGTCGGCTGTTTGCTGGACCCGATGCACCTGGGCTTGACCGCTACCGCCGATACACCGGAAGCTTTGACCTGGGGGGACAAGCGTCCCCAAACGCACCATGCAGGGGGATCGCGATGGGTGGGCTCGACAGCGTTCTGCGTAGTTCGTCGGAAGTCATTTACGACAGTGGACCGGCACGCTGCAAAGAAGTTGACCGGTACATTATGGATGTTCTTGAGCACCGCCATGGTGGTGCTAGGGGTGCGCGCCAGTACGCGAAGTCGCTGAAGGCTGGGCCGATGGTCCTGGAGGCCAACTGGGTCGTCAGCGACAAGGCCTTCTACTACGCGTATATCTATTTGCCTGATCTCCTCCGCTACGGGTGGGGTGATGTCACTGGTATCTCCATCGAGAAGACGAGGTTTCCCGCTGGTGGCTGGTTGACCCTTGACACCCTGAGCGACGGGCTGGTGAGGATCCACATGGGTCCGCAGGCACTGGGAATCTGTAGTTCTGTCTACAACAACGCCCGGACAGTTGGCGGCTGAAGGAGCGTCACCGTCGCGCTCAAACCCTGCTATGGGTGCAGCAGCGAAGTGCAGCAACCGGAGCAACCAGCAACGGCCAGCACGTGCCAGTCGTGAACTCCGCCGTGCCTTAGACAACCTTCGGCGGCCATGCTGCCCCGAGTTCGCGATGAGGGGCCAGGGCTCGAATTCCCTCTGCTCCGCCCAGCAGACAGACCGGTCTCACCGCTTGGGAGACCGGTCTTCTACTTTGTGCGGCGAAGTGCGCCTACGCGCCCGCCGCAGGCCCTCCTCCGTCGCGGGTTTGGGTGTTTGGGCGCGGGTTGCCCGCTGCCGAGGGGTAGGCGCTGAGAACTCGCAAGCCTTTCGTAGGCGCACTTTGGCGTCGCGGCGCAATGGCCTGTCTCATCGCAGGTTGCTATGCCATGGTCAGTGTCAGCCCGAAGAGGTAGGACCGTAGGTCGTCGACGTTGATGCTCAAGCTACCGGCTGACGACTTCACGCCAATACCTTCGTCTCGGAGGCCCTGCAGCACCTTGCTATGAAGGAGCGATGCCTCCCGAGGGATGCCGTCTGGCTCGTCTGTCTTATATCCAAGGCGTGCAAGGTGGACGCATGTGTTGCGGTATCCCCAATCGGTAAGCAAGCCCAGCTCGTGCAAGCGGTGAGTTAGAGCGAGGGCTGAGACGCGCCAGATCGACTTCGCGTCCAGAATCTGAGGGACAGTTGGGTGTCGAAGGCCTTGAGCCACTACTGAGGCGCGTGGCATTAGGAATGCGGCGGCGAAGGCGTTTGCTTGAGCCTCGACCTCGGGACCATGTGGGACGACATGCTCGCCGTGCATTACAAGGTGGCCGAGTTCGTGAGCTACGTCAAAGCGTCCTCGCTCGCCTGACTTCTCGGTGTTGAGGAAGATGTAGGGCTGTCCTCGCCAGTTCAAGGAGAAGGCGTCCAGCGACTTCGTGTCCGCTGGCAGTGAGTACACGCGGATGCCATGAGCCTCCACGAGATGGACGGTATTTCGGATCGGACGCTCGCCAAGACCCCATCGTGCGCGGAGCGTGGCGGCAGCAGCTTCCGGGTCGTACCGCGTAAGTGTCGGGACGCTCGGTGCAGGCAGATCGAAGCGCTCCGCTATCCACCGATCGAACATGAAGGCAACTCGTCCAGCACTCAGAGCAGCATCCCGTTGGCGAGCGCTCATTTTCGTCGCTGCTCGGAAGCTCACGGAGTCCTCTGGGATCTCGTCCAGCTCATCCCCATGGAAGAACTGAATTGGAAAGTCGAGGATGTCGGCGATCGTCCGAAGAGACTCCGGTGGAGGTAGCCACTCTCCGTTCTCGTAGGCGGACAGTGTCCGGGAGCTGATCGAAGTAGATTTTGCTAGGGCCGTCAGGGTCAACCCGCGACGTTTGCGGGCAATTTTGAGCCGTGTCGGCGCAATCACTGGCTCACTCACGCTCGACGGCTGACCGGGACCTCATAAGCGGCTTCGTCGAGGGAGAAGTCTCCGTCGACGACCGGAATAGAGTCGATCCGCGGGCCAGGATCGCGCGGCATGGGCGGCAGGATGATTCGCACGTCCCAATCATCTACGTAGGCGCCGTCCATACTGAGCGGCAGGGAGAGCTCGGCCCGGATCTCGTCCTCCGCAGGCCAATAAAGGAACAGCCAGGTCAACAAGTCTTGCGACTTGCGCTCAGGTTCGAAGGCCGCGCCGAGATCGAACGCCAACTGCTGGTTGCCGGCGACGGCGTCAGAGATTGTGGCACCCTTCGGGTTCTTCGTCGTAGGCTTCGCCGCCTCGTTGCCGGTAGCCGCGTCTCCGGAGCTCACAACCACCGCAAAGTCCCGATCAGGGCTAATGGCTCGGCTCTGGTTTCGAGGATTGTCGAAGTCCCAACCCTGAGGTAAATAAGCCTCACGCAGAAATCGGACGGTACGTCCGTAACGCATGATGCCTTCCATGAACGGAGGGTCGAGCCGGGTGCATGTCGCAGCTTCGGCATCGGCCTGTCGGAGGATCTTATGGATCGACTCCACATCAAGACCAAGCTCCGAGAGGCGATCGATCGCTGCCTCATCGGTTAGCACAACAGTGCTCACAAGACCTCCTGGTCTGGACTCAACTTCCGGAAACGCTACCTCATTTGAGGTCAAGAAACGAGAAGTTCACCGGCGCGGCGGATGCGAGTTGCGGGCTGGCCGCCGGGGAGGGTGGCACGAGCACGGGTCGGGTGTCGATCCTGCCGACTCAGCGTCAAGTCGACCAACCGTGGCGGCTCCGTTGTGGACGGCCGGGTGGGCGCCGTGCAGTTAGCGTGCGTCGCTCGTATGGGCCGGGCTAGGCGCAGGTCCACCAAATCAGGGCCCGTCGCACCCTGGTCGGGCGATGCGGCCAGTAGTTGAGGGGCAAGACGCTAGTGCTGGGCGCGAGTACGGGGGAGGCCGCCCGCAGCGCCGCCAGCTCAACTCCAGTCGGCTACCCCGGGGGACCCAGCCGCCGTGGTTCGGGTGGGCTCAAGACGGGGGTACGCAAGACGAGTACGGGTGGGGGTATGTACCTGTGCCACCAATGCAAACGCCGGTCGACTGCCGTCGGGGCCGAGGTGCCAATGGTTTGGGTGGGCTCAGGACGGTGGGGCGCAATACGAGTACGGGTGGGGGATAGAACGCCGGCGACCACCCGCGCAAGCTAGGTGGTCGCCGGACGTTTGGTTAGTGGGCCAGTAGGCAGCCGGACTTGTTCAGGTCGATGGTGCGGGTGGCGGTGAGGCAGGTGTAGAGCCACCAGGTCTGCTGGCCGTAGGCGGCGCCTTGGTCGACGGTGATGTTGCCGTTGGCGTCTACCTCGCAGGGGTTGTTCAGGGTGCAGCGGGCGCCGTCTTCGTTGCCGGTGTTGTTGACGCCGATGACCTGACCGGTGGAGGTGCTGACGATCGGGGAACCCGAGGTGCCGCCGATGGTCTCGCAGCCGGGCTGGCGGTACTTGATCGAGCTCTTGAAGACCCAGCCGCCTTCACGCAGCTCGGGGATGGTCGACTGCACCGAGCAGGTGTAGATGCGCTTCCAGTAGCCGGAGACGACGGCCATGCCGGCGCCATCAGCGGGCGCGGCCTGGGCGAGGGTCAGCGGGTCGACGTTCAGCCGGGACTTGATCGCGGCGTACGTCTCGGTCAGCCGGTAGAGAGTGATGTCGGTCTTGGTCATCGTCGAGTACAGGACCCGGTTGGCCCGGACGGTACCGGCGTTGCTCGAGCTCGGGCGGAGCAGGGTGAACGAGCGGGTGGAGGACCGGTTGACGATCACCTGGCCCGGGCTGGGCATGCCGCCTTCGTAGCAGTGACCGTTGGTGAGGATCAGCGCGGAATCGGTCGACAGCGATCCGGCGTACCGGACGAGTGAACCGGAGCAGTTGCTGAGTGCCGCGATACCGGTGTAGTCGGTGCCAGGTGCGGCGGCGACGGCCGGTCCGGAGGCCTGTGGTGAGACCTCGACGGCGAGTGCCTGGCTGCTGCCGAGCAGCGCGGCGCTGAGCGCGACGGTGGTCGCGGCAAGGGTACGGAACAGTCTCATGGGCGGTTTCCTGTCCTCACTAGTGTGCTCGCGGTCGGGGGCGGCGCGAGCAGGCCGTAGTCGGCCCAGGACTCTTCGTATCCGATGCACCCCGGTCGGGGCCATCACCTACGGATGAAAAGTTCCCGCCAGGCCGTACTACAGGGGTAAACCTGCGGCCATGTCGGTGTCTGCACCCGGTAAACGGGCTGTTACCCTTCGTCTCCGGATCCGCCCGGCTCGAACCACGGCACCACCCGGTACGTCGTACCGGATGGGAGTGGGAACAGGAGGCATGTCGGCGCGCCTGAGAAGGTGGAGTCGTCACGCCACGGGAGAACGGAAGGACTTATGCCGCAGGAGAAGCCAGACCTGCGCAGTCTCAGCGAGCCGGTACGGTTCAAACGGGCCCTCACGCTGCTGCTGATGACGCTGCTGCTGCCCGGATCCGCGCAGATCGCAGCCGGCAGCAAGAAGGCGGGCCGGTGGGTCTGGCGGGTGCTGGCCGGGATCGTGGCGCTGGTGATCTTCGTCATCGTGCTGTCGCTGATCTGGCGGGCCGGCGCGATCAACCTGATGGTGTCGCCGAAGACGCTGCGGTTCATCCAGATCCTGCTGATCCTGCTCGCGATCGGCTGGGCGGCGCTGTTCGTCGACGCGTACCGGCTCGGCCGGCCGCTGACGCTGGAGCGCAATCACCGGCTCACCACCAGCATCATCGACGGCGTACTGATCGTGTTGGTGATGAGCGTGCTGATCTGGGGCAGCACGATCGTCTCGACCCAGCGCGACTTCGTGGCGTCGGTGTTCGGCAACGGCAAGAAGTCCGAGGCGGACAAGGGCCGGTACAACGTACTTCTGCTCGGCGGCGACTCGGGCGCGGACCGGATCGGCACCCGGCCGGACAGCATCACGCTGGCATCCGTCGACGCGAACACCGGGCGTACCGTGCTGATCGGCCTGCCGCGCAACATGGCCCGGGTGCCGTTCCCCGCCGGTACGGCGCTGAACCAGAAGTTCCCGAACGGCTTCCACTGGACCGACTGCGCCGAGAACTGCCTGCTGAACGGGGTCTACACGTACTCCGCCGAGCACCCGGCCCTGTTCCCCGGCGACCCGAATCCGGGCGTCACCGGTACCAAGCAGGCGGTCGAGGCGATCACCGGGCTGAAGGTCAACTACCACGTACTGATCGACCTGGCCGGCTTCCGCGATCTGCTCAACGCGGTCGGCGGGATCACCCTCGACGTCGGCAAGCGGGTGCCGATCGGTGGCATCGGCGGGCCGATCAAGGGGTACATCGAGCCGGGCGCGAACCAGCACCTGGACGGCTATCACGCCCTCTGGTTCGCGCGGTCGAGGGCCGGTGCGACAGACTACGAGCGGATGACCCGGCAGAAGTGCGTGATGACGGCGATGCTGAACCAGCTCTCGCCGACGACGGTGCTGACCAAGTTCCAGGGCATCGCCAAGGCGAGCAAGAAGGTGGTCAACACGGATATCCCGGCCGGCGACCTCGGTACCTTCACGGACCTGGCGCTGGACGCGAAGAAGCTGCCGGTGTCAAGCTTCTCCGCGGTCCCGCCGCTGATCAAGACCGGCAATCCCGACTTCGCGCTGATCAAGACGAAGGTGGCCGAGGCGATCGGAAAGTCGGAAGCGCTGGACAAGTCGTCCGATCACGGAGACGGTAAGAAGACGAACGCACCGAGTAACAGCACCACCAAGAAGGCGACCACGCCGGCCAAACCCGGCAAGAGCAGCAGTACCCCGTCCAAACCCGGTAACGACGTCGATGACGTCGCTTCGATCTGTAAGGCCTGACCTGAACATGTCCTTGTCTTCCTGGCCCCCCGTCTCCGTCGTGATGCCGGTGCTGAACGAGGAACGCCACCTCGAAGAGGCAGTAGGCCGCGTACTCGACCAGGAGTACCCCGGCGAGCTCGAGGTGGTGCTCGCGATCGGTCCGAGCAAGGACAAAACCCAGGCGATCGCCGCGCGGCTGGCCGAGGCCGACAAGCGGATCACGATCGTCGCGAACCCGACCGGCAAGACACCGGCCGGACTCAACACGGGGATCGCGCACGCCCGGCACGACATCGTCGTACGGGTCGACGGGCACGGCGTACTGACCCAGGGCTACATCACCCGGGCGGTCGAGGTGCTGCACGAGAGCGGCGCCGACAACGTGGGCGGTGTGATGGCGGCAGAGGGTCGTACGCCGATCGAGATGGCCGTCGCGTGTGCCTACCGGTCGCGGCTCGGTCTTGGCGCGTCCACCTTCCACCAGGGTGGGAAGGCGGGGCCTGCGGACACCGTGTACCTGGGTGTCTTCCGGCGTGAGGCGCTGGAGCGGGTGGGTGGCTTCGACGAGTCCATGCACCGGGCGCAGGACTGGGAGCTCAACTACCGCATCCGCAAGACCGGCGGGCTGATCTGGTTCAGCCCCGACCTGTCGGTGACGTACCGCCCGCGCTCGTCTCTGAAGGACGTCGCCAAGCAGTTCTTCCACACTGGCCAATGGCGCCGCGAGGTCATCCGCCGCCACCCCGAAACCGCCAACAAGCGGTACCTCGCCCCGCCCGTCGCTGTCGTCCTGCTCGCCCTGGGCACCATCCTCGGCATCATCGGCCTGGCCACCGGCTCCGCCATCCTCGACCTGGGCTTCCTGGCCCCTCTCGGCTACGCCCTCCTGCTGATCTTCGGCTCAGCCATGGAAGGCCGCTACCTCCCCTGGAAAGCCCTCTTCTGGCTCCCCCTGATCTGCGCCACCATGCACATCTCCTGGGGCCTAGGCTTCCTCATCGGCCTCCAGGAACGCCCAGCCCCGCCGGCAACAGCACCCGGCGCGCCAGGGGCAGCCGCCTCGGCGTAGTACCGGACAGCTCCTCGTAGTTCCGGGCAGCTCCTCCGATGGTCTGGGGGAGCTACCGGGCTGCGGTTGCTTCGCGGGTGTAGGCGGCTACTACTTCCTTGACGTCCCCGTCCATCCGGAGGATGCCTTTGTCGAGCCAGATGGCTCGGTTGCAGGTGTCCAGTACTACGTCGAGGCTGTGGCTGACCAGGAAGACGGTGCCGGCTTCGGAGCGGAGGTCCTTGATCTTTTGTTCGGAGCGGACGCGGAACTCGGCGTCACCCGTCGCGAGGGCCTCGTCGACCAGGAGGATGTCGTGGGTTTTGGCGGAGGCGATCGCGAACTTGAGGCGGGCCGCCATCCCGGACGAGTACGTCGACATCGGCAGGTCGATGAAGTCGCCGATGCCGGAGAACTCGACGATCTCGTCGTACCGGGCGGTGATCTCGGCCGGTGACATGCCCATCGCCAGGCAGCCGAGGACGACGTTGCGGTCGCCGGTCAGGTCGTTCATCATCGCCGCGTTGACGCCGAGCAACGACGGCTGGCCGCCGGTGTAGATCGCGCCCGACGCGGGCGGCAGCAGGCCGGCGATGGCGCGCAGCAGGGTCGACTTGCCGGAGCCGTTGCGCCCGATGACGCCGATCGCATCGCCCTTGTACGCCGTGAACGTGACGTCCTTGACCGCGTGCACCTCGCGGATCGTCGGCCGGTCCTGGCGCTTCAGGATCCGCCGGAACGCGGTCGCCGCAGTCCCCTTGCCGCCCTGCCCGGCGATCACCTTGTAGATGATGTTGACGTCGTCGGCGATGACGGTCGGAATCTGTTCAGCCACGGCCGTACCGATCCTCGGCCCGCCAGAAGAACACGAACCCGCCGACCAGTACGACGACCGCCCACGCGGCCGCGATCGACCAGGCGTGCGGCAGCTCGTTGCGCGCGTGCTCGCGGAGCAGCGATCGGCGTACCAGATCGATGTACGCCGAGATCGGGTTGAGCGACAGCACCTGGATCACCCAGCCCGGCGCGTCCAGCGCGCGGAGCTTGTCGGGGATCGAGAAGAAGATGCCCGAGGCGTACAACCAGGTCCGGGTCACGAACGGCAGCAGCTGGCTGATGTCGGACACGAAGGTCCCGATCCGGGCGAAGATCAACGTCATCCCGAGGTTGAACATGGTCTGCATCGCCAGCGCCGGTACGACCATCAGCCACCGCCAGCTCGGCCCGTCGGTCAGCCCGACGAACGCGAACAGGATCGCCATCGAGACCAGCATCTGGTTGAGCTCGTTCACCACGTACGCCAGCGGCAGGGTCGCCCGCGGGAAGTGCAGGGTGCGGATCAGCGACATGTTGAGGGCGAGCGATCGCGACCCCTCGGTCATCGAGCGCTGCGTGTAGGTGAAGACGAACATCCCGCAGATCAGGAACGCGGCGTAGTTGTGGATGCCGTTCTTGGTGCCCAGCAGGACGCCGAAGGCCAGGTAGTAGACGGCGGCGTTCATCAGCGGCGTGAGTACTTGCCAGACGGAGCCGAGGCGCGCACCGGCGTACAGGGCGTAGGTGCGCGCCCGTGCATAGCTGAGGATGAACTGCCGGCGTCCCCAGAGTTCCCGCAGGTAGCCGCCGAGTGGTGGTCTGGCGGAGCTTCTGGTCAGGCCATGTCGCTCTGCCAGCGCCGCCAGGTCGACGGTCTCGGCCGGCCCGGCCGCGTTAGACATGCGGGCCAATCTAGCGGCCCCGGTTGCCGACGCTCACATCGGCGGGCCGGTAGCTGTCGCGGTGCGCCCGGTTGCGCCGTAGCGTGTGCGGGTGAAGCAGAGCCGCCCTTCTGATCTTTCCGAGGAAGAACTCGGATTCCGCATCCGTGGTCCAGTGCGCTGGCTGCTGCCGTCAGTGCTCGGCAGTATCGGCGTCAAGGCTGTCCTGTCAGGGATCTTCGGCGCGTACGCCGACAAGCGCGAGCTGCAGAGTTCCTTGCCCGCGGACTTCTACCAGCACGGTACCGACGAGTTGTGGTTCGACTTCGTGGCCGATCTGGGGGACGGGTTCGATGCGACGTACACGGTCGCGTCGTTGCTGGCTGCCCCGGAGTTGGAGCCCGTCGACGGGTTGCGCCTTCCGCGCGCTTCGCTGCTCGTGATGGGTGGCGACGAGGTCTACCCAGCCGCGTCGTCGACGGCGTACGAGGATCGGACGAAGGGCCCGTACGGCGCTGCGCTGCCGGACCCGGTCGACCCGCCGACGCTGTTCGCGCTGCCGGGCAACCATGACTGGTATGACGGGCTGACTGCGTTCCTGCGTGTCTTCGCCCAGCAACGCGCGGTCGGCGGCTGGAAGACCGAGCAGGGCCGCAGCTACTTCGCGATCGAACTCCCGCAACACTGGTGGCTCGTTGCCATCGACACCCAGTTCGGCGGGTACATCGACGCGCCACAACTCGCCTACTTCCGGGCCGCGCTGGCCGGGATGCAGGCCGGCGACGCGGTGATTCTCTGTACGCCGACGCCCGCGTGGGTGCACGCCGGCGCGGGCGAGGACACGCACGAGTACGACACCATCCGCTTCTTCGACCGCGAGATCATCCAGCCGATGGGTGGGGTGACGCGGGTGATGCTGTCGGGGGACTCGCATCACTACGCCCGGTACGCCGAACGCGACGGCAGCGGTCAACGGATCACGAGCGGCGGGGGAGGGGCGTTCCTCTCGGCGACCCACCTGCTGCCCTCGTCGCTGACCCTGCCGCCCAAGGTTTCCCGGGTCGCCGATGTCAACGAGGTCGCGACCTTCGACCGGGTGGCGACCTACCCGACGGCTCGCGAGTCTGCGCGGCTGGCGAAGGGCATCTACAAGCTTCCCTTCCGCAATGTCGGCTTCTGGGGACTCACTGCCGGGCTGCAGACCGTGCTCGCCCTGCTGGTTCAATTCGGCCTGGCTCTGTCGCCGGACGGCATCTTCGGACTCATGGCCGTCTGGACCCCAGCGGCTTTCGGCGTGGTCTTCACGATCTTCGCCGGAATCCTCTTCGCCCGCTTCGGCCTGAAACGCAGCGGCCGGGCCGCCGGAGTCGCCGGCTTCCTGCATTCCCTGGCCCACTTGGCGTTGATGGTCGCCTGGGCAGCCGTACTGTTCCGCCTCAGCCAATCCGCGGCCGACTGGATAACCGTCCTCGTCACCCTCGTGGTGACTCCCGTCGTCGTCGGCTTCGTCGACGCCGAACTGGTCGCCGCGTACCTGCTGATCGCCGGCAAGTTCGGCTTCAACGTGAACGAACTCTTCGCCGGCCAGAGCATCGAGGACTACAAGGGCTTCCTCCGCCTCCACATCTCCCGCAACGGCGATCTCACGATCTACCCCCTGAAGGTCCCCAAGGTCTGCCACACCTGGAAAGCCGCCCCCGACGCCCCGCCAGAAACCCCGTGGCTGATCCCCACCCGAGGCACCCTCCACACCTCCCTGATCGAACCGCCGATCTCAGTACCCCGCAAACGCAACCCCACCACCGCCGTCCTGTAGAAGCACCCACCCCTTTCGATGTTGTGCTCTGCGTCCCGCTCGACAGGAGGTGCCGCCGATAAGCCGGTATCTCCGTCCGATGCTCAGCGTGGGTGACCGACCGCCGCCGGAGCACCTCCTGTCGACTGGGCCTCATCCCAGGTAGTGAGATGACTCCCCGGAGTGATGGGGAAAAGTTAAGTTTGTGTATCTGCTTACTCGACTTTCCCGGAGGTCCGGACCATGAGCGTGACCGATGAACTGCTTGCCAACGCCGAGCAGTACGCGGCGACCTTCGACAAGGGTGACCTGCCGCTGCCTCCTGGCAAGCACGTCGCCATCGTGGCCTGCATGGACGCCCGCCTCAACCCCTACGGCCTGCTCGGGCTGAGTGAGGGCGACGCGCACGTCATCCGCAACGCCGGTGGCGTGA
This sequence comes from Kribbella sp. NPDC051718, assembly GCF_040681515.1. Taxonomy (NCBI): domain Bacteria; kingdom Bacillati; phylum Actinomycetota; class Actinomycetes; order Propionibacteriales; family Kribbellaceae; genus Kribbella; species Kribbella sp. NPDC051718. Next base: position 224,349 of record NZ_JBFAYZ010000004.1, on the reverse strand, counting down.
TCACCGCCGACGAGCGCCGCAGCCTGGCGATCAGCCAGCGCCTGCTCGGCACCAAGGAAATCATCCTCATCCACCACACCGATTGCGGCATGCTCACCTTCACCGACGACGGATTCAAGGCCGACATCCAGGCCGAAACCGGCCTCAAGCCCGACTGGTCCGCCGAAGCCTTCGCCGACCTCGACGAAGACGTCCGCCAATCCCTCCAGCGCATCGCCGCCGACCCCTTCATCCCCGTCAAGGACTCGGTCCGCGGTTTCATCTACGAGGTAGAAACTGGCCGCCTCCGCGAGGTCAAGAACTAACCCCTCGTCGCACCTCAATAAACCCAGGTCGCTTCGGTGACCTGGGTTTCTTATGTCCGCCACATAACCCCGACGGTTGCTACTCCTCAGCTGGATCGCTACAGTCGATTTCTGTTAGTAAGGTTTCCTAATAGTTTCACCAAGCTGGGGGACGGTATGCGCGGTCTTGCCGTGGTGGTGGCGTTGACGGTACTCGGCGGAAGTACGGCCGTCGCCGTCGCACAGACGACGATGGGGCCGGAGGTGACGAGTGCCCGGGTCGCCAAGAACATCATCTACATCCAAGGCGACGGCATGGGGCTGGGGCAGCGCGACCTGATCCGGCTGGCGCTCAAGGGCCGGTACGGCGAACTCGAGCTCAACAAGCTGCCGGTCGCCGGGCTCGTGCGCACCACGTCGGAAGACCCGGACGAGATCGTCACCGACTCTGCGGCCTCGGCGACAGCGTTGGCGACCGGGCACAAGACCCGCAATGGAGTCGTCGGTATGGACTCGAAGGGCCGCCCGGTCGAGACGATCCTGGAGCGGGCGAAGCGGGCGGGGAAGTCGACTGGGCTGGTCACCACGGCCCAGGTGACCGGTGCCTCGCCGGCAGCGTTCGCGGCGCATGTGCCGAGCCGTGATCTGCAGAGCGACATTGCCAGGCAGTACATCGAGAACATCCGGCCGGACGTCCTGCTCGGGGGCGGCGAGGACTGGTGGTACCCGAAAGGCAATCCCGGGCTGTGGCCGGACAAGCCCGGCGAGGAAGAGAGTCGGAGCCCGTACGGCAACCTGGTCGAGAAGGCGCAACGTACGGGGTACACCTATGTGCGCAACGCCGACGAGCTGCGCGCCACCCGTTCGAATCGGCTCCTCGGGCTGTTCTCCAACGAGGACATGGTCGACTACGGGCCGGACGGCGTCGGCAGGTACGCGCCGCGGGTGCCGCTGCAGCTGATGGCGCGCAAGGCGCTGGACGTGCTTTCGAAGAACCCGCGCGGCTTCTTCCTCTTCCTGGAGGAGGAGGGCATCGACGGGCTGTCGCACGAGAACAATGCCCACGGGGTGATCGACGCGGGCCGGGCGCTCGACAGTACGGTCGCCGAGGTGATGCGCTTCGTCGCCACCCACCCGGACACGCTGGTGATCATCAACGGCGATCACGAGACCGGTGGCCTGAGCATCGAGAACTACGACAGCGACGAGACCGACCCTCGCCAGGACGGCCCGTTCCCGATCCCGGGCTCGAAACTGCGCTTCACCGTCGACTGGACCACCAACAGCCACAGTGGCTCCGACACTCCGTTGACAGCCAGCGGTCCGGGATCGGCTCGGTTGGGCCGGGTTCAGGACAACACCGAGGTGTACTACGCGATGCGGGCCGCTGCCGGACTGTGAGCCGGCTGTCAGGCGTCGACCTTGAAGGGGTCGTGTTCGGAGAGGAGTTTGTCCAGCCGGGCCTGGTCCACCCGGTTGGTGACTTCGGATAGCTCTTGCCGATCCCGGACGACCTTGCACAGCGTCACCGTCGACGTGACGAGGTACAGGAGGCCGAGGGCGAGGAAGGCGCGGATCCAGCCGGCGGCGGGGAGGTACACGATGGCGATGGTCATGGCGGTCATCGAGAGGGCGAAGGACAGGATCGCCTGGAGGTAGAAGGCGGAGGTCTGCGAGGGCTGGATGGGTTTCGTCATGGGCTTATCGTCGGGGCGGGTGTGGCGTCGGCGCATGAGATGAACTACTCAAGGTGAGGGTGCGGGGCTTCGGCTGTTGGGGTGGTGTCGGGGAGTCCTGGGCTGGGGGCGTGGGCTGGGGCCGTACCGTTGGGGGGTGAATGGGATTGCGGGGCGGGTCGATTCCGTGCAGCGGAAGCGGCGCGTGCTGGGGTTTCCGTTGGCTGTGGTTTACAAGTTCTTCGACGATCAGGGCAGTTATCTGGCGGTGATCGTCACGTACTACGCGTTCGCGGCGATCTTTCCGATGTTGCTGATCTCGTCGTCGGTACTCGGTTTCGTGCTGCAGGGGAACGAGGATCTGAAGAACGCCGTGTTGCAGTCGGCGCTCAAGGAGTTCCCGATCGTCGGGACTCAGCTGGCGACGCCGCAGGGGCTGCAGGGGAGTACGCCTGCCGTGATCATCGGAACGCTGGCCGCGTTGTACGGCATCATCGGGCTCGGGCAGGCGGTACAGAACGCCGTCAACGTGACCTGGGGAGTACCGCGCAACGGGCGGCCTGATCCGTTCCGCGGGCGCCTCCGGTCGGGGGCGTTGCTGGCGCTGGCCGCTCTGACGGTACTGAGTTTCGCGACGCTCACCGTACTAGCCTCTGGTAAGGCGCCGCTCCCCGGCGGAGTGGCGGAAGGCATGGGGTGGCTGGTCTCGATCGCCTCCGTTCTGGTCCTGACAGCCATGCTGACGCTCGTCCTCCGCCCCGGCGCCAGGCCGCGGCCGCCGCTCCGGAAGGTTGTTCCTGGAGCATTCTTCACCGCTGTCGGCTGGCACTTGCTCGAACGCCTCGGCGGCATCTACGTCGACGATGTCCTCGCCAAGGCCAGCGAGGTGAACAGTGTGTTCGCCCTGACCCTCGGACTGATCGGCCTCATCTACGCGGCGTCGGTGATCGCCGTCATCGGCGCGGAACTCAACTCGGTGATAGTCCATCGCCTGTACCCGCGCTCGCTGCTGGCTCTCTTCACCGACTCGGCTGTCAATCTGACGCCGGCCGACCATCGGGCGTACGCCATGTACGCCCAGGCCCAACGCCACAAATCAACCGAAACAATCGACGTCACCTTCAACCACCCAGACGTCGACCCACCCCACAACCCGGACCCCTCGGCCGACTGAGTTCCGCACGCGATTCCCCACGCGGCCTGGCTACGCGGGCTCCTCCGTCGCTCCACAGACCGCTCCCACCCACCCTGATTCGCGTGCTGCGCCCGCTCGGAAACGGTCGCCGCTCCCCACCCCCAGCTCCCGCGGTGCTCCTCCGTCGCCCCGCCCGCTGCCTCGCTCCCCACCGTGCCCTCGCATGTCGATGACTGTCAGCGCTCTACGAATTGCTCTCGAAGACCGGCCCTGCGCTTCACCATCACTCGCGAGCGCACCTGTGTATCGAATCCGACCCCTCAGTACCCTCAAGGGGTAGGATTCGATACATGGAGCTATCTCGCCTGGGGCATCGGATGGCATCGCTGCCGCCCACGTTCACCACAGCGCAGGCTCGCGAGGCCGGCCTATCTCCCCGGGATCTGGCGACGCTGGTCAGCGACGCAGTGGTGGATGAACTGTCGCACGGCGTATACCGGCAGACAGAGGCCCCCGAGACCGCCCACCCCGATCTGCTGGCAGTGCATGCCAGAGCTCCTCACGCCGTCATCTGCGACGAGTCCGCCCTCGCTCTTCATGAGCTGATCGACGACATCCCCTCGGCTGTCCATATCGCCGTACCACGTGGCAGCGTCCGCCCCGCAATCTCGTATCCACCGGTCGTGGTGGCGCAGTACGCGGTCAAGAACTTCACCCTCAACATCGAGCAATACGAGGCGGCCGCAGGAGAATTCGTCCCGGTCTACGATGCGGCCCGGAGTGTGGTCGACGCCATGCGACACCGCCATCGCATCGGGCAAACGCTGGCGCTGGCGGCACTCGGCCGCTACTTGAGAACCAGCGGGCCGGATGGGATCGGCGATCTCCAGCAGATCGCTCGCGAGCTGAACGCCCTCTCCATCATTCGGCCAGCCATCGAAGCGGTGCTTGCCTGATGGTCAATCCCACTCGTGACAGCACCGCCGGCCGGGTCTACAACGACCTGCGCAATGCCGCACGCCGCGCTGGCCGCTCGACCGACGAAGTCATGATCGAGTACATTCTTGAACGCTTTCTCTACCGGCTGGCCACATCTCCAGCGGGCGGTAGCAACTTCGTCCTCAAAGGCGGCCTGCTCCTGGCGCAGTTCGGCGCACGCCGGGCGACGCGGGACATCGATATTCTCGGACAAGCGTTCAGCGGTGACGACACTGAGATCATTCGGCGAATCACGGAAATCGCTGGGACCGAGGTCGACGACGGCGTGCTGTTCGATGCCGCGAGCCTGAAGACCGTTCCGATCCGTGAAGACGGCCGCTATCACGGTTTGCGCCTCGTGATGCCGGCCTCCATCGCCGCGCCCGTCTCAAGTTGCAGCTCGACGTCAGCCTCGGCGATCCCGTCACCCCAGAACCCCAGCTCATCGAGTACCAGCAGCTACTGGCTGCAGAGGGCTTCAGCATTCTCGGCTATCCCCTCGCAACCGTAATCGCTGAAAAACTCTCCACAGCCATTGAACTTGGCGACCTCAACACCCGCGACCGGGACTATGGCGATCTTTACCGCCTGCTGCGAGGCAATGCCCTCGACGCCAAAGAAATCTCGACTGCTCTCGCGATCACGGCAGCGTACCGAGGGATCACCCTGAGATCACTCAGTTCAGTCATCACCGATCTTCCACAACAACGACAGTCCTCCTACACGGCCTGGCTACGACGTCAAGGCTCGGCTGCATCTGGATACCCGGCCGACTTCGCGGACACGGTCAAGCTGGTCGCAGCCTTCGCAGACCCACTGATCAGAGGCGAGGCACAGCACGGAAGGTGGGATCCAGACCAAGGCCGATGGGTCTGACCCACAGTTGCCCACGCAAACCCAGGCGCACGCTCGGGAAGCGGGCTGTGCCCGAGGGGCCGGCGTGCTGCGTCTGCGGCGGCCGGTCCAGCGGCGGGGGCGTAGGGGTTATGGCCAGCCGAGCACGGAACGGGAGTTCCACGGATGCCGCTGAATGCCCGATGAGGTGAGGCGCGATGCGGGTGTTCTCACCAAAGCGCGCGACGGAGGAGCGCGCCCAGGGTGGGTGGGAGCCGCCGAACGTGGTCGCGACGCATGAGCGGCCATCGGAGGCGGCGTGGGGAACGACGGAGCGCCCGCCAATTGGGTTGGCGGGCGCTCGGCGTACCGGGGTTACGGAACCCAGTGGTTGTGGGTGACGGTGATCATTACCTGGAGTTGGATGCTTGCGGCGTAGTAGCTGTTCGTCGCGATCGGGGTGGCGAGCATCTTGTTCCAGATGGCGTCCAGCCAGGCTTGGCTGCTGGAGTCGGTCATGGCGGTGACGGCGAAGGGGGCGAAGAAGGCGGCGTCGCTGCTGGAGTCGATTGCGGTGCCGTTGAGTTTGTAGCCGGTGGCGATGCTGTTGGCGTTGCCGCCGGTCTTGGACTTGATCCAGGTGTTGAGTTTGCGGGCCGCGGTCAGCGACGCGCTGTCGCCGCTGGTGACGGCGTCGGCGCCGATGCGCCACGGGTCGCGGCAGGCGTTCCACCAGAAGGCGCCGTCGTTCGGGTCTTCGAGGACCTGGCCGGTGGCCGGCTTCGGGGTGGTGTTGGTGTTGATCACGAAGTCGGGCAGCAGGCCAGTGGTAGCCGCATAGTTGGCCTGCAGGGACGCGGTGACGCTCTGATGCTTGGTGCGGATGGTGTCCCAGACCGAGTTGCCGGTGGCGGCACGGAAGGCGCGGAAGTGGTCGATCATCCAGTCCGACGTACGGGACATGTTGTACGTCGAGTCGCCCGAGGTGCTCCAGTCGCCGAAGGTGAGGAGGTTGGTGTTCGGGTTGATCTCGCTCGCCTTGATCGCGTTGATGTGCTTGATCGCGAGCTGCTTGTAGTTGTACGTCCCGGCGCTGCCCCATTGCCGGTCGGCCAGCAGCAGGCCGTAGGCGACGTCCATGTCGCCGTCGGTGGCGCTGTCGGAGCCGTTGACGCTCTGGCAGGAGGTGTTCTGCTCGGCGGCGAGCAGGTCGGCGTTGTTCACCGAGGGGTGGGCGAGCATGTACTTGACCAGGCCGTCGAAGATCGTCTTCGCGGCCGGGTCGGCGCCGGCCATGGTCGCGGTGATGACCATGCCGTAGCCCTGGGCCTCAGCGACGTACGGGTGGTCGGCGTCGGGGGAGATGATCTGGTACCAGCCGTTGCCGCAGTTCTGCTTGACGAACGCCGACTTCCACTGCTGGTAGTAGTCGATCACCTTCTGGTCGATCGCGGCCTGGCTGCCCGACGGCGTCAGCATCCCAGCTGCGTAAGGGATTGTGTGACTGCCGAACGGAACTGCCGGTCCGCCGCCGCCACCGGCCTGCGTGGTCGCGGTGACCGTGTTGCTCGCCCCGGACGTGTTGCCGGCGGCGTCGCGGGCCTTGACCGTGTACGTGTAGGAGGTCGAGGCGGTACGGCCGGTGTCGGTGTAGGCGGTACCGGCGACGGTCGCGACCTCCGCGCCGTTGCGGGAGATGACGTACCCGGTGACGCCGACGTTGTCCGTGGATGCGTTCCAGGCAAGGGAAACGCTGCTCGAGGTGGTACCGGTCGCCGCGAGGTTGCCCGGCGTACTCGGTGGTGTGGTGTCGGGGGTACCGCCGCCGATCGAGCCGTAGACCTCGAACTCGTAGAGCGAGTACCCGTACGCCGTACCGCGCGCCGTCCCGTAGACGCGGACGTACCGGCCGCTACCCGACAGCGTCAGGTCGTCGGTCGCGCCGTTGCCGGTCGTGGTCGAGAAGACGTCGGTCCAGCCCGTCGAGCCGTCGGCCGAGGTCTGGATCTTGTACGACTTCCCGTACGCGGCCTCCCAACTCAACTTGACCCTTGAGATGGTCGCGGTGGCGCCGAGGTCGACCCGGATCCACTCGGGATCGTGGGCCTCGACGCTGGCCCAGCGGCTGGTGGCATTGCCGTCGACGGCCTTGGTGGCCTCGAATCCGGTGCCCTCGATCGACGAGGCGGTGGCGGGCTTTCCCTGGGAGAGCAGGGTGTCTGCGGCCACTGCGTCGGTCGACGCGGAGCTGGCCAGCGCGGGTATTGCGAAGAGAAGTGAAGTGGCGACCGCGGCAGCGGTCAGCCCTCGAGTCAGGTACGACATCAGCGTCCTCCGGGCGGTGGGGGAAAGGACCTGCAGCAACAATCGTTAGGAAACCTTCCTAACGATTAGCCGAAGGTAAATCCCCACCCGACGGAGCGCAAGACCTCGACGCAGATCAGTACTGAGGGCGGGGGGAGGAGCCGGGGGGCCGCGTGGACTAGGCGGTGAGGCGGGTTCGGAGGTTGTCGAGGTCGGCGGAGGTCAGGCCGGCTTGTTCCAGGTAGGGGATTGGGCCCCCGTACTTGGTGTCCAGGTGGCGGAGGATCGCGGTGAGGGATTCGGGGCGGGTGTCTCGGTACTCGATCAGGTGCGGGTGCAGGGACTCGTCTGGTTCGGCCGCCAGCTGTTCGGCGAGCATGCCGGCCATGCGGGATTGGGTGAGGGCGTAGTCGGCGACGATCTCGTCCTCGGGGACGCCTGCGATGATCAGGGCGAGGGCGGCGACTATGCCGGTACGGTCCTTGCCGCCGTAGCAATGGATGATCACTGGGCCGTCGGGGGCTTCGGCGATGGCACGGAGGGCGGCGGCGAAGCGGTCGGGGTGAAGGTCGAGCATCAGGTTGCAGGACTCGACGATGGTGGTGTGGTCCTGCGGGTCGGCCGGGTCCTGGACGGGAACGTGCAGGCCGAGAGGGTCGCCGGTGAAGGGCGTGGGGAAGCGTGAGATCTCGGCGGTGGTGCGCAGGTCGATGATGCGGCTCACGCCGGTACTACGGACCGCCGCGACCCCCTCCTCGGACAAGAACTGCAGGCAGTCGGAGCGGATCAAGGCACCGACCCGGATGGAGCCGCCGTCCGCGGTAGGCAGCCCGCCGAGGTCCCGGGCGTTGCGGCAGTTGGGCCAGTCGAGATGCCGGTCGGCAGTCACTCGTCCTCCAAAACGGCAGTGATCCGGTCGTTCAATGCGTTCGCCTTCGCCGTGATCCGGGATGGGGTCAACGCGGATTCCTCCAGCACGGTGAAGCGGCCCGGCCGGGTCTGGGGTGCATAGCCGACCACCCCTTCGAACTCCTCGAGGCTGAAGCCGAGATCTGACGGCCGCACCGGCAGCCCATGGCGATGCAGGCAGCGGACAGTCGCCTCGAAAGCCGGCAGATCACCACGCAAGAACCAGGCGAAGGCAGCTCCGACGCCGACCTGTTCCCCATGAAAAGCCCGCCGCGCAGGATGCAGCAGATCAATAGCGTGCGAGATCTCGTGGCAAGCCCCGGACGACGGCCGCGAGGTCCCGGCGACGACCATCGAGATGCCCGACAGGATCAAGCCCTCGGCCAGAACAGTCAGAAACGCGTCATCAGAGACAAAACCGGGGTGATTCATCACCGCCTCGGCAGCGGTCCGGGCCAGCGACACGGCCAACCCGTCGATCTCCTCGCCCCGCAAGGCATGCGCAGTCTGCCAGTCCGCGATCGCCGACAGGTTCGAAACGATCTCGCCGATCCCCGAGCGCACCGACCGCACAGGCGCGGCGGCGATCAGATCGAGATCGACCAGCACGGCCAGCGGCGCCGGTACGCCGTACGAACCGCGCCCGGCGTCATTGTCCAAAGTGCTGATCGGCGACGCGATCCCGTCATGCGCGAGGTTGGTGGCCACGGCAACCATCGGCAACCCGAGTCGCGCGGCCGCGAACTTGGTGACATCGAGCACCGTCCCGCCGCCGATTCCCACGACCGCGTCATACCGCTCCCGCCGGATCTGCTCGACCAGCTTGATCGCCGTATTGATCGTCCCGCCGTCCACCGTGAACCAGTCGGCCCCGGCCAGCCCGTCGCGGAAGGTCGACTGCACGATCGGCCCGTACGTCGCCCCGACGGCGATCGCGACCCGCCCCGACGTCGAGATCCGCTGGTCGGCCAGGATCGCCCCGAGCTCAGCCAGCGCCCCGCGCCGGACGTCGACCACCAACGGCGCCGGCACCATCCGCGCGAGCAAAGGCATGACGGCTAGCCAAATCCGAGAATGCGACGAGCGCGGGCCAGGTCGTCGTGATTGTCGATCTCCACCCAGTCGACGGCCCCGATGCCCGCGACGTCGATCCGATGCCCCTGATCGACCAGCAACTGATACCCGTCCTCGTAGTACAGGTTCGGATCCCGCTCCCAGGTCGCCTTCAACGCGTCCGCCAGGACCACCGCGGCCGACGGCTCGAGCAGTGTGACGCCGATGTACTCACCAGATGCCGAAGCGGGATCAATCAACTTGGTGATCCGCTCGACGCCACCCGAAGCGGAGCAGATCACCTTCATCTCCTCGTCGGCCAGCGTCTTCTCGGTGTCCAGGGCGAGAATGATCGAGCGATCCTCGCCACGAGCGGAAAGCAGCGCCTCCTGCACCGACACGGGATGCACAGTGTCCCCGTTCGCCAGCATCACGCCGCCGCCGAGCAGATCGCGCGCACACCACAGCGAGTACGCGTTGTTCCACGTCTCGGCCTTGTCGTTGAAGACCAGTTCGAGCTGTACGCCGTACCGCTCCTCGAACCCGGCAACCCGCGACTCGATGGCCGCCGCCGCGTACCCGACGACGATCGCCACATCGGTGATCCCGACCGCCGCGTAGTTGGCCAGCGTCAGGTCGAGCACCGTCGTCTCCGGGCCGATCGGGACGAGTGCCTTGGGCAACGTGTCCGTGTACGGGCGCAGGCGGCGGCCGGTACCGGCGGCGAGGACGAGTCCGATCATCCGCGCATCCTAGGTTGGCCTGACCCCAAACGATGCCACTCGGCGCAAGATGATCGATTATGTTTGAACGTGAGTAGTTGTGTGGTTAAATGAGAATGAAAACACCACGCAGCGGATGGGAGCATCGGGACATGACATGGCTGGTGACTGGCGGAGCCGGATACATCGGATCGCACGTGGTGCGCGCCTTCAAGGCGGACGGGATCGACGTCGCGGTGATCGACGACCTGTCCAGCGGCAAGGCTGAGTTTCTGCTCGACGGCGTACCGTTCACGCACGCCAACCTGCTCGACGGCGACGCCACCCGGCGGGCCCTCGAAGGAGTCAGCGGCGTCGTCCACCTCGGCGGTTTCAAGTACGCCGGCGTCTCGGTCGAGCGCCCGATGCACACCTACACGCAGAACGTGACCGCCATGGTCAGCCTGCTCGACGCGATGGCCGAGCAGGGCGTCGGCAACATCGTCTTCTCCTCCAGCGCGGGCGTCTACGGCACGCCGAAGGACGAGGTGGTGACCGAGCAGACCGCACCGGACCCGCAGAGTCCGTACGGCGAATCGAAGCTGATCGGCGAGTGGCTGCTCAAGGACCAGGCCAAGGCGGTACCGCTCAACCACACCGCCCTGCGCTACTTCAACGTGGTCGGCTCCGGCGACCCCAAGGTCTACGACGCCAGCCCGTACAACCTGTTCCCGATCGTCTGCAACCTGCTCACCCAGGGCAAGGTGCCGCAGATCTACGGCACCGACCACCCGACCCCGGACGGTACCTCGGTCAAGGACTACGTGCACGTCGCCGACCTGGCCCGGGCGCACGTCGCCGCCGCGCGGATCCTGGACGACGGCAAGACCCTCGAGCCCGTCTACAACCTCGGCAGCGGAACCGGTACGTCCGTACGCCAGATCATGGACGCGGCCCGCCGGGTCACCGGCATCGACTTCACCCCCACCGAGGGCCCCCGCCGCCCCGGCGACCCCTCCCGAGTCGTCGCCTCAGGCGAGCTGGCCGCCCGCGACCTGGGCTGGAAGAACACCTACACCGTCGACCAGATGTTTGCCACCGCCTGGGAAGCCTGGCCGCGGGCATAGGACGGGTGAACCCCCGTGGTCGTGGGCCCCTCGCGGTTGTAGCCTTTGGCGCAGTTCACTGTTGTCCGCCTGGCGGACACCGATCAAGGGGTGCGATCCATGAGTCACGAGAGCCTGCCGCATTTCCTGGCGAAGGTCGACCTCTTCGCGGGGCTGTCCAAGGACACTCTGTCCGAGCTGGTTACCCGCGGGACCACGCTGGCGATCCAGCCTGGCGCCCACGCGACCGAGCAGGGCAGCGACGACGCCGGCCTGCAGGTCGTCCTGGAGGGTTCCGCCGAGGTCTCCGTCAACGGGGTCGACCGCGCGCCGCTCGGCCCGGGTGACTCCTTCGGTGAGATCTCCCTGGTCGACGGCCTGCCGCGCTCGGCGACCGTCGTCGCCGGGCCCGACGGACTGACCACGTTCGCGCTGTCCTCGCTCGCCTTCATGGAGGTCGTCAGGGCGAACCCGGACGTCGCCGAGGCGCTGCTCAAGGGTCTCGCCGCGCGCGTCCGGTTGCTCGAGTCGCAGGGCTGACCCAGCGCCTCATGCCGCCGGCGGAGGAGCGCAAGGTCGTCTCGGTGCTGTTCTGCGACCTGGTCGGGTTCACGGCTGCGGCCGAGGCGGCTGATCCGGAGGACGTCCGGCGCTGGCTGACGCCGTACCACCGAACCCTCAAGACCACGGTCGAGCGGTTCGGCGGTACGGTCGAGAAGTTCGCCGGCGACGCGATCCTGGCCGTCTTCGGCGCACCGCTGTCCCGCGAGGACGACGCCGAGCGCGCCGTCCGGGCCGGCTTGGCGATCCTCGACGAGCTTGCCGCGGGCACCCTTCAGGTCCGGATCGGGATCGAGACCGGCGAGGCGCTGGTGGAGATCAACGCCAGGCCTGAGCTGGGCGAGCCGTTCGTGACCGGTCTGGTGGTCAACACGGCCGCCAGGTTGCAGACGTCCGCCCCGGTCGGCGCGGTCGTCGTCGGCGCGGCGACGTACGCGGCAACCAGTCGTGTCTTCGACTACGAACCGCTGGAACCCGTTGCTGCCAAGGGGATTCGCCGCCCGCTGCAACGCTGGCAGGCCGGTGAACCGCGCGCCCGCGTCGGCGCCGACGTGATCCGCGACCTCACCACTCCGCTGGTCGGGCGGCAACGCGATCTGTCTCTGCTCCGGATGGCATTCGACAAGGCCGTCGCCGAGCGCTCACCTCAATTCGTCACGCTGCTCGGCGAACCGGGCATCGGCAAGTCCCGCCTGGTCGCCGAGCTCGGCGCGGAGCTGGACAAGCTCGACGACATGATCATCTGGCGGGAGGGCCGCTGCCTCCCGTACGGCGAAGGCCCGTTCTGGCCGATTGCGGAGATCGTCAAAGCCCAGGCCGGTATCCGCGAAAGCGACCCGCCCGCACAGGCCGCCGAGAAGCTCGAAGCCATCCTGCCCGAGGCCGACCGTTCCTGGTTGCGTGCCCGCGTACGCCCACTCGTCGGCGCCGAGGCCGACGGCAAACCCGCCGCCGTGGCGCAGGAAGAGTCGTTCGCTGCCTGGCGGGAGCTGCTGGAGAGCTTCGCCGAGTCGTACCCGACCGTCCTGGTGCTCGAAGACCTGCACTGGGCCCGCGACGCGCTGCTGGCGTTCGTCGACCACCTCGTCGAGTGGGTCAAAGAGCTGCCGCTTCTGGTCGTCATCACAGCCCGTCCCGAACTGCTCGAACGCGGCGCGCACTGGACCCGCGGGCAGCAGAACGCGTGGATGATCGGCCTCGCCCCGCTGTCCGGCTCCGAGACCGACCAGCTCTTCGGCGAACTCCTCGTCGGCGACCGGCTCCCCGCCCGCACTAGAGCGGACTTGGTCGGCCGTGCCGATGGGAACCCCTTGTACGCCGAGGAACTCGCCCGGATGGTCAACGAGCTGGGCCCTGGTTCGGTCGCCCTGCCGTCGGGGATCACCTCGATCATCGCCGCCCGGCTGGACACGCTCGAGCCCGATCGCAAAGCGCTGCTCGCGAACGCGGCGGTGATCGGTCGCGTCTTCTGGGCCGAGGCGGTCGCCGCGCTGGTGGATCGCGACCCGGCGGACGTCGTACAGGAGCTGCAGGAGCTGGCGCGCAAGGAGTTGGTCCGGCCGATTAGGCAGTCGTCGCTGGAGGGGCAGCGGGAGTACAGCTTCTGGCACTCGCTGACTCGCGACGTCGCCTACAGCCAGGTCCCGCGAGCAGCCCGATCGGCCAGGCATGTGGCGGCCGCGGATTGGCTGGAGTCGCAATGTAGTGCTGGGCAAGGCGATACGACGAGTGTGATCGCTCATCACCTCGGTACTGCGCTGCAGCTCGCCGATGCGGTCGGGGATCTCGAACTGGTGGAGCAGTTGGCTCCTCGCGCACGCGGGTACCTGCGTCGGGCGGCCGAGCAGGCGATGAACCTGGACGCGACCGAGGCGATGGACCTGCTCGACCAGGCGCTGGGGCTTACGCCAGAGGGCGATCCGGACCGGCCCGAGGTGCTGGCGCGGTGGGGTTGGGCGGCGTTCCTGACTGGGCGGCTGGACGATGCGCTGGCGGCGTACCGGTCGGCGGTTGTCGGATTCGATGCCGTCGGCGATCTGGTCGGGGTGGCTCGGGCGCTGCGGTTGTCGACGTACGCGATGAGCAGTATGGAAGAGAGTCTGGCGACGATCGATCGAGTGGTGTCGATCTTCGAGAGCTTCGGGCCGAGCGAGGATCTGGTCGGCGCGCTGGCTGGGCAGGCGGTCATCCTGACGGTCGCCAGCCGGCGTAATGAGGCGATCGCGGCGGCCAACCGGTCGCTGCGGATGGCCGAGGAGCTCGGGTACGGCGTACCGCATCGGGCGCTGGAGGCGCGTGGGCTGTCGCGGGTCGGCAACGGTGATACCGGCGGTGTGGTCGACATGAAGGACGCGCTGAGCGCGCTGCTCGACGAGGGCAAGGCGCGGGACGCGGCGGTCACGTGGCTGAACTACGGGTTCGTGGTCTGGCAGATCGAGGGACCGCGGGCGGCGCTGGAGACGCTCAAGGAGACCGAGGAGTTCACCCAGCGGCGACGGCTGGCGGAGTTGCGGCAGCAGCTCAGTTGCACGGTGCTCGAGCTGATGATGGAGCTGGGGCAGACCGAGGAAGTCATTGCTGCTTGCCGTGCGCAACTTGATGATCCGGGGCCGGCGTTCATCACTCTGCGGCGGATCGAGGTGCTGGCGGCGTTGGCTCGCGCCGAGCTCGAGCTGGGGATTCCGGGGGCGCGGGCTTCGGCTGAAGAGGCGTATCGGTTGGGGATCGAGACCGATTGGCCGGACTTCCAGGCGATCGGTGGGGCGCCGGCGGCTACGGCTCGTGCTGCTGATGGGGATCGGGCCGGCGTACAGGAGGTGCTTGAGCGGTTGCTCGGGTTGGAGGTGCTGACCGGGAGCCACGAGTTTGCTGCCCGGTTGCCGACCTTTGTGCGTGCTGGGTTGGCGGTGGATCTGCCTGAGCTGGCTGAGCGGGTCGCCGGGCTGATCGTTCCGTTGTTGCCGATGCGGGAGTATTCGCTGGCGACGGCGGCCGCGCTGCTGGCGGAGTACCGGGGTGATTCTGGTGCGGCGATTGCCGGGTTCGGGAAGGTCGCGGCGGACTGGAAGACCTTTGGGAACCTGCTGGAGGAGAGGTACGCGCTAGCGGCTGTCGAGCGTCTCCGCGATCAGAGCGCCGACCTGGTCTAACTCGATCAGGAAGCCGTCGTGGCCGTACGGGGACTTGATCAGGTGCAGCGGGCCGGCGTCTTTGCTTGCATCGATGAGCTCTGTGGAGAGCCTGCTCGGGTAGAGGCGGTCGGAGTCTACGGCTGCGATGACCAGGCGGGATTTCAAGCCCTGCAAGGCTTTTGTGAGACCGCCGCGGTTGCGGCCGACATCGTGGGTGTTCATCGCTTTGGTGAGGGCGACGTAGGAGCCGGGGTCGAATCTTCTGGCTAGTTTGTGGGCGTGATGGTCCAGGTATGACTCGATGGCGAACCGGCCGTCGCCTTGCGGGTTGCGGCCGAAGCGGGTGGCCAGCTCGTACTCGGAGCGGTAGGTGATGTGGGCGATTCTTCTCGCGATACCTAGGCCTGTGGTGGGTGCTTCGCTGGTGTCGTAGTAGTCGCCTTGGTTCCAGGCGGGGTCGGATTCGATGGCGGCCAGTTGGGGTGAGCACCAGGCGATTTGCTCTGCCGATGCGTAGCCTGTCGAGGCCAGGACGATCGCTGTGTTGACTCTGTCTGGGTAGAGCAGTGGCCATTCGAGGGCGCGCATTCCGCCCATCGAGCCGCCGATCACCGCTGTCCACTTGTCGATTTCGAGTTGCGTGGCGAGGGCGGCCTCCGCGGCTACCTGGTCCCTGATGGTGATGGCGGGGAATCGGCTGCCCCACGCTTTGCCGTCGGGCGCTGTCGACGACGGGCCGGTGGTGCCTTGGCAACCACCCAAGACGTTCGCGGCGACGACGTACCAGTCGGCGGGATCGACGTACCGGCCGCTGCCGATCAAGCCGTCCCACCAGCCCGGGGTCAGTTGCCCCGGGCCGGCCGGGCCGACCACGTGTGCGTCCCCGGTAAGGGCATGACAGATCAGGACGGCATTGTCCCGGGCCGCGTTCAGCCGGCCCCAGGTCTCATAGGCAACCAGTACTCCGGGCAGCTCGGCCCCGGACTCGAGTCTCAAGTCCCCGATCTCCGCGAACCGCCGGCCGGCCACCGGATCACCCGGCCGCCAACCACCTCCCACCCGGACGGAGGGTGAGGCAGGATCGCCCACCCACCCCACACCGGCCACCTGACCTGGTGTGGGGTGGGCTCCCGGCGTACCGGGACTACCTGGCTCGCCGCCGATGTCCCGCCCCCGGGCATCGACTGGTGAGGCAGGCGGGCGATCCTGGGTCATTGGATGGTCAGACCGACTTGGCCGCGGCGAAACCGACCTCGAGGTCAGCCAGGATGTCGTCGATGTGCTCGAGGCCGACCGCGAGCCGGACCAGGCCGGGGGTTACGCCGGATGCGAGCTGGTCCTCGGCGGAGAGCTGGCTGTGTGTGGTCGACGCCGGGTGGATGACGAGCGAGCGGACGTCGCCGATGTTGGCCACGTGGCTGTGCAGCTGCAGCGCGTCGACGAATCGCTTGCCCGCGTCGACGCCGCCCTTGATCTCGAACGCGACCACGGCGCCGGCTCCACGGGGGGTGTATTTCTGCGCCAACTCGTAGTACTGGCTGGACGGCAGGCTCGCGTACGCGACGCTGTCGACCTCGTCGCGTGCCTCGAGCCACTGCGCGACCTTGAGCGCGTTGTCGAGGTGGCGCTCGATCCGCAGCGACAGGGTTTCGAGGCCCTGGGCGATGAGGAACGCGTTGAACGGCGACACCGCAGTACCGAGGTCCCGCAGCCACTGGACGCGCGCCTTGAGGATGTACGCGAGGTTGCCGAGGTCCGAGCCGACGCCGAGCGCGGTCGCGTAGGTGAGCCCGTGGTAGCTGTCGTCGGGCTGGTTGAAGCCGGGGAACCGCTCCGGGTTCTGCGCGTAGTCGAACTTGCCGGAGTCGACGATGACGCCGGCGATCGCCGTACCGTGACCGCCCAGGTACTTCGTCGCCGAGTGCACGACGACGTCGGCGCCGTGCTCCAGCGGGCGCAGCACGTACGGGGTGGCGACGGTGTTGTCGACGATCAGCGGTACGCCGAACTCGTGCGCGACACCGGCGATCCCCTCGATGTCGAAGATCTCACTCTTCGGGTTGGCGATCGTCTCGCCGAAGAACGCCTTCGTGTTCGGCTTGATCGCGGCCTTCCACGACTCCAGGTCGCTCGGGTCCTCGACGAAGCTGACCTCGATACCGAGCTTGGGGAACGTGTAGTGGAACAGGTTGTACGTACCGCCGTACAGGCTCGGGCTGCTGACGATGTGGTCGCCGGCCTCGGCGACGTTGAGCAGCGCGAGGCTCGTGGCGGCTTGGCCGGAGCTCACCAGGAGTGCGGCCGTTCCGCCTTCCAGGCTTGCGATCCGCTGCTCGACCGCGTCCTGGGTCGGGTTCTGGATCCGGGTGTAGATGTTGCCGAACTCCTGCAGCCCGAACAGGCTCGCGGCATGATCGGTACTGTCGAAGGTGTACGACGTGGTCTGATAGATCGGCAGCGCCCGCGCGTTCGTCGTCGCGTCGGACGTCTGGCCGGCGTGGATCTGCCGGGTCTCGAAAGACCAGCTGGGGGTCGTGTTCTCGCTCATGACGGTCCTGTTCTCGGGTACGACGGCGCAGCCCATCAGCTCCGCTGCTCTCGTGCTGCGCGGAACGATCGGCACGCCTTGTGGTTAAGGGGTTTTCAGCTCACAACAGGCGCTAGCGGCAACAACACTCGCTCATAACAGCTCCTGGCTCCCCGGGCCGCCGCTGACGGACCGCCCTCGTACGAAAGACGATAACGTCACTAGACATTGACCCCCGGTAACCGTCCACATGCTGATCATCCGTAGTACTCCCCACGCCGGCGCCCCACTCGCTCCTCCGTCACTCGCCGGGCGCTGAGCTCCCACCCACCCAGCACGCGGGCTCCTACGTCGCCCGCTTTGTTGAAGCGTTCGCCCTCAGCTCTATCGCCGCCACAGCCCGACTCGCCAACCCGCCCACCGACTTACCCGACCACCTCACCCGGTCGCCCGACCCCGGGCTCGTGACGCTTGGCGTCACCTCGCCACCAGATGCGGCCCGGGCCACCAACTCCCTATGCGTGGAATGGTTGTCCGCTCCCAGCCGTTGCCGCCGACCGGCTCGTGACGCTTGGCGTCACCTCGCGCCGGGATGCGGCACGGGCGAAGGATTCCCACGCAAGCGAGCCGCAGCTGCTCCGGGTGCCCGCCGTCGTCGGCCTCGTAACGCTTGGCGTCACTTCGCCACCGGATGCGGCAAGGCAGACCAACTCCCCCTGCGGGGAAGGCCTGCGGCTTCGACGGTTGCTGCCGCACGGCTATTGACGCTGGGCGTCACCTCGGTCCGGACGCAGGACGGAATCGGCAGCCACGGCGTCGGTGCTCCGCTATGACTCGTCCTACCGGAAAGAGAAAATCAGCCCGAGCCGTTAGGCGTCCGGGCTGATCGTGATGGGTCGACTGTACTACTGCGACGCTCCGGCTGGGAGGCCCACAGAAATCGCCGGACAGGGGTGCCTATGAGCACGCTGCCGCCAGCCGCCACGTTCGCCGGATGTTGGGTTGTGGCGGCCTTTGTGGGGCAGATTGGATGCCCCGGCGAGGCCTCCATTTGTGCAGCGGCTGTTGCACAAATGGAGGAGCAGTTGTCGATGTGGAATCTGCACGTAAGGCCTTGCAGATTTGGGGTTTGTGGGCCCTTGGTGGGGTTGGATGGGGGGATGGCCAATCCGGAGACGTATGAAGTGGTTCGGGCGGATGGGGCGGTGCTTCGGTACTGCTTGTACGGGCCGGAGGGTGGGTATCCGGTGGTGTCGCACAACGGGACGCCTAGTAGTCGGTGGAAGTGGCCGGCGTTGGCTGAGTCGATGTCGGGGAGTGGGTTCAGACATCTGGTTTACGACCGGCCCGGGTATGGCGGATCGACCCGGCGGCCGGGGCGGATGGTGGTTGATGCGGTGGAGGATGTGCGGGCGTTGATGGACGCGCAGGGGTGGGAACGGTTTGCGGTGAGTGGTGGGTCGGGTGGGGCGCCGCATGCGTTGGCTTGTGCGGCGTTGCTGGGGGATCGGGTCAGCTCGTGTGTGGTGATCTCTGGGGTCAAGCCGGCCGATCCGAAGAAGGCTGCGCCTGAGGAGGGGGAGTTGCGGCGCCAACTTGCGGAGGTGGCGGCGGAGATCGTGGGGCGGATCGACGATGGTGCGCCGGAGTTGCCAACAGGGCCGGGGCCTGCGGCGCGGGATGATCCGGACGCGATGGAGCGGCTGCGGGCGACCTTTGTCGAGGGGACGGATGGGTGGGTCGACGACAGTTTTGCGCTTGCCCGGCCGTGGGGGTTCGAGCTGTCGGAGATCAAGGTGCCGGTGGGGCTGTGGCGAGGTACGAGCGACGCCAACGTTCCCTCGGAAGATGCCGACTATCTTCTCGAGCACATTCCCGGAGTGCAGGGCCATGTCTTCGAGGGTGGGCACTTGCCTGGGTCTGCCACGTACGAAGAGATCTACGACTGGCTGAGAGGTCAGGTCGTCGGGTAGTCCTTGCGGAAGGGGCCGGTGGGGGTCAGGTCCAGTAGGCCGGGGCCGGTGAGGACGCCGCCTTCTACGGGGAGGGTGTGGCCGGTGATCCAGGAGGCGTCGGAGGAGGCCAGGAAGGCTACGGCGGCGGCGATGTCTTCGGGTTGGCCTACCCGGCCCAACGGGTAGAGAGCCTTGAACTTCTCCAGGGTGTCCGGCTGGTTGTCCCAGTTCGGGGTGTGGACGGTGCCGGGGGCGACGACGTTGAAGCGGACGCCCATGCTGCCGTAGCGGGCGGCGAAGTTCTGGGTCAGTGCGATCTGGCCGGCCTTCGCAGCGGCGTACTCGATGTTGCCGAAGGCAGCGATCCCGTTCACCGAGCTGATCGTGACGACGTTGCCGCGGGTCTTCACCAGATGGGGAAGCGACGCCTGGATGCAGCGCGCCGCGCCGACCAACGTGAGGTCGAGTTGCCGGTGCCATTCGGAGTCGCTCGTGTCCTCAGGGACGGTACTGACGATGCACCCGCCCGCATTGTTGACCAGTACGTCGAGCCGCCCGAACCGCTCGACAGCCGCCGCAACGGCCGCGTCGACCTCCTCGCGGACGGTCACATCAAGACGGACGGCCAGCGCGTCACCCAACTCCGCGGCCAGCGCCTCGATCTTGTCCTCTTGCAGATCGGTGATCACCACCGAGCCACCCTCGGCCGCGATCCGCCGCGCGACCGCGGCGCCGATCCCCTGCGCCCCCGCCGTCACGAGCGCCACCTTGCCATCGAAACGCTGCATCTAGATCCCCTCCAGAACGCGATCGACCTTCTCGTCCGAGACCCGCCGGTCGAGCTTGGCGGGATCGAGGTTGCGGCAGAGCACGATTGAGCCACCGCCGGCGATCACGCCGATCAGCGTCCCGATGCCGGCCGGCGTGACGAGAGAGGTCGTGGTGAGTACGCGGTCGGAGATCGGTTCCGCCGCGGCGATCAGTTCGTCGTGGGTCTGCTCGTCGTACGCCGTACTCCCACCGCCCGGCGGATCGAACGGCACGAAGAGGTCCGGATGGTTGTAGACCTCGGCCCCGTAGTCGTGGACCCCGGCCGGCAACGGCTCCCGGAACCGGCCACCGAGCGGCAGCAGCGCCGACGCGACCGTCTCGCGCGATCCGCGGATGGCGAAGTCGGGCCCGGTGATCGCGAGCGTGCCGACGCCGTTGGTGACGGCCGCGCCGACCGACCAGGTCGACAGCGCCCAGACGACGCCGAGCCAGTGCGGCGGCAGGCCGATCGCGACGGACTCGCCCGGTTCCAGGTCGTACTCGTCGGCGAGCAGGTTGGCCGTCTTCGCCACCCAGTTCGCGGTGGTGACCGCGCTGAGCTCGATCCGCTCGCCGGTGACGTCGTCGTAATAGGTCAGGAACGGGTTGGCGCCATCCCGTCGTACCGCGGCGCCGAACAACTCAGGAAGGGTCACGCGACAACCATAGTGCTCTGGGTCGGGCGCGCCCGCCCATCTCCGGCGCCCAGGCAGGCACGCACCTGAACACCGGAGCTGAAGCGGGAGCGCCCGACCCAGAGCACTACGTTCGGCCCGAAGTACCGTGGTGGGGGACACCTGGAAAGAAGGATCGTCATGGCTTCATTGCTGGCGCTGCCCGAGGGCGGCGAGTGGAGCGTGCTGCTCGTCATCGTCGTGCTCATCTTCGGCGCGAACAAACTCCCCGACCTGACCCGCAACGTCGGCAAGGCCCTGGTCGAGTTCCGCAAGCTCTCCGAGAAACCGGACCCTCAGGACAAACCCCAGACCACCGAAGAACAAAAACCACAGCTCTGACAACCCCGTACTACGCGCGGCACGCGGCCTCGGGCCGAGTGCCGCGGCGTGCAGGAGGTGGTGGGTGTGGTTAGGGGTGGGCGGTTTGGTGGGCTGCTGTGCGGAGGGCGTCGGCTACTGCCTCGGTGGGGTCGGTGAGCTTGCCCGGAAGGCGGGCCAGCAGGATCCGGCGGAGTTCTTGGGGGCCGTTGCGGACGGTGAGGACCCGGATGCCGGGTGGGGTGGTGCGTTCCAGGGACGTGGAGACGGTGGTGATACCTGCGCCGGCGGCCACCAGGTGGAGTTTGGCCAGCCAGTCGCGGGCGGTGTGGGCGATTTCGGGGCGTTCGTCCAGACCCGGCCAGACGCCCATCTGGTCGGCTGAGGAGCCGGCGATCCAGCGTTGGCCGCGGAGGTCGGCGACGTCGACCGAGTCGGCGACAGCCAGCGGATGACTGGCCGGTACTGCGATGCGCAACGGCCGCTCAGCCAGCGTCTCCAGCTTCAGCGCGGGCGTCTCGCTGTCCGGCGGGCGGAAGGGTGGGGCGGCGGCGAGAAGCGCCAAGTCGATGCTGCCGGCCCGGAGCGATCGGACCAGCGAGGGAGTCGTCCCCTCCCGGGTGACCAGGTTGATCGCCGGATGCGAACGACGCACCGCAGTGATTGCCATCGGCAACAACACGGCACCGGCGCTCGGGAACCACCCCAACCGGACGGTTCCGCCCTCGACGGGCAGCCCGGACAGCTCCCGCGCTGTCGCGTCGATCTGGTCGAGTACGCCGGCCGCGTTCCGTAGTACCAGCTGACCGGCGGCTGTCAGCCGGACACCGTCTCGGCGCCGCTCGAGGAGCTGCGTCTGCGCCGCGCGTTCGATCGACGCGATCTGGCGGGAGACGGCCGACTGGGTGTAGCCGAGCGCGGTCGCCGCGGCCGTGAAGGTGCCGCGCTCGGCGACCTCGCGGAACACCCGCAGCGCGACCAGGGAGACGTCGGAGAAGTCCATGACGTTTACGCATACTACCCGTGCTCAAGTCTCGTTTGAGTCATGCAACCGCCGTTCCTAGCCTGGCGACATGAGACCGCAGAGAATCGCCCTGGTCACCGGGGCCAACCAAGGGATCGGGTACGCCCTCGTCGAAGGCCTGGCCGCCCGGCTCGACGCAGCTGATCTGGTCCTACTCACGGGCCGCAACCCGGAACGCGTCGCAGCAGCGGCCGAGCGGGTCAACGGGACAGCGCAGGTTGAAGGCCGAGTCCTCGACGTCACCGACGCGACCGCTGTCGCCGAACTGGCCGCCGACCTGCAGACCCGTTACGGCGGCGTCGACATCGTCATCTCGAACGCCGTCGGCCCGCTGTCCCCGGACCGCACGCAGGCCGAGCAGGCCGACGAGTTCATCGCAGTCGCCAACGGCGGCGCCACCGCCGTACTGCGTTCCTTCGCCCCGGTACTACGTCCAGCCGGCAGCCTGATCGTCGTCGCCAGCTCACTCGGCACCCTCGACCACCTGGACGCCAAGGTCCAGCCACTGTTCGAAGACGGCCACACCCTGGACCAGATCGAGCAGGCCGTCGAGGACTGGCGCCGGACCATCCACGCCGACACGCACGCCGATCACGGCTGGCCCGACTGGATCAACATCCCCTCCAAAGTCGCCCAGGTGGCCGCGGTACGAGCGGTCGCCGCAATCCGGCGTACCGACGATCTCGCCGGCGACACCCTGATCGCCTCGGTCTGCCCCGGCCTCGTCGACACCCGCGCCTCCCGCCCCTGGTTCGAAGACTTCAGCGAGGCCCGCTCCCCAGCAGAAGCAGTCCAACCGATCCTCGACCTCATCCTCACCAGACCCATCGACCCATCGACCTACGGCGAACTGATCCGCGACGGCAAAGTCCTGCCCTGGCTCGGCGAAACCACCGACTGAAGATCGACCCTGCTGGGTGTTTCGCCTTTGGTGGAAGGGATCGGCGGACTGACCACGACCTGAGCCGCGGCCTAGGTGGTGAAGAGGTTCAGGCGGTAGGTCCTGACCTGTGGTGCCAAGGCGAGCGCGCTCAGCTGTGCCCGGAAGGCGAGTGGCAGGGCGGCCTGGACCGCGGGCTGGGGTTCGGCGACGGTGCGGCTGTCGAGCAGGCGCAAGCCCCAGGACTCCAGCTCGCTCGGGTCGTTGCAAGGCCACAGGAACCTGGCCGACATCAGCTTGGCCTCGTTGTGGTTGTCGATCCGGTCCAGCATCGCCGCACCGGCCGTGTCGAAGGCGACCGGGCTGCCGGGGAACTGGTCCCGGATGAAGCCGATCGCGGCCTCGCAGCCTTCGCGGGGCACATACGGCAGGACGGCCTCGGCGACGAAGAAGTACGGCCCCGGGTGCTCGCGCACAGCGCCGAGCCAGTCGGCATCGGTCACCGACCCGGCGACCATCGCCCGCCGGTCGGTCGGCTCGAAGAACTGCCGCCGCAGCTCCATCGAGTCCGGCAGATCCAGCTCGACCCAATGGCACGCCCCGTTGTCGAGCCGCTCGAACCGCGTGTTCAGCCCGGCGCCGATCTCGACCACGGTCCCGCCGGGATGCTCACCGAGGAACTCGGAGACCCAGCCGTCGAAGATCATCCCGCGCAGCACCGCGCCAGCCAGGCTGCGGTTGCCGTCGAACTTGGCGAAGTCGTAGTCGAGCGAGTCGACGATCTCGACCGCCTTGGCGTCACTGAGCATCGGCTGCTCTTTGCGCGCCTCGACCGCCCGGCCGTACAGCGGGATCAGCATCGTCTCCTGGGCAGGACCGAGCTTCACCTCACGCCGTTCGCTCACCCGAAGCCTCCATCCGTCGCCGGTGCACCATGCTACTCAAGCTAAAGTCACTGCATGTTGATCGTGATCGGCCTGGTGCTGATCCTGGCGTTGACCGTTGCCACCGGCTATTTCGTGGCCCAGGAGTTCTCCTACGTCGCAGTGGACCGGAACCGGCTGCAGAGCCTGGCCGACGGGGGTAACGCGGCCGCGGCCAGAGCGCTGAAGGTGACGGCCCGGCTGTCTTTCGTCCTGTCGGGCGCGCAGGTCGGCATCACCGTCACCGCGCTGCTGGCCGGCTACGTCGCCCAGCCGTACCTGGGCGCCGGTCTGGAGGACCTGCTCGGTACTGCGGGCCTGCCGGCCGGCGTGAGCCTGACCATCTCCGTCATCCTGGCGTTGCTGTTGGCAACGATCATCCAGATGGTGTTCGGCGAGCTGGCCCCGAAGAACCTGGCGATCGCCCGGGCCGAGGCGATCGCGCTGCGGCTGTCCCGGTCGACGCTGATCTACCTGACCGTCGCCGGCCCGCTGATCCACGTCTTCGACGCCACCTCGAACCGGATCCTGCGCCGGGTCGGGATCGAGCCGGTCGAGGAGCTCCCGCAAGGCGCCACCGCCCAGGACCTGGACCGGATCATCGCCACGTCGTACGAGCAGGGCCTGCTGGACGAGGACACGATGCGGCTGCTCGATCGCGGGCTCGACTTCCGGTACCGCAACGCCGACGAGGTGATGACGCCGCGCGTCGACGTGATCACCGTGCACCGCGACGAGCCGCTGACCCGGGTGGTCGAGCTGCTCGACACCGGGCACAGCCGGTTCCCGGTGATCGGGGAGTCGGTCGACGAGGTGGTCGGGGTGATCGCGATCGGCGACGTGGTGGAGATCGAGCCGGCCCAGAGGGCCCGCTTCACGGCGGTCTCGCTGATCTCGCCGCCGGTCGTCGTACCGTCGACCTTGCCGCTGCCCGCAGTACTGCAGGCGCTTCGTACCGCGCATCGGCAGCTTGCGATCGTGGTCGATGAATTCGGTGGGTTCGCCGGGGTGTTGACGCTGGAGGACATCGCTGAGGAATTGGTGGGCGAGATCCGCGACGAGGATGATCTGCCGGAGCCTGACCTGATCTCGAACCCGGATGGGTCGTGGACCTTGCCCGCGCGGTGGCGGATCGATCAGGTGGCCGAGGCTACTGGGATCCAGCTGCCGGAGGACGAGGACTACGACACGGTGTCCGGTTTGATCATGGCTCGGCTCGGGCGGATTCCCGTGGTTGATGACGAGTTGGTGGTGGAGTTGCCTCGGCGCTTCGACCATGACGGGCGGCCGGTGCCTTTGGAGTTGGTGCGGCTTCGCGTTCAGACCGTACTTCGGCACGTGCCGGGCATCGTCGTACTGGAGCGTCTCTCATGAGTACTACGGTTGCGCTGCTGATCTCCTTGTTGCTGCTGATCCTCAATGGGTTCTTCGTGTCGGCGGAGTTCTCGCTGGTCGCGTCGAAGCGGCATCGGCTCGAGCAGGCGGCCGCGTCGGGTTCGCGGGCCGCGCGGGCGGCGATCGCCGGGGTGAGCGAGCTGTCGTTGATGCTCGCGGGTGCTCAGCTCGGGATCACGTTGTGCACGCTGGGACTTGGCTCGCTGTCGGAGCCGGCGGTGGCGGACCTGCTGCATCCGCTGTTCGAGCTGGTCGGAATCCCTGAGGAAGCTGGGCATGTGATCGCGCTGATCATCGCCGTCGGCGGGATCGGCCTGCTGCACGTACTGCTTGGCGAGATGGCCCCGAAGTCGTGGGCGATCAGCGATCCCGAACGGTCGGCTTTGCTGCTGGCGTTGCCGTTCCGGGGCTTCACGTACCTCGTACGCCCGCTGCTGATCGTCCTGAACTGGATGGCGAACCTCTGCCTCCGCGTCCTGAAGGTGACCCCGCAGAACGAGCTGGCCAACGCCCACGGTCCCGACGAGCTGCGCCTGCTGATCGAGTCCTCCCGCGAACACGGCAC
The DNA here is from genome assembly GCF_040681515.1 of Kribbella sp. NPDC051718. NCBI lineage: Bacteria > Bacillati > Actinomycetota > Actinomycetes > Propionibacteriales > Kribbellaceae > Kribbella > Kribbella sp. NPDC051718. The sequence goes on along the minus strand of NZ_JBFAYZ010000004.1, from coordinate 198,603 downwards.
CCTGGAAGCCCCAGAACACGACCTCCTCACCGCGATGCTCGCCCTGCAGAACATCACCGTCGCCCAGGTGATGACCCCCACCGTCTCGGTATCCACCGTCACGGCCTCCGCCAGCGCCCGAGAGGTAGAACTGACCAGCCGCCGAGAAGGCCACTCCCGGCTAGCCGTCGTAACCCCCGGTACCACCGCAGTCTGCGGCATAGTCCACGTCAGCGACGCCGCCCGAGCCACCACCCGAGGCGGCACCACTCTCCAGGCATCCCAACTGATGACCGAGCCCCTCCGCCTACCAGCCACCACTCCGGTCGCGGCCGCAATCCGCCTGATGCGAGAAAAACGCTCCCAACTAGCCGTAGTCCAGGAAGGCGACACCCCCGTCGGCGTAGTAGCCCTAGAAGACCTCCTAGAGGAGGTAATCGGCGAATTCGACGACGAAACAGACCCCATAATCACGGCCTCCCGCCGAACCCCACCCCCGCCACCGGCCGCTGAAGGATGACCGGCTCACCGGTGGAGGGATGCGGGAAGGCGGAGGGTGAAGGTGGAGCCTCCGTCGAGGGTGCTGGTTGCGGTGGCGGTGCCGCCGTGGGCTTCGATCAGGCTGCGGACGATCGGCAGGCCGAGGCCGCTGCCGCCGGTGTGGCGGTTGCGGGACTGTTCTGCGCGCCAGAACCGGTCGAAGACCTTCGGTAGATCCTCAGCGGCGATGCCCGCACCGGTGTCGATCACGTCGATGACGACCTCGCCGGCCTCGTCTTCGATGCGGCCGGTGATTTGGACTGTGCCGGCCGCGGGGGTGAAGCGGAGGGCGTTGGCTACTAGGTTGCCTACGGCCTGGCGTAGGCGGACTGGGTCGGCTTCTAGTTCGATGTCGCCGGTGGTTGTTGAGGTTAACGTGATGTTGGCGTGTTCGGCTTGGCTGCGGAACGTAGTGGCGACCTGGTCGAGTAGCAGGCCTAGGTAGACCCGTTCGGGGTGGATGCGTAGGTTGCCGGCGTCGGCGGTGGCGAGGTCGCGGAGGTCGTCGAGGATGTGTTGCAGGAGCGCGGCCTCTTCGCCGAGTGAGGCGATGAAGGTTGCGTCCGGTTGGGCGACGCCGTCCTCGACGGCTTCCAGCCAGCCGCGGATGTTGCTGAGTGGTGTTCGGAGTTCGTGTGCGATGTCGCTGACCATTGCTCTGCGCAACGATTCGGTCTTGGCTCGGGCGTCGGCCAGCTCGTTGAATGCCAATGAGAGTTGGCCGATCTCGTCGATGCCGCGGACCTTCACCCGGACGTTCTCGTCGCCGCTGGTCATCCGTCGCGACGCCTTGGTGAGGGCTCGCAGCGGTTGGACCAGGCGGATTCCGCCGACGGCTGCGATCAGCACGGTGATACCGAGGATCGCAGCGGCGACGCCGGCGATGCGTTTCTGGTTCGCGGGGGACAGGTCGAACTCCGCCGACGCCTCGCTGTGGGTGCTGACGAAGAGGAGGGCGGGCGGAGCGACGTAAGGGGTGAGCAGGGCGCGCCGCGAGGCGGTCATACAGGCCTCGACAGCCGCGGGGTCGGGTAGCGGAGGCGCCACGGAGGGTTTGACGGATCGCCTGTCGGACGGGGTTTCGGCTGGCCTGCTGGTGGGGCCGGGCTGCAGCTGGCTGGTGGTGACACCGAAGTACGGGGTCCAGCTCAGGTCGGCCTGGAGCTTGATCGGCGTGGTCGGTCCGCGTTTGGCCAGGCAGGCGTTGACCCGGCTCTGCAAATCCGAATACGCCTTGCCCTGCTCGGAGTCGATCTCGTCGAGCGCATCCGACGGGCACTGATCCAGGATGTACTGCGACGCTCCCTCGATCTGCGGCCGGCCGGTCGGGTCGTAGGTGATCTTGCCGAGTCCGCCCGAGCTGAGCTGTACGCACTTGAGGACCCTCGTGGCCACGTCGTCGAGTCTGGACTTCGCCGCGTCGGAGAGCTTGAACGGGCCGACGACCCGGGAGTCGATCTGCCCGGTCGCGTCGGTCGGCGTACCGCCGAGGCCGGTACTGAGGTCGAGCGGCCAGACGAGCGCGGACGGGGTCTGGGTCGCCGGAACCGGCTGGCCGGAGATGAGCCGGCGGTCGCGGGTGGTGAGGCTGATCTGCCGGCCGGTGTCGAAGGCGAGCCGGGAGATCTCCTTGCCGATACCCGACCAGCTGCGATGGGTTGCGGCGAACCCGACCAGGGTGTTGTAGATCTTTGCGTCGTCGGCGAGCGCTTGGCCTTGTTGCTGCTGGATGGCGACCGTCGTACTGCGGGCCGCGAGCCAGGCGGTCGCCGCGATCGAGCAGAGCGCGATCAGGACGGCTCCGGCCAGCAGCCGGACGAGCAAGCTCCGCCGGGCGGTCATTTCACCCGTCGGTCAGCTTGTAGCCGACGCCGTAGACGGTCAGCAGGCGGATCGGTTTGCGGGGGTCGGGCTCGATCTTCTTGCGCAGGTTGAGTACGTGCGTGTCGATCGTGCGGGTGGTGATGTATTGGTCGATGCCGTGCAGTTGCTCGAGCAGTTGGGCCCTGGTGAAGACGCGGTGGGGGCGGGCGGCCATCGTCGCGATCAGGCGGAACTCGCCGGGCGTACAGGTGATTTTGGTGCCGTCGGCAAACAACTCGTGGCGTTCGGGGTCGATGGCGACGCCGCCTACTCGGAGCATGGTGTCCGGTTCGGTGGCTGGTGATGGTCTGCCGTTGCTTCGTCTCAGCAGGGTGCGTACGCGAGCTGCTAGTTCGCGGGGGCTGAAGGGTTTGGTCATGTAGTCGTCGGCGCCGAGGTCGAGGCCGAGGAGCATGTCGTCTTCCTCGGTACGGGCGGTGAGCATCAGGACGGGGATGTCGGACTCGCGGCGCAGGATCCGGCAGACGTCGAGGCCGTCGACGCCGGGGAGCATCACGTCGAGGACGAGGAGTTCGGGCTGACGGCGGCGGACTTCGTCGAGCGCCGAGCGGCCGTCGTGGACGACGGTGACTTCGTGGTTCTCGCGTTCGAGGTAGCGCCGGACGAGCTCGGCCTGCTTCTCGTCGTCCTCGGCGAGCACGACCTGGGCACACATGGCTTCGACTATAGGTCGGGTTGTCGTCGCTCCGGGTGATGTGCGGTCGGCCGGGACAACATCCTGACATTTGATAGTCAATCTGACGCGAGCGCTTCTGTTGGGGTGAGCAACGATGCGCGGATCGCGGGGTAGACGCCGGCTAGGACGCCGACGGAGATGGAGGCGGCCAGGCCGGCGAGGACGGCGGTGGGTGGGATGACGATGGGCCAGTTTTGCGCGTCGGCGTACCCGATCACGCCGAGGATGCCGAGGATGGCGCCCATCAGGCCGCCGATGGTGCAGAGGACGACGGATTCGGTGAGGAACTGGCCGCGGATCTGGCGGCGGTTGGCGCCGAGGGCGCGGCGGAGGCCGATCTCGCGGCGGCGTTCGAGGACGGAGATGACCATCGTGTTGGCGACGCCGATGCCGCCGACCAGCAGCGCTACGCCGGCCAGGCCGAGGAACAGGGTGGAGAAGGCGTTCTGGGTGATGCGTTTGGCGGCGAGGGCTTCGGAGGGGCGGCTGACCTGGACCATGCCGGGTTGCTCGGGGCTGAGGGTGCGGCCGAGTACTGCGCGGACGTCCTCGACTGCTGTGTCGGCGGAGCGGACGTAGACGACGGATGGTCGGCCGTCGAAGCCGAGAATCGTCTTGGCGGCCTCCCAGCCGATCAGGACGGATTGCTCGACGTCTGGGGCTAGCGGTGAGGTCGAGAGGATGCCGATGACGGTGAACCAGGTGTCGTTGAGCAGGATCCGCGGTGGCGGCTGACCGGCTGGCAGGTCGGTGATGCCGAGCCAGGTGGCGGCTTTGGCGCCGAGCACGACGGTCGGGAACTTGTCGGTTGCCTGAGACAAAAACTTGCCTGAGTAAACCTTCGCCCCGAGCAGATCCAGCAGATTGGGCGTCCCGGCCAACACAGTGATCCCACTGCTGTTAGTAGTCCCATCGATCTTGTCCGACCGCCGCACGCTCGCATGCACATTGGCCACGCCACTGACCTCGTGCACCGGCCCGATCCGCTCTGCCATCCCCACCGACTCAACCGGCAACCCAGCCGCCTGACTCTGATCATTCGCATTAGGCACAGCCGCAGCCCGCAACAAATCCGGCCCCAACGTCGACAACTCATCCAGCACAGCCTGCTGACTGGACGCGGGAATCCCGGTCACCACGATCATCGTCGCAATCCCAATCGAAATCCCCAACGCCGACAACGCAGCCCGCAGAGGCCTCGTCCGCACCCGAGTAAGCCCAAGCAGGAGGAGGTCAGAGAGCGCCAACCGCACAGGTTGGGTCAACTGGTCACCGCGACCACGCGACCTGCGCAGTCCCCGTCGCAGCCGGCTACCACCTTCGCCCGCCATCAGCCCACTGCCGCTCGCCTCTTGCTGTGGCCGGGCGGGGGTCTCGGTGGGTGGTTGGGTGGGGTTGGGGTGGGTCATGCGTCTCCTACTAGGTGGCCGTCGCGCATTTCGAGTCGGCGGGGGAGGTGGGCGGCTATGTCTCGGTCGTGGGTGATGACGGCGATGGTGGTGCCGGTGGAGTGGAGTTGGTGGAGGAGGTCCAGGACTGCGTGGCCGTTGGTGGTGTCCAGGGCTCCGGTGGGTTCGTCGGCCAGGACTATCGCGGGGGAGTTGACGAGGGCTCGGGCGATGGCTACTCGTTGGCGTTCGCCGCCGGAGAGTTGGTGGGGGTGGTGGTTGGCTCGGTGGGAGAGGCCGACCTTGGCGAGCGCCTCGAGGGCTAGGGGTTTGCGGGTGCGACGGGGCGTACCGGCGTACAGGAGGCCGGTGGCTACGTTTTCGGTGGCGGTGTGGCCGTCGGAGAGGTGGAACTGCTGGAATACGAAGCCGATCGAGCGGCCGCGGAGGGCGGAGAGTTCGCGGTCGGAGAGGGCGGCGACGCCGTGGCCGGAGATTGCGACCGTGCCGGCGGTGGGGCGGTCGAGGGTGCCCATCAGGTTGAGCAGGGTGGATTTGCCGGAGCCGGAGGGGCCGACGATTGCTAGCAGTTCGCCGGGTTCGATTCGCAGGGAGACGTTGTCGAGGGCGCGGACGCCGCCTGGGTATTCCTTTGTCGCATGGGTGAGTTCGACTACGGCGGTCATGACGTGGTCACCACCTTTTGGCCGGCCTGCAAACCGGTGCCGGTGATCTCGACGTCGCCGTCGGCAAACATTCCGGTTTTGACACCGATGAGCGCGGTCGTAGTACCGGTGACAACCTGTACTGCGTAGCCGCCTTCGCGCAACGCAAGCAACGCAGCGACCGGTACTACAAGCACGCCCTTCCGTGACGCCCCCGGCACCGGGACTGTCACCGGGCCCGAGTCGACCCCGGCGCTCGCGGCCTGATGGTCGAGTGTGATGAGCGCTGTCACCTGCGCCTTCTTGCCGCCGTCGGCCGGATTGCCATCGCTGGGTGGCGGTGTCGCGTCCGTACCGACGCTGCGGATCGTGCCGGTCGTCGCCTTGCCGTTCGGGAGGGTGAGCTTCACCTTCGCGCCGGCGCTGATGCCCTGGGTGGAGTCGGCATCGACGGGTAGCGTGACGACCTTGTCGGTCGCGGTCACGCCGAGGATTTCCGCCGCGGCCGGATCGCCGAGCGCCGCCTTGATCGAGTCGACGCGGACGGCTCCGGGGAGGACGACAACACTCGCCGGATCGATCACCCCGGTCTCCGCCAGGTCGAGGGATTTCTGCCACTTCTTGATTGCCTTGGTGGTTGCCGAGGTCAACTTGTCGGTCGTTGTCTTGGGCAAGAACCCGAGCGCGGTCAGGTTCTGCTTGACCACCCGCACATCCGGGCCCTCAATCGGCTTCTCCGCACCCTTGCCCGGCGAGCCACCCGGCGGCGTCGACGAGGAGTCGGACGGCGTGCCAGGCGAATCCGGCCTGCCAGGCGTGCCGGGCGAATCCGACTTGCCAGGCGAGTCCTGCGTGCCAGGCGACTCCGGGGTGCCCGGCGTTGAGGGTGCGCCGGGTGGGTTGCCGGCAGGGTCGACCGGTGGTGTTGGCGCCTTGCCGATGGTGCGGAAGAGCGGCGTACCGCCGTAGAACAGCAGCACCGGCTTGTCGTCGACCCGGAACAGCACACCACCCTGCTCCACCGCCGCGCCCACCTTCGGCAGCCAGGTGATCGTCCCCTCGGCATGACTCTTGACCGTCTGGCTGACGCCGTACCCGAGTTGCCCACTCAGATCCCTCGCCTGCGACAGATCCGTCCGCACGATCTCCACCGTCTGCGCGGGATCAGGACCGTCCGACGCCACTGCCTTCTCCGGCTTTTCGAACACCCGGACCCCCGCGACCCCCACCCCGGCGACCACAACAGCACCGATGACCAGCCCGACCACCCGGCGAGAACGCTTGGTCACTTGCCGGCCACCTCGCGCTGGCACTCCGGCATCAGGTCCATGCCCTTGGTGATCGACTGCATGTCGTTCTGCGGCCCGCCGAGCGCCGGGCCGACGATGCCCGACGACGTGTCGGTGGACAGCTCGACGTACTTGACGCCCTTGTCCTTGAGGCACTGCACGACCTTGCGGCCGAAGTCGAGCGCGTCGGGGTTGTTCGCGTCGATCTCCCAGGCGGGCAGCGGCAGCTTCGGCTCGCAGACCTTGCCCGCGTTCTTGGCCTTCTTCGGGTCGGTGGTCGGGCCACTGCCGAGTACGCCGGGCTCCTGGCCGCGCTTGGAGGTGTCGATCCCGTTGTCCTTCAGGCAGGACAGGTACGGCGCGTACAACCGTTTGCGGTCGGCATCGGTCATGTCGATCCGCTCGCGCGGCCGGCCGGCGTCCGGGTCCTTCGGTGTCGCCTTGGTGGTCGTCTTGCCGGGCGGCGGAGTGGTCAGGGTGGCGATCTCCGGGGCCTTGCCGGTGTCGTGGGTCTGCGCCTGGGCGTCCGCCTTCGAGGACGAGCAGCCGGTCGCCACGACGGCGAGCAGGACCAGCGGGGCCCAGTTGAGGAGCGACCGGGGTGGTGGGGCGGGGAAGGAATCGAGCACAGTGTTCATAGCGTTCACGGTGGCCGGTGAATGTCAGGGAAATGTCGGCTGACGGTGGTGATCCGGTCCGCACGACATACGGTGGTCGGCAGCGTCGTACAGGCGCCAGGCAGTCGTCGTACCGGAGGAGTCGCACAGTGCCCGTCAGTCGTCTCGGCCTCGTCGTCCACCAAGCCCGCCCGCTCGCCGTCCAGGCGGCAGGGGTGGTCCGCGAGTGGTGCAAGAAGAACGACATCGGCTGTACCGACATCGACGTCTGGAAGGACCACGAGCACCGCCGCGGCGGGATGGCGGAGATGCAGCACGCCGGCAACCCCGACCTGGTCGTCACCCTGGGCGGCGACGGTACCTTCTTGCGCGGCGCCCGGATCGCCGCCAAGAACGGTGCCGCCGTACTGGGCGTAGACCTCGGCAAGGTCGGCTTCCTGACCGAGGTGGCCTGCAGTGACGTCGAGGAGGCGCTAGAGGCCGTCCACCACGACCAGGCGACGATCGAGGAGCGGATGACGCTCACCATGCGCGCCTCCCGGCCCCTGGAGATCCCGAGCGGCATAGAGGCCCTACTGCGCTACGGGCACGGCCCGGCGCTACCGCCACCCGCTGTACGTGAGGAGAGCCCGGAAGCCGACGGGTGGGGTGTTGCGCTCGACGTGACCGCCCTCAACGACGTAGTACTCGAGAAGCTCGCCCGCGACCACCAGGTGAGCGTCGGCGTCTACCTGTCCGGCCGCCTGCTCGCGTCGTACTCCGCGGACGCCCTCATCGTGGCCACCCCGACCGGCAGTACGGCGTACAGCTTCGCCGCCGGCGGCCCGATCCTGTCGCCCAACATGGAAGCAGTCGTCTTCACCCCCGTCGCCCCGCACATGACCTTCAACCGCACGGTCGTAGCCGCCCCCGACGAACCAGTAGGCCTCCGAGTCCTCCCACACTCCGGCCAGGCCGCAGTAAGCATCGACGGCCAACTACGCGGCGTACTGGACCCAGGCGACTGGATAGGCGTCTACGGCTCAGTCCGCCGCCTTCGCCTGGTCCGCCTACGCCCCACCGACTTCTACGGCCGCCTCCGCGACCGCTTCCGCCTAACCGACGCCCCCGCCACCGGCATAGACGGCGACCCAGACCCCTTCTTCCGCCCCATCACCCCCATCCCCCCAGACCTGGCCCACCTCCGCCTCCCACCACCCCCAGAGCCTCCGTCAGACAACCCGGCCTGCGAAGTAGAGCCTGCCGCCGAGTCAGCCACTGGGCCGGCGGAGTAGTCCCAGCCCGGTAGGCTCCCTCCCCATGCGAAACGTGGTGATCCTGGCCGGCGGCTCGGGGACACGGCTGTGGCCGCTGTCCAGGGCGGACAAACCCAAGCAGGTACTGCCCTTGGCAGCAGGCAACTCCCTGCTCCGAGTGGCCTACAACCGGCTGAAGGGTCTGGTCGATCCGGCCAACATCTATGTCTGCACGGTGGCAGCGCACACGGACCTGGTCCGCGAGGAGCTGCCGGAGCTCGGTGAACACAACATCATCGGCGAGCCGGTCGGCCGGGACACGGCCAACGCGGTCGGCCTGGCCTCGGCCGTAGTTGCCCGCAACGACCCGGACGCTGTCCTGGCGATCGTCGGATCGGACCACCTGATCACGCCTGAGGACGAGTTCCGCGCGGCGATCGAGGCTGGGTTCGAGGTCGTGGAGCAGCGGCCCCGGTCGCTGGTGACGTTCGGGATCGAGCCGACTCATCCGCACACGGGACTCGGCTACGTCGAGCGCGGTGACGCGATCGAGGGCACACCGGCGTACGCGGTGGACCGGTTCCGGGAGAAGCCGGATCGCGAGACGGCCGAGGAGTACCTGGCCACCGGCCGGTTCTGGTGGAACTCCGGCATGTTCGTCTGGCGCGCCGAGACGGTGCTGGACCTGCTCGACAAGCTGCTGCCGGAGTCGGCCGCGCAGCTCCGGCAGGTCGCCTCGGTCTGGGACACGGCGGAACGCGAAGCCACCCTGGCCGAGATCTACCCGACCCTGCGCAAGATCAGCATCGACTACGCCATGCTGGAGCCGGCCTCGCAGGGCAAGGTCGACGCGGACGTCGTCGTCCTGCCGATGCCGGTGCACTGGCTCGATGTCGGCTCCTGGGCGGCGCTGGCCGGTACGTACGAGGTCGATGCCGACGGCAACCGGCACGAGCCGTCGGCGCTCAGCTGTCTGCTCGACTCGCACGACAACGTGATCGTCACCGACGACCCGGACCACCTGATCGCGGCGGTCGGGCTGAGTGGGCACATCATCGTGCACACCAAGGACGTCACCCTGGTCTGCCCGCTGGCCGACGGCGAGCGGATCAAGGACCTGGTCGCGATAGTCCAGTCCGACCACGCCGACCGCTACGTCTGAACCCGCGACAACAAGAAGCCCCGGACCTCAGGTCCGGGGCTTCTCTCTGTACCAGGAAAACTCAGCGTGCTGGGGAACTCAGCCGCCGTTGGGCTCCTGGGCGTCGGTCGACGGGTACTTGTCCATGAAGTTCTTCAGGGCTTCGCCGGAGACGGAGTTGCAGAACTGGCGGTGGCCGAAGGCGGTTTTGCCGTCGGCGGCCATGCCGGACCAGTGGGAGAAGGCGATGTTCTTGCCGGCCGGCCAGGCGGCGCCGTCGGAGGCCTTGAAGGGGGCGGCGATGAACTTGCCGTTGGAGCTTTCGGGGAGTTTCGCCTTGGAGATCTTCTCGATCAGGTCTACCTGGTCCTGCTTCTTCATCGTTTCCTCGTTGTACCAGAGGATCGTGTAGCCGTGTTCCAGGTTGTGGACCAGGTTCGGGACCGGCGGGCGGTCGCTGTCGGCGTAGAACTTCTTCGACAGCGGGGCCCAGACGGCGTAGTGCGGGCCGGACGAGGGCGGCGAGACCGGGTACGCGATCACTGTGCCGTCCGGCTTGTGGTCCTGGGTGCCGGAGGCCTTGTCCTCGGTCGGCGTGTCACAGGACGCGGCCGAGGCGGCGACGCCGAGGTCGGAGATGGCCGCGTTCCGGGTCTTCGAGTCCTGGATCAGCTTGATCGCCGGGTAGGCGATGATCGCGAGACCGACCACGATGCAGGCGGCAATGATGAGACGAGTGCGGTTTCGGTCACCGCGGGCCTGATCGCGCTGCATCTTCTCGACGAGCTCGCGGCGTGACTGCTTCTGAGACTTACCCACAGTGATGGTCTTCCCGGATCAGGGGCGGTCTCGGAGCCGCCGTGCGGATGCAGTGTACGCAAGGTGCCTGAGAAGTTGCCTAGAAAACTATCGAGACCGTGAGCCGAACGTGACCGTCGCCTCACTCCCCGGTCCAGTCGCCACAGAGACCCCGTAACCCTCCGCGTGCAGCACCACGGCCAGCCGCTCGGCTGCCACTCCGACAGCGACGCCAGAGGCCCCGGTGACCTTCAGAGCACTCCCGAGAAGCTCCACCTGTACGCCGTCCAGCGGCACCGACTCCCACAGCGAAGCGGAGGCCTCGCGTGGCCCGGCAGGCCCTCGACGATCCAGTACTGCGGCCAGCGCCGCCTCCCGAGTCCCCAGGCTGAACAGGTCCATCTCCGCGTCCCGCACCAGCGCCCGAGCGCCCGGCCCGTGCTCACCGGCCGGGAACACCACATCAGCCAGCCCACGCAGTACAGCGACCGGTACGCCGTCCGCCTTGCCCTTCACCAGCTCGCTGGCCGCAGCGATCTCATCGGCCAGCGCAGGCTCGGTCACGGCCAGCACATTGCCGTGACTGTCGGTACTGCCGCGCAGGTCCTCGATCACCTGGACCCCGGCGGCTCCGATGGCCAGGTCGATCTGCCCGTTGCGCCAGGGGCGGCCCAGCGTGTCCGTGATGACTACGCCCACGTTCACGTCGTACCGGTCCTTCAGCGCCTCCCGCAGCGACCGTGCGGACAGGTCCGGGTCGACCGGGAGCAGCAGGACGGTGCCGGGGTGGGTGTTGGAGGTGTCGGTGCCCGCAGCGGCCATCACCAGCCCATGCCGCGTCTGCACGATCCGGGTGTCGCCACGCGAAGCCACCACCCGCACGAGCTCGGCATCGATCGCCTCGTCCCGGGTGCCCGTGGTCAAACGACCCTCGGCCTTGCTGACGATCTTCGAGGTCACCGAGACGACGTCGCCGTCATGCAAGTCAGCAGCCGACCCGATCAGCCCGGCCAGGTCATCCCCGGCCGCGACCTCAGGCAGGCCGACTACTGGGAATACTTCGAGGTGCTTCCTCACCGGCGGACCGCCTCGGCCAAGGTCAGCGCAGCAGAGGCCAGCGCAGCCGTCGTGTCCTCGTCAGTCATCCATAGCGGCACCGCCTGCGCATGGATGCCGGCCGTCGCGATCGACTCCAGCTGGGCCGCATCCGACGTGTCGATCAGCCACCCGTCCAGTACGCCGTCCGCCGCCCGCGACCCGTAGTGCCGGGCGACGGCACCCGCCGTGGACTCGACCCCGATCGCCGCCAGCACCTTGTCGGCCATCCCGCGGACCGGGCTGGTGCCGATGATGGGGGAGATCCCGATCACCGGCGCGGACGTCTCGCGGACCGCGTCGCGGATGCCGGGGACACCGAGGATGGTGCCGATCGAGACGACCGGGTTCGACGGCGGCAGCAGCAGCGCGTCGCACTCGGCGATCGCGTCGAGCACACCCGGCGCCGGCTTGGCCTTCTCCGAGCCGACCGCCACGATCTGGTGCGCGGTCACCTCGGCGTGCAGCCGGACCCAGTACTCCTGGAAGTGGATCGCCTTCTTGGTGCCCGGGTTGTCCGGGTCGTCGACCACGACATGCGTCTCGACCCGGTCGTCGCTCATCGGCAGCAACCGGACCGGCAGCTTCCACCGGCTGCAGAGCGCCTCGGTCACCGCGGCCAGCCCGTAGCCGGCGTCGAGCATCTGGGTCCGCACCAGGTGGGTGGCCACGTCCCGGTCGCCCAGGCCGAACCAGGTGGGCTCCACGCCGTACGCCGCGAGCTCCTCCTTGATCACCCAGGTCTCGTCCTCCCGGCCCCAGCCACGCTCCTTTGAGATGCCGTCACCCAGGGTGTACATCACCGTGTCGAGGTCGGGGCAGACCCGCAGCCCGAACAGGGTGATGTCGTCCGCGGTGTTCCCCACCACGGTGATCTCGGCGTCCGGGCGGGCCTTCAGCAGACCGCGCAGGAAGGTGGAACCGCCGATGCCGCCGGCAAGCACTGTCAATCGCATGGGAACAGTTTCCACGAGTCGTCAAAGCAGTCGACCACCGCACGACTATGCTGCCGAGGGTCCGATGTGTGTCAACTGTCAGTTGAACGGCCCCCAACATCCCGAGGAGCCCTCGTGGTCACCGACGCAACCAAGAAGCTCAGAGAGCCGGTCGCGTACATCTTGCTCGCCTTCGCCGGCCTCGTGGCGCTGGCCTTGCTGATCCGGCTGTTCGTCGGCAGCGCGGGCTTCACCAACGCCGCTGCTGTCGTGCAGGGCCAGGTCACCCCGCCCACCCTCCAGGCACTCGTGCTGCTGGTCTCCCTGGCGGCCTCCGTCTGGCTGGTGAACGAAGCGGGTGAGCGGACCCCGAACGCCCGCACCGTCACCCTGGCGGCGCTCTCCATCACGGGCCTGCTGGTCGTGATCGGACTGATCGTGGCCTTCGCCAGCTTCGGCGAGACCAGCACGGCCGGTCTGAAGATCACCAGCTTCATCTTCGCCATCGGCGGCCTCGCGCTGTACGGCGTCGCCGGTCTCTACATCCTGAAGACCTTCCAGAGCCTGCCGGCTCCGGTCCGCGTTCCGAAGGCCGGTGCGCAGGGCCAGTTCGCCGGCCAGCAGGGTCAGTACGGCGCTCCGGGCCAGTACCCCCAGCAGGGCGGCCAGTACGGCACCCAGCAGGGCCAGTACGGGCAGTACGGCGCTCCCCAGGGCCAGTACGGTCAGAACGAGCAGTACGGCGCGTACGGTGCCGGTGCGGCCGGTGCCGCTGCAGGCGCAGCTGGTGGCTACGCCGCAGCACAGGGCGGCGAGCAGCAGTGGCCGCAGGAGCAGAGCTGGAACCAGGGCGAGCAGCAGCAGACCTGGCCTGTCACCGACGCAGAGGCCCAGCCGCACGCCGAGACCCCGGCTGCTCAGCCCGCCGAGCAGGCCTGGTCCGCTGAGGGCCACGCAGCCGAGCCGACGCAGCAGTGGAGCCCCGAAGGCCAGCAACAGTGGGGCGGCCAGGAGCAGGGCCAGCAGTGGCCGCAGGAGCAGCAGCAGTGGGGCGGCGCCGACTCCGGTCAGCAGTGGGGCGCGCCGGCTCAGGAGCAGTACGGTCAGCAGCCTGCACAGCAGGAGTGGCCCGCGCAGGAAGCCGCGCAGCCCGAGCAGCAGCACCAGACCTGGCCGCAGGAAGGCCAAGCCTGGCAGGCGGAGGCAGCTCCGGCGGCCGAGCAGCCGGCCGAGGCAGCGGTTCCCGAAGGGGCAGACGAAACCCGCGTCGAGACGCCGGTTTCCGACGCTCCGAAGGACGAAGAAGGACAGCAGCAGCAGGGCCAGAACGGTCAGCAGGGCTGGTGGTCACAGCCTTCCTGACCAGGAAGTCAACCGCCCTGACAGGGCGCTGAAGTAGACCGAGAGGCCTGTGCAGACAGGCCTCTCGTTCTTTTGCAGCCGTGTTGCGGATGATGCCAATAGCAGACCACGGCTTGACTTTCGTGGATTGCAGGAATGTAATTTCAACCGTGTCGTTCGTTGGACACTCGGTATCGGGGACCGCTTTCAGCACACAGAGCGGTCGAGGTCAGGCATGTGGGACCGCAAGCCCACATGTACAGGGGAACGAACAGGGTCGAGGAGGTCGTACCGTGACAGAAACGCTGCTGGCGATTGTCGACGGTGAGGCGATCGAGGAGGAGCCGAACTGGCAGGAACGGGCGCTGTGCGCCCAGACCGATCCAGAGGCTTTCTTCCCGGAGAAGGGTGGTTCCACCCGCGAGGCGAAGAAGGTCTGCCTCGGGTGCGACGTACGGGGCGAATGCCTCGAGTACGCACTGCACAACGACGAACGCTTCGGAATCTGGGGCGGGCTGTCGGAGCGGGAGCGCCGCAAGCTGAAGAAGAAGGCCGTCTGACGGGCTTACTTCATTAAGTCAACAAGTTCATACAAACATCGGCGTGAGGCCCCGGAGGGACTTTGTCCACCGGGGCCCGCTGCTGTGTTCAGGGGTGCTGCCGCTGTCGCGTAAGGTGAAGCCTCGCTGCACCAGGTCGTCACTTTCCCCTGAGGTGTCACTGCTCCGCATGGAATCAGAAGCTCCGGCCGGCTGGGAGTTCTTCGACTCAGTCGACTTCCCCACCGACCTCACCAACGATCCGATGGGTCGCGCGCCGATCCGGCACGTCGTCACCGCGGTCGTGGTCGGCCACGAGGGAGCCGCCTGGCTGCCCCGGCTGACCGAGGCGCTGTGGGCGCTGGGCCGCCGTCCTGAGCGGCTGATCGCGGTCGATACCGGTTCCACCGACGAGACCGCCGAACTGCTCGCCACCATGCCCGCCGTCGAGCCCGTGGTGAGCCTGTCGGCCCGTACCGGCTTCGGTACTGCGGTCGCCCGCGGCATCGAGACAGTCGGCTTCGCGCCCGTACCGTCCGCGGTCGGCCCGTACGGCGACGACCAGCACATTCCCGTGGTCGAGTGGCTCTGGCTGCTGCACGACGACTGTGCACCGGCCCCGAAGGCGCTGGAGCAACTGTTGTTGCAGGCGACGATGTCGCCGGAGACCGCTGTCTGGGGCCCGAAGCTCAGGATGTGGCCGCGCGACCGTGAACTGCTCGAGGTCGGTGTCACCACCTCGCTCGGCGGCCGCCGCGACACCGGAATCGAGAACGGCGAGCTCGACCAGGGGCAGCACGACCAGCCGCGCAACGTGCTCGCGGTCAGCTCGGCCGGCATGCTGGTCCGCCGCGACGTGTGGGAATCGCTGCGTGGCTTCGACCCGCGGTTGCCGATGTTTCGCGACGACATCGACTTCGGCTGGCGCGCGAGCCGGGCCGGGTTCAAGGTCGGCGTCGCGCCGGATGCCGTCATCTACCACGCCGAGGCCGCCGCGACCGGTGAGCGGGCACTGGCCGGCACCCGTCGGCATGCGTACCAACTCGACCGCGCCCATGCGTACTACACCGTTCTCGCGAACGCACCTGGCAAGCTGCTTCCGCTGCTGGTGCTCAGGTTCCTGCTCGGTACCTTCGTCCGCTCGGTCTGGTTCATCATCGGCAAGACGCCGTCCGGCGCGGTCGACGAATGGACCGCACTGCTCGGGACCTTGCTGGCCGGTGGCTGGAGGCAGGCCCGCAAGGACCGTCGCCGGCTCGACCAGGTTCCGTACGAATCGATCAAGCCGCTCTTCTCGCGCTCGGTGCACGCACTGCGGCACAACCTCGAGGAGACCGGTAGCACCATCACCGAGCGCCTCCGTGAGGCCTGGGCCGACGAGCCCGAGGAGCAGGTCGTCACGACCGCTCGCCGGGCCAAGAGCACGGCCCGGGTCGCGCAGGACCAGCCGCGCTGGCGCCGGCAACTCATCCGCCGGCCTTTCCTGGTGACTTGGGTCTTCCTGGCTCTCGGTACGTTCATCGCCGCACGCAGCCTGATCGGCAGCGGCGTACTGCGTTCCACGCTGTTGCTGCCTCCGCACGAGAGCCTCGGCTCGCTCTGGCATGCGGCCGCGGCAGCGCCGCCCGGTGTGACTCCGCCCGCATGGCTCGCTCAGTTCTGGGCGCTGTCGACGGTGACGTTCGGACCGTCCGGTGCGACCAACGTCATCCTGCTCGGCGCGATTCCCCTTGCTGCGTTGGCGGCTTGGGGTCTGCTGCGCGCCTTTGTCGTCGACCGTGTTGCGCGAGCTTGGGGCGCGGCGGCGTACGGGTTTGCTGTCTTCACCAATGGCGCGATCACGCAAGGCCGGATCGGGACGGTTGTCGCGGCGATCGCGCTGCCGTTGCTCGGTGCTGCGGTTCATACCGTGGCGCGGCGGAGACGCGTGGTCATCCAGGGCAGTTGGCGTGCGGCTTGGTTCGCCGGCATCTGCCTGGCTGTGCTGATCGCTTTCACGCCGGCTCTGGGTCTGTTGGTCGGAATCACCTTGGCTGTCGGCGCACCGCTCGGTCTCGGGTGGCGTCGTCAGGGTCGGCAGCTGGTTTTCTCCGTCGTACTGGGCCTGGTGCTCGTCCTGCCGTGGACGATCGAGCTGGTGATGCACCCGTCGCGGCTCGGCCAAGAAGCCGGCGGCCCACCCACCGCAGCGGTCGGCCCGGGCGACAGCCTCACCCACCTGCTGACCGGTACGCCGGTTGGCGCGCCGGTGCCGTGGTGGTTCGCGGTACCGCTGATCCTGGTGGCCCTGTTGAGCTTGCTGCGCGAGTCGCGGCAGCGGTACGAGCTGATCGGGTGGTTCGCAGCACTGGCCGGATTGGCGGGCACGTTGATCGCCAGCCGGCTCGGTGGTGGCAGTGGCCCGCTGATGTTCCTGATGACGGCCGGCTGGATCATCGCGATCACCGTCGCGTGGGACTCGGTCGGCAAGTCGCGCGATGTCATCGTCCAGGCGGTACTGGGCCTGGTGCTGGTCGCGACGCTCGTCACGGCCGGCTTCTGGCTCGTGCGGGGTGACGACGGCCCGTTGCGCCGTGGACCTGAGCAGGACCTCCCGGAGTACCTGATGTCCTCGCAGGCGCCGCCGGAGAACGCGTCGATCCTGGTGGTCCGCAAGGATGCGACGACGGCAATGCGCTTCTCGCTGGTCCGCGACGGCGGTCCGCGGATGGGTTCGCTGGAGGCTGCGCCGAAGCCGGAGCAGACCAAGCCGATCACCGACATCCTGTCCGCTCTCGGCGGCGGTGGTACCGGTGAAGAAGGCCGGCAACTCGCGGGGCTCGCGGTCGACTACGTCTATCTGCCGGCGCCCGTCGATCCGACGTTGATGGCGACGCTCGACTCGCTGCCCGGCCTGACCAGGGCCAGCGCGGCCGACGGCGACGCCAGCTGGCTGGTCGACCGGTCGACGATCGAGGGCAAGACGCCGTTGCAGGACAACGTGAACGACATCTGGCGGGTGCTCGGCATCATCGCGTGGATCATCGCGCTGATCTCCTGCATGCCGACAGCGCGGCGCACTGTCGCGACACCGCGCGGGTCACACGCAAGGAGGGTGTCGTGAGCGGCATGTTGTCCGACGTCCGGATCAGGGTCGGGGCCTGCGTGCTCGCGATGGCGGCCGCGGGCGGCCTGGGTGTCGTGACGCACGCCAAGGAGCCGGTCACGCGTCCCGAGGGTGCCGCTGGGGTGACCCGCACGATCGTGAACCGTACTGCGCTGAGCTGCCCGGCCCCCGGCCCCGGCGGCAAGATCCAGAGCGCGGTCGACTCGGTCTCACCGTTGCTGCCCGAAGGCACTCCGGTCGCCCCGGGCGCGGCGACGCCGCTGTCGATCGGCCCGCTGCCGGCCACCTCGGACCCGATCGGGTCCGTCCTGGTCCGCGGCAAAATCGCTTCGACTGCCAAGACCGCAAAGCCCGTACCGCTCTCGATCCGCGGGATCGGCCCACTCGCGGCCGGCACGGTCGGTACCAGTACGACGGTGTCGACCGAAGGCGTGAACCGCGGCATGGCGAGCGCGCCTTGTCAGCTGCCCGGGTCGGACTTCTGGTTCGTCGGTGCGAGTGGTGCCGCCGGTCGGCGCGACATCCTCGAGTTGACCAACCTCGACAGCGTCAACGCCGAGGTCAACGTCACCGTGTACTCGGCCAGCGGCGCGCTCGACCTGCCGAACGCGCGCGGCGTCGTAGTACCGGCGCGGGGAACCACGTCGGTGTATCTGAGCCTGGTGGCCCCGAAGGTCCGGGATCTGGCGTTGCATGTCGAGTCCACCGGCGGCCGGGTTGCGGCGGCTCTGCGGGACAACGCGAGCACGGGCAAGGAGCCCGCAGGCGTGGACTGGATCAGCCCGTCGGCTCCACCGGCCAGGTCGCTGGTGATTCCCGGGCTCGCTGCGGGCAAGGGCATCCGGATCATCACGCTGGCCAACCCGAGCGATCTGCAGGCGACGGCGACGCTGACCATCAACGGCCCGAACGGATCGTTCAAGCCGGCCGAGCTGTCGACGATGCAGATCCCGGCCGGCACGGTGAAGTCGATCCGGCTCGATCCGGTACTTCTCGGTGACCCGTCCGCCGTGACCGTCAGTTCGGACCAGCCGCTGACCGGTTCGACCCGCACGATCGACGCGAGCGGCCAGGACTTCGCGGTGCTCGGATCGGCCGAGGCGCTGTCCGGACCGGCCTATCTCGTGCTGCCCGGCCATGCGCAGCCCGCGCAGCTGCAGATCACGGCGCCGAGCAAGACGGCGACGGTGAAGTTCGAGCTGCGTGACGTGGCCGGCAAGCTGCTCGCCGCGCGGTCGCTCGACGTGATCAACGGTGCGACCACGATGATCCCGTTCAAGGCGCAGCCGCGGCCGACGTACCTGATGGTCGAGCAGGTCAAGGGTTCGGCGGTGGCGGCGGTGACGTTGATGCCGCCGGCGAAGCTCGGTGATGACGAGGTGCCGTTGGTTGCCGCTTGGCCGCTGACCACCTCGCTGGTGTTCCGGGCTCAGCTCGGCGCACAACCGGACGTACGGGCTGCTCTGAAGTAAGGGCTCAGTCGTCGTCGGTCTCGAACTCGGGGTCGATCTGCTCCGGCGACAACGCCAGGACGTCGGCTAGCTCGAGCACCAGCGCCGACCGGACCAGCCAGGCCAGGCTGGTGCCGGAGCGTTCGGCTCGCAGCTCGATCGGGCGGCGGAAGACGACGATCCGGTACGGCTCGTGCGACGTGCCGCCGGTCGAGTGCGTCAGCGGGATCTCACCCGCGTGCATGTCGAGGTTCGGCACGTCCTCGATCGCGAACTCGACCCGCGCGACGACCTGCGGCAGCCGCTTCTCCAGCCGGGTCACCTCGATCGCGACGACCTCGTCGAACTGGGCCGCGGCGGACCGCTGCAGGGGCAGTCCGCGCGGGGCGAAGCTGCTCGGCCGGCTGATCGGTCCGAGCATGCCGCGCCCATGGCGGTCGATGTGCCGTCGATGACGGCGAGCCTCGGTCACGCGATCAGCCTAGTGGGGGTAGCGTCTGGACGTGAGCATCGCCAGGATCTGTTCGCGCGCCGCCTGCCATCGGCCGGCGGTGTCGACGCTCACTTATGTCTACGCCGACTCGACCTGTGTGCTGGGCCCGCTCGCGACGTACGCCGAACCGCACTGCTACGACCTCTGCGCCGATCACGCCGACCGGCTGACCGCGCCGAACGGCTGGGAAGTGATCCGGCTCGCTCCGGACCCGGCTGCCTCCGGCCCCTCGGACGACGACCTCGAAGCGCTGGCGAACGCGGTCCGCGACGCCGCCCGGCCGATCCCGCCGGCGACGCGTGGACCCGCACCGGGCGCTCCGGTCGAGGTGATCCGCCGGGGCCACCTGCGGATGCTGCAGGATCCGGGACCGTCGGCCGAGGACAACTCCGAGCAGGCCTGAGGACTTTCGGTCAGGGCCTGAACTTTTGGGCGGAACCCCGCGTCGTATTGGGCAGAACACACCAATACACAGGGGGCAAGGAAATGAACGGACGCAAGATCGCTGTTCTGGCCGCAGGTTTGTCCGCGCTGGGCGCGTTGACGGTGGGGGCCTCGACGGCGAACGCGGGGGCGTACATGGATCGCACGCGGCTGGTGACGCTGTCCCAGGTCAAGGCGGCCGATCCGGGGACGAAGTGGATCACGCAGGTCGACAACGGCACGCTGCCGAAGGCGTACTGCGGCCCGGCGTCGACCGAGGGCAAGGCGGTGGCGCAGCGGCTGGCCCGCGGCTACACCGACGAGATGATGTCGTACGGCACGCAGTACCTGAGCCGGTACCAGAACGACGCGGCGGCCAAGGCGGCGTACAAGTCGATCCTGGCCACGCTGCAGACCTGCAAGTACTCCAAGCCGGCGCCGACGCACGCGCGGCGGATCACCGAGAACCGGCACATCGTGGCCGGTGACGCGACCACCATCCTGCGCTGGTGGGACTACGCGCTGCCGAGCGACCCGGGCAGCGAGAACGGCGCCTTCCCGTACGCCGTCACGGTCAAGGGCAATGCCGTCTCGGTGCTGGCGTTCAGCGGCGACGGGGTGGGCATGAAGGCCGCCAACTTCGACAAGATCGCGAAGGCCGCGGCGGCCAAACTGCCCTGAGGCTGAATGTTGGAATGTGTTTCGTCACGTGGGATGAGGTTGACCACTCCGTCAGGTACTGACAAGACTCGTGGCTGTGAACGATCAAAAGCTACGAGTCGGAGTGGTCGGCCTCGGCTTCGCCGGACGGACCGCACTGGAAGCGTTCTCGGAGTTGCCCGACGTCGAGGTAGTGGCGCTCGCGGGGCTCGAGACGGACATCCTGAAGAGTCTCGGCGCCGAGCATTCGGTGCCGAACCTCTTCGAGAAATGGGAGGACCTGCTCGCCCTCGACGGCCTCGACGCCGTCAGCATCGGTACGCCGACGCAACTGCACGCCCCGATCGCACTGGCGGCCCTGGATCGCGGGCTGCACGTGCTCTGCGAGAAGCCACTGGCCCGGACGGTGGCCGAGGGCACCGCGATGGTCGAGGCCTCGAAGAAGGCCGGCCGGGTGCTCAAGGTGGTGTTCAACCACCGCGAGCGGGGTGACGTCGCCACCCTGAAGCATCAGATCGACGAGGGCCTGCTCGGCCGGATCTACTACGCCAAGGCGCACTGGATGCGCCGCAACGGCATCCCCGGGATGGGTGGCTGGTTCACCAACCGCGAGCTGTCCGGTGGCGGCCCGCTGATCGACCTCGGCGTGCACATCCTCGACATGGCGCTGCACCTGATGAACGAGCCGACGGTGACGACGGTCAGCGCGAACACCTTCGCCGAGCTCGGCCCGCGCGGTCGCGGCAGCGTCAGCAGCGTGATCCGGCCGACGGTCGACACGCTCGGCGCCAAGTTCGAGGTGGAGGACCTGGCCACGGCGTACCTGCGGCTGGAGGGCGGCGGGGCGCTGCAGCTGGAGACCAGCTGGGCGACGTACCGGGCGCCCGGCGACAACTTCGGGATCGAGCTGTTCGGCACCGAGGGCGGCGCGAAGATCGACGTCCAGAACTACACGAACACCGACACGCTGAAGATCTTCACCGACGTCGGCGGGATCCCGGCCGAGGTGCGTCCGGCCACCGGCGCCGGGCTCGGCCACCGCGCGGTGGTCAGCGAGTTCGTCGCGATCGTGCTCAGCGGCGACTGGTCGGTCCACAACGGTTCGGAGGCGCTGGCGCGCACCCGGATCATCGACGCCGCCTACGCCTCGGCGCAGGCCGGACGAGAGGTAGTACTCGATGCTTAAGGTCACCGTCTGGGGCGAGAACGTCCACGAGCAGGACGACGCCGCCGTCCAGAAGATCTACCCCGACACGATGCACGAGACGATCGCGGCCGGCCTGCGCTCCTCGCTCGGTGAGGAGATCAAGGTCCGGACGGCGTGGCTGCAGCAGCCCGAGCACGGCCTGACCGAGGAGGTGCTGGCCGACACGGACGTGCTCACCTGGTGGGGGCACCGGGCGCACGGCGACGTCGACGACGCCGTCGTCGACCGGGTGCAGGAGGCGGTGCTCTCGGGCATGGGCCTGATCGCGCTGCACTCGGCGCACTTCTCCAAGATCTTCAAACGCCTGATGGGTACGACGTGCTCGCTCGACTGGCGTTCGGAGGACGACCGGGAGCTGCTTTGGACGGTCGCCGCCGGGCACCCGATCGCGGCCGGCATACCGCATCCGCTGGTGATCCCGCAGGAGGAGATGTACGGCGAGCTGTTCGACGTACCGCAGCCGGACGAGCTGGTCTTCGTCAGCTCCTTCTCCGGTGGCGAGGTGTTCCGCTCCGGCTGCTGCTACCGCCGCGGCCAGGGCCGGGTGTTCTACTTCCGCCCCGGCGACCAGGAGTACCCCACCTACCACCAGCCCGAGATCCAGCGCATCCTCGCCAACGCCGTCAACTGGGCCGCCCCGGTCGTCGAACGCAAGCTCCCCGACGTCCACCACCGCGCCACACCCGGCTGGTTCGAAACAGCCTGAAACACAGGTTTGATGCCGGGCCAGATAGGGTCCACGCATGGCTGATGTAGCTGCGATCTTCAAGGCGTACGACGTACGGGGTGTTGTTCCGGACGAGCTGGACGAGGCGGTGGCCCGGGCGACCGGGGCGGCGTTCGTCGAGGTGCTGGACGTCCTCGCCGGTCCTGGAGCCGTGGTGATCGGCTATGACATGCGTCCGTCGAGCCCGGGGCTGGCCGCCGCCTTCGCGGAGGGGGTGACCAGCACCGGGGCCGACGTGATCGACATCGGGCTGGCCTCGACCGACCAGCTGTACTTCGCCTCCGGCCGCCTGCAGCTGCCCGGTGCGATGTTCACGGCCAGCCACAACCCGGCGAAGTACAACGGGATCAAGATGTGCCGCGCGGGCGCCTCCCCGGTCGGTGCGGAGTCGGGCCTGCGGGACATCGCGGACCTGGTCGCCAAGACGCTGATCGACGGGCTCTCCCCGGTCGCGGTCGCCGGGCACGTCAAGCAGAAGGACCTGCTCACGGCGTACGCGGACCATCTGGTCGACCTGGTCGACCTGAGCGGCATCCGCCCGCTGAAGGTCGTCGTCGACGCCGGCAACGGGATGGGCGGGCACACCGTGCCGGCCGTCTTCGCCACCGGCCCGGTCGAGATCCTGCCCCTGTACTTCGAGTTGGACGGCAACTTCCCCAACCACGAGGCCAATCCGCTCGACCCCAAGAACCTGGTCGATCTCCAGGCGAAGGTGCGCGAGACCGGCGCCGACCTCGGGCTCGCCTTCGACGGCGACGCGGACCGCTGCTTCGTGGTGGACGAGAAGGGCGACCCGATCTCGCCGAGCGCGATCACCGGTGCGGTCGCCGTCCGTGAGCTGGCCAAGCACCCCGGCTCGACCATCCTGTACAACCTGATCACCTCCAAGGCGGTGCCGGAACTGGTCGCCGAGCACGGCGGCGTACCGGTCAAGACCCGGGTCGGGCACTCCAACATCAAGCAGAAGATGGCCGAGACCGACGCGGTCTTCGGTGGCGAGCACTCCGCGCACTACTACTTCCGGGACTTCTGGCGCGCCGACACCGGCATGCTGGCGGCACTGCACGTGCTCGCGGCGCTCGGCGAGCAGGACAAGCCGGCCTCGGAGCTGTTCTCGATCTACGAGCGCTACGTCGCCTCCGGCGAGATCAACAACCGGGTCGAGGACGCCGCCGCCACGGTTGCGGCGATCGAGGACACCTACGGCGACCGCGAGGGTATTACCGTTGGCCATCTGGACGGTCTGACGATCGACGCCGGCGACTGGTGGTTCAACGTCCGCACGTCGAACACCGAGCCGCTGCTGCGGCTGAACGTCGAGGCCGGGGACGCCGCCACCATGGAGCGTGTCCGCGACGAAGTACTGGCCCTGATCACCGGTGCACCGGTGGAGGAGAAGAACTAGATGCCTGTGAACCTGGACCCTGACCTGTTGAGCATCCTGGTCTGTCCGAAGTGCCGGTCGGAGTTCCGCGTGGACGACGAGGCGAGCGAACTGGTCTGCACCAACCCGACCTGCGCGCTGGCCTACCCGGTCCGCGACGACATTCCCGTGCTGCTGATCGACGAGGCGCGCGAGACCAAGGATGCAGAGGCCTCCGAGAACTGATGAGCGTCTTCGACGATTCCCGGCTGGACGACCCGGCCGCCCTTGAGGCTTCCGACCACTTGCTGCGCCGGCTGGCCGGGGCGGGCGCCCGGGTGCGGGCCGAGCTGGAGGCCTCTGAGGAGTCCCTTTCCCAGCTCGCCACAGACGGCTTCCGCCCGCGCGCGATCGTCGCCGCCGGCCGGGATGCTCGCCTGGTCCGTGCGGTGCTGGAGCCGGTCTGCCCGGTGCCGTTCGTGGCCTGGCCTGGTCCGGGTCTGCCGGGCTGGACCAGCCCCCTCGACCTCGTAGTCGTGCTGGGCGGCTCCGACGCTGACCCGGGTGCCGTGTCCGCGGCATCCGAGGCCGTACGCCGGGGTGCCGGACTGCTGGTGGCTGCGCCGCCGGACTCGCCGGTGGCCCAGGCATCGGCCGGCTCGCGGCACGCAGTACGGCTGCCGTCGCAGTCGGACGACCAGCTGGCAGCAGCTGTCGCCGTGCTGCAGGGTCTGCACCAGATGGACCTCGGGCCGGCTGTGGACGGCAAGGCTGTCGCGGAGATGCTCGACGAGGTAGCGATCGAGTGCTCGCCCAACAACGACGTAGCGTCCAACCCTGCGAAGGACCTGGCGCTCATGCTCGCCGACGCGCTTCCCCTCGTCTGGGGCGGCTCCGTGCTCGCTGCCCGCGCCGCACGTCGTGTGGTGGAGGCTGTGCGGCTCGCTAGCGGTCGCCCGGCGCTTGCCGCCGACTGTGGGCACCTGCTGCCGGTGCTGGCGAACCAGCCGCCGAGGGACGTCTTCGCCGACCCCTTCGACCAGCCGGAGGAGCTGCGGCCGGGTCTGGTCATCCTGGACGACGGGGTGGAGGACGCGGGCGTCGCCGAGCACCGTCGCCAGCTGGAGGAGAAGGCCGAGCGTCACGACGTACGGGTGCACGTGGTGCGGCAAGCGAACGGGACCGATGTCGCCCGGTACGCCGCTCTCACGCAGCACGGCCGGTACGCCGCGGCGTACCTGGGAATCGGACTCGGCCGCTACGGCACGCCGCGGGAGGACCAGGCTCCGGGACCGGCGGGCAACCCCGCGGAGGACCCGGCGTGGTAGTTCGGCTCCAGAACACCATCCGCGACTACGCCTGGGGATCGCGGACAGCGATCCCCGAGCTGATCGGGGTGGAACCGGACGGCAAGCCGCAGGCCGAGCTGTGGATGGGCGCGCACGAGTCGGCGCCGTCCGTACTGCCCTCAGGCGACTCGTTGTTCGACCTGGTGTCGGCGGACCCCAGCGGTGTGCTGGGGGAGGAGACAGCCGCCGAATTCGAGGGCCGGTTCCCGTTCCTGGCGAAGATCCTGGCGGCCGAGCAGCCGTTGTCGATCCAGGCGCATCCCTCCCGGGCGCAGGCGATCGACGGTTATGCGCGCGACGAGGCCGCGGGAATTCCGCGCGACGCGGCCGATCGCAATTACAAGGACGCCTGGCCGAAGCCGGAGATCCTGATCGCCTTGGGTGAATTCGACGCGTTGGTGGGATTCCGGCCGGTGGCGGATTCCGTCGCTTTGCTCGACGCGCTCGGTGTGCTGGACGAGCTGCGGGCATTGTTGCTGGACGGCAAACTGCAAGAGGCGTTCACGACCTTCATGAGCACCGACCGGGATGCGATCCGTCCTTTGGTGTTTGCGCTCGGTGAGGCCTGCCGGGCTTATCAGGGCTCCGAATTCGCCCTCGAGACCGAGACGCTGAGCCGGCTGTGTGAAGAGTTCCCGGACGATCCCGGGGTGCTGGCCGCGTTGTTGCTGAACCGGGTGCGGCTGGAACGGTTCGAGGCGGTCTACCTGCCGGCCGGCAACGTGCACGCGTACGTGCACGGGACCGGGTTCGAGGTGATGGCCAACTCGGACAACGTGTTGCGGGGTGGGCTGACGCGCAAGCATGTCGACGTACCGGAGCTGGTGTCCGTGGTCGACTTCGAGCCGCTGGCGTCTCCTGTGCTGCACGGCGTGGAGATCGCGCCGGGCGTCACGGAGTACGAGACCGGGTGTGAGTATTTCGCCGTCCGGCGGTTCGATCTGTCGGTCGGGCCGACCAAGGTACCGGGCAGCGGGCCGCGGATCGTCGCGTGTGTTGACGGAACGGCCGCGGTCGATGCCGCGGGCACCGAAGAAACCGTGCGGTTGTCCGCCGGACAGTCCGCGTTCGTCCGTGGCACCGAAGGACCCTGTACTCTGCGTGGTTCCGGCACGGCGTTCGTCGTGTCCGCTCGCTGATCCCCTGATTCTTGATTCCTCCGGAGGACAACGGAAATGGCTGGTGGCGGTAACAAAGCCGTCGTCGCGGCACTGCTGGCGAACACCGGTATCGCGGTCACGAAATTCGCCGCCTGGGGGCTGACCCAGTCCGCCTCGATGCTGGCCGAGGCGATCCACTCCCTGGCCGACGCCGGGAACCAGGTGCTGCTGCTGGTCGGCGCCAAGCGGGCCAAGCGCGAGGCCGACGAGCTGCACCAGTTCGGCTTCGGCCGCGAGCGCTACGTGTACTCGTTCATCGTCGCGATCGTGCTGTTCAGCGTCGGCGGGCTCTTCGCGCTGTACGAGGGCTACCACAAGGCGCACGACCCGCACCCGATCGAGCACTGGAAGTGGGTGCCGGTAGCGGTCCTGCTGGCCGCGATCGTGATGGAGTCGCTGTCCTTCCGGACCGCCATCGTCGAGGCGAACAAGCTCCGCGGTACGACGCCGTGGGTGCGGTTCGTCCGCAACGCCCGGGCGCCCGAGCTGCCGGTCATCCTGCTGGAGGACTTCGCCGCGCTGACCGGTCTGGTGCTGGCCCTGATCGGCGTCGTCCTGACCCTTGCCACCGGCAACGGAATCTTCGACGGCCTCGGCTCGATGGCGATCGGCGCGCTGCTGGTCTGCGTGGCGATCTTCCTGGCGATCGAGATGAAGTCCCTGCTGCTCGGTGAGTCCGCGACCCGCGAGGCACAACAGAAGATCGTCGCCGCCATCGAGAACACCCCCGGCGTCAACCGGCTGATCCACATCCGCACCCTGCACCTGGGTCCGGAAGAGGTCCTGGTCGCCGCCAAGGTCGCGGTCGAGCCGGGCGCCGACGCGGCCGCGATCGCCGCCACCATCGACGCCGCCGAGCGCGCGATCCGCGAAGCCGAGCCGATGTCCCAGCACGTCTATCTCGAGCCGGACATCTACTCCGACACCTACACCCCCGACGAGCGCCCCGCAGTCCCCGAGGCGCCGTCCCACTGAGCGGCGCCGGCTCCGCCGGCCGCTGAGCCGGCCGGCGGACTAGCTGGTGAGGAGTTGTTCGGCTGGGCGCGTGAGTGAGTGGCGCGTGTCGCAGGCTGCCATCATCTCGTCGTCGTGGGTGGCGACGATGACGGTGCAGCCGCGGGTGGCCAGGTTGCGGAAGAGGTCGATGACGCGGGTGCGGTTGGCCTCGTCCAGGGACGCCGTGGGCTCGTCCACGAAGACCGCCTTGGCGTTCTTGTAGATGGCGCGGGCGATCGAGAGGCGTTGCTTCTCGCCGCCGCTGAGGTGAGCTGCCAGTTCGTTGTCGCGGCCCTGCAGACCGGTCAGTTCCAGGGCCTCGGCCAGCGCCTTCTTGTCGCCCAGGACGCGGGAGCCGAAGACGCTGGCCTTCATCACCACGTTGAAGGCGACCGACTCTTCTTCCATCACGCCGTAGTCCTGCAGGACGAAGGCGCCGGAGTCCTTCCAGAAGCGACGGCGCTGGCCGGCCTTCCAGCCGGAGGTATCGACGCCGTCGACCAGCACCTTGCCCGAGGTGGGTTGCTGGAGCAGTCCGAGGCAGTGCAGCAGCGTCGTCTTACCGCAGCCGCTGGGGCCGACGAGCGCGGTCATCGTGCCCGGCTCGCAGGTGAGCGACGCCTGGCGGACGATCTCGCGACCGTCGATGACGACCGAGACGGCTTGGGCTTCTATGGTCATGGTTCTTCCCGTCTACAGTCTGCGTCGGCTGACGTTCTCGAAGGTCCAGCGGGTGGCCAGCAGGTGCGTGACCGGCGCCGCGAGCAGACCCAGTACTGCGGCTGCCGCGATCAGCAACGCGCCGTCGCCGCGGCGGAGCAGGATGATCATCGCGGCCAGCCCGATCCCGACGCACCATTCGATGATCACCCGGTCGGCCAGGATCTCCCGCCACTGCTGTCCGGCCAGGCGCAACGGGAAGTCGCGCTTGGCCCGGAGGACGGCGGTGATGAAGGCCGCGATCAGCGATGACACCACCAGCGCGATGATCAACGCGATCAGCGAGACCGCTTGCAGCCAGGCGAAGTATGCCGTGAACTGCGCGAGCAGCACGCCTTCCTCAGCCGCGTACCGAACTGTCGTCTTGTACTGCAGGTCGTGCGCGGCGAGCAGCGCCTGCGTCGGTCCGAGCCCGGTGAAGACCAGGTT
Organism: Kribbella sp. NPDC051718; assembly: GCF_040681515.1. NCBI lineage: Bacteria > Bacillati > Actinomycetota > Actinomycetes > Propionibacteriales > Kribbellaceae > Kribbella > Kribbella sp. NPDC051718. The sequence continues at coordinate 170,397 of NZ_JBFAYZ010000004.1, read as the reverse complement.
CCGGCTGGAGGCGGCCGAGGCGAGGAAGTCGTCGTTGAAGGTGTCGTGCAGATTCGGCACGAACATCACGATCGCGTCCTTCGGGAAGATCAGCTCGCCACCGCCCCCGCTCGCCAGCGGCATCGTGCCCGGCTGGGTGAAGTGGTAGAACGACACCTTGCGCAGCGCCGCGTCCCCGGCCGACTTGTCCCGGGTCCAGAGGCCGAGGTTGCCGCTGAGGTACTGCTTGGCACCTGCCGGGATCTCAGCAGCAGGCAACGGAGTCAGCCCGGGAGTCTCCCCGGCCGCGCCCTTGTTCATCAGCCGCAGCCACCCCGGGCTGAGGACCGCCAGCGTCTCGAACTTGCCCAGGTCGACGCCCTTGAGCGCCTCGTCGTCCCAGGTGTAGGACAGCGCGACGGCGTCCTTCTTCTCGGCGTCGTTCACCACGTCGCCGACCTGCTTCAGGATCTGCTCGAAGCCTTTCTCACCCATCCCGCCCTGGAAGGAGATCGTGACCTGGTCGGCCAGCGCCTTCCAGCGGGACTGCTGCTCGGCCGACCCACGGGCATTCGTGTACGCCGTGAAGGCCGGTGCCACCGCGGCGAGGACGAGCACGAAGGTCAGGCCCTTGAGGGCCATCGACACCTTCCGCAGCGACTTGACCGCCGGCTCCCGCCTGGCCAGCATCGCCGGACCGGGCCACGAGGCGGCCGACATCACGACGGCGAAGGCCATCGTCGCGATCAGCACGATGACGTCGAAGGTCGCCAGGATCGACAGGTACTTCGGGACGAACGTCCAGCCCTGGGAGAATCCGGTCCACGCCAGGGCCAGCACGTCGACACCGAGCGCCCCGATCAGTACCGCGACCAGGAAGCCGGTCAGATCCTCGTACTGGATTCGCCAGCCGGAGACCCCGGCCAGGGCGCGGAGTGCCCGGCCACGGGCCTTCACCGACAGCCAATACAGGACCAGCGACACCATCAGCGCGGTCGCGGCGAGCAGGCTGGTGGCGAAACTGCCTTGTTTCATGACGAGTCTGAGCGTGCCGGCGAGGTTGTTCTCGCTCCACTTGCTGATCACCCGGTGCTCGCCGAGCCAGCCGCGGAACGCGGCCTGTCCGGAGGTCGAGCCGGTGATCAGATACTCACCGCTGGCATAGGAATGGGCGAGCGCGTCCTGGGTGCGGACGGTCGCATCCTGGTCGTTGCCGAAGCGGCGGATCCGCTCGGGGAACGAGCCTTCGGTGCCGACCTTCACGAAAACCTGGCCGGTCTGGTCGCCGCCGAGGTCGGGAGCGACCTTGACCAGCCCGAGGTCCAGCTGGTCGCTCAGCGTGCCGAGCTCACGGATCGCGGCGGCGTCGTCCATCCCGGCGCTGCTGAAGTCGAGGTTGACGATCGACTTCGTCGAGAGCTGCTCGGGGTACGACCGGTCGTGCATGGTGGCGACCAGCGTGACCGCCACGGCCAGCAGCGCGAACAGCAGCGCCGACACCGCGACGGCGATTTTCCTGTGCACTGCAGGTCTCCAGGCGGGTTGGAAAGGGCGGATTGGGCGGCTCATCCTCGCACGCAGAGCGACGCCGCGCGACTCTGCGCGACCTTCGGGCGACCTCTGGGCGACGCGCATCCGTGCCCGCCCGGCTGAGACCGGGCCGGGCACGGGAGCGCTGAGGAAATCAGCAGGTGCGGTAGTAGTACGAGTCGTCGGCACCCGGGCTGTTGATCGCACCCTTCTCCGCGATCGACTTGTAGCCCGACGCCGTGTTGATGCTGCGGACCAGGCTGCCGTTGAGAATGACCGACGAACCGTGGCACTTGTTCACGGTGTAGTAGGAACGGATCTTGACGTTCCAGAAGCCGTACTCCCAGGTGCCGCCTTCGGCCGGGTGACGAGTCTCCGAGCCGACGTGCAGCCAGGCGTTGGCGGCCGGTGCCGCGATACCGATCCCGGTGAATCCGAGGCCGGCCATCAATGCGACGGCGAGACCCTTGCGTGCTTTGTTCATGAGCTTCCCTCTCCTTGGAAAAACAGGGCGGAAAAGGAATTGCGGAAAACCACAGAACACCCCGAAACGCGCACGGAAAAGTCCGCTGAAATACCGCTGGCAGCTGATTTCCCCGTGTCGGGCCGCTTCGGCTCCGCAACCCCCTTGTTACGGAAAAGCTACGAGACCTACACAATCCGAAGCAATCCCGAGGATGGTCACGAAATCATAACGGCGCAATTCGTTGCAGGAACCTGCAATGAATATGACAGATTCTCCGAACGGTGCAATCGTGGTCGTTTTTTCGCCGGTATTGTTTGAAGACTGAACGGTTTTGTATTCAACGCGGCCGGTTGTGCGGCGGCGGCAGCATGCCGCTGCGGCCGAGCCAGCGCAGGGCGCGCTCGCGATCGATCTCGGCTGTGGTCGGCGGGGCGCTGAGCCGGCCGGTGCGGTAGCCGAGATTGCGCAGGTCGGCGGCGACCGACGGTTCGGCCAGTGCTCGCAGGGCGAAGGCGAGCGCGGCCGGCGTCACGTCGTACCGGCGTTCGAGCTCGAGGGCGAGGCGGACCGCGGCTAGGTCGCGGTCGTCGTACTGGCGCTGGGTGTTGCGCGCGGCGCGGGATCTCGGCAGCAGGCCGAGCGCCTCCCGGTAGCGGAGCATCCGGGGGGTGGTGCCGAGGCTCTTGGCTGCTTCCGTAATGCGCATGACAGCAATCCTGACATTTCGGTGTCAGAAATGCCGCCCCACCCGACCAGGACCCCGGCCGCGCCCCCTAGGCTCGGTTCCGGCAGGAAGCACAACGACATCCCCAGGGGAGCGGCAACGGTATGACGTTCGACTACAAGGTGGCAGACCTCGGCCTGGCCGAGTTCGGGCGCAAGGAGATCCGGCTCGCCGGGCACGAGATGCCGGGCCTGATGGCGATGCGCGCGCAGTACGGCGAGAGCAAGCCGCTGGCCGGCGCGAAGATCATGGGCTCGCTGCACATGACCATCCAGACCGCGGTGCTGATCGAGACGCTGACGGCTCTCGGCGCCGAGGTGCGCTGGGTGTCCTGCAACATCTTCTCCACCCAGGACCACGCGGCCGCCGCGGTCGTCGTCGGCCCGAACGGTACCGCGGACGCGCCGGCCGGCGTGCCGGTCTTCGCCTGGAAGGGCGAGACGTTGGAGGAGTACTGGTGGTGCACCGAGCAGGCGCTGACCTGGCCGGGCGCTGATGGTCCGAACATGATCCTGGACGACGGCGGCGACGCCACCATGCTCGTCCACAAGGGCACCGAGTTCGAGAAGGCCGGCGTCGTTCCGGACCCGAAGACGGCCGAGTCCGAGGAGTACGGCGTCGTCCTGTCCGTGCTGACCCGGTCGCTGCAGGAGGACAAGCAGCGCTGGACCAAGATCGGCCAGAACATCCTCGGCGTCACCGAGGAGACCACCACCGGCGTGCACCGGCTGTACGAGATGCACAAGGCCGGCGCGCTGCTCTTCCCGGCGATCAACGTCAACGACTCGGTCACCAAGTCGAAGTTCGACAACAAGTACGGCTGCCGGCACTCGCTGATCGACGGCATCAACCGCGCCACCGACGTGCTGATCGGCGGCAAGGTCGCGGTCGTCTGTGGTTACGGCGACGTCGGCAAGGGCTGCGCGGAGTCGCTGCGTGGCCAGGGCGCCCGGGTGATCGTCACCGAGATCGACCCGATCTGCGCGCTGCAGGCCGCGATGGACGGCTTCCAGGTCACCACGATCGAGGACGTCGTCGGGATCGCCGACATCTTCGTCACCACGACCGGCAACAAGGACGTCATCACCGCCGATCACATGGCGCAGATGAAGCACCAGGCGATCGTCGGCAACATCGGCCACTTCGACAACGAGATCGACATGGCCGGGCTGTACAAGACGGCCGGCATCGAGCGGGTCAACATCAAGCCGCAGGTCGACGAGTTCCGGTTCGCGGACGGCCACACGATCATCGTGCTGTCCGAGGGCCGGCTGCTGAACCTGGGCAACGCGACCGGGCACCCGTCGTTCGTGATGTCGAACTCGTTCACCAACCAGGTGCTGGCGCAGATCGAGCTGTTCGCCAAGACCTCGGAGTACCCGACCGACGTCTACGTGCTGCCCAAGCACCTCGACGAGATGGTCGCCCGGCTGCACCTCGACTCGCTCGGCGTCAAGCTGACCGAGCTGTCCAAGGAGCAGGCCGAGTACCTCGGCGTACCGGTCGAGGGTCCGTACAAGTCGGACGCCTACCGCTACTGAGCGGTCGTCCCTGACCAAGGCCCGTCGTGCTCTCATTCCCTGCCGGGAATTGAGGGTGCGGCGGGCCTTCGTCAGGATCAGGGGTGTTGACAAAACGCTTCTGTGCAAGGAGAAACGATGACTGACAGCGCTACGCGCGAACTGGTTTCGCGGTACGTCGGAGTGTGGGCTCTGGCGGACGCCGGCGAGCGTCGGAAGGCGATCGAGGGGCTGTGGGTGGAGTCCGGTACGCACGTTCTGCAGCCGCCGGAGGAGATCCGTACCGCGGCGGCGGGACTGGGGTTCGTGGCGAGCACGCTGGAGGCGACGGGGTACGACGAGCTCGAAGCTCGCGTCGCGCGGACGTACGAGGAGTTCGTCGCTGGGGGCGGGTACTCGTTCCGGCCGGGGGCGTATGCCGTCCGGCTGAAGGATGTGGTGCGGTTCGACTGGGAGATGGTCGCGGCCGCCAGCGGTGAGGTTGTCGGTGGCGGGCAAGAGGTGCTGATGGTGGGTGCGGATCAGCGGATCATCGCGGACTACCAGTTCCCCAATCCCTGAGCAGGGCGGCTGTTGCCGCGTCGGCCGGCAGGAAGGCCTCCAGCTTCAGCTCGGCGACGGTGACGTCGAGGGCGGTGGCGAAGGTGGTGATGGTGGTCGTCAGGTGCAGGTCGCCTTTGGGGGAGCGGAGGTGCATGGGGGCGGCGAAGCCGACGTGTTCGGGGCCTGGTTCCACGTACGGGACGTAGGCGGCGAGTTCGTCGCGGAACTCGCCGGGTGGTAGCCGGTCGAGGATGTGCTGGGCCCAGGTCGAGAGGTTGACGATGCGTGGGGCGACGCCGTCGGGGTGGAGTGACAGGCGGAGGACGTTGATGGGTGGTTCGAGGAGTTTGTCCGCGACGCCTTCGGTGAAGAGGGTGAAGGCGTCGTTCGCCAGGACCAGGTTGTGGTTGGCGTCGACGACTATCGCGGGGTACGGCTGGTGGCCGGTGAGGATGTGGCCCAGCGCATCCCGGACGTGGTGCAGGGCGGGGTCGTCCAGGGCGGTCTGCGGGTAGACGGGGGCGAAGCCGGCGGCCAGTAGGAGGTCGTTGCGCTCGCGGAGGGAGAGTTCCATCGACTCGCCGAGGCGGACGACCATGGTCCGGCCGGGGGTGGAACGGCCGGATTCGATGAAGCTGAGGTGGCGCTGGGTGGTGCCGGCGCGCAGGGCCAGTTCGAGCTGGCTCAGGTGGCGGCGGTGCCGGGTGGTCCGCAGGGTGTCGGGGAAGTTCACATCCGCCAGTCTGCCGCGCGGATCCGACAGTTCAGGACCACTGGTCGGGTTCGCTGCCCGGTGCATGCCAGCCCTGAGCGTTGACCTTGGTGGTCTCCGGCGCCGGGACGTGCGGCCGGGCCTGGGGTGGCGGGGGTGGCGTGTAGGGCGGCGGCTGGGCGCCATACGGGTTGGGCGGCGCAAACGGTCCAGCGGGCACGGCGTACGGATTGGCCTGTGGGTTGGGGGGAGCGAAGGGGCCGGTTGGCACGGCGTACGGGTTGGTGCTGTAGGTGGCTCTGGTTGTGGCCAGGCGGGCTAGTTCGCGGCGGCGGCGTTCGGCCAGTACTGCGGACAGGAACGCAGGGGCGATGATGTGGACCGGCGGAGCGGGAGCAGTCACCTGCCCGACGCGGTAGGCGAGCGCGTCGCCGATGGCTATCCGGGCCGAGACTTCCAGTTCCATGTAGCGGGCCAGGTACTCGCGGCACGTGTTGGCCAGGTCGTCCGACAGCCGCGACAGCTCCAGCGACTGCGCCCACATGACCAGGTGCCCCGGTACGAACAGCGGCGGCGACGCCATCGGCTGGTGCCGTTCGCGGATCACCACCGTGCCCGCGACCATGTCACCGATCCGCTTGCCCTGCTTGTTCATCAGGCTCGCCACGATCCCCGGGCTGGCGGCGAACCACGGCGCGAAGTCCACGAACAGCCACAGCAGTCCGCGGACGAGCGCATGCCGGAACCGGATCGAGCTGCCGTCGTCGCGGACCACCTTGAGCCCGAGGATCAGCTTGCCGAGCGTCTTGCCCCGGGTCAGCGTCTCCATCACGACCTTGTACCCGACCACGACCAGCAACACGGTGATGATCGCCAGCGCGGCACCGAGCGCCGGGCTGGCCTCGACGATCAGGAACCCGAGCAGGAAACCCAGCAGCGTGCCCAGCACGATCATCTGGATGATGAAGTCGATCGCACACGCCAGGGCGCGGGTCGGCATCCGCGCGATCCGCACCTGGAGGACGACCGCTTCCCCCGTGACCAGCTGAGACACCCGCGCCCCTCCCTGTACAGACACCTCGGACAGCTAGTGTGACGCAAGGCAGAGCCAGAGAAGCCAAGGGAGGGCTGATGGACGTCGAGGCGTTCGTGTCCGTGCATCAGCCGCAGTGGGATCGGCTGGCGGCGTTGACCCGGCGGCAGCGTCGGTTGACCGGGGCAGAGGCTGATGAGCTGGTCTCGCTCTACCAGCGGGTCGGTACCCACCTCTCGGCGCTCCGGGCGAGTGGAGCCGACCCAGTGACGATCGGGCGACTCTCCGGGCTGATCGGCGACGCGAGAGGCGCAGTGACGGGTGCACAGGCACCTGTCTGGCGCGACATCTCCCGGTACTTCCTGGTGAGCTTCCCCGCAGCCCTCTACACGTCCCGCCGCTGGTGGCTCACCATCGGCCTGCTGTTCTATCTGGTGGCCGCCTGGATGGCGTGGCGGATCATCGCGCACCCAGAGGTGCTCGACTCGGTGACCACTCCGGCACAGATCCAGCAGCTCGTCGACGAGGACTTCGCCAACTACTACTCCGAGAACCCGGCCCAGGACTTCGCCCTGCGGGTCTGGATCAACAACGCGACGGTATCGGCCGCAGTACTCGCGATCGGCGTACTGCTGGTGCCGACGATGTTCGTGCTCTGGAGCAACGCGATGAACCTCGGCATCAACGCCGGGGTGATGATCGGCCACGACCGGGCGAACGTGTTCTTCGGACTGATCACGCCACACGGTCTGCTCGAGCTGACGGCCGTTTTCGTCGCGGCGGCGGCCGGATTGCGGCTCGGCTGGTCGTGGATCGCGCCCGGCCCGCGCACCAGGATGCATGCGCTCGCCCAGACCGGACGGGCCACCGTCGGGATGGCGATCGGGCTCGCGGTCATCCTGTTGATCACTGGTTTGATTGAAGCGTTCGTCACTCCGTCGCACCTACCGACCGCGGTCCGGGTCGGCATCGGCGTACTGGTCGAGATCGGCTTCTTCGTCTACGTCTGGACGCTCGGCCGGCGGGCCGCGAGATCCGGCGAGTACGGCGACGTCGAGCTGTCTGAGCGCGAGGCGAGCGCACCGCTGTCCGTCTGACCTGCGTTTCCGGGCGGGTACAGGGTGCTCTATGAGGACCGCCCAGCAAGCCCAGAACAGTCGTCTGTACGCCGTCGCGATCACCGTCGGCCTGATCGCCTATGGCGTGGTCCACCTGTTGATCGCGTGGATCTCCCTGCAACTCGCCTGGGGCAAGAGCTCGGGTGAGGCCGACCAGCAGGGCGCCCTCCAGGAGCTGGCGAGCAAGTCCTTCGGCGACGTGCTGCTCTGGGTGGTGGCCGTCGGCCTGCTCGCGCTGGTCATCTGGAAGATTCTCGAACTGGCATACGGTCATCTCGACACCGAGAAGAAGGTCTCGTCGATCGGCCGCGGCGTCGTCTACCTCGCGCTGTCGATCAGCGCGGCCAAGGTGGCGATGGGGTCCGGCAAGTCCGGTACCAGTCAGTCGAGCGGCATGACCGCGAAGCTGATGCAGAACGGCCCCGGCCGGGTGCTGGTCGTGATCATCGGTCTGGTCATCATCGGTGTCGGTATCCGCCAGCTGTACAAGGCCTGGACGAAGAAGTTCACCGAGGACCTGACCGGTGGTGCCTCGGAGTCGACCATCCTGCTCGGCCGGGTCGGCTACGCGGCCAAGGGAATCGCCTTCCTGATCGTCGGCGGCCTGTTCGCCTACGCCTCGATCAACTACGACTCGAAGAAGGCCGGCGGTCTCGACACCGCCCTGCGCACCATCAAGGACCAGCCGTTCGGCTCAGTCCTGCTGACCCTGATGGCCCTCGGCATCGCCTGCTTCGGCGTCTACTGCTTCGTCTGGTCCCGCAACGCCAGGCACTAGCGCGGGAGCGTGGCCCTGATCGTCGTACCGTCGCCAGGCGAGGACGTGATCTCGAGCGTGCCGTGGTGGATCCGGACTCGTTCGGTCATCCCGGCCAGGCCGTGCCGGTTCCCGACGGAGGCCGCTGCGACGTCGAAGCCGGATCCGTCGTCGCCGATCTCGATCGTGACCGCGTTCGCCCCGACGTCGACGAGCAGCCGGGCCGTCTTCGCCCCCGAGTGTTTCGCGACGTTGGTGAGTGCTTCCTGTGCCAGCCGGTAGATCGTCAGTTGCAGCCCGTCGGACAGCCCGGCCGGGTCTCCGCTGATCTCGAGCTCGACCGGGATTCCCTGCTCGGCGAGGCCTTCGAGCAACGTGGGGAGCTGGCCGAGCCCGGGCGTCGGCGCCTGAACCGGCGAGCCGGGTTCGCCCCGCAGCGCCCACAACATCCGGTCGAGCTCGGTCAGCGCGCGCCGGCCGGTGTCGCCGATCCGCTGGAAGCCCTCTACGGTCTCGTCCGTCTTGTGAGCCTCTGCCTGGATGACCATCAGGTTGACGTGGTGTGCGACCACGTCGTGCAGGTCCCGCGCGATCTGCGCTCGTTCCTCCAGCAGTACCTGGCTCTGCTCGTGCTCCTGGTTGCGCTTGAGCAGTTGCGCTTCGCGGACCGAGGTCTGCTGGCTCCGGCGTACGGTCCGCACCAGCAGCCCGAGGCACCAGGGCGCGACCAGGGCGACGGAGTACGAGAGCGGCCAGACCCGCTCGAACCCGGACCGCAGTAGCTCGAGCTCATTGTCCGCTCCCGGGAACATGTACATAGCTGCCAACTGCTGGTTTGCATACACGATCTTGACCAGCGCATGGTCGCCGAGCCCCCTGCTGGCCACATACATGGCTGCCAGTACGCCGCCGGCCAACGCCGCGGAGTAGGCGGGCCTGCGCCAGGCCGCGGCCGAGTACAGCGCCACCGCCAGCGCGACGATCAGAGCCCAGGGGGTTTGGCCGGTGGCGTACCCGGCCGTCGCGGCCACGCCGAGCACGACGCACGGTACGACCGGCAGTCGCCGGCGCAGGACGAGCGACAGCGGTGCAAGCAGCAGAAGGGCGGTCAGCGCCCCGCGGATCCCCACTTTGTACTCGCCCTCGATCTGCGAGTGGTCCCACAGTTGCAGGAGAGCGAAGGCGGCGGCGAGCAGCCCGTCGAACCGCCAGGGATTGCCTGGATTCTCGACCCGTACGACGTCGTCGATCAACGGAGCCAACCGGGACCGGAGATCGACCGAGCGCAGCAGGTAGCCGGACAGCCAGCTGGCGGCCAGTACCAGCGACAAGGCCACCGGCCAGTGCTGGATCGTGTCGTGCTCGGTGTAGTCCGAGGCCGCGATCCTCGCGTAGTTCGGGAAGAGCCAGGTCGGTGTGTCCGGGCGGCAGTAGACGAGGTCGACCACCTTCGGCCAGATGGTGGTGGTGACCACCAGCGGCAGGAAGACGATCACCGGCGCCGCCCAGCGGATGGGCGATTGCTGGGAGCGGGCCGCCGAGAAAAGGGCTACGGCCAGGCATACCAGCAGTACCGGCTGGGTGTTCGTCGGGAGATAGGCCAGCGTGATCGCGACGGTGAGCGCGACGCAGGGGATCAGCGGGCGGCTCTCCCGGAAGACCAGGGTGGCCGGCGCGAGAATGATGCCCAGGGCAATCCAAGGGTCGACGAAATGCCAGCGTTCCGTGCCGCCGATCAGGAAGATGTCGGCCACCATGGCGCAGACGCCGAGCGCCGCGACCAGCAGCCCGGCGACCGGGGCGGTCGGCAGCGCTCGCGCGGGGAGCAGGCGGATGCTACTGGTCTGGGCACTCACCTCTACATTCTGTGACGCCCAGGGGGCGCCAGGCGTCACTCCTTCGAGTGATGCTCAGTCGGCGCCGGTGGTCTGGTGGGCGAGGTTGGATGGCGTGCCTCGGTAGAAGGCGCGGATCCGGTACGACGCGATGCGTTCGGCCGGGAGGGTGGTCAGGTCGGTGACGGTGGAGTCGGGGTCGATGAAGCCGGCTACCCGGTACTCGCTTCGGTTTTTCGGCTTGATCTCGAGGAGGTAGCCGTCCTCGTCGGTGGCGTTGTCCGTCCAGGTGACCCGGACGCCGTCGGTGCCGATGGACTGGGCGGCGACCTCGGTCGGCGTACCGGCGCCTGTTCGGACGGAGCCTGGTGCGGCGGTCGCGCCGGCGGCCTGGGAGATTGTTGCTGCGGGCAACTTGATGTCGACGGACGCTGAGGCGGGGCCGAGGACCGGGGTGACGCGGTAGTAGAAGGGGGTCTTCGGGATCAGGTCGGGATGCTTGTACTGGTTGCCGCTCACGAAGTCGAGGATGGTGTAGCGGCCCTCGGGCTCGGTGGCGAACTCGACGATGGTGCTGGTGGATTCGGCCGGGGCGCCCGACCAGGACAGGGTGATGTCGGTCGGGGTGTCGAGGGTTGCAGTAAGTTCTGGGGCGGCCGGCTGGCCGGTTGCTTCGGATGCGCAACCGGTCAGCACGGCCAGCAGTGCCACCGCTGTGGCGAGACGGATCAACAGGACCTACTTCCGCCAGAAGTTGACGCCGCTCCACTGGACCGTGATCGGGCCTTTGCCGCTGTCGGTGCGGTACGAGCCGAACTTGTCGTAGAAGCTGCCACGGGGGCTGGAGATGGTCTGCTTCAGGGAGCCGTTGATGTAGGTCTTGTGCGTGCTGCCGACGACATGCACGGTGTTCACCCGGACCGTCGTACCGACCGTGGCGCCGTTCGCGACGGTGCCGGCGCCGACCCGGTAGAGCCGGCCGCCGCTCTCCACCGCGAGCATGAAGTACGGCCCGGCCGCGCTCTCGTTGAAGGTCTGCTTGAGGCTGATCCGGGTGCCGCCGGACATCGAGGTGATCTTGAAGTACCCCTCGAACTGGCGGCTGCCGCTGGAGTAGGTGGCGTACCGGCGCTCGGCGCGCTGGTCGCCGCTGCCGGTGGAGCAGGTCAGCTGGAAGGTCAGGCCGTTGATCTGGCCGCAGCCGCGTTCCTGTTCGGAGAAGGACGGGGAGTAGGAGGTCCAGCCACCGGGCTCGACCTCGGCGAAGGCGCTGGGGGCGGCGAGCGTCAGGACGGCGGCCACTGCGGCGGCCGCGCTGAGCGCGCGAAAGCGTTGCTTCATCGTGTTACCTCATCGGATAGTTCGGGGCGTTAACTGTCCGCGTACGCCCGCTCACCATAAGGCAAACGCTTACCGCTCAACAGATCCCTCCGCGGGATTTTATGGAACCCAGTTCCATGACCCGGCGCAACGATACTGTGACAAAACTACGTCAATCATTGACGAATGGTAGCCGGATGGTGTGGTTTTCTCCCTAAACCACCAGGGCGGAAGGTGCGTGGGGCGGATGCGGAGATGGATCGGCGCGGCGGCGGCGATGGGGATGCTGGCGCTCGGAGGACTACCAGGAGTGACCGCTCAGGCGGTTCCTCGAGCTGACCCGGTGGCGCCCAAGGTGATCAGGGTCGGGGCCACCCAGTCGGTGGACTCGCTGAATCCGTTCCTGGCCGTCCGGCTGGTCTCGTCGTCGATCCACCGCTGGATGTACGGGTTCCTGACCGTGCCCGACGCCAAGACCCTGCAGCCCAGCCCCGACCTGGCCGAGTCGTGGACGACCTCGCCCGACGGTCTGACCTGGACGTTCAAGATCCGCCAGGCGAAGTGGTCCGACGGCCAGCCGATCACCGCGGACGACGCGGCCTGGACGTTCAACAAGATGATCACCGACGACGGCGCCAAGACCGCGAACGGCCCGGCGGTGGAGAACTTCGCCAGCGTCACGGCCAGCGGCCAGGAGTTGACGATCAAGCTCAAGGCCCCGCAGGCGTCGATGCTCGACAACCCGGTGCCGATCATGCCCAAGCACGTCTGGGAGAAGGTCGCCGACATCTCGAAGTACGAGGCGACCGACTTCCCGGCGGTGACGAGCGGGCCGTACATCGCGGTGGAGCAGAAGAAGGACCAGTACGTGAAGCTCAGGGCGAACCCGGACTACTGGCGGGGCGCGCCGAAGATCGACGAGCTGCAGGTGATCTTCTACGACAACCCGGCGGCCGCGATCGTGGGGCTGAAGAAGGGCGACATCGACCTGATCGGCCGGCTCGCGCCGCCGGACTTCGATGCGCTCAAGGGCGACAGCAACATCGTCCAGTGGAACGAGCAGGGCCGGCGGGCGACGTACCTGCAGATCAACCACGGCGCGACGACCAGCGACGACAAGCCGATCGGTGACGGGCATCCGGCGCTGAAGGACCCGAAGGTGCGGGAGGCGCTGCACTACGCGATCGACAAGCAGAAGCTGGTCGCCGAGGTGCAGAACGGGCTGGCGGTGCCGGCCGACGGATCGATCATCCCGCCGATGTACAAGGACTTCTTCTGGCAGGCGTCGGGCGCTGAGAAGGTCAGTTTCGATCTTGCGAAGGCGAACCAGATCCTTGACGAGGCCGGGTACAAGAAGGGCGCCGACGGGGTCCGGACGATGCCGGACGGGTCGCGCAAGCTGCAGTTCCGGTTCAGCATCCACACCGATACGCCGATCGAGGAGAAGCTCGCGGAGTACCTGACCGGGTGGTTCAAGGAGCTCGGCATCACGCTGACCACCAAGCGGCTCGACTCCAGCAAGTTCACCGAGGAGACCGGGACGACGGCGCTGTTCGACATCGCGATCAGCGGCTGGTCGGTGAACCCGGATCCGGAGGAGGTGCTCGCGACGCACCTGTGCAGCCGGCGGCCGACGGCGTCGGGTGAGGGCGGCGGTACCGAGTCGTTCTACTGCGACCCGCAGTACGAGGCGCTGTACCAGCAGCAGTTGAAGGAACTCGACCGGCCCAAGCGCGCCGACATCATCAAGAAGATGGAAGAGCGGCTCTACACGGACGCTCCGGTGATCGCGCTGTACTACCCGAACGACCTCGAGGGCTACCGCAAGGACCGGATCGCCTCGATCACGCCGATTCCCGAGGACAAGGGCATCCTGTACGGCGGCAGCGGCTACTGGCCGTTCTACACGCTGCAGGCCGTCACGAAGGACGCCGGTACCGACGAAGGCGGCTCCAACACCGGCGTGATCGCCGCCGCGGCCGCAGCCGTCGTGGTCCTGCTCGGAGGCGGCTTCTTCCTCACCCGCCGCCGCAAAACCGTGGCGGACGACCGCGAATGACGATCGCACCGCCGGCGGCCGAGGCGATCGACGAGCAGCCCGCCCGCCGGGGGTTGCTCCGGTACGCCTTGGCCAAGGTCGGTGGGGCGTTGCTGAGTATCGCGATGGTGATCGTGGCGACGTTCTTCGCGTTCAGGTTGTTGCCGGGGGATCCGGTGCGGGCGTTGGCGCAGGGGCGGAACATGACGCCGGAGCAGCTGGATCTGGAGCGGCACCGGCTCGGGCTGGACAAGTCGCTGGCTGAGCAGTTCGTCCATTTCGTCAACCAGACGGTGCATTTCGACCTCGGTACGTCGTACGAGTACAAGCGCCCCGTACTGGACCTGATCGGCGAGCGCATCGGCTCCACCCTCCTGCTCACCGGTACCGCCCTGGTGATGGCCGTCAGCCTCGGCATCTGGCAGGGAGCGCGCGCCGGCTGGAAGCCGGGCAGCCGGTTCGACAAGTTCTCGACCGGGGTGTCGCTGGTGCTGTGGTCGGTACCGACGTTCTGGCTCGGACTCCTGCTGCTGATGGTGTTCGCCGCCGGGATCGGGCCGATTCCGGGCATCTTCCCGACGCGGGGGATCGAGAGTGTCGATGCGCCGGACGGGTTCGGGTACGTGCTGGATGTGGCCAAGCACATGGTTTTGCCGTGCTTGACGATGGTGGCGGTCGTCTACGCGCAGTACCTGCTGGTGATGCGGTCGTCGGTGCTCGACGAGGTCGGGCAGGACTACGTGACGACGGCCCGCGCGAAGGGATTGCGGGATGACGAGATCCGGCGGCGGCACGCAGTACCGAATGCTCTGTTGCCGACGGTGACGCTGGTGTTCATGCGGATCGGGTTCGTGGTCGGTGGAGCGGTGACGGTCGAGGCGATCTTCAGCTGGCCGGGATTGGGGCAGTTGTTCTACGAGGCGATCCGGGTGCCTGACTTCACGTTGATGCAGGGCACGTTCCTGCTGATCACGGTGTCGGTGATCCTGATGAACACGCTCGCCGATGTCGTGTACCACCTGCTCGACCCTCGGGTGAGGTCCGCATGAGCATCACTTGGACGCGACGGCGCCGTTCCTTGCAAAGGTTCTGGAGCGACTTCCGTGGTCACCGCGCAGGCGTGATCGGGTTGGCGATCCTGCTGCTCGCCGTGCTGCTGGCGGTGATCGCGCCGCTGTTCATCGACGCGGGGGTGACCAACGTCGTCAGTGGCACGCGCGAGAAGCTCGCGCCACCGAGCTGGGCCGATCCGTTGGGTACGGACGAGTCAGGGCGGTCTGTACTGCTGATGATCTGGTGGGGATCGCGGACGTCGTTGCTGATCGGGTTCCTCGCTGCGCTACTGAGCATGGTGATCGGCACCGTGCTCGGGATCGCGGCCGGGCATTTCCGCGGCTGGATCGGTGCGATCGTCATGCGGATCACGGACTGGTTCCTGGTGCTGCCGTCGTTGGTGACGGCGCTGGTGCTGGCGGCGATTCTGGGTGGCAGCACGGTGACGATCATCGCGGCGATCGGTGTGACGTCCTGGCCGTCGACGGCCCGGCTGATTCGCGCGCAGACGCTGGCGGTGGAGGCACGGCCGTACATCGAACGCTCGCAGGCCTTGGGCGGCGGGCACTGGCACATCACCACGCGGCACGTGCTGCCGAACGTCGCACCGTTGCTGTTGGCCAGTACGACGCTGGAGGTGGCCAGCGCGATCGTCACGGAGTCGACGCTCGCGTTCCTCGGGGTCAGTGCGAACAAGACGTCTTGGGGGACGATGCTGCGTGGGTCGTATGACTGGGGCGCGGCGACGTCGGGTGCGTGGTGGTACATCCTCGTACCGGGCTTGTGCATCGTGATCGTGGTGATGGCCTTCACGCTGTGCGGGCGGGCACTGGAAACCGTACTGAACCCGCGACTGCGGAGGGCCGCCTGATGAGTCTGCTCGAGTTGGACTCGTTGTCGGTGACGTACCGGATCGCGTCGGGGGACGTGCCCGCAGTACGGGGTGTGTCGTTGTCGCTGGAGGCCGGCGAGGCGCTCGGCGTGGTGGGCGAGTCGGGGTCGGGGAAGTCGACGCTGGCGATGGCCTTGCTGCGGTTGCTGCCGCGTGATGCCCGGACGTCCGGGCGGATCATGCTCGGTGGCGAGGACGTGCTGGCGATGAAGTGGGGACGGTTGCGGGCGGTTCGCTGGGCCGAGGCGTCGATCGTCTTCCAAGGGGCGCAGCATGGGTTGAATCCGGTGCAGCGGATCGGCGATCAGATCGCGGAGCCTTTGCTGGTGCACAAGATCTGCTCTTTGGATCAGGCCCGCGCGCGTGTGGTCGAACTGCTTGGCCAGGTGGGGTTGCCGGCCTGGAGAGCGCGCAGTTATCCGCACGAGCTGTCCGGCGGTCAACGGCAGCGGGTGATGATCGCGATGGCGCTGGCGTGTGAGCCGCAGTTGATCATCGCGGACGAGCCGACCACCGCGCTCGACCTGATGGTGCAGGCGCAGGTGCTGACGCTGATCAAGTCGCTGATCGCCTCGCAGGGGATCTCGCTGCTGATGATCTCGCACGACCTGTCCGTACTGGCTGACACCTGCGACCGGTTGGCCGTCATGTACGCCGGGCGACTGGTCGAGACCGGTCCTGCGGATGGTGTTTTCCGGCATCCGTACAGTCAGGCGCTGGCGGCTGCGTTTCCGACCGTCGGTGATCCCGCGTCGCGGCTGGCGCCTCGCGGTCTCGGGGGCGATCCGCCCGATCCGCAGCAGTTGCCGTCGGGGTGCGTGTTCCATCCGCGCTGCCCGGTGGCGCTGGAGTCGTGCTCTTCGGTCGACGTCGAACTGCGGCCGGCGGGCGATCGGCGTACGGCGGCCTGTGTCCTGGTGCTGGAGGAATCTTGCTAGAGGCAACCGCTTTGGAGGTCTCGTTCGCCTCTCGTGGCAGGCGCGCGGCCCGTGCCGTGGACGGCGTCAACTTGGCCGTCGGCGCTGGTGAGATCGTGGCGCTGGTCGGCGAGTCCGGCTGTGGCAAGACGACGCTCGCCCGCACGCTGCTCGGCCTCGAACGGCCGAGCTCGGGCACGGTCTCGTACGACGGTACGCCGCTGTCCTATCGAGCCAAGGCCCTCAAGGCGTACCGCCGCCAGGTCCAACTGGTCCTGCAGGACCCGATGGGCTCACTCAACCCACGCCAGACGGTCTACGAGGCCGTTGCCGAAGGCCCCCGAATCCACGGCCTGCCGGACGAGGAGAAGGTCGTCGCCGAGGCGTTGTCGCGGGCAGGCCTGCGCCCGCCTGAGCGCTTCTTCCTCCGCTACCCCCACGAACTCTCCGGCGGCCAACGCCAACGAGTCGTCATCGCCGGCGCTCTCGCCCTCAACCCGAAGGTCCTGATCGCCGACGAGCCGGTCGCCTCCCTCGACGCCTCCGTCCGCGGCGAGATCCTGGCCCTCCTGCTCCACCTCCGCGACGAGCTCGGCCTGTCCGCCCTCGTCGTCACCCACGACCTCGGCCTGGCGTGGAACATCGCCGACCGGGTCGCCGTCATGTACCTCGGCCGCATCGTCGAATCCGGCCCCACCGAACAGATCCTGAAGTCCCCCCAACACCCCTACACCCAGGCCCTGCTCTCGGTACTACCCGAGTCCCCGTCCCGCATCGTCCTGACCGGCGAACCGCCCGACCCCACCCGCATCCCCGGCGGCTGCCGCTTCCACCCCCGCTGCCAGATCGTCGCCGCCGGCAACCCCATCGCCGACAAGTGCCGTACCGACCAGCTCCCGGTCCTGCCGGCCACCGCCGAACCACAGGCCGCCTGCCACCTGCTGTAGCTACGGCCGCTCTGGAGGGTCAGGGAGGGCAATCGTTTGGCTGAGTTCGTTCATCAGCGCGAAACGGGCCAGCAGGACGTCGTCGAGCGGCGGGACCTCTTGCCCCGGGACGGCGGGGAGTACGTGGTCCCCGATCACCGACTCGAGGCCGCCTCGTTCGGATGCGCATGCGGCGGCGGCCCGCCACCAGCCGGTACGGTCGCCTCGATGAACCCGAAGCCGCTGTGCGTCTGGGATGCGCGCGCCTTGATCGTGTACACATCACCGGCCGCCCAGACCGTATGCCCTTCACCGGACGGCACGTACAGCGCGCCACGCTTGAACCACTCGGGATCGTCATGCGGAAGCTCAGACCAGGGAAAGCTCATGGAACCAACCTGATCCACGATGGCGATGATCGGCGAGAAATGGTCCATCCAGGTCCTCTTCGAACTCCGCAACGGCCCCGTCCGCTTCAACGAACTCCGCCGCATCCTCACCCCGGTAACCCAACGCATGCTCAGCTCCAGCCTCCGCACCCTGGAACGCAACGGCCTGATCACCAGAACCGTCCACCCAACAGTCCCACCCCAGGTCGACTACTCCCTGACCGCCGCCGGTACCGACCTAAACACAGCCATCCACCAAATAGCTCTCTGGACCGAAACCCACGGCCCCGCCATCGCAGCCGCACGGGCCGACTACCAAAAGTGTGAAGTCAGCCGCGTCAGCGCGTAGGGCGAATCGGCCATCTGAAGGCGAGACGGCTATCGGTAGACGGCCAATTCTGTCAACTTCTGACGAGATTGGCGGTATGATTGCGTCGTCGACGTTAGGAAGCCATGCTGATTCGTTTCGAAGTCTCGAACTTCCGCTCTGTCCATGAGTCGGTGGAGCTGTCCATGGTCGCCGTCGATGCGGGGCGTCCGGAGGCCACCGAGGTCGCAAATCTGGGCGAGAGCCTGCTGCACGTCGCGGCGATCTTCGGTCCGAACGCGTCCGGGAAGTCCAACATCATCGCTGCCTTCAACTGGCTGCGGGATGCGGTTCAGCTGTCGCTGCGTACCTGGGACCACACCATCCCGGTCGAGCCCTTCGCCTTCGCCGGAGGGGCCGAGGAGCCGTCCGGATTCACCGTCGAATCGGTGATCGACGGCGTCCGTTTCGAGTACGTCCTCGAGTTGGATCGGCATGCCGTGTCCTACGAAGGGCTCTTCCATTATCCGGAGAAGAAGCGTCGCCGGATCTTCGAGCGTGACGGAGCCGAACTCAAGCTCCAACGTGGACTGGGAAGCCTCTCGGGGACCCGTGAACTGCTGACCGACCGGACTCTCGCGTTGTCCGCCGCCAGGCGATTCGACGAGCCGCTTGTCTCCGGTTTCGCCAACAACCTGCTGCGAACCCAGACGCTGGGCCTCAAGACTCACGACCGTCGTCGGCCGATCGATCGGAGACCGACGCGGAGCCTGTTCGAACACGAGACCGAGCAGAGCCAGGATGCCTTGTTCGATCTCGAGGAGTCTGATGATTCCTCGCGATCTGATCGCGCGCAGGCACTGGCCATGCTCAGGCTGGCCGATCTGGGGATCGAAGATGTCGTTGTCGACGATCTCGACGACTCGGTCGGCGGAGCGCGTATCCGCCGGCTCCGTTTGACTCATCGAACGGCGGGCGGCGCCGTGCCGCTCGACTTCTCTGCCGAATCCGAGGGCACCCGGACTTGGTTCCGGCTGATCGGTCCGGTGTTGGCCGCGTTGAAGAGCGGCTCCGTCCTGCTCATCGACGAACTTGATGCGAGCCTCCACCCAACGCTGTCCGGCGAGCTGATCCGTCTCTTCCAGGACCGTGCGACGAACCCCAGGAACGGCCAACTGATCTTCACCAGCCACGACACGAGCCTGCTCAATCACCTCAACCGGGACGAGGTCTGGCTGACGGAGAAGTCGGCCAGTGGGGCCAGCCGGTTGGGCGCCTTGGCCGAGTTCGCCGGCGAGCGGGTCCGAACATCGGTGAATCTGGAGAAGGCGTATCTCCACGGCCGTTTCGGCGCGCTTCCCGACACAGATCGTACCGACCTGCTGCGAGTCCTGGGGCTGATCGGCTGATGGCGCCGCGTAGGCGAGGTAAGGACCTACGACGACGTACGGCGACACGGACGGAACGCAAGACGGTCTTGATCTTCTGCGAGGGCGGGGCATCCGAGCCCGACTACATCAACGCCGTGAAGCGCCTACCGCACGTGCAGCGCAACGTCGCGATCAAGATCGAGATCGATCCTGGACAAGGTGTGCCGATGACCCTGGTCGAGCGGGCAGCGGAGCGGCTGAAGTCCGATCCCGAGATCGACGAGTGCTGGTGCGTCTTCGATGTCAGTGGCCACGCCACCATCCGCATCTCGACCGAGTGCTCCGGATCGCAGCGGCGAACGGAATCAAGGTGGCCGTGTCGAACCTCTGTTTCGAGTTGTGGCTGATTCTGCACTTCCAGGATCAGACGGCGTTCCTCGACAACCGGGCGGCTGAAAGCCTGAGCAGAAGACTGGACGGCAGGACGGGTAAACGGATCGACGGCGCGAAATACCTGCCATTGCGGCGTGATGCCGCGAAGCGTGCTGCGGCGCTCGTCGACCGTCATCGACGGGACCAGACAACCTTTCCGGACGACAACCCCTCGTCGACCATGCATGAGTTGCTTGCTGCCATCGAGCCCGAAGACTAGACGCGACGGCCAGGCGGTCCGGGCGGCTAGGGCTGAGTCGCAGGTCCTCGTCAGTCCGGGCTTGAGCATCACGCGTGAGGGGCTACCGGGCCGCGGCAGCGTGAGTGCCCCGGGTACGGATCGTTTCGCGTTCGCGGAGACAGCGACGGCACAGTGCTGTCGAGCAAGCGGGCGGCAGCACGCGCCCCACGGGCGGGTGGGAGCGACCGGCGTAGCTCGCGACGGAGGAGCGGGCGTAGCGGGGCGCGTGGGGGAGGACTGGGTTAGAGGCGGCCGGCTTTTTTCAATGCCAGGTAGGTGTCGGCTAGGGCGGGGGCTATTTGGTCTGGGTTGGCGTCTACGACTGTGGCGCCGGCTCGGGTGAGGACGGCGGTGACTCGTTCTCGGTCCAGGCGGGTGCGGGCGGCTGAGGCGGCGCCGTAGATTTCGATCATGTCGGAGAGGGTGGACTCCATCTCCGTCAGGCGGGGGTCGGCTACTGAGGCTAGGACTACTACGTGGCGGCGTAGTAGGGGGCCGATGACGGGGAGGAGGGACTCCTCGATTACGGCTGGGTCGAGCCCTGTCAGGAGGACTACCAGGGAGCGTTGGCCTAGGCGTTCCAGGACTTGGGAGACGACTACCCGGAAGTCGGTTTGGACTAGTTGGGCGTCTACGTTGGCCAGGGCGTTGACGAAGGACGGTAGGACGTCTTGGGGAGCGGGGCGGCGGACGTCGGCCCGGACCTCGGAATCGCAGGCCAGCAAGGAGACTCGGTCGCCGGCGCGGGTGGCCAGGGCGGCCAGCAGGAGGGCGGCGTCCATGGCGTGGTCCAGGCGGGGTGCGTCGCCTACGCGGCCGGCGGACATCCGGCCGGAGTCGATGACGATGGCGACCTGGCGGTCGCGCTCGGGGCGCCAGGTGCGCAGTACTACGGAACTGCGGCGAGCCGTCGCCCGCCAGTCGATGCTACGGACGTCATCACCCGGCACATAGTCCCGCAATGAGTCGAACTCGGTCCCCTGACCCCTTACCAGCAAGGCAGTTCGGCCATCGAGCTCCCGCAGCCGGGCAAGCCGCGACGGCAGGTGCTTGCGGCTGTTGAACGGCGGTAGCGCCCGCACCGTCCACGGCACCTTGTGCGCCCCCTGCCGTCCAGCAAACCCGAGCGGCCCGATCGACCGCACGGTCACACGATCCGCATGCCGGTCCCCACGCCTGGTAGGCACCAGATGCGTCGTCAACCGTCGCCGCTCACCGCCAGGCAGGTCCAGCTTGTGTGGCGGGTCCTGTACTCCGGCCGAAGGCGGCCAGGCATCACGCAGCAGCCCCTTGACCCGCCGCCCGGGATTCGCCACCAGCAACGTCACCGAAGCCGGCTGACCCAGCCGCACCGCTGTATCGCCCTCCCGACTCAACTGCAGCCGCCGAGGCGACCCAGCCAGCAGCAGGTCGACCACGCACACCACCAGCACGACAGCGACCACCAAGCCGACCCCAGCCCACCTGGGCATGAGCACGGCGACGAAGAGCACCCCCGCCGCGGCCAGTACGCCGGCCCGGCCAGTGAGAACCATCAGCGTGGCACTGGCACCGTGGCCAGCACACTCTCCAGTACTGCGTCCGCCGTGACACCTTCCAGCTCGGCCTCAGGCCGGATCTGCACCCGATGCCGCAGGCAAGGACGTGCCATGGCCTTCACGTCATCAGGGATCACGTAGTCGCGCCCGGACAACCAGGCCCACGCCCGAGCGACCGCAAGCAGCGCAGTAGCCCCACGAGGCGACACCCCGAGCTGCAGCGACGGCGACTGCCGAGTGGCCCGACACAGGTCGACCACATAAGCCAGTACGTCCTCCCGTACCGCGACCCGCCGCACCGCCGCCTGCCCAGCCAGCAAGTCCTCCGGCCCAGCCACCGGACGTAGCCCTGCCGCCTTAAGGTCGCGCGGGTCGAAACCGGCAGCATGCCGAGCCAGCACCGCGATCTCCGCATCACGCGGCGGAATGTCCAGCGTCACCTTCAACAGGAACCGGTCCAACTGCGCCTCGGGCAACGGATAAGTGCCCTCGTACTCGATCGGGTTCTGCGTCGCGGCAACGACGAACGGAACCGGCAGCAGCCGAGGCTCGCCGTCGACGGTGACCTGCCGCTCCTCCATCGCCTCGAGCAGTGCGGCCTGCGTCTTCGGTGGCGTCCGGTTGATCTCGTCCGCGAGCAGGATGTTGGTGAACACCGGCCCCTTGCGGAACTCGAACTCGCTGGTCTTCGCGTCGTACACGAGCGACCCGGTGACGTCGCCGGGCATCAGGTCGGGAGTGAACTGGACCCGCTTGGTCTCCAGCCGCATCGCCATCGACAGCGCCCGCACCATCAGCGTCTTCGCCGTACCGGGGACTCCTTCCAGCAGGACGTGGCCGCGGCAGAGCAGGGCGAGGACCAGCGCGGTGACAGCCGTCTCTTGGCCGACCACCGCCTTGCCGATCTCGTTCCGCAGCTCGACCAGAGCCTGCCTGGCCCGTTCGGGGGTGACCTCGATAGCGGTCGTCACGGGTGTCGTACCTCCAGCGTCAGCAGGTCTAGCTCATGGGACAAGAACATCAGGGCGGCATCGTCGAGTGGTGGTTGACCATAGAGCAGTTCGTAGAGCATCGCCGGATCCCTGCCCGTCCGGGCGGCGATCGCGGCCACCACTGCGGTCGGCTCGGCCCTGCGCGGGATGCCGTGCGCAGTATGGAGCTTGCCGAGCGCCGACTCGCGCAGGGCAGCCGCAGCACGATCCCTAGCCCGCGAGCGCCGGTAGAGGCGGGCCCTGCCCTCAGTGGTCTCCGCTGCATGCACGATGACCGGCAGTGGCTCCGGTACTACGGGTCCGAGCCGTCGCCCACGCCAGATGGCCACCACGAAGGCCGCGAACGCCAGTGCCCAGGCGATGTATCGGACGTCCGGCGGAACCAGTGGCGGCCCGTCGCTGTCGTCGTCATCGCCGTAGTCGTAGCCGTCGTTCTCGTACTGCGGCAGGTACCAGACCACCTCGGAGGTGGTGCCGATCAGGTTCAGCGCGAGGGCCGCGTTGCCGTCCTCGGCCAGCATCTCGTTGGTGAACGTCTGCGGTGAGCCGACGACATCGACGATCTTGCCGCCGGTCTCGAGCCGGACGAGCGTGTGGTTGATGCCGTCGCCGTAGCAGGTGATGGCCGAGTCGGGCGCGGAGTACGAGGCGCCGCTGACGGTCGCGCTACCGGCTTTGATGGCGGCGGGGAGGTCGCAGTCGGGGGCGCGGCTGTCCTCGGGCAGTGTCGAGCTCGCATTCTGTACGCCCGGGGCGATCAGCTCCAGGGCCCTAGTGCCCGGCCGGATGAGCACCACATGGCCCCAGCCGGCCATGGCGATGTCCTGCCAGTCCGAGCGACTCAAGGAGCCGCCGGGCGCGATCAGCAGCGTCTTGTCCGCGCTGCCGTCGACGGCGTCCTGGTAGGCCGTCGTGCCGGTCACGTCGACCTGGTGGTTCTTCAGCAACGCAGCAAGGGCTTTAGCGCCCGCCGGATCGGCAGAGTCCGGGCTGAACGGTCCAGAGGTCCGGGCAGCCCCTGCAATGAGCAGTACTAGAAGGCCGAGCACGACGAGCCCGGTGACCAGCAGGGGCACTCGCAACGCCCGCCAGGCCTCGGTACCGCTCCGGCCGACCGCAGTAGTAGGGCTAGTCATTCCTGCACCAACTGTCGCGTCGACACATGCCTGGCGGCCTCATCAGCAGCCACCACCAGCGCATAGCGCTCAGGTGTCCCAGGTCGGTTGCCGTAGACAACCTCCGTGAACACGAGCGCCGCCGGCTGCAGTGGCTCCCGCAGAGCCGGTACTACGCGCCCAGCGTCCGCCACAGCCTCGTACGCCGTCCGCCCCGGCCGATCGTCCAGCACAGTGCGCTCGGTGAGCTCCGCAACGCAAGCGCGGAAGCGACTCCGCACCGCAGCCGCGTAGTCACCCCGCCCAGCCTCCTCCAACGCCTGAGCGCGGTAGGCAGAAGCACCAAGCGGCCGGTCGCTCTCGAAGACCGCCTGGCCCTTGGTGCCGCGAGTGGTCCGCAGTACGCCGGCCCGCCACAACACCACGATGACGACCAGCACGATCAGCCCGAGCAGCATCGCCAGGCCTGCCCGGCCGTCGGTGGACTGGCCGGTCAGGTTGCGCAGCAGGTCGGCGATCCACTCCAGGATGTGGTCGAGGATCCGGGAGATGACGTTGTCGCCGGCCTGGCCGTAGGCGGGCTTGGCCAGCTCCTTCGCGGCCTCCCGCGCGGCGTCGTCGCGGTTGACGTCGACCGGGGGCTCGAGGAACACCAGGGCCCTCACAGAGTCGGCCCGGTAGGTGACTTGAGCGCCGGACGCATCCACAGGTCGAGCCCCTCGCGCCGGACCCGCAGGTCCAGGTAGATGAGCGCCTGGACCGCCGACATGAAGGCGAGGCTGGCGATCAGGGTCAGGATGGTCGCGAGCCCCGCAGAGACGGCCAGCACGATCGAGACGATGGTGGCCGTGTTGTCCTCACTGCCGTCGGCCCAGGAGCCCAGGGTCGCGGTCAGCGTGCCGATGCCGAACTGCAGCGCGTAGCTGACGATGTTCACCACCAGCCCACCGAACAGCAGGATGCCGAGCACCCGCCAGAACTTGCCGCGTACCAGTCGCCAGGACCGCTTGAGCGAGCCCCAGACGCCAACCCTGGCAGGGATGTAGAGCCCGATGTCCGGCGCACGCTTGCCCTCCATCAGGACCACAGTGCCCGCCAGCACGAGCCGGATCCCGAAGATGAGCACCAGCACGCCACCGACCAGCACCAGCAGTACTGCGACCAGCCCGGCCGCCTCGGACGAGATCAGCGCGTCCGTACCGGCCCCGATCGCGAAGACGCCCAGCCCCCAGCCGGCGATGATCACGCCGAAGCAGAGCGACTGGACGATCCCCACGGCAGCCAGAGCCGGCAGGGACGGTCGTACCAGCCGGAGGAGCTCGCGTGGGCCGACCCGGTTGGCCAGCTGGCTGCGGACGGCGGCCAGGGCGATGATGCCCGACAGCATGCTCGACACCACCGCGAACAGGATCAGCTCCACTCCGTACATGACCAGCATCGCGATGCCGGCCTGCTCGAAGGGGGAGTCCGCGTTGAAGAAGCCGCTGATCCCGCCGGGCACGGTGAGCTGGGTCAGCCCGGCCTGTACTGCGGCCAGCGCGACCCCCGCCAGCACCGGGAGGCCCAGCATGATCGTCTTGTTCTCGGAGATGGTCCGGGCGGCGTTGTCGAGCAGGTCGGCGGGCAGCCACGGCCGCAGCGGTTCGGAGTACTCCGAACTCTCGTAGACCCCGATGTCGTCGCTCATCCCGCCCCTCCCAGGTTGTCCCGGACCCCCGCAGTGCACCATGATCACAGGCCGGGCGGGTCCATACCCCCATTAGTCCCGTCCCGCACGGCGATCCGGCGTGTGCGTTGGCCGGGGAATGGGACACTATCCGTAGTGCGTACGATCGGCGTCCGCTGGGCGCCAGTACAACGCGCAGTACATCCGGACCGGCAAGGAGCAGGCGTGGCAGAAGGTAACCGGACGATGCGGGGCCGAGTCCTCATCGTCGATGACGACACGGCGTTGTCCGAGATGCTCAGCATCGTGCTGCGCAACGAGGGCTACGACACCTATCTGGTCGCCACCGGCGACAAGGCGGTGCCTGCCTTCCGGGAGTTCAAGCCCGACCTGCTGCTGCTCGACCTGATGCTGCCCGGGATGGACGGGATCGACGTCTGCCGCGCGATCCGGGCCGAGTCCGGCGTACCGATCGTGATGCTGACCGCCAAGAGCGACACCGTGGACGTGGTGCTCGGCCTGGAGTCCGGCGCCGACGACTACGTGGTGAAGCCGTTCAAGCCCAAGGAGCTGGTGGCCCGGATCAGGGCCCGGCTGCGCCGGATGGACGAGCCCGGGCCGGAGTCGCTGACCATCGGCGACCTGACCATCGACGTGGCCGGTCACTCGGTCAAGCGCAGCGGCGAGACCATCCAGCTCACCCCGCTGGAGTTCGACCTGCTGGTCTGCCTGGCCTCCAAGCCCTGGCAGGTGTTCACCCGCGAGGTGCTGCTCGAGCAGGTCTGGGGCTACCGGCACGCGGCTGATACCCGCCTGGTCAACGTGCACGTCCAGCGGCTGCGCTCCAAGATCGAGAAGGACCCCGAGCACCCGGAGATCGTCGTGACCGTCCGTGGCGTGGGATACAAGGCTGGTGCGGACTGATCGAGTACGGACGCGACGGCCAGTCGCAAGGGGACAAGCCGGCCACCGAACCGGAGCCCCGCGGAACCGAGATCGAGCTCACCGCCGCCGGGGCCGACTGGCATGCCCAGCCGCAGCCGCTGTGGCGGACTCACCCTCGGTACTGGCCAGATGTCTGGCGGCGCTCGATCCAGGCCCGGATCGTCACCGGCACGCTGCTGATGTCGACGATCGTGCTGATCCTGGTCGGCTGGGTGATGATGAGCCAGGTCACCGACGGCATCCTGGAGTCCCGCCGGGACAGCGCCAAGCAGGAGGCCGTCGCGCAGCTCGCGTCGCTGACCAGCTCGATCAACGCGGCCGACCCCGGCGCCCTGCAGAACAAGCTCTCGCTGCTCGTCGCCGGCTCCAACCGCCCGGGCCTGTACGAGGTCGTGCTGATCCCGAGCGACAGCGCCGACTCGAACGCCATCCGGAGCACCGGTCTGGTCAAGAGCGAGTCGATCCCGCCCGAGCTGCGGGCGTCCGTCACCCAGGACGACACCAAGCTGTTCGACACGTACATGCGGATCGACTACCAGGGCAACCGCAGCGAGCCAGGCCTGGCAATCGGCTCCCAGCTCCGGGTGCAGGGCTCCAGTGCCCAGCGGTACGAGGTGTACTTCCTCTTTCCGCTCACTGCGCAGAAGGAGACGCTCGACGTCGTCCAGCGGGCCCTGGTCACCGCCGGGCTGCTACTGGTCATCCTGCTCGGCGCCGTCGCCTGGCTGGTCACCCGGCAGGTCGTGACCCCGGTCCGGATGGCCCGGCGGATCGCTGAGCGGCTGGCGGCCGGCCGGCTCGAGGAGCGGATGCAGGTCCGCGGTACCGACGACCTGGCCCGCCTGGCGGTCTCCTTCAACAAGATGGCCAGTAACCTGCAGCAACAGATCCGCCGGCTGGAGGAGCTGTCCAGGCTGCAGCGCAGGTTCGTCTCCGACGTCTCGCACGAGCTGCGGACGCCACTGACCACGGTCCGGATGGCGGCCGACCTGCTGCACGAGACCCGGGACGACTTCGACCCGATCACCCGCCGCTCGGTCGAGCTGCTGCAAGGAGAGCTCAACCGGTTCGAGGGCCTGCTCGCCGACCTGCTCGAGATCAGCCGCTTCGACGCCGGTGCCGCCGCCCTCGACCTGGAGGACGTCGACCTGCGCGACATCGTCTCCCGGGTGCTGGAGAACCACGAGACCCTGCTGGAACGCAAGGGCTGCGAGGTCCAGCTGGACATGCCCGCGCCGTGCCGCGCCCAGGTGGACTCGCGCCGGATCGAGCGGATCCTGCGCAACCTGATCGGCAACGCGATCGAGCACAGCGAAGGCCGGCCGATCCGGATCAGCACCGCGTACGACGACGACGCCGCTGCGGTGGCCGTCCGCGACCACGGTGTCGGCTTCCGGGCCGAGGAGGCGGACATGGTGTTCAGCCGGTTCTGGCGGGCCGAC
Source organism: Kribbella sp. NPDC051718 (assembly GCF_040681515.1). Lineage (NCBI taxonomy): Bacteria > Bacillati > Actinomycetota > Actinomycetes > Propionibacteriales > Kribbellaceae > Kribbella > Kribbella sp. NPDC051718. The sequence goes on along the minus strand of NZ_JBFAYZ010000004.1, from coordinate 142,597 downwards.
CCGGCCAGGGCACGGACCACCGGTGGTACCGGGCTGGGCCTGTCCATCGCCTTGGAGGACGCCCGGCTGCACGGCGGCCGACTGGACGCCTGGGGATCGCCCGGAGACGGCGCGTACTTCCGCCTGACCGTGCCGCGTCGCCCGGACGTCACCCTGACCGGCTCGCCGCTGCCCCCTCGCCCTGCTGACGCGGTACGAGTGGTGCCCGAGATGTCGCTGGTGGATGTCGGCGCGCCGTACCAGAAGCTCACGGGTGGTGATGAGGCGTGAAGGCCAGACTGCTCGCCGGAGCGCTCGCAACCGCACTGCTGGTGGCCGGTTGCGCGACCGTACCGACCAAGGGGCCGATCCGGAACAGCAGCCAGGACGCGCCCGCGCCCGGCCTCGGCGGTATCGGCGTCGAGGCGCGGCCGCCCCGGCCCAACGCCCCTCAGCAGCAGCTCGTCAACGGCTTCGTGGAAGCGATGTCGGACTCGAACGCCTTCGACGTGGCCCGGGAGTACATGACCCCGGAGGCCGGCGACGCGTGGAAACCCGAGTCCAAGATCCTGGTCTACGACCAGTCCTCCAGCTCGGGGATCGCCAGGGAGGCCGACGGGAAGTTCCATCTGTCGGCGCCGCTGATCGCCACCATCGACTCCCGCGGCTCGTGGGCGCCGGCCCCGTCGGACACCCAGCTCGACTTCGCCTTCGACCTGACCAAGGTCGGGGACCAGTGGCGGGTCGCGAACCCGCCGCCCGGCGTCTTCCTGGGCAGCAACCAGCTGGTGCCCAGGCTGACCCCCTACGCCCTCTACTTCTTCAACCCGAGCAAGCACCTGATGGTGCCGGATCCGGTCTACCTGCCGCGCAACCTGCCCTCGGGCCAGGCGGCGACCCAGCTCATCCAGGAGCTGCTGAAGGGCCCGACCACCCGGCTCGGCAACAGCGTCGTCTCCAACGCGCCGCCCGGGACCACCGTGGACGTGTCGGTGCCGGTCGAGTCGGGCGTCGCGACGGTCGCCCTGAGCGGTACGGCCTCGTCGCTGACCGACGCGACCGACCGCGAGCAACTGGCCGCCCAGATCACCTGGACGCTGCAGCCGATCACCACCCGGGTGCGGATCACGGTCGAAGGCGCTCCACTGCTGCCGGACCGGCCCGAGGAGCTGTCGTACCACGACTTCACCCAGTACGACCCGGCGGTGCCCAGCGGACGGCTGAAGGACCTGTACGGCGTCCGCGCCGGCCGGATCCAGCGGATCCAGGGCCAGGACGACGGTCAGACCATCGAGGCCAAGCCGATCGCCGACAGCCAGCTCTATCCGTTCCGGGCCGAGTCGTTCGCGGTGAACCTGCACGGTGAGACCGGCGCGGTCGTCAGCACCTCCAAGGCCGGCCGTCCGATCGTGGTCGTCGGCCGGCTGGACGCGCCCAAGGCCGAGACGCCGCCGTCCGTCATCGAGGCCGACGGCAAGGTTCTGCGGCCGAGCTTCGACGGTGAGGACAACCTGTGGATCCTGGACCGGGCGGACAGCGCGAAGCCCAGGCTCCGGGTCCGGACGGCGGACGGCAAGGTGTCGAACGTGCTGACCAGCTTCGGCGCGAACCGGCTGGTCGTGCTGCGAATGGCGCCGGACGGCGTCCGGGCGCTGCTGGTGATGGAGCGCAACGGCGTCAACTCGGTGATGACCGCGTCGGTCGCCAGCAGCGACGGCAAGCCCGCACTGGGCCGGTTCATGCCGCTGCAGTTGCCGCTGGTGGACATCACGGACGCGACCTGGAACAACCCGGGCATCCTGCTGGCCGGCAGCTCGCCCAAGCGCGACGGGGCGCGGCCGTGGCAGGTCAACGTGGACGGTTCGCAGCCACAGGTGATCCCGGGCGCGAGCAGCTCGTTCGAGACGATCCACGTGGCATCCAACCCGAATCACGACACCCTGCCCGCCGTCCAGGACGCGCAGAAGCAGCTGCACTGGCAGGGCAAGGACCTCAACTGGGTCGACATGGCCGAAGGGCCCGAAGGCCTGATCACGCCGGTCTACCCCGGCTGACTTATCCACAGCGCCGTCCCGCCCCGGTTGCGGCCGGGATGGGTGATCGCGGATCGTGGTCCGGGTGGTTGCTGCGGGACGCCCTCGTCGACCTCGTGCTCGGCGGGCGCTGCGCAGGGTGTGGCCGCCCAGGGGTGTCGCCCTGCCCCGATTGCGGGCGCGCCCTCGCCGTCAGTACGCCGTACCGGGCCTGGCCCGAGCCGGTGCCCGGCTGGTTGCGTCCGACAACGGCCACAGCCGAGTACGCCGGGGCGGTGCGCTCGCTGATCCTTGCCCACAAGGAATACGGCCGGTACTCGCTGGCTCGCCCGCTGGGTGAGGCGCTCGCCGTCGCGATCCAGGCTGCGCTCGATCCCGGGCGGGCCGCGTGGCTCTGCCCGGTGCCTTCGTCGCCGGCGACGGTCCGGCAGCGCGGCCATGATCCGCTCAGACGGATGACAGACGTGGCGATTCGGCAGTTGCGCAAACGTGGGTACGACGTGCGGCGGGCCGACGCGCTGGCCGTAGTACGGCGTCCCGAGGACCAGGCCGGGCTGTCCGCTGAGCAGCGTGCGGCCAACCTGGCCGGGGCTTTCGCGGCCCGTTCGCGCTGGGCTGAAAGGCTGACGGATCAACCGGTGATCCTGGTCGACGACGTGCTGACCACCGGATCCACGCTCGCCGAGGCCTGTCGCGCCTTGGCATCACGGGGAATTCCGGTGCTCGGCTGTGCGGTGCTGGCGGCCACCCGGCGCCGGGTGGCGTCTGGTTCATGAGAACTTCCCTACCGGTTTTCGCCGAAGCCGACTAGCGTTGGCCTATGACACCCGCTTGGGCTTGTCGAACGAGGATGTGGGCGAGGACCGGATCAGCCGGATTCCTTCCCACGGAGTTCGCCGGGCCGGACAGCGGGTGTTCTCGTTTCGGGCATCCGAACCGTGGTTACGGGGGTCCGAAGACGTAACAGAGTCGCCGATCGATGGAGGTTTCCGTGGACGTCGTTGTCAAGGGTCATCACTGCGAGGTCAGTGACCGCTTCCGGCAGTACGTCGAGGAAAAACTCGAGCGGATCGAGAAGGTCGATCACCGGGTACTGCGATGCGAAGTAGAAGTCAGCCAGGAGAAGAACCCGCGACAACACGACCGGGCGATGCGAGTCGAGCTCACCATGTACACGAAGGGCCCGGTGGTCCGCGGCGAAGCCTGTGGTGAGACCAAGCAGGCCGCCTTCGACGTCGCGCTGGACCGGCTCCAGGCCCAGGTCCGCAAGGCCGCCGACCGCCGCCGGGTGCACACCGGACAGCACGCCCCCGAAGGACTGCGGCACATCGCCGCCAAGCTGTCGGACAACGGTGCCGCCGCGGCGCCGGTGGAGACGGTCGCCGAGGACGAGGTGACCACCCAGAAGTTCGGCTCGCTGACGGTGACCGGTGACGGCCCGCTGGTGATGCGCGAGAAGACCCACACCGCCAAGCCGATGTCGCTGGACCAGGCGCTCTACGAGCTCGAACTGGTCGGCCACGACTTCTACCTGTTCGTCGACGCCGACGAGAACCAGCCCAGCGTGGTCTACCGCCGCCGCGGCTACGACTACGGCGTGATCCGGCTGGCCGTCTGACCTCGGGAGGATCCACAAAGATGCGGGGCCCGGTCCATCGGACCGGGCCCCGCATTGTGCCCGCCAGATGACAGTGTTGACAGAATCGCTGCGGAGCGACCGGCGCGGGCGTAGGTTTCCAGCACTCCCGAAGGATCCTGGAAACCCACTGGTATGTCGCGCCGTCGGATCTCCGCTCACGTCCACGGGCCGGTCGCCCGGCTGGGATGGTTCCTCCTCTACGCCGCCATCCTGCTGGTGCCGTTACTGCTGACCCGGACCGTGGTCGGCGACCCCGGTCTCTCGCCTGGAGAGGCGATCGCGCTCAGCAGCGGCCTGGTCGGATTCTCGGCACTGGTGGTGGCGGTCGTCCTGCCGGCCCGGCTGCCGAGGCTGATCGCGACCTTCGGGATCGAGACGATCCTGACCGTGCACCGGCTGATCGCCCTGATCGCGGTGCTGATGGTCGTCCTGCACCTGGTCGCGGTGCTGATCGTCGACCCGCGTGGGCTCCGCATCCTGAACCTGCCCAGCACGACCTGGGCCGCCCGGGCCGCGCTCACCTCCACGATCGCCCTGGTGCTGCTCGTCGCCCTCGCTGTCCGGCGGCCGCGCCGGCAGCCTCGCTACGAGGGCTGGCGGCTGGTCCACAACGGGCTCGTCGCGATCGTCGTGACGACGGCGTGGCTGCACGTGTGGTGGTTGAGGCATCTCATCGCACACTGGCTCGTCGCGGTCTGGTTCGTCGGCTCGGGACTGCTACTGGTGGCGCTCGCCGCGCGGCGATGGCTCTGGCTGCCGATCCGGTCCCGGCGCTACGCGTACGTCGTCGCGGAGGTCCGTCCGGTGCCCGGCGACGGAATCACCCTGGTGATCCGGGCCGACGGCCACGACGGCCTCCCGTTCGAGGCCGGGCAGTTCGCCTGGCTCAAGATCGGCTCGACCCCCTTCGTCTTCGAGGAGCACCCGTTCAGCATCGCCTCGACCGCCGAACAACCCGAGCGGATGGAGTTCACGATCAAGGCGCTCGGCGACTTCACCGAGCTGCTCAGCGCCCTGCGGCCGGGACGCCGGGTCTTCCTGGACGGCCCGTACGGCGGTTTCACGATCGAGGGGCTCGACGCCGCCCCGGGGTTCGTGCTGGTCGCGGCCGGTGTCGGCATCACCCCGCTGCTGAGCATGTTGCGGACCCTGGCCGACCGTGGTGACCGCCGCAGGCACCGCCTGTTCGTCGCGGCCCGGACCGAGGACCAGTTGATGCTGCGCCCCGAGATCGCCGACCTCCGCACCCGGCTGAACCTGAAGGTGGTCGAGGTGATCAGTGATCCCGGTCCGGAGTGGACGGGGGAGCGCGGCAGGATCGACGCTGCCCTGCTGGAGCGTTTCCTGCCGCGACGCCCGTACCGGTTGCACTACTTCATCTGCGGCCCACCGTCCATGGTGGTCGCGATCAGCCAGGACCTGGCCGCCCTCGATGTCCCGCTACGCCGGATCCACACCGAGCGATTCGGTGCGGTCTAGCCGTCGATCTGGGCCTGGAGCTCGGTTGCGTAGGCGGCCACCTCCGCGTAGACGCCGGGGTTGCCGGCGTCGGCGCAGCCGATGCCCCAGGAGACGACGCCGAAGAGGCGGCCGTTCAGGACCAGCGGGCCACCGGAGTCGCCCTGGCAAGAGTCCTTGCCGCCCTCCTCGTAGCCGGCGCAGATCTCCCCGGCGCCGGTGTAGCCCTCACTCGCGTACGCCTTCTCGCAGACCGCGTCGCCGAGTACCGGCACGTCGACCTTCAGGAAGGTGTCGGCCGGGCCGGTCCCCTCGGTCTCGCCCCAGCCGTAGACGACGGAGGGCGCGCCGGCCGTGTCGGCGGCGGTACTGGTCTCCAGCGCCAGCGTCGGTACGCCGGTGAAGGGTGTGGCCAGCGTCATCACCGCGACGTCGTGCCCGGGGGACTTGCCGTACTCCGGGTCGACCCAGATGCTGCTGATCTTGGACTCCTTGCCGGTCGACTTGTCCGTCAGTACGTCCCGGCCCTGGATCGCCGTGTAGGTACTGGCCGGCTGGTCGGAGCAGTGCGCCGCCGTGACGATCTTGTTCGCCGCTACCAGCGTGGAGCCGCAGTACTCCTTGGACGGGACCGGTGAGCCGCTGTTGGACAGCTGGATCGCCCAGGGGAAGTCAGCGGTATGGGCGACGTCGCCACCGACGATGGGAGCGGGCGGTCCCTCCGGTGCCGGGGCGGCGGACGCGGATACCGTGCCGAGGGATGCAGCGGTCAGGACACCAGCCGCCAGAACGGCGCGAACAAGTCTTGCCATGCCTCACACTCCAGGGTGATAGGGGCTGCGCGGGCGGCGCGGCCTACCCGGACCCTCTCCCGGCTACCCCACGTAGCGCACCTCTCACTTCCGGTAACTCCGAAGTTATGACCGCGCCGATCTCTACACTCTGACCGGACAAGGGGAGGAACCGATGGGATCTGTCGTACCGCCGTACCTCTCGCAGGAGCGGCCAGGGCCGTCGGGCTGGAAGCTGCTGGTCCTCAAGCTGCTCGGCGCTGCGGTACCGGTGGTGACCATCGGGCTGGCCGGCTGGCTGATGACGGGGCTGGTCGCCATCAAGCGACGCAGTGCCTTCCTCGGGCTGTCAGCGGTGGGCTACCTGGCCGTGACCGCCTTCTACATCTTCTACGTGCTCGAGTCGGACGAACCTGAGCTCACCAACGGCCAGCTGGTCGCCACCTTGGTCTACCTGATGGCCAACGTCGTCTGCGCCTTCCAGGCGGCAGTGGTGATCGGCAGTCCCCGCTTCCGGAAGCCGCAGCAGAACCCGTACTTTCTTCAGCCCGAGCAGGCGCCGTGGGTGGGTCATCCGCAGGCATCGGGGCTATCGCCCGACCCGCTCCGGCGGAGTCAGGCCAGGCAGCTGGCCGCAGAGCAACCTGCGCTGGCGCGGAGTCTCGGGATCGGCCGGCCCGACCTGCCTCGGCAGTACGACGACGGCGGGCTGATCGACCTCAACGACGCCCCGGCCGACCTGATCGACGCGCTGCCCGGCATCACGGGCAAGCAGGCCGCGGCGATCGTGGTGAGCCGGATGCAGCACGGGCGGTTCCAGGTGGTCGATGAGCTGTGGACCCGGGGACTGCTGCCACCGGGCGCCGCTCCGGAGGTTGCCGAGTATTTGGTGGTCATCGGCGTACAGGACGCCGGTCGATGAGTTTTGTCGGTGGCGTCCGGCAGACTTCGTGAGGTGATCACCGACGTGTTGTCGACGGCTCAGGCCCGGCGGATTGCGCTCGCCGCCCAGGGGTTCACCGATCCACGCCCCAAAGGGGTGCCGGACATGCGGGCGCTGGCGCGTGTGCTCGGGCGGATCGGGCTGATCCAGATCGACTCGGTGAACGTGCTGAGCAGGGCGCAGTACCTGCCGCTGTACTCCCGGCTCGGACCGTACCCGCGGGATCTGCTCGACCGGGCGTCCGGGAAGTCTCCGCGGAAGCTGGTGGAGTACTGGGCGCACGAGGCGTCGCTGATCCCGGTCGAGACGCATCCGTTGATGCGCTGGCGGATGGCTCGGGCGAGTACCGAGGCGTGGGGTGGGCCGCGGTCGATCGCGGTCGAGCGGCCGGATCTGGTGAAGCAGGTGCTGGCCGATGTGCGCGATCACGGGCCGCTGACGGCGCGCGAAATCGACGACGACGTGGAGCGCGACCGGACCAACTGGGGCTGGAACTGGTCCGATGTGAAGCGGGCGCTGGAGTTCCTGTTCTTCGCCGGTGAGATCACGGTGGCGCGGCGCAACCAGCAGTTCGAGCGGATGTACGACATTCCCGAGCGGGTGCTGCCGGCCGCGGTGGTCGACACGCCGACGCCCACCCCGGAGGAAGCTCACCGCGGGCTGGTGTCGATCGCGGCGCGGGCGCACGGGGTCGCGACGGCTCAATGCCTGAAGGACTACTTCCGTACTTCGCCCGCCCCGACCGCGCAGGCGATCGCCGAGTTGGTCGAGGAGGGGGAGTTGCTGCCGGTCACCATCCAGGGCTGGAAGCGCCAGGCGTACCTCCACCGCGACGCCAAGCTCCCGCGCCGGGTCAACACGCGCGCCCTCGTCAGTCCCTTCGACTCGCTGGTCTTCGAACGCACCCGCGCCGAGGTCCTCTTCGACTTCCGCTACCGCATCGAGATCTATGTCCCCGCCGAGAAACGAGTCCACGGCTACTACGTCCTGCCCTTTCTCCTCGGCGACCGCCTCGTGGCCCGGGTAGACCTCAAATCCGACCGCCCCAGCGGCACCCTCCTGGTCCAATCCGCCCACGCCGAGCCCGGCGCCCCGGTCGAAACCGCCGAGGAACTGGCCGCCGAGCTGATCCAGCTAGCCGGCTGGCTGGGCCTTGACCAGGTCCGCCTAGCAGGCGGCGGCGACCTGGCCCCCGCCCTGAGCCTCGCCCTCCGCGGCCACTGAGGGGCGTAGTACTGGAACTTTTCGGGGTGCTCGCTCGTGGGTGGGGCAAGGGTGCTACGTAGTCCGGCGCGTGGGGTGACGCTGATAGCCCAGTACCATGGGTGACGCCCGCCAGGCGGGCGGGCTGTGTCGCGTCCGTTACCGGATGAGCACGGTCAGGCACCCGCCGCATTGAAGGCTGCACAGTCAAGGAGTGGACCCCCCACGATGAAGGCGTTCGACAAGTTACTGCGGATCGGCGAGGGCAAGATCGTTCGCAAGCTCGAGACCATCGCCAAGGTGGTGAACTCGATCGAGGACGACTTCCTCGGCATGTCCGACGAAGAGCTGCGCGCCCAGACGGCCGACTTCAAGCAACGGGTCGACAACGGGGAGTCCCTGGACGGCCTGCTGCCGGAGGCCTTCGCGGTCGTCCGCGAGGCGGCCAAGCGGACCCTGCACCAGCGCCACTACGACGTCCAGATCATGGGTGGCGCCGCGCTGCACCTGGGCAACATCGCCGAGATGAAGACCGGTGAGGGCAAGACCCTGGTCGGCACCCTGCCGACCTACCTGAACGCGCTGTCCGGCAAGGGCGTGCACGTGGTCACGGTGAACGACTACCTGGCCCGCTTCCAGGCCGAGTGGATGGGCCGGGTGTACCACTTCCTCGGCCTCGACTACGGCGTGATCCTGCCGGAGATGTCGCCGGCCGAGCGCCGGGTGGCCTACGCCAAGGACATCACCTACGGCACCAACAACGAGTTCGGCTTCGACTACCTGCGCGACAACATGGCCAACTCGATCGAGGACTGCGTCCAGCGCGAGCACAACTACGCGATCGTGGACGAGGTCGACTCGATCCTGGTCGACGAGGCCCGGACGCCGCTGATCATCTCCGGCCCGGCCGAGGACTCCCAGCGCTGGTACGTCGAGATGGCCAACCTCGCGAACGTCCTGAAGCCGCGGTTCGCCGACGACAAGATCGCCGAGGACCAGCGCCCGGTCGCCGACTACGAGGTCGACGAGAAGAAGCGCACCGTCGCCATCCTCGAGCGCGGGATCGAGAAGGTCGAGGACCGGCTCGGCATCGACAACCTGTACGAGTCGGCCAACACCCCGCTGATCAGCTACCTGAACAACGCGCTGAAGGCCAAGGACCTGTTCCGCAAGGACAAGGACTACGTGGTCGTCGACGGCGAGGTGCTGATCGTCGACGAGCACACCGGCCGGACGCTGCACGGCCGCCGCTACAACGAGGGACTCCACCAGGCGATCGAGGCCAAGGAAAAGGTCGAGATCAAGGAGGAGTACCAGACGCTGGCGACCATCACGCTGCAGAACTACTTCCGCCTCTACAGCAAGCTGGCCGGCATGACCGGTACGGCGATGACCGAGGCGGCCGAGTTCTCCAAGATCTACGGCCTCGGCGTCGTCCCGATCCCGACCAACAAGCCGATGGTGCGGCAGGACCAGCGCGACCTGATCTACCGCACCGAAGAGGCCAAGTTCGAGGCCGTCGTCGAGGACATCGCCAAGCGGCACGAGACCGGGCAGCCGATCCTGGTCGGCACCACCAGCGTCGAGAAGTCCGAGCGGCTGTCCAACCAGCTCCGCAAGCGCAACATCGCGCACGAGGTGCTGAACGCGAAGCAGCACGCGCGGGAGGCCGCGATCGTCGCCGAGGCGGGCCGTAAGAACGCCGTCACGGTGGCCACCAACATGGCCGGCCGTGGTACCGACATCATCCTCGGCGGCAACCCCGAGCACCTGGCCGACAAGGACCTGCGCGCCCGCGGTATCGACCCGGTCGAGTCCGCGGAGGACTACGAGGCGGAGTACCCGAAGGTCCTGGAGAAGTTCGAGAAGCTGGTCAAGGACGAGCAGGTCGAGGTCCGCGAGGCCGGCGGTCTGTACGTCCTGGGCACCGAGCGGCACGAGTCGCGCCGGATCGACAACCAGCTGCGCGGTCGTTCCGGCCGTCAGGGCGACCCGGGCGAGTCCCGCTTCTACCTGTCGCTGGAAGACGACCTGATGCGCCTGTTCAAGCGCGAGATGGTCGACTGGGCGATGTCGCGCAACGACGACGACACGGTGCCGCTGGAGAACAAGGTCGTCACCAAGGCGATCGCGTCGGCCCAGTCCCAGGTCGAGGCGCAGAACTTCGAGACCCGGAAGAACATCCTCAAGTACGACGACGTGATGAACCGGCAGCGGCACGTCGTGTACGACGAGCGCCGCCGGGTGCTCGAGGGCGCCGACCTGCAGGAGCAGGCGCTCGACATGCTCGACGAGACGGTCACCGGCTACGTGCAGGGCGCGACCGCCGACGGGTTCGCCGAGGACTGGGACCTGGACCAGCTGTTCACCGCGCTGAAGACGCTGTACCAGACCGAGATCACCGAGGACCAGCTGATCGAGGAGGCCGGCGGCGACCGGTCCGGGCTGACCCAGGACTTCCTGATCGACACCTTCGTCACCGACGCCCGCGAGGCGTACGCGCGGCGTGAGGAGGCGCTCGGCAGCGAGGCGATGCGCGAGCTCGAGCGGCGCGTGGTGCTGAGCGTGCTGGACCGCAAGTGGCGCGAGCACCTGTACGAGATGGACTACCTGCGCGAGGGTATCGGCCTGCGGGCGATGGCGCAGCGCGACCCGCTGGTCGAGTACCAGCGCGAGGGCTACGACATGTTCGCCGCCATGATGGAGTCCATCAAGGAGGAGTCGGTCGCGTTCATCTTCAACGTCGAGGTCGACCTCGAGGCGATGCAGGCCGACCTGGCCGCCCAGGCGGAGCTGGCCGAGCTGGAGGAGACCGAGGCCGAGGACATCCTGGTGCCGGGCGCTCCGGTCGCCGAGTTCCCGGGCCGGCAGGCCGCCGTCGATGACGACGACCGGCCGCAGGACTCGCCGCGTCCGCAGGACACCCCGAAGCTGCGCGCCAAGGGCCTGTCCACCGAGAGTCGCCCGCAGCGGCTGACCTACTCGGCGCCGACGATCGACGGCGACGACGAGGTCTCGGTGCACGCCGATGCGGTCGAGGATGGCGCGCTGGAATACCCGGGTACGCCGCGCAACGCGGTCTGCCCGTGTGGCTCCGGCAAGAAGTACAAGCGCTGCCACGGCGACCCGGCATCGGACGCCTACAAGAACTGATCGCTTGTACTGTCGAAGGCCCGCCCCTGATTGCTCGGGGGCGGGCCTTCGCCGTTGTCTTGAGCCTTGCCGAGAGGGAGTGGACGGATGGGTACCTGGTTGACGGAGACGTTCGGGTTGTCGGTGCCGGTGGTCGGGGCACCGATGGCGAACGTGAGCGGCGGACGGCTGACCGGCGCGATCTCGGTGGCGGGTGCGCTGGGCATGCTCGGCGCCGGGTCGGCGGTGTCGGCCGAGTGGATCCGTACCGAGGGAGCCGTCGCGGCTGCGGCGGGCCGGCCGTACGGCATCGGGCTGATGGCGTGGGCGGTGAAGGATCATCCTGACCATCTCGAGGCGGTGCTTGAGCTCAAGCCCGCGCTCGTCTCGCTCAGCTTCGGCGACTACAGCCCGTACGTCGAACCGCTGCGCGCGGCCGGCATCGTCGTCGCCACCCAGGCCGGCACGGTCGCCGACGCCCGCGAGGCGATCGACGCCGGAGTCGACGCGATCGTCGTCCGGGGTGCTGAGGCGGGAGGGCACGGGCGCAACGAGGTCGGCACGCTGCCTTTGCTCCAAGCGATCCTGGACCTTACCGACGTACCAGTGCTGGCCGGCGGCGGCATCTCAGGCCCGCGAGGCCTAGCCGCCGTACTGGCCGCTGGCGCCGCTGGAGGCTGGATCGGCACCGCCTTCCTGACCGCCGAAGAAGCCCTGACCCCCGAGACCTCCCGCCAACGACTCCTCGAAGCCGATGAAACCGACACCGTCTACGGCACAGTCTTCGACGCCGCCTCCCGAGCCGGCTGGCCCGACGAGTTCGGCGGCCGAGCCCTCCGCAACACCTTCTACGACACATGGGAAGGCCGCGAAGAAACCCTGAAGTCAGACGACGAAGGCCACGACCAATACGTAACCGCCACCAGAGCGGCCGACCCGACGTCAGCTTCTTTGTACGCTGGCCAGGGTGTTGGAGCCCTCCACTCCAACACCACGGCCGCGGGAGTCGTAGCTGACCTCGCCACCTACAAGAACTATTTGAAGGCTGCGCTTACAGATTGATGCGCGTTCGCAGGGCGGGTGCGAGGTAGTTGCTGTGGGCATCCACCAGATCGTTCGCCATGGACCAGATCTGCGGCAGGGTGAGAGCGGCAGATGTTGCCGGGTCGACCATCAGCGCTTGACGGATGGCCAGTGGGTCCTCTTCCAATGCTGCCTGGACGACCAGTTCGTTGACGTTGATGTAAGCGCGGTTGAGGGCTGCGCATTGGGGTGGGAGGGCGCCGACCGAAGTGGGTTGGACGCCTAGGGAGTCAACCAGGCAGGGGACTTCGACGACTGCGCCGTCGGGGAGGTTGGAGATCAGGCCGGTGTTCACCACGTTGCCGTAGATGGTTCTGGGTGTGCCGGTGACGATGCTGTGGATGACTTGCGGGGCGTACTCCATGGTGCCTTCGACCGGTAGAGGGTCGCCGGCCTTCAGGGCGTCGCGGGTGTGTTCGTAGAGGGCGACGTTCTCCTCGACGATGCGGAGGTAGTCGCCGACCGGTAGCCGCAAGCGCTCCACCTCGGACTCGTCGTGCAGGTACCACGGCACGTACTCCGACGAGTGCTCGCTCGTCTCCGTCGGATAGTGGCCGAGGCGCTTGTACATGTCCACCCGAACCCGTCGAGCCAGCTCCGGATCACGCGCGATGACCTCGTCCAGAGCCGGGTACAGGTCGCGTCCTTGGTGCTCGAAGCGGAGTACCCACGCCTGGTGGTTCACCCCAGCGGCCAAGTAGGACACCTCGCCCAACGGCACGCCCACCAACGTCGACAGGTCGTTCATCGTCCAGTAGACCGAGTGGCACAGCCCGACGACGTTCTTCACGCCGAGGGCCGAGAGGTACCAGACGTTCATCGCCATCGGGTTCGTGTAGTTCAGCAGCCACGCCTCCGGGCAGATCTCCGCGATGTCGGCCGCGAGCCCCCGGAGTACCGGGAAGGTCCGGAGCGCCCGGAACACCCCGCCGACCCCGAGCGTGTCCGCGATGGTCTGCCGGACCCCATAGCGCGCAGGGATCTCGAAGTCGATCCGGGTCGCCTCGTTCATCCCGACCTGGACGATGTTGATCACGAAGTCGCAGCCGTCCAGCGCCGCGCGCCGATCGAGATGCGCGCTGATCTCCGGCGAGACCCCCAGCGAAGCAGCGATGGCGGATGCGGCACCCGCAGCAGTAGCGAGCCGCTCGGGATCGATGTCGTGCAAGGCGATCCGCAACGAGCCGAGATCCTTGAAGCCGAACAGATCGGCCAGCAGGCCCTGGGTGAAGACGACGCTCCCGGCGCCGATGAACGCGATCTTCGTCATCGCCCACTCTCCACGGCGATCGACAGCGCGCGATCCCGGCCGAGCCCGCTCAGCATGGCGGCCAGATACCCCGCATCGAAGCCGTCCCCGGCGGGAAGCGCACCCACCGATCGGACCTTCGACCCGTCATGAGCCAGCGCTCCGGCAGCACCGTCCCGCACCACCACCAGCGGCCCACGCCGCGCCAGAATGCCGGCCGCGTCGGCCAGTACCGGGTGTCCCGTCAGCGCATGCGCCGCGGCCGCGTTGAGCAGCAGCACGTCGGTCACCCGCAAGGCCCCATCCAGTACGACGCGATCCCACCGTCCGGACGGATCGTCGTCGATCGCCAGCGACGTAGAAGCCTTGCTGAACTTGGCCTCCTTCAGCAGCACGGCAAGCCGCGAGGCCAGCTCAGGCGTCCGGTAGAACGAGGTCACATGCAGGTGCCGCGCCGACCGCAGCAACTCAGGCGTTCCGTCCGCCGAGACAGCGACGGTCAGCCCCAGCCGGGCCGCTCCACTCGCCATCTGTTCGGCGGCGTCGCCGATTACCAGTAGATCGCTCTTCATATGTGTCAGCCTTTGAGTCCGGTAGAAGCCAGCGAGCGGATGAACGCCTTCTGAGCCAGCAAGAAGCCCAGCAGGACAGGCAGAACCGTGATGACGTTGCCCGCCATCACCGCCGCCCACTGGGTGTGGTGCTGGCCCTGGAAGGTCGTCAGGCCGAGCTGGAGCGTGTAGTTGGTGTCATGGTTGATGGCGATCAGCGGCCAGGTCAGGTCGTTCCAGGTACTCAGGAATGTCAGTACCGCGACCGTGCTGAGCGCAGGCCTGGCCAGCGGAAGTACCACCGAGATCAGGATCCGCAGCCGCCCGCAGCCGTCGAGCCAGGCCGCCTCCTCCAGCTCACGCGGCAAGGAGACGAAGAACTGGCGGAACAGGAACACCGAGAACGGCGTCACCAGCGACGGCACGATCAGCGCGCCGAGGGTGTCGATCAGGCCGAGTTCCTTCATCACCAGGAAGGTCGGGATCATCGTCAGCTGGAACGGGATCACCATCGTCGCCAGCATCAGTCCGAGCATCAGCCTCGACCCGGCGAACCGCATCCGCGCGAAGGCGTACCCGCCCAGCGACCCGAGCACCAGGTTGGCGCTGACCGCGACCGCCGAAACGATGAACGAGTTGAGGAACCAGCGCGGGAACAACGCGTTGCCCAGCACGAAGCGGTAGCCGTCCAGCTTGATGCCGGAAGGAATCAGCGCCGGCGGGAACCGGTTGATCTCCGCGTTGCTCATCACCGAGCTGACCAGCAACCAGAGCAACGGCAACGCGAACAGCAACGCCAGCGGCGCCAGGACGAGATGCCAAGGACTGAAGGGCAGTCTCTTCATCGCGCGACCTTCCGCCGGTAGATCTGCAAGGCGAGTCCGATGACGAGCAAGGCGACGGCGAGTGCGTACGCCGCGGCCGCGCTGTAGCCGGCGGTGAAGGTCTTGAACGCCTTCTCCCAGATGAAGTACACGATCACGGTCGTCGAGCCGAGCGGCCCGCCCTTGGTGGTGACGAAGACCAGATCGAACACCTGCAACGCGTTGATCGTCTGGAACAGCACCAGGAAGATCGTCACCGGCGTCAGCGTCGGCAGCACCACGTGCCGCAGTACGCCGCCCCGCCCCGCCCCATCGATCCGCGCCGCCTCGACCAACTCGTTGGGCACCCCTTGCAGTCCCGCGAGATAGACGATGACGCAGAACCCGGTACCGCTCCACAACGAGATCGCGACGAGCAGGTACAGCGCCTGCCCCGGATCGCTGAAGAACCCCTGCGCCGGCAACCCCAGCTTGTGCAGCAGCGAGTTGGCCGCCCCGAACTCGGGGTCGAGCACAAACGAGAACAGCACCCCCTGCGCAGCCGCCGAGACGACGAACGGCACGAACACCAGCGTCCGATAGAGACTGATGAACCGGATCTGCCGATCCAGCATCAACGCGATCGCCAGCCCACCCACGACACTGAGCGGCACATACAACACCGTGTAGAGCAGCGTGTGCTCAACAGCTGAAGCAAAAGCCGGATCAGCCGCCAGTGCCTTGTAGTTGGCAAGCCCCACCCACGAGCTCGGCGAGACCAGGTCGTTCGACTGGAACGACAGCAGCAACGACCACAGCACCGGTACGACGCTCAGCCCGAGGATGATCAGCACGGACGGACTCACGAACGCCCAAGCGGTCGCTCCTTCACCCCTCGTACGCCGCTTCGCCGCCGCCCGCCGCGCTCGAGGGTCGATCGTGAAGGTACCGACGACGCTGGCCATCAGCTCGGCACAGCCAGGAGAGCGTTGCAGGCCTTGACGCACGCACCGAGCGCGTCGCCCGGCGACTTCTTGCCCAGCAGCACGGCGACGGTCGCCTCACCGAGATGCTGCGAGATCTGCGGGTACTGCGTGATGGTGGGCCGCACTCGGGCGGTCTCCAACGCGTCGACGAACACCTGCAGCCCCTTGGTGGCAGTCGCGTGTTTCTTCCACTCGGGCAGGGCCGCCGTCGTGGTGTTGACCGGCAGGCTGCCGGCCTGAACGTCCCACTTGACGTCCTGCTTCGGATCGTTCAGCCACTTGACGAACTCGGTCGCCGCCTTGACCCGCGCCTTGCCGTTGTCGAACACGGTCCAGGTGTCCGGGCCCGAGATGGTGATGGCCTTACCGGAGTACGAGGGAAGTGGTACGACGCCGTAGTCGATGCCCTTGTCGAGGACATCGGGAAGCTGCCAGGGGCCGGTGGCAACCATCGCCATCCGGCCGCCGAGGAAGACCTGGTAGAGCTGCTCGCTGCCCGGCTTGGGATCGATGTACAGGGACTTGTCGGAGCGCAGCTTGTCGAGCGTACCGAGCACCTGCTCGCCGACCTTGTCGAAGGCGACGGTCTTGCCGTCCTGGTTGACGACGTCACCGCCGAGGTCCCAGATCATCGGCCAGAGCCGCCAGACCGTGTCCTCGTCTCCGACGCCCGGCCAGCCGGTCCCGAAGATGCCCTTCGCCGGGTTGTTCAGCTTCTGGGCGGTGCTGACGAAGTCGTCCCAGGTCCAGCCCGCCTTCGGTTCCGGCACCCCGGCCGCGGCGAAGAGTTTCTTGTTGTACACAACGCAGAGCGAGTCGAGCAGGGCCGGCATCGCCCGGACCTTGCCCTTCACCGTGACCGCGTCGCGCGCCGCCGGCCAGGCGTCCTTCAGGTCCACCGTGGACAGGTCCACCACCTGAGGGCTACGGGTGATGCTGGCGAGGTCCGACCCGAAGATGTACGCGATATCCGGGAAGGACCCCGCCGCCAGGCCCGCGGTGACCTTCTGCAGCATGCTGTCCGCCGTCACCCCACCGCCACCGCCGACGATCTTGATCTGTGGATGCGTGTCGTTGAACTGCTTGATCAAGGCATCGAGCGCCTTCTTGCCGGTGTCGGTCTGGCCGTGCCAGAGATCGACGGTGACGACGCCACCGGCTGCCTCGTCATCGCTTGACTTGCCGCAGGCTGCGAGAGTGCCGGCGGCGGCCAGAGCCGCGGAGAAGCGAAGGATGTCGCGACGGGTTGGTGCAGACATGGGTAACCCCTAGGACTTGGGTTGGGAGGGGGAGATCAGCAGGTCTTGCGGACGTAGCCGCTGGTACCTGGGGTGGAGACGTCGACGTCGCGCTGGACGATGCTCAACGTGGATCCGAAGCCGGAGCAGGCCCTCGTGCGGCCGGTGTTGGTGTACTCGATCACGATGACGTTGTTGCCGAAGTAGTCGACGTAGTCACCGCACTCGTTGTACTGACCGCACTCCTCGGCGACCGCGAAGTCCAGGCCGACAGTGGTCCGGTACTGGGCCAGGTCGACAGTGTTCTTCTGCGCGATGGCCAGGTTCTTCACGTGCGCGTGGTCGGCCAGCAGTTTCAGGTACGTCCGTGCCTGCGCGGTGGTGATCAGGTTCTTCGAGCGTTCGTAGCTGTCGTAGTTGTCGGGCTCGATCGCCTTGTAGCCCTTGGTCGCGCAGCCGTCGATCCAGCCGTTGACCTTGGCGGCGACCCGGGCGGCCTTCGCTCCCCGGATGTCGAGCAGCGGCTCGCCCCAGTCCTCGTCGATCACGAGGCGGCCGGCGGAGTCGCGCAGCAGCAGGTCGGACTCCCACTGGCTCTGCTCGCCGGGCTGGACCTGGAAGGCGTTCACGTAACAGATGTTGTAGAGGCCGGCGGCGGGGGAGGCGGTCCGGTCGCGAGTGACGACCTGGACGCCGGCGGGTGGCGTGTAGGCGCCACCGATCTGGTAGTCGAACTTGGCGTGGGTGGGCGGGAGGGTGACGGCCGCGTTGGCGGCGGTCGGGGTGAGGGCGGTAGCAGTGGCGATGGCGGCGGCCGCGGCGGCCACCATCAGACGGGCGGTACGAGAACGGGACACGATTTGCTCCATCGGTCCTGGGGACGCTACCCCGCCTCGGGCCGTCGCCCTGGCGCCTGAAAACCGGACTCCGAACATCGTTCGCTACCGGCTGGGTGCGTCACTGCAGCGGGGGCTGGCTGGCCCGGCGCTGATGGCTTAGTTAAGCGATCAGGTGACGCACCGTCAAGGGAAACTGCAAACGAGTGCGCGGAAACCATCGGTTAGCGCATTCCCGTGCATTGCACGCGAACCCTTGACGTCGACCGTTTATACCGGTTTAGTGAGCGATTAAACCGGTTTAAACACTCACCGAGGGACACTGATGAGCAAGGAACGGCCGACGATCGCGGATGTCGCGACCCGCGCAGGCGTTTCCAAGGGCGCGGTCTCCTTCGCGCTGAACGGCCGGCCGGGACTGGCCCGGACGACCGTCGACCGGATCCTGGCGGCCGCCGACGAGCTCGGCTGGCGGCCGAGCAACCGGGCCCGCTCGCTCTCGGTCTCGAAGGCGTTCGCGCTCGGCCTGGTGATCACCAGAGATCCGGGGGTGCTCTCGTCGGACCCGTTCTTCCCGGCCTTCATCGGCGGCGTCGAGAGTGTGCTCGCACCCCGCGGGCAGGCCCTCGTGCTGCAGGTCGTCGCACCCGGCGAAGGCGAGGAGGCGGGGTACCGGCGGCTTGCTCAGGACGGGCGCGTCGACGGCGTCTTCCTCTCCGACCTGCGGCACAACGATCCCCGGATCGATCTGCTGACCTCGCTCGGCCTGCCGGCGGTCACGTTGAACCGGCCCGAGGTTCCGTCGCCCTTTCCCGCGGTCTGTCTGGACGACCGGCCGGGCACGATCGCGGTCGTCCAGCACCTGCTCGAGCTCGGCCACCGCCGGATCGCGCACGTCGCCGGTCCCCAGGACTTCGTGCACGCCACGGCGCGTACCGAAGCCTTCGTCTCCGCTCTCGCCGAGGCGGGTCTGCAGCCTGCCGCGATCGAGACCAGCGACTTCACGGCCGTCGGCGGGATCGAGTCGACCAAGCGGTTGCTCGCCCTGCCGGATCGGCCGACCGCCATCGTCTACGCCAACGACCGGATGGCGATCGCGGGCATGGGCGCCGCGCAACAAGCCGGGCTGCGGATCCCGGACGACCTCAGCGTGGCCGGCTTCGACGACAGCGAGCTCGCCGAGTTCGTCCATCCCGGTCTGACCACCGTACGCGCCGACCCGCACGCCTTCGGCGAGGCGGCCGCGCGGACTCTCAACCAGCTCATCGACGGCGACGGGAGCGCAGTACCGGATGTGGAACTGCAACCCGCCCGCTTGATCATCCGGCGTTCAACCGCGCATCTGGAGGACTCATGAAACGCAAAGTCATGGCCGCTGTAGTGGCCCTCGGCCTGGCCGGTACTACGGCCTGCGGCAGCGGAGGCGGCGGTGGTAGCGCCGACGAGGCCGCCAAGGCCCGCGGCGACATCACCGTCTGGCTGTCGAACAACGCCGAGGAAGTGGCCTGGGGCAAGCAGATGGTGGCTGCCTGGAACACGGCCCACCCGGATCAGAAGGTCACCGCGCAGGAGATCCCGACCGGCAAGAGTTCCGAAGAGGTCATCGGCGCCGCGATCACCGCGGGCAACGCGCCCTGCCTGATCTTCAACACCTCACCGGCGTCCGTCTCGCAGTTCCAGAAGCAGGGTGGCCTGGTGGCGCTCGACAGCTTCGGAGACGGCAAGTCGTACGTCGAGGAGCGGTCGGGCAAGGTCGCCGAGCAGTACAAGTCGACCGACGGCAAGTACTACCAGCTGCCGTGGAAGGACAACCCGGTGATGATCTTCTACAACAAGAAGACCTTCGCCAAGGCGGGTCTCGACCCGGCCAAGCCGGCCCTGTCGACGTACGACGAGTTCCTCGCGACCTCGCGCAAGCTGGTCTCGTCGAAGGCGGCGAAGTTCGCCATCTACCCGGCACCGAGCAACGAGTTCTACCAGTCCTGGTTCGACTTCTACCCGTTGTTCGCGGCTGAGACCGGGGGCAAGCAACTTGTTGCCGACGGCAAGGCACAGTTCGCGTCGGAGGAGGGCAAGAAGGTGGCCGGGTTCTGGCGGACGCTGTACGCCGACAAGCTCGCGTCGCAGGAGAAGTACACCGGTGACTCGTTCGTCGACGGCACTGCGGCGATGGCGATCGTGGGGCCCTGGGCCATCTCGACGTACAAGGGAAAGGTCGAGTGGGGCGCAGTACCGGTGCCGACGTCGGCCGGTAAGTCTGCTGCCGACACCTACACCTTCAGCGATGCGAAGAACGTCGCGATGTACTCGGCCTGCAAGAACCGGGGCACGGCGTGGGACGTGCTGAAGTTCGCGACCAGCAAGGAGCAGGACGGCAAGCTGTTGCAGGGCACCGGTCAGATGCCGCTGCGCGCTGACGTGGCCGGCACCTACCCGGAGTACTTCGCGAAGAACCCGGACTACAAGCAGTTCGCCGACCAGGCCGCCCGGACGGTCGAGGTACCGAACGTGCCCAACTCGATCACCATCTGGCAGACCTTCCGCGACACGTACTCCAAGTCCGTGATCTTCGGTCAGCAGGACCCGGGCGCAGCCCTCGACGGTGCCGTCCAGAAGGTCGACCAGCTCGCCGCCGGGTCATGAGCCGACGCCGTGGGCTGGTGGCCGGGATCCTGGGCAAACAGCCGATCGGTACCGCGTTCGTCACGCCGTACGTCGTGTTCCTGGCGGTGATCTTCGCCTATCCGCTCGGGTTCGCCGTCTACATGTCGTTCCACGACTACTTCTTCACCGCGCCCGGCGCGATCGTGGACCGGCCGTGGGTCGGCTTCGCGAACTACGCGACGGTGCTGTCGGATCCGGCCGTACGCCGTTCGTTCGTGAACGTCGGCATCTTCTTGGTGATCAACGTCCCGCTGACCGTCATCCTGTCGCTGGTGCTGGCCTATGCGCTGAACAGCGCGATCCGCTGGCGCACGTTCTTCCGGGTCAGCTACTACGTCCCGTACGTCGCGGCGAGCGTCGCCGTGGTCGGGGTCTGGCTGTTCCTCTTCAACTCCAACGGACTGGTCAACTCGGTGCTCGGCCCGCTCGCGCCCGATCCGTCCTGGCTGGTCAACTCGAAACTGGCGATGCCGACGGTGGCGTTGTACGTGACCTGGAAGCAGTTGGGATTCTTCATCCTGCTCTACCTGGCCGCGCTGCAGAACGTGTCGAAGGACCTGTACGAAGCGGCGTCGATGGATGGGGCCGGTCGGCTGAAGTCGTTCTGGAACGTCACCGTGCCAGGGGTGCGGCCGGCGACCACGCTGGTCGTGCTGCTCGCCACTGTGACGGGGGCGAACCTCTTCACCGAGCCGTATCTGCTCACCGGTGGGGGTGGACCGGACGGTCACTCGGCCTCGCCGGTTCTGATCATGTACCAGAAGGGAATCGAGCAGGGCAATCCTGATGTCGGTTCCGCGATCGGAGTGCTGCTCGTGATCGGCGTACTGCTGCTGGCTCTGGCCGAACGTCGCTTCGTGGGGCGGGAGGACCGATGAAGAAGTCTCCGTTGCGGTTCGTGCTCCTGCTGGTCGGAGCGTTCGTCTTCCTGTTTCCCTTCTACTACATGCTGATCGGGTCGCTTCAGGCCGAGCCGGATCCGTCCATCACGGGCGCCTTCCCGAATCCGTCGAACCTGACGGGGCACAACTACGTGGAGATCAACGCCGCGATCCACCTCGGCAAGTCGTTGCTGAACTCGGGCATCTTCACCGGCGGGGTCATCCTCGGCACGCTGGTCTTCGGAGTGCTGACCGGGTATGCACTGGCCCGGCTGCAGTTCCGTGGCCGGGGGATGGTGTTCAACCTGATGCTGCTGGTCCAGGTGGTGCCGTTCCAGCTGCTGACCATCCCGCTGTACGTGATGATCGTGCGCAGCTACGGCCTGGCCGATTCGTACCTCGGCATGATTGCTCCGTTTGCGATCAACTCGACCGCTGTGTTCGTGTTCCGGCAGTACTTCCTGCAGTTGCCGCAAGAGCTGTTCGACGCGGCCCGGATCGACGGCGCCAACGAGCTCAACATCCTTTGGCGGGTGGCGATCCCGTTGGTGAAGCCCGCGTTGCTCACCGGCGTACTGCTGACCTTCATCGGGCCGTGGAACGAGTTCCTCTGGCCGTTCCTGATCACCAAACAACAAGACCTGCAACCGCTGGCGGTCGCCTTGTCGAACTACCTGACGACCGTGTCGGCGCGAGCGGCGAACCCGTTCGGCGCCGTACTGGCCGGGGCCTGTGTGCTGGCCGCGCCGGCGGTCGGGTTGTTCATCGCCTTCCAGCGTCGCTTCATCTCGTCCAGCCTCGAATCCGGGGTCAAAGGCTAGTTTCTTTCGAGAGGTTCCTGCTGTGACTGTTCCTTATACTTTGACGCGCCTCGGTGTCGTGATGACGCCGGAGCCGGGCAACTCGCTCGAGTCCGAAGGGGTGCTCAATCCGGCCTCTGGACATACGCCTGACGGCCGGCTCTACCTGCTGCCGCGGTTGGTTGCGCCAGGCAACGTGTCTCGGGTCGGGCTGGCTGAGGTCGAGCTGACCGACGGCGTACCGACCGGTGTCCGTCGCGAAGGCATCGTGCTCGCGCCGGACGAGGGCTGGGAGCGTGGGCTCAACAACGCCGGGGTCGAGGATCCGCGGGTGACGTGGATCCCTTCGCTGGGCAAGCACGTGATGACGTACGTCGCCTATGGGCCGCTCGGACCCAAGCCTGCCCTCGCAGTCTCGGACGACTTGCGTTCATGGCGGCGGCTCGGACCCCTGCACTTCGAGTACCAACCGGATCTCGACACCGACCTGAACCTGTTCCCCAACAAGGACACGGTGTTCTTCCCCGAGCCGGTGCCGGGGCCGGACGGTTCGCCTTGTTACGCGATGTTGCATCGGCCGATGTGGGATCTGGGCTGGTTCCGCGAGGGCGAGGGCGTCCATCTGCCGGCTGGGGTGAAGGACGACCGGCCGGGGATCTGGGTTTCCTTCGTGCCGGTCTCCGAGGTGGAGCGGGATCTGCGCAACCTCGTGCATCTGCGGGAGCACCGGCTGGTGGCGATGTCGGAGTACCCGTTCGAAGAGCTCAAGATCGGTGCGGGTCCGGCGCCGCTGCGGGTGCCGGAGGGGTGGCTCGTCATTCATCACGGAGTGACGGGGGAGCAGCCGAAGGGGTTCGATCCGACCACTCAGAAGGTCAGCTACGCGGCTGGTGCCCTGTTGCTGGATCCGCTGGATGTGACCCGGATTCTCGATCGTACGGCCGAGCCGATCCTGGTGCCGGAGACCGAGGAAGAACGGATCGGCACGGTCGGCAACGTCGTCTTCCCGACCGCCATCGAAGAGGTCGATGGCGTCCACTACGTCTTCTACGGCATGGCCGACGCGAAGATCGGTGTTGCCAGACTGGATCGATTGACATGACCGTCACCCGCCGAACCGTCCTCGGCACCTCCCTCGCCGCCACCACCTTCGCTGCCGTCGCCGGCGCATCCACCACCGCGAAGGCCTCTGCCGTCGGCACCGCCCCCGCCACTGCTGTGTCCAGCGCGACATCGGGGAACCTCACCAACCTTGCCCACCTCGACTACCTCGGTGCTGTGGTCTCACCGCCGGCCGCCGAAGGCCATTCGACCTATGGGACCGGCCCGATCGGTGTCCTCTGGACCTATGCGGACCGCCGCGACGACGGCTCCTACGCCCGCGTCGGTGGCGGCGCCTATGACCCCGCCACCAACACCTACGGCCAAGGCGCCTTCAATGCCGACGACCTCGCCCGGGCCGCCGTGGTCTACCTGCGCCACTTCAAGCTCCGAGGCGACGCGCACAGCCGGGCCGCGGCATACGGGCTCCTCCGCGGCTTGACCTTCCTGCAGACAGCTACCGGACCCAACGCCGGCAATGTAGTGCTCTGGATGCAGCCTGACGGCACACTCAACCCCAGCGCCGACCCGGTCGAGCTACCTGACCCATCGGACTCTGGACCGGCGTACTGGCTGGCTCGCACGGTCTGGGCGCTGGGGGAGGGCTACGCCGTCTTCCGGTCGGTGGACCCGGGGTTGGCGGCGTTCCTGCGTGGACGACTCGAGTTGGCGATCGCTGCGCTCGAACGGCAAGTACTGGTCCACTACGGCAACTGGAACATCGTCGACGGCCGCCGCGTACCGGCCTGGCTCATCGTGGCCGGTGCCGACGCCACCTCTGAAGCCATCCTCGGCTTGGCCGCCTATGTCCGCGCCGGCGGATCCACCCGGGCTCGCCGCGCGTTGGAACGGTTCGCCGAAGCCGTAGCCGCCATGAGCGCCGGAGACAGCCAGACCTGGCCCTTCCGCGCCCTGCTCCCGTGGGGCGAGTCGATCTCCGACTGGCACGCCTGGGGCGCCCAGATGCCCTCCGCCCTCGCTGCCGCCTCATCCGTACTCCGCAAGCCGCGCCTGCTGGACCCCGCTCTTGGCGACGCGGCCGGGTTCACCCCACTGCTGATGACTGCCGGCGGCCCCGACAACGGCTGGCTCCCAGCGCCCATCGACCGGACCCAGATCGCCTATGGCGTCGACGCGCGCCTACAAGCACTGCTCGGCGTAGCCTCCGCCGCCAACCGCCCCGGCCTCGTCCAGGTCGCCATCTTCGTCGCA
This sequence comes from Kribbella sp. NPDC051718, assembly GCF_040681515.1. NCBI lineage: Bacteria > Bacillati > Actinomycetota > Actinomycetes > Propionibacteriales > Kribbellaceae > Kribbella > Kribbella sp. NPDC051718. The sequence goes on along the minus strand of NZ_JBFAYZ010000004.1, from coordinate 118,015 downwards.
GCCTGGTACTTCGGCGCGAACCGCGCAGGCACCGCCATGTACGACCCGGCAACCGGCCGCACCTACGACGGCATCTCCGCGGAGGGAGTCGTCAACCGCAACTCCGGCGCCGAATCCACCATCCACGGCCTACTCTCCATGCTCGCCCTGGACGCCCACCCGACGCTCGCAGCCCAAGCCCGCGTCCTAGGCCCCGCTACCCGCACCCTCTCCGGCCTCCACACCCTCGAAGCCGAATCGGCAAACCTCTCCGCCGGCGCCACAGTCATCACTCCGCCATCCCCCTGGACCGGCGAATCCCAATGGAGCAACAACTCCTACGTTGCCTTCACCCCAGGCAGCTCGGCGAAGTGGACCCTCCCGGCGACCGACCAGCCCCAACTGGCCTTACCCATCATCGACACAGTCCCGGACCGTCAAGCCGGCCGAACCGCCTGGACAGCCAACGGCCACCCGCTAGGCACCATCAACCACGGCACCGCCGGTCCTCAAGGCGTCTCCGCCGCTCCCGGCGCTCTGCTCCCGCGCACTCTCCCCAGGTACGTCCCCGCAACCGGAACCCTCACCGCAACGGCTTCCGGATCCACCACCCTCCGCGTGGACGCAATCTTGCTGTTGCCTTTGATCTCCCGGCTCCAACTGGCCTCGGCGATCCTGCTCACCAGCGTGGACACGCACCCGCGCTCGCACGCAGTCACCGCCGGAACTGCACGCCGCAGTACCGTCTCGGCCTACGACAAGTCCGGCGCCCTCAAAACCCGCTTCACCACCACTACGCAGACCTTCGACGTCCCCGTCCAACCCGGAGGCTTCACCGTCATCCTTTGAGCGCCTCCGCACACCAGTCAGCGACGAACTTCAACGCGAGCCCGCGCTGCTGGAAGAGGTACTGGCTGTCAGCGTCCTGGTGATAAGCCTTGTGAGACGAGTCGGACGCCCGCCTGAGCAACCCGGGCAGGAGCCACGCGTACTTGACGGTCGACGCCATCACCGACCGCCGGACGACGTCCGCCTCGCCTCGCCAGCCACCCTCTCGAAGCCCCTCGAGGTAGCTGTCGATGCAGGTCTCGGCCAGCTCAGGCAACCGCTCAGCCGGCCAGAACAAGTCGAACACCGCATCGGGAATGTGATTCCCGATGTCCTCGCCGATCGCCCCGTCCCCACAGAAAGCCCAATCCAGCAAGGCGATCTCACCATCCGCCCGCCGGATCGCATTGCTCACCCAAAGATCCAGATGACACCCCGCCCGCGGCGCCTGCTCGACGATCGTCAGCAGTTCATCCCGCTGAGCAACCACCCGCTCCCACCCCTCCCGAAGCCCCGCCGGCCAGTTCTCAGCCACCAACGGCTGCCGCCAAGCCGCATCGTCGTGCAGCAACCCCCATGGCACCTCGCGAGTAGTCGAGTACTCCCGCAAGAACCCAACCGAGGTCCAAGGCCGAACCACCGCCGGCCGAGCCTGCCACCGCCCCACCGCCCGGGCCAACGCCGCATGATCCTCCAACCCGAAGTCCGTCCCCGCCCGCCCGGCAACGTCCTCCAGGTACAACACCGCACCCCCAGCAAGCTCATCAACCTCGGCGCCTGGCAACACCAGCCCCGTCCCTTGCAACTGAGCCCGCACCTCATCGTCGAGATAGACCTCGACTTCCCGCCGCCAGTAATTCCAGTGGCGAGGCTCCACCGACGCCGCCCACGGCTTACCAATTTCTTGCCTTGGCACCGGCTCTCGGAGTTCCTTGCGGATGTAGGTGGTGCCGTCTTCGCGGGTGATTCGTTCGACGGTGGCAGTGACTGCGTTCAAGGGATTGTGGCGGAGCGTCGTGGCCGTACCAGGCTCGCGCGAAAGGCTCATACAGCGATTGTCAGGCCAGCAGAGTTCGCGGCGGCACCCCGGCCAGCGCCTTCACCTCGCGGGTGAAGTGGGCCTGATCCGCATACCCGGTCCGCGCCGCCACCTCGGCCAGCGACAGTCCCGTCCGCGCCCGCTCCAGCGCGAGATTCAGCCGCAGTACCCGATCCAGCATCTTCGGCCCATACCCGAACGCATCCAGGCACCGCCGGTACAACTGCCGCTCACTCAACCCGACACTCCCAGCCAACGCCCGTACGCCGACCCCGCGCCGAACCCCACCCAGCACCTGCCCCACCAATCGATCAGGCGCCGCGTCGAACAACCCGCCCGCAGCCTCCTCCAACGCCACTCCCGGATCCGCAGCCCGCCCGATGCGATCGGCCAACCGCCGACTCCGCGCCGGTGACCAGACATCGGCCAACGGCACCAGCGAATCCAGCACCTCCCGAGCCGGTACGCCGAGAAACCCCGGCGCAGTCCCCGGCGCGAACCGCAGCCCGGCAAACCGAACCCCCGCCTCAGCCGCCCCCACATGCGCCCGGCTGTCCGGCCCAGCCACCGCCAGCTCGCCCTCGATCCAGAGCAGGTCCATGCACCCGTCCGGCAACACCCGATACTCGCCGCCATCCGCCGTACGGGTCCACAGCACGGCTCCGGGCAGCACTGCTGCTGCCCGCTCGCGATAAACCCCTACGTCCACACCCCGAGTCTGCAACGCCGCACCGACATCTTCACCCAGGGGAAGTCTGGATCGGCCAGGTCAGCCGGCCGGCGGGTATTGCTGGAGGTCGACGTCGATGACGTTCACACCGGTAGGGATGTACTTGACCACGGCAACGTTCTCCTTGATCAACTCCTCGCCGATCGGCGAGCCCGTCCGGCGGTCGATCACCGTGCGCCAGATCTCGTTGCGGCGGAAGTACTCGCTGCCGGCCCGCAGAAACCGCTCGCCACGAGCGAACACCCGGTACGACGAACTCGTCGACTCCTCGGCCAGGATCTCGCCCTCGAGGTACCGCTCGCCGACTCCGACGCGGAGCTGGAAGGTCTGGTCGGTGTCGTTGCGGAACTGCAGATCCACATAGTTGTAGACGATGCTGCAGCCGACACCCCACGGCAGCACGCGGCCGTTGTCCGGGAACGGGTCGAAGCTGTGGTTCGAGCGCTGGGTCACGGTGAGCGGCGAGTGCAGGACCATCCAGTGCAACAGGTTCGCGAGCTGGCAGATGCCGCCGCCGATCCCTGGCTTGGCCTGGCCGTTGGACAGCCGCATGCCCTTCACATAACCCTTGCGACGGGTCGCGTTGCCGACCAGCTTGTTGAAGGAGAACGTCTCGCCGGGCTTGATCAGTACGCCGTCGACCTGCTCACAGGCGAGCTTCAGATTGGTCACCTTGTTGTGCTGCATCCACATCTCGGTCTCACCGAGCTGGCGCAGCAGCAAAGACTTGTGCCGCTTCACGCGCACTGGCAGGTCCACTGCTCGCCGGTCCCGCGCGTACGCCGTACTGGACCTCATCCACTCGATCCGCCGCCGGGCCCGGTGATACCGGACAGCAACCGGATAAAGCGCAGGAACCCGCTGCGACCACCGCCGCTCCCCAACCCGAGGCAACACCCGAGCCAACTCCGCGGGAGTCAGTTCATCCCACTCATCCAGCCCACCACCCGACTCCGCTGCGGTGACCGACTCGCGGGTGGTGGCGGGTGGGGTGTGGTTGGGCGGGTTGGTTGCTCCGGCACCCGGGGCCGGCGTACCGGCTGCGGTGGTGTCCGCGATGGACAGGGTGCTGGTGGTGCTCTTCTGCATTCGTTCCCCCGGAACGGACTGGATCGATCCCCCTGACCGATCTCGCAACGCTATGCCCGGTCGTACGGCAGTTCAGTGACAGTGAAGGCACGATCGGGTTGCATGGGGTGTGACGCCGCGAACCTCAGCCAAGTTCGAGCGCAGTGCAGACCCAGCGGTTTCTGTGCACTTCCAGGCGAAGCGCCATCGCGCGGGACCGATCGCCGTACCGGACGTGAGCCGAAACCTCCGCGACCTCGGTGGCAGGCGTGCACACCCGAACCGACCGAACGGCACTCCGTTCCTTGGCACTACGGCCGGTGGCGGTGGTCGTCAGCCCGAGCACGCGAACCCGCCGATTGAGGTCGCTGAACACCACCGTGTCAGTAAATCGAATCAACTGCCCGATCGGCCGATCCCCAGCCAGAACCTCAGCAACCGCCTGCACCAGCCGAGTCGCCCAGGCCTGCGCATCAGGCAACGACGGCCCGCCCGGCACCAACCGAAGCACCGGCGGCACCGGCACCGGCTGAAGCTCCGGCACCTCTTGATACCGCAGAGCCAACGCCCCCTGCGTCATCACCCCAACCGACCTACCCGCCGCAGCCCGCTCCCGCCGCCGAGCCGCCAGCACATCCTGCCCACCCACCCCGGCCTCGCCAGCCAAACCCTCCCCACCCGCAGAGCCCTTCCCGCCGGCCGAACCCTTCCCACCGGCCGAACCCTTCCCAACCGCAGAACCCTTCCCATCCGCAGAACCCGTCCCATCCGCGGAGCTCTTTCCGACGGCGCCACCGTCGTCGGGCTTGTCTGCGAGGGCGTTCTTGTCGGTCAGGACGTCATTGGCCGCGGAGATGTTCTGACCGGTGACGACGCCTTCGCCTGCAGCGGATTCGCTGGTCGCGTGAGTGGCCTTGGCGAGGGCCTTCGGTGCCGACTGCGTGGCGGCTGCCGGAGTGCTGGCGACGGCCTGAAGTTGCTCCGTTGAGGACTGGGTGTCGATGGTCGGTACGGGGGTGAGGTTGCGGTGGTTGCTCATGTCACTTCTCCTGGTGGGTTGGCGGCACGGGGTGGCTGGGTGGTGGTGGGGTGAGCACCTGGCCGGGGTGGATCAGGTTGGGGTTCGGGCCGATCTGGTGACGGTTGGCCTCGTACCACTGCGGCCAGCGGGCGGCGATGGCGTCGGTGGTTGCGTCGGGACCGAGTTCGGCGGCGGCGATCGACCAGAGTGAGTCGCCCGCCTTCACCACATGAGAGGCGGCACGAGCCAGCCGCCCGGACTGCAGGTGGGTATACCGAGTAGGAGCCCCACTAGTAGGCCGATCCGGAACCGCAATCTCCCCACCCGACACCCCACCCCGCCCAACCACCGCCCCTCCGGTACGCCCGGTGGTGGCGCGCTTGGTGTCCGGTACTCCGGTACGCCCGGCGGTCGGATGCTTGGGGCCGGGTGCTCCGGTGTGGCCGGTGGTCGTACGTCGGGGGTCCAGTACGTCGGTGCGCGCGGTGGCTGGGTGTTTGGGGTTGGGAGCCTCGGTACGACCGGGTGTGGTGTGGTCGGTCTGGTCCGGTGCGGCGGTGGGGGCGGTTGGGGACTGCTTCCTGGGTGCTCGGTCGCTCCGAGTGGGCGGTTGAGCGGGTGGGGTGGTGGGGCGCGGGGCTGGTTGGTGGGGGCGTGTGGCGTTGGGGTGCGATGGGCTGGCTGGGGCGGTTGGTGCGCCTAGCTGGACGGAGGACTGCTTTTCGGGTGCTCGCCAGTTGGTGGGAGTGCCGTCGCTCACCTCGACGGTCGAGCTGGGCTCGACGGAGCTCCACGGGCGGGAGCCGGGCGGAGTCTTCGCGGCGCTCGTCGTCTGTGGGCGAGTGGACTGGGGTTTTGCCGAGCCAGAGCCACCTGAGGCGACTGGGTGGCCTGCGATTGGGTTGTTGGTGATCTCGAGGGTTGAGGCAGGCTCGGGGGACGTCCAGGCGCGGAGGCTGGGGCGGGAGGTGGAGGTGGTGCCGGCAGTGGGGGTGCTGCCGGCACCGGATTGGGGGGTGACGGGGTGGGTGGGGGTGGCGTGGGCTAGGCCGATGGTTAGTGGGGTTACGGCGGCGACGCCTAGGGCCGAGCGGAGTAGGGCTCGGGAGCCTTGGGAAGTGATTTGGGTGGCTACGAGGGAGGCGCCTCGGCCGACCGCGCCGGGGAGCTGCTCCAGGACCGTGGCTAGTACGGCGACGGCTAGCCAGCAGTAGGCGGGCCAGGCGACTGCGCCGATGGCGAGGGAGGCCATCGAGGTCAGGTCCTGGGTGGTGGCTGCCTCGATCGAGCCGGCGGTGACCCAGTGCAGGAGGAGGCCGAGGCCGGCCAGCGCGCCTAGCGCGATCAGCCCCTTCAGTCCACGGATCGTCGTTTTCATCCGTTTTAGCCTCCGACCTATGAGTTTGCGTTAGTTTGCGTCTGCTTGATCAATATAGACCTGACTAGACCAGCCTTGGCAAGTCGAAAAACGGGCGATCGGTGTCACGGAGTGCGAGAGCGGTCGACGCAGAGTGGTGATGACCGCGCGGAAGGGTAGGTTCGCGGCATGCGTCTGGAAGCCCTGTTCGAGGACCTGGAGTCACAGTTCGAGGCCCTGCAGGACGGCGATCTGTACGGCGAGGTGGCGGACCGGATCCGTGCCGAGGTCGGCAAGATCACCGTCCTGGACCGCTTGCGCGGCGCCGTCGGGACGGTGATCCGGGTCGAACTGAGGCATGCCGAGCCGGTGCAGGGCACCCTCAGCCGGGTCGGCAAGGACTGCTTGTTGCTGGAGGCCGAGCGCTATGAGGAGTGGCTGATCCCCGATACCGCGCTCACCGGGATCCACGGGCTCGGCCCGTTCGCGGAGCCGGCCGAAGGAGCGGTCGCGGCCAAGCTCGGTCTCGCGCACCTGCTGCGGGGGATCGCCCGGGATCGTTCACCGGTGACGCTGTACTGCGGTGGGCACCCGATCACCGGCACGATCGACCGGGTCGGCGCCGACTTCCTCGAGCTCGCCGAACACGCCCTCGACGCGCCAAGACGCCGTACCGAGGTCTACAACTCCCGCCTCGTCCCCACCCAAGCCCTCGACGCCGTCCGCCGCCGCTGACCCACCCCCAACGCGCCAGAACACCTCGTCGCAGCGCCGGCCGGCCAGGCCTCGGGCGACTTTGTGCTCGATGTGAGCGTTTCCGCCTGCCCCGAACGCTCAGGTCGAGCACAAAGTGGGCGCGACGACACTGCGGGTGGGCGACGGAGCGGGGTCGGCCGGCTGGGCGGTTAGAGCTGGGCGTCCTCGGGGGTTTCGGCTTCTTCGCCGAAGGGGTGGGAGTCGATGAACTGCTTGGTCTCGGTGTAGAGCCGCTCGATGTACTTCTCCAGCTCGGTCGACTCCACCCGCCACTGGCCGCGGCCGCCGATCTTCACGGCGGGGATGTCGCCCCGGCGGACCAGTGCATAGACCTGGTTGGCCGAGATGTTCAGGACCTCGGCGACGTCGGACAGCTGGAGGAAGCGTGGAGCCGGCATACGCGCTTGGTCCCTTCGAGGAGTCGGTTGCTTCAGTTTGCCACGGTTGGCGTCCGGATGAGCCGGTTTGTCCCCAGGCGCCGCCGACCTGTGGATGACGGTGAACGCCGGACCGCCGGACACGGCAGAATGTCGGTCGCCAAGGGCAACCGAGCGCGATCGCCCGCAATCAATTGGTGACCGATACAAGAACCGTCAACGACTGGGGAGTGTTCCGAGTGGCCGACAGTCCTGTGCTGCGGAGTGGGTTCGCGGCGCCGTCAACGCCGACCCTGCGGACCCGGCGGGCGCGCTGGAAGGACGGCCGGCTGCTGCTCGGTGTACTGCTGGTCGCGATCACCGCACTGGCCGGCGCCAAGCTGCTGTCCGCCGCCGACGACACCACCGCCGTCTGGGCCGCCAAGCGTGACCTCCCGATCGGCCAGACGCTCACCGGCGATGACCTGACCACCGTCAACGTCCGCTTCACCAGCGACGCCGCCGCCGGCCAGTACGTCACCGCCGACGCCGACCTCAAGGGCCTGATCGTCACCCGTCCCGTCACCAAGGGCCAGTTCGTCCCACGCGACGCAGCGACCCCCAAGACCGACAGCGACCGCACCGAGCTCCCACTGTCGGTCGCAACCGGCCACCTCCCGTCCGACACCGCAGTGGGCGACCACGTCGACGTCTGGGTGGTGACCAAGGACGCGCCGGCCAGGATGCTGTGGACCGAGGTCCGCGTAGTACAGGTCGATCAGGTGAAAGGTGTGTCCGGCAGTTCAGCCCGCAGGCAGGTGCTGATCGCTCTTGAAACCAAGGACGTCACCAAGCTGTCCGCAACCCTGGCACTGCTCAACAACGGCGAACCAGTGCTCATCAGGCGGGGCAGCTGATGTCCCTCCCCGTACTGCTCGCTGTCACCGGCGCGCCCTGGGAAGCAGACGTCGTACGCCGAGCCGAGCGGGCCAACGGCATCCGCGTAGTCCGCCGCTGTGTCGACATCGCCGACGTGATGGCCGCAGCCGCGAGCGGGCAAGCAAGAGCCGTGGTGCTCGCAGAAGACCTCCCCAGGCTCACCTCTGACGCAGTGGCCGCCCTCCACGCCCGCCACATCGCAGTAGTCGCCCTGGTCGACCCCTCCGACAACGGCGAACCCTCAGGCGCCGAAGACCGCCTGAGCCGGATGGGCATCGAGCGCATCCTCCCCGCCGACGTCAGCGCGGACGATCTCGGCCGGGCGATCATCGACGCCGTCGAGTCGGGCCCGCCGGCGACGGTCTCCCACTTCGCAGGCGGTTTCGTACCGTTCAACAGCGAATCAGCACCCAGCCCCGAGCCCTACGGTCAAGGCACCGGCCGGATCATCGCTGTCTGGGGCCCCACCGGAGCACCAGGCCGCAGTACGGTCGCCGTAGGACTCGCAGCAGAGCTAGCCGCACGCCAAATCCCCACTCTGCTGGCCGATGCCGACGTGTACGGCGGCACGGTCGCCCAACTACTCGGCATGCTCGACGAGACCTCCGGCCTGGCCGCAGCGGCGAGATCAGCAAGCGGCGGTTCCCTGGACGTAGCAGTGCTCGCCAGGCACGCCAGGCAGGTCGGGCCGAACCAGCTGGTCCTCACCGGCCTCAGCCGCGCAGACCGCTGGACAGAGCTACGTCCCACCGCGGTCGAGTCGGTCTGGTCGACGGCGAGGATGCTCGCACCCTGCACAGTCGTCGACGCGGGCTTCTGCATCGAGAGTGACGAGGAGATCTCCTTCGACACGCTCGCACCACGCCGCAACGGCGCCACCCTGGCAACGCTCGAGGAGGCTGATGAGGTGGTCGTGGTCGGGACGGCCGACCCAGTCGGCCTCACCCGGCTGATCAGGTCGCTGCACGAGCTCAGGGCGGCCGTACCGTCTGTCACCACCCGGGTAGTGGTCAACAGGGTTCGCTCAGGGTCGCTCGGGAGCTCCCCGGCCGACGCGGTGACAGAGGCTCTCACCCGGTACGCCGGGGTCGAGCCTGCCGCCCTGCTCCCGTTCGATCAGGCGGCCTGCGACGCTGCCCTGGCGCACGGCCGGAGCCTGGTCGAGGCGGCGAAATCCAGCAAACTCCGTAAGGGAATGCAGCAGCTGGCAGCCGGGGTAGTCAGGGATCTGTTCAGTTGAAGATAGGGGGTCAACCCCACCGACAAGGCCCTGGCGATGTGCCAGGGTTGAGCCATGTCCGACCTCGAGGGCCGTCCGGCCAGCACGATGAGCGCCGAGCGCCGCTACGGCATCGCGATCTCGGTCGCCCTGATCCTGGGCGGCGTCTACTGGGCGCTGACCAGCCTGAGCGAGGACACCAAGACCAGCCACCAGACCTACCCGGTGGTCGGCACGGCGCTGTCGATCGATACCAGCTCCACCGACCTTCAGGTGCACTCGGGCGACGTCAAGGAGATCACCGTCGACCGGAAGTTCGAGCGCAACGCCCTCGGCTCGGACCCGAAGGACAACTACGACAACGGCAAGCTGGAGATCAGCGACTCCGGCTGCGGGTTCCTGTCGTTCGGCTGCCACACCGACTACGTGGTGACCGTGCCGAAGGACCTCGACGTGACGATCAGGACCAGCAGCGGTGACCTCAAGGTGGTCGGCCTGGGCGGATCGACCACGCTGGAGTCGAGCTCCGGCAAGATCGAAGCACAGGGTCTGTCCGGCAGCCTGACGATGGAGTCCTCGTCCGGCGATCTCGAAGCGGCCGGGCTGAGTTCGAGTTCGGTGACGTCGAAGAGCAGCTCCGGCAGCGTCGAGCTGAGCTTCACCACCGCGCCGACGACCGTCGACGTGACGACCAGCTCCGGAGACGCGCTGGTGCGGCTGCCGGACGGCACCGAGACGTACAAGGTCGACACCGCCAGCAAGTCCGGCGACGAGAACGCGGAGGTGAAGATGGACCCGGCCGCCACCCGCACGATCAAGGTCAGATCCTCCTCGGGCGACGCGGTGGTCGAGTACGACCGGTGAGCGGGCGGCCGGAACCCGTGACCATGTCCTGAGTAGTCTTGCGCGCATGCCTGACGACACGCCCGTACTCCGTGGCCTGCTGGTGGACTGGGGTGGTGTGCTCACCTCCGGTCTCGACGACGCCCTGGGCCGCTGGGCCGAGTTGGACGGTCTCGACTTCGAGGCGTACTACCGGGCGATGGTCGACTGGCTGGCCGCCAGCCCGGTCGAGGCCGAGGTGAACCCGATCCACGCGCTCGAGCGCGGCCAGATCGCGGTCCCCGACTTCGAGCGCAAGCTGGCCTCGATGCTGGTCCGCAAGGACGGTGGCCCGGTCCAGGCCGAAGGCCTGATCGAGCGGATGTTCGCCCACTTCGAGCACCAGCCGCAGATGTCCGCGCTGATCCGCCGCGCCCGCGGCCACGGCATCAAGACCGCGCTGCTCTCCAACTCCTGGGGCAACAGCTACCCGCGCGAGACCTGGGACGGCATGTTCGACGACATCGTCATCTCCGGCGAGGTCCACCTGCGCAAGCCGGAGCCGGAGATCTACCACCTGGCCGCGCAGCGACTCGCGCTGCGGCCTAGCGAGTGCGTCTTCATCGACGACCTCGAACTGAACGTGATCGCCGCCCGCGAACTCGGCATCACCGGGATCCTGCACACCTCGTACGACGAGACGCGCCGCGAACTGGAAGCCCTCTTCGGAGTCGATCTGACGTGACCATGACCACTACCCAGCCCCGCACGGACCGCCGCTGGATCATCGTCGCCGTCCTCGGCTGCGCGGCCTTCGTCGCCCTCGGCGCCTGGGCCTACGGACTGTTCGACGGGATGATCGACCTGCGGGTGTACAGGTTGGGCGGTTCGGTCCTGCTCGACCGCGACTCCCTGTACGACGCCCAGCTGCCGGGCTCGGGGCTGCCGTTCACCTACCCGCCGTTCGCGGCGATCGCGATGGTGCCGCTGGCCGTCGTGCCGTGGGGTGTCGCGCTGGTCGTGTGGACGACCATCTCGGTGGTCTGCATCGCGCTCATCTGGCGCGCTGCGCTGCCGGCCGGAGCCTGGACGCTCGTCCCGGCGCAGTGGCGCGACCGGCGGCTCGTAGTACTGGCTGCGTTGACCGGGTTGTCGTTGCTGCTCGAACCGGTCTGGCAGACGATCCAGTTCGGCCAGATCAACTTGTTGCTCACCGCAATGATCCTGCTCGACCTGGTCCGTCCGGCGAACGCGAAGTGGCGCGGGTTCTGGGTCGGCGTGACGATCGGGGTGAAGCTGACGCCGCTGCCGTTCCTGGCGTTCCTGCTGATCACCAAGCAGTGGCGGGCGTTCCGCAACGCGGTGCTGGGGCTGCTCGCGACGATGGCGATCGGCTTCGCCGTCATACCGCATCAGTCCTGGGAGTACTGGACCGTCGTCATCCGCAACGCGAACCGGGTCGGCGGCCTGGCGTACACGGCGAACCAGTCGTTCATGGGCTTCCTCAGCCGGCTCGGCGACGAGGCGTCCTGGGTCGAGCCGGTCTGGTTCCTGCTGTCGGCCGTCTTCGGTCTGGCCGTTCTCTGGCTGGCCCGCAAGTACTGGCTCGCCGACGAGCGCGTCACCGCGATCTCCGTGATGGCGCTGGCCGTGCTCTACGCCTCACCGGTCAGCTGGAGCCACCACTGGGTCTGGATCATCCCGCTAGGCATCAGCCTGATCCGCGCCGTCCAGCGCGAATGGGGCACCAAGCCCGCCCTGGTCATCGGCATCCTCTGGTACGGCCTCTTCGTACTCCGCTCGATCTGGTGGGTGCCCTTCCGCGACGACCGCGAACTCAGCTGGACCTTCTGGCAGTCCATCCCCGGCAACTCCCACCTGATCCTCGGCATGCTCGCCTTCCTAACCCTCGCCTACACCAGCCGCTCCCTGCCCGATACCTCGGCCGCAGCAGAGGTACCGGCCAAGCAGAGCTAGGCAGAGAAGAGCAGTAGTAGGCCGCCGACTGTGTAGCCGACCATTACTACCAGGAGGGGGAGTTGGCCGGCTAGGGCCTTGTTGCGGGGGAAGAGGGCTACTGCTCGGTCGTGGGCGGAGACGACGCCCATCAGGTGGCCGGAGACTACGGCCAGGACCTGGATGACCGAGATTGTCGTGCTGTGGTTGGTGATTCCGGTGTTGAGGCCGAGGAGGCCGGTGCCGAAGATGTTGGCGCCGTTGGACAGCGGGTCGCTCAGGTAGATGAGGGTCCGCTGGCCTTCCAGGATCAACAGGGTCAGGTAGTGCGCTACGACGTACCCGAAGGCGATCGGTACTACGGAATGCGCGAACAACCCAGGAAGCGCCGTCCGCGAGCTGTCCGACAGCCGCCCGGCAAGGAGAGTCGCGCTCGAATACGTCACCAGCACGAACAGGATGAAGACGATCAGCGCGAGCGTGCCGAGCGTCGTCATCGAGTAGTCGGTGTTCTGGGCCCAGCCGATCCACGCGGTCGAGTTGGAGAAACCGTCGTACGCCGTCGAGCCGAGCAGCGCGGCGACCATACCGACCAGACCGGGTTGCGCCTTCAGCCCGTCGAGGTTCTCCAGCGGTCGCCGGATCACCAGCTTGCCGTCGTCGCGCCGGCCCCACGGGGACAGCCGCGCCATCAGCGACGCGTAGACCTCGAACGGATCGGCCGTCGAGAACCACCGATCACCGAACAGAAGAGCGCCGAACAGCATGATCACGACGTACAGCGCGAGCCACGCCTGCAGGACCGGCTGGGTGGCCCGGTCCGGAGCGACCAGTTCGAGCCAGGTGAAGGCGAAGATGCCGAGCGCGGCAGGCCACAGCCCGAGCCACTTCGGCAGCGTGAGGAGGCCTTGGGACGGCGGCTGGCGGAGCAGCTTGCTGAGCAGCAGGTGGATCGTGCGCAGCGGGTTCAGCGTGCGCCAGACCGGGCCGAGGAACAGCGAGATCGGCACCAGCCCGACCCAGACCAGGATGTAGATGAACCCGAAGATCGGGTTCGTCAGCCGGTCCACGCCGAACATCAGCGCCACCATCGCGTACAGGAAGATGGCCAGCCCGACCAGCCGGACGAACCAGCGGAAGCCGGCCGAGTCGACCGTCCGGGTGACCGCGTCCGGCAACGCCTTGCCGGACTTGTCACCCCGGTACTTCGGGTTGCGCCAGGCCAGTCCGAGGACGACGAACGAGAGCGCGATCGCCACGCCGGCGCCGCCGACGGCCAGCCCGAACGGTACGGGCAGGTCTTGCCGGCCGCCGATCCCGTGCAGCGGCAGGAGTAGAGGCATCACAGCCGGGTCAGGAGACGACGAGCTTGGCGACCAGCTTGCCGCTCTTGTGCGTCTCGATCTCGAAGGTGCCCTTCATGTTCGCCTCGAACTTCACCGAGTTGGGCTTGCCCGGCGCCAGCTCGAGCTCCTTGTCGTAACCGTGGATGTGCAGCTCCTCGTCGGCGTCGCTGACCGCGGTGATCAGCACCGTCTGGCCGGCCTTCACCTTGACGCCGGCGCCGCTCGGGTTGACCTTGCCGTTGGCAACGATGACGTTGATGGTCACGTCCGCGGTCTCGCCGGACGGGTCGGCGGTGTTCGACGGCGACTTGGTGTTCGGCGTGCTGCCCGGGCCGCTCGGCGTCCCGGTCGGGGCCGACGTCGGCGCGGTGGTCGGGGCGGTCGACGGGCTGGTCGGGCTCGATCCGCTGCTCGAGTCGTCGCCGCAGCCGGCCAGGACCAGCATGCCGAGAGCGGGCAGGAGCGCGAGCGCGGTACCGCGGGAGAACGTCGAACGCATGAGACGAGGGGCCTTTCGAAGGTCGATTCACTTACCGGGGCGCACGACACGCCCCCTTGCCTGACGAACGCGCGGGCCCCAGTGTTCCCGCTGTGCACCATCAGTCGTGTCACTGTCGCTGACAGCCAGGTTTGCCAATCCCAGCCAGTGTCGCAGCCCACTGTCGGCGGTGCCGGTTAGGGTGACTCAACACGAACCTGATCGCCGAAGGAGGGCCCGCGGATGCCGGACCGGTTGACGTCGCTGGACCTGACCTTCCTGAAGGCCGAGAGCGCGGCCACGCCGATGCACGTCGGCACCGTGGACATCTTCGAGCCGCCGGTGCACGGGGACGACGGGTTCGACTACGAGAGCCTGGTCGCGTTGATCCGGGACCGGATCGCCTTCGTGCCGCGGTACCGGCAGCGGATCCAGCAGATCCCGGGCCGGTTCGCCGGTCCGATCTGGGTGGACGACGAGGACTTCGACATCACTTTCCATGTCCGCCGGTCCGCGCTGCCGCGCCCTGGCACGCATGCGCAACTGCTGGAGCTGGTCGCCCGGATCATGTCGCGGCGACTCGACCGGGCCCGGCCGCTGTGGGAGATGTACCTGGTCGAGGGGCTGCAGGGAGACCGGTTCGCGATCATCGCGAAGTCCCACCAAGCGCTTGTCGACGGCAACAGCACGGTCGACATCGGCCAGGTCGTCCTGGACGCCACTGCCCACCCACGGGACACCCCCACCGACACCTGGCAGCCGGCGCACCCGCCGTCGGCCCTGGAGCTGCTCGCGGGCGTGTTCGCCGACGCGACGCGGAGCCCGACGGCCGTGCTGGAGCTGGCGCGGGCCGAGATGACCAGCCTGACCGGTTCGACCTCCCTGCGTGAGGTGCTCGGTGACGTGGTCGGCTCGGTGGTCGCGCAGCGGCATGTCCAGGAGAGCTCGCTGCACGTCAAGACGTCCGGGCAGCGCCGGTTCACCACCGTGCAGACCGACCTCGAGGACTATCGGGCCGTCCGGGCGATGCACGGCGGCACCGTGAACGACGTGATCCTGGCCGTGGTGGCCGGCGCGCTGCGCGCCTGGATGATGACGCGTGGTGAGTCGGTCAGCCCGACGCGCGGGGTGCGCGCGGTAGTACCGGTGAGCATCCGGGACGACGATGACGAGGAGCCGACGTCGCTCGGCTCGCGGGTGATCGCCTCGACGGTGAACCTGCCGGTCGGGGAGAACTCGCCGGTCATGCGGCTGCACCAGATCTCGTACCAGACCAAGGTGCACAAGGACACCGGGCGAGCCGTCAGCGCCCGCTCGCTCGTCGGGATCGCGGGCTTCGCGCCGACCACACTGCACGCGCTCGCGGCGCGGGTGGCGACGGCGACGGTGCGGCCGATCGACGACGTCGTGATCACCAATGTGCCCGGACCACAGTTCCCGTTGTATGCCCAGGGTGCGCCGATGCTGGCGTCGTACCCGGTGGTGCCGTTGATGCCGGGGCAAGGTCTGTCCGTGGGCGTCACGTCGTACGACGGGAAAGTGTCGTTCGGGCTGAACGCGGACCGGACGGCGATGCCCGACCTCGCTGTCTTCGCCCAGTGTGTGACCGATGCGCTGGACGAGTTGCTGGATACGACCAAGGGGAGCCGTAGTCGCGCAGCGCGGGGACGGAAGAAGCCTCGCAGCAGTAGTAAGAAGGCGGGTTCATGAGGATCTACATCCCAAGCACCATCCCCCTGCTCGACGCCGCCTGTCACGCGGGGGAGTTCGGACCGGCGCCCCAGACCGCGTACGCAGTGACCCCGGCGCTGCGCGAGTGGTTCGCGACGGCCGATGACGAGGAGCTTGAGTACGCCGCGATGGAGCAAGCGGCCCGGGCGTCTGTCGGACTGGTCGCGGCCGACCCGGCCGCCCCGCGGAAGCGGGTCGTGGTGGCCTGTGACGTCGCGGCGATCCCACCGGCCGACGGCACCGTCCAGCTGGGCGATGCGCGGCTGGAGCTGCACGTGGTCGTGCCGTGGACGGCGGTCGCGGCAGTGCATCTGGACGGCGACCCCGCGGTCGAGGTGGTCCGCAAGGCCGCGGAGCTGTGGGACGTGGCGCACGGAGATACCGCGGATCCGGGCCACGAAGACGCTGTCTTCGCCCTCGACTCGTGCGAAGGTGAAGACCTGCTGTGGTACGCGACACAGGAGATCCCGGATTTCCTCGCGGCCGTGGGGCCGCGTGGCGGTTTGCAGGGTCGGGCGACGAGCTGACAGGGAGCTGATGGCGATGCAGGCGATCTGGAAGGGCGCCATCTCGTTCGGGATGGTGACGATCCCGATCAAGGTGTTCTCGGCGACGGAGGAGAAGGACATCTCCTTCCGTCAGGTGCATGTCGCCGACGGCGGCCGGATCAAGTACAAGCGGGTCTGCTCGATCGACGGCGAGGAGGTCCCGTACTCCGATATCGGCAAGGGCTACGAGATGGCCGACGGCCGGATGGTGGTGCTCGAGCCGGAGGACTTCGCCGACCTGCCGCTGTCGAGCAAGAAGGTCATCGACGTGCTGGAGTTCGTGCCGGCCGACCAGGTCGACCCGCTCTACCTCGGCAAGTCGTACTACCTCGCCGCCGACGGCGGTCCGGGCGCCAAGCCGTACGTGCTGCTCCGGGACGCGCTGGAGGGCTCCGAGCTGTACGCACTGGTGAAGGTCGCGCTGCGGTCTCGTGAGTCGCTCGGCCTGCTCCGCACCCACGACAACGTGCTCGTGCTCCAAGTGATGCTGTGGCCGGACGAGGTCCGTGACTCGGCCTTCGCGGCGCCGGACGAAGACGTGGAGATCCGCAAGCAGGAGAAGGCGATGGCGGAGTCGTACATCGACACCCTGCGCGGCGAGTTCGACCCGGACCAGTACCACGACGAATACCGGCACGCGTTGGAGCAAGTGGTCGAGGCGAAGGCCGCCGGCGTACCGCTGCCTGCTGAGGCGGATGAGGAGGAGACGGAGGGCGCAGAGGTGGTCGACCTGGTCGCGGCCCTCCGTGCTTCCGTCGAGGCCGCCAAGGCTCGCCGGGCAGCCGGGGGCTCCGGTGGCGGGGGTCAAGGCGATGCCCCGGCCAAGAAGGCACCCGCTGCGGCGAAGAAGGCGCCGGCCAAGAAGACCGCCGCTGCCAAGAAGACTGCGGCTCCCGCGAAGAAGACCGCTGCCAAGAAGGCCACCAAGAAGTCGGCCTGACCCGGTGGAGTTCCGCCTGTTCGGAGGGGTCGATGTTTTGTCGGACGGCCGGCTGCTGGACGCCGGCTCCCCTCGCCAGCGGCTGGTGCTGGCCGCGCTGCTCGTAGACCCGGGCCGCGCGGTCACCATCGAGACCCTGATCGACCGGGTCTGGGACGACGATCCGCCACCAGCCGCGCGCAACGTCCTGTACGCGCACCTGAGCCGCATCCGCCGCCTCCTCGGCCCAGCCGTCAAGGTCGAACGACGCCACCCCGGCTATCAGCTGGGGATCGACCCGGACCAGGTCGACCTGCATCGCTTCTGGCAGTTGGCGGACCAGGCCAACAACCCGGAGTACCGCGCCCAGGATCGCGCGAGTCAGCTCGCGAAGGCGCTCGGGTTGTGGCAGGGAACCCCGCTGGCCAACCTGCCCGGTGCGTGGGCCGCGCAAGTCCGTGATCGGTGGGACCGGCGCCGGGTGGACGCCATCGTGCAATGGGCCGAATCCGAGCTCCGTCTGGGCAATACCGCCACAGTCATCGCCGAACTGCCCGAGCTGATCGCCGTCTACCCCCTGGTCGAGCCGCTCGAGGCGCTGCTCATGCGGGCCTTGCACACGGCCGGGCGGCCCGCCGAAGCGCTCGACCGGTACGCCTTGGTTCAGCGGCGTCTGGTGGAGGAGCTCGGAGCGGATCCGGGCATCGAGCTGAGCGAAGTCCATCGATCGATCCTGCGCGGCGAACTCCCGGTCCAGCCGGCCGGGAGACTTGCCGTGCCGGCCCAGTTGCCACCGGCCACCTTTGGCTTCACCGGCCGGGTCAGTCACCTGCGCCGCCTGGACAGCGTCCTTGCGAACGGCGGACAAAGCATCGCCGTGGTCTCAGGGACGGCCGGTGTCGGCAAGACCGCCCTCGCCCTGCACTGGGCACATCAGGCACGCGACCGGTTCCCCGACGGCCAGATCTACCTGAATCTCCGCGGCTTCGACCCAGGCGGTACGCCGGTGAGCCCGGCCGAGGCCGTCCGGACCCTGCTCGACGCCTTCGCGGTGGAACCCGAGCGGATCCCCGGCGGACTGGAGGCGCAGGTCGGGCTTTATCGCAGCCTGGTCGCCGATCGCCGGGTCCTGATCGTGCTCGACAACGTTGCCGACGCGGATCAGGCCCGGCCGCTGCTGCCGGGTGCGCGGGAATGTCGAGTGGTCGTGACCAGTAGGAACCAGCTGCGTGGTCTGCTGACGGCCGACGGGGCCCAGCCGGTCACCCTCGACCTGCTCTCGATCAGCGAGGCCCGCTCACTGCTGGCCCAGCGGCTCGGCGCCGAGCGGGTGTCCGCCGAGCCTGCGGCTGTCAACGAGATCATCACGCATTGCGCGCGGCTGCCGTTGGCGCTCTCGATCGTTGCGGCCCGGGCCGTCAGCTATCCCGAGTTCAGCCTGCAGGTGCTGGCGGGCGAGCTGGGGGCCGGCCTGGACGAGTTCGCCGGCGCCGACAATGCAACCGACGTACGGGTCGTCTTCTCCTGGTCGTACCTGCGGCTTTCGCCGGACGCTGCCCGGCTGTTCCGGTTGCTCGGGCTGCACTCCGGACCGGATATCGGCCTCCCGGCGGCGGTCAGCCTTGCCGCTGAGGCGCCTCGGCAGGTGCGGCGGTTGCTCGGCGAGTTGTGTGCCGCGCACCTGTTGACCGAGCATGCGCCCGGTCGGTACGCGTTCCACGACCTACTGCGGGCGTACGCCGCTGAGCTGGCGCTGGCCGAGCATCCCGAGGCCGAGCGGCTCGAGGTGTCGCGGCGGATCCTCGACCACTACGTGCATACCGGCTATCTGGCGGACGGACTGCTCAACACCCGCCGCGACGATGACCCGACCGTGCTCTCGCCGGTAGCGCCGGGGGTCGTTCCCGAGTGTCCTTCGTCGTACGACGAAGGGCTTGGGTGGTTCACCACCGAGCTGCCCGTGTTGTTGTCCATCGTCCGTACGGCCACGGATCCCTGGCAGCTCGTCTGGACGATGACCAGGTTCCTCGCCTATCGAGGGCTCTGGCAGGAATCCCTGGCGGCGCTAGGCATTGCGGTCGCGGCCGCCGAGCGGTCGGGCGACCAGGCCCGGCAGGCCTTCGCGTACCGCTATCTCGGCTGTGCGCAGATCCGGCTCGGGCAGTACGACGATGCGGGGGTCCAGCTGCAGGCGGCCCTCGATCGGTACCTGGCGTCGGGCGATACGGTCGGCGCCGCGCATACGCATCGGCACTTCGCCTGGATGCTCGACCGGCAGGCTGCTCACGCGGAAGCGCTGGAGCATGCCGAGCTGGCGCTGGAGCTGTTCGAGTCGGCCGGTCATCGGGCGGGGCAGGCGCGCTCGCTCAACGCCGTCGGCTGGTTCCACGCGATGCTCGGCGACCACCTCGAGGCACTGCGGAACTGCGAGCTAGCCCTCGAGCTGCAGGCGAGTCTGGCTGACCGCTTCGGACAGGCCGAAACGCTCGACAGCCTCGGGTACATCCAGCAGCGGCTCGGCCGGTTCACGGACGCCATCGAGAGTTACGAGCGGGCAGTGGCCTTGTTCCAGGCTGTCGGCGATCGTTACAACGAGGCCGACACGCTTGGCTCGCTCGGGGACGTCCACCAGGCCGCCGGTGATGACGGCGCTGCCCGGATCGCCTGGGCGCGGGCGGTCGACGTACTGGAGCGGTTGGGCCACCCCGACGCCGATGCCCTTCGGGCTAGACTCACCCTCTGAAAACGCCTCGAAATGGTGAACGACCGCGAGGCCGAACCTGGGGGAGAACGATGGTCGAAGTAACTGTCAGCGCAGACGACGTCGCCGGGCTGGTGACGACGCTGGACGAGCTGAATCTGCCGGAGCCGCAGCGGGTGCTGTTGTCGGGGCTGCTGGCGCTGGCCGCCGAGGTGATCAACAAAGGTGAGCGGACCGCGACCGTCGAGGTGGCCGAGCCGGTACCGTCGTTCGCCGACCAGTTCGCGACCGCGTTCACGCCGGGCGTGGTGCGGAGCCTCGACGCGGGCGGCACGGGCGCGGTCAGCTTCACCCAGTCGTCGAAGATCACCCGTTTCGCCGACGAGTAGCCCCGGGCCGTCTGATGCGGACGGTCCTGGTGTCCATGCCGTTCATGGACGTCGATCGGCCCTCGATCCAGCTCGGTCTGCTGAAGGCGATCGCCGGGCAGCAGGGCCACGACGTCCGGACGTTGCACGCCAACCTCGACTTCGCGGCACAACTCGGGGTCGAGCTGTATCGCAAGCTGTCGGAGCATCGCGGCCGGCTGATCGGGGACTGGCTGTTCTCGATCGAGGCCTTCGGCGACGAGGCGCCCGATGCCGCCGGCGCTCTGCTGGCCGACCACGATTTCGGCTACCTGGCCGATGACGCCGAGCGGCTGCTGCGGCGGATTCGCGACCACGAGGTGCCGCTCTTCCTCGACGGTCTGCTGGAAACCCTTCCCTGGCAGGAGGTTCAGGTCGTTGGGTTCAGCTGTACCTTCCAGCAGAGCGTGGCGTCGTTCGCCTTCGCCCGGCGGCTGAAGCAGCGGTACCCGGAGATCGTCACCGTCTTCGGTGGCGCGAACTTCGACGGTGAGATGGGCCACGAGCTGGCCAGATCGATCGACTGCATCGACCACGCGGTCGTCGGGGAGGGCGACACGGCGTTCCCGGCGCTCTTGCGCAAGCTTGCCGAGGGCAATGAACCGGGGAAGGTCAGCAGCCAGCCGCTGATGACCAGGATGGCGGACCTCCCCGCTCCGGACTACGACGAGTACTTCGAGCGAGCGCGGCACCTCGGCGTCTTCCCGGACGACCTGTGGATCCCTTTCGAATCCGCCCGTGGTTGCTGGTGGGGAGCGAAACACCACTGCACGTTCTGCGGCCTCAACGGCACGACGATGCAGTTCCGGTCGAAGCCGGCCGAACGGGTCGTCACCGAGCTCGCGGACCAGGCCAGCCGGTACCAGACGTCCCGCTTCGAAGCGGTCGACAACATCATCGACATGGCCTACCTGAAGGACCTCTTCCCGGCGCTCATCGACGCCGGCGCCGACTACGAGTTGTTCTACGAGGTCAAGGCCAACCTCAGCCGGGCTCAACTGGAGCTCATGGCCAAGGGCGGTGTCCGGGTGCTCCAGCCGGGACTGGAATCGCTGAGCAGCAACGTCCTGCGGCTGATGGACAAGGGGGTTCGAGCCGCGCAGAACGTCAACCTGCTGCGCTGGGCGCAGTACTACGGGATCCAGGTGGAGTGGAACATCCTCTGGGGATTCCCGGGCGAGACGGTCGGCGACTATGCGGACCAGGCGGCCGTAGTACCGGAGCTGGTGCACCTCCGGCCGCCGGCGAGCGCGGCCCGGATCTGGATCGAACGCTTCAGCCCGCTCTTCTCCAGCCTCGGCCGCCGCTCTCCGGAGAGCAGCTACCGGCACGTCTATCCGGCCGGGGTCGATCTGGGCAAGGTCGCGTACTTCTTCGAGTACGACCTCCCCGGTGCCCTGCCCGACAGCGCGTACGACGAGCTGCGGAAATCCGTAGACGAGTGGAAGACCGCGTGGGCCGGCGA
This sequence comes from Kribbella sp. NPDC051718, assembly GCF_040681515.1. Lineage (NCBI taxonomy): Bacteria > Bacillati > Actinomycetota > Actinomycetes > Propionibacteriales > Kribbellaceae > Kribbella > Kribbella sp. NPDC051718. The sequence goes on along the minus strand of NZ_JBFAYZ010000004.1, from coordinate 96,350 downwards.
CCGGCTCCCGACCCTGCGGTACTGGGCGTCACCCGGCCGGCTGGAGATCTACGACAGCCGCCGGCCGGGTCGCGAGGGCACGTACACGTTCCAGAAAGCGCTCGCCGACATCTACCTCGCCTGTAGTGACCGGCCGACCACGGCGAGCGCCGTCGGACGCAAGCTGGAGCTGCCCGCCGAGGCCGTCGAGGAGGCTCTCGCCGGTTTCGCGGAGCGTGGCCTGATCTTCCTGGACGAGGATCTGGCCGTCGCGCTGGCCGTCCCCGGGGAGTAGACCTGTCAGGTTCGTGGTTCTCCTTTGGACATGGCACGATGGCAGCGTCAGTTCTGGAGGGCCGCCCGCTGAGACCCAGTCGAGCCGAACGAGGAGCACCGCACACCATGGATGCCGTCACCGCAGTACCCACTCCGATCAACGAGACCGTGCGTGGGTACGCACCCGGTTCGCCCGAACGGGCCAGCCTGGAGGCGAAGCTCAAGGAGTTCAACGCGGCCGGTGCGATCGACCTGACCTGCACGATCGGCGGCGAGCAGAAGCTCGGCGGCGGTACGCCGTTCCAGGTGGTCCAGCCGCACAAGCACGCCCACGTGCTCGGCACCCTCGGCAACGCGACCGAAGCAGACGGCAAGGCCGCCGTCGACGCGGCCCTCGCGGCCGCTCCGGCCTGGCGCGGGCTGTCCTTCGACGACCGCGCCGCGGTCTTCCTCAAGGCCGCCGACCTGCTGGCCGGCCCGTGGCGCGACACGCTGAACGCGGCGACCATGCTCGGCCAGTCCAAGACGGTCCAGCAGGCCGAGATCGACGCCGCCTGCGAGCTGATCGACTTCCTCCGGTTCAACGTCGCGTTCGCCCGCAACATCATCGACGACCAGCCGATCTCCTCGCCGGGGATCTGGAACCGGGTCGACTACCGCCCGCTCGAGGGCTTCGTCTACGCGATCACCCCGTTCAACTTCACCGCGATCGCCGGCAACCTGCCGACCGCGCCCGCGCTGATGGGCAACACCGTGGTCTGGAAGCCGTCGCCGACGCAGCAGTTCGCGGCGCACTGGACGATGCGGCTGTTCGAGGCGGCCGGGCTGCCCGCCGGTGTGATCAACCTGGTCACCGGCGACGGCATCGACGTCAGCAAGGCCGCCCTGACCCACCCGGATCTGGCCGGCATCCACTTCACCGGCTCCACCAAGACGTTCCAGTCGCTGTGGGGCACGGTCGGCACCAACATCGCGGGGTACAAGACGTATCCGCGACTGGTCGGCGAGACGGGCGGCAAGGACTTCATCCTGGCGCACCCGTCGGCCGACCCGGCAGTGTTGAAGACGGCGATGGTTCGCGGTGCTTTCGAGTACCAGGGTCAGAAGTGCTCGGCGGCCAGCCGCTCGTACGTCCCGCGCAGCGTGTGGAACCAGATCCGCGACGACATCGCCGCCGAGACCGACTCGCTGACGATGGGCGACGTGACCGATCTGTCGAACTTCATCGGCGCCGTGATCGACGACCGCGCCTTCGCCAAGCACAAGGCGGCACTCGACCGGGCCCAGCAGACGGCCGGCATCGAGGTCCTTGCCGGTGGCACCTATGACGACTCCGAGGGCTACTTCGTCCGGCCGACGCTGCTGGTCTCGGACGACCCGACCGACGAGATCTTCAGCACCGAGTACTTCGGCCCGATCCTCGGCGTGCACGTCTACGAGGACGGCGACTTCGACAAGGTCATGCAGCAGATGGAGCACTCGGCGCCGTACGGGCTGACCGGTGCGGTCATCGCGCAGGACCGGCACGCGGTCGCCGAGGCCGCGGAGTACCTGCGCTTCGCCGCGGGCAACTTCTACGTGAACGACAAGCCGACCGGCGCGGTCGTCGGTCAGCAGCCGTTCGGTGGAGCCCGCGCGAGCGGCACGAACGACAAGGCCGGCTCGATGTGGAACCTGATCCGCTGGGCGAGCCCGCGGTCGATGAAGGAGACCTTCACCCCGCCGACCGACTACCGCTACCCGCACCAGGGCTAGACGACCAAGCCTCTGCGAACAGTGATGTAGAACGACGTCATGTCCTCGACCAGAGTCTCCACCTGGTCGGGGGCGTAGACGTCGGCGTCGAGCAGCCAGTCGGCGATCTGGTCGAAGAACCCGCCGATCAGCCCGATGGCGACCGCGTGCCGGGAGCGCCGGTCCAGCTCGTCCGGAGGCTCCACTTCGTCGCCGGAGTCGGCAGGCGCGTCGAACCGGTCCCAGATCTGTTCCATGAAGCCGGCCGCCCAGCGGCGATTGGTGCGCCGCTGCCGCTCGACGGTCTTGGAGATCCCGCCGGCTTGGCCGAAGGTGACCATGGCGACCCGCGGATCGTCCAGTAAAGCGTGTGCGAAGGCGGCGATGATGCGCGGAACTGCCTCGCGTTCGTTGCCCTGGGCGCCGGCCGCGACCGCCATCATGTCGGCCATCAGGCGCTCAGACGTCCGCTGGAGCAGGGCGACGTAGCAGTCCTCACGGTTGTCGAAGACCTCGTAGAAGCTCTTCGTCCCGACGTACGCCGTACTGCAGATCTGCTCGATCGACGTGCCCAGGTAGCCGTGCGCGGCGATCAGGTCGAGCGCGGCGTCGAGCAGTTGCTCGCGGCGCTCGGCCTTGCGCTGGTCGGCCGTCAGACCTCTGATCACTCGCCCCATGAAGCGACGTTACCCCGGTGGCAGGTTGATAACCACTCGGCGAGTTATGAACACGAAGGCTTGTTCATAACCGCGAGACGTGCTCCACTGTCGGTCATCCCGTCGTCACCGAACGACACTGCCCCTCGGGAGCCGCTATGAGAACTGTTCTCCGGCGAGCCGCAGCAGGCCTGGTGGCCGCCGCACTGCTCGCCAGCACCTTCACTGCCTCGGCACAGGCCGCCCCACCCAGCTCTGGCTTCGACGACTGGTCCTGCAAGCCTTCGGCCGCGCATCCCAACCCGCTGGTGTTGCTGCACGGTCTGGGCGGCAACGGGCCGGGCAACTACTCGTTCCTCGGGCCGTACCTCGCGGCGAAGGGGTACTGCGCCTTCACGCTCACCTACGGTCAGGCGACGCCGGTCATCCCGGTCGGCGGTACGGTCTCGATCGTCCAGTCGTCGGCGGAGATCGAGGCGTTCGTCGACCGGGTCCGGGCCAGCACGGGAGCGGCGAAGGTCGACATCGTCGGGCACTCGGAGGGCGGGTTCCAGAGTCTGTACGGCCCGAAGGTTCGCGGGTACGCGGGCAAGGTCGGTCGCGTGGTCGCGCTCGCGCCGCCGACGCACGGGACGACCTTCGGCGGTCTGGTGAGCGTCGGCGACTACCTCGGGCTGCGGCCGCTGGTCGACCAGGTACTACGGGAGTTCGGCTGCCCGGCTTGCGACGAGATCATCGTCGGCGGCGCCGAGGTGGCGAAGCTGACGACCGGACCGATTGCGCAGGCGGGGGTCAAGTACACGGTGATCGCGTCACGGGCCGACTTGCTGGTGACGCCGCACGAGACGTCGTTCATCCGGGAGTCCGGTGTGACGAACCAGTACGTCCAGGACACCTGCCCCCTCGACCCGGTTGGCCACGTCGGCCTCGCCTTCGACCCGACGGTCGCCCAACTGGTCTCCAACGCCCTTGACCCCTCGCACGCATCGCGCGTGCTGTGCGGCTTCGGCCCGCCGCTCTAGAACCTGGGGGTGGCGCGAATGCCGACAGCAGGGGAGCCGGCATCCGCGCCATCGTTTTGCTTTTGCTAGGCGGTGTGGTGCAGCTGCTGGGCGGCGGGGGCGATCAGGACGGCTGAGCCGCAGGCCACGCAGATCCACTCGTCGGACAGGTCCTCGGCGGGGTGATCGCCGGGATTGACCCGCTCGAACGGGACCGTGTCGTCGCAGAGTACGCAGTACCAGGTGTCGTCGATCGGGCCGCGGCGTCGGGTACGCATCAGAAACCCACCTCCGATAGTCCTTCTCAGGTTGCCATCGGAGGTGGGTTCACCAGGTCAGCGACACGGCCCGGCGGAGCAGTTGTCGCCGGACGGTCAGTTGTCGCCGTTGTGCCAGTCGCGGCCGAGGTCGTGCTCCTTCTGCAGGCCCTTGCGGATCGCGTCGACGACGAACGGCTCGATCTTCTTGCCGATCAGCGGCACCGCGACCTTCACGTCCAGGTCGATCGCCTGCACGGTCTCCCCGCCCGTCGAGGTGATGCTGGCCGTACCTTTGAGCGTCACCGGCGTGTTGGCGATCTCGCCCTTCACCTCCGCGTTCCGCGACCCGTCCGCGTTCGCCGGATGCCAGGTCTCGGTCTGCACGACGGTGAGCGTGCCACCGACGAACTTCCGCGCGATGTCCGGCACGTCGTCCGACGGCATCTCCCGCTGCACCCGCACCACGGTGTCCGCCCCGGACTGGCTCACCTTGACGTCGTACGACAACGCCTTGGTCTTCTCACAGGCCTGCTCGCGAAAAGTAGCGTCGGTGACGATCGCGAAGACTTCCTCAGGGGTGGCGTCATAAGACGCCGACATCTTCAGCTCCATGCCGCACATCATGACATCACCCCGGACGACAAACCCCCCACGCGCCCGCCGCCGCTCGCTCCTGCGTCGCTCCCGCTCTGGGTGCTCCCACCCACCCTTTCCGACTACCGCTCCTGCGTCGCGCAACCACCCGCTTGGCACCCGGCCCCCGCCGAGAGGTTGCCCACGGCCTCGACCCCAACGGTCCCCCGTCGCACCCGGACGCCTCTCGTCCGGGTTGACCGCTAGCGTGCCGGAATGGCGACCCATTGGACCCTCGGCTGCGACGCCCGCGACCCCCACCGACTGGCAGCCTTCTGGGCACTCGCACTGTCCTACATCCCTGAACCCCGCTACGACGACCCCGAAGGCGCCTCGGGTGGTTTGGCTTGGCCAGGGGCTTGCGACTATTTCTGATTAGATAAGGATGCGAGGGTCGAGATGGACCAGGACAGTCGGGCGGTTTGTGAGCAGCTCAACCGCGCTCTCGTCGACAGTGGGCTGTCTCAGGCTGCGTTCGCTACTGCGCTCGGTACTTCTGCCTCCCGATTCTCGACCTACCGTTCTGGCCGGACCAGGCCGACGGCGCAGTTCTTCCTGCGGGCTGGACGGATTGCTGATGCCCTTCACGCGGCGCGGGAGTACCGGATCATGACCGCGCCGGCGACAGCGACAGCGATTCGCGGGGCGGGTGATGATGATTGGGCGTGGCGGATGCTGCTACAGGGGCGGGACCATCTGCGCTTGCTGCTCCGCCGCCATGACGGCTCCGAAGCCGCTTGGGAGGCAGCGCCGGCCTCGACCGGCCGGGCGGATTTCGACACTCTGCTTGCCGTTCTGACCGCGCACGAATTCGAGGCGGCAGGCGAGGAACCACCTGAATGGAGCCGGACAGATGCTCTCGCGGAGCCATGGATTCCCGAGCATCCGTTCCTGGAGCGTGAAGAGATCATCGCCCAAACACCGGAGTACCTGGCGCAGGCCAACATCTTTGTCCCTGCTCGCGACCTGGTGACCGCGTGAGCGACCCGCGCAACGAATTCACGGCCGGCGAAATCGTCGGTCTCCTCTCGGACCTCGACCAGCGTTGAAGGCGCGTGGCATTTCCGCGGCGGTCTCCGTTGTCGGGGGCGCCGCCACTGCCAGAGGGGGCGTTGCAGCGCGGTGAGGCGCCCGGTCTGCACATCACGTACGCCACCGACGAGTTCTTGTTGGCGACCAAGTTGGTTGCCCAGCGCCGCAAGGATGCTGCCGACATCGTTGCCCTCGCCAAGCGTCTTGCCATGGAGCATGCGTCGGCCGACGACCTCGAACGGCTGATCCACCGCTACTACACCGATGAGGATTCGCTCGAGTTCATCCTCGACGGTAATGACGTCGGCCGCGAGACGCGTCTCCTGGCAGTCAGGGCCGCGCGGCTGCTGGCCGGCCAAGCAGGCTGATCGGAGCAAGTCAGGCTGACGGTGGACGCAAGCCGGGTGGATTGCAGCAAGTTGCAGTGGGTGGGTGGGGTGGGGGGACCTTTGCGTCGGTAGGGTTTCAGGGCTGCGGGGGTGGCTACGTGAGGAGTTTTTGGTGAGGGTTTTCAGGGCTGCTGTGGTTTCTACGGTGGTTGCGTTGGTGGGTGGGCTTGTTGTCGGGGCGGGGGCTGCGGGGGCGGAGGATACGAAGACCGTCTCGTACCTTGGGTATGAGGTGAAGGTGCCTGCTAGTTGGCCAGTGGTGGATCTGGCCAAGGATCCGACGGCCTGTGTGCGGTTCGATCGGGCAGCTGTTTACCTGGGGCGGAGTACTGCGCAGGCTGATTGCCCGGCTCATCTTGTGGGGCGTAGTGAAGGGCTGGTGTTAGCGCCGCTCAGCGAGCCGGCTCGGTCGACGGATGGTGAGCTGCAGGTTGCGGTTGAGGGCGCTGGTGTGTTGGCGACTGCGTATTACGTGCCTGGGGCGGATCAGACGGCTCGCAAGGTGCTTGCCAGCGGTCGGGTGACTGCGAAGGCGAAGGGCAATGCGGTTCAGGCGCCGCGGGCGATCCAGGCCACGCCTTCGATCATCGCGACCAAGAACATCTACCAGCCTGCGTTCGACATCTGCGACGCGCCGACCCAGAGCACCATGGATGCCTGGAAGGCGCCGAACTCGCCGTACCGCGCGATCGGCATCTACATCAGTGGCGCTTCCCGTGGTTGCGCCGCGCAGCCCAACCTGACGCCGCAGTGGGTCGCCGCGCAGGACAGCGCCGGATGGCAGTTCCTCCTGATCGACGTCGGCAAGCAGGCGCCGTGCACCAGCTTCTCGAACAAGATTTCCACGGTCCCGGCCACGGCGGCCGCTGAGGGGCGTACTGCTGCGGCGCAGGCGGTTGTTGCAGCGCAGGCGCTCGGGTTTGCGCCGCGGAGTGCGATTTACAGCGACGTCGAGCACTACACGTCGACGGCGGCTTGTAAGGCTTCGGTGCTCTCGTACCTGAGTGGCTGGACGCAGGAGCTCAACTCCCGGGGGTACGTCGGTGGCGCTTACGTCGGCGCGTCGTCCGGTGGGGCGGATCTGGCCAGCGCTTACACCAGTACGGCGTACACGCGGCCGGACAACCTGTGGTTCGCCCACTGGAAGAACACGCCGGTCCTCACCAGCCGGTTCATCCCCGCCGGCTACTGGGCGGCGCACCAGCGAGTGCACCAGAACGAAGGTGACGTCAGCCGGACGTACGGCGGTGTCACCCTGAGCGTCGACGAGAACATGTTGGACCTGACCATGCCGCCTGCAGCCGTCACTGGTTTCACAGCGACCGGTCGCAACGGGTCGGCCGTACTGCGCTGGACCTTGCCGGCAGCCACGACTATCAGCCAGGTCGTCGTCCGCCGCAACGCGGGCAAGGTCGCCCCGGCGCTGCCGACCTCCGGTACTGCGGTCTACGCGGGTGCGAGTGTCAGTGCTGTCAATGCGGGCGGCCTGGTGAGCGGTACCGGCTACACCTTCCGTACCTGGGTCAAGAACAACTACGGCAAGTACAGCCCGGGTGCTGACAAGTATCTCGCCGGTACTTCGAGCACGGCCGCCGCGAGCGCTGCGTCCATCATGTACACCGGGTCGGTCACGCTGAAGAGCCAGGTGAAGCGACTGGACACCGGTGCGGCTCTGGCCGGCGTACCGGTGACCCTGTATGCGAAGGCGATCAACGCGTCGAAGTGGACCGCCGTCGCGACCGTGACGTCGTCTTCCACCGGCGCCGTGGCTGCAGCACACAAGCCGACTGTCTCCACGTACTACATGTGGACCTATAACGGCACGACCGACGTGCTGGGCTCGGGCAGCCCAACCGTGACGGTTGCCGTGCATCCTGCGATGTCGAGCTACCTGTCCCCGACGGCGATCAAGCTGGGTGCGAGCAGCGTCTTCTACGGCTACCTGAACCCGGCCCACGCCGGCACGAAGACCTACCTGCAGCGCAAGTCGGGCACCAAGTGGGTCGCGGTGACCAACGGCAAGCTGTCGACCAATGGCAAGTACACCTATGTCATCAAGCCGACTGCTCGCGGCACCTACACCTACCGCGTCGTCTGGCTGGCCGACGCGGACCACCAAGGCACGCAGACCGTCGCCAAGGTCCTCACCGTCAAGTAGGTGATGCGCGGGGTGCTTGTACTGCGGACAAGCACCCCACGCCCACGCCCCCGCCGCCGGGGGCTCCTACATCGCCCCCAGCTCTGGGGGCTCCCACCCACCCGGGGTGCCGCTCCGCCGTCGCGGGTGGTACGTGGGCGCGGCGCATTGCGTGCCGACATCGGGTCTTTCCGTCGACTGACCGGCTGCGTGTGCTCAGTTGCGCCCGCTGACGAGGTGGTTGGTCGAGAACGTGTCATAGCCACGAGCCTGACGCCCTTCTGCCGGCCGCAAAGGTCGATCCGCCTGTTGCAGGTTGCCCCCGGGGCAGCGGGCGAGACCGCGACGTCATGGAGCCCGCCGGGCAATCGGGCAGTCGGTCTGCGGGGCCGCGGGGCCGACGCGCCACGGGGCGCCCGGGGTGCGAGGCTGACTGGGCCGCCGGGCGGGAGGCTGACTGGGCCGCCGGGCGGGAGGCCGACTGGGCCGCCGGGCGGGAGGCCGACTGGGCCGCCGGGCGCGAGGCCAACGGGGCCGCCGGGATGAGAGGCCGCCGGGCGCGACCCCGACGGGCCGCCGGGGTGTAGGCCGCGGGGGTGTGAGGCCGCCGAGCGCGACGTCGCCGGGGCGCTGCGCCGTGAGGCTGCTGGCGCGCGGGGACGGTGCTCGTGCAAGCCCGAGTCGTGGGACGAGACGGGTCACGGCACGCCAGTCGGGTGAGCACGCAGGTGGTCACCGCGACGCAGGAGCGGCAACTGGGTGGGTGGGAGCGCCCAGAGCGGGAGCGACGAAGGAGCGAACGGCGGCGGGGGCGTGGGTGTATTTGGTTGATGTGTCATTATTGATACATCAATCAGATTGAGGTGGGTTGTGGTGGTGGGGCGGCGGCGGTTGTCGGCCGGAGAGTTGGCTGTTTGGCGGGCGTTGGTGGATACGACCGATGAGTTGCGGCGGCGGCTGAGTGTGCAGTTGGCGGAGGACTCGGGGCTGTCGCCGGCTGACTATCGGGTGTTGCTGGCGTTGAGTGAGGCTGACGGGAAGCGGAGTCGGTCGTCGCGGCTGGCTGGGGTGATGGAGTGGGAGCGGAGCCGGCTCTCGCATCAGCTCGGGCGGATGGAGAAGCGGGGGTTGATTCGGCGGGAGGACTGTGCGACCGACAACCGAGGGGCCGAGGTCGTGCTCACCGAGGACGGAGCCGATGCCTTTCGGAGGGCGACGGCGCCGCATGCGAAGGCGATCAAGAAGCACTTCGCGGATGCGCTGACGCCGGAACAGTTCGACGCGCTCAAGGACATCCTGCAGTCGCTGGAAAGGCATCTGGAGCGATGAGGATCGCGGTGCTGGGAGCCGGGCATGTCGGACCGGTGATCGCCCGGGTGGCGGTCGAGGCCGGGTATGACGTGACGATCGCGGCGTCGGGGGATCCGGCGCGGATCGAGTTGATCACGCAGGTGATGGTGCCGGGGGCGAAGGCGCTCTGGGCGGCTGATGCGGCGGCGGATGCGGACATCGTGGTGCTGGCGATACCGCTCAACAAGTTCGCCACCTTCGACCCGAAGATCGTGCAGGGCAAGCTCGTCATCGACACGATGAACTACTGGCCGCCGGTCGACGGAATTCAGGAGCTGTTCGAGGACCCGGTGCTGACCAGCAGTGAGATCGTCCAGCGCAAACTCAAAGACTCGACGGTGGTGAAGACCTTCAACCACCTCGGCTATCACGAGCTCGCCGATGACCGCAGGCCACCGAATCATCCGGAGCGCCGCGCGATGGGCGTCGCAGGCGAGCAGCCGGCAACAAGAACAGTTGCCGAGGTCATCGATGCCATCGGCTACGACCCCGTTCTGCTGGACGGCCTGGCCGCGGGCAGGGTGCTCCAACCGGGCGGCACGGCGTTCGGCGTACCACTTCGGAAACCAGAGATGAAGAAAGAGATGCAGCGATGACAGACTTCCCGCTCGTACTCGGGCTGGACACCTTCGGCGACGTCACCTCCGACGAGCAGGGCCGGCCGGTCTCGCACGCCCGGACCATCCGTGACCTGGTCGAGCAGGGCGTCAAAGCGGACGAGGTCGGCCTCGACTTCTTCGGTATCGGCGAGCACCACACCGACGACTTCCCGCTGTCGGCCGCCGATGTGGTGCTCAGCGCGATCGCCGCGAAGACCAGGAACATCCATCTCGGGTCAGCCGTCACCGTCCTCAGCTCGGACGACCCGGTCAGGGTCTTCCAGCGCTACTCGACCCTCAACGCGATCTCGAACGGCCGCGCCGAGGTCATCCTCGGCCGCGGCTCGAGCATCGACTCCTTCCCGCTCTTCGGCTACGACCTCGCCGACTACGAGACCCTCTTCGAGGAGAAGACCAACCTCTTCGCCGAGATCCTCAAGGGCGGCCGCGTCACCTGGGAAGGCAAGACCCGAGCGGCCCTCCAAGATCAGGACGTCGTACCGCACCTGGACACCCCGCTGCCGACCTGGATCGGCGTCGGCGGCAGCCCGCAGTCGGTGATCCGGGCCGCGCACTACGGCTTCAACCTGATGCTCGCGATCATCGGCGGCAGCCCGTCCCGCTTCGCTCCCTTCTCCGACCTGTACCACCGTGCGCTCGAGCAGTTCGGCCGCGACCCGTTGCCGATCGGCGTGCACTCGCCCGGCCATGTCGCCGCCACCGACGAGCAGGCCCGCGAGGAGTTCTGGGAGCCCTACCGCGAGGTGATCACGCGGATGAGCAAGACCCGCGGATTCGGGATCCCGACCAAGTCGCAGTATCTGGCCGAGGTCGGCCCGAAGGGCGCCCTGTTCGTCGGCTCACCCGAGACGGTCGCCCAGAAGATCGCCGCCAATCTCAAGAAACTGAAGGCCACCCGCTTCGACCTCAAGTACGGCATGGGCGGCCTGTCCCACCAGGCCTTGGTCACCAACATCGAACTCTTCGGCACCCAGGTCGCCCCGCGAGTCCGGGAACTGATGGCTTAGCAGAGCCAGCAGTCCCCGGACCCCGTCAAGGGAGTCAGCGCAGGCCGACCGCCCGGTCGATGGTCTGGCTGACGCTGTTGCCGGCCTTGTCCCGGGCCGTCGCCCGCAGACTCACAAACTGAGCCTTCGCGGGTGCGTCCAGCCGGCCGATCCAGTCGTTGCCGGAGTGCTGCAAGGACAAGGCCTTCCAGTGGGCACCGTCGTCGTAGGAGACATCCAGCGTCACCGTGCTGATCAGTCCCGCACCGGCCGCGCCGGCCAGGTGGGACGGCGTCACGGCGATGTCGGTACGCCGCAAAGCCCGGCCGCTCAGATCGGTACCGATCCCATAGTCGAGCTGGATCAGCGGGAGCGTCTCCAAGAACCGGTAGTCGGCGTTGTCGGAGATGAAACCCCATTCAGTGCGGGTTCGCGGCGAGTACGGCCGGTCCGGGATGTCACGCGTGGTGTCGACCACGAGCCGGTACGGCAGCTTGTCCGGCGACACTTCCGACGAGACGAAGTCGGCGCCCTCGCTCACCAGCTGAGAACCCTGGTAGAGCGAGGTGTTCAGCGTGATCCCGCCATACACGGTCCCCTCGTGGCGGCCATCGCCCCACCCCGGCATCCCGAAGGTGCTGATGATGTCGCCCACCCGCGACGGCGGCGTGCTCATCGCGTTGTCGGCAAGGAGCCGAGGACGCTGGATCCCGCCGAACCAGGTCTCCTTCGTCGTACTCCGCGCCTGGTATGCCGTCGAGGACCCGAACAGCATCAGATCGGTGACAGCGGTCTGGGTCAGCCACTTCACACCGGGCGCGGCAGTCACCCATGCCGTGTAGTTGCCTTGCGCAAGTACTGGCGTCGCGGCCGCGCCCACCGCCCAGGTGAGGTCAGCGGAGAGGTCGTAGCGGATGTCGACCGCCTCGCCCTGCTTCGTGTCCCGGAACGACTCGTCGATACGAGCCAGCTCGCCCACGCCCGGCCGGTACGACGGGTCGGCCGGGATCGCGCCGTCGTGGTGCTGCACCAGGTCGTACAGGTACTCCGGCTGCGGATGCGCCGTCACCACGAGCATCCGACCACCACGCTGGATCCGGTCGAGCAACTGCTGCGCCCGATCGGTGCCGACCGAAGCCACCGGCAGCGACGGCGTCTCCTCCTGCGGAAGATCCGCCCAGGCATCCAACGGTCCGAAGCCGTCGTTGAGGATCAGCAAGAGCTTGGCGCCCGCCTTGAAGGCAGCCGTGGCCTGCTCGGTAGGAGCAACCGCGTCGTTGCGATGGACCACAGCGATCTTGCCCCGGGCAACGACCTTCGCGAAATCGGTCACCGAACCATTGCCGGCCACAACAACCGGGTAGGCGGAAGTGCCCGCTGGCAAGGAAGGCGACCAGCTCTGCAGGTTCACGTCGAACGAGGCTACGGTCAACGGCGACTGCACCTCACGCCACCGCGACGCGAACGTGTACGACCCCTGCGTCACCTTGCGCGTCGGAGTCGCCCACAGGCTGTCGTAGATCCACGGCTCGAGCTGATACGTGTCGACAAACCGATGAAGATCGCCGTAGCTGCGGTACTGGTCGACCCGGACGTAGCTGTTCACCGTCTGCTGCGGAGCGATCGCCTCGACCTTGCGGAGCTTGGAAGCGTCGAAGGTCAGCGTCTGATCGCCGTCGACGACCACCTCGGGATTGCTGAGTACGGCCCGGCTGAGCGAGTGCGGGCTGTCGAGTCCGCGAACATCGGCGTACAGCCAGGCGGCGTACGTGCTCGGCTGGATGCTGAGCTCCAGCTTGCCGGTCGCGTCGACCTCGTAGGCCTTCGGCACCGTGTCGCGCTTGATGTCCTTCATGATCAGCACGCCAGGCAGCGAGGACTTGACGGTCAGCTTCACTCGCTGGCTCTGCTTGGTGAGCGCGACGGGGGTGTGCGTGCGCAGTACGCCGTCAGCGCCGGTGGCAGTCAGTACTGCGCTGTAGCCGGCGTCCTCGACAGCAGCGCCCAGGTGGCTGACCACTCCAACCGTTGCCGTCCCACCAGCGGGCACAGTCACGGACGGCGCGGTCAAACTGAACAGACCGTCCGGGATGCCCTGGGTCTTCAGCGCCAGGTTCAGCGTGATCGCCGCGGCGCTGGTGTTGGTGTACGTGACATCCTTCTGCACCAACTGTGAAGCCGGATACGGCCACGAAGCGAAGGCGAACGCCGATCCGGTCGCGAAGACGGTGCTGCGAGCCGCGGCAGCCACATCCAGCCGGCCACTGCCGGCCGCGAACGGGCTGTACTGCTGGGTCGTCTTGGTCGTGCTGACCAGTGCGTCCTTCAGTTGCTGCCCGGTCCAGTCAGGATGCGTCCGCGCGAGCAACGCGGCCGCGCCGGCGACGTGCGGTGTCGCCATCGACGTACCGCTCATCGTCAGGTACGAGCCCTCACCTTCCGGCGCGTACTGCGAACGCGCGGCGAGCACGTCGACACCAGGAGCCGTGAGGTCGGGCTTGAGCCCGTTGTCGCCGGTACGCGGGCCACGACTAGAGAACACCGCGAGCCGGTCGGCGCTGTCAACGGCGCCCACGGTCAGGGCGGCGTCGGCTGCACCGGGTGCGCTGACGGAGTACGGATCCGGACCTGAGTTGCCGGCGGCGATGACGAACAGGGCGCCTGTCTCGGCGCTGAGCCGGTTGACCGCCTGGCTCATCGGGTCGGTGCCGTCGGTGGGGCCGGAGCCGAGGCTCATGCTGATCACCTTGGCGTGCTGGTCGCGGGCGGCCCATTCCATCCCGGCCAGGATCCACGAATCCTGCCCGCTGCCGTCGTTGTCGAGCACCTTGCCGATGTGCAACCTGGCCCCTGGCGCGACACCGCGCTCGACCCCGCCCGAGGCTGCGCCGGTACCGGCGATGGTCGAGGCGACGTGCGTGCCGTGGCCGTGCCGGTCGGTGACGTCGAGTCCGGGGACGAAGCTCTCGGAGGCAGCGATCTGGCCGCCGAAGTCGGGGTGGGCTGCGTCGATACCGGTGTCCAGGACGGCGACGTCCACGCCCTGTCCGGTATCACCGCCGGCCCAGACCTCGGGGGCGCCGATCTGCGCGGTCGTGTTGGCCAGCGTCGCCTTGGCCTTGCCGTCCAGCCAGATTTTGGCGATCCCGCCGCCGAACCGCGCCGGCCCGGCCACTCGCTTGGCAGCCGGAGTCAGCGAGCTCCACAAAGCAGCAGACCGGTCCGCAGTCAGCGCGGCGCCCTGGATGCTGCTCAGCGAGAGAGTGCGGCGAGCACCGACAGGCACAGCCTGCTTGCGAGCCGCCGCGTCCGTGTAGGTGACGATCAGCGGCAGTTGTTTGCTGGCCGCGTCGTCGTAGCCGTCGGCAAGCAGTTCGGTGACGTTGAACAGGTGCTCGTCGAGTACGCCGGACGCGAGGTACGGCAGCGCGGCGTCGGGGTAGACGTAGGTATCCTTGCCCGACGTCATGATGTGCGCGCCCGCCGGCCGACCGGCCGCGTTCTGCACTGTCGCGGTGGTGTGACCGTCGGCGGTGACGGCGGCCGTCACCTTGTCGCCGGTGATCAGAGTGATGGTCCGCAACGGAAGTGCGCGGCTGGGACTGGGGCTGGACAGCGGCGGAGCGGCCTGGGACAGGCCGGGGGTCGCAAGCAGGGCGAGGGCGGCGCCGAGCGCGATCACCCCACGTTTGGAGGAGGGCAGCAAGGGGGCTCCAAGGTAGGTGGAGCCCTGATTAAAAGCAGGTCAGAACATGGATCACTACTTACTTACCTGGCGCAAAGAAGCCACGGCCAAGACGGTCAGAGCCAGCCGCGCTCGCGAGCCTGCCACCCGAGTTGCAGCCGGGAGCGCGAGTTGGTCTGCTCCATCAGCAGCTGTACCCGCCGCGCGACCGTCCGCCGGCTGATCCCGAGCCGTGCTCCGGCCGCGTCGTCGGTCAGTCCGGCGACCAGGAGTGACAACAGGTACCGGTCCTCGGCGGACATCGTCGCCTCGGCGGTCAGCTCGTCCACCGCGGTGACCGACAACGGGCTGGCCCGCATCCACACCGTCTCGAAGAGCGCGACCAGCGCATCCAGCAAGCTGCTCGGGTGGACCAGCAGCGCCGCATCGTGCGCCGAGGTCGTCCAGTCCAGCGGCAGCAACGCCAGCTCCCGGTCGGCGATCGCGAGCTTGGTCGGCACGGTATCGGCGATCCGGGCCTGCTCTCCCGCCTCCACGTGCGTGACCGTGCTTGCGGACAGTAGCCGGTCTTCCAGCGCCGTACTGTCGTAGACGACCCGATACGCAACACCCGCCGCCTGGCGATCCAGTTGGGTCCGGTTCACCTCGGCCGACGCCACGTACGGCGCTGCGACCAGTCCCCGGAACTCCTTCTGCGCCGACAGTTGCACCCGGTCGAAGGCCCAGCCGACCGCATCCTGGCCGGAGACGATCTCGATGAGCTCCTCGGTCCGCCGGCTCGTGGGCTTGCGGTACGCCTCGGCCGCCAGCCGTTGCGCCGCCTCGCGAGTCCGGATCAACTCCTGCTCCTGCTGCCGGATGAACTGCTCGACCGCCAGGTCGGGCGGCACCGCGACGACCAGTTCCTGCGGCGGCGGCGTACGGTGCACGAACCCCTCCCGCTGCAGGGCCGCGACGGCCCGGCGTACCTGGACGATGCTCAGGCCGACGCGTTCGGCGAGCTGGGGGACCGAGGCGCTGCCCTGCCGGACCAGTGCGAGGTACGTCGCCTCCTTGGACTCGGGGAGGCCGGCGGCCTTCATGACAACCCTGGTGCCGTCGATGCGTGGATCAGGCCGTCCGCGTCCACGGACGGGTCGGTGATGATCGGGTTCCCCCAGACCAGCGCTTCGTAGTACGTGGTGTTGGGAATCGTCATGCAGAGATGCTGATTGGGCACGCCCATACCATGCACCTCGGCGCGCAGCCCGAAACTCTCGGCCAGGTGCGCGATCCGCAGCGCGCCGGTGATGCCGCCCTTCAGACCGGCCGAGGTGCGGACGTAGGACGCAGTACCGGCCTGGATGAAGTCGGCGGTGTTGAAGTGGGCGCCGTCGCTGGTCTCGCCGACGAGCAGGGGGACGTCGACCCGCTCGGCCAGCCAGCGGTGGCTGGTGATGTTGAACTCGCGCATGGGCTCTTCGTACCACCGGAAGTCCAGCTCCGACAGCACTTTTCCCAGCCGGATCGCGTCCGGCAGGTCGAAACCGGCCGATCCGTCGTACATCAGCTCGACGTCGTCGCCGACATGTTCCCGCAGTCGCTGCGCCAGCCGGGCGTCCCGGACGACGTCACCCCACGCGTGCAGCTTGATGGCCTTGAAGCCCCGTTCGAGGCACTGGTCGGCGATGTCGAGGTACTCCTCGATCGACCCGTACGTCACCGTCGACGCATATGCCGGCAGCCAGGTCCGGTACGTCCCGGCCAGCGCATGGACCGGCAAGCCGGCGACCTGCCCGGCGATGTCCCACAACGCGATGTCGACGAGCCCGAGGAAGTACAGCGGGAACTCCTCGATCCGGTCCAGCTCCCAGATCCGGTGCCACAACCACTCGCGGTGCATCGAGTCCTGGCCGATCAGCTCCTCGCGCACCCGGCGATTCACCAGGTCGGCCGCGATCACGCCTCGCGGCGTCGAGGCCCGGCCGACCACGCCGTCACTCGTCGTGATCTTCAGTACGCCGCCCTGCAGCGCCGGCTCCGACCCCGGCAACCCATCACGCCACCGGAACGGATGCATGGCCGGTACTTCGACCAGCTCGACCTCGACGCGATCGATCGAACTCACTGGGGTCCTTTCAGCCGGTCTCGGATCCGTTGCTCGAACTGGGACTGCGTGGTGTCGATGTGCTGGGTCATCGCGGTCGAGGCCTTGTCGGGATCACCGGCCGCGATCGCTTCCGCGATGTGGACATGTTGTTGCGCCGCGACCTCGAGTGAGCCGGGCAGCCCGCCCGCGAACAGCAGCCGGTCGGACTGCTCTTTGAAGTCCCGCAGCTTCGAGACCGCAGCCTGCAGGAACACGTTGCCCGAGGCCTCGGCGACAGCATCGTGGAAGGTCCGGTCGTACTGCCGGAACAACTCGTGATCCTGATGCGCGGCGACCGATGCCTCGGCGGCCGTCCGGATCGCATGGACCTGGGCCGGCCGGGCTGACGTCGCCGCCAGCCGGGCCGACTCGGCCTCGATCAGCCGGCGATGGTCGAACAGCATCGCCACGTGTTGCAGGTCGGTCGGCTGGAAGTAACCGACCTGGTCGTCTGCCTGCTGGTTCACCGGCACCGACACGAAGATGCCGGCCCCGCGCCGGGTCGAGACCCGGCCGACGGCCGCGAGAACCTTGATCGCCTCGCGCGTCACCGAGCGTCCGGTGCCGAGCAGTTCGGCCAGTGCCTTCTCGGTCGGCAACCGGTCGCCGGGCCGCAGGCCCTGCTCCGCGATGTACGTGACGAGCTGCTCGGCGACGAGTTCGTAGCCGGGACGATAGGGATCAAGGTTCTCGGGCATTCAGAAACCGCCGTAGATCTGGAGTTCGTAGATGCTGCCACCGTTGAAGTTGGAGCCGGTGACGGTCAGCCTGACATACCGCGCCTGGACGGCGGCCGTCCGGATCGACGGGTTCCGCCGCACACTCGTGGCCACCGTCGTGTGGTCGTCGAACATCGACCAGTTCGTGTTGTCGAGGGAGTACTCCAGCTTGTACTTGTATCCGCTCGGCAGCTCGAAGTTGGTGACGATGCTCTTCACTGCGGTCGCAGCGCCCAGATCGACCTGGATCCAGGACGGGTCGGGCAGCCCGAGCCCTTGCGCCCAGCGGGTGTTGAGGTCGCCGTCGACGGCCAGCGCCGGGACGTTCGGTTCGGAGTACGACGAGACCGTGACCGGCTTGCCGACCGCGAGTCCGGCCTCGGCGGGAGTGGTGACCGTCCTCGCCGGGCTCGGCGGCGCGGCGTTGAGGTTCGCGTCGCGGGCGACGACCGTGTAGCTGTGCGTGGAGCCGGCGGCCAGGCCGTCGACGGTAACCGTTGGTCAGCTCGAACGTCGTGATCACCCCGGTCAGGTCGTACTGCGCGCCGAGGTCGACCTGCGGCCAGGACGGGTCGGGGAGCCCGAGTCCTTGCGCCCACCGCGTCGACAGCTTGCCGTCGACCGCGAGGGCGGGGACGTTCGGTTCGGAGTACGAGGAGACCGTGACCGGCTTGTCGAGGGCGAGGTCCGAGCCGGCCGGCATGGTCGCCGTGACGGTCTGGCTCTTGCCGGATTCGTTGCCGACGGCATCGCGGGCGCTGACGGCGAAGGTGTAGCTCTGACCGGAGACGAGACCGGTGATCCTCACCGCCGGATCCTTCGAAGCGCTGGTGAGCTTGCCGTTGACGTAGATCGAGTAGCCGGTGACACCGACCGCGTCCGTCGAAGCCGGCCAGGTCAGGTCGGCGATCGTCGGGAAGCTCGGCTGGACGACCGGCATGCCCGGCTTGGTCGGCGCGACCCGATCGGTCGGCGCCGGTTGCGGGTCGAGGTAGCGGTACGCCGGTTCGAGCCCGGCGTTGTCGACGATCGACGCGGGGAGTTGCTCGCAGCCCGGTACGACCGGGTTGTTCGCGATCGTCGAGTCGGTGCTGTTCGCCTGGGTCGCGGACCTGGGCTGGCTGGTGAAGTTGTGCTGGGCGTCGATGTTCATGCCGTGGTTCAGGAACAGCCAGAGCGCGTCGACGTTGCAGAACGCGTTGCCGGTCGTGGTGAAGTACCGGCTGCCCTCGTCGTGGTAGATCGCGCCGTACGCCGGGCCGGGGGTGTTCTTGATGTAGTTGCCTTCGACAACGCTGTTCGGCTGCATGCCGAGCGTGTAGATGGCGCCGCCGTCGGCCTGGTGCTTCATGATGTCGCTGATCGCGTTGTCGCGGACGATGTTGTTCTTCGACGTCGTCGGGGTGTCGTAGATCGGGATGCCGAAGTTGCCCGGGTAGTTGGTGTCACCGCCGACGTCGGGGTTGCCCCAGCCCCAGCCGACCGAGATCCCGGAGTACGGGAGGTCGTAGATCTTGTTGTGCTCGATCACGGTGTGCTCGGTGTAGCCGGCCAGGATCGCCAGCGAGCCGCTGTAGTCGGCGGCCGCCTTGGTGATCAGGTTGTTGCTGACCAAGGTGTCCTTGGTGATCGCGCGAGCGTCCGTCGGGTGGTGGTCGATGATGTCCGTGCCGCCGACCTGGATGCCGGTCGCGGCCACGTCGCGGACGATGTTGCCCTTGAGCGTCGTGCCCTGCGAGCCGGTGTCGAGGTTGAGGCCGACCGCGCCCAGATGCGTGAACGTGTTGCCGGTGAAGGAGATGTTGCGGCTGTAGCCGACGTTCACCGCACCCGGGGTCTTCTCCCAGTACAGCCGGGAGGCGTCGAAGTCCTTCCAGCCGGTGCCGTTGATCCGGAAGCCGGCCTGGCCCTCGACCATGCCGTCGTCACTGCTCGGCGCGAGCCAGGTGGAGTAGGAGAAGGTGATCCCGTCGAACTGGATGTTCTGCACCGGATCGGTGATGGACCCGGTGACGTCTACCAGGCTCTGCACCTGGGGCACCACGACCGTAGCGGTGGTAGGGCTCTGGCCGGGCTTGGGCAGGTAGTAGACGTCACCGGAGCTCTTGTCGAGGTACCACTCGCCGGGCGAGTCCAGTAGCTCGTAGGCGTTCTCGATCCAGGTCGGGTTCTGGATCTCCTGGCCCTCGTGCAGGTTGGCGTTGTAGTAGCAGGGCTGCTGCATCGTCACCGTGGTGCCGACGGCCGACTGGACCGGGCAGCGGTAGTGCATCCAGCCCCAGCGGCTGTCGACCTCGATGTCGCCCTGGTTCTTGAAGTTGGCCAGGCTGCGGGTCGTGTCGGTGTAGCCGGTTGCCGTCTTCGACCAGCCGGGCGGCTTCTCCGGGCCGCGAGCGCGCTGCTGCCGTTCGCCGTTCACGTAGAACTGCCGGAAGTCGATCGAGCCGACGTGCGCCTTGTAGATGTTCTTGGCCGGGTCGGACAACGTCCAGCCGGTCACCAGCCGGCCGCCGTCGATCGTCACCGACGTACCGGGCAGGGCCTGGTAGATCACCTTGTCGCCGTTGCGCCCGGAGTCCTGGCTGGTCAGCTGGAAGGTGTCCGTACGCCGGTAGTCGCCCGGCAGCAGTACGACGTGGATGTCGCCGCGCTGGCGTTTGGTCAGCTTTCGGACCTGATCGCGCGCCTGCTCGAGTGAGCTGAGCGGGCGGCTGAGGCTCCCCGATCCGCCCTTGGCGTGGGCGGCGGGGGAGACGTACAAGGTGGTCGGGCCGGTGGCCTCAGCGGGCGCGGCGAGGAGTGCGGTGGGGACCAGCAGGCCGGCGAAGGCAGCGAGCAGCCGGCGCGGATGAGCGAACGGGGAGGATGGCATTGGCGGGCCAATCGATCGATGAATCAGATCTATCGGCGCAAACTGTGGCACAGGCTCACCGGAACTGGAAGATGAACCTGATTCATTCTGGGCAGTAGTGTGCTGACAACCGATCGCTGGACCGCTCCGTATTCATCGGTGACGGGATGAGCGAGGGGATGTGAGATGGCACGAGACGCTGAGTTCAGCGAGTACGTCGCGCAGCGCCGGACGCAGTTGCGGCGGATCGCGTATCTGCTCTGCGGGGACGTCCACAAGGCCGAGGACCTGGTCCAGACGGCGCTGCTGAAGCTGTACGTCGCTTGGCCGAAGGTCCGGCGGGCCGGGAACGTCGACGCCTACGCGCGCCGGATCCTGGTGAACTCCGGAATCGACGAGAGCAGACGGCCGTGGCGCCGTGAGGCGCCGGGCCTGGACGGTGTCGACGTCCTGATGGCCGAGGACATCGACACCGAGGACCGGCGGGTGCTGATCGAGGCGCTGGCGAAGCTGCCGATCGGCCAGCGGCAGGTCGTGGTGCTGCGGTACTTCGTCGGGCTGTCCGTCGAGGAGACCGCGGCCGACCTGCACTGCAAACCCGGCACGGTGAAGAGTCAGTGCTCACGAGCCCTCGCCCGGCTCAATGACTTGTTGACGGCCCAGTTCGGGGCAGTGGGAGGGAACGACCGATGATCGACGAGAAGGAACTGGCGGATCGCCTCGCGGACGCCGCGAGCGCACAGGACAACCTGCTGCCCAGAGCATTGAGCGACGACCTGGCAGCCGGCCGCCACCGCTTGCGCCGGCACCGCGTACTGACCGGCAGCGGCGTGATCGGGGGCGCGGCCGCAGTCGCAGTACTGGTGGTGGGGATGACCAGCTGGCTGTCGACCAACGCTGGGCCACTCCCGGTCGGCCCGCCGGTTGCCAGTCCCAGCCAGTCGATCGATGCCCAAGCTCAGGACGCCGCCTTCAATACGACGATGCGGAACCTGCTCGCCAAGCATTTCGATCCGGACCGGCAGCACCTCACCTACGAGTCCGGGCCCTTCGAGGTGAACCATCAGCCCGGGCAGCGGGGGGCGACCGGTCGCGCCGGATGGAAGATTGCCGGCCAGCAGGGTGAGGGACTGCTGACCGTCTCGCTCTTCGGCTCCGGTAGCGGGACGGACTGCGGCCAGTACGAAGGGCTGAAGTGCCACAGCGTGCCGATGTCCATCGGCGGCACGGCGATGATCGGGCGGCTGGGTGAGCGGGTGGAACTGAAGTACCAGCAACCGGACGGCGAGATCGTCTATCTCTCGGCAAGCCCGTTGTTCGCGAACAACACGACGACCGGGGTGCACGGGATGGGGATCTCGGACGCCGAGCTGATGTCGTTCGCCGCCGACCCTCAGCTGAACCTGCCGCCGATGACCGCTGGGGAAGCTGCCGAAGAGGAGCAACTGAAGGCGCCTGTGCCCGATCTCGGAGAGATCGTCGGCGAGGCGGAGGCGATCATGCCCGGTGGCACGCTGGACGTGCATCACATCGACAAGATCAACGGGAACTACCTGGTCTCGATGGACTGGAAGAAGGGCTCGCTCGCCGCGACGATCGAGTTCGGGATCGATGCCAAGCTTCGCGCCAGCACCTGTGAGGATCAGTTGTCCGTGCCGAGTTGTACGCCGTTGACTCTGCCGGACGGCAAGAAGGTCCAGTACTACGAGGGCGCGCGGTCATACCAGGAAGGCGTCAAGTACGTGATGGGTGCTACCTACACGCAGCCCGATGGCGACCTTGCCTCGGTTCGCATTCTCTACCCGGGCAAGGAGCTGCCGACCGGAGCCGCCAGCAAGGAGCAGGTGCTCGAGTTGGTGACGGACCCGGTGTTCGACAAGTAGGGATCAGCTGGTGGCCGCCAGGATGCCGCCCAGTGCGCTGGCTTGGGTTCGCCAGTCGCGCGGGTTGGTGCCCTGGCCGGCCCAGCGCTGGCCGAGGCGGTTGAGGGTGTCGCGATCGGACTGCCAGATCGTGTCGGACTGATGTTGTGCGTAGGTCTTGTACGACGCTGTGCCGGTCGCGTCGGCGAGATCCATCAGGTAGCGCATGAAGATGCCCTTGAACTGCTTCTGGTTGTCGTCGCAACTCCCTGAACCGACGTCGCAGGTCTCGGTCAGGATCCCGTTCGGGCTCATCGCGGGGGAGGCGATAGCAGCATCGGCCAGTTGCTTCGCCGACGTCAGCACAGCGGCGTTGCCGGTGGCTCGGTAGAGCTCCAGCGCACCGCCGATCGCCAGGCCCTGGTTGTAGGTCCAGACGGTCTGGCCGTTGTTGGCGCAGGAGCCGGTGAGGCCGTCGTTGACCAGCTTCGAGGAGTTGATCATGCCGCTGCTCTGGAACCAGTTCCAGCCGGTTGTTGCCCGTTGCAACCAAACGATGTCGCCGGGCAGCCGGTTGTGCAAGGCGGCGGTCATCCGGATGTACAGGCCGTTGGTGATGGCGTTCTTGTAGGTTCGCTCGCGATCCCACCAGACGCCGCCACCGCAGGTGCTGGTGTCCCAGTAGCCCTGGACGTAGTTCGCGATCGTGACGGCCATGTCGAGGTACTTGTGGTCGCCGGTCACGTCGTACGCCTGGATCCAGGCGATCGCCCACCACTCGGTGTCGTCGATCGCGCGGCTGATGAAGTTGCCCTCGATCGCGTCGCCGCTCTTGGTGCCGGCCGGGAAGACGCCCTTGTTGACCGTGAAGGTGCGGTCGATGATCCAGCGGAGGTCGGTTCGGCCGGTGCGCTTCTGGTAGTCCATCAGGGTGGTCACCGCCACCGCCGAGTTCCACCAGCTCGACTGCCACCAGGCGAGGTCGGGGCGGTAGTCGTACATCAGCGCGTCGGCGGCGGCGCCGGCCCGATCGGACGCCGGTCGCGCCCATGCAGTACAGGCTCCGTTGGAGCCTTCAGCTGCACGGCCGCAGGCTCGTACTGCGCCGCCGTACAGCTTGGACTTGGGGTCCTTCGTTGCGTACAAGGCGGTCTTGGTGGCGGTCGACCCGGTGGGTGTGCTGATGCGGCCGAGGGAGGAGCCGCCAGGCCAGGAGGCGCCTTGGTTCCAGGAGCGGTCGAGCCAGATCTCGTCGCCGGGGTTGCCGGTGTCGATGGTCGCCCAGGCCATGCCGCGATTGTCGATGTGCAAGGCGATCCGGCGGTTCGACAGGGTGGTGGACGGGACTGGCTGGGTGTCGCCGACCGGTCCAGCTGCTCCGTCGCAGGCGGCGTCGCAGACCTTGAGGTGAGCCCATTCGGTGCAGGCCACGCCGTTGGCGTCTCCGCAGGCGCGGATCATCCCGCGGCGGTGACCGACCGGGTCGGCCTGGTTGTACATCAACGTCCGGGTGCCGGTCCAAGTCGACGGGATGCTTGCCTTGCCCAGCAGGCCGTCCCAGGTCGCGCCGCCGTCCCAGCTCCGGTCGAGCCAGACGGCGTTGCCTGCGGTTCCGTTGTCGATGCTGGCCCAGCCCATCGCGTCTTTGTCGGACACATGCAGGACGATCCGACGGCCGTTCACCACCTTCTCGGCCACCGGAAACGTCTCCTCCTGCGCCTGCGACGGATCGAGGGTGTCGCAGGCGACCGAGCACACCTGCGCGGCTGCAACCTTTGCTTTAGCCACTCCGAGTCCGGGTGTGTCGGCCCAGGTGGTGTCTGCGTCGTAGCTGCCCGCGCCGTCCCACGGATTGGCGCCGCCGGCAACGGCTATGTAGACCAGCTCGTTCGCGTGCCGGACATAGTGGGTCGGATAGTTGAACGACTGCAGGGACACGTTGCCCGCCCCGCCGGCTCGCGGCGGTTGGGCGCAGAACGTCGCGTCCTTGGCATAGGTGGAGGTGCCGTCGTTGGGGTCCTTGTAGATCCGGTAGCCGCGATGGCGCAGGAACTGGCCTGGGAAGTTGCGCGACTCGAGCGAGTAGCAACTGCTCTCGGCCAACCCCGCACGGATGATGAAGCTCGCATCCTGCCTGGCAAGCTCTGGCGATGCCGCGTCGATGACATCGGTCCGGACGCCACCGTCCTGATGCCGGAGGTACCGGTTGGTGTAGCCGGCGGTGGTCACGCGGAACGATCTGGTCTGACCTTCCGCCAGATCGGCGCCACTGCGCCACCAGCCCGGTACTACGTTCCAGGTCGCGTCCTCGCGGAAGGAGCCGCCGGTGTCGCTGTCGAGCCAGACCTCCGTGTTGCGGTGGCGGAGGTAGTACCCGGGCAGGTTCTTCGACTCGAGCGACGTGCCGCCGCCGCTGAGTCCTTCGCGGGCGCAGAACGTGGCGTCGGCGTTGAAGCTGCCGCCGGTGTTGGCATCCTTCTGGATGCGGTAGTTGAAGTGGCGGAGGTATTGGCCGGGGAAGTTGCGCGACTCGAACGAGTAGCAGGCGGCATCAGCGAGGCCGGGGCGGACCCAGAACGTGCTGTCCTGCTTGAGTCCCTTGCTGCTGGTGGCGTTGACCTCTTCGGTCACGGCCAGTCCGTTGGCGTGCCGGAGGTACCGGGTGGTGAGGCCGGTCGTGGTGACTCTCAGGGACGCGAGCTGGCCGGTCGGCAGCACGGTGCCCTTGGCCGCGGCGATCACCTTCAGGTTGACCTCGCGGACCTTGGCGAAGTCCATCTTGCGGACCTGGCGGTCGTACGTGAAGAAGCCGTTGATCTCGTCCTCGACGTCGGTCGGCTCGGTGTAGACGCTGCCGGACAGGCCGGAGCCGGTGATCAGGTCGGAGAGTTGGCTGGTGATCTGGACGTAGCGGTTGGTCAGGGCTTCCGGGGTCGGCAGCATCTCGTAGGCGAAGGTGTTGCCGGTCGACCATTCATGGCCGGGGACGTGCAGGCCGAGGCCGCCGTACTCGCCCAGTTGGAGGACGCGGGTCGACGACGGAGCCCGGGCGACCGCTGGGCCGACGTACATGTGGTCGTCGATGATGTCGCCGTTGCCGGGATCGGGATCGGAGTCACAGCAGTTCGAACCGGAGTTGTGGTTGACCAGGCGGGTCGGGTCGAGGGACTTGACCAGGTCGGTGATCCGGCCCGCGTCGTACTCGCCCCAGCCCTCGTTGAACGGGATCCACTGGACGATCGAGGTGATGCCCTTGTGGTTGTCGATCATCCGGCGCAGCTCGGTCTCGTACCGGGCCTGGCCGGTGGCCGAGGCGTTACGACCGGCGACGAGTGCGGGCATGTCCTGCCAGACCATCAGGCCGAGCTTGTCGGCCCAGTAGAACCAGCGGGCCGACTCGACCTTGATGTGCTTGCGGACCATGTTGAAGCCGAGCGCCTTCTGCTGTTCGAGGTCGAAGCGGAGGGCCTCGTCGGTCGGCGCGGTCGAGAGTCCGTCGGGCCAGTAGCCCTGGTCGAGGGTGCCGAGCTGGAAGACGAACTTGCCGTTGAGGGTCGGGCGCAGGACTCCGCCGAGGGTGGCTTTGCCGACTGATCGCATACCGAAGTACCCGCCGACCGTGTCGCCGCTGGCGAGGGTGACCTTGAGGTCGTACAGGTAGGGGTCGTCGGGGGACCAGAGTCTGGGGTTGGGGACCGGGATGCGGAACTGGGTGCCGGTGGTGCCGGTCGCTTGGCCGACGACCTGGCCGTTCTGGAGGACCTGCGCGGTGACGTTTTGGCCGGCGGTGCCTTGGACGGTGAGGTCGAGGGCGCTGGCGGCGACGTTGGGGGTGGTGTCGAGGCGGGTGATCTTGGCGGCGTTGGTGGGTTCGAGCCAGGCGGTCTGCCAGATGCCGGAGGTCGGGGTGTACCAGATGCCACCGCGGTCGAGGCGTTGCTTGCCGAGTGGGATGTCCTGGGTGTCGACGGGCGCCCAGACGCCGACGATGATCTCGTTCGATCCGGCGCGGAGGGCTGTGGTGATGTCGTAGGAGAAGGCGTCGTAGCCGCCCTCGTGGGTGCCGAGCAGGGTGCCGTTGACCCAGACTTTGGACTGCCACATGACGGCGCCGAAGTTGAGTTGCACGCGCTGGCCGGACCAGGCTTGCGGGACGGTGAAGGTGCGGCGGTAGTACATCCGCTCCTCGTGTCGCTCGAGGCCGGACAGCGCGGACTCGATGGGGTAGGGGACCAGGACCTCCTCGCCCAGCGTGGTGCCGACGGGCGGGGTGTTGAAGTTGGCTGTCGGGGCGAACTGCCAAGCGCCGTTGAGGCTTTGCCAGTCCTGGCGGGTCAGCTGCGGACGTGGGTACTCGGGCAATGGATTGGTGGTCGACACCTGGCTGGTCCACGGAGTGCTCAGCCGCGGGGGCTTCGGGGTGACTGCCGCTGCTGGTGAGGAGACAGCGGTTGCCAGAAGGGCGAGAACGAGGAGGAGTCTGAGGCGCATCATCCGATCACTACTCCGGTGGCTATCTGGCCGAGGTTCGCCCAGCCGCCGTGACCGTCGCCGCCGGCCCACTGGTAGACGACAGCCGCGTTCGTGCTGAGGTCGACCATCGCGTAGTCGGCGTTCCCGTCACCGGTGAAGTCGCTGAAGTCGACCCGGTCGGAGGTGGTCGTCAACCCGCCCGCGGTCTTTCCCAGCCCGAGCCAGCCGCCACGACCATCGCCGCCGCGATTCAGGTAGCTCTGGACCGAACCGTCTGCCGCGATCGCGCTGTAGTCGGCGCGGGTGTCGCCGTCGAGATCGGCGAAGCGCACCTTGCTGCGGTCGGTTGTCGTGCCGGTCGCGACCTGGCCGATGCTCGACCAACTGTTCACGCCGCGGTTGAGCCAGGCTGAGACCGCTCCGTTGGCCGCGATCGTCAGGTAGTCGGTCTTGCCATCGCCGTCGAAGTCCGCGAAGCGCACCGATGCCTGGTCGGTCGTCACTCCGGCCGCCACCTGGCCGATCGCCGACCAGCCGCCGCGTCCGTCGCCGCCGCGGTTCAGCCAGGCGGAGACGGATCCGTTGCTGTTGATGACGAGATAGTCGGCCTTGCTGTCACCGTCGAAGTCGGCGAACCGGACCCGCGTCGGGTCGGTCGTGATGCCGGTCGCCACCTGCCCGAGCACCGACCAGCCACCGTGCCCGTCGCCACCACGATTCAAGAACGCCTGTACTGCGCCGGTGCTCGCGACGGTCAGGTAGTCGAGCGTCCCGTCCCCGTCGAAGTCGGCCCAACGGACCTTGCCCGAGCCGCCCGCTTCGTTGCCCGCGTTGATCGCCGGGCCGGCCGCGATGACTCCGTCGGAGTAGGCCCGATCCAGCGCCGGGTAGAGCGCCTGCGCCATCCGCTGGAACCCTGCGTCGTTCGGGTGCAACCCGTCCGGCAGTTCGCTGGACGTGAGCGCGGGCGGATCGACGTACCGGGTCTTCGGCGCCGTCAGCATCCCCTTCACCGAACTGTTGAAGCTCGCAACCTTCGCCTCGAGCCCCGGCGTCGTCGGAATCAACCCCAGCACGATCACCGTCACGCCAGGCTTGTCGGTGATGATCCGATCGACCAACGCCTTGAAGCGGCCGGGCGCGTTCGGCACGTCGACGTTGCGGTTGAGGTCGTTGATCCCAAGATGCAACGTCACGACATCCGGCCGAGCCCCCGCCATCCATCCGTCGATCTCCGCCCGAACCTGATCGATGATCCACCCGCTGTGCCCCTCATTGGACAGATCAGCCAAACTCCCCGAAGCCTGCGACCCCACGAAGTTGACGTCATACCTGCTCTGCCCACCGACCAACGCGGCCAGCGGCCGCCGATACGACGAGGAGGTAGGACTCCCAACCCCAGCAGTAATCGAGTCACCGAGCGGCATGACACGCAGGGTCGGCCGCGCGGGTAGCGCAGCCGCAGGCACGGCCTGCATCACCAACGCAGAAGCAACCATCGCACCCGCAACCACAGCAACAACAGCTCGGCGCCCACGCCGGGCAGCCCCGCCTTCCCACCCCCGCCACGCCGCCCGAAGGGCGGCGGCTTTCAGCGGCCGCCTCATGGCGTGGCGTTCAGGAGGTCGAGGGCGCTGTGCTGGCGGGCGGCGTCCAGTTTGTCGACGGGGCCGTACCAGTGGAGGCCGTATTGGTCCATCGCTGTTCGATCGGAGGCGAAGGCTCGGTCGGCCTGGCGGCGGAGGTAGGTGGTGTAGGGGTGGTCGGAGAGGGCTGCGTTCAGCTTGCCCAGGCCCCGGACGTGGGCGCCTTTGAAGGAGGGGCCGTCGCCGCCGCAGTCGCCTGATTCGCAAGGCTCGCGGAGGATGCCGTCCGTGGTGTTGAGGGATGAGGAGGTGGTGGCAGCGTCGGCGATCTGGCGGGCGGTAGTGAGGTACGCGTTGTTGTTCGTTGCCTTGGACAACTCGGTGAGAGCGCCCAGGAGGACGCCCTGGTTGTAGGTCCAGGCGACGTCGCCGTTGTTCTTGCAGGTGGAGAGGTTGATGCCGTCGTTCACCAGGTGGGAGCTGTTGATCATGCCGGTCTGCTGGAACCAGGTCCAGCCGGCTTGTGCTCGTTGGAGATACGTCGTGTCACCGGAGATCCGGTTGTGCAGCGCGGCGCTGAGCTGGATGTAGAGCGAGTTGGAGATCGCGTTCTTGTACGTCTTCGCCTCGCTCCACCAGACCCCGCCACCACAGGTGTTGTCCCAGTACGCCGCCATGTGGTCGGCGTCCGCCCTCGCCGTCTGCAGGTAGCGGGCGTCGCCGGTGTAGTCGTAGGCAGCGATCCACGCGAGACCCCACCAGCCGGTGTCGTCGATGTAGTCGTTGCGGAACTGGCCCTCGGCCTTGTTGAGGTTCAGGTCGTACGTCCGGCCGATCGCGTACCGATAGCTGTTCATCCCCGACACCCGCGCGTTGTCGATGACGGCGGTCAGCGCGTTGGCCGCGTTCCACCAGCCGGTCGTGTCGAAGAGCCCGGTCGAGCGGTTGTAGAACTGCATCTGCGCGGTCGCCGCGGCGGTCCTCCGGTCCCACGCGTTCCAGGTGGTCCGCGCCCACGGAGTACAGGCGACGTCGGCACGGTCACCAGCCTTGCCGCAGGCCCGGAGCGCGCCGACGCCTTCGTTGTTCCAGTCGTCGACGTTGAACATCTGGGTGCGCCAGCCGCGTTGCCCGGTCGGGATCGCCGTGTTGCCGAGCCGGCTGCCACCGGACCAGGTGCGGCCGCCGTCCATCGAGCGGTCCAGCCAGACCTCGTCACCGGGGTTGCCGTTCTCGATCGAGGCCCAGCCCATCGCGTCGGTGTCGTCGAAGTGCAGCCGCAGCGTGCGGCCGAAGATCGTCGCCGAGACGGGGGACCGGTCGCCCGGGGACAGCGCCGGGTCGCGGGCGTCGCAGTACTTGTTGCAGATGGTCGCGTTCGCTGACATGGGCACCGCCGGGGTGGAGGGCGGCGGCGCCGGTGGCGGGGCGCCGACCGAGATGGATAACGCCGTCAAGGCGACGGAAACGATTCCAGCAATCATTGATTCTCCCTGGGGCGGTAGGAAGAGAGCGTTCTCACGAAAGTAGACGCAGGCTGTGAGGTCGTCAATACTGCACGTGATCGAAACTATTCGAACTTTGAGGGAGTGCGATGTCCGCCCGTCGCCTGAACTTCATCGCTGCGCTCGCCCTACTGTCGGGAGTGCTGATCGCTGTGCCGGGAACCGCCGGCGCCGCTGACGGCCCGACCGACGTCCATACCTATCTGGAGGATCCCGGCCGGGTCGCGGAAGGCCAGGTCGCGCCGCACACCCGGCTCTGGCCGTACGCCGACGACGCGTCCGCAGTACGGGCCGAAGGCTCGCCGTATGTGCGGTCGCTGGACGGCTCGTGGAAGTTCAAGCTCGTCGACAAGCCTGGTGACGTGCCGATCGGGTATCAACTGCCGGGGTATGACGACTCCGGCTGGTCGACGGTCAACGTGCCGCACACGTGGCAGAGCGACTTCCTCGATCACCCGATGTTCCGCAACATCCCTGAGGAGGTCTGGCCGGATGCGCCGCCGAAGGTGCCGCGGGATGTGAATCCGACGGGTGCCTATCTCAAGACCTTCACCGTGCCTGCGGGTGAGGCGGGTCGGCGGCAGTTGCTGCGGTTCGAGGGGGTGACCAGCGGCTACTTCGTCTGGGTCAACGGGAAGTACGTCGGCTATGACCAGGGTGGGTACAGCCCCGCCGAGTTCGACATCACCGATGTGGCGCGCGCTGGACGGAACCTGGTGGCGGTGCAGGTCCATCGGTGGGGGTCGGGGTCGTATCTCGAGGACTACGACCAGTGGCGGTACGCCGGCATCTTCCGCGACGTCTTCTCGTACTCCGTGCCTGCGGCAAGGATCCAGGACGCCTATGTGACAACGGATCTGGACGCTTCCTACCAAGACGCGACGCTCTCCGTCGACGCGGAGCTGGCGGGGACCGAGCCCGGCTCTGTACTGACGGCGACGCTTCGTGATCCTTCGGGTGCGGTGGTGGCGACGCTGACTGGGAGCTCGAAACTCAGTGGGGTCGTGCGCAACCCGGCCAAGTGGTCGGACGAGGCGCCGACGCTCTACAGCTTGGTGCTGTCGCTGAGTGACCCGTCCGGCAACGTTGTGCACCGGACGAGCC
This sequence comes from Kribbella sp. NPDC051718, assembly GCF_040681515.1. Classification (NCBI taxonomy): domain Bacteria; kingdom Bacillati; phylum Actinomycetota; class Actinomycetes; order Propionibacteriales; family Kribbellaceae; genus Kribbella; species Kribbella sp. NPDC051718. Next base: position 65,384 of record NZ_JBFAYZ010000004.1, on the reverse strand, counting down.
AGCGGATCGGGTTCCGCGAGATCGAGGTGCGGGACAAGCAGATCCTGCTGAACGGCAAGCGGATCCTGTTCCGCGGCGTGAACCGCTCCGAGACCGACCCGAAGACCGGCCGGCACATCACCCACGAGGCGATGGAGAAGGACGTCCGGCTGATGAAACAACTCCACATCAACGCCGTCCGTACTTCGCACTACGAGAGCGACCCGTACTGGTACGAGCTCGCCGACAAGTACGGCCTGCTGATCGATGACGAGGTCGACATCGAGACGCACGCGCACGAGTCGTGCCCGTCGGTCTGCCTGGCCAGCAAGCCCGAGTGGCAGGCGGCGTACCACGACCGGTTCGAGGCGATGGTCGAGCGCGACAAGAACCACCCGAGCGTCGTCTTCTGGGACACCGGCAACGAGGCGGGGCTGGGCACCGCGCACTACGCGATGGCGTCCTGGGCTGATCAGAACGAGCCGACCCGGTTGCTGTACCACCAGTCCAACTCGCCCGATGGCGATGCGCCGTACGCCGATGTCGCGGGTCCGCGCTATCCGACGCCGGCATCGCTGGAGAACAAGGCGAAGACGTTCAGCAAGCCGATCGTGATGGGTGAGTATGCCCATGCCATGGGCAACGGTCTGGGTAACTTCGACCAGTTCTGGGCACTGGCCCGCAAGTACCCGTCGATGCAGGGCGGGTTCATCTGGGACTGGGCCGAGCAGAACCTCGAGCAGCCATTGCTCACTACGCCGGACTCGTCTGCCGGGAAGGTCCAGGCGTTCTTCGTCGGCAAGCCGTCGCTGACTGCCGGCCATGACGGCAAGGGCGTCGACCTGTCCAGTCTGGACGACTTCGTCGATGTCTTCCGGTCGCCGTCGCTGGAGGTCCCCGGGCCGCTGACGCTCGACGCGTGGGTGAAGCCGGGGACCTGGACCGGCTCGATGCCGATCCTGACCAAGGGGCAGCAGTACGCGTTGCAGCAGCCGAACGCTTCGACGCTGGAGTTCCGGGTCACTTTGAACGGGCAGCAGAAGGTGGTGACCGCGCCGACGCCGGCTGGGTGGATCGGTAGCTGGCATCGGGTCACCGGGACGTACGACGGGGCTGCGCTGACGTTGTATGTCGATGGGGTGCCGGTCAGGTCGACGCCGGCCACCGGCACGATCGAGCCGGGTCTGTGGGAGGTGAATGTCGGCCGCAATGCGCAGACTCAGCAGGATCAGGTCGGTAGCCGGATCGCGCACGGTGTCTTCGATCAGGTGCGGATCCTGCGGCGTGCTCTCACTGCTGCGGAGATTCTCGGCGGAGCGGACTTTGTGCAGGATGCGGTGCTCGCGCTGGACTTCGAGAGCACTGTCAACGCGGGTCGGTTCGAGAGTCTGGGGATCAGTCTTTCGGGGACTGATGGCCTGGTCGGTACTGATCGCTACCTGCAACCCGAGACGGTTGAGATGGCGTGGGCGCAGTCGCCGTTGCGGTTCTCGTCGAGTGCGCCCGGTGTGGTGACGCTGCGGAACGACCAGCAGTTCGCGCCGCTCACCTTCGACCTGCGCTGGGCCGTCCGGCAGGCCGGCTTCGTTGTTCGTGAGGGAACACTGCCGATGACGTTGCCGCCGGACAGTTCTCGCACCGTGGAGCTGCCGGTGGCCGCGGACAATCCGCGGTCGCTGGAGCGGTTCCTCGACCTGGATGCTGTCAGTGGTGCCGTTTCGGTGCAGCACGATCAGTTCCGTCTTGGTGGCACGGTGGTGACCGGGGTCGGTGGCAAACCTGCCACCGGGAAGCCTGCGGTGGTCACCCAAGGCAACCGGGTCATCGTCTCGGGGAAGGACTTCAGCTACACCTTCGCTGCAGGCAACCTGGTCTCGTTGGTTGCGCGAGGCAAGGAGTTGCTGAAGCGCGGTCCGGAGCTGGATGTCTGGCGACCGCCGACCTCGAACGAGACCTACGACTGGGGAACGGCCGACCGCCAGGTCTGGAACGCGCTCGGCATGGATCGCCTCCAACTGATACCTGGTGCAGCCGGGGTTACGACGTTGCCGGACGGCCGCATCCAGGTGACCGCGCCAAGCGTCGCGGCAGCGCCCGGGCATGCTGCCGAGCTGTCGTTCGAGCAGACGATGACGTACACGATCGATGCGGCGGGCGCGATCACGCTGGCTCACCAGGTGACGCCACACGGCAGCAAGCTCACCGACCTGCCGTACCTGCCGCGTGTCGGCTTGTCCCTGCAACTGCCGGAGACCCTGGGCAAGTTCGCGTACTACGGTCGCGGCCCCGAGGAGAGCTACAACGACAGGGCCTCGGGAACCCGCATCGGCGTCTACCGGAGCACGGTGGACGAGCAGTACGTCCGGTACTCGCGTCCGCAGGCGTACGGCAACCACACCGACACCCGCTGGACGAGCCTCACCGACAGCAGCAACGGCGTACTGGTCGCTGCAGCGAAGGGTGACTCGCTCGACGTCAGTGTGACGCCGTACGACCGGCTGGACCTGGCGGAGTACGACTTCCAGAAGCAACTGGTGCGCAACCGTGGCTGGGTGACGTTGCATGTCGGGGATGCCGAGACGGGGATGGGTGAGACGCCCAACAGCGTTCAGGCGCCGTACCGGATCGACCCGACCCAACCACGCTCGTATTCCGTGACGCTGCGGCCGCTGTCTGCTGCAGAGGCTGTGACGGGCGCGCCGGCGATCACTGGTCCGGCTGCGTGCGATCCGACGACTGCGGTCAAGTCTGAAGGGGAGGCGAAGCAGGGTGTGCCGCAGACCGTCGCGGTGACGGTCACTGGCGAGTGTGCTGAGCCGGTGCGTGGCACTGCGGTCAAGCTGGCGGTGCCGAGTGGCTGGAGCGTCGAGCCCGCCTCCATGGCTCTGGGGGACGTTGTCGCCGGGCAGACGAAGACCGCTTCTTTTGTTGTGACTCCGCCGGTCACTGCGGGCTTCGGCAGCTACGAGTACGTCGCTACGACCACCTATCAGGATGGCTCTGTTGGCGCGACGGCCCGCGTTGACCTACCGCTTGCACCCGGCCAGCGCTGGGCCAGTGACCTCCCGTACGTCGGTACGCCGACCAATGGGTGGGGACCGGTCGAGCGTGACACCAGTAACGGCGAAGACTTCGGTGGAGATGGTGGACCGCTCCGGATCGGTACTACCGGCTATGCCAAGGGATTCGGCGCGCATGCCAACTCGGTGATCACGCTGGACGTGCCTGCGGGGTGTACTCGGTTCGATGCGACCGTCGGCCTGGATACGGAGGTTGGTGGGTCCGGGAGCGTCAGCTTCGAGGTGCGGGGCGACGGCGTAATACTGGCGTCGACTCCGCGGCTCACGGGTGGTGGCAACGGTGTGGCGTTGACTGCCGACCTGGCTGGGCGATCGCAGCTGCAGCTGATCGTCAACGATGCCGGTGACGGCAACGGGTCCGATCACGCCGACTGGGCGGCGGCACGGCTTACTTGTTGAGGGGAGTGAGGGTGGCGCCCGTGCTGAGATGTGCTGTGAGGTTGGCGCGGGCGCTGGTGGATCGCAGGGCGACCAGGTTTCCCTTGTAGGTATGGCCGTTGAGGGAGATGCGGTCGACGCGGCGGCTGCCGGCGGCCAGCAGGTAGGAGTCGCCGGCCGGTGCCTTCCAGTAGGCGGAGGCCAGGACGTTCTGGTCGAAGCGGCTGCAGGCTGCGGTGTCGACTGCCTTGCCTGCTGGGAGTGCTGCGGTGCCGCGTGCCAGTAGCTCGGCGCTGGCCCAGCCGTTGCCGTTCCAGGTGTCCGAGCGGGTGCAGACCCAGTTGCCGACGCCGCCTCCCGGTAGTGGTTGCTCGGCGAAGATCCAGTTGTTGGCTGAGCGGACTCCCTGGCCCTGCAGGGGTTGCAGGCTGCAGGCGGTCTTGGCCCAGGTCAGTAGGGCGGCGGTACTGGTCGCCTCGCGTGGGGAGCGGGCGGCGCCGCTCGACGGTGGTGGCATGTAGGTCAGGTGGACTGGGCTGAGGCCGCCCAGGTACGTGAGGAGGAACGCGTGCTTCTCTGCGACGGTTGAGGCCGAGCGGAGTTGCAGTGTCGGCCAGGAGGCGCAGGTGGGGCGGGCGATCTCGGTGGTGACGCCGTCGGCTCGGGTGAGGTCGGCTGCGGGGGTGTTGGGCTTCACCAGGTTGCGGAGGGTCGCTGTGGCGATCCAGGGGGCGGTGAGGAAGCGGACGCCATCGGCTGACTCGCTGATGACGACGGCTGCGGCTGTGGTGACGTCCGCGTTGTCGGCGCTGGCTATGACCAGTCCGGTGCTACCTGCGCCTTCGGTGTAGCGGGCTAGGCGCTGGCCGTCGTACAGGAGGACTACTGGCTTGTTGTCGACGGTGCCGGAGTACAGGAGCTGTGGGGATTGGATGGGGGCGGCGGTCGGCGTACCGGCTACTCCTGTGCCGGCGCCGGTTGCCCAGGCGTGGAGGGCGTTGGTGAGGAGGGCCTTGTCGGCGAGGCGGTCTCCGCGCGGGGGCCAGGCGGTGAAGTCGACGCGGGCGGTGTCTTGCCACTTGTTGGCTGGGGTGCGTTGCAGGGTGTCCGCAGTGAGCTTGGGGGCGAGCATCAGCTGGGCCTGCGGTGCGGTCAGTGGCTCCTCTTTGCCTGCTGTGGCGATGAGGGAGATGAGGATGACGGCGGCCAGTACTGCGGTGACAGCGATGGCCACTGCGCGGCCGCTGACCTTACGGCCGATCAGGTCGGTCGGTGCGAGGTGGACGGCGCAGGGGTCGGAGGTTGAGACGTCCAGGGGCTCGTCGGCGGTGACCTCTTCGAGCAGGGCAGCCTCGTTGACCGCTGCTTGGGGGTGCTGGATGCCGATGGCTCGCAGTTGCAGCTCGGCCTCGTCGACGGACAGTTGCTCCGCGCGCACGAGCGCCCAGGCGGCCCTGGCTTGCGGGGTGAGGGTGCTGAGCGCCTGGTCGAGTGCCAGGTTGTCCACTGCTCCGAGGCGGGGGAACAGGCGGAGGCCCCAGACCTGCGGTAGCCAGCGGAGCGGCGTACGGGAGGAGGCTTGTCTGATGGCGTCCTGGAGCACGCGGCGGCGGAGGAAGGCGGCGGCGTCGGTCTCACCGGCCAGTAGTCGCTGGAGGCGACGGCGGTCGGGTAGTGCGCGCTGGACGATGCCGTGCGCGGCCAGGATGCGGCGGTGGCGGCCCAGTGAGGACGGCAGGATCAGGTAGGCGAGCCGGACGAAGGAGGGATAGCCCTCGAGCAGCGCGGCCTCGACCTCTGCCGGTCCGACGTTCTTGCTATCGGGCAGGACGTGAATGTCCATGACGGCCTCGCTGCTCCTCGGATCGGTGCTGCTCCCACCGAGAGCCCAACGAGCGACAACGCCGGCAGTCACACCGCACCGCCCACCGCCTGAGACGACATCGCGATGGCTTCCTGACAACTCCCTGACATCGTCTTCATAGGTTGCGGGAGAGGATCACAGCGGTCATGGACAAGGAAGGTCGAAACGTTGCGCGCTCGCAGCTCGGCGATCATCGGCGTGGTCGCCGTCGCGGTGGGTCTCGCCGTCTCGGCCCCGTTCGTGAACTCGGCGGCCGGCTCGGCACTGAGGGGTACCGAGCCGGCCGGCCAAGCAACCGCACCGACTGATCTGGCTGGGACTGTGGCGGTGCTGGATTGGATCGGGCTGGTCACGGGGGATCAGGTGGGGGTTGATGGGAATGGTTCGGTGGTTGCCTTCCGGGCGGGGGCTGGGCGTGGTGGGATCCCGCTGCGGGTCTACTCGTCGCGCGGGCACCTGTACGTCGTACCGGCTGATGCGGCTGCTTTGGTCGAGCGTGGGGTGGTCGACCGGCGGTTGTTCGATGTGAGTCTGCTGGCGCGGCCGGAGTACCGGCGGGGGAGCGCCGAGGGGCTCGCGGTGATCGTGACGTATGCCAAGCCGGGTGCTCGCGAGTTGGTGCGGTCTGGGCAAGGGGTTCGGGTCGAGCATGTCTACACGTCGATCGACGGTGACGGGCTGCGGGTCGGATCGGTCGACGCTTGGCGGCGGTTGACGGCTACGGCGGGGATCAAGCGGGTGTGGCTGGACGTAGTACAGGACTCTTTGTATAGCTGACATGACCGAGGGTGATCGCGGCTATCCTCGGGCCGTGAGCGAGACGAGTGGGGTTCAGCCCAGCGGGGAAGCCGTGACCGGCCGATGGGACGGGGTGGATGTCCACTTCGGCGAGGAAGGTGGCCGGCTCACCTACGGAAGCTATCTGCGGCTGGAGCAGCTGCTCGACCAGCAACGGCTGGAATCGGATCCGCCGGCCCACGACGAGCTGCTGTTCATCACGATCCACCAGGTCTACGAGCTGTGGTTCAAGCAGGTACTGCACGAGATGACCGCGTCGCGCGACGCGATGCTGGCCGGCCACCTGTGGAAGGCGCAGCACCTGCTCCGGCGGGTGCACACGATCGAGCGCACGCTGATCCAGCAGGTCGACGTACTGGAGACGATGACGCCGCAGGACTTCGGCGAGTTCCGGCACCGGTTGTCGCCGGCCAGCGGGTTCCAGTCGGTGCAGTTCCGGGAGATCGAGTTCCTGTCGGGCGCCAAGGATCCGTCGTTCGTGAAGCGGTTCCGCGGGTTGAGCGCGGCTGAGACGGCACGGCTGGAGCAGCGGCTGGCTGAGCCGACGTTGTGGGACGCCTTCCTGGGAGTGCTGGAGCAGGCCGGCTTCTCGACGGCTGATGAGGATGATCTGCGCAAGGCGTTGCAGACGGTGGCTGGCGATCGCAGCAGCTTTGCCGAGATCTGGGAGCTCGCCGAGGCGCTGGTCCAGCATGACGAGCTTGCTGCTGCTTGGCGTGCGCGGCACGTGGTGATGGTCGAGCGGATGATCGGGACGAAGCCTGGTACGGGTGGGTCCTCAGGCGCCGGGTACCTGCGCAGCCGGCTGGATCTTCGGTACTACCCGTTGCTCTGGCATCTGCGGACTTCGCTCTAGACGCTGACTGTCAGCTGGTCGAGCTCTGGCAGATGGCCTTTGGTGCATCGGGCAACTATCTCGACCGGGTGGCCGTCGTGGGTGAGTTCGAGCGGCTCGAGCGGGGCGTGGTGGCGGTTGCTCCACTGGGCCAGCCCGAACACGACGGGCATCAGGTCCTTGCCGCTCTCGGTCAGCTGGTATTCGTACCGGCGGCGCTTGCCCGGCTCCTGGTACTCCGTTTTGGCCAGCACCCCGATGTCGACCAGCGTCTTCAGGCGTCCGGCGGTCGTCGCCTCGGTCAGGCCGGTACGGGCGGCGAAGTCGTCGAAGCGGGTGACGCCGTAGTACGCCTCGCGCAGCAGCAGGATCGCGGATCGCTGCCCGACCGCCTGCAGGGCGAGATCGATCGGGCAGTAGTCGCCGAGCGGCGTTTGGCCCCGCTCGGCCAGGCGGCCTTTCAGCTCAACGTGCATGAACTCACAGTAGCTGCTGACTTGTGTCTTCCATAGTCAGAGATGACTATTGATTTATATAGTCAGCTCGTGCTCAGGAGGCTCGCCATGTCTGCTCGCTCCGCCGTCATCGTCGACGCGGTCCGTACTCCGATCGCCAAGGGCAAGCCGGGTGGCGCCTACAGCGACGTGCATCCCGTCGATCTGCATGCTCACGCACTCCGTGCTCTGGTCGACCGGACGGGGATCGACCCGGCGCTGGTCGATGACGTGATCAGCGGGGCGGTCGGTCAGGTTGGGGAACAGAGCACAAACACGGCTCGCTGGGCGGTACTCGCGGCCGGCTTCCCCGAATCGGTACCAGCGGTGACGGTCGACCGGCAATGCGGAAGCAGCCAGCAGGCGATCCACTTCGCCGCCCAGGGCGTGATGAGCGGCGCCTACGACATCGCCATCGCCTCAGGCGTCGAGTCCATGAGCCGGGTGCCGATCGGCAGTCAGTATCGGGAGTCGGTCGACGGCCAGTCTGTGCTTGCCGATTTCGCCGGGCCGGCTGTTGGTCAGCGGTATGAGCCGGGGCTGATTCCGCAGGGTGTCTCTGCGGAGCTGATCGCCGCGAAGTGGAACTTGAGCCGCGGGCAGCTCGACGAGTTTGCGGCCGAGAGTCACCGGTGTGCGGCTGCGGCGTGGGCGGAAGGGCGGTTCGATGCGGAGGTGGCGCTGCTGAAGACGGACGGTCACGGGCGCGCGTTGGGTATCGACGAAACCATCCGACCTGCGACGACTGTGGAGGTGCTGGCCGGTCTCCGGCCCGCCTTCCAGAACGACTACTTCAGCGGCCGTTATCCCGACATCGACTGGCGCATCACCGCCGGCAACTCTTCTCCGGTCAACGACGGCTCGGCCGCGCTGCTCATCACCAGCGAGGAGGCCGCACGACGCCTCGGCCTGAAGCCCCGCGCCCGCCTCCACACCTTCGCCGTAGCCGGCGACGACCCCGTCATGATGCTCACCGGCATCCTCCCCGCCACCGAAAAGGCGCTCAAGCGAGCCGGCCTGACGCCCGCCGACATCGACGCCTACGAGGTCAACGAAGCCTTCGCGAGCGTCGTGCTCTCCTGGCTGGCCGAAACCGGCGTCGACCCTGCCAAGGTCAACGTCAATGGTGGAGCCCTGGCTATCGGCCACCCGCTCGGCGCCAGCGGCGCCCGCCTGATGACGACCCTGCTCTCAGTCCTGGACCAACGCCAAGGGCGCTACGGCCTCCAGGTCATGTGCGAGGCAGGCGGCCTGGCCAACGCGACCATCATCGAGCGCCTCTGAAGCCATACCGGCGGCTTCGGAGTGGTCGGCTAGTTGTCGGTGGGGCGGTCGAGGGTGTCGAGCAGGCGGGCCAGCACTGCGTCTGGGTTGGTGGTCCAGTCGCCGGTGAGGACGTGGTGGGTCCGCCAGCCGCCTGCGGTGAGTGCTCGTGGGTGAGTGGTCAGACGTTCCAGGAGGGAGTCCGCGGCGACTCGCTCCGGAGTGTCGATCAGTACTGCGAGTCGATGGCCCTCGTGCGTCGGTCGGCGCAGCGCCAGATCGCAGCGGAAGACCGACTCACCGACGCCCGTCTCGACGACGACTCCTTCGGTGCGCAGTCGCTCGGCCAGTTGCTGGGCGACCGCCGATCGGAGCGCATCCCCGGCTCCGGGGCGGCGTACGGCGTACTGGGCGAGGGCTGCTTGGGTGGCTTCGGGGTTGGCTTGGGAGACTGCGTTGGCGTAGGTGAGGAAGCGGCGCAGGGTGTTGGCGCCGTCGTTGTAGGTGTTGGTGATGGCTTCGGGGTCGATGCTGCTGACGATGACCATGTGCTGGCGGGCGCGGCTGAAGATGACGTTGAGCCGCTTCTCGCCGCCGGAGGTGTTGATCGGGCCGAAGTTCATCAGCATCCGGCCGTCGGGGCCGGCGGCGTAGCAGACGCTCATGATGACGATGTCGCGCTCGTCGCCTTGGACGTTCTCCAGGTTCTTCACGAACAGCCCGGCATCCTGCTCGTCCCGCGTCCGCACCTGCTCGGCCTCGTACTGCGCACCGAACACCGGATCGGCCTCGGCAAATTCATCCAGCGCCCGCTCGATCTCCCCTTGCTGCGCCTCCGAGAACGCCACGATGCCAAGGCTCTTCCCGGTGTCGCGCGCCAAGATCTCGCGCACCAGCCCGGCGATCCATCGCGCCTCGGCCGGATTCGTCCGCCGCACATAGACGCCATCGGCAACCCGCACCGCAGTAATACTCCCCGCAAGCATCCCCTCCACAACCTCCGCCACCTGAGACGGCACACCCCCAACCGCACCACCGCCGGGGTGGGTGTTCGCCAGCCGGCCATCGCCGGATCGGGCGCTCGCGGGCGGGCCACCGTCGGGTTGGGGGTTCGAGCGTGCGCCACCGGCAGGTTGGGCATCGGTGGGGCGGGTGTGCGAGGTGGGGGGCTCGTTGCCGGCGCGTACGGTCCAGGGGGGTGCGGGGTGGGCGGGGAGGCGGTCTGGGATGGTGGCCAGGCGGCCTTGGTAGAAAGCTGCGTTGCTGAAGGAGATCAGCGCCTCGGAACGGCTTCGGTAGTGCCAGGTCAGCATGGTCGACGCCAGCCGGAGCGCGCTGATCGCGAGGAAGCTGTCGTCGGACAGCGCGACGCCGACGTGTTCGACCTCGTCGTCGGGGTCCGCGGCTGGGGTGGCGACGCGGAAGTACTGGGTGGGTGGCAGCTGCATCTGGTCGCCGACGACGATCACCTGCGGTGCCCGGTGCAGCGCCGGAATCGCTTCCTCGATGGGGATCTGGCTCGCTTCGTCGTAGATCACCACGTCGAAGGAGGTGTCGAGCGGGAGCGTGTCCGAGACCGACGACGGGCTCATCAACCAGACCGGGCGCAACCGCGAGACGACCTGGCCGGGGTCGCCCGACGCAAGATCGCGGATCGACTTGTAGCGCATGACCTTGCCGAACTCGTGCTCCAGTTCGCGTCGCCCGGCGCTGAACGCCTTCTTGCGCGCCCGTTCCTCCGTCGGCATCCCGGTCACACTCGCCTCCGAGTGCGCGAGCTCACTCAAGAACCGCCGCCGTACCCCGGCCACCACCACCTCGGCGTTGACCGTGGTCAGCTCGTCGTACACCAAACTCAACTCCCCGACGATGGAGTCGAGCCGCGCGGACGTCACATCCCCCAGCAACGGCGCCCCCGCCCGAGCCCGCTCCCACTCCAACCCACAAACCGCATACTCCAACTGCTCCGGAGTACCGTCCAACCCCCGCACCGCGTCCTGCACCCCAGCCGGCACCTCCCCAAACCGCCGCATCACCGAAACCAACCGCTGAACCACCGGCACCACAGCCGGCGACGCCAGCACCTCAACAACCTCCCGCACCCCACCCAACGTCCGTTCCGCATACTCCTCAACCAACAGCCGCCCACTAACCGCCTCGGCAACCTCCAACAACTCCCCAACCCCAGCAAGCCTGCCCGCAACGCCCGCGCCTACAGCGGTGGGTGGCGGGGGTGTTGGGTGGTCGGTGGAGAGGGTGGGTAGCCAAGGGGTTAGGGCTTTGTCTTGGGTTAGGTGGTGGAGGGAATCGGCGAGGGCTGTGGGGTTGGGGGTGCCCCAGGTTTGGAGGGCGTTCTGGGTGCTGGCGGTTACTGCGGTGGTGCTGTCTTGGGCGGCGATCAACGTGGTGAGGAGTTCGGTGATGGTGGGGCGGACGGCTCGGGATGTGGTGTCTGTTCGGGTGTGGACCAGGGATTTGATGCGGCGCCAGTCGGAGGAGAGGAAGGCCAGGAGGGTGCCTTCTTTGCTTTTGGCAACTGTTAGGGCGGAGCGGGCGTCGGCTGGGGGGAGAGGAGTGGTCCAGGCGGCGGCGTCCTGCCAGGCCTTGCTCGGCGGATACGAGCGTCTCGTGGTCGGTGGAGGCGGCTCTTAGTTCGCGGGCTGTGCGGGAGTTGGGGTCGAGGGCGTCGGACTTGCCGCGGTCGGCTAGGGGGAGCATGAGCTTGCCGAGCTCGGTCAGGCGGCGTAGGACGGTGAGGTCGACGGATGACCAACCGTCCGCGGGTGGTGTCAGAGCGGTGGAATCCAAAGCATCGGCGACGGTGGTCCACGCGGTGCGGGCTTCGATGGCTGTGGCGGGGATTTCGGTGTCGGCGCCGGGGGCTGACCAGACCGAGGGGGCGATGAGGCTTAGGGGGCTTCGGGAGAGTACGCCGCCGCTTGAGGGGTCGGCGGCGGCCAAGCTGGACGACAGTTCGCCTACAACCTCGCGGGAAGCCCACCAATCGGCGGGCGACGGGATCAGTTTGCGCTGCGACGGCTCCAGGGATGAACCCCAGGAGGATGAGCGCAGCTCGGCCAGGGTGTTGACGACGGTTCGCAGGGAGGGGGAGCCACCGGCCAGCAGAGACTCGAATTCGCCGACGGTTGCTAGGAGGAGGTCCACCCGGGCCACCAGTGCGTCCCGGCGTACGGTCAGATCTTCTAGATCGTCTGAGGCAGCGAGCCAGGTCTCGTAGGTGTCGCGCAAGCCGTGGACGAAGGCCTTCTTGTCGGCTTGGGAGTCATGGATGAGCGTGCAGAGCCCGTCCAGCCGCCGGCTGACCAGGCGGGCGTGGACGACGTCGAGCGCCGCGCGTTTCTGGCAGACGAAGAGAACCCGCTGACCGCGCGCCACGAAGTCGGCGATCATGTTGGTGATCGTCTGCGACTTACCTGTCCCCGGCGGTCCTTGGATGACGAAGCTTTCGCCGCGCTGCGCCCGCGCGACCGCCGCCACCTGTGAGCCGTCGGCCGGCACGACCAGATGGCGCGCCGACGTCGGCAGCTCAGGCGGATCGCTCACCAACGGGCGCGGCCGATCCGAGAACAGTTGGTCGAAGGACGGGCACGACCGATCCGTCTCGAGCAGTTCGTCGTAGTCGCGGACGAGGCCGAGCGTTCGGTAGTTGAAGTTCGCCAGCGCGACCGCGCACAGATCGACGTCCCACGAATACGGGCTGCCGTCGTCGCCCGTCTCCAGCGTGTAGCTGTCGGTCTCGATCGCGCCCGGCCGGCGCGGCTCGCCGAACACGACACTCAGCGGCAACTCCTGCACAGCAAGCTGATTGCGGAAGATCTGCACCCCGAGCGGCTGATAGTCCGGCCGCCGGTACGAGTAGGAATAGTGCCGTCCGCCGAACTCGTTCGCCGTGTTCCCGTGCTGCCGCCGCCGGTAGTTCCGCAGCTTCACCATCGCGCGCTGCCGGACGAGATCGATCCGCGGCTTGGCACGCAAGTGCAGTTGCAGCCCGGGCTCGGACGCCTGCAGCTCGGCCCGCAACTTCTCGTGCAGTACTTCGACAGCGTCCGGCTCGCTCAGATCCACCTTGGCCGGGAGGTTGATCCCGTACAGCTGGTGCAGGTGATGGCGCAGCGTCGGGTTGATCTCGGCGATCGGGTCGGTGATCCGCAGCGTGTACGAATCGCGCACGCCCCGCTTCTTCGCGAGCTCGACCTTGACCAGCACCAGCGGCGAGGTCAGCCGCGTCGCCGGATCGTTCTTCAGATCGTGCCAGCGCAGGAACGCCGGGACGAGCCGCAGCTGGTCCTGCCCGTACTCCGCTCGGTCGCGCCTGGCCGTCGAGATCAGCTTGTCCAGCGCGGAGGCGGCGTACGGGGCTTCGTCGTACCGGATCCATCTGCCGAGCGGTCTGGCCTTGCCGTCGACGAGTTGCGCGGCGAGATCGGCGTTCCAGGTGAAGAGCTGCTCGGCGCGGATGTTGCGCACGTCGAGCATCAGCGGGACCGAGACCTCGGTGAGGTTGATCGTCTGGGCGGTATGCCGGAAGCTGACCAGCCGGTTGCGGCGGGAGAGGTCGAAAAGCCTGTCCCGCAAGGCTTTCAGGACTGCCTCGCGCCGGTCCGCCGTGTCGCGGGTGATCGCGTCGACGTCGAAGTCGAGCGGCTGGTCGCGGTAGTTCTCCAGTTGCTCGATCAGCGAGCGCAGGTCCTGGGCGCGGTGGTGACGATCGGGCTCGGCCATCTGCGAAGCCACCGAGACGATCACCGGATGCAGCGAACCGGTCAGCGCATAGAAGTTGCCTCGGGCATCGATCAGCCGGGCGACGTCCTCGGTGCGGGACAGGTCGAGCCCGCAGCCGAGGCCGATCAGGAGCTGGCCGAGGCTGAAGATGTCGGTCAGCGGATCGTGATGACCGAGGACGTGCTCCCAGCTCTGCCAGCCCGGCACGAGCGCCGGCGCGGTGATCGCCGCGGGCGTCGGCTCGGTCACCTGCAACTGCGGTCGCCCGCCGCTCTCGCCGAGGTCGAGCTCGGTCTGACGGTGTGCGACCACCTCGACCGCCGAGGCCCGATGCCCTTCCCTGGCGGCGATTTCGGCGGCTTGGACGACTGGGCGTGACGCACCTTCCGGTGCGAAACCCAGTCTGGTCCGGTCGTCGACGGTGATCCGGTCGAGCCCACGCAACGGCGCGACCAGGCCGCGCTCGTGCACCTCCGCGGTGGCATGGAACAGCGGCAGGACCGCGGCCAGCAAGGCGTCGTTGCCGAGCCCGCCCTGCGAGACGGCCAGCGCGACGAGATCCCTCATACCGTCGCCAACTGCGGCGGGGGTCCTCATGTCGCCGCCACCAGCGGCAGGGGTTGTCATGGCGTCACCGCCTGGGTCAGCTCGGCCCGGCGCTTGTCGCTCCAGCCGAGCTCGTCGTCGGCCAGATCGTCGTACTCCGAAAGCCCGGCCCGCCGTGCCACCCGCAGCGACGCGATGAGCCCGTCATCACCCAGCTCGGGGTCGGCCGTCGCGAGATCGAGCAGGAGATAGCAGAGGTACTGCCGGGTCGCACCCGTCAACGCGCGTGGCCGTGGGATCGGTGCGCCGTCGACCGGCCGGATCGCCAACGGTTCGTCGAAGCGCGGCACCGCACCACCCGGTACGCCGAGAGGCCCGGGCGGATCCGCGAACCCGGCCGCAAACGTGGCGACCGTGTCCGAACGCAGCCCCTCCGAATGGGCGATGTGCGCCGCGAAGTCCATGCTCAGCTCGCGCAACAACGCGGCGTCGAGCAGATCGGGCGAGTCGACGTCGAGCGGGCCGGTCAGCAGCACCTCCACGTCTTCGTCGGCCAGCCAGTTCTGGAGTGCCCAGGCGCGAGCGACTCCTTCGGGGTGGCTCGTCCCGCGGCTGCCGGTGCTCAGGTCCAGCTCATTCGCTTGGCGGAGATAGGCGGTCGGATCGACGGAGCCCAGTCCTGTTTGGACTTTCAGTAACGCGCGCACCGTAGTACCGAGGTCTCCACAGGCGACGAGGGCACCACGGTCGGCGAACAGTTCGCAGGCCATCACCCAGCGGCGACGAGTCTCCAAATACTGCGCTGGGGTGCGCGCGTCGGCGGCCGCCGCGTCGAGCAGCCGGTCGACCGCCAGATACGCGCCGTCCTCCACGGTCCACAGCACCCGATGCGCCAACTCGTGCCCGCAGACCGCCGTCAGCTCATCCGGATCCAACCGATCCAGCAGCGGTCCTTCAAAGAGAATCACCGCCCGATCGCCCTGATGCAGCAACGACGCATTGGGCTGCCCGGCCCCTTGCGCCTGGAAGAACTCGATCTCCACCTGAAGCCCGAGTGCCTCCGCCGCCCGCCGCCCCGCCGCATGCAACTCGGCGTGACTCTCCGCCTCGAGCCGGTACGTGTTCCGCAGCAGTACGTCGCTCAGCCCGTCATCCCGCGCGTCCCCGTCCCGCAAAGCCGTCCAGGCGCGCTCATCCACCCGGCGTACCTGCGACAGGACGGCCCGGTGATAACCCAGCACTCCAAGCGACTTCTCAACCACAACGTCACCTTAACGACCCCCACTGACAGAAAGTTCACGCCGACCGCCGACGAACACCGCCTGGGGTGAACGCAGTGTGGGGATGTCGGTGGTCGGGTTGCCGGAGACAACCAAGAGGTCGGCGTCGGCGCCGGGGGTGAGGTGGCCTTTGGTGGGGAGGTTGAGGGCGGTTGCGGCGTGGAGGGTGGCGGTGGTCAGGGCCGCTGTGGGGGAGACGCCGCCTTCGGTGAGGGCGATGATGGACTCTGGGAAGACGCCATGGGCCTTGCCGGGGCCGATGCCGGCGTCGGAGCCGGAGATGATGCGTACTCCGGATTGGTGGAGACGGGCAAACAGGCGATTGCGGCTGCTGAGGTCAGTGCCTGTACTACTCAGTCGCTCGAGTACTGCGGGTGGCGGGCTCATGCCGGGAAGGATGCCCAGCGTCGGGCAGACCGGAGTACCGGAAGCGGCAAGGTCGCTGATGACGGACTCGTCGACGGTGACTCCGGATGCTGTGATGAAAGAGCAGTGTTCGATGCTGTCGACGCCTGCCGCGAGGGCGAAGCGGATGGCATCCAGGGAGTGGGCGTGGGCTGTCACCGGGAGGCCAACGGTGTGGGATTCCTCAACTACTACAAGGAGTTCCGCGGCGGTGAACTGGGCGGCGGCCGGGTCGGTGCCGGGGGTGTTGACGCCGCCACTGGCCATGATCTTGACGACTTCGGCTCCGCGGGAAGCTCGCTCGCGAACGGCTGCGCGCAGTGCGTCGTCGCCGGAGACGGCGCCGCCCATGTTCCAGCAGTGACCGTTGGGAGTGGTGATCGGTGGTCCGCTGGCGAGGATGGTCGGTAGTAGGGCGCCAGAATGTCGGGCGCGCCAGTCGACGACCGCCCAGTCGCGGTCGCCCAGGTCTCGTACGGTCGTCACGCCGCTGGCCAGATGCATCCGCAGCGAGTTCTCGATGACCGCATCCAGCTCGGTCGCGGTGAAGTCGGGGATGCGGTCGAGGGCGCCTGGGTTGCTGTCGCAACAGAGGTGTACGTGGGTGTCGATCAGGCCCGGCAGGACAGTGCAGCCGTCGAAGCGGATCACCTCGCACCCGGCGGGCGTAGTACCGGCTGGTCCGACGCTGACGATCCGGCCACCGTCGACGAGCACGACGGCGCCGCCGCCGGAGTACAACTCTCCGTCGAACACGCCGTCGGCCTCGATCCCGATCATGAACCGACGGTACTAGTGTCAGCCCGCTCGCACATGGGCATTGGTGGGGTAACCGATCGAGGAGATGACCGGCGTGAAGCTCTACTCCGATGTGGGTGTGCAGCGGTTCGGGCAGGCTTTCGGGGATCTGCTGTTGCTGGGCTGGATCGCGTTTTGTACCGCGCTCGGGCTGACCGTCTTCAAGATCACCAATGCGCTGGGCTACCCCGGTCGCAAGACGGCCGAGGCCGGTGACGGGCTGGCGGCCGACCTGCACCGGTTCTCGGAACCGGTGGGCAAGGTGCCGGCGGTCGGCGACGAGTTGCGCGCGCCGATCGACGGAGCGGCGAATGCGGCGTCCAGGCTGGCCGAGGCGGGGCGGGACCAGGCGCACGCGGTCGAGCAGTTGGCCTATCTGTTGGCCGGCGTGACGATCGGGTTGCCCGTGCTGTTCGCGTTGCTGATCTGGCTGCCGCGGCGGATCAGGTTCTCCAGGCGCGCGACGGCCGCGCGGAGGTTCATCGACAACGCGGCCGACCTCGACCTGTTCGCGCTCCGGGCGATGGCCAACCAGCCGATGCACAAGCTGGCGAAGATCTCCGACGACCCGGTCACCGCCTGGCGCGAGGGCGACACGGCCGTCATCACCCGACTCGCCGACCTGGAACTTCGCAGTACCGGCCTGAGACTGCCGACCCCCTAGCTACCCTCGACAGCATGGCAAGGGTTCTGCTGGTTGAGGATGATGACGCGATCCGGACGTCGCTGGGCAAGTCGCTCACGGCCGCCGGGCATGCGGTCACGGCGCTCGCCAGTGGGGCCGAAGGGGTCGCGGCGGTTGCCCGGGACAAGCCCGACGTGATGTTGCTCGATCTCGGGCTGCCGGATCTCGACGGGCGGGACGTGCTCGCGATGGTTCGCGCGGTCAGCGACGTACCGGTGATCGTCGCGACGGCCCGTGACGACGACGCGAGCGTGGTACGGCTGCTCGACGCCGGCGCTGACGACTACGTGATCAAGCCGTTCAGCTCCGTCCAGATCGACGCCCGGATTCGGGCGGTACTACGCCGAGGCGGCCCCGACCAGCAGGAGGAGTCGACGCTCAGCCTCGGCGCGCTCTCCATCGACCCGCGGAGCCGCGAGGTGACCGTCGACGGCCAACCCGTCGACCTGACCCGCAAGGAGTTCGACCTCCTCCTCGCCCTGTCGCGTCGGGCGGGGACGGTCGTGACGAAGCGCGAGCTGCTGGCCGAGGTCTGGGGTCTGCCGTGGGGTGGCGGCGATCGTACTGTCGACGTCCACCTCTCCTGGCTGCGCCGCAAGCTCGGCGAGACGGCCGCCGAGCCGCGCTTCCTGCACAGCGTCCGCGGCGTCGGCGTGAAGCTCGCATCTCCGGAAGCAGGCTGACGATGCGCCGCCGGATCCTGCTGCTCTCGGTCGGCATGACCACCCTGGTCGTGCTCGCCTTCGCGATCCCGCTCACTCTGCTGCTGCGCAACGCCGCCGCCGACGAGTCGCTCAAGGCTGCTCGCTACCAGGCCGAGAACGTCGCGTACTACGTCGGCGACAGGGACCACACGGCCGCCGACATCCAGGCGTACATCGACGAGGTCAAGAAGAACAGCGCCGGCCGGATCTCCGTCCGCCTCCCCAACGGCACCACCCTCGGCGACCCGCCACCCGGCGGCGTCGCCGATCCCAAGCCGGTGCCGGGCGACGATGACGACGACAACGACGACAAGCACGGCCCGCCGAAACTCTCGACCGCATCCTCCCGCGCCATCGGCGGCGGCAAAGCGACGGACATCAGCGTCGGTACGCCGACCGGCCCCGCGACCGTATGCCTCTACCTGACCGCCGACGAACTGTACGAGGGCCTGCCCACCCGCCTCCTGATCCTGCTCGGCGGAAGCCTCCTGGTCCTCCTCCTCAGCGTGATCGGCGCCGAACTCGTCTCCCGCCGCCTGGCCCGCCCCCTGGAAGAAACAGCCCGTACCGCGGAACGCCTGGCCCGGGGCGACGTCGACGCGCGAGCCCCCACGACCGGCCCGGCCGAGGTGGCCAAGGTCGGCGCCGCCCTCAACGGTCTCGCCGATCGCATCGACGAGGTCATCGCCGTCGAACGTGAAGCCGTCGCCGACCTCTCGCACCGCCTCCGCACCCCGCTCACCGCACTCCGTCTGCAGGTCGAGGCGCTCCCCGACCGCGAGCGAGCCGAGGAGCTCAACACCCAGGTCAACAGCCTCGAGCGCACCCTCACCGCTGTCATCAGCGCGGCCCGCCGACCCCAACGCGAGGGCCGTGTCCCACACTGCGACGCAGTCGAGGTGACTCGCGCCCGGGCCGCCTTCTGGGCCCCACTGTTCGAGGACCAAGGCCGGGACCTGGTACTTGACCTAGTGCAGCCGCCTGCCATGGTCCGCGCCTCAGCCGACGACCTGTCCGCGGCACTCGACGCCCTCGTGGAGAACGTCGTCGCCCACACGCCCGACGGCACCCCGGCGCGGATCATCCTCACCCGGCAGCCGGTCGGCGGCAGTGCCGGCGTACTGATCGTCGTAGCCGATGAAGGCCCGGGGATCCCACTAGGAGCAGGGGAGCGCGGCCGCAGCGACCGCGGCTCCACCGGCCTAGGCCTTGACATAGCCCGTCGTTGCGCCGAGGCCGCCGGTGGCCGGCTGACCATCCACCCGAACCTCCCGCGCGGCTCCTCCGTCCACCTGACCCTCGCGGCGCCTTGAGGCGACCGCGAGGCCGATCATGACGGCAGGGATGAGCAGGTCGTAGATCAGGACGCCACCGGTGTTGCCCGGCGCGTGGTCGCCGTTGGCGAACCATTGGTACAGGTGGCCGATCACCGCGCCCCAGAGGAACATGCCCGCACCGAGGCCGATGGTGATGCGCTCTCTCGCCGAAGCTGACGGTGAGGCGGCGCGCAAGCCCAGCACTGCGAGGCAGAGGTTGGCGAAGGCGATCTCGAACTCGAACGGCGTCTGCCCGAACCCGATCGCGGTGGACATCACATCCGGGATCAGGATGAACGAGATCGTCATCCACAGGCTGCCGCAGCCGAGGGCGGCGATCGCCCACCAGCGTTGCCAGGTCTCCAGCTTCGCCTCGGCGGACGGGCTGTGGCGGGTGCGGATCGTTGCGCCCACGACCGCGATCAGCAGCCAGAGCAGGGGAACAGAGGTCTGTACGAGATAGGAAGGTGTGCTCATGTGATCGAGTGTTGCATGGTTAATATTAACTGCGCAAGATTCAGGTATGCTCGCCTGGTGGATGACGGACTCGCAGACCTGCTGCATCGCGTGGTGTTCCTGCTCGGAGAGGCCGCGCGGCAACGCGGTGACGGCCCCGGCGACCTGACTTACAGCCAGCTCCGCCTGCTGGGCACCCTGGAAGACATTCAGCCGGCGACCCAGCACCGACTCGCGCAGGCGTTGCTGGTCTCCGACCCAGCGGTCAGCCGGGCCCTCGGTCCACTGGAAGCGGCTGGTCTGGTGCAAGTCACCCAGGACCCCGACCACGGCCGCCGCCGTCTCGTCACCATCACCGAAGCCGGCCGTAAAGCCTTCCACGACGGCGGAAAGCCCCTCTACGACCAGCTCCGCACCTATCTACAGCAAGCCGGCTTCCCCTACGACCGGTACTTGGCCGACACCGCCAAACTGGCCCAACTCCTCAAGGACTGAGTCACTTGCAAGTTGGGGCGAGGGTTTTGGCGGCTGCCTGGTCGTCGCGGGTGATGGGGAGCTTGTACTTCGCCGCGACGTGGAGGTAGCGGGCGACGTAGGTGCAACGGAACGACTTGTTGAGGGGGAGCCATTCGCCCGGACCCTGGTCGGACTTGCTGGCGTTCGTGGCGCCGTCGACGGCCAGGAGGTTG
The DNA here is from genome assembly GCF_040681515.1 of Kribbella sp. NPDC051718. Taxonomy (NCBI): domain Bacteria; kingdom Bacillati; phylum Actinomycetota; class Actinomycetes; order Propionibacteriales; family Kribbellaceae; genus Kribbella; species Kribbella sp. NPDC051718. Next base: position 45,071 of record NZ_JBFAYZ010000004.1, on the reverse strand, counting down.
TCGGTCAGGTCGTTCGCGAAGTCGACTCGACGCTGGGCCGGCCAGGTCGAGGCGCCGAGGTCCCAGGCTCGGGCGAGTGGGTAGATGTGGTCGATCTGCACCTTGCTCGCGGCTGCTTTGCGGAAGGTGATCAGGCGGCCGGTGTACGGATCGAGCAGTTGGCCGGACATCACCACGCAGTGCTTCGGGCCGGCCTTGTAGGTGACGTCGGTGAGTTGCTTGGCGAGGACGTTGTTGCGGGTGTCGCAGCCGTCGTGGCCGCCCGGGCCGGTGTGGTTGTCGGACCAGGGCTGACCGAACGAGCAGGCGCCGGACTTGCCGCAGTCGCGGTCGTAGCCCTTCACCTTGGGACGGGTGGCGACGACTTTCAGGAGGGCGAGTTCTGAGCGGATCGAGCTTCCCGAAGTACCGGCTGGTTGTTGCTCGATCGGGGTGCAGGCGGTGGTGGAGAGGAGAAGCAGCGAGAAGAGCAGGACGGCAGGGCGGGCAGAGGTCACCGGCGGGTTCTATCAGCACGCGCGGCGACGGGAACCGGCGGGCATGCTGGGGGATCCCTACGTGCCCGCCAGTGCGGAACCGGATCAGGCCAGGGAGTCGACGGCTGTCTGGATGAGGTCGGCGACGGCCTGGGGCTGGGAGACGTAGACCGAGTGGCTACCGGGCACCTCGCGGACGGTGGCGCCGGCGCGCTTGGCCATGTCGTGCTGGACCGGCGGGGGGATCATCCGGTCGTCGGTGGCGACCAGGTACCAGCTCGGCTTCGAGCGCCACGCGGGCTCGGTGATCGTGCCGCCCGCGCACCGAGGCCCCACGGGATCTGCGAGTCGGCCATGAAGGCTGCCTCGTCGCTGGGCAGGTCGCCGGCGAAGGAGTCGTGGAACTTCTCCCGGTCGAGGAAGAGGAAGCCGTCCTGCGGCGGCAGGATCGGCGGTACGGGCGCACCGGGAGCCGGGTTCGAGGTCAGGGTGACGACCGACTCGTCCTTCTCCGGCGCGAAGGCGGCGATGTAGACCAGGCCCGCCACCTTCTCGTGCCGGCCCGCCTCGGTGATGACCGCGCCGCCGTACGAGTGGCCGACCAGGACCACCGGGCCGTCGAGCTGGTCGATGATCTGGTGGGTCGCGGCGACGTCGCCTTCGAGGGTCAGGGTCGGGTTCTGTACTACGGCGACGCGGTGCCCCTGCGCCCGCAGCCGGTCGTAGACGCCGCGCCAGCCGGAGCCGTCGACGAAGCCGCCGTGGATGAGCAGGATGGCCGGTGCGTTCATTTCGTCCTCCAGGGGTGGTTGGTGATGAGGACGAAATTAGGGTGGGAACCCTCGTCGTCGCTGCCGGGAAAACCCTCGGCCCGCCCCTCGCTCCCGTTGACGAGGTAACGGATGATGTCCGGGTGGATCAGGTATCGGCGACCGCCTACGGCCTGTTCGGCCGTGACGACGCACTGCAGGCTGTGAGCGACTTGCTGGAGCACGGTGGCAGCGCTGCGGTGACGGGCGAGCCGGGGTTCGGCAAGAGCAGTCTGCTCAAGGTCGCCGGCCAGTTGGCGCAGCGGCGGGGTCGCCGGGTGCTGGCGATCAGTCCGACCCAGTTCGACCGGGGGCTGCCGTTCGCCGGTCTGGCCGAGTTGGTGAACCAGTGCCCGGACGGCGTACTCGATCAGCTGCCCGGTCCGCAGCAGCGGGCACTGGCGATCTCCCTGCAACGTGCCGAGCCGGAGGGGCGCGATGCGGACGCCCTGGCCGTGCCGCTGGCCGTCCGTGGGCTGCTGGCCAGGCTCTGCGAGATCAGCCCGGTCACCCTGGTCATCGACGACCTGCAGTGGCTGGATCAAGCGAGTGAAGGCAGCCTGGCCTTCGCAGTACGGGCTGTGGACCCCGAGCGGTTGGGCGTACTGGTCGGGATGCGGCCTGATCCGGATGCGGGTGCTGCGCTGCTGCAGTCATTGCCCGAGCCGCGGCGCGATGTCCGGCTCCAGCCGTTGGAGGACTGGGCGATCGGCCAGCTGCTGCGTGAGCGGCTCGGGAGGCGGTGGACTCCGCCGATGGCTGCCGGTGTGGCGCGCGCGAGCGGCGGTAACCCGTTCCTGGCGTTGATGATCGCGCTGGCGATGCAGTCGGACGTCTCGAAGTGGCGCTGGAGTGCTCAGCAAGGCCAGGACCCGATCTTTCCCCTCCCGCCGAGTCTGTCCGGGCTGCTCAGCGAAAAGGTCTCGCTGTTGCTGTCGGCGGCCGCTCGCGAGGTCCTGCTGCTGGTCTCAGCGGCCGGGCGGCTCACGGTGTCGCAGCTGCAACGGATCGTCGAAGAGGGCATGCTCAGGTCCGCCCTCGAAGCGGCCGACGACGCCGACATCGCGCGGATCGGGGCCGGATCGGTGGTCGGCTTCACTCACCCGCTGCTGGCCTCGGCCATCTACGACGCCGCTGCGCCGGCTGATCGACGACGAGCGCATCGGGTACTCGCGGACAAGCTCGAAGATCCGGTCGAGCGGGCCCGGCACCGGTCGAAGTCGATCATCGCTCCCGACGAGATGGTGGCCACTGAGCTGGAACGCGCGGCCGAGATCTCCCGCAGTCGCGGTGCCCAGCAGCTGGCCGGGGAACTGCTCGAGGGCGCGGCGGTGGCGACGCCGTCCGATCTGGACACGACCAGCAGCTTCAACCGTTGGACCCGAGCGGTCGACACCTACCTCGGCGCCGGTGATGCGCTGGCGGCCCGGACCGCGCTGGAGAAAGGTTCGGCCCTGGCCGAGACTCCTGAGCAGCGGGCGCAGGTACTGCTGCGGGAGTCCCGGTTGGCGGGCGATGTGGTCGTCAGCAGGCCCAAGGCCGAGCAGGCGTTCCGGACGGCACCCGTTGGCAGCCCGGTCCGGGCCGAGATCCTGCTGGATCTGACCGAGTACCACCGGATGGAGGGACACGGCCGGCTGGTACTCCGGCTGATCGAGCTGACGATCCGGGCGGCCGTCGAAGCGAACCGGCCGGATGTCCAGCTGGCGGCACTGAACGTGCGGCAGAGCATCCACTGGCTCTGGGGGACCGGCGAGGGGCGGCGGACGCTCGCCGAGATCGATCGACTGGTCGCCGAGTCCGCGATCGAACTCTCCGCCGCGGAACGGGCGTACGCGCACAGCTTCTACGCGGACTGGAACGACGAGGCGGCCGAGGGAGTCGTCCGGGAGGGCATCGAGCGAACCGTCGAGTCCGGCCGGTACGGCGATCTGTCCAGCCTCTACATCACCCTCGTGCTGGTCCTCATCCGCGCCTCCAAGGTGCCGGCCGCCGCGGCGGCGTTGGACGAAGCAGGTCGGGTGAGTGCCTGGGTCAGCGGCTTCGGGCTGCAGGAGTACATGGCCCGCGTCCTGGTCACCGGCCACAGCGGTGAGCTGGAGACCGCGCGCGAGCTGGCCCAGAAGGGCGTCGAACGGACGGGGGCGACCGGAGTGCCGTACTGGCAGGCCGGGTTCCTGGCACAGCTCGGTTTCGTCGAGGTCTCGGCCAGGAACTGGCAGGCCGCCCTCGTCCCGCTCCGCGAGCTGGCCGGGATCTTCGCCCGGTACGAGTTCGTCGATCTGGAGCAGCTCCTCTGGCAGGTCGACTACGCGGACGCCGCTTTGCAGGTCGGCGCGTTGGACGAGGTCGATACAGCCGTCAAGCTGCTTCGCCGTCAGGGCGCGGCCGGCCGCCCCGAGGCAACCGTCGCGGCGGACCGTTGCCAGTCTTTGCTCACAGCAGCCCGAGGCGATATCGACACTGCGTTGGTGGAGCTTCGCCGTCTTGCGGACCTGTCAGGAGCCGAGTCTCCGTTTGAAGCCGCCCGGACCAAGTTGGCCTTGGGCCAGGTCTACCGCCGCGCCGGCCAGAAGGGCCTGGCCAACGAAACCCTCACGGCGGCAGCAAAAGCCTTCGACGACCTCAACATCCCCCGCTGGGCCGAACGCGCCCGCGACGACGCCGACCGCATCGGCCTGCACCCCAGCACTTCGATGCTCACGGCAACAGAACGACGGGTGGCCGAACTAGTGGCCGCCGGCCGCTCCAACCAGGAGGTCGCTGCCGAACTGTTCCTGTCCGTCAAGACAGTCGAAGCCAACCTCACCCGCGTCTACCGCAAACTCGCCGTCCGGTCCCGAACCGAACTGGCCAACAAACTCAAACCCTGATCAGCTCTTGCCGGTGAAGGCTCCGATCGCGATGCCGATCACCGCGGCGTTGTAGAAGAAGGCCAGCACCGAGTGCCACAGCACGGCGTGCCGGATCCGGCGGTCGGTGATCTCGACGTCGGAGGTGGCGAAGGTCGCGCCGACGGTGAAGGCGAAGTACGCGAAGTCGAGGAAGTTCGGCGTCTCGGTACCGGGGAACCTGATGCCGCCGCCGCGCTCGAAGTACAGGTTCGCGTAGTGCATCGAGTAGCCGCTGTGCAGGATCAGCCAGGCCAGTACGACGGCGACCGCGGCCAGCGCCCTGATCGCCGACAGACTGGCGAAGCTGTCCTCCAGCTCGGCCTCGATCGCGTCGACGCTCACGATCAGCAGACCGCTCGACAGCCCCGCCGCACTGGCCAGTACGACCGCGCCGAACCGCAACCGCATCCACCGCGCCGGCAGCAGCCAGTCGGCCGGCTCGCCGGTCGAGGTCCGGCCACGCCGCATCGCCCGCACCTGACGACCCACGAAGACAAGCGCGAGCACGTCCCAGCCGACCAGCGTCAGCACCGTCACCTTGTCAGGTACCGACACAACCCACAGAACCAGCAGCAACACCACACCCGCCACCGCGAGCAGTACCCGGACAGCCCCGTCAACCCGCACTCTGGCCACCCGCGGATCGTAGCCACTCAAACCGGCTGAACCCCCGAACTCGTTGCCATCGGCCACGGCGCGCCGCACAAGAGGGAGGGCTCCTCCCGCGCCGGCATCGTCCGGCGAGAAGTTGCTTTAGGCAAGCATCTCGTCGCGGCGGGGCTGCTGTACTTCTGCACATAGCTGCAAAATCGAGGCGGTCGCCGGGGGTGGATTGCTATAGTCCTCGGCTCTAGCGACTCGCGTTGCGACCGGTGTTCGGCCAGGTTGGAGCGCAGCTCAGGATGGAGTGGACTGTGCCTGACCGTAGCAGTGCGTCGCTCGGTGAATCATGACGGACAGCCGGCCGAACGGGACGGACGCGGGCGCGACGATCTGGTTGACGGGATTGCCCAGTTCGGGCAAGAGCACGATTGCCAGGCACGCGGCGAAGCGGCTGGAAGGTGACGGCCATCGGGTCGAGATCCTGGACGGCGACGAGATCCGCTCGAGGTTCGGCGCCCGGGGGTTCACCCGGGCCGACCGCGACCTGAACGTCCGGCAGATCGGCTGGGCCGCGGAGTTGCTGGCCCGCCATGGAGTCAAGGTGCTCGTTCCGGTCATCGCGCCGTACGCCGAATCGCGGCTGGCGGTCCGCGAGCAGCACGAGCTGGCCGGGGTCCGGTTCCTCGAGGTCCACGTCGCCGCACCGGTGGAAATCTGTTCCCGCCGCGACGTCAAAGGCCTGTACGCGTTACAACGTTCGGGACAGCTGACCGGACTGACTGGTGTGGACGACCCGTACGAATCACCGGAGTCTCCTGAGTTGTGCCTGCGGACCGAGGCGTTCGAGATCGACGAGACGGTCGACCAGTTGATGGCGATGCTGTCCTTCCGAGGTCTGGTCTGACTCGGAAGGACGCCTTCAGGGCTTCCCGCAGTGCATCGTCGATCTGGATGGCCCAGTCGTCCGTGTAGGTTCGACGCCATGCGAGTGGGTGGAGGGGGCGACTCGGCGGTTGTGGTGGTGACCACTATGCCGCTGTCTACGGCCGCCAGGGCGGAGCTCAGCGAGACGCTCGGCGACGGCTACGTCGTGGTGGACATCAAAGATGCGCCGGACACCGCCAACCTGCTGCTCACGCCGGTGGTGAGCGGCACGTTGCTCGGCATGCTGCGGGGCATGTTCCCGCAGGCCCGGATCCTGTTCACCGAGTTGCACGACGACGGTCACGGCATCAGCCTGTCCGGACCGCTGTCCCGGATCGTGGCGCAACAGCCGGACGGGTACTACGTTGCTCATGCCCTCGACGCGTTGGCGCCCATCGTCCAGTCCGAAGCCAGGCTCCAGTTGTCAGGCAGCTCGCGACGGACTCCCCCGCGCATCGCGCTCTCCACGCGAGCCGACGAGACCCCCAAACCGCCCCGTGCGGTGTCGCCCCCGGACCTGCCCAACACGCCTGACCTCGCGGAACCCATGGTCAACGCAGTCATCTGGATCGACCACGACGCAGGTCCGAACCCGCCGCTGGGGCACGTGCTGGATCTGGGTCCGATCGACGACCTGGTTACGCAGATTCTCGGGATCCCAAACCCTCGCGAGGATCTCCTGTGGGCAGCCCTGACCGCCGAGTGCGCCATCCGGATGCTGGCGTTCGGCGGCAAGAACGTGCTGGTGGACGTGGGAGGTTTGGCGCCACCGATAGCCGCGGAGCTTCAGATCCGGATCAGTAGCGAAGGGGTCGAGCAGTTCCCTTGGAGCGTGTGAGCCCGACGTAGCCCCAGCCCTCGGTTGACCGGGTGAGGTCGAGGAGCCGGCCGGGGCGAAGCTGACAGCTGACAGTACCGGCCGGCGCCGGTATCGCAGATGCTCGGGCAGCGCCCCACCGCGTCCACCGGACTGAGAGGACGACATGTTCCAGCTCTTCGAACGGCCCGGGCCCCTCGAGCCGCCATCCATCTACGAGGAGATGCGGGAGAAGGCGCCCGTGGCGCGCGTCCCCATGCCCAGGTTCGACAATGCCTGGCTCGTGACGTCGTACGACGCGGTGGCGACCGTGCTTTCCGACCCCCGTTTCGGCGGGGCTCCTCCGGCCGCCGAGGCCGAGGCCGAGGGTGCCGTCGACGGGCGTGCGCGCATCCGTCGGCTCGTCACCCGCGGGCTCACCGCTCGCCGGGTGGAGGCGGTGCGTCCGTACGTCGAGGAGATGGCGCACGGCTACGTTGCCCGGATCACCGCGCAGAAGGTCGATGCGTCGCACCCCATCGACCTGGTGGAGACTTTCTCCGCTCCGCTGGCGATCAACGTGCTCGGCGAGTCCATCGGCGTGCCTGTGCAGGAGCGAGCAGCCTTGCGCGGGTGGGCCGAGGAGGCGCTGCTGATCGGCAACGTGCCCAACGGCGAGCGTATGCGCCAGGGGATGGCGGCCCTCGAGGCTTACGTCAAGGACCTGGTGGCCGCCAAGCGTAAGAGCCCGGGCGACGACCTGCTCAGCGACCTGATCGCCGTCCGTGACACCGAGGACGGGCGCCTCGGCGACGAGGAGCTCACCTCGCTGATCATGGTCCTGCTGGAGGGCGGCTACCTCAGCCCGCGCAACGCGATCTCGGTGGCCGTCCTGCAGGGCATCGTGGAGGGGCGAACCCGCGAGACCGATCCCGACGTCGACGAGGTGCTCCGGCTCCTCGCCGGTCTGACGGGCGAGGCGCTGCCCCGCTGGGTGCAGCAGGACCTTACGCTCGAGGGCGAGCAGCTCGTCGCCGGTGACATGGTGCTCGCCCGCCTGGAGGCGGCCAACCGCGACCCCGAAAGGTTCCCCGACCCGAACCGCTACGTCGCGGGGCGCGGTGTCCCGCATCTGACGTTCGGCCGCGGTCCGCACCACTGCCTGGGGGCCGCACTCGCGCGCATGGAGCTGGGCGCGGCCCTCACCGTGCTCGCGCGCGAGTTGCCGGGCCTCCGGCTGGAGACCGCGGTCCAGGACGTGCCGTGGTCCTACGGCTTCGCCGACTCCGGGCCGGCCACCCTCCACGTCTCCTGGTGACTGCTGAGGGGTTGCGGGCCGGGCCTCACTGACAAGATTCCTGAGAAGCACGAGGCGCCCGCCCCCTCAACGGGGACGGGCGCCTCAGCGTGCGCCTTGACGAGCAGCCCACAGATCAGTCGGCCACGACCTGGTCGAGGGGCGTGTCGAGCACGCGGAGCCCGCGCGCGACGAGGGTGCTGATGGCGATCAGGGCGAGCAGGCCGGCGAAGATGCCGGTCGCCGCTGCCGGGCTGATGGCCGAGGCCAGCAGGCCGGCGGCGAGCGCGCCGACCCACCGGATCGACGACGCGCCGAACTCGATCGCGCTGGAGGCCCGGCCGATCAGCCGGTCGGGAATGATCCGCGCCTGATAGGAAGAGAAGAGCACGTTGAGCGGCGAGACGACGAACATCAGCACCGCCATCAGGACGCCGACGGCCCAGGCGGTGGTGACTACCGCGATCCCGGCGACCGCTAGCGCCATCAGCCACGAGGCGACGATGACCAGCAGGCGGCCGGGGAGCGCGCGGACGATCCTGGCGGCGACGAGCGCGCCGACGAGGCCACCGACCGCTCCGATGGCGTTGACCGCGCCGACCAGCGCCGGGCTGCCGCCACGGGTGTGCACCAAGACGATGACGAGGATCAGCAGGCCGGCCGCGCAGGCGTTGATGAGGGCGGCCCAGACCAGGACGAACCGCAGGTAGGCGTTGGCCATGATGAAGCGGATGCCTCCGCCGATGCTCTTCAGCACCGGCTCGCGTGCCTCGTTCTCGTCGAGGTCGGGACCTAGCGGCCGGCGGATCATCAGCACGCCGACGATGTTGACCACGAAGGAGATCGCGTCGACCAGGAATGGCAGGAACCGTGCCAGGCCGTACAGCACGCCTCCGATCGCCGGCCCGGCCAACCGGATCACCATTCCCCGGGCTTGCATCAGCGAGAAGGCGGTGGGGAGCTGGTCCTGGTCGACCACGCGGCGTAGTGCGGCATACTCCGCGCCACCCGAGAGACCGCCCGCGAGCCCCTGCAGGAACCCGACCAGCACGATGTGCGGGATGGTCACGTGGTCGGTGAACACCGCGATCGTGACGGTGATGACTGCCACCGCCTGGATCGACGGACTGAGCAGCATCAGGGTCCGGCGCGAGAACTGATCCGCGAGCGCACCGCCGACCAGCAGTGTCACCACGTAGCCGATGCTGACTGCTGCCTCCACCGCGCCGGCACCGGTAGCGGAGCCGGTCACCGCCAGGACGAGCAGCGGATAGGCGACGACCGCCAGGGCGGTGCCGAACTCCGAGAGCGTCGCCCCGATCCACCACCCGGTGTAGTCGCGGTTGCGGAACAGGAGCCCCCGGGCCCGCTGCTCGGTGTCTTGGTCTACGGCGGGCGTGGTCGGATCGTCCATGGAAGGGCTGTATCGCTTTCGGGTTGGGGATCAGAAGATGATGCGGTCCGAGCTCGACAGCCTCGCCTCGCGCGAGTTGCGGAGGTTGCGGGTGACACAGATCCGCTTGAGCCAGCGGTCGTTGCCGTCGTAGCGGGCGGTGAACGGGTTGCGGCCGTGCACGGCCTTGTGGTTGTCCACGAAGCAGAGGTCGCCGGGCTTGAGCACGACCGGCTCCAGCACCCGATCGATGGCGCCGATCAGTCCCTGGATCGCTCCCCGGGCCGGCTCCTCGAGCTGGTCGACGTCCATGAAGTAGGGGTCGAGGCACATGTAGGGAGACCGGGCGGACCCCGAGAGGATCGGGCGCTTCTCGGCCCGGGTGTTCATCTCGCTGATCCGGGCGTAGGCGGCGTCGAGGAGCTCCGCGATCTCAGGGGAGACATCGCGGTCGGCCTGATTCTTCGGTCGGTGCGATTCGTCGGGCCGGATGTGGAAGAGAGGCTGGAAGAGGTGATCGACGTCGAGCTCGTCCCACGGGATCGAGTCCGCCATGGCGACGGTGGTCTCGACCTCGTCGGGGTTGCGTAGGCACAGGAGCCCGACATAGTCGCTGCGGAACGGGTGGAAGGCGTCCTCGGTGTGCCACCAGAGCAGCTGCTTGCTGCCCGTGCCGAGCTGGTCGTCCTCGTCGCCCTTGATCGGAAGCACGTCGTGCATGAGGTACCCGTCCTGCTGGGTCGACCAGCCGAACACGTCGCCGAGCAGCGTTCCGCACAGGAGGAACAAGATCTCCTCGGGCAGGGCGGAGGAGACTGTGTCGCGATCCCGCCAGTGGGCCGGCGTGCTGCCGATGCGCTCCTGGTCGATGGGGAGTCCTGAGATCACCGCAACGCCACTGGGCTCGGTGAGGCGGAAGTCGTTGAGGAAGCTGCGCACGCGCCGCGGGAGTTCGTGCGCGAGGACGGATGCGTTGAGTAGCAGCTCGCGGTCTTCGACGGTGGTGTACTTCTCGCTGATCTCACCGACCAGCCGATGAATGGCATCGATCTCCGAGCCGTTCAACGTCATCCCGTACATGCTACTCCTCGCATTGGTTCCGGTTGTGGTCAGCAGGCCCGGGACCGGGACGACGTACGCCTCCGCGAGCTCGAACTGGTGCGGAGCAGGTGGGTGGTGCGTCAGGCGCCGGCTGCGCCCGGAAGCGGGTGACGGCCATCGTTGTCCTGCCAGGTGTCGTCACGCCGCGATGGTAGGCCGGGTTGAACGCCCCCTGCGGCTGGCATTTGTCAGGGTCGCCCGCGCCGTCGGAAGACGCTGCGGACCCTTTCATCTGTCAGTGTCCGGCCCCGTGGCACCCGGTCATACAGTGAGGAACTCGTCGGGCAGTGAAGGGCGCCGACTCGATCCTGGGGATCCCAGGAGATCCGGTTCCAGCGCGAGAGCGAGCTGGACGAGCAGGAGGAGGCGGCCCGTGGCCCGGCAACTCGACGTTCTGTATGCGCGCACGGGCACCGACCGGTGACCGTGCTCGGTCGGGTCCCCGCAGCCGCGCTCGAGGACTGGTTCCGCGTGCGCTACTTCGACGCACGGGTGGACATCAGCAGCAGTGGGGTTCACCCGTACACCCTCGGCGAGGTCCGTGAGCTGACCGGCACGACCGCCGAGGAACTCGACGAGCTGGCCTTCCGCGACTCCCCGTCGTCCGGGCAGGAGAAGCTGCGCACGGCGCTGAGCAAGAGGTTCGAGCCGGGGCCTGGCCACGAGCCGCTGGTGTGCAACGGTTCCACGGAGGCCATCCTGCTGGCGGTGTCCGCCCTCGACCTCGGCGCCGGCGACGAGGTCGTGGTCACGACGGCGAGCTACCACGCACTCACCGCCCTCGCCGCGTCGGCAGGCGCCACGCTGGTCAGGTGGGAGCTCGACCTGACGGGCGGCCGGCCCGACCTCGATGCGCTCCGTTCCCTGGTCGGTCCCCGCACGCGCGCGGTCGTACTCAACTTCCCGCACAACCCCAGCGGGATCACCCTCACCGCTGCCGAGTACGACGAGCTCCTCGCGATCGTCGGCAGCAGCGACGCCTACCTGCTGTGGGACGCCGCCTTCGCCGAACTGGTCCACGATGCCGAGCCCCTGCCCGATCCCTCCCGCACCATCGAGCGCTGCGTCTCCTTCGGCACCTTGTCCAAGGCGTACGGCCTGCCGGGGCTGAGGGTGGGATGGTGCATCGCGCCGTCCACGCTGGCTCGCGAGCTCGTACGGATGCGCGACTACGTCACCTTGAACACCTCGCCCCTGCTGGAGGAGATCGCGGCGCGGGTGGTCGAGAACGCCGACGCGGTGCTCGGGCCGCGACTGGCGGAGGTCCGGGCCAACCGGGCCACCGTCGTGGATTGGCTGGCGGCTCATCGCGACATCGTGGCCGGGTTCGCGCCCGGCGGTGGCGTGACGTTCTTCCCGCAGGTCCTCGGGGTCGAGAACACCAGGCCGCTGTGCGAGGTCCTCGCTGACGAGCACGGCGTACTCACCGTCCCCGGTGATTGCTTCGACCACCCGGACCGGATCCGGCTGGGCTTCGGCGCTCCCGGGCCCGACGTCGCCGCGGGGCTGGACGTCCTCGCTCGCGTCATCCGGCAGCAGGACCGGCGATGATGACGAAGGGCGACGGCGACGGCGCCATGCTCTCGCAGCCGAGCCCGTTCGCACGGCCAGGGGACGCCGACCTCGACGAGGTCGAGCGCGCGGCCTGGCTCGAGTTCAACCAGGCGCCGGTGAACTCGGGCGGCCACCCGTCGAGGCTGCTGCCGTGGCTGGCGCAGGCCGCACGGGACCATCGTGACCGTCCCGCGGTGTCGGCCGACGGCCAGGTGCTCACCTACGCCGAGCTCCACGAGCGGGCCGAAGCGCTGGCAGCCCACCTCCGAGGATCGGGCGTGCGGCCGGGGGACACGGTCGCCGTGGTCGCCACCCGGACGGTCGTGCCCTACCCGGCGCTGCTCGCCGTGATTTCGGTGGGCGCCGCCTACGTCCCGCTGAACCCCGACGACCCCACGGACAGGCTCCGGCTGATGCTGGAGGACTGCGGGGCCTTGACCGTCCTCTCCGACGTCTCGAGCGCACCGAAGGTGCAGCCGCTGACCGGCCTGGTGCCGACATGCGCCGTGCTCGACGCGGGCGGGGCAGTGGACGGGTGGCAGGACTGGTCCGGGGTTCCGGCGGCAGACCGGCTCGCACCGGTACCCGAGGCAGGGGCTCCGGAGGACACCACCGCCTACGTCATCTACACGTCGGGCACGACGGGGCGGCCCAAGGGCGTGCGTGTCGCGGAGTCCAGCGTGCTCAACCTCGTGCGGTGGTTCCATGACCTGCACGGGACCGTCGCCGGTGACCGCGTGGCGCAGAACGCACCCCTGACGTTCGATCCGTCGGTGCAGCAGATCTTCCCCGCGTGGACCGCCGGCGCCTGCCTGGTGGTCATGCCTGAGGTGGCCCTCCTCGACTCCCACGAGCTGCTGGTGTGGCTGCGCGAGGAGGAGATCACGCACCTCGACATGGTCACCTCACATTGGTTCCACCTGCTCGACGCGGCCGTCTCCAACCCCGGCCTGCGCGATCTCCCGCACCTGCGGTGGACCCTGGTCGGAGGTGAGAGTTTCACCTACCAGAGCACGCGGCAGTGGTACGACGTCGTCCGGTCGCCCGGCCTGCTCAACAACGTCTACGGCCCGACCGAGGCCACCGTGAACGCGACCTGCATCGTCGTACCTCCCGAGCGGACGGACGGCAAGGTCCCGATCGGGAAGCCGCTGCCGCACTACCGCCTCTACGTGCTCGACGACGCAGGCGGCCTGTGCGCGATCGGTGAGCAGGGCGAGCTCTACATCGCCGGCGCGGGGCTGGCCCAGGGCTACTGCTCGGAGGAGGCCACCCGGAAGGTGTGGCTCGACCACTGCGTCTTCGGCGACACGACCGAGCGCCTCTACCGGACCGGCGACCTGGCCCGGCTGGTACGCGATGTAGACGGCTCGCCGGTCCTGGAGTTCCGTGGCCGGGCGGACCGGCAGGTCAAGATCTCGGGATACCGCCTCGAGCTCGAGGAGGTCGAGATGGCGGCGAAGGCGTGCCGGGACGTGCGCGACGCCGCCGTCATGACCCTCGGGGATCCGCCGACCCAGCTCGTCTGCTTCGTCGTGGGCGATCTCGACGGGCCTGCGGCGGTCCGCGCCGAGATGTCGGAGAAGCTGCCTGCCTACATGGTCCCGCACATCGTCCTGCCGGTCGGCAGCATGCCGTTCACCGCCAGCGGCAAGATCGACCGGGCCCGCCTGCTCCAGCACCTCGAGCAGGTGCGCGCCGATCAGGCGGTCCTCGGCCGGAGCCTGACACCGACCGAGCAGCTGGTCGCAGACGTGCTGGGCCAGGTGCTCCGTGTCCCCGTGACCTCGTCGACGGCCGACTTCTACCTGCTGGGCGGGTCGTCCCTGCTCGCCCTGCAGGTCGCCGGCATGCTGCGCGATGCCGGGATGCCCATGCGCGCGACCGACCTCCTGTACCACTCCCGCGTCGAGCAGCTCGCGGCACACCTCGACCGGGAGCGCATCGTCCGATGACCGCACGCGTGGACATCACCGGCGTCCTACCACCGACGCTCTCCTTCTACGCCCAGCTGGGCGGCACCACGGACGTGGGCCGCCACCGCCCGCAGGTCGAGGCGCTCCCGCACGACGTGGACCGCATCACGGCAATCAACCACGCCCTCGTGGTGCACGAGCACATCGCCCCGGCGTACGGCGTCGTGCTGACCGACGAGGACCGCGGCACCGCGCACCACCGCTCGGTCGAACGGATACTGGACTTCGTCATTGCGCGGGACGGGCGGCCGCTCGACCAGCCGCGCGCGCCCACGGGCCGGATCGCCGGCAACTGCTGGCACTTCGTGGTGCTGCTGGTTGCCGCCCTGCGCGTCCACGGGACACCTGCCCGAGCGCGGTGCGGCTTCGCCGGCTACTTCAACGAGGGCCGGTTCGAGGACCACTGGGTCTGCGAGTACTGGCACGCCGAGGAGCAGCGCTGGGTGCTGGTCGACGCCCAGGTCGACGCGATGCAGCGGAGCCTGTTCGAGATCGACTTCGACCACCTCGACGTACCGCGCGACCAGTTCCTCGTCGCCGGTGAGGCATGGGCGCGGTGTCGTGCCGGCACCGCCGACCCGGAGGCGTTCGGGCTGAGCATCACGGGTCGTTTCGGGGAGTGGTACGTCGCCGCAAACCTGATGCGGGACGCCGTGGCTCTGCAACGACAGGAGGTGCTGCCGGACGATACCTGGGGGGCGATGCCGGGACCGGGCGACACCGTCGACGCCGGGCTCGCGGCCCTCCTCGACGACCTCGGCATGCTCACGCAGGCGCCCGACTCAAGGCTGGCCCAGCTCGAGCGGCTGTGTGCCGACGAGCGGCTGCGGGTGCCGGAGCCCCGACCGGGCGGGAGCTGAATCGGGGTGACGACGCCGGACCGGACCGTCTCCGGGCGGCGGCCCCACCCCAAGTGAGCGACCACGTCAGTGCCGGAAGGGAGTGTCCATGGAACCCAGCGGAGTGCGCTACCACGACGGGCTCGATTGCTACGTCGTGTGGGGCTGGGAGCCGGCCCGTGCCGCGATGGCCGACCCCGCCCTCATCAGCGACACCTTCGGGCCGATGAATCTGAGCTACCTGCCGGATGAGGTCCGCGACAAGTGTCCCGACCTGGTCAGTCTCGTCGAGCGCTGGTTCATCTTCCACGACGGCGCCGATCACCAGGCGGCACGCAAGGCCGTTCGCCCGCTCTTCTCCCCGCGCCACATCCGCGACATGGCGCCGGCGCTGGCGGTGATCGTGGAGGAGGTGCTGGACGAGGCGATGAGCTCCCCGGAGTTCGACTTCGTGACGGAGGTCGCGGACAAGGTGGCGGCTCGGGCGATCGCCCTGGTCCTCGGGTTCGAGTCGGCCTCGCAGGAGTCGCTGCACCGGTGGGGCCTGGCGCTGTCGAAGTTCCTGGGCGCGTCCTATCGCCCGGACTACGCGATGGAGGCCCAGGTCGCCATCGTGGAGCTGTCCGACTTCGTCCGGTCTACCGAGGCGACTCCCGGCGCCGTGCTGAGCCTGGCGTCAGGGGAGCAGGAGGACCGGGTGGCGACTGCGGCGATGATGGTGTTCGGCGGGCTGCAGACGACGGTCGGCCTCCTGGGCTTTGCCTGCAAGTACATGATCGAGTCCGAGGTCGCCCCGTCGACCGCCGGGGAGCGCAGCGCCCTCATCGAGCGCACCCTGTCGCACTGGGCGCCGCTGGGACATGTGGCGCGGGTGGCGGAGCAAGCGACGTCGATCGCGTCCACGCCGATCCCCGCGGGGAGCGCGGTCCTCATCTCGCTCGACGGCACCGACGTCCTCGATCGGCCCGGAACCCTGACGTGGGATCCGGAGGCGCCGAGTGGGGGCCCGGGACCGCTGGCGGACAAGGCGGTCCACCTGGCCTTCGGCTACGGCGTCCACCGCTGCATCGGCGCGCCGCTGGCGCGCCTGGTGGGTGACGAGGTGGTCCGTCAGTTCGTGGAGAAGGCGCCCGGCGCGAGGGTGGTCTCCGCGACCCCCAAGGCCAACCGCACCTATCGCGGGTTCAGCGAGCTGGTCGTGGGCGTCGCCGGCTGAGCCGGCGGCCATCGCGAGCAGGCGCTGGGCTACGCGGGTGATGCATCACATCTAGACGATGTCGAGGCGATTGGGCATCAGATCGGGATGGCTCGACATCAGCAGCTGGAGGGCCTCTTCGAGCACGTCCTCGTCGCGGACGCGGAGCGGGGTGTCCTCCCAGGCTTCGTCGGTGGTCAGCAGGTCGGCGAGGTCACCATGAATATGCACACCGCTGTGTCGCAGCGCGTCGATCCGGCGAGACGTCTCGTCCTCGATCCATCCACGCGCCGACGCCGGCAGGCGTATCTCTCTGCTGCGATCGGCGGACCGCATCAGCGGCAGCAAGGTGCCGTTGAGCAGCCGTCGTTGAGCCCGCACGTCCAACGAGGGTGAAGCTGCCAGGTTGAGGCGCCGGAAGAGCTCGGCCTGGACCCGGTCCAGGGACCTGTTCGTCGCTATGCCGTCCGTGTGCCAGGCCGTCGTCTCGATGCCCAGCGCCTCCGAGAACCGGCTCAGCAGCTCGGTCGGTTCGGCACCTCGCGGCGGGACCGTGACCACGTGGATGCGCGTGGGCGGCACGTGAGCGAGCCATCGGTTCACGATCAAGGAGGCGTCGGTCCATGGCGACCCGGTCTCGCGCTCGGCCACCAGGAAGTCGGGCAAGCTGGTGTCGGGGTAGACCATCTTGATCAGTTCCTGCCACAGCGAGGCCAGGATCGGGGCCAGGCTCCTGGCCATCACCACGACGTGCAGCCGGGCGGGAGCGAGGGAATCCACGACCTTCGCGACGTGCCTCTCGGTCGACCAGCCCAGCACCTCGTGCGAGATCAGCGAGGTGCCGTCGTGAGCGGCCACCCGTTCACACACCTGGGCCCAGAGCCCGGCCGCCTCCGGCATCTCGAAATGGATGAACTCGTAGTCCTGCAAGTCGGTCGTGGCCAGCCACATCTCGTTGGGGTGCTCACCGGGATGGTGATATCCCTGCCGAGCGAGATCATCGCGATTGCGCCACAGCAAATCCTGCAGATAGGTAGATCCCGTCTTCACCGGCCCGACATGCAGGTACACATCCTTCGTGGCCGCGAGATCGGAGTCGGCCTGGTTCATCGACATTCCTGTACCGCTTTCTTCGGGGCCGGATGGCGGATGGCGGCTGCCGCGTTCACGGCCTGGGACGGTTCGCCGAGGAAACCGGGGAAGCGCCGTTCGGGATCCCGGTCGTCGCGCACTAGCTGGTAGCGGATCCATGCGGCATCCGACATGACCCGGGCACTTCGGGTGGCGAGGTCGGTGTCGCCGAGATAGCACCCGGCCGACGACGGAGCGAGGTCGGCCATCGTCCGCGCCAGCCAGTCCTGACAACGGGTGTCCCCGGAAGGCGTGTCTGTGATTGCGTAGGCGGCGAAGTAGAGGTCGGTGTCCACCGAGAAGGCCATCTCCGGACGGGCCCGGCGTGCCGCGGGGCCCAGGTCGCCCAGGACTGTGAACGTCTGTGGCGTGGGGAGGGAGCCGAATGTCGGTACGAGCGCCCGGCACCAGTCATCCGCCGGACCGGTGAGGAACGCGTTGTCGACGTGGTAGCGGTGTCCCTCCGGGTTGGCTCGGTCCTGGGCAGCGAGGAGGTCGGCGAACGACACCCCAGAGGTCGTCTCGCGCGACAGAGCCCGCCCCCGGACGGGACAGGTCTCGAGCGCGCCGAGCGAGTCCGCGCCCCCGTCGAAGGACAGCGCGTCGACGACGATGACCTGGCCGAGGCCGGGAACCGTGCACCCGACCAGTGCCAGCTCTACCTCGTCGGGGACCGCGTGGCGGCACTCGGCGTACCAGGACAGGATCTCCGGTGCCGTGTCGACCGGATAGGCCCAGGTCGCGTGCGTCAGGTGCCGGAAGCGAGGGCGCGTCCGCAGCCGGAAGGAGGTGACGACGCCGGTGAAGCCGGGGCCGGAACCACGCGCCATCCAGAAGAGGTCGGCGTTCTCCTCCTCCGAGCAGTGTACGAGCTCTCCCGAAGCGGCGACCACGTCGAGGGACTCCACGTGTTCGACCGCCCAGCCCCAGCCACGCGTGTTCCAGCCCAGTCCGCCCTGCAGGAGGAAGCCGGCAACGCCCACCGAAGGTGCGTGCCCGACGGGGAAGAACCGGTCGTGGCGCGCCAGGAACGGGTCGAGGTCGTGCCCGCCGCGGGCGCCGGCGCCCACCGTGGCGATGCCCGTGGCGGGGTCGTAGGCCAGGTCGCGGAGGTTGGAGACGTCGATCAGGAGGGTCCGCTCGCGCAACGACCACGCGGTCCAGCTGTGCCCACCGGCCCGCACGGCGACCTGCCACCCCTCCTGAGCCGCCAGTCCGAGGCCGGCGACGACGTCGGCAACGCTGCCGGCCCGGAGCACGGCCAGCGGCCGTCGCGACGGAACCCGCTGGTTGAACAGGCCGGCCACCGACGCCTTCTCGAAGCCCGGGTCACCGACGCGCCACAGCCTCCCGTCCCACGGCTTCACGGGGCCACGTTAGGGGGCGCGGACGGCGCGCGTCCATGACCCATCGGACACTCTGCAACTTGCTGCAACGCAGCGGGATTTCCACGACGCGAAGCCGCTGACGCTGTTACGTTGCTGGCGATCAGCTGCGCCGAGACTCGGGATCCCGGCAGGTGCTGACTGTGAAACGGACCGGCCGAACCACCGCTCAGGGGGAGCCACCCATGGAGAAATTTCCGCATGCACGCACAGCGGCAACCAGCGCGGAGCCGGCCGTCGGGCCAACCGCGACGATCACCTGGGTGCACGGACCGCCCGGCGTCGATGACGACGGCCCGACCGGACGTCGCATCGACCTGCGCGAGGGCGAGTGCGTCGACTTCGGACGCGACCCCTCCTCGGGAGGCTGGAAGCCCGGCGCCCTGCCCCGGGTCGGCGCCTTCGAGGTCGAAGACGACCGGCTGATCATCTCGAACTTCACGACCAGCACCACGTTCGTGATCGAGAACCTCGAGGGCGGCAGCGAACTGGTCAAGGCCCGCCCGCGGCATATGGGGGTGTCGGTCCCCTTCGAGATGTCCCGCATCCTCATTCCCGCCGGGATGGACGTCTTCGAGCTCAAGGCGTTCGGTCCGGAGCCGCCGATGCTCGACGTCGAACGCGCAACCGACGACGGCAACGGCCCGCTGCCGCGCCTGGACACGTCCAGCAAGTACTTCGCGGTGCTCGTCGCGCTGTGCGAGCCGCGGCTGCGCGGCAACTCCATGGCGGCCGTCCCGTCGGTGCAGGAGGTCGTGACGCGACTGCAGGGCACCGACGGGTTCAGCCTGGCCAGCCGCAGCAGCATCAACTACCACATCGACTACCTGGTGGAGCAGAAGGTCCCGGTCACCCGTTGGGCCAAGCACGGCGACGACGGTCGGCGGCACTCCAAGCGGGAGGCGCTTGTCGCGTTCGCCCTGCGCTTCGACCTGGTCTCCGACGAGCACCTCGACCTGCTTCCCCAGTTGCCTCGCTCTGCCTGAGACCGGGTCAGCCGGCCTCCTTGATGATGCCGGCGAGGATGTCGGCCGCGTCGCGCACGTCGGCGGGCCCGAGGCCGCGGTGCGTCACCGCGCGGATCCGGCCGTGGCCGAACTCGCCGATGGCCAGGCCACGCTGACGGGCCAGGTCGACCACGGCGTCCACGTCGAGGTCACCGGCGGTCACCCGGAACAGCACGATGTTGGTCACGACCGAGCTCGCGTCGATGTCGATCCCGTCGACCTCGGCCAGCCGCTGCGCGAGGCGCGCGGCCAGGGCGTGGTCCTCGGCGAGCCTGTCGACCATCGAGGTCAGGGCCACGATGCCCGCGGCAGCGACCACCCCGGCCTGGCGCATGCCGCCGCCGAGCATCTTGCGTAGCCGGCGCGCCCGGGCGACGACGTCGCGGTCCCCGGCCAGGATCGAGCCGATCGGCGCGGAGAGCGCCTTGGACAGGCAGAACTGGAGAGAGTCGGCGACGCGGGCGATCTCCGCCGCGGGCACGCCGCTGGCGACCTCTGCGTGAAAGATCCGGGCTCCGTCCATGTGCACCGGAACCCCGCGCTCGTCCGCCAGGCGTCGTACGTCGTCCAGGTAGCCGGGGGCCAGCACCCGCCCGCCCATCCGGTTGTGCGTGTTCTCGAGGCAGACCAGGCCGGGGAGGGCGAACTGCGAGTCGTCGAGGTCGGGTGGCCAGCCCGCGTCGAGGTCGGCGAGTTCGAGCGTACCGTCGGGCTGGGTGTGGACGGGCTCGTAGACGATCCCGCCGCACACGCTCGCCCCGCCGGCCTCGTAGAGGTAGATGTCGCTCTCGTCCCCGACGATTGCTTTCCCGCCCCGCGGGACGTGCGCCATCATCGCGGTCAGGTTGGCCATCGTGCCGCTGGGCATCAGGCAGGCGTCGGTCTTGCCGACCCGCTCGGCCGCGAGCTCCTCGAGCCGCCTGACGGTCGGGTCCTCGGAGTAGACGTCGTCGCCGAGGTCGGCCATGGTCATGGCGGTGAACATCTCGGGGGTGGGCAGCGTGAAGGTGTCGCTCCGCATCTCGATCACGTCAGTAGGTCCTCACTCGGTCGTCGGTCAGTCGGACGGTGATGCCGGCCAACGCCGAGTCGAGGGTGCGGTCGACTTGCTCGACCGACTCCCCGCTGGCGATCACGTGGCCCAACCGGTCGTAGGCGTCGACGGCGGCGCGGATGCGGTCGCCGGGACGGCAGCTCGTGTGCACCGCCGCGACACCTTCCCGGCTCCGTGCCTCCTCGACGCCGTCGATGGTGGACACCTCGCCGTCGGTGGTGCTGGTGATGAACGCGATGCCGGCCGTCCTGGTCGGGAGGTCCCCAAGGGCTATCGGCAGGTCGACTGCCGCCCTCAGCTGCTGGTCGAGCAGGTCGGCGCCGCCTGCGAGACTGATCAGCTCGGGGATCATGCCTCCGGCCGGGCGGGCGTTGATCTCGATGACGGTGGGTCCGGCTTCGGCAAGCCGCAGTTCGGTGTGGCACACCCCGTGGCCGATCCCGGCTGCCGCGAGTGCCTCGGTCACGACGTGCCCGATCTCGCGCGCGGTGGTTTCGTCGAGCGCGGCGGGGAACGCGTGGCGCAGCTCCACGAAGGCCGGGCGGCGGGACAGGTCCTTCCTCGTGATGCCGACGACGTGGCAACGGCCGCCTACGAAGACCGTCTCGACGCTGAACTCCGCGCCGTCCACGAACTGCTCGACGAGCACCACGGGGGGCTGCGGCTGCATCCGCACGTTGTGCATCTGGCCCAGCAGGAGGCTGACCTGCTCGACGGCCTGCCCTACGCTCTCGCACAGCAGCACGCCGGTCGACGCCGAGTCGGCCACCGGCTTGACCACGCAGGGCAGTCCGGTGCGGGCGACGGCGGCGGCGACGTCTCCTGCGGTGCCGACACAGACCGACACGGGCTGGGGTAGACCTGCCTCAGTGAGCACTTTCCTGGTCTCGGACTTGTCGCGGCACCGGCGTACGGCTTCGGGTGTGTTGCCCGGCAGGCCGAGTTCCGCCGCGAGCAGGGCCGCGGCCTCGAGGTAGAACTCGCTGGTCGTGGTGACCCCGGCCACTTCCTGCGGGTCGAACGCCTCGTGCACGGCTTTCGACAGGGCAGCCTGGTCGTTGGTGTCGCAGCGCACGATCTCGCAGTCGGTCTCCGCGACGCCCCGGTAGCGCGTCGCCGAGCTGGTCAGCAGCACCGGGGCCAGGCCCAGCTCGCGGACGCGCTCCATGGCGAGCATCCCGGTGCCGGTGGTGTTGGACTCGACGAACAGCAGCCGCCGTCGGGGAGGCGAGGTTACCGGGGCCCACGACCACTGGGCCACCTCTGTCCCGTAGGCGACCTGCTCCGGCTCGGGACGGATCGGGAGGGACCGCAGGTCAACCCGGTCCCAGTAGTCGTCGGAGTAGATGGTGTCGACGTAGCGGTCGCCGCGGTCGGGGAAGATACCGACCGCTGTGGCGCCCTCCGGCAGAGTCAGTGCCACGTGCCGGAGCACCTGGTACACCGACCCCGAAGAGTTGCCGGCGAACAGGCACTCGTCGCGGGCGAGCTCACGGGTAGCGGCGAACGCCTCGTGGTCGTTGAGCCAGTGCACCTCGTCGATCTCGGCAAGGCTCAGGTTGCCCGGCATCAAGCTGTTGCCCAGACCGCTCTGTCTGCGGTGGGGGAGGTCGGGCTGCTCGAACAGGACGCTGCCCACGGCGTCCACGCCGATGACCCGCACGGGATCGGTGAAGCCGACTGCTCGTTGCGCACGTCGCAGGGCGCGTGCCGTACCGCACAGGGAGCCACCGCTCCCGACCGCGCCGACGAGCACCTCGACGCGACCGAGGTCGGCGAGCAGTTCGTCGGCCAGCGCGCTGTAGGCGAGCGGGTTCTGCGGGTTGTAGTACTGACGGGGGCAGAACGCGTCGTCGTACTCGGCCATCAGTTCGGCGAGGCGGGTCAGCCGCGCGCTCTGCCAGCCGTGCGATGTCATCGCGTCGACGACGTGCACGGAGCAGCCGAGCGAGCGGAGCTTGGCCAGGGTGATCTCGTCGATCCGTGGGTCGGTCACGATGTGGACCGGGTGGCCGAGCATCGTGCCGACCAGCGCGAGCCCCAGCGCCATCGTGCCCGAGGAGCTCTCGAGGATCGGCGCACCGGGGCGCAGCAGACCGCTGGCGCGTGCCTCGAGGACCACGCGCTTGGCGACTCTGTCCTTCATGGCGAAGACATTCTGCATCTCCAGCTTGGCGTAGACCGCCGCGGTCGAGGGACCAGTGCGCAGCCGGACCACGGGGGTGTGCCCGATCGCATCGACGAGGTCGTCGTACTTCACAGTTCTGCTCCAATGTCGGCGGGGTCGAAGTCCAGGGTCTGGCACACCAGGAGCGCCTGGCCCAGATGCCGGCAGCGGGTGATCGCCTCGGCCAGCCGAGCGCGGTAGTCGGGGAGGTGCTGGGGGAGCAGCAGCCCGATGGCCGAGCCGCTGTGCGCGGCGACGACGCCTACCCCGCCCACCTCCGCGCTGAGGGCGGTCATCGCATGGAGCGACCGCTTGGGGCACAGCCGCTGGTTGAGGTATGCGCTGCGCGTGGCGATGCGCCCGATGGTGAGGGTGTCCGCGGCGAGCACGGCGGCGCCGAGTTCGGTGAGTAGGGCGGCGTACTCCGCACGGTCGCGGTCGGTGAAGTGCTTGGAAATCGCGTTGAACGCGACCGTGTCGACGGGCGTGCCTTCGTCGATGCCGACGATGGTCATGGGCGGCAGCGCGCCCAGGCTGCTCCGGTGCACGACGTCGCGGTGGTCGAAGGCGACCACGCCGGGATACATCACGCCGTCGGTGGGTTCGATCGGTCGCAGCAGGTCCTCGACGAGCGCGGGCGGCATGTCGACGCCGATGGCCCGGGCGACCGCCCGGGCGGTCGCCACCAGGTCGGCCGAGGAGCTGGCCAGGCCGCGACCCTCAGGGAGGGATCCGCTGAGCCGCAGCGACCCGCCACCGCCCGCGGCATGCCGGGCAAGCACCGCCTCGGCGACCCGCTGGGCCTTGGTCTTCGTCGCAGGCGAGGTCTCGATGCCCTCGCGGGCGCCGTCGTACTCGAACTTGGCGGTGGACCAGCGGGCGATCGGGAGCGTGACCAGGAAGTCGGGCCCCTCGGGCAACGCGCCCTGCAGCAGTTCGCCGAAGGTGCCGAAGACCGAGCTGACTCCCGAGCCACGGGCCCGCCCGGCCGGCCGGGGTCGCTTGGATCGGAGCAGCTGCCGGGTCATGCGCGGCGTCCCGCCAGCGCGTCGAGCGCGGCGTCGGTCCTGGCCACGGCCGCGTCCACCGCCGACGTCCGTGCAGCCCACTCGCGCTCCAGGGCGACCCTGCGCTCGTGCTGGCTGTCCAGCAGCGCTCGCACAGCGTCGGGACCTGTTCCACCGGCCGACACCTTGCTCGCCAACTGACCGTCCACGTCGAGGGATGCGTCGAGGAACGACCCGGCGTCCTCGAGCGGGTGGCCGGCCGCATGACAGAGGTCGCTCAG
This sequence comes from Kribbella sp. NPDC051718, assembly GCF_040681515.1. NCBI lineage: Bacteria > Bacillati > Actinomycetota > Actinomycetes > Propionibacteriales > Kribbellaceae > Kribbella > Kribbella sp. NPDC051718. The sequence continues at coordinate 21,182 of NZ_JBFAYZ010000004.1, read as the reverse complement.
CAGCCGGGCGTCATCGCGGCCGCCGTCCTGCTCGAGGACGGCGACGATGTAGCGTCCCGCGACGACCTGGGCCGTCCGCCACGGGACACCGGCCCGCAGGGTGAGCTGGTTGGCGAGGCTGAACCCGCCGAAGTGGTCGCGCTCGCACCACGCACGCATCCTGTCCACGCGCCACTGGAGGCGGTCCACCACGAGGGTGGTCCCGTCCACCACGGCTCGCGCGTCGGCGAAGGCGGCGCTCGCGTGCCGCCCAGCCTCCTTCGACACCTCGACGCTGTTGCTGTACGCCGTGTTGCGCTGGCCACTGGCGAGGTCGACGTAGAACGAGAGGAGGTGCGCCGTCCGGCCGCGCAGCCGCTCGAGGATCGGATAGTTCTTCTTCTGGGGCATCGACGCCGATATGCCGGCCAGGTCGTCGGGCAGCTCGACCAGACCGTACGCACTGGAGAGCCAGGCCATCAGGTCGGTGTGGAAACGGCTGAGACCCACACCCGCAGTGGACAGGTCGGCGGCGACGTCCAGTAGCCACGATCTCGAGGCCACCGCGGCCAACGCGTGTGGAGCAGGGGCAGTGCAGCCGACTGCCTCGGCCAGTAGGTCCCGGTCCCACGCCAACTCCTGCCCGGCCATCGGGCCGGCTCCGAGCGGCGAGAGGTTGATGCGGTCGTAGGTCGAGAGCAGCCGCGATGACGTCGCCAGTGCGTGCTCGGCCAGGGCGGACAGCCAGAACCCCGGACTCACGACCTGTGCGGCCTGGAGGTGGGTGTAGCCGGGCATCGGGGAGGTGACGTCCTCGCCCGCACGCCCGAGCGCTGCCTGCGCCAAGCGGCCGAAGCCTGCGGCCAGGGTCGTCACCTGGTCGCGCACGTGCAACAGCTGCGCGCACGCCTGCAGGTCGTTGCGACTGCGATCCACGTGCCAGGCCGGTACGGGGCCGGAGCCGGCGAGGACCTGGGCCTCGATCGCCAGAGCGATGTCGGTGAGCGACTCGTCGGCCCGGGCGGCGACGCTCTCCTGCGTCAGCCCGCGCAGGCCTGCGGTCAGGCCGGCCACTTCCCCCGAAGACAACACCCCCAGACGGTGGTACTCGGCCAGGAGGGCCTTCTCGATCAGGACGTACCACGGCAGCAGATGCTCCAGCTCGTGGCGGAGTTGGGGCTCGAGGAACTCGCGCCGCGCGAAGTCGCCGGGTGTGGCGGTCAGGCGCCCAGTCACGCTCACGGAGCCCTGCCCTCTGCGACGGGCGTGAGCAAGTCGCGGACGAGCGCGGCGGCGTCGGCCGCCCGGCCGCGCACGAAATAGCGGTCCATGACCTTCAGCGGGACGAGCCGCGCCAGGGGGAAGAGCTCGGTGAGCTCGGCGGCCACCTCGCGCTCACCGGGAGCTCGAGGCACGGCGACAACGGTGGTGGGCGCGTCGACCGGCTGCCGCCCGGCGTCGCCGTAGTAGGCCTCTGCCTGGTCCACGTCGTGGCGGAACGCGCGCTCGATGATCTCGCTGTGGATCGACCGGGCTTGGTCGACGTCGGTGAGCGCACCGGCCTCGCGCATCCAGGTGCCGACGTCAGCAGCACCGTCAGCCGGCTCCCCGGCACCGGCCGCGAGGATGACGTGGCGAGGAGCGGCACCAGCGGTCTGCAGGTGGCCCGCGATGGCGTGCGCCAAGGCACTTCCTGCGCCGTGTCCCCAGAGGATGACCGGCTCGGCCACCCGGTCGAGGATCTCCTCGCTCAGCCGACGGGCCAGCTTGTCGATGTCGCACAGCTGCTCGTCGGGACGCGCGATGTCGTGGCCCGGCAGCTCGGCGGCCCAGACCGCCAGGTCGTCCCGGGCGACCGCGCGTGCGAGTGCATCGAAGTTGAGGGCGTTGCCGGCCTCGTAGGGCAGGCACACCAGGGCAGCGGAGGCAGCCTCGGGCCGGGCGAGGGGCTGGAGGAGGGAGTCGCCGTCCTGGGGCTGCTCGACCGCCGCCGCCAGGTCGGCCAGCACTGGGTGCTTCATCAGGTCCACGAGCGACACGAGACCGGACAACCGGACCACCAGCCGGATGCCGGCGAGGGATCCTCCGCCGCGCTCGAAGAAGTTGTCGTTGCGGTCGATCTCGTCGAGCGGCACGCCGAGCACCTCGGCCCAGGCCGTGGCGATGCGGCGCTCGAGGAGGTTCTGCGGGGGCGTGACGCTGGTGCCCGTCGCGCATCCGGTTTCCAGGTCCGCCAGCGCGCGCTTGTCCACCTTGCCGTTGCCGGTCAGCGGCAGCTCGGGCATCCACCGCAGCGTGCGCGGGACCAGGTGGTGTGGCACGAGCTCGGCGAGCGACTCGGCGACTTCCCCCAGCGGGGACTCCGCCGTGTAGAAGCCCGCCAGGCGCTTGCTCGAGCCGTCCGGCATGACGATCACGCACGCCGTACGGACGCCGGGGACGCGCAGCAGTTGCGCCTCGACCTCGCCGACCTCGACGCGCATGCCGCTGATCTTCACCTGCTCGTCGCGACGGCCGATGAACCGCAGTCGCCCGTCGGCCAGCCAATGCCCGTAGTCGCCGCTGCGGTAGCGGCGCAGCCCGGCGCGCACCGGGTCGTCCTCGAAGGCCTCGGCCGTCCGGACCGGGTCGTTGACGTAGCCGCGTCCGACGCACACCCCGGAGAAGGTGATTTCCCCGACGCTGTCGTCGTCGACCGGCAGACCGTCGGGACCGACCACGTCGACCAGGACGTTGGCGATCGGCACGCCGACGGTGACCAGATCGTCGTCGGCGACCCCGGTGATCACCTCGTGCGTGGTGTCGTCGGAGGCCTCGGTCGCACCGTAGGCGTTGACCACGGGGATCGCGGGGCAGCGGGCGAACCAACGACGCAGCACGGCGGCGGTGACTGCCTCGCCGGTGACGCCGAGCATCCGCAGGGTGCCCGGCACCTGGTCACCCGCCTCGAGCCGGGTGGCCACCACATCGAGGTAGCTCGGTACGACCTGCAGCACCGCGACCTTCTCCTCGGCCAGCAGTCCCAGCAGCGCCGGCACGTCGAGGACGGTCTTGGGGTCGACGATCAGGGTCGACCCGCCGGCCAGCAGCGGCGCGAAGGCCTGCCAGAGCGAGATGTCGAAGCTCTGCGAGGCCGTCTGGGCGACCACCGACCCCGGACCCAGCTCGAAGATCTCGATCTTTGCCAGCAGGTGATTGAGCATGCCTGCGTGCTCGCAGGCGGCGCCCTTGGGCTCACCTGTGGAGCCGGAGGTGAAATAGATGTAGGCCAGGTCGGATTCCGAGACGGTGACCGCCGGCCGGGGTGAGACCGCGGCGTCCGGCGCCACGGGCAGGACGCTGACCCCCACGTCACGGAAGGTCTGCGGTGGGACGTCGTCCGCCAGCAGGGCGTGGGTCGACTCCGAGCGTCGGAGAAGCTCGGCGATCCTCTCGTCCGGGTAGGCGGGCTCAATCGGCAGGTACACGCCGCCGGCCTTGAAGATCCCGATGATCGCGGCGAGCCACTCCAGCGTTCGCTCACTACACACAGCGACGACGCCCTCGGGCCGCAGGCCTGCCGAGTGGAGGGCGCCCGCGACACGGTCAGCGGCCGCGTCGAGGCAGGCGTAGGTCCACCGCTCGTCGCGGTGCACCGCGGCGGTCGCGTCCGGCGCCCTCCGCGCCCACTCCTCGAACAGCTCGTGCGCTCGGCGGCCCGGCAACGGCCGTAGTGGACCGACTCCCCGCGGCTGCGAGCTACGTACTGCCTCGACCTGCTCCGTCACGACGTCCTCCTCTGGTTGCCGGCTCAGAACCAGGTCAGGAACCGGGTGAGCTCCTCGCGCAGCTCTGCCGGTCCCGGGCGCTCGATCTTGACCGCGACCTTGTCCTCGGTCTCCACCGCGGATCGGCGGTAGACGTTGGTGAACTCGGTGACGGCCGGCTGCTGGAGGACCAGCGATGCCGCACCACCGCCGCCGGAGCGGGAGATGTTGTGCAGCACCTCGTGGTTGATGCGATACACCGTGCCGGCGGGGAGTACGGCCTCGAAGACCTTGAGCAGCCGGGCCGTGCCCTGCGGCTCCAGGCTGTAGGACTCGTCGGCACCCACTGGGAGGTACTTCAGCTGATGGTGCTCGTCGCCGGTGTCGTCGACCCGGAACTCCCGCGCGCAGTACTCGCCGGCCAGCAGCGCGGTCGTGAAGTCCCAGCGGTGGGAGTGGACGTCCTCGGTGATCTCCTCGGTCACGTCCGGCTGCGGGTGCCACACGTGGAGCCGCAGCTTCCACGGGTTGGTGTCGCCGGCCATCAGCACGAGCTTCAGGAAGTTGTTGGAGTGGTAGTAGGACCGGGCTGCGATCTCGGCCAACTGGTCCTCGTCGTCGATGATCTGCCCGAGCATGCCCCTCAGCTCGGCCGGTGCGGCGAGGCCGCGGAGGACCGAGATGTGCGCATCGAAGCCGGCCGTGTCGGACTTCTCCACGACCACGTCGAGCTGGTCCTTGATGTCCCGCAGGCTCGCACCGGTTCTGATCTGCGCCATTTCTCTACTCCTCGTACGTCTGTGGTGCTTGTGCACTGGATGTGGGGCGCCGTGCCCTGCGGTCCGCTAGAGCGACCAGGAGCTCGGGCGACCCGACGAGCGGCGGACGGCCCTGCGCGCTCAGCAGGTTGTCCGCGACGAGGACGTCGCCCTCCTGCCAGGTCACCTCACGGCGTACGGCTGTGTAGCCGGCCTGGAGGGTCGTCAGCTCGCCGGTCGAGAGGGGCCGGCCGTCCCCGAAGGCGGTCTCCATCGGCAGGTTCTGCCCGAAGGCGCGCGTCATGACCTCGCGCTCGGCGGGGTCGAGGCTGCCGGTGTTCAAGAAGGCGAGGTCGTTGAACCAGCAGGTCTCGCCGGTGCCCGGATGATCGACGAACGCCGCGCGGTGCCGGGTGGTGCGCAGTGCGCCATCGGGCAGCCACGTCGCCTCGACCTCCTCGCGGGCGAGCACCTGCTCGAGCTCCTCCCGCGTCATCACGCCGAACGCGTCCTGCCACGACATCCCGAACCCTTCGTGGAAAGTCCGGGCCACCGTCCAGCCGAGCGTGCGGAGCCGGTCGACGAGCTCGTCGGGCAGCACCTCGGGCAGGCGCCGCACATCGCTGACGTGGTGCTGCGAGCCGGGACGCGGCAGCCGGGCGCAGGCAGTGAGCACCAGCGCAGGGGGAGTCAGGCTGCAGGAGCCTTCCTGGGACGGGCACAGCTCGCGATCCTTGGGCCAGCTGAACGGCGTCACGACCCCGCCCGCCCGGTCCTCACGGGGGGCGAAGTGCTCGGTGGTGTGGTGGGGCCGGTAGCCCAGTGCGTCCCGCGTCGCCGCGAGGTCCCTCGGGCTGCCGATCTGCAACCCGCGTACGACGACCGCGCCCTGCCGTCGTACCTGGTCCAGGACCATCGGCGCCTCGGTCGTCAGCCAGCCCATCGGGCCACCGGCCGGCGCCTCCACGACGGCCAGTTCGACACCGGTTCGCGACGTGCCGGCCCCAGGCAGCGCTGGTGCGCTCCCGCTCACTCAGTCAGCCCTCTTCTCTCAGCGGACCGGTTGCGCCGCAGCGGCGCCCTGTCCGACGGCCACCCTGACCGCATCGACGATCTGGTCGGTCTCCTCGGTGCTGATGGTGAGCGGCGGCGCGATCCGGATGACGCCACGCTCGTGGCGCGCCATCACGCCCTCGGCCGCCATCGTCACGGCGATCGCCTCGCCGGCCTCCACACTGGACGCCTCGAGCGCCACGACGAGCCCGAGCCCGCGTACGCCGGCCACCAGGGACGATCCGGTGAACCGGCCGAGCCCCTCGAGCAGGCGGCGCCCCTGCGCGGCCGAGTTCTCGACCAGGCCCTCCTCGGACATCACGTCCAGCACGGTGTTGGCGACCGCGGCGGCGACCGCGTGTCCGCCCGTCGTATGTCCGTAGCGCAGGCCCTGGACGAGTGGCTCGGAGAGGAAGGACTGCTTGATTCCGGAGGTCACCGTCACCGCGGCCAGCGGCAGGTAGCCCCCGCTGATGCCCTTGCTCATCGTGACGAGGTCGGGGGTGATGCCCTCGTGGTCGAAGCCGAACATGCGTCCCGTCCGCCCGAAGCCGCAGAAGACCTCGTCGAGGATGAGCAGCGCCCCGTGCTCGTCGCACAGGCTGCGGAGCCGGGACAAGAAGCCGGACGGGAGCACGACGCATCCGCCGAGGCCGAGCAGCGGCTCGACGATCACGGCAGCGGCCGGCGGTCCGGACCGCAGGGCCTGCTCGAAGCCGGCGACCAGCGCATCGGCCGCCTCTTGGGTCTGCATGCGGCTCGCGGGTGCCGGCAGCGGCACTCGGTCGATCGGGAACGGCTCGGTCCACTCGCTGACGGTGAACGGCAGGCCGGAGAGCTTCTGGCACAGGAAGGTCGACCCGTGGTAGCCGGCCTCGAAGGTGATCACGCGGTTCCGGTCCTCGCCGAGGTTGCGCCAGTACTGGAGCGCGATCCGCACCGCGGCCTCGGTCGCCTCGGAGCCGCTGTTGAGCAGGAGCGTCTCGTTGAGCTCGCCCGGAAGGATGTCCGCGAGGCGCGACGCAAGCTTCTCGGCCGGGTCGTGGCTGGTCACCATGGGGTCGTAGTGCACGAGCTGGCCCATCTGCCGCGTCGCCGCGTCGATGAGCTTCGGGTGTGCGTGCCCGCAGGAGGCGTTGAGCACCCCGGAGATTGCGTCGATGTACCACTTGCCGTCCTCGTCGCGGACGCGGTTGCCGCGTGCCTCGACGATCCGCAGGGATTGCGCCTGCTGCGTGATGGGAGTCCAGGGACGCCAGAGGACGCTGGCCCGGGTGGTATCCGACATCGCATTCACTCTCCGTGCTCGAGCTGGGCAGAGACCATGGCCGGCTTCGCGGCATGGCCGGCTTGGACTCGCCGGTGACGGGGTCGGCGGCGCGACGCACAGGAGGCCGACAGCATCCCGATCACCCACCTCCTGTCGGCGCCCACGATGCCCGAGCAGTGCGGGTCTGCAGTCCTATCAGGTAGCAGGACGCAGTCCCTGGGAGGTGATGTCTGATCGGTGGTCAGGTATGTCGCACGCTCTTGACGGCGACCTCGCACAGGACCGAAGGATCAGCATGCTCAAGATCAGCTTCGTCAACATGCCGTTCGCCGACTGGGACCGACCGTCGTTCGCGCTCAGTCAGCTCGCCGCGCTGACCCGGCAGGAGTTCGGCGACCAGGTCGAGGTGTCGGTCCACTCGCTCAACCTCGACGTCGCCCGCTACCTCGGCGCCGAGACCTACGAGGAGATCACCGGGAACATCCAGCACCTCCTCACCGGTCTCGGCGAGTGGATGTTCCGCGGTATGGCCTTCCCCGACGTCGAGGACAATCAGGGCTCCTACTTCGACCGCTACTACACCGGACCCCGGATGAGCGGGTTCAGGGCGCGGCTGCTGGACCTCCGCGCGGGGCTCCCGGAGCTCTTCGACCAGCTGTGCGACCAGTACGCGCTCGCCGGCTCCGACATCATCGGGTTCACCTCGATGTTCGCCCAGACGAACGCGTCCCTGGCGATGGCCCGCGTCGTGAAGGGCCGGAACCCGGACGCGGTGGCGGTGATCGGCGGTGCCAACTGCGAGGCTCCGATGGGCTCGGTGCTGGCGCGCAACGTGCCCGAGATCGACGCGATCTTCTCCGGACCGGCTCTGCACACCTTCCCCGAGTTCGTCCGGCTCTACCTCGAGGGCGGACTCGACGCCGTCAACAGCATCAAGGGTGTGGTCACGCCGGCGAACGTCGGCGACCCCGTCATGGTCGCCGCCGTCGGCAGGGACCGCGACATCGACGACTTCTTCGAGCCCGACTACTCCGGCTATCTCGACGCCTTCGACCGGGTGCGCGGCGAGCTGAGTGCGGACCCCGACGCCAAGCCGGAGCTGATGTTCGAGACCTCGCGGGGCTGCTGGTGGGGCCAGCGCTCGCACTGCACCTTCTGCGGGCTCAACGGACTCGGCATGGGCTACCGCGCGATGTCGCCCGACGTGGCGCTGCGCCAGTTCGCCTGGCTGTTCAGCCTGAGCGACCGGGCCAGGGGCTTCTCGTGCACCGACAACATCCTGCCCAAGAACTTCCCGCGCGAGGTGTTCGCGAAGCTGCCCGAGCGGCCGGACGGCCCCCCGGTGTTCTACGAGGTCAAGCTGCCCCTGAGCGCCAGGGACATGACCGCCATGGCACGCGTCGGGGTGACCCGGGTGCAGCCCGGCATCGAGTCCATCTCCACCGAGACCCTCAAGCTGATGGGCAAGGGCACGACGGCGTTCTTGAACATCCAGTTCCTGAAGAACTGCGTGGGCAACGGGATCACCCCCGAGTGGAACCTGCTGATGGGCTTCCCAGGTGAGAGAGAGGAGGTCTACCGCAAGTACATCGCGGACATCCCGCAGCTGACGCACCTGCCCCCGCCGCAGGCCGCCTTCCTCGTCCGGTTCGACCGCTACAGCCCCTACTTCACCGATCCCGGCAAGTACGGTCTGGACCTCGTCCCGATGGACTTCTACGAGAAGGCGTTCCCGTTCGCGCCCGACGACCTGCGCGAGCTGGCGTACTTCTTCCGCGACCGCGGAGCCGGCACCTACCAGGACTCGTCGTTCGCCTACGTCGGAGAGGTCAACCAGCTCGTCGAGCACTGGCTCGGCAGGCGGGCGGCGACCGACGGGGGAGCGAGGCCGGTGCTCGAGCTGCGCGTCGGCGGCGAGGGGGACCGCTGGATCCTCGACACGCGTTCGGGGTCCGCCCGGGAGCTTCCCGTGGACGAGGCCATGCTCCGGCTGCTCGAGCGGCTGGCGTCCCCGGTCACCGAGGAGTCGCTGGTGCGCGCGGAGGGCTCGAGCGAGGGCGTCATGGCACGGCTCGCGCTGCTGCGTGAGCACGGCATGCTGTTCGAGGAGGACGGCCGGATCATCAGCCTCGTGGTGCTCGACCTGCCGGAGGAGGAGCCCAACGAGGACGACCGGGTGCTGCTCCAGCTGGTGCCCCCGAGTGCGGCGCTGTCGTGACCGCTACGGGGTGAGCCACACCATCCGGGCCATCCGCTGGGGCTTGAGCTGGTCCTTGGCCCGGCGGAGGTTGGCAAGCCCGCCGTCGTAGCCGATGTTGATCGTGGTCGCGCCCGCGTCGTGTGCGGCCGCGAACAGGGCGTGCATGGTTCCGGCCGTGATGTCGCTGTCGTGCTCGGCCTTCATGAAGTGCCCGGTGGACTTGTCGCCGAACACGTCATAGACGGCGAAGCCGCGCAGTGATCCCTCGACGTCGAGGCCCACGCACCGCAGCCCGGCGTCGGCGCCCCGTTCGAGGGCCCGGGCCAGCCCGCGCCGCTCGGCTTCGATCGTCGCGGACTCCTCGCGCCCCGCGGCCCAGGCGTCGTACATGCGCCAGACCTGTGCCGTGGTCTCCGCTGAGGCCAGGTCGAGGGGCACTGCCTCGACCGAGGCGTAGTCCCTCTTGAGGGCCGACAGGCAGCGCCGTCGGTGGCGGAAGCGACCTCCGCTGAGGCGCAGCTGCTCGTCGAGATCGTAGATGTAGTCGTCGAAGTCCCGGTTCGGGATGGGGGTGAGCGCCGCCGGGTGCCGCAGAGACTCGACGTGCGCCCCCGTGCCGGCGTCGGCGCGGAACGACGCGATGTCGAGTGCGGCGAGATCGTCGAGGTCCGCACGGACGCCACGTCCCCACAGCAGCGAGACCGAGCCGCTGGAGATCGGAGAGGGATACGTCATCACGAGGAATCCTCCGAACCGGACGAGCACGAACTCGCCCGTCCCACCCCGGTACCAGGCGTAGTTCGGGTTCCAGTCGTACGGGAGTTCGTGCCGCGTCCAGAGAGCAGTCAGCAAGGCCTGCGCGAGTGCGCCCGAGCCGACCGGACGCCCCTCGGGGAAACCGCTCAGAATTCCCTCGACGACCCGTATGGACACATCCTCATCACTCACGGGTACGTCCCCTGCGGACGTCGAGGGCGGAGTCAAACGAGCACACTCGCGTGACAGTAGAAGTGGTCCGACTGCGTCGAAACCGTTCCCGCGGAGGCCACCCGGGTCTGGTGACCACAGAGCAGGTAGTCGCGCTGCGCCCCGTGCGGAGTCGTTGGTGTGTGTGCATCCAGCGCGCTCGAGAAGCGACCGGGCAACATCGCCGCCCCCAGTACCTCGTCGACGGGGGAGTGGTTGAGGTCGACCCCGGCCACCACCGGCCCGGCTGCGTCGAGCTCGAGCAGGTCGTCGGTGAACGCTCGCCACACCGGCGCGAACTGCGGGTCGGCAGGGCTCCGGCCGAAGCGGCGCAGCGGGAAGAAGTGACCGTTGGCGAGATGGACCTCGCCGCCGTCGGGCAGCCCGACCCTGCTGACGAGATACCCCTTGTCGTGCAGGGCCCACTCCTCGCCGGCCGGCCGGATCGCCTTTAGCCTCGGCGCGGGTAACGCGCGGAACGAGAGCCCGCTCAATGGGTATTGCGACAGCATGCCGAGCGCCAACCGCGCGCCGTCGACCAGGTGAGAGGCACTCAGTGCGTACGCGGCCCAGTGGGCGTACCCCGCGCGCTCGGCCAGCTCCTGCGTTTGGCCGGTACGGTCGTCGTACTCGTGGGCCTCCTGCAGGCACACCACGTCGGGGCGATGCGTGGTCAGCACACCGACGTGGTGGTCCAGGTCCGGCACGGCGTCGCGCTGGTGCGAGGCGCCGATGACGCCGCCGCCGATGTTCCAGGTGGCCACGTCCAGCCGTCGTGACATCATCGTCGCGCCCTCGCGGCGGCGGCGTCGACCACGAGCGCGGAGGCTCGCAGTACGCCCTCGGCCTCGCCGTCGTGGCTGATGATGACGGCACCTGCTCTCGCTGGGGTGGCTCGTGGGCACCGTCAAAACTATCGGGCGCGGCACCTGACTCGGTCCTGACACCGGCGAGGGTCGTACCGGGGTGGCCGCCTAGCGGATGACCCTTGACCCGCAGGACTCAGTCGTCCAGGAGGCGCAGCAGGTCGCGGACTCCTTCGAGCCCTGAGGCCTCCGTTCCGATGGACACGCGGTCCACGCCGAGCGACCGCAGCTGCTCGAGCCGGGTCCGCACCTGGTCCGGCGTGCCTGCGATGAGGAAGCGGTCGCCGAGGTAGTCCCAGGCGCCGGAGATCCGCGCGGCGTCGAGGTACCAGCGCTTCCTGGCGGCCGACTGCATGCCGTGATTGCCCACGTCGTAGGACCCGGCGAGCTCGACCACTCCGGCGCGCAGCTCGGCAGGGATGGAGGCCCGTCCCGCCTTCCCGTTGACGAGGTGGTGGGCGGCCCAGGCAGCCAGCCATCCCGCGCGTACGACGGCGCGTTCCTCGTCGTCGTCGACCACGATCCCGCCGGCGTTCCACCAGAGCTCGAGCTGGGGCAGGCCGGCGGCGGCGCGGGCCGGCGCCGCCTCCGCGACGATGCGGTGAGCCAGGTCGACCGAGGCGCGGTCGAAGCCGATCCCGACGATCGCGCCGTCGGCGATCCGCGCCGCGAGGGCGAGCGAGCGCGGCCCGTGCGCGGCCAGGTAGATCGGCGGGCTGCTGGATCCCGATCGCTCCATCACCAGCTCCTGGCCGCGCCACTCGGCGCGGCCGCAGTGGAGCAGGGCGCGCACGCAGCCGAGGTACTCCTCCAGCGCGCCGAGGGTGGCACGCTGACGGCCGAGGTTGACCACTCCGCTGTCCCCGGTGCCCACGCCCAGAAAGCTCCCGCTGGGGCTTGCCTGGTGGAGGCTCGCGATGGCCGACGCGGTGACGAGCGGGTGCCGCGTGACGGGGTTGGTGACCCCGACCCCGAGGGGGCGGGTGGTCACGTGCTGAGAGAGCGCGCCCAGCGTGGTCCAGCAGTCGGCGTAGCGGCTCGGGGAGTCCCAGATGCTGACCCGCGCGGCACCCCACTCGACCAGACTCTTGGCCTCCTCGACGGTGCGATGGATGCCACGCGGATTGACGCTGACGTCGACCTGGGTGCGCCCGGACGTCATCGCACCGTCCGAGCGACCGACTCGTCCTGACCGACCTGCCGGTCGGGATCGTGGAGCAGGAGGTCGAGGAGGTCGAGGAAGTCGTGGGCCATCCCGGCGATGGTCTTTTCGTCGAACAGCGCCATGGCATAGACCCACTCGACGAACATCCCCGCGGGCCGGTCGGCGCGGCGACCGCCTTCGGGGTCGACGATGTTGACCTGCAGGTCGAACTTGACCCGCAGGTTCTGGCCGACCTCCACCCGGGCGTCGGTGCCCGGCAGGTCGTAGGTCTCGGTCGTGATGTAGGAGATTGCCACCTGCGCGAGCGGGTGCCGCCGCGACGACCGCGACGGGTTGAGCGCCCGGACCACCTGCTCGAACGGGACGTCCTGGTGGGAGTAGGCGTCGATGTCGACCCTGTGCGTGCGACGCACGAGCTCACGGAACGACGGTATGCCCGAGGCGTCGACGCGGAAAACCAGAGTGTTGACGAAGAAGCCGACCACGTCGTCGAGGTCGCCGTCGAACCGGCCGGTGACAAAGCCTGCGACCGTGAGGTCGTCGCCGGCGCCACGTCGCGCCAGGAACGCGACCAGCGCAGCCTTGAGCAGGGTGAAGGGCGCCACCCGTTCGGTCCGGGCGAGCTCCGTGATGCGCTCGCGCATCTCGTCGGGTATCGGCAGCACCACGGTCGCGCCGCGCGTGTCCGGTACGGCCGGGCGCGGCCGGTCCATCGGCAACGGGGTCTCCTCGGGCAGCCCGGTGAGGTGTCTGACCCAGTGGTCCAGCTGGCGTGCGGCCAGGCTGCCCGGGTCGCGGACATCGCCGAGAAGCTCGCGCTGACGGGCGGCGTAGTCGCGGTACTGGAGACCGAGGGGCTGCCACGCGGGCGCGCTCCCGGACCGGCGCGCGACGTAGGCCGCGCCCAGGTCGTCGAGGAGGGTTGGCAAGGAGGCCTCGTCCACGGCGATGTGGTGGATCACGAGGACCAGCACGGTGCCGGCGCCGTCCTCGCTGGAGAGCAGCCAAGCGTGGAGCGGGAGCTGGTCAGCGAGCTCGAAGTCGTACTGCGAGACCTCGCGCACCCGATCGGGCAACCGTGCCTCGGAGACGGTCTCGACGCTGAGCAGGTCAGGCAGCGCAGCAGGCTCCCAGACCGCCAGCTGGGCGCGTCCGCCGACGTCCGCGTAGCTGGTCCGCAGGATCTCGTGGCGCGTGACGACGTCGCGCAGGGCTGCGTGCATGGTCGAGGCGTCGACCGGGCCGGGGAACCGCACGACGAGCGGGAGGTTGTACTGAGGGTCGGGTCCGGTGAACTGGGTCAGCAGCCAGATGCGCGCCTGAGCGAAGGACAGGGGGAAGTCCGGGACGAGACGGTGGTTCACAGCATCGCTTCCTCACTGCTCCGCGGTGGGGGTGTGGTGCCACCGGGCCCGTCCTGAGCGCCGGTGAGGCTGGTGCGGTCGATCTTGCCGTTGCTGGTCCGGGGCAGCGAGCCCAGCTCCACGACCTGCGAGGGCAGCATGAACGGTGGCAGCGACCGAGCGAGGAACTCCTGATAGTCGGCGGCGCCGGTGCGTCGCGTCGCGACATAGCCGACGAGGCGCTGGTGCGCCCCGTTGCCCTGGACGACGACGCACGCGTCGGCGACGCCGGGGTGCGCGCGCAGCGCAGCCTCGACCTCGCCGAGCTCGACGCGGAAGCCGCGGAGCTTCACCTGGTCGTCCATCCGGCCCAGGAAGCCGATCGTCCCGTCCTCGCCCCACCGGGCGAGGTCCCCGGTGCGGTAGAGCATCCGCCGTGCGTCGAGCGGGTCGGGGACGAAGCGCTCCGCTGTCAGCTCGTCCCTCCCGACGTATCCCCGGGCCAGGCCGTCGCCACCGATGTGCAGCTCGCCGACCTCTCCCGGTGCGACGCGATCTCCATCCACCAGGATCGCGACCTGGGTGTTGGCCACCGGCCGGCCGATCGAGAGCCGGCCGCCGGCGACGTGCCGGGGCTGGACATCGAGGCCTGTGCTGAAGGTCGTCGCCTCCGTCGGGCCGTACATGTTCAGTACCCGCGGGCCACCGGCGCCGAGGACGGCCCCGACCGCTCCGGGGTCCAGCACGTCACCACCGACGAGCACCGTGCCGATCCCGTTGAGGGCAGCAGGAGCCTCGTCGGCGTGGGCGTGGAACACCGCGGGCGTGAGGAAGAGCACCGAGACCGAGTGCTCGGCCAGGAAGTGCGTCAGCTGCTGGTGGACCAGCATGTCGTCGGTGTCGAGGCCGACGAGCGTGGCGCCGTTGAGCAGGGCGCCCCAGATCTCGAAGGTGGAGGCGTCGAAGCCGGCGTTGGACCCGTGGGCCACGACGTCGTCCGGCCCGAGGTGCACGTAGTCGGTGTTGACGACGAGGCGGGTGATCGCGCGGTGCGTGACGGCGATGCCCTTGGGGCGACCGGTGGACCCGGAGGTGTACATCACGTACGCCGTATCGGTGGCGGAGCCGGGGAGCAGCGGAGGCGCACTGGCGGCATCGCCCATCCGCTCGGCCGCGCCGGCGTCGACGACCTGCACGGCCGCCCCCGGGGCCTGGTCGCCGGCGACCAGCACTGCGACGGCGTCGCTGTCGGCCACGAAGAAGGCGTTGCGCTCGGGCGGGTTGAGTTCGTCGAGCGGGAGGTAGCCGGCACCAGCCAGGAGGATCGCGAGGTAGGCCACGATCCGCTCGGTCGTACGCCCCTCCTGCACCGCGACGACGTCGCCCGGCGCCACGCCACGGGCGCGCAGGCCGCGACCCAGGCGAGTCGCCCGGTCGAGCAACTGGCCGTAGGTCAGGGTGTCACCTGAGGCAACGACGGCGCGAGCGTGCGGGGTGCGCCGGGCCCAGGCGGCGACCTGCGCGGGCAGAGTGTCGTCGCGTGGGTAGTGCCGTTGCTCTCCGTGCTCGAGCTCGGTCAGCTCACGGTTGCTCGGCACGGTCAGTGCGTGAGCGGCGCGCGGCCGCTCACGGCGTCAGCGATACCGCGCGGCGTGCGCGCGGTGAAGACGTCGCGCAGCGAGATCGGGATGTCCAGCTGCTCGCGCACCCGGGCGACCACGCGGCCGGCGAGGACCGAGTGACCGCCGAGGTCGAAGAAGTCGGAGTCGGCGTCGACCTCCTCGACCTCGAGGACGGAGCGATAGGTGTCGACGAGGCAGTCGACCACTTGGCCGGATCCTGCGGCTTCTGGCATGGTTCCTCCACTCTCGGACAGCACCGTGAACTTCGCACGCTCCCGCACCCCGAGGTACTGACACCCATCAGTACTGAGGGTGCCGCACCACTCGGATGCTCCGGGGTACGTCGTTCGTGGCGCGAGGAGCTGCCCGGTACTCCGGTACGGGCACCTGCCCGACGAGCTGGGGTGATGCGCGCCGTGCAATGAGCCCGCGCGGGAGGCTCAGGCCTCGTCGAGCCCCTCCACCGCGTTCGCCGCCGCGAGCCGGACCAACCGGTCGACGGAGTCGCCAGGGAAGAGGTTCCGGTCATAGATGGCTACTACGTGCGGCTGCGACTCGCCCACGGTCCAGACGAACGCGATCGTGTCCTTCGCGCTGGCTGCGCCGTCGAACACCATCTCGACCGACTCGGCCGAGATCCCGGGCAGCCGCAGGCTGGGCTCGGCGGCATCTCCCTCGGTCACGCCGAGGAACATCCCGGCCGCACGGGGAGACGCCAAGGGCGTGGACCAGGCGTCGCCGGCGATGTCGAGCGACAGAATGTGGTCGGAGGTCTCCACGCCGCGCTGGAAGACCTCGCGCACGGTGTCGAGGCGGGACCTCGAGGTACCCCTGAGGTGGACGGGGACGCCATGCGTGAACAGGCCGAGTGTCCGGTAGCTGGCCGGCCTGAATCGTCCGTGGTGGCGGAAGGCGAGGCCCACGGTATCGTCGCCCGACACCTCCTGCATGCTGCTCATCACGGCCGCGGCGATCACGGCGAACGGGGTGGCGCGTGCCTGGCTCGCGGCTGCGCGGACCCTCGCCCCGGCATCGTGCGGGAGGTCGAGCTCGAGCGTCGTCATGTCCGGCTCGGCATCGGACTCGCCGCGGAGCGAGAACGTCGGCGGGATGGACCCGAACTCGCCGGTATAGCGGCTCCAGAACTCCCGGCGCTCACGCCCCCACGCTCCGGCGAAGTCGTCACGCATCGTCGACGCGAAGTCCCGGTAGGTCGTGCTCTCCGCCGTATCGGGCGCGGTGCCTTCGAGCGCCTGGCGGTACTGGACGCTGAAGTCCCGCAGGAAGTACTGCCAGGACATCTCGTCGCTGATGATGTGGTCCACAGAGATTCCGAGGAGGTGCCGCTGGTCGTCTCGCTGGACGAGGACGATGCGCGCGAAGCGGTCGCCGGCCAGGTCGAAGGGGGTCGACAGGCTGCGGTGCAAGATCGCCGCCGCCGCCTCGTCGGTGTCGGCCGTGTGGAGCTCGACCTCGGCGAGAGGGTCAGGGTGGGTGAGCGCCTCGACGGGCGAGGCATACGTGCGACGCATCGCGTCGTGGCGCAGGCACACCCGGTTCCAGGCGTCGCGGACGGCGTCGACGTCGAGCGGACCGGTCAGCCACCAGATCTCGTAGAGGAGGTTGTGCCAGTGCGCGAAGGCACCCCGCAGCCGCGCCTCCTCGGCAAGCGACGTCGGGCCGCGGTGGACGGCGCGGGTGACGCTCACCGCGCGGCTCCCGCCGCGCGGGCGTCGCGCGGAGTCAGGACGCGGCTCCATCCGTGCTCGCCGTGGAGGCTTCCGAAGTGCCGTACAGGAGGGTGGCCAGGCTGCGTGGCGTGGAATGGGTGAAGACGTCGCGCAGGCTCACACTGGTGCCGAGCTGCTGGTAGATCTGGCCGGCGACGTTGAGGACGTGCAGCGAGGTGCCACCGTTCTCGAAGACGTCGGAGTCCTCGTCGAGGCCCGGCTCGTCCAGGGCCTGTCGCCAGATCTCCGTCAGGGCGGCGACCTGATCGGGCCGCGCGTCGCTCGGTCGGTCCATGCGCGGGCTCCTCGTTTCACCGTCAGACATCGGAGCGCGGACTCGTCGAGCCACGCCGTCACCGACGCTACGGGCCACCCGACAGGCCCTGTACTGACACCGGTCAGGACTGGCGCCGGCGGACGACGGCCAGTCTTGTGACCGGTTGGAGGTGCCCATGTCGTCGAAGCTCCCCATGTTGAGCGCTCAGTTCGCCTTCGCGATGGAGGGAGAACGCACGGGCCGGAGGGGCAGCGTGTGCATGCAGTTCTCGGCGGTACCGGGGAGCCTGGTGGCGCGCGACGTCGAGGAGGTGCTCGCGGCGGTGGCCGCGACGAACCCCGCGCTCTGCTACCGCCCGCGGTTCTCACGAGGTGAGGCCGGACAGGAGTGGGTGCCGGGCTGGTGTGACTTCGCCGAGATCCGGGCCGAGTCGGAGGAGGCCGCGGACCGGGCCGTCGTGCACCTGGTCGCGGGGTTCGAGAGCGATCTGGGCGGGGCCCCGATCGGGGCCCGGCTGATCCGTTCGCCGGCGGGCGAACGATTGGCCGTCGTGCTGGACCACGCCCTTGTCGACCAGCAGTCGTTGCTGCTGGTGATGCGTCAGCTCGCCGCCCCTCGCGCCTGCGTCCCGGGCGAGCGCGAGCGCTTCGAGGCAGCGGTTCACGACCGGTTCGCATTCGAGAACGCGGCCGCCGACGGTGCCTCGATCGGGTTCTGGGCGGACCGGCTCGCGTCGGCGGGCGGGGCGCTCCCACGTGTGCGGCAGGGGATGGCCACGACGGTGCCGATGGTGGCGCTCCCGAGGGTCAGGGTGCCCCGGAGTTTCCGGGGCTCGTTGTTTCCCCACCTCCTCTTTTCCCTCCACCGGACCATCCAGGACGTGCTGCCCGGTTCCGGGGCTTCCGTCCTGGGATACCCGTGGGGTGGGCGCGACTCGCGCGTGGCCGACCTGGTCGGGTGCTTCATGAACACCGCGGTCTCGCTGGACATCACCGGGGCACGCACGGGCTCGCGCGACGCGACTGCCTTCCGGGACGCCTGGTTCGATGAACTCGACCACATCGACGTGCCAGTCACACGGTTGATGGGGCTCGACGCAGGCTTCACCGGTGCCGTGTCGGCCTACCTCAGCTTCTCCGGTGGATGGCTGGACACGGTGGATGTCGCCGGGACCGAGGTGGTGCAGCTGTCACCGGCCTACGCCGAGATCCCGGTGACTGCCACCTTCCAGGCCGCCGCATCGATCCGCGAGGGCGAACTGCAGCCCTGGCTGATCGTGGACGAGTCGGTGCCGGGGCTCGGCACCGACGAGCTGGGAGCACGCTGGCTCCACTGGCTCGGCGAGGTGCTGTCCGAATGACCCGCTCGGGGCCGGCCGGCCTGACGGCTGACAGGGCGTTCGCCAGGCTCTGGCTGACAGGTGCCAGTACCGCGTCGTACGGCGCTCGCGCATCCTCGGGGAAGTCGAACGTCGAAGGAGTCGCGCATGCCCGTGCCACCCAGCCCCGCGTCGGAGGATGCGTCGGCCGACGAGTCGCTCTGGCTCCGGGCCTTCAAGGACGTGCTCGAGCTCGACGACCTCACCGAGGACAGCGACTTCTTCCAGCGGGGTGGCTACTCCCTCCTCATCCCGCAGTTGATCAGCCGCTACGAGGCACTCGCGGGGTGGCGTCCGCCGGCGCGCCTGGTGTTCGAGTTCGGCTCCCCGCGGGAGCTCGAGAGGGAGATGGCCGCGAGGCGCGAGGCGACCGGGACGGCTTCCTCGTGACGGGTGACCCTCGCCCGGCGCCGTGGCGGTGCACGGCGAAGGAGGCCGTGCAGGTCAGCAAGCACGGGATCGACCTGACCATCTACGCGCCGGCCAACCCGTCGGCGACCGTGGCGAGGGTCGAGGTGCAGCGGGGGCATTTCCAGGAGTTCTACAACACCCGCAGTACCTACCTGTACTACGTCGTCAGCGGCAGCGGCACGTTCTACGTCGACGACCAGCCGCACCAGGTCGGACCTTGCGACCTGGTCACCGTGCTCCCTGGGAGCAGGGTCCACTACTTCGGCAGCATGGAGCTGGTGCTCACTGTCGCCCCGGCCTTCGACGAGCGCGACGAGCACCACGTGCGTTTCATCGGCGAGACCGAGGGCCCGGACCGGTGACCCCACGCAACTATTGATTCGATGGGAATTGGCGCTTGTCGGTAGAACTGGGCTGCGTGTCCGCCGGGAGGGGTATCCGTAGGGTCGCGGTGATCGGTGCCGGGGCGGCTGGAGTTCTGACAGCGGCCAGGCTTCTTGACTCCGACCGGGCCCTGACGATTGTTCTCGTCGATCCTGACCTGGAGACCGGGCGTGGGGTCGCGTACTCGACGCCTGATGGACGGCATCTGCTGAACGTGCCGGCGGCCGGGATGAGTGCATTGCCGGACCGGCCGGGTGACTTCGTCGATTGGTTGCAAGAGCACGTTGCCCTCGAGATCGGACCGTCGACATTCGTCGCGCGGGCTCTCTACGGCGACTATTTGGCGGCGCATCTCGATTCAGCGGCCAAGGAGTCGTCGGGTGAGCTTGTCCGTGTGCACGCCCGAGCGGTTGCCGTCGACCACACAGATCGACGGGAGCTCACCCTGAGCCTCGATACCGGCGATTCGCTTGTCGTGGACGCGGTGGTGCTGGCTACCGGTACTTCACGTCGAGTTGATTGGGCGCCCGCCAGGCTGCGGGCTTCTGATCGGTTCGTGGCCGACCCATGGCTTCCAGGAGTCCTTGACGCCTTGCCTGACGCAGATCTCCTCCTGGTCGGCAGCGGACTGACCATGGTCGACGTGGTCCTGTCCGCGGATCGGCCGGATCGCATCTTGCATGCTGTCTCCCGCCACGGCGCGGTACCGGCTGTTCACCGCTCGGAGAAGACGCCGGCGGTGCCACTCCATCCGGAGTTCGCCGAGGCCAAGGATTTGAACACCGTACGCACGATGTTCCTGCGCCACGTGGTGGAAACAGTGCGGCGCACTGGTGACTGGCGGGCCGCCGTGGACGGGGCCCGGCCGGCTACCGCGTCTGTGTGGAAGCGGCTGTCCGATACTGACAAGCGGATATTCCTCCGCGAGTACGCGTGGGTCTGGAACACCCACCGGCATCGGATGGCGCCGGCAACTGCTGAACGACTGGCGGTCGTCGGTGAGTCAGGTCGGCTCCGTCGCCATCAGGGAGAAGTGATCACGGCTGAGGACGTCCGCGGCGGTGTACGGGTGCTGCTCAGCGATGGCTGTCTCATCACCGTTGGTGCGGTGGTCAACTGCACCGGCCCGGCTGGAGACGCAGCAGCGGATCCGCTGCTCGCATCATTGATGGTCCGCGGGTTGGCTCGGGCCGGTTCGGCGGGGCTTGGCCTGGACACAGTCGCTGAGGGCCGCGTGCTCGGCACCACTGGCCGCCAGGCGCCGTTGTGGACACTGGGCGCATCGCGGCGCGGCAGCCTGTGGGAAACGACGGCTGTACCAGAGATCCGAACCCAGGCCGCCGAGATCGCGCGGGCGGTGATAGTGCATCTCGATGGTCCCGCAGTCGGCGCCCGCCCAACCGCTACGGCACCGATCTCTGCTGAATCCGTGCGCGTGATGAAGACTGCACTCGATCCGCTGGAGAGCGAGTCGATTTTCGTTTTCCGTGAGGTTGCGGCGGAGTTCGAGCGGCCGGTGATCTTGTTCTCGGGTGGCAAGGACTCGATCGTGATGTTGCATCTGGCGCGGAAGGCGTTTGCGCCGGCGTCGGTGCCGTTCACGTTGTTGCATGTCGATACGGGGCACAACTTCACCGAGGTACTGGACTACCGCGACGCGACCGTCGCCGCTTTGGGCCTGCGGCTCGAGGTTGCGAAGGTGGAGGACTATCTGGCTGATGGGCGGTTGCGGGAGCGCTCTGACGGTACCCGGAACCAGTTGCAGACGATTCCGTTGCTGGATGCGATCAACTCGCATCGGTTCGACGCGGTTTTCGGTGGCGGTCGCCGTGATGAGGAGCGGGCTCGGGCCAAGGAGCGGATCTACAGTCTGCGGGACGAGTTCGGGCAGTGGGATCCGCGTAACCAGCGGCCGGAGTTGTGGTCGTTGTACAACGGCAGGCACAAGCCGGGTGAGCATGTCCGGGTGTTCCCGTTGTCGAACTGGACCGAGCTGGATATCTGGAACTACATCGAGCGCGAGCAGATCGCGCT
>NZ_JBFAYZ010000003.1:0-865918 GCF_040681515.1 Kribbella sp. NPDC051718 | reverse complement strand
AAGCCGACCCCGAAACCGCCCGCGCCACCGCCGAACAGAAAGCCCGCGAACGCGGCGTCTACATCGGCCGCTCCGACGACCACGGCACCACCACCGTCGTCGTCAAAGCCGACACCGGCTCGGTCATCTTCTTCGACGCCACCATCGACCAGATCGCCGACGCACTCAACGTCCTCGAAGGCCCCGCACCCCACCAGGAACAGCGAGCCAGAGCCTTCAGCATCATGGCCGACCCCGCCCTGTCTCACCTCTTCCTCCAGGTAGCCCAGTACCTAGCCACCCACCAGCCCATCACAGGCACAGCCGCGACCACGCCAACCCCTGCGACCGACCCCATCCCGGACGTGCCGGACCCTGCGGAGGCTGCCGCTGCCCAGCACACCCCAAATGAGGACTCTTCCGGCGCTCCGAATGCCGTGAGCGCTCAGGAAGCGGCTGGTGGAGCCGACACCAGTGAACAGACCAGCCATCGACACCCGGCCGACGAACGCAGCCGGCCCGAAGAGCCAGACTGGCCACCCGCAAGTACGCCGGTCTACCCACCCGATCCGCCGCGGCGGCACCGTGTGGAACCGCTGGAAGCAGCCATTGCCGACAAGCTCGTTTCCGCCATGGACGCTGCCGCGCGGGACAATCTCGCCAGCAGGCTCTTCGCCCTCAAAAGCGCTGCCCGCCAAGCCGGCAGAGACGGCACCAGGCCGGGGAAGGTCAAGCTGTATGTCCACCTCACCGACGAGATCCTGCTCGCCGGTCAGGGAACCATGCGTGTCGAAGGGTTCGGACCGGTGTACGCGAAGCTGGCCGAGCTGATCGGCTATGACCGGGTCGTGCTCCAGCCGGTCATCGACCTCAACGAGGGGCACAACGTCAACGCGTACGAGATCCCGGGCTGGATGCGCGAGCGGGTCAAGCTCACCTACCCGGTCGAGCAGTTTCCGTACGGGCCGGGCGAGACCACCAACCGGACCGACCTGGACCATGTCGTCCCGTACGACCCCAACGGGTCCGAAGGACAGACCAGTACCGCCAACCTGCGACCGCTACGGCGCCGCAGCCACCGGATCAAGACCCTCGCCGGCTGGACCGAACGCGCTGACGGCAACGCCACGGAATGGACCACCCGCCACGGCTACCGATTCCGCGTCGACCGCAACGGCACTCATCCCATCCACGACCCCTAAACCAGTGGCGCCCATGGCGACAGGACGGCCACTCTGGGGACATGCGACTGACCTTTCTGCATGACCCGCGTGGTGGTGAGAGCCTCACGCTGATCCGGCGTGCGGATGGCGCGGAGTTCAACCTCTTCTCGTACTCCCGCAAGCACCGCGTGCCGCACGATCTCGCGCATGCGGTCACCGAACGCGAGCTCGGCATGCCCGACGGCATCTTCGGCTGTATCGCGGCCGGTGCGGTCTTCGACAGCATGGAGCAGACGGCCGGGAAGAAGCGTCACGACGCCAAGGTCCGCAGCGCGCGCATCCTCAAAGCACCGAACAGCATCGGCATGAGCGAGGCGCTCTCGACCGTCTTTCACATGGCGGTCGAGAAAGACCAGCCCACGCCGTACGCCGAAGTCCGCGAAATGTGGGGCGTCACCCGAGCCGATCCCTGCCCGTACGCCGACGCCGACCTCGACCGCACCACCGAGACCCTGCGCGAACTGAGCCAGCGCTGGCAGGCGAGCTCCGACCCGCTCGACTTCCCTTGGCCGGAATCGCTTCAGGTGGAGGCATCACAGCGCGGTCCGAAAATGCGCGTGCGTACCGGCCGCCGCGACCGCTAGCACCTCCACCACAGATACGGCGGCTAGCGACGTCTGCGACTCCACCATGGTTTCCGCCAACCATAGAATGCAACGCCGAACAGCCAGGCGCCCGCGACAGCCGCGCCGAGTTGAATGCCCCACAGGCGACCGAGCAAGGTGTGGCTCAGCTCGCCTCGGGCCCACTTCGCGCCCTCTTGCCGACAGTCGAGCTTGTTGCTCTGCTCATCCTTGATCAGATCGCAGGGCGGGTCCTCGACCGCATCCGCGCTCACCGTCGATCCCGCCGGTGCCTGCTTCGCCTGCTCCGCTGCCTTCGGATTGACGGCCTGGAGCGTCGGGTGCTGTTTCATCCACCGCTCGAAGACCTGCAGCATGGCCAGGTGGCCACGCGCGTTGGGATGGAGGCTGTTGTGGTACCAGTTCTTCGGGTTGAAGCGCTGCTCGGCGATCCCCGCAACGGATCGAAGACCGATGAAGTTCACGCCTGGCTGGTCGTCGTTGGCCGGATCGCACAACTGCAGGTGCGCAGTGGCCAACGCACCTTCCATCTCGTCAAGGAAGTAGAACTTCTCGGCGAGCGCCGCAGCTCTGATGGTTGAGTTCAGGCTCGCGACGAAGCTGCTGATGAAGTCCAGGTCTCCTTGGGACAGCGCCACCTGACCGCACTTGACCGCTCTCCCATTCTCGACGTACGCCGGCGCCGGGGCTGATCACGACCAGGGATGGCGACAACCCCTGCTCAAAGGCGCTGACCTGGGCGAGCTGGCTCCCGGGCTCGTTGTACTGCCGCGCCGGACCAGGCAGGTTTGTCTCCGCCCGATACCGGACGTGGGAGGTCTTGGCGCCCGAGCACGCCAGAAAGGCCATCGAGTCGAAATCGTTTCGCCCTGCGATAGCGGCCCACGCGGTGGGAGAGCGGTGGCAATGGTTCCGACTCCCCTTCCCGCCGCTGTCGGCATTCGCCTCGTAATAGGTCTGTGCTCCTTCGCCGGACATGTAGGAGTCCCCCAGAGCGACAAGCACCCTTTGATCGCCCGCCTTCGGAGTCAGCTCCGCCGGCCACCGGTCGGCCGCCGACGTGATACCCATGAGCGACACCGCAGCGATGACTGCGGCGATGTCGGCCTGCGTACTGGAGACGATCGCAAACACCAGCAGCGCGAGGGCGGCAAAGGCGATCAGAACATACGCGGTTTGCGTAGTTTCCAGTCGCTTGACAGCGATCAAGGCAGATCCACCGAGCAGCAGCGGACCGGTGATGAAGAATGCGGCGACGCGTCGACCCGCTTCGTCACTGTGCAACCAATCCACCGCCGGCTCGGCAAGAATGCTGAGCCCGGCGGGCACGAAAACGACGATCCCGAAGGCAACGAGCACTACCGACCACCCGTGAGACTTCATGAGAAGAAGCCCGACGAGCACGAGCGCCACACTCACGATGAGCAGGAGACCTCCTGTCAGGACGCGACACTTTCCACTGCCGTCCGTGCCTTTTTGCCGGAACCGCATCAGCACGTTCTCGCGTGGGGCGCCGAGATCAAATAGGGAAAGGTCCATGGCTTATCGGCCGACTTGCCCGACTGTGCAGCCTTGATCGATGCCTGATGTTGCCCACTGATCCACAACGTGGCCGCGGCGATATAGAGAATGAAGACGGTACCGACCCCGAACAAAGATGCGCCTTGCCTGCAGATGACGGCCAAGAGGATCGCGGTACACAACAAAAACGGCAGCCGTGTCGCGATTCGCACCACCCGTTCGCGATCCATGGTCTCCGCGTATGACCCAGCCATCCAGCGCCAGAACGCACGCCATGGCGACAAGGCCGCTGGCGCGTTCGAACTTTCCATCAGATGTTCCCCCTGTACTGCTACAACACATCCGAACAGTCCGGAATACACTTCAAATGATGTGCGCAGCGCCTAGGCAGAATCCACAGGCGTACTCCGGAGCGCGAAAACCAACCGGCCGAAATGCTTCGTGGTGCGCTCATATGGTTCCCCCTTGGGAGAGCCGAGTCACATCACGTGGCTGCTCGCCCAAACTCCACTGTCCTCCTCGAAAGGCCTCCTGAGAAGCTTTCAATGAGGTAAAGCCCTCGCGGGGGAAACCACCCACTTGCTTGAGTTAGAGAACGTCGCGGAGGTAGTGGCCGGTGAGGCTTTCGGGGGTTTGGGTGAGTAGGGCGGGGGTGGTGGCGGCTACTATGCGGCCGCCGGCGGTGCCGCCACCGGGGCCCAGGTCGATTACGTAGTCGGCGTTGGCGATCATGTCGAGGTCGTGTTCGATGACGATGACCGTGGCGCCGGCGGTGATCAGGCGGTCGAAGACGTTGAGGAGGACGCGGATGTCGGCGGGGTGGAGGCCGACGCTGGGTTCGTCGAAGATGAAGAGGGTGCCTTGCTGGGGTTTCTCCAGGTCGGCGACGAGTTTGAGGCGTTGGGCTTCGCCGCCGGAAAGCGCCGGAGTGGCTTCGCCGAGGATCAGGTAGCCGAGGCCGACCTCGTCGAGGGTGCGTAGACGCGCTTGCATTTTGCGGAGGCCGGTGAACTTGGTTCGAGCCTGTTCGACGGTCAGGGCCAGCGCCCCGGCCATGGTCAGGTCGTCGAGGGTGATGGTGTCGCAGTCGGGGTTGTAGCGGCGGCCTTCGCACACCGGGCAAGGGATGTCGACGTCGGGGAGGAACTGGACGTCCAGCGAGATCTGGCCGGTGCCGTCGCATTGCGGGCAGCGCAGGCTGCCGGTGTTGTAGGAGAAATCCGCGGCCTTGAGTCCACGCGACACTGCTTCCGGCGTACCGGCGAAGGCTCGGCGGAGGTCGTCGAGGACGCCGCTGTACGTCGCCACGGTGGAACGCACGTTGCGCCCGATCGGAACGGCGTCGACGATGACGGTGCGGTCGATGCCGCCTGCGTCCAGGTGGCGTACGTGTTTGGGCGAGGAGCCGGTCAGGGCCGCGGCGAGGCTGTCGAGTACGAGGGTGGTCTTGCCCGAACCGGATACGCCGGTGACCGCTGTGAGCCGCAACAAGGGGAACGAAGCCTCGAGCGCCTTCAAGGTGAAACGGGGGCCGGTCTCAACGCGGATCCGGCCGTGTTCGAAGACGTCCTCGAGGGGCACGCGTGGGCGAACGACCGCCGGTTCCTGGCCGCCGAGGAATCCTCCGATCACCGACGCAGTCGACTTCGACAGGTCCTCGACGGTGCCGGTGGCAACAATCTCGCCGCCGTGCGCGCCGGCGCCCGGGCCGATCTCGATCAGCCAGTCGGCGTGGCGTAGTACGCGGACGTCGTGGTCGACGAGGACCACGGAGTTGCCGGTCTCGACCAGGCGGCGCGCGACCGTCATCAGGGCGTCGATGTTGCTCGGATGCAGCCCGATCGACGGCTCGTCGAGGACGTACAGGAGGCCTGTCGCGCTGCTTCGCAGAGTACGGCTGAGCTGTACCCGCTGCAGCTCGCCGGTCGAGAGCGTGCGCGAGGCCCGGCCGAGGGACAGGTAGCCGAGTCCGAGGCCGAGCAGGTGCTCAGCGGTCGGAGTGAACGCGTCGACGATCTGCGTGGCCATCCGGGTGAGCTCGGCCGGCGCGGCTGCCGGCAACAAGCGGACGAAGGCCGTCGTCCGGTCGAGGCTCCAGGTGGAGATCTCGTCGAGGGTGACGCCGTTGAGGGGGACGGTTCGCGCGCGTTCGTTGAGCCGCGAGCCGCCGCAGGCCGGGCACTCGGCGATGTGGACGAAGCGGTCGAGGCGGGTGAGCGACTTCTCGCTCTGGGCGTTGGCGAGCGCGTCCTCGATCACCCGGTTGGCGTTGCGGTAGGCCGCGTTGAGCTCGAAGGCGTTGCCTTTCTTGCTCGTGACAACGACCGTCCGCTTGGTCTCCTCACCGTTCAGGACGATCTCGCGCTCGGCCGGAGTCAGCTCCCGGAACGGAACATCCACCCGTACGCCGAGCTGCGCGACCACCTGAGGCAGCAGGCCGGCGCCGAACGAGGCCCACGCCGCCACGGCTCCATCGGCGATCGAGAGCGACTCGTCCGGTACGAGCGCCTCCTGATCGATCTGCCGCGTCTCCCCCGTGCCCGCGCAGGTCTCGCAAGCGCCGTCGCTGTTGAACGCGAACGACTCCGCCCCCGGTACTGCGAAACGCTCGCCGCACTCAGGACAGGTGAGATGCGCGGTCGAGGCGATCTCCAGCGTCGGCTGCACGCGATGGCCGTTGGGGCAAAGGTGCACCCCCAATCGGGAGTACATCAGGCGAAGCGAGTTGAGCAGCTCGGTCGCCGTACCGAACGTACTGCGAACACCCGGTACTGCGGGACGCTGATGCAGCGCGATCGCAGCCGGTACTCCATCAACGGCGTCGACGTCCGCGCGCGCAGCCTGCGACAGGCGTCGGCGGGTGTAGGAGGACAAGGCTTCGAGGTAGCGGCGAGATCCCTCTGCATAGAGCACGCCCAGCGCGAGTGACGACTTGCCCGACCCGGACACACCGGTCAGGGCAACGAGCTGCCGAAGCGGCACGTCGATGTCGACGCTCTTCAGGTTGTGGACACGGGCACGTCGTACTGCGACCTGCTCGCCCCAATGCATGTGGTCATCGTAGGTTGCCGATCATCAGATTCAGCGTGAAGTCGAAGCGTTCGTGGCCCATTCCCGCGGTCAGCTGGAACGCATAGCGCCGGGTCTGCGGGAACTGGTCGGCGGGTAGCGCGGCAAACCGGTGCACCAACTCTTCCCGGCTGACGACCCAGTCGTCGGCCTGCGGAACCAGTGAGTGTTCCAGCGCGTAGGCGCAGACATACAGCCAGAGGGCATCGATGGCCCAGGCCGCGGTCTGCGGTCCGATGCGGCCGGCAAGGAGGATGGCCAGCATTCCTTCGTTGACCCTCAGCACGTCGAGGTCGGTGGCGGCCATCGCGAGGGCTGCCCGGGAGATGCCGGGGTACTTCAGGAACTGGTCGCGCGCCTGGGCGCAGACGTGGCGGATCTGCTCTTGCCAGCTCGCCGGGTCGGGCTTGGGTAGTACGAGCTGGGAGCAGAGGCGGCCGATGATCAGCTCGTCGATGTCCGCCTTGTTGACGACGTGCGCGTACAGCGAGGCGGGGCCGGTGTCGAGGACGGCGGCGACGCTCCGCATCGTCAGAGCGTCGTAGCCCTGGGTCGCCACCACCTCGAGCGCCGCGTCGGTGATCCGGTCGACGGTGATCGGCTCTTTGCGGCGCTTCTGCTGCGCCGGCACGGCGGCGGGCTGAGCGTGCCGGGCGGCACGGCGTTCTCTCGGATCGACTGGCATGTGACCGACCCTACCGTTGACACGAACAATGTTCCAAGAGTAGAACTTAGTTCGTGACTGTAGAACAACGTTCGTTGGAAGCGTCGAGCACCGCTCCGCTCCCCCTTCGGCAAGCCTGGCTCGTGCTGGCTGCCGTCTTCATCGCCGATGTGATGGACGTCATCGACTCCACCATCGCCAACCTCGCCGGCCCCTCGATCCGCGCCGACCTCGGCGGCAGCGAGACCACCCTGCAGTGGGTGCTCACCGCCTACACCGCGGCGTTCGCCATCGGCCTGATCACGTCCGGCCGGCTCGGCGACCTGCTCGGCCGCCGCCGGCTGTTCCTGCTCGGCATGGCCGGCTTCACGCTGACCTCGCTGGCCTGCGGCCTGGCGCCCACTGTCGGCTTCCTGATCACCGCCCGCGTGCTGCAAGGCCTGTTCGGCGCCGTGATGATTCCGCAGGGCTTCGCGATGGTGAAGGTCGTCTTCCCGCCGCACCTGCTGCGCAAGGCGCTGATCCCGTTCGGTCCCGTGATGGGACTCGCGACGGTCGCCGGGCCGATCATGGCCGGCTGGCTGCTGCACCTCGACCTGTTCGGCAGTCAGTGGCGCTCGATCTTCCTGATCAACGTGCCGATCGGCGTCATCGCCTGGCTGCTCGCCTGGCGAGTCCTGCCGCACCGTACCGGCGAGGACTCGAACGCCCGGCTCGATCTCGGCGGCGTCGGTCTGCTCACGCTGTCGTCAGCGCTGTTGATCATCCCGCTGATCCAGGGCCGCGAGCTCGGCTGGCCGCTGTGGACCTATCTGTCGATGGCTGGCTCGGTCGTCGCGCTGGCCCTGTTCGTCGGCTCCGAGCGGCGCAGCAAGCATCCCGTGATCACGCCTTCGCTGTTCACCAAACGCAGCTTCGTCGTCGGTCTTGCCATCACCGGCGCCTTCTACGCATCGCTGAGCGGCTTCCAGTTGGCGCTCAACCTGCTCCTGCAGCTCGGCGAGCACTGGACCCCGCTGCACACCAGCCTGACCTTGATCCCGTGGGCGCTCGGCAGCGCTGTCGCTGTCGCGCTCGCCGGCGCAGTACTCACCCAGCGACTCGGCCGCGCCACCCTGCACCTCGGCCTCGGCATCGCCGTCATCGGCCTGCTCGCGCTCTGGTGGACCGTGGCCGCCACGGACCTCACGTCCTGGACGCTCGCACCCTCACTGCTGCTGATCGGCTTCGGTACCGGCCTGGTCTTCGTCCCGATCTTCGACTTCATCCTCGGCACCGCCACCACCGAAGAGGTCGGCACCGGCGCCGGCATGCTCAACGCCGTCCAGCAGTTCTCCGGCGCCATCGGCGTAGCCGCCCTGGGCACCGTCTTCTTCGCCCGAGCCGCCCACGCCCACACCAAACCCTTCACCCACGCCGGCGAACTGGTCATCGTGCTGGCCGCCGTCTTCTTCGCCCTCACCTTCACCCTCGTCTACCTACTCCCCAAGCACGTCCAGCAACCAGAAGCCTGACCGTCAAGCCATCGACGGACCCGACTGGACGAACCGCCAGTGATGACCTTCGAGATCCTTCACCTCGTACGACCGGTAGCCATGCTGTTCGATTCCCGCGACGATCACCGCGCCGTTCGCGGTACTACGGGCGAAGTGGGCATCGAGGTCATCGACAGAGATCCAGACCGCATGGTCGACCGGCCGTCGATCGACGAGCTCCTTCAGCGCGAAGAGCATGATCGCCGAACCGCCCACCCGGAGCTCGTTCCAGGACGGATGGTTGTCGTCGCCGGACAGCCGCAAGGACGACTCCAGGCCGAAGACCTTCCCCAGCCATTCGGCTGCGGCGGCGGGATCCTCGTAGTACAAGGCGATGCCCAGGCGGTCGAGCTCAGCCGGCGCCTGCGCAGCGGCTGAACTGATGCGGTCGGCGTACCAGCCGATGACGTTTGGCCAGAAGTAGAAGGCCTTCTTGCCGCCTGGTAGCAGGGTCTGTTCGACGCTAACTCGGGTGCCGCCTTCGACGGGGGCGAAGCGGATTTCGGTTTCGGTGTCGTCTACTGAGCTTCGGTAGGCGAACAGGGCGCCGGGATCCCAGGCGGTGATCTGGCCGAGTTCGAGGACGTCTTCGGCGGTGGTGGCGTCGGCGTGCCGGTAGATCTCGAGGATTCGGCCGCCGAGGCCTGGTTCGATCTGCATGCCGATGGCGCGGGTGGCGTCGAAGAAGTTGATGGGGCCGCGGACCCACCACAAGTCGATCTCGGCGGTGAAGATCCGGAAGGCTGTCGCTGGGTCGGTGGCGACCTCGACGGATGCGGACGCGGACGGCTTGGTCACGATCTCTCCTCTCGTTCGACGTGCTTCTTGAAGGCCCCCAACTGCTCCTGCCAATGCGCCTGTACCTGATCAAGCCACGCCTGTACGGCGACCATCGGCTCCTGCCGCAGGTGGAACACCCGCAGCCGCGCGTCATCCGGCACCCGCTCGTCGTCGATCACCCGGGCGGCCAGGAGAATCCGCAGATGCCGGCTCATCGCCGGCGCCGACGCCCCGGTTGCCATCGCGAGCTCACCAGCCCGCCGCGGCCCCTCCCCCAGCAACCGAACGACCTGCCGGCGCGTCGGATCAGCCAGTACCTCGAAGAAGCGGTCAACTTCGTCTTCCATGGATTAATAGTTACAGCAGCCGTTAACTATTCGCAAGACGTGAAGCACCCTGACGCACTAAAGTGAGCGGGCCTGATGGTCGGCTAGGAGAGGAAGTTCGTGGAGCAGCACACCCGGAGAGCGCGCCTGCTCGACGTACTCACAGCTGAGCGGGCTTGGGAAGTACCGGATAGCTGGCTGGCCGGGGTTCGGGGGCAGCTTCGCGCCTGGGCCGACGACCCGAAGGCGTTGCGGCCGGGAGCCTTTCCGGAGTTCGTCGACGGGACGCCCGCGGCGGTGTGGTTCGCGCATCAGATCGCGCCGCTGCTGACCGGCTGGATTCCGGTACTCCGCGGCGAATACGCCGACGTCAGCGCGGCCGTGACCCGGGACTTCTATCGGCCGTCGGGCTGGGTCGGCGCCGGGCATGTGGTCCGCGTCGCCGCGACCGACTGGCCGCTGCTGGTGTTGTCGGGCGCGCGCGGCTTCAACGAAGAGAGCCGTCGGCAAGCATTGCAGTTGTCGCGTGACGTGGTGAGCCTGTTCGTCGACGCTCCGCCGATGGCCGCTCGCGCGCAGGCGTTGACCGCTGGGTTCGATCGGGTGCTGGGCGACCGCGAGGCGACCCGGATGCATGTCGCGGCCGATTACGAGACGATCGAGCAGTTCTGGCGGACGACGGTGCTCAGCGACGCGGAGCGCGCAGTACTGCCGGAGCTCGGTGGCTCCGAGGCGGCGCTCAGGTACTCGCTCGACTCGTTGCGGGATGCCCACGCGAAGTTGTCGGCGGTCGTTGTGGACGATGAGGCGCCGGGGTTCGCGCAGTTGCTGGCGCGGTTGATCCGGGCGACCGGGCTCGGCGGACAGCCTGCGGAGGTCGGGCAGGTCCTGGGCGCTGAGGGGTGGGATGTCGAGGGCGCGCTGGCTGAGCTGAGGGACGGGTTCGAAACCCAGACTTGGTTGGGGCGCAACGCTGACTGGCTAGGCAGAGCGATCGCGCAGGACCAGCGGGTGCCGGCGCGGTACTGGGTGGCGGCGGCTACGCGAGTGTCGGTGCATTTGTCGGGCGTACTGGAGAACGGGCCGTGGCCGGAGCCGGAGGTGCCCGACCTCGGTGCGTTCTTCGAGCACCTCGACGGCGGGCGCGCACCGGCGGTGGAGGCGGCACCGGTGAGGCAGGCTGTCGTTGCGGAGCTTGAGCAGACTGATGGGTTGGCTGAGCTGGAGGCCTTGATCGGGCTGGAGTCGATCAAGGACTCCGTGCGCCGGATGGTGGCCGAGATCAGGACCAACCAGCGGCGCAAGGAGCTCGGGCTGCCGACGCAGGACCGGGCCCGGCACATGGTGTTCGTCGGCAAGCCCGGTACGGCCAAGACCACGATCGCCCGGCTGCTCGCCAAGATCTACAAAGAGCTGGGCGTACTCGAGAAAGGCCACGTGGTCGAGGTCGACCGATCGGATCTGGTCGGCTCCGGAGTCGGTACCACCGCCCCGATGACGGCCGCCAAGTTCCGCGAGGCGCTCGGCGGGCTGCTGTTCGTCGACGAGGCGTACACCCTGGTACCGGACAACAACCCCGGTGACTTCGGGATGGAGGCCGTCGCCACCCTGCTGAAGATGATGGAGGACTACCGCGACGAGTGCGTCGTGATCGTCGCCGGGTACCACCGTGAGATGCAGCGGTTCCTGGACTCCAACCCGGGCTTGGCGTCGCGGTTCCCGAAGCTGCTGTCGTTCGCCGAGTACGACACCGACCAGTTGGTCGCCATCTTCGAGTTGCAGGCGAAGCAGAAGGGGATGATCCACAGCCAGGAGGTCCTGGCTGTGGTTCGCAAGTACATCCCCGCCGCTCCGCGTGGGCACAACTTCGGCAACGGCCGGTTCATCCGGAACATGCTCGAGGAAGCCATCTCCACCCAGGCGACCCGGCTCTCCCTGCGCGACCCCGAGACGCTGACCGAGCGCGACCTGCGGGAACTGCTCCCCGAAGACGTCAGGCCGGCTACCTCGATGCGCGCCGAGGACTACCTGTTGCAGCGGCCGGGCACCTGAGGATCAGCCTCCGAAGGCCTGCTTGTAGAGGCTGAGGAGTTCCGGGTTGGTCGGGGCGCTCTCGCCGCAGAGGCTGACCTGGGCGTTGGTCGCGGTGATGAGGTAGGTGCCGCCGACCTTGAAATCTACGCCGAGCAGAGTGGTGACCGCGTCGGCGTCGGACTGGACCTCGACCGTGGTGGCTTCGCCGCCGCGGTACCAGTGGTCGACGTGGAGGGTGACCTGCTCGCCCTTGATGGCGGTGGCGGTGCCCTCGAAGGCGGTCTCCATCCCTTGGAGGTCTGCCACCTCTACCGCGCGGCACTTGGCGTTGGGCGCAGCGCCGACGGTCAGCTTGAGGACGC
The DNA here is from genome assembly GCF_040681515.1 of Kribbella sp. NPDC051718. Taxonomy (NCBI): domain Bacteria; kingdom Bacillati; phylum Actinomycetota; class Actinomycetes; order Propionibacteriales; family Kribbellaceae; genus Kribbella; species Kribbella sp. NPDC051718. Next base: position 853,841 of record NZ_JBFAYZ010000003.1, on the reverse strand, counting down.
TCGGCGTGCTGACAGCGCTGGTCGGCGGACCGGCCACAGGCTGGTTGTCGTTGCCGGAGTTGCCGGCGACGGCCCAGCCGACTCCACCGGCGGCGAGCAGTACGCCGGCGGCAACCGCGGGCAGCCAGCGGCGGTAGGTGTTGCGGGTGGGCCGGGTTTCGGTGTCGGTGGTCATCGTGGCCTCCAGGAGGCGGTCGAGGTTCGGCTCGGGAGCGTGCCTCGCCGGATCGGCGGCCTTCAGCTGGGCCAGCAGTTCGTCGTCGTTCACAGCTCGCTCCCTCCTTTACCCTTCTCCTGTCCGGCACCGACCGCGTTCTTTCGCCCGAGGACCGCGGCCAGCTTTTTCTTTGCCCGATGCAACCGAATGCTGACGGCGTTCGCGGTCAACCCGGTCACCTCCGCGATCCCCCGCGGCGCCAGCCCCTCCCAGGCCCACAACGTCACGACTTCCCGATCGAGCTCGCCCAGAGTCTTGAGCGCCTCGTACAGCGCAGCATGATCAGTAGTTGCCGTTGGCAACTCCGAAGCAGTACGAGCCAACCGCTCCACCAACCGGAGCCGGCGCCCCTCCGCCCGCCGCGCGTTGGCCAAACAACCACGCGCGACCCCGTAGCACCACGGCAACACCTCGTCCGGATCAACCGCAGTACCGTCGCCAAGCCCAGGTACGTCATCGAGCCGCCGCCACAACACCAGCATCGTCTCCGCCAGCACGTCATCGACCGCGTCGGCAGCGGCCCGCCGCACCAGATACCGATGCACAGGCGCCCCCACCACCCCCACCAACACCTCAAAGCGAGCCTCGCGCACCCGCACATCCTCTCGCCCAACCGTAGAAGTCACACCCATCCCTGTCCGGCAAGCCCCGGATTCTTTCTAACGGCGGACCAGCTGCACGTGCCCGGCTGTGGCGGAGCTGGTTTGGTCGGCGACGCGGTACTGCGCGAGGGCGTCGTCGAGGTTGTCGAAGAGGCGGATGCCGGTGCCGGCCAGGACTGGGGCGATGACCAGGTGGAGTTCGTCGATCAGGCCGGCGCGGAGGTATTGCTGGATCGTTGTGGCGCCGCCGGCGATGACGACGTCTTGGCCGTCGGCTGCTTGGAAGGCTTGGTCGAGGACCTTCTCGATCGGGGCGTCGGTGAAGCGGAAGGTGGTGCCGCCCTCCATCGGGAGGTCTGGGCGGAGGTGGTGGGTCTGGACGAAGGTGGTGTGGTGGTATGGCGGGTTCGGGCCCCACCAGCCGGTCCAGGACTCGTCCTCCCACGGGCCTCGCTGCGGACCGAACATGTTGCGGCCCATGATCGTGGCACCCACGTTGTCGTTCCACCGGTTCAGCCGCTCGGCGTCAAGACCGGTCGCGCCGGCCTCCATCGCCGCTTCCATCCAGCCGTGCAGGTCGTCCATTCCGTCCCCGAACGGTTTGTCGAGCCGCTGGTTCGGGCCGGCGGCATAGCCGTCCACGGTGATCGTGAAGTTGTGAACGCGTACCTTCGCCATGATCTGTCTCCTTAAAGGTTGCTTTACCGCAGAGTCGGAGCCGGTCGGGCGGCTTTGACATGGAAACTCGATGGACATGGTCGGCGCCGACAGTGCAGGCTGCCAGGCGATGACCAGCAGCGAAGTGTGGGACGAGGACACTGCGACGCGGTACGACGCGTCGTCCGCCGAGATGTTCGAGCCGGAGGTGATCGAACCGACGGTCGGCTTCCTGGCAGAACTGGCCGGCCAGGGCGCAGCGCTGGAGTTCGCGATCGGTACCGGCCGGGTGGCCATCCCGCTTGCGGTTCGCGGCGTCGCCGTGACCGGGATCGAGCTGTCCGAGCCGATGGCGGCTCAGCTGCGACAGAAGGACCAGACGCTCCCCGTCGTGATCGGCGACATGGCGACGACGCAGGTGCCCGGCGAGTACGAGCTGGTCTATCTCGTCTTCAACTCCATCTCGAACCTGCGGACCCAGGCTGAGCAGGTCGAGTGCTTCCGCAACGCGGCCCGCCACCTCAAGCCGGGCGGCCGCTTCGTCATCGAGCTGTGGGTGCCCGCGATCCGCCGGATGCCGCCGGGGCAATCCGCGGTACCGATGGGCATCGGCGACGGACATCTCGTCTTCGACACGTACGATCTCGCGACCCAGGCCTGCGCGTCGCACCACTACTTCACCGACCCCGACGGCACGACCCGGTACGAAGCCGGCAACTTCCGCTACATCTGGCCTGCCGAGTGCGACCTGATGGCTCAGCTGGCCGGACTCGAGTTCGAGGCCCGGTACGCCGATTGGCACCGAGCCCCCTTCACCGCCGACAGCGAAAGCCACGTCTCCGTCTGGCGCAAGCCGGTCTAGTACCCGGCGTAATGAGCAGCGAGTAGATCCGTACCCCAGTCGTTGCGCAGATCCCGCCACACCGAGTGGATGTGGTTGGCGTCGTCCTGCGTGTTGTCGTACTCCGCCAAGAACGTCGGCCCCGCGATCGAGTAGTAATGGCCGCCGCCCGGCCGGGTCGCCCCGGCCCACGCAAACGTCAACCGCTCGATCCCCTGCTCCGTGATGTCCTGCCACGTCTGCAGGCCGATCGGGCCGGCGGCGCGGCCGATGTATTGGCCGATCAGCAGGCTGAAGAGTTGCCGCTGCTCTGGCGTCAGCTCGCCGTACGGAAGCCCACGCATCAATACCTTGGGGTCCGCCACCGGGTCATATCGGGTCAGGATGTCGGACGGCGCCGTGTCGGAGACGATCGCGAGCTCCCGCTGCCCGGCCTCCAGCGAATCCAGGAACGAGAACCCCAGATCCTGCTCGGCCGCCAGCGTCCGCAACCCCTCATGCGGCCCGGACAACACCGTCGCCGGCTCGGAGCCGAAGAACTGCGGCGTGAACCCGATCGCACCCGACACGAACGTCACATGCAACGCGATGTGATGCCCGTTGAGCCGCCAGGCCCACGGGGCCATCCCAGCAGGATCGCCGAGCACCCGCAGGAAGTACCGCTGCTCGGACCCGACATCCACAGCCGACCCCGGCTCGGCCTGCGGCAGTCCCCGCCGGATCGCCTCGGTGAACATCACCGACCGCGCATCCGCCAGCCCGCGCTCGCTCAACGCGATCTCCAGCAACCGAAGCGCGAGCCGCCGCTGCTCGACCGACAACTCCCCCAGCGTCACCCCGGGACGATCGCCCGGCAGGTACGTCCACACCTGGTGGTCAGGCGTGTCGAAGGGAGCGGTCGCCTTCTCCCGCAGCTCCGGACTCAAGGCGGCCAGCAACTCGACGGCCGCGTCGCGAGACTGTTCTACAACCATGCCGATCGCTCCCGTTCAGTCGGAGTGTGCTGGGTCCATTGTTCGAACGGCCGGTCCAGTTTGTACCGGAAGTCCGGCTGCCGCAGCAGCACCCGTGTCTCCGCGTTGCCCGGGTTGCGCAGCGTCTCGAAGAACTTCACCGACCAGTGGAACCAGCGCATGCAGAACAGCCGCATCGTCAGCCCGTGCGACACCAGCAGCACGTTCCGCGGCGAGTCGGGCGTCTCGAAGTCGCGGTGCATCGTCTCGAGGAAGCTCGACACCCGGTCGTACACGTCCGAGCCGGACTCGCCATGCGTGAACCGGTAGAAGAAGTGCCCGTACGAGTCCCGCAGCGCCTCCTGCCGGGCGATGTCCTCGGTGTCCTGGAAGTTCGCCCAGTCCTGCTCACGCAGCCGTGGCTCCTCCCGGGCGACCCCGATCAGGTCGTCCAGCCCGAGCGAGTCGAGCGTCTGCAGCGTCCGCAGGTACGGCGAGACGTAGACGCGTACCGGCTCGCCCTCGAAGAGTTCGCGCAACTGCTTGCCCGCCGCGGCCGCCTGCTCGTGCCCGTGCGCGGTGAGCGGGACCGAGTGGTCGGGCACGGTCTCGTAGACCCGCTTGTCGAGATTGGCCTCGGACTCGCCGTGCCGGATCAGCGCGATCCGCATCGGCCGCTGGGTCAGATGCATGCCCGCTCCCCTCGCCTTCCACGGTGCTTCGGACGCAACGCCACGATCGCCGCCAGCGCGGCCGACGCGTAGGCGACGCGCCGCGCGAGTGATGCCGTACGCCGGATGTCGCCGACCGTCGGTGGCAGGCCGTCTCCCAACGTGCCCCGATCCTCGACCTCGGAACCGTACGAGTTGACCCCGCCCAGTCGCAGGCCGAGCGCACCCGCGAAGGACGCCTCGACCGGGCCTGCGTTCGGACTCGGATGGCCGGGTGCATCCCGTCGCCAGATGCGCCACGACTCCCCCGGTCGCCCGGAGACGAGGCCGGTCAGTACTGCGCACACTCGCGCCGGCAGCAGGTTGACCGCATCATCGAGTCGCGCCGACGCCCACCCGAAGTTGCGGTAGCGGGGCGACTTGTAGCCGACCATGGCGTCGAGCGTGTTGACCGCGCGGTAGCCGATCAGGCCGGGGATCCCGAGGAGGCCGCCCCAGACGAGCGGGGCGACGGTCGCATCGGAGGTGTTCTCGGCGATTGACTCGACGGTCGCGCGGGCGAGCTCGTCGGCTTCGAGGTCGGTGGCGTCGCGGCTGCAGAGGTAGCTGAGTCTGCCGCGGGCGTCCTCGAGTTCTTTGGCGTCGAGGTAGCCGGCCATGATTTCGGCTTCACGCTCGAGGCTGCGGCCGCCTAGGACGGCCCAGGTTGCGGCGGCGGTGAGCACGGTTCGCGCGATCGGGCGGCCGGCTGTCAGCTTTTCGGCTGCCACGCCTACGGTCGCGGTCGTGGTGATGAGGAGGGCGGCGTACTTCGTACCGGCCGCGCGTGAATCGGCGTACAGCGTGCGCTCGAGCCGGCCGGCGACCTGGCCGAAACCGGCCACCGGGTGGAAGCGGCGTGGGTCGCCCAGCCAGCGATCGGCGGCGAAACCGAGGAGAAGTCCTAGCGCTCTCGACACTCCGCGAAGTCTGCCAGGCCCGGCAAGTTCAAGGACGGTCGCGGTGTGGAAGGGTGACGATCATGGGAATTGCAGACCAACTCCGTGGGGTCGACGGGCGGGGTGAGTTCGGTGTCTGGCTGGGGCGGCTCGACGGCAAAGCGGTGCTGCGGCATCACGCGGAGCGCACGCACTACGCCGCGAGCACGATGAAGCTGCCGGTCGCGATCGCGATGATGCGGCTGGTCGAGGCCGGTGAGCTGGCGCTCGACCAGGCGGTGACCGTGCACAACGACTTCGCGTCGGCGGCGGGTGGGCGGTTCGGGGTCAATCCGGCCGAGGACGAGGCGCCGGCGACCTGGACGCGGCTCGGGGAGCAGGTGACTTTGGGCTGGCTGGCGACAGAGATGATCACTCGGTCGAGCAATCTCGCGACTGATCTGGTCCTGGAGCAGACCGGGGTGGATGGGGCCAATGCCGTGCTGGCCGAGTACGGATCCGGCGCCAGCGTGATCCGGCGCGGCATCGACGACGCGGGAGCGCAGGCGGCGGGGATCAGCAACTTGATGAGCCCGGCCGATCTCGCCGCCGTCTTGGTTGCTGTGGGCAATGACATGACGGCATCGGGTGAGTATGTGCGCGAGCTTCTCGCCGGAAATACCTGGAACGGCGAGATCCCGGCCTTGCTGCCGTCGGGGACACGCGTGGAGCACAAGAACGGCTGGGATCTCCGGATCCGGCACGACGGTGGCATCGTCCGGCCTTCCGACGCCGACGCCTTCGTGCTCGTGGTCTGCACGACGTCCGAGCTGCCCGATTCCGAGGCGCAGCGGTTGATCGCCGAGATCGCACTTGAGGCCTGGACCCATCGACACGATCTGGAGGCGATCCGGTGAAACTCACCACGCACCTGATCTCCGCACCGCTGCACACCCCGTTCATCACAGCACTCCGTACTGCGACCAGCGCCGACTCCCTGCTCGTCGAGCTGACGGACGGCGAGCTGAGCGGCTGGGGCGAGGCGCCTCAGGTCTGGAAGGTGACCGGCGAATCGCTGGCCGGCGCGCAGGCCTGCGTCGAAGGTCCGATCGCGGCCGCGCTCGACGGGCTGGAACCGGACGACTTCACCGAGGCGTTGCGCCGGATCCAAGCGGCCGTGCAGGGCAACTTCGGGGCCAAGGCGGCGGTGGATGTCGCTCTGCATGATCTCGTGGCGCGTCGACGGGGGCAGACCTTGCATGGGTTCCTCGGGTCGACCGTTTCGTCGGTGCGGACGGATGTGACGTTGTCGGTCGGGGATGCCGAAGAGTTGGCGGCGTCGGCGATAGATCGGATCGCTGACGGGTTCGACGTGTTGAAGGTGAAGGTCGGGACGGGTGACGCTGCGGCTGACTTCCACCGGGTACGCCGGGTGCGGGAGGCGATCGGGCCGGATCCGCGGCTGCGGCTCGATGCGAATCAGGGGTGGAGCCGGCGGGACGCGGTGAACGCGATTCGTGCTCTGGAGGATGCGGGGTGCGATATCGAGCTGGTCGAGCAGCCGGTGGTCGCGGCCGATCTGGAGGGGATGGCGTGGATCACTGATCGGGTGAGTACGCCGATTCTGGCTGATGAATCGGTGTACGGAGTACGGGATCTGGTCGCGGTGATCCGGCATGGCGCGGCTGATCTGGTCAATGTGAAGCTCGCCAAGTGTGGTGGGCTGGCGACCGCCCGGACGCTGCTCGAGTTGGCTCGGGAGCACGGGCTTGGGGCGATTGTGGGGTCGATGATGGAGAGTCACGTGGGGATCGGGGCGGCGGCTGCGCTTGTCGCGGCGTACCCGACTACGGCGGTCAATGACCTCGACGCGGCCTGGTGGTTGAGGTCGGCGCCGGTGGTCGGCGGGGTGCGATATGAGGGCTCGGTGATCCACCTGCCGACGGCGGCTGGACTCGGCGTGACAGGCTTGACGCTATGAAGTTAGTTTCCGCCAAAGTACCGGTGAGTACCGTTTGGACTTCACCGGATGCGCCACGGGACGTCGACGCGCCTGCGATCGCCGCCCAGCCTGACGTCGCCGCCTGGGCGAAGGCCATGGACACCGAGACCCGGCTCGGCCTGCACGGCCGGACGCTCACCCAGTTGCTGTTCGCCGAGCCGGTGCTCGTACGGTCCGAACGCGACGGGTGGTCCGAGATCATCGCGCCGTGGCAGCCGTCGTCGGCCGACGACCTCGGCTATCCGGGGTGGGTGCCGTCGAGCCATCTCGGTGAGCTGCCGGGCGCTGCCACTGCACCGGTCGCCGTCACTGTGCCGACTGCTCAACTGTTCGCCGAGCCGGGCGCCGGTCATCTGGCTGACCTGTCCTTTGCGACCGTACTGGCGTCAGTCGACCATGCCGACGGCTACACCCGCGTCGCACTGCCCGACGGTGGCTCCGGCTGGCTTGCAGACTCTGCGCTGCGTCCCGTGGACTCCCCCGCATCACCCGAGGACCGCATCCGCCTGGGCTCACTCTTCCTAGGCCTCGAGTACCTCTGGGGCGGCACCTCCACCTACGGCCTCGACTGCTCCGGCCTGGTCCACGCCGTCAGCCGCGTCCTCGGCCAGCGAATCCCCCGAGACGCCCACGACCAGTGCGACGCCCTCGAACACATCCCCACCGACGAAGCCCACCCCGGCGACCTCTACTTCTTCGGCCGCCCCGGCCAGAAGGTCCACCACGTAGGTTTCGTCTCCCCCGCCGGCATGCTCCACGCCTCAGAAACCGGCAAACGCCTAGAAAACGAACCCCTACTCCCAGAACGCCGCCAAACCCTGGTAACCACCGCCCGCCTCTAACCCACCACCCAACAGCCTGCCGCCGGGCGCTCACCTCCTGCCCAGGCAGCCACCGAGCGAAGCGAGGCGTGCTGCCTGGACCACCGTGGCGGTGCTCCTCCGAACAACAACCGGCGCCCGATCCCCGCAGGGGATCGGGCGCCGGTGCTTTGGCTTTTGGCTAGGACTTCTTGGTGTCTGACTGCTCGGGCTCTTGGAGACCCTCGAGTTGGGCGCGGGTCGCCTCGTCGAGTTCGCCGCCGCCGGCTTGCGCAGCTGCCGAGGTCGGCGTCTCGGACTCGGGCGCGTCGACTGCGGGCGACGTCGCCATGTTGCGGGACTTGTGGAGGCTGAGCAGGGTCGTGATGCCGAGGGTGACGATGATGAAGCCGAGGGAGACCCAGATCGGGATCTCGGGCGCCCACTCGATGTGATGGCCGCCGTTGATGAACGGCAGTTCGTTCTCGTGCATCGCGTGCAGGACCAGCTTCACGCCGATGAAGGCGAGTACGACCGACAGCCCGAGCGACAGGTAGACCAGCCGCCGCAGCAGATCGCCGAGCAGGAAGTACAGCTGCCGCAGACCCATCAGCGCGAACACGTTGGCGGTGAAGACCAGGAACGGCTCCTGGGTCAGCCCGTAGATCGCCGGGATCGAGTCGAGCGCGAACAGCAGGTCCGTCGTACCGAGCGCGATGATCACGATCGCCATCGGGGTGACGAGCCGCTTGCCGTTCTGCTTCACGGTGAGCTTGACGCCGTTGTACTCGTCGGTCGCGTTCAGCCGCTTCTTGGCGAACCGGATGACCGCGTTCTCCTTGTAGTCCTCGTCGTCGTTCTCACCCTGCTTGGCCAGGTGGATCGCCGTGTACACGAGGAACGCGCCGAACAGGTAGAACACCCAGGAGAACTCGTTGATCGCGGCCGCGCCGACGGCGATGAAGATGCCGCGGAAGAACAGCGCCAGGATGATGCCGACCAGCAATGCGGTCTGCTGGTACTTCCTGGGCACCTGGAACCTGGCCATGATGATCAGGAAGATGAACAGGTTGTCGACGCTCAGGCTGTACTCCGTGAGCCAGCCGGCGAAGAACTCGCCGGCGTACTCGCCGCCGGAGAAGACCCAGACGCCGAGCCCGAAGACGACGGCGAGGGAGACGTAGAAGACGATCGCCCGGGCCGATTCCTTGGTACTCGGTTCGTGCGGGCGGCGGCCGATGATGAAGACATCGAAGGCCAGCAGGGCGAGCAGCACCCCGACGGTGATGTACCAGACGTAGTCGGCAACGTGCACAGGAAACCTCCGGAGCTCAGACGAGAATCGGACTCCGAAGGTCTCTTCCGCCTGGCTCGATCAGTCGGGCCTGGCCGGCGGCACCGGGCGTGGGGACGAACCCTTGACCGTGATGACGATACCGCCGCGAAAGGAATACTCCCCTTCAACACCTCTATTCTGACCGATCGATGTCCAAGTTTCCAAATCGAACCCACCTATCGAACCGGTGGCCGTTTTGATTTCGGCAGCTTGGCGACGATCGTCTCGTAGGACGTGTCGACCAGCTCGAGGATCTCGTCATCGGGCACCGACCCGCCCAGCCGAACCGTGTTCCACCCCGACCGTCCGATGTACGCCGACTTGCTGACATCCTCCGGATAGGTGTCGACCAGCTCGTCGGCCTCCTCCCGGTTGTTGCCGCACTTCACCCCCACCGCGGTCCCCGACCCGAGGAACGCGAAGATCTTGTCCCCCACCTTGGCGACGACGTCCCCTTCCCACGGCTCGTCCTGCCAAGCTCCCGGCTTCGCCAGGCAGTGCTCCAGCAGGTCCGCCGCGGTCAGTCTCATACCTGCAGGCTAGGAGATGATCTGGCCGCCGTCAGCTACCACGACCGCGCCGGTGACGTAGCTGGCGCGCGGTGAGGCGAGGAACAGCGCGACCTCGGCGATCTCCTCCGGCGTGCCCGGTCGACCGAGCGGCCAGGGTGCGCTCACCTGCTGCATGCCTTCCTCCGGCAGGATCTCCAGCAGCTTGTCGGTCCGGATCATGCCGGCGCAGACCGCGTTCACCCGCACCCCGGCCGGCCCGAACTCGACCGCCCACGACCTGGTCATCGACTCCAGCGCCGCCTTGCTGCCGCTGTAGCCCGCGGCGATCGCCATCCCGATCTGCGCACCGGTCGAGGAGACGTTGACGATCGCGCTCCCCAGGCCCATGCGTGGAGCGATGGCGGCGGTCAGGAAGTACGCGCTGCGGAGATTCACGTCGTACACCCGCTGGTACTCCGCGGCCGTCAACGCCACGGTCGGAACCATCGGGTAGAACCCGGCGTTGTTGACCAGGATCCCGATGTCGCCGGCCTCGCTGGTCAGCCGCTCGAGGTCGTCCAGCTCGCCGAGATCAGCCGGTACGAACGTCGCCCGACCGCCATCGCTCTCGATCAGCCCGACCGTCTCGGCGCCGAGTTCGGCGCGTCGCCCGGTGACGACGACCTCCGCTCCGGCGGCCGCCAGACTGCGGGCGATGGCACGCCCGATTCTCGACGTGGCTCCGGTGACGAGGGCCCGCTGACCGGCCAGTTCCTGAGTGCTCATCGATCGAGCGTAGGGCCGCCGCCAGGACCTCGTACCGACTCGCCGACCGGTGCCCTTCGACGGCGTACTCTCCCGGCATGGCATCCGTCGTCGTAGCTGCTGTTCAGGCCGGATCTGTTCTCTTCGACACTCCTGCCACCATGGCGAAAGCCGAGCACTTCATCCGGGAGGCAGCCTCGGGCGGCGCCCGGCTGGTGGTGCTGCCGGAGGCGTTCATCGGTGGCTATCCGAAGGGCATCGACTTCGGCGTGACGGTCGGGTCACGGTCGGCCGAAGGACGCGACCTCTTCCGCCGCTACCGCGAAGCAGCGATCGCCGTACCAGGCCCCGAAACCGCCCGACTGGCGGAGCTGTCCGCCCAGCTAGGCGTCGACCTGGTCGTCGGTGTGATCGAACGCGACGGCGGCACCCTCTACTGCACCGCGCTCTTCTTCACCGCCACCGACGGCCTGGTAGCCAAGCACCGCAAACTCCTGCCAACAGCCGCCGAACGCTACCTCTGGGGCCAAGGCGACGGCTCGACCATGCCCGCGGTCCGCACCGAGTACGCCGTACTGGGCGCCGCCATCTGCTGGGAGAACTACCTGCCGCTGTTCCGCCAGTCCATGTACGCCAAAGGCATCGACATCTGGTGCGCCCCCACCGTCGACGACCGCGACCAGTGGCAGTCGACGATGCGCCACATCGCCTTGGAAGGCCGCTGCTTCGTCATCAGCGCCAACCAATACCTGACCCGCGCCGACCTCCCCGAGGACGTCCACCCCATCCAAGGCGACTCCCCCGAAACCATCCTCATCAACGGCGGCAGCACCATCATCTCGCCACTCGGCGAGATCCTCGCCGGCCCAGCCCGGGCCGGCGAAACTGTCCTCCTAGCCGAACTAGACCTCTCCGACCGAGATCGGGGCTTCCTCGACTTCGATCCGGTCGGCCACTACAGCCGACCGGACATCTTCACCCTCACCGTCAACGAGTCCCCCCAGCGCAACGTCAGCTGAACTACTTGGCGCCGGCGTTGAGCATTTGGCGGAGTTCCTTCTTGAGCTCGGAGATTTCGTCTCGGTAGCGGGCGGCTACTTCGAACTGGAGCTCGGCGGCTGCGTTGTGCATCTGGTCGGTGAGTTGCTGGATCAGGTCTGCCAGGTCGGAGGACGGGAGGCCGCCGGCCAGTTCGCGGGCCTTCTCGCCTGCCTTGAGTTTGCCGCCGCCGGGGACGGGGGCCTTGCCACGGGATTGGGTGCGACCGTTGCCGAGGAGCTCGGCGGTGTCGGCGTCCTCGCGGGCCAGCATGTCGGTGATGTCGGCGATCTTCTTACGGAGCGGTTGCGGGTCGACGCCGTTGGCGGTGTTGTACGCGACCTGGATGGCGCGACGACGGTTGGTCTCGTCGATCGCCTGCTCCATCGACGGGGTGATCTTGTCGGCGTACATGAAGACCGCACCCGAGACGTTTCGGGCCGCGCGGCCGATCGTCTGGATCAGTGACCGGCCCGAGCGTAGGAAGCCTTCCTTGTCCGCGTCGAGGATCGCGACCAGCGACACCTCCGGCAGGTCGAGGCCCTCACGCAGCAGGTTGATGCCGACCAGTACGTCGTACTCACCCATCCGCAGCTCGCGGAGCAGTTCGACCCGGCGCAGGGTGTCCACCTCGCTGTGCAGATAGCGAGTCCGGATGCCCATCTCCAGCAGGTAGTCGGTCAGGTCCTCCGACATTTTCTTGGTCAGCGTGGTGACCAGCACCCGCTCGTTGCGCTCGGTCCGGAGCCGGATCTCGTGGATCAGGTCGTCGATCTGGCCCTTGGTCGGCTTCACGATCACCTCGGGGTCGATCAGACCCGTCGGCCGGATGATCTGCTCGACGTGCCCGTCCGACTTGTCCTGCTCGTACTGCCCCGGAGTCGCCGACAGGTACACCGTCTGGCCGATCCGCTCCAGGAACTCCTCCCAGCGCAGCGGCCGGTTGTCCATCGCCGACGGCAACCGGAAGCCGTGCTCGACCAGCGTCCGCTTCCGCGACATGTCGCCCTCGTACATCCCGCCGATCTGCGGCACGGTGACGTGCGACTCGTCGATCACCAGCAGGAAGTCCTCGGGGAAGTAGTCCAGCAGGCAGTGCGGCGCCGTCCCCGGCTCGCGCCCGTCCGTGTGCCGCGAGTAGTTCTCGATCCCCGAGCAGGTGCCGATCTGGCGCATCATCTCGATGTCGTACGTCGTGCGCATCCGCAGCCGCTGGGCCTCCAGCAGTTGCCCGCCGCGCTCCAGCTCGGCCAGCCGCTCCTCGAGCTCGGCCTCGATGCTGGTGATCGCGCGCTCCATCTTCTCCGGCGCCGTCACGTAGTGCGTCGCGGCACCGATGTAGAGCTCGTTCTCCTCGCTGAGGATCTCGCCGGTCAACGGGTGCAGCGTCATCACCCGCTCGATCTCGTCGCCGAAGAACTCCACCCGGACCGCCAGCTCCTGGTAGACCGGGAAGACCTCGAGCGTGTCGCCGCGGACCCGGAAGGTGCCGCGGGTGCCGGCCAGGTCGTTGCGCGCGTACTGCACGCCGACCAGCTTGCGGAGCAGACCGTCGCGGTCCATCTCGTCGCCGACCTTCACGTGGATCATCCGGTTCAGGTACTCATCGGCTGAGCCCAGACCGTAGATACAGGAGACGGTCGCCACCACGACCACGTCGCGCCGGGTCAGCAGCGACCAGGTCGCCGAGTGCCGCAGCCGCTCGACCTCCTCGTTGATCGAGGAGTCCTTCTCGATGTAGGTGTCCGTCTGCGGGACGTACGCCTCCGGCTGGTAGTAGTCGTAGTACGAGACGAAGTACTCGACCGCGTTCTCCGGGAAGAAGTGCCGCAGCTCGGTCGCGAACTGGGCGGCCAGCGTCTTGTTCGGTTGCAGGATCAGCATCGGCCGCTGGATCTTCTCCGCCAGCCACGCCATCGTGGCCGTCTTGCCCGTACCCGTGGCGCCCAGCAGCACCACATCCTGCTCGCCCGCGTTGATCCGGCGCTCGAGCTCGGCGATCGCGGCCGGCTGGTCGCCGGCCGGATCGAAGTCGGACACGACCTTGAGGGGCGCGACCATACGCTGGAGATCGGTGACCTGTCTCATGACCACCACCGTACGACCCGCCGCCGACAGTTTCCGAAAATCAGCCCAGGGCGGACATCAGGTGTAGCTCTTCACCACGGATTCGTTCATCGCGGCCAGATCCTTCGCCCGCCGGTCGTAGACGCTCGTCTCCAGCCCCACGTCGGTCGCCGTGACCTGCCCGAACTGGTCCTCGTACGCCGTCATGAAGCCCTTGAACGGCAGCAGCTTCCCGCTTTTGGTCGGCACGTCCGCGGTGTAGGTGATCGTGTAGCAGGACTTCAGCGCCGGCACCGCACATTCCAGCGCGGTTCCGCGACCGATCTTGACGTTCTTGTACCCGTTCGACTCGATGTCGACCAGGTGCTCGGCGAACGCCTTCGCGTCGTACAGCTGCGTCTGCCGGACCCAGAAATACCCGTCGATGAACCCACGCCGCTTCCCGCCCTGCCGGTTCTCCTGCAGGATCCAATACTGCCCGCCGACCGTCTTGTCCGGCCCCTGCAGCCACCCCTTCGCCGGCGTGAACCAGACGCCCTTGCCGACCTCGACACCGACGTCGAACGGGCCCTTGGTCTTCGGCGCAGCCGTCGGTGACGGTGTGAAGAGTGTGCCGACCGGCTCCGGGGTCGCGCCGGCCACCGGCGTACCGGCGGTGTCGTCGTCCTTGCCGGTCACCATCAGCACCACACCGATCGCGATCAGCAACACCGCGAGCACGGCACAGCCCATCACGATCCACTGCGTCTTCGACGATTTGGCCGGCCGGAACTGAGGTCCGATCGGGCCCGGACCCCATCCGCCCTGGACGGGCGGAGGCGGCGGGGTTCGGTACTGCTGCTGGCTCATGTTCGCCTCTCACTCAAAGACTGTCGAGCACCGACTGCTTCATCGCCTTCACCGCTGGATCGGCGGTCGCGACGAAGTCGGCCCCTGCCTGGTAGTCCAGCGCGGTGACCACGCCGTCCTTGCGCCGGTACACCTCCACGTCGCCCTTGATCGACGCACCAGGCGTCGGGGTGATGGTGTAGGAGAGCGCAACGCACTCCACCAAGACGTCCTTGGGGCACTGCAGGTTCCGTACGTTGTCGAGCTTGGCGATCTTGTCCTTGGTCTCGCCCTCGACGATGCCGACCACGAACGCGTTCGCGGTGACGTTCTGCTTCTGCCGCACCCACAGGAACGCCCGGGGCGCTCCATCCGGCCCGTAGATGGCGACCTGCTTGCCGTTCGTCTCCTTGGCGACCACGTTCCAGCCCGGGGCCGGCACGATCGAGACGCCGAACTGCACCGGCAACGCGTTCGAGGGCGGCGTGTACGACGGTGTCGGCGTGACCGTGGGGACCGGGCCTGGATCGGCGCTCTTGTCGTCTCCCCCGGTCAGCAGGACAAGCGCAACAGCGACCAGTACTACGACCGCGAGCCCCGCAGCGATGGGGATCACCACCGGCGGCAGCTTGAACCCCTTCTTGACCGGCTCAGGCCGACGCAGAGACGGCGGGCCGACCTTGTCACCCCACGGCGCATCGGTCTGACTAGCACCCTGTACTCCGGTGCCGCTCGTCGCTGCTGGAGTAGTGCCCGCTGCATCCCACGTGGATGGCGCAGAGCCCGCAGTACCGGCGTCTGGCGTGTCCCAGGGGGACGGTGGGCGGGCGGGGACCTCCAGCGACCAGGGAGACGGCGGTAGCTCCGGCTCCGGGGTGGTGGACTCCTCGCCCTCCTCGTCGGTCTTCCGCACCCATGGATTGCTGGGTGGCTGGCCTTTGTCGCGCTTGTTGTTCACTGGCTCTTGATCACCGAATCCAGCATCGTGGTGACGGCCTTCTGGACGGCGTCCTTCTTGTCCTCGCGGCCGTACACCTGAATGATCGTCAGGACGCCGTCCTCACGCTGGATGACACCGACCAGGCCGACCACCTTGAGCGTGCCGCTCTGGCTCGTCGACACCGCGCTGTAGGTCTGCGACGCCAGGTACTTGACCTTGCCGGTGGTGGGCGAGCTCTCGAACGGCTTGTTCTTCTTGACCTGGTCCAGGCCCTTCGTCTCGACCGTGAACAGCTTCGCCAGCGCCGACGCCGGGGTCTCGCCCGGGTTCGGCTTGAAGGCGTTCACCATGAAGTACGCCTCGCCCTTGTTGAGCAGGTAGACGCCGGTGTACTTGGCCAGGGACTCACGCTTGTAGCCGGGCGCGGGGGTCACGCGGACGCCCTCGGCCACGTCGATGCCGGTGTCGTCGGCCGGCGTGCTGGGCTCGTTGCTCGGCTCGGTGCTCGGCTCAGTGGTCGGCTGGGTGGCGGTGGGCACGCTCGGCGACGCGTCGATCTTCTTGTCGTCGTTACCGCCGAACACGAAGGCCAGCACGACACCGATGAGCGCTACCGCGGCGAGACCTCCACCGGCGAGCAGCAGGATCTTGTTCGGACCCTTACCACCACCACCGGCGTACTGCGGGCTCCACTGCTGCTGGCCCGGGTAGCCCGGCTGCTGGGGGTAGCCCGGCTGCTGGCCCGGGTACTGCTGCTGAGGCGGGCCCTGGTACGGCGGTTGGCCAGGCTGCCCATACGCAGGCGGCGGCCCTTGCGGCGGCCGTCCCTGCGGAGGCGGACCCTGCGGAGGCGGCGGGCCCTGGTATGGCGGCTGGCCGTAGCCAGGTGGCGGTCCATAGCCGTGCGGCGGACCCTGCGGCGGCCGGCCATAACCCGGCGGCGGTCCCTGCGGCGGTCCCTGCGGCGGCTGCTGACCTGGCTGGCCGCCGTACGGCGGTTGCTGGTTGCTCATGCCTGCGTCTCCCCAGTCTGCAGTGCCACGCCGCGCTCGGACTTCGGCACCGACCGGACCGAGTTGCCACAAGCAGAACAGAAGTCCGAGTGCGGCAGCAGCGGCATCTCACACCGCGAGCAGAACGCCAGCTCACCCGACGCATGGTTCGAGCCACCCCGGGCGGCCGACTCCAGCGCCGCCTCCAGCAGACCCTTGTGCAGCACCGTCCGGACCCGGATGATCAACGCCCCGAGCAGCACCAGACCCCAGAGCACACCGAGCACGGCACCGATCGTCGAGCCGTGCCCGCCGACGAAGCCGAGCAGGTACACACCGCCCTGGAACAGCGCGTTCACCAGCATCGCCTGGATCAGACCGACCACCCAGCGCGGCGTGAAGCCGTCGTACTTCTCCCCCAGCCCGGAGAACTCCGCCACCGCGAGCCCGGTCGCCGAGCCGTAGATCAGCGGCTTCACGAACCCCTGCAGCAGGACGACCGAGATCCAGGTACCGGCGCTGCTGCCCGGACCGGCGAAGCCGCCGCTGATCCAGCCCCAGTGCAGGACGAGCGTCTCGAAACAAGCGAAGCCGACCCCGGCCACCACGCCGAACGTGAAGCCGTCCATCAGGTCGTCGTACCGCGGCCGCGAGGCGAGGTACAGCGGGCCGATCTGCCGGATCAGCTCCGAGACGACCGGGACCAGCAGCACCAGGATCAGCAGGTCGCTCCCGGAAGGACTGCCCGAGTTGCCACCGATCAGGTCGGTCGACAGGCCGATCCGGTCGGACCACAACCAGGTGAACACCGCGGCCAGTACGCCGGTCAGCACGAACGCCGCGGCGACCACCGGGACCGGCTCGTCCTCCCACAGGTTCACGTCGTAGATGTAGAGGATGTAGACGATCGGGATGGCGAAGGCGGCGATCATGATCGCGACCGGCAGCGCGCCCAGCGCCGCCGTCACCACGGTCAGCAGCAAGGCGATGCCCAGCGCAACCCGGTAGGTGTACGGCTGACGGCCCGCGCCCTGCGGCATGATCGTCGAGACCAGCTTGAACGAAGCCACCGGCTCGTCCGGTCTGGCCGCATAGGCCTTCTTGCGCTCGGCGTCCCCGGTCTGCAGATCATTGCCACAGTGGTGGCAGAAATGCGATACCTCGGGGACGTCAGAGCTACAGCGCGGACACTCCACGCCACCCTCCCAACCTTGGACTTGCGGACCGGGAAGATTCTCCAACAGCTCGGCCCGGAATCATCATTTCGGGCCCAAGGGTCATCCTTTCGTGGCCGGACCGTGTCCTGCTCGGCTCAGCAGTCCCGGCCAGAGCTCCGCGATCCGGGCGTCCAGCTGCTCGAGGCTGCCGGCGTTGTCGACGACCAGGTCCGCGACCGCGAGCCGCTGCTCCCGCGTTGCCTGGCTGGCGATCCGAGCCTTCGCTTCCTCCTCTGTCATGCCGCGGTCCCGGGTCAGCCGCTCGACCTGTACCTCCTGCGGCACATCGACCACCAGCACCAGATCGAAGTTGCCCCCCTGCCCGGTCTCCACCAGCAGCGGAATGTCGTGCACCACAACGGCGTCGGCCGGCGCCGAGCTCTCGATCTCGGCGGCCCGGGCCCGCACCCGCGGATGGATGATCGCCTCCAGCTTGCGCCGGGCGACCTCGTCCCCGAACACGATCCGCCCGACCGCCGGCCGGTCCAGGTCCCCGTCGGCCGTCAGTACGTCCCCGAACACCTCCACCACCTCGGCCAGCCCATCGGTGCCCCTGGCAACCACTTCGCGGGCCAGCAGGTCCGAGTCGATCACGACGGCTCCACGAGCGGCCAGTCGCGCCGACACCGAGCTTTTGCCCGACCCGATCCCTCCGGTCAATCCGACTCTCAGCACGCAAGCACCGTACAAGGACGAGACCCCCACACCCAGTACGGGGGTGTGGGGGTCTCGGGTCCTGCAGGTACTTACCGGGTGGCTATCAGCCCTGGCCGGTCAGCTTCTCGCGGAGAGCCTGGAGCGCCTCGTCGGAAGCGAGCGCGCCCTCGGCGGGAGCGTCGTCCTTCGCTGCGGCAGCTCCGCCGCCGGTGGCCGAGGAGTACGTGGAGGCCTCGCCGGCCTCGACGTCCGCGGTCTTGGCGTCCTCGATCTGCTTCTTGTGGGCCTCCCAGCGCGTGTGGGCCTCGGCGTACTGCCGCTCCCACTCCTCGCGCTGAGCGTCGAAGCCCTCGAGCCATTCGCCCGTCTCCGGGTCGAAGCCGTCGGGGTAGACGTAGTTGCCCTGGTCGTCGTACGTCGCCGCCATGCCGTACAGCGTGGGGTCGAAGTCGTCGGAGACCGGGTCGACACCCTCGTTGGCCTGCTTCAGCGACAGCGAGATCCGGCGACGCTCGAGGTCGATGTCGATGATCTTGACCATCACATCGTCGTTCACCTGAACGACCTGCTCCGGGATCTCGACGTGACGCTCGGCCAGCTCGGAGATGTGCACCAGACCCTCGATGCCCTCCTCGACCCGGACGAACGCACCGAACGGAACCAGCTTGGTGACCTTGCCGGGCACGATCTGGCCCATCTGGTGGGTCCGGGCGAACTGCTGCCACGGGTCTTCCTGGGTCGCCTTCAGCGACAGCGAGACGCGCTCGCGGTCCATGTCGACGTCCAGCACCTCGACGGTGACCTCCTGGCCGACCTCGACCACCTCGGTCGGGTGGTCGATGTGCTTCCAGGACAGCTCCGAGACGTGCACCAGACCGTCGACGCCGCCGAGGTCCACGAACGCACCGAAGTTGACGATCGAGGAGACGACACCCTTGCGGATCTGGCCCTTCTGCAGCTGGGTGAGGAAGTTCATCCGCACCTCGGACTGCGTCTGCTCCAGCCAGGCGCGACGCGACAGAACCACGTTGTTGCGGTTCTTGTCGAGCTCGATGATCTTGGCCTCGATCTCCTGGCCGACGTACGGCTGGAGGTCGCGGACCCGACGCATCTCGACGAGCGAGGCGGGCAGGAAGCCGCGGAGGCCGATGTCCAGGATGAGTCCACCCTTGACGACCTCGATGACGGTACCGGTGACGACGCCGTCCTCTTCCTTGATCTTCTCGATCGTGCCCCAGGCCTTCTCGTACTGGGCGCGCTTCTTCGAGAGGATCAGGCGACCCTCCTTGTCCTCCTTCTGGAGAACCAGGGCCTCGACGTGGTCGCCGACGTTGACGACCTCGTTCGGGTCGACGTCGTGCTTGATCGACAGCTCGCGCGACGGGATGACGCCCTCGGTCTTGTAACCGATGTCGAGGAGAACCTCGTCCCGGTCGACCTTGACGATGGTCCCCTCAACGATGTCGCCGTCGTTGAAGTACTTGATGGTCAGATCGATCGCCGCGAGGAAGTCTTCCTCCGACCCGATGTCATTGACCGCTACCTGCGGGGTGGTGCGTACTGCGGGGTCGAGAGGTGCCTCGATGCTGGCCGTCATGTGGTGAGTTGCTCCGTGGGCTGATGGTGTCGTACGGGTGCGTTATGACCGTTGGATCGCATCTTGCTGCGAGCACGAGCCTGCTCCGTCTGAGGTCGCGCGGGCCCATAGCGCATCTCACAGAATACGTGTATGACGGAGGGCACGGCAACCCGGGGCACCCGGTGACGACCGGCCGCCCGCCGAGGTCTCTCGACGTGCCACTGGTCTCAATGTACGACGTCCGGGTCCGGACGGCCGCCCGCAAGCTCGCCCGTGTCGCAGATCCGGGTGATCAACGCGTTCGCGGCGGCCGCCACGGGGTTGGTCCCCGGCCTCGCCGCGAGGTCGATCAGGGCCCAGAGATCCGCCGCCCGAGCCTGGTCGACCAGCCTGTCCCCGAGGTCGAAACCGGCCCGTATTACGCCGAGCACCGCCCCCGCGAGCACCGGGTCGGTGTTGAACCGCAGCAGGTTGCCCAGGTCGGCGTAGACCGACCCCGCATGCGCGAACTCCCAGTCGATCAGCCCCGTGATCTCCGCGTTCGCCGGGTCGACCAGCAGATTCTTCGGGTTGAAGTCACTGTGCACCAGGCAGAAGCGGTCCACCCCGGTCGCGGCCAGCTCCTCGACCTCGAAGATCACGTCAGCGAACCGGTCGACCTGCGCCCGCGTCAGCCCGATCTCGCCGGCATGCGATTGGAAGAATTCCTCCAGGTCGCCGACCCCGAACGGCTCGATCGCCAGTTCCCGCCCGACGAAGTCGCCGAAGCTCAGGAACGGCATCCCGCTCAGCCGCACGAGGAGTTCGCCGAGCTGCTCCCCCACCCTCCGCCGCTCCGCGTCGCCGGCCGTCGCGAGATAGGTCTCCAGATTCACGCCGGGCAGCCGCTCGTACAAGACATAAGGAGGAGCACCGTCGCCAGCAGGCTCAGGCATGGCGTCCAGCACCCGGGGCACCGGTAGCAGTCCGCGCACGAGTCGCATCAGCGAGACATCGACCGCCGCGCGCGCCGGGCGCCTGCCGTACAGCTTCAGCACGGCATCCTCACCGCCGGCGCTCACGGCGAAGGTCTCCCCGCCGTAGCCGCCGGTCAGCGGTACCGCACTGGCTGCGATCGCCCCGAAGTCGTCCATGCCGCGCATCCTGCCGCACGGCACGGACGATTTCGGATCAGGCCTTGGAGTTCGCCGTGAGCCCGGCCGCTGCCATCACGGTCGGTACCGCATTACGCAGGCCGGCCGCGTTCGGGTGCAGGGGGACGAGTCCGTTCGTCACCACGTTCGGGATCAGCCCCTCGATCCACCTGGTCGCGAGGCCCTTGCACATGTCGTGGCCGATGCTGGGCGTCGCCAGATCGACGTACGTCGCACCGTGCGCCTGTGCCTGCTCCGCCATCCGGACGTTCAGCCGCGTCAGCGCCGACTGCAGGTAGTCGGCGTCTGCTGCCCAGACCGGAACGGCCGGCCAGCAGCCGCCCTTCTTGATCCCAGTCGGGTAGCCGACCATCAGGATCTTCGCGTGCGGCGCCCGCTGCCGGATCTGCTCGATCACCGTTCCGTACGTCGGTGCGAACGCGTCGATCTTCTGCGCGAGCTTGTCCAGCCCACCAGCGGTGTTGGTCGCCTTGCAGGACGTCCCGAGCGGCTGCGGCAGCAGGTTCACGCAGGAGACCGCGAGCCCGACCAGGCCGATGTCGTTGCCGCCGATCCCGACCGTGACGAGCGTGGTGTCGGCGCTCAGCGCGTCGTACTGCGGTGCCGCCGTCCCGGTGATGATCCCGGGCTGCGGCTGCGCGAAGTGGTTGGTCGTGGCCCCGCCGCAGGTGACGTCGCGGAAGGTCGCGGGGTGGACCTGGTTGGCGATCAGCGACGGGTAGTTGACCGCCGATCGCGCGCAGGTGAACAGCTCCTTCGCCGGCAACACCAGGGAGCCGGCGGCGTAGGAGTCACCCATCGCGACATAGACGAGCGGCGGCGCCTCGGCCGCTCGAGCCGTGGCCGCTTGAGCCGCGACCGGCCCCGCCACGAGCAACCCGGTCGCGGCGAGTACCGCGACCATCCGAGCACGTACTGATCTCTTCTGCATGCTGCCCGCCTTCAACGTTAAGTGACTGGTCGGTAACAGTACGAGTCAGCTTGAGGAAAACTCACCTTTTCGGCAAGAGCTGGGGGCTGACAACTTTCCGTCGATCAATTACGCTACTGCAGTATCGTAAAAGGAGATGAGATGGCCGGACGAGGTAGACCGCGCGACACCGGGGTCGAGGGCAGAGTGCTCGCGGCCGCGGCGGCAGAGATCCGCCAGGGCGGATACGACGCGCTGTCGATCGACCGGGTCGCCGAGCGGGCCGGTGTCGCCAAGACGACGCTGTACCGGCGCTGGGCATCCAAGGCCGAGCTGGTGGTCGCGCTGATCACCAACTTGCGCGAGGAAGTCCCGTTCGAGCCGACCGACGATCCGCGCGGCGACCTGACCAAGCTCGTCGCCACGATCACCGCCAATCTCGCCGCGACCCCGGCGACCCTGATCGCCGACCTGGCCGCCGCTGCCGCCCGCGAACCACGCGTCGGCGAAAGCGTCCGCGCACTGTGGGCCGAGCGCCACCGAGCCGTCACGGCCGTGGTCGCCAAGGCCCAGGAGGCAGGCCTCGTCCTGGACCACGTCTCCCCCGCCGTGCTGGTCGACCAACTGGTCGGCCCCCTCTACTACCGCCTGCTCGTCACCGGCGAGCCGCTCACCCCTGATTACGCAAGGACGCTCATCCGCAGCGTCCTCGGCCCTGAGGAGCCACGATGACCACCGCCACCACCGCCAAGAAGAAGTCACCCGTACGCCGACGGGTGCTGACCGCCTTGGGCGCCGTCGTAGTACTGCTGGCCGGCTACTGCGTCTACGCGATCGCCCACACCACCGTGCTGCACACCGAGATCGAGATCGACGCAACCCCCGACGAGGTCTGGAAGGTGCTGGCGGACCGCGCCGCCTACCCCGACTGGAACCCATTCATCATCTCGTCGACCGGCGACCTGAAGACCGGCGCCACCATCACCAACGTCCTCAAGGACACCAAGGGCGAGGAAACGACCTTCACCCCCGAACTCCTCGCCGTCGACCCCGGCAAGGAGCTGCGCTGGATCGGCAAGATCCCCCCGGGCGGCATCTTCAACGGCGAGCACTCGTTCCGGATCGAACCGCTGCCGGGCGGCCGCTCGAAGCTCATCCAGGAAGAACGCTTCAACGGCATCGCCGTCCCCTTCACCGTCAGCATGCTGAACGAAACCATCAAGCCCCAGTTCGAGGCGATGAACCGGGCGCTGGCCGCGCGCGCCGCCGGATAGGCTGCGCGGGTGGTGGAGCCGCAGCGGGTGGAGTTGAG
This sequence comes from Kribbella sp. NPDC051718, assembly GCF_040681515.1. Classification (NCBI taxonomy): domain Bacteria; kingdom Bacillati; phylum Actinomycetota; class Actinomycetes; order Propionibacteriales; family Kribbellaceae; genus Kribbella; species Kribbella sp. NPDC051718. The sequence continues at coordinate 830,895 of NZ_JBFAYZ010000003.1, read as the reverse complement.
TGAGTCGGAGACGTCCAGGGCCAGCCGGACCTACTGGGATTCGGCGGCCGAGGAGTATCTCGAGGAGCATGGGGAGTTCCTCGGGGACGACAAGTTCATCTGGTCTCCCGAGGGAGTGGATGAGGCTGCGGCGCAGTTGCTTGGACCGGTGCGAGGGAAGCGAGTGCTCGAGGTCGGGTGCGGGGCTGCACAGTGCTCGCGGTGGTTGGCTGGGCAGGGCGCGAATGTGGTTGCCTTCGACATCTCGGTCGAGCAGCTTCGGGTCGGGCGCGAGCTGGATCGGCGTACCGGGACCGCAGTACGGACCGTTGCTGCCGACGCGGTCGCGATTCCCTTTGCGAGCAACACCTTTGACATCGCCTGCTCGGCGTTCGGCGCGCTGCCGTTCGTAGCCGACGCGGAGGCGGCGCTCGGCGAGATCGCGCGGACCCTCAAGCCCGGCGGCCTTCTCGTCTTCTCGGTGACGCACCCGATCAGATGGAGCATGCCGGACGACCCGACCCCGGCCGGCCTCCGGATCACTCAGTCGTACTTCGACCGCACCCCGTACGTCGAGGTCGACGCCGACGGCACTCCCGTGTACGCCGAGCACCACCGCACGACCGGCGACTGGATCCGCGCCCTCACCACCGCCGGCTTCGTCATCGACGACCTACTCGAACCCGAGTGGCCGGCCGGCAACGACAACATCTGGGGCGGCTGGGGACCAGACCGCGGCCGGCTGGTTCCCGGTACCGCGATCTGGTCCGCCCGCAAGAACTAGTCCTTCTCGTCCGGTTCCGTGGCCTCGGCCCGAGCGTGAGCGGCAGCGGGCCGCGGCCGGACCTGCAAGAACACCACCAGCGCCAGCAACAGCAGCCCGATGATCAGCGAGAACAGCGGCACCCAGAAGCCGATCGCGTGCAGCTGCGCGGCCTTGGCCTGGTAACCGCCCTCCTCGACGCCGTTCTCCTTGGCGCCCTTGACGTTCTTCTGCACGGTCGCGTCGTCGTAGGCGATCGTCACCTCGGTCGCGGTCAGCTTCTTGCCGTCGTCGGCCTGCAGTTCGGCGAGCTGCTTCTCCTCGCCCTTGATGATGGCGCCGGTGACCGGCTCGATCCACAGCGTCCGGGTGTTCTGGTACATCCGGTCCACCTCGACGGCCGGCTCGGCCGAGCCGAGCAGCGACCCCGGGATCTTCAGCCGCTCGGCCGCCTCCAGTTTCTGCTTCGGCACCTCCTGGACGAACTTGTAGACCTCGAGCCCCTTCAGGTGCGTGGTGCTCTCGTACTTCATCGGCCAGGCCTTGCGGGTCGACGTGTCCCAGAACTGGTACGTCTGCTTCTTCGTCCCGAACGGGAACTTCAGCACCAGCCCGTCGTGACCGTGGAAGAACCGGTCGCCGCCGTTCTCGGCGGTCTTGCGGTCGGCCTTCTCCAACGTGGTGGAGATGTACTCACCGGTGTCCTTGTCCGCCCAGCGCACCGACTCGCCGGTGTGCGCGTCCAGCACGACCCGCTCCTGGACGAAGCTCAGCGGCATCTTGTCCGTCTGCGACTTGTCGTCAGGGAACTGGTAGTTCTGCGTGTTGTCGGTCACCACCGCGGTGTCGAAGACGACCACCTTGCGGTCCAGCTTCTTGCTGATCTCCTCGGCCGCTTTCACGTCCCCGCGGACCGTACGGCGTGCCTCGAGTGTCTCGTGCTCCTTCTTCTTCAGCTCCTTGGCGCTGAAGAAGGTAGCGTCCGGCCCTTCCGAGACGGTGTGCGCGACCTGGTCCGGTGGCGCCACCGACAGCGTCGGATACGCGTAGAACTTGGCCAATGCCGCGATCCCCACGAAGAAGATCCCGAGTGCGATCACCAGCGCACGACTGCGATTCCCCACAACAACCCCTCCCGGTCTGTTCGCGGGACGCTACCAGCGAGTAAGGGCCCTGAACAGGGAGCAGTGCGGAGAAAAATCCGGTAGTGGCCGAACTGTCATATAGTCCGGCCACATGAGTGCGATCTGGGGGGCGGCGGGGCGGCTGCGAGCCGGCCCCGACGAGGCGGTGCTGCGGGTCGCGGTGGTGGCGATCGCGGCCGTCCAGGCGGTCGTCCTCGGCCTGCTCGCCCGGCGCGGTTCGTGGCTGAGCGACGACCTCGACTTCATGGTGCAGGGCGGCAAGGGCTTCGCGCCGGACGAGCTACTCACCCCGGTCAACGACCACATCGCCCCCGGCCTGCGGTTCGTCTACGCGGTCTTCGCCCAGCTGGCCCCGATGAACTACGACCTCACCGTCGCCTGGCGGGTGCTCATGCAGGCCCTGGCGATCGCCTTCATGGGCTTCCTGCTGCTCCGCCTGCTCGGCGCCAGTTGGTGGGTCGTCACCGGTACGGCGCTCTACGCGCTGGCCCCGGTCAGCATGCCGTCGTTCATGTCGCTGTCGAGCGCGGTCAACAACCTGCCCGCCCACGTCTTCGGGTTACTGGTCCTGCACGCCACCGTCGACTGGTACTCCGGCCGCCGCCGCCAAGCAGTTGCCTACGGCCCCCTTTCGTTGCTGATCTCGTTGGCCTGCTGGGAGAAGTCCGGCCTGATCATGGCCACCGCGCTCGCCCTGGCGCTGTACCTGCGCAAGGTGCCGCTGCGCCAATGGCTCCGGCAGAGCTGGCTGCTCGGCGCCGTGTTCGCCGCCCCGGTCGTCGCCTTTGGCATCCTTTACGCGACGCACGGCGATCCGTCCAGTGGCAGCTGGCCCGGCCTCGGCAAGCTGCTCGGACAGGGCGCCCGGGCGTTCGCAGTACCGATCGGGACACTGGCCGGTGGGCCGTGGCACTGGGCTTCGTTCGACACTCCGTTCGGTATCGCCGACGCACCTGTCGCAGCGGTCGTGCTGGGTGGCGTGGTTCTGATCGTTCTCCTTGCGGCCGCTTGGCGGCTGGACCGCCGGGTGCTGTTGCTGTGGGGATCCCTGCTCGCCTATGTCCTGACCACCTGGCTGCTGGTGTCGTACGGACGCTCCGCGCTCTTCGGCTCGGTCTTCACCGTGCACTACCACTACTGGTCGGACATCTCGATCCCACTGACCCTGGCCGTCGTCCTGACCGCGCGATCCATCCACCCCCGCGTCGAGTGGATCCGGCCGGCCGCTGCCGCGACCGCCTGCTGCCTGGTCGCGTGGACCGCCGGAGTCGTCGTCTCCGACGCAGGCTTCGCCAAGAGCTGGGGCAAGAACCCAGCTCGCCCGTACTTCGACAACGTCACCACCGAGCTCGACCAGGCCGGCTCGTCGGTCAACCTGTGGGACGTCACGATGCCCTCGACGATCTCGGGGCTGCTCTCCAGCGACAACCGGCTCTCCCCCGTCCTCCGCACCGCCGGCATCCCGTTCCGGCTGCAGGGGCCGGGACCTGATCCGTACTTCGTCACCCGATCCGGCGAGGTCCGGCCGTCGAAGTTCCGGGTCTGGGCGACGTCGCACACTCCCGGTGGCTGCGCGAAGGAACTGAAGGGGACTACGCCGGTGACACTGCCGCTGGAGAAGGTAGGGCCTGACTACGGTGCGGTCCGGTGGTTCGCGAAGTTCTCCTATCTCGCCAACCAGGAGGTCCGAGTGCTGGCCGAACTGATCGACGCCGACGGCAAGGTCGTACCGATGCCGCTGCCGGACCACGCCTGGCCGACCGGGTTCACGACCATGTACTTCGGTCCGTCCGAGCTGATCCAGGCGACCGCTGTCCGGCTGCGATCCGTGGATCCGGACGACACCGTCTGCCTGGGCGAGTTCGAGCTCGGCCTGCCGGAGGCATCGTGATCAGGCGGCAGCGGTTCCCTGCCCTCGACGGGCTGCGCGCGATCGGCGCTCTCGCCGTACTGACCACGCACGTCGGCTTCCAGAGTGGCGAGTCGCTGAACGGCCCGTTCGCCGGGCTGCTGGCCCGGCTGGACGTCGGTGTTGCCATCTTCTTCGCCATCTCCGGTTTCCTGCTCTACCGGCCGCATGTCGTCGCCTGGTTCGAGGAGAGCGAGCCGCCCCGCCTGTTGCCGTACCTGCGCAACAGGGCGCTGCGGATCGTGCCTGCGCTCTGGGTCGCCGTCGTGCTGGCCGCCGTCCTGGTGCCGCACGATCAGACGGTCGGCTTCCTGAACTACCTACGGCACGCGACCTTCACGCAGATCTACGTCGAGCGGCCGTCGGTCCCCGGACTCTCGCAGCTGTGGAGTCTCGCTACCGAGGTGGCGTTCTACTTGCTGCTGCCCTTCATCGCCAAGTTGCTGACGAGCTACGAGCGGCCGACCCGGCGGGGCGTGCGGTGGCGGCTGGCAGTGCTGTTCGCGTTCGGCCTGATCGGTCCGGCCTGGATGGCCGCCATCAACGCCACGGATCACAGCCTGGCTGGTCTGTGGCTGCCCGGCTACTTGGGTTGGTTCGCGGTCGGCATGGGGATGGCGCTGTGGCAGGTCGCCCGGACCAGTGGACGTCTCGGCCCGTCCCCGGTGGACACGCTGACGAAGATCCCCGGCACCGTCTGGGGGGTCGCGATCGCGCTCTTCCTGATCGCGACCACGCCGATCGCGGGTCCGTACGGTCTCAGCGTGCCGACGCCGGCGCAGGCGTTCGTGAAGTGCCTGCTCTACACCGGGATCGCCGCATGCGCGCTGTTCCCCGCGATCAGTCCGACCCGCCGTACGGCCGGAGTGCTGGGCGGCCGGATCGGCCATGTCGCGGGCGATCTCTCGTACAGCGTCTTCGTCTACCACTTGATCGTGCTGGACCTGGTCGAGCGGCTCTTCGACCAGAAGCTTTTCAGCGGGCACTTCGCCGTGCTCTTCTGGCCGACTCTGGTGGCGACGATCGGGGTCGCCGCGGCCAGCTACTACGGGATGGAGCGGCCGATCATGCGCCGCGGGCGGCGCGACCGGAGCTACGACGTCTCCGGGACCGGTCTCGACAGCAACGCCAACGCACAGCCGAACAAGATCGACGACTGGACCAAGCCCGAGGTGAGACCCGCTCCCCCGTCCGGCCAGGGCTGAACCGCTGCCACCAGCGATCCCAGCAGGACGGCGGCGATCACGACCGCGATGGCGATCAGCCGGCGCCCATCGAGAGCCCAGGCGACCACAGCAGCGATCAGGGTTGCGGCGAAGCCGATCCAGCCCGCCATGAACGTTCCGGCTGCGACGGCGACGACCGAGACGACCCAGGGGCCAAGGCGACCGGCCTCGCGCAGCACGTGCCCTCGGCGACGTGCACGTTGCCGAGCGAAGATCGCCAATCCCAGCACCCCGAGGAACGCGGCCAGCCCGACCATCAGCCCGGCGCGGTAGTCCCGGTCCGGTGTGAAGCGCGCGGTGACCATCTGCTCGGGGCCGGCCGGAAGGATCCAGCCCTGCTGCCAACCGCCGATCCGTAGCGGGACGAGCTTGCGACCGGTGCTGTCGTAGGCCTCCCAGCCCACATTGAAGTTCTGTGCAACCGTCAGTACCGACTGCTCGTCCGCGTGTGGCACCTCTAGCGTCATCGACGCCGGGGTGGGACGCCAGACCGCCACCTTCTTGATCGGCTCGCTCGCCGTGGCCGTGAAGCCCGGGCGGCTCAGCTTGACCTCGACCGGTACGAAGTCAGGGCTCGCCGTGACGTCGATCGAGTGCCGGCCGGCCTGCAGTTTGACGCTGCCCTGCTGGCAGAGGGTGAAGGTGAGCGGTCGCCGCTGCAGTACGTCGCGGACCGTACCGGTGAGCGCAGTGGGAATGTCCACGCCGTCCACCCGGACAGACGGACCGAAGCCGCACAGGGATCCGGTCACCGTGTTCAGGTCGACCACCTTGCGGAGCTGGTCGACACCAAGTACCCGCACCTCGGAGACACCGACCGGAAGGTACCGGGCGAATCCGCTGGCCGAGTCGACGTCGACGGACTGGTCGACGCCGGTGAAGGTCACCTCGATGTCCCTCAGCACCGTCGTCCCAGCGGGGAAGGTGATGTAGCCCTCCGGATCGATCTTGTACTCGGTCTTCGGTCCGCGGTCGAAGCTGACCGACACGTCCGTAGTCCGGGAGGCCGCCAGGTACGGGTCGTTGAGGAACTGCAGCCCGGTGACGGGCTTCCTCCTCGCCCCGGGCAACCTCAGCGTCAGGCTGGGTCGCAGGTCGTCCGCACCGGCCAACCACCCAGTGCCGAGGTCGCGGTCAACCACCGCACCCGGCCGGCCTTCAGGCGCGGTGACCGCGCGGGACGAGGCAGTTGCCCGGATCGGCGCCCGGCGGTCCAGCAGCCGCTCCACCGCCGTACCGTCCTTCGGCAGGGCCGTGCCCACCACCCGGTACGCCGCCGCGCTGGGCAGGTCGACACTGCGCAGCAGTCCCTCCGGCTCCTCGGAGTCACGCGCGCTACCGGCCCGGCACAACGGCCTGGTCCCTGCGTGCAGGCAGCTCGACCGGCCGACCTGCTGGTTGCGGAACACCAGCGCCTCGGGCTGACGATCCGGCACGCTCGGAACCACCAGCCTGCTCACCGGCGTCACCCCGGGCACCGTGACCTCGGCGATCGAGACGCCGTTGGGGTTCTTGCCGTCGGTGACGCCGACCGTGATCCGGAGCCGCTGAGTGGTCCCGGGTGGCGCCGCGATGGACTGCGGATCACCGGTGCTCTGCACGGCCGACGTGACCGAGCCCCGATCGGTGTCGACCCGCACCGTACGAACCGCTTCCGTGGTCGGCGCGGCCAGCGAGAACTGCACCTCGAGGTGATCGAGTGACTGCGCGGCCGCGAAGCTCAGCTCGAGCCACTCCCCGCTGCTGCGACCGAAGTTGCCGGAGACCCAGCGAGTGTCGGGATCACCATCGACGGCGGCCGACGGCCCATTGCCGGGTCCGAGCCTCAGGGTCGCGTCCGCGTCCGCAGCCGACGAGGAGGCCCGTACGCCGGTGACGCCACCGGCCCATGACCTCGTCGTCAACACGGCCGCGGGATCGACCACGTAGTCGAGCGTGCGCCTCTTCTGCCGACCCGGGTCGTCCGCGGTCAGCACCGGCGACGCGTTGTCCGCAGCTCTGCCGAAGGTCACCTCTCGACGCTGCAACCCGTCCGTCTGGACCAGTGGCAGCCTGGCGAGTCCCTTGGCGTCAGTGCTGGTCACTGCCTCCCAGTTGCTGCCCAGTGCAGTCAGCACCGCGGGTACGTCCTCGGGAGCGCCACGCACCTCGACCAGTTGCGACTGCGGGACCAACCTCCCGAGGCTGACCTCACCCACGTCGAAGATCTCCACGCTCGGGAACGGCAGCCGGGTGTGCTCGTCGAGGGTCAGGCGGGCTTGCTCGATGGAGCTTCCGGTCGGCGGCCCGAAGTACGCGACCCGCTTGATACCGGCGTCGGCCAGGCTCTCGTGGACTGCGAGGGTTGGGCTCACCTGCGTATCGAGCCGCAGGTCGTTCCGCACCACCAGGTACCTCACGCCGGCCCTGGTCAATGCCTGCCGCAAGGTCTTGTCGCCGACGCCGGAGCTCAGCCGGCGCTCCACCTCATCCAGCCATCGCGTAGTACCGGCCGATCCCAGCGGTACCGCGTCCCGGACCGCCATCGGTCGCTTCAGCAACGACTGGAACGGCTCGTCCTTGGTAGAGCCCCAAGTGAAGTCGGCGAACGACGCCGCCGGTACTACGAGCACGCTGCCCGCCGTCTGCTGACTGTCGAGCCAGGTCGCCGCCTCACGCCAGTGCGCCGGCATCGCCTGGTAGGACTCAGGCCTCGGCAGCTGGGCGAACACCGCGGGCGTTGCGACCGAGACGACCAGGCAGGCCGCCAGTACCGGCACTATGCGGCGGTGGACGCCACGGGCGGCCGCCCAGCTCGTCAGCCGGGTCAGTGCGTGGGCCGCGGCCAGCGTGAGCGGCAGCCGCACGACCAGCTCGAACTTGTGGGTGTTGCGGAGAGCGGCAAGCGGTCCGTCGAGCAGCTCCTGCAGCTGGGGGGCCAGTGGCGAACCGGCCGTGCCTGCGTGCCCGAGGGTGACCAGCAGCAGACCGACGACCAGTGAGAGTTGCAGGAAGCCCCGGTGCTTCAGTGTGCCCATCGCCAGGCCGACCAGGCCGAGCAGGGCGACGACAGCCGAGGTGAAGATCAGTGCCGGCTGCGTGACGAAGAGCCAGCCGGCGGGCCAGGTCGCGCCGTCTCCGGCCAGCAGGAAGTTCAGCCACTGCGACGTACCGCGGAAGGACTCGAAGGCGCTCGCCTTGCTGGTCGTGATCGCGGCGTTCTCGATCCAGTCGAGGAAGGGTGGGCTGTACCGGCCGAGGATCGCCAGCGGGATCAGCCACCACAACGAGACCAGCAGTACGCAGCCGAACCAGCCTGCCGCGATCTTGAGGGTCGACCTGTCCACTCGCCGGGTGAGCAGCCACAGGGCCGGGAGCACCAGGGTCGCCCCCGTCGCGACCGCGTTCACTCCCCCGACCAGTCCGAACGCCACCGCGGACCAGCCGACCCGCCACCAGCCGGACCGGGCCTTGGGAGTCACCAGCGGGAGCAGCACCCAGGGGGCCATCGCAAGTGGCCACACCTCGATCGAGGTGATCGCCACCTCGCCGAGCATCCGCGGACTCAGCGCGTAGAACAGGGCGGCGGCGAAGCGCGCCCACGGAGCGCCGTACCCGAGTGCGCCGCAGAGCTTCCACACGCCGAGGAAGGCCACGCACATCACCAGCGACCACCACAGCCGCTGAGTGACCCAGCCTGGTACCGACACGGCGTCCAGCAACCAGTGGAACGGTCCCATCGGCAACAGGTAGCCGTAGGCCTGGTTCTGGAGCTGGCCGAACGCACCTTGCGGATCCCACAGATGCAGCGAGCGGGCCAGGAACGGACCAGGTCCGGCCGTCAGGTCGAGCTTGGTGTCGGGGACGATCTTGCCCGGCGCCTGATGGAAGCACAGGGCCATCAGGACCAGGCAGCCCAGCAACAGCCGGGTCCGCCAGATCACCTTCTCGTTGCTCGGTGCCTTCATCGGCGCCGGAGCACCACGACGAGGTTCCAGGTCACGATCTCCCGCAACCCCGGAATCGCCAGTACGCCGTACGCCCAGCGCGGGTGGTACCGCGGGAAGGCGGCGACGAGCTCGGCGTCGCGGCACGAGCGCGCCCACCGGAGTCCGCCGGCCACGGTGATCGGGAACAGCGATTCGCCGAATTTGTTCTTCGGCGGCTTGCCCAGCTTGCGCTCGTACCGCGCAGCGGCCCGGTGGCCACCGAGGAAATGCCAGGGCGCGGTCTCGTGGCCGCCATGCGGACCCCACCAGCCCGTGTAGGACAGGAAGATCGTGCCGCCCGGCTTGGTGACGCGAACCATCTCGTCGGCCATCAGCCACGGGTCCGGCACGTGCTCGAGGACGTTCGACGAGAAGCAGATGTCGATCTCGCCGTCACCGATCGGCAGCGCCATCCCGCTGCCCAGGACGGTGCCCGGCACCGGTTCGCCGCGGCCGCTCAGCTCGCCGAGATCGGAGTCGATCGCGTAGTACGTCGCCCCCGCGGCGCGGAAGGCGTCGGCGAAGTAGCCGGGGCCGCCGCCGACGTCGAGCATCCGGGCGCCGCGCAGGTCGGCATACGCGGACAGCTGGCCGACCGAGTCGGCGGCGAGCGTTCCGTAGAAGTGATCCGGGTCGGTCTGCTCGACTCCGAACGCCCGGAACAGCCGCACGGCGCGGCCGAGATCGGCCGTCCAGCCGACGGTGGTCACAGGGCTCGGAATCGCTTCGGACACAGGCCGGACCCTAACGGATTTCGCGAGGTCTGGCGGACATCGTTACTCCCTGGTAACCTCGCCGCCTCATCCGCGGGGGCGGACTAGCGGAAGGTGGGGCTCTACCGGTGCGCGAGCAGACCGTGCTGTTACTGAACTGGCGGGACACGACCAACCCCGAAGGCGGGGGTTCCGAACGATGCGTGGAGGAGGTGGCGAAAGGCCTTGCGGCGATGGGCTGGTCGGTCACCATGCTCTGCGCGGCGTACCCCGGCAGCCCGCGGGAGGCCCGCCGGCACGGCGTCCGGTACCTGTACCGCGGCAGCAAAGTGACCGTTTACCTCCGCGGCCTGCTGCACACGCTGCTGCACCGGCCCAGCCACGTCATCGACGTGCAGAACGGGCTCCCATTCTTTACCCGCCTCGTACGTCGTACCGGCGTCGTCGTCCTCGTCCACCACGTGCACGAGGAGCAGTGGCAGGTCGTCTACCCGGGCTGGAAGGGACGCCTCGGATGGTGGCTGGAGTCCAGGGTGGCTCCCAGGCTCTACAGCGACTGCCGCTACGTCACGGTGTCGTCGGCATCGCGCGACGAACTGCAGGCGCTCGGTGTGGAGAGCACGCGCATCGACGTGATCCACAACGGGACCGACCCGGCGCCTCCTCGTCAGGTACCGCAGGCCGCCGCGCCGACTGTGGTCTGTGTCGGGCGCATCGTGCCGCACAAGCAGGTGGAGCACGCGGTGGACGCCATCGCCGAAGCGCGCAAGGTGCTGCCGGATGCACGGTTGCTGGTCGTCGGGTCCGGTTGGTGGGAGGACGAACTGCGCTCGTACGTCGAGTCACGGGGGCTGCAGGACGCGGTCGAGTTCCGCGGGCACGTCAGCGAGGACGACAAGCACGCGGCGTACGACGAGGCCTGGGTGCTCGCGTTGCCGAGCCTGAAGGAGGGCTGGGGGTTGGTGGTCGGTGAGGCGGCGGCGCACGGCGTACCGACGGTCGCCTATCGCAGTGCGGGTGGACCGACCGAGTCGGTGCAGCACGATGCCACGGGGCTCCTGGTGGACACCGAGGCAGAGTTCGGCGCGGCCATCCTGTCCCTGCTGCAGGACGAGGCCGTTCGCCGCAGGCTGTCCGCGGGAGCAGTCGCGTCCGCGGGCAACTTCACCTGGTCGGCCACGGTCCGCGGGTTCGACCGCGTGCTCAGCGGCCGGCCGGAGACAGCAGAAAGGCCGGCCAGCGTCCGCTGACCGGCCTTGCCGACGTACCGACTACTTGCCCCCGTAGTTGACGATCGGGACGTCCACCTGGCCGACGCTGGTCTGGCCGGCGGGCGCCTTCGGCTCGTCCTTCACCGTCTGTACTACCCCGACGACAGCGGCGGTCGAGACGGCCATGCCGGCCAGTATTGCCAACACAGCACCAATCAGAGTTCCCATGAAGCGCGTCCCCTCCTAGACAAGTAAACCGGATGGTAACAACCGGCTGGTAACTTCGCTAGAGCTTGGAACGGGCCGGTCTGAACCTGGCGAGCGCCCCCGCTGCAGCGGCGGCAAGTACAGCACCTGCGAGGGCCCAGGCGGTCAGGACGAGGACAATAGACCAGAGCCGATCGCCTTGCTCGGCAGGGGTTCCTGCGATGCGGAACACGGTGACCGTCGGACCGTTGAACTCCTCGATGAGCTGCGGGGTCAGCTCGCGAGGAGACGGGCCGCCCGCGTCACGATCGACGACGATCCAGCCGACGCCTTGCTGCTGCAGGGCCTGGGCGGGGTCTGCCCCGGTCCGGACCGCCTCGCGAAGGCCTGTGGCGATCGCGGTTGCTCTCGGGTCCTCACCGGCCAGTCGGCGGCCGTCGACGATCAGCTCGTCAGGGACGACCGAGGCTCTGGAGAAGTAGCGCGGCATCGGATCGAGCATCGGGCGTCTACCGGTCCAGGCCGGCGCCCGATAGGCCTCGAAGGGCCATGGGATGAAGTCCCCCGCTTTGTCGCTGCTCGCGAGGACGCGGCGGGCCTCCGCCCAGTCGGCCGGGTACTGGGCGGCCTTCAGCCCGTCACCACCCGCCAGCGACGGCATCGCGGCGATCGGGATCAGCGCGGCGGTCGCTCCCACCACCCATCTCAACGGCACGACGCGCAGTACGGCGGCCAAGGCGACACCGAAGGCGAGCGACTCGAGCAGGACCAAGGGACCGAGGTACCGCTGCCCATCCCGGAACAGGCCGGCCCCCGGTACCTCCCGTACCGCCCAGGCCACCGCCCCTGGTGCCACTACGCCGGCCATCCCAACCGCTACGGCCAGGCCGGCCGCAACCACGAGCGCCCGCACCAGGTGGTCCCGCTGTCGCCACCAGATCACCACGCCCACGACGGCAACCACCAGCAGCAGGAATCCCAGCGCCATAGGTACGACCTGGCCGCGGCTGCCAGGCACCACGTCTGCATTCCAGACGCCGCCGAGAGTGAGCAGGGTCGGCAAGGTACCGCCGTACCCCTCGTTCCGAGCAGCGAAGGCCCTGACGGCGGCGGGGTCCGAGGTAGCAGGGGAGGTCCGTGCCAGACCGGCGACGAGCCAGGGTGCATTCAGGAGAGCCGCCCCAAGCAGTGCATGCCGCGAAAGGCGCCTGCTCTCAGCTCCCGGCCAGAGGAGCGTCAGTGCAGCCAGCAGTAGGCCGGTGAGTCCGCCTGACGCGGTCAGCGCGCATCCGGCGGATGCCAGCAGGAAGCCGGGCAGGCCCTTGCCCTCACGGAGTCGGAGCGCAGAGCGCACCAGCCACGGCAGAGCGGCGTACCCGAGGAGTAGCGCCCAGGCACCGAGGTGGAACCGCTCGGCGACGAACGGGTTCCACACATAGAGCGTCGTCGCCGCAGCGCCCGCCAGCGGACCGCCTAGGCCCAATTGCCGCCACAGGGCAGTCAGGCCCAGGCCGCTCAGCAGTGGGATCGCGACGATCACCAGCTTGTTGAGCAGCTGTCCGCCGGCCACCTCGTCCAGTACTGCTACCAGTACGTCCGACGGGACGGCGCGCGGCAAGGCGGTTGTGACACCGAACAGGTCAAGCCGTAGCGTGAGGTCCGGCACGAACACCATGTCGTAGCCGACCACATACCCAGGAGCGAGCAGCGGCACGGTGATGAGCACGGTCAGCAGAACCGGCCAGGTCCACGGCAACAGCCGGCCCAGCCGGGAGGATCCCCCCTCCACGCCCACCTCCTCGCAAGTACTGTTCAGCGCAACCTACCCGCCAGCCACAGAACAGAAGCCGCATGACCTCTGAGATGACTCCCGACCAGCAGCCGGCCGCACCGAAGCTCGGTTTCCTGCGCAGCGCCACCGTGGTAGCGGTCGGCATGGCCATCATGAACGTAGCCGCCTACGGTTTCACCTTGTTTGCGGTGCACCGGCTCGTACCGGAGCAGTTCAGCGCCGTGGTGGCGCTGCTGGGGCTGCTGCTGATCGGCAATGTCGTGCCGCTGGGGTTGCAGGCGTCGGGAGCGCGGCGGATCGCTACGCATCCAGGGCCTGGGCGGGAGGCGTTGGCGGACTCGCTGCTCAGGGCGGGTCGTCGTTCGGCGCTTGGGCTGACTGTGGTGTGTCTGCTGGCCAGCCCCTTGTTGATCTGGCTGCTGCACATCGACTCGTGGGTTGCTGTGCTGCTGTTGGCGCCTACGCTCGGTGGGCTGACGCTGATGGGGTCGCAGCTCGGAGTACTGCAGGGCAGCGAGCGGTGGACCGAGTTGGCCGCGATGTACACGGCTGTCGGGATTGGACGGTTCGCCTTCGGGGCCGGTGCGCTGGTGATCCACCCGAGTGTCACCGCGGCGATGATCGGTGTCGCCGTCGGTGCCGCACTACCGCCGCTGGTCGGGTCCTTCCTGCTGCGCGGTTCTGCCGGTGGTACGCCGGAGCAGGTCAAGGAAGCACTGCGGGAAACCATCCACGGCACCCACGCGCTGCTGGCCTTCTTCGCCATCGCCAACGCGGATGCCTTGCTCGCCAGAGGTCTGATGGACGGCGAGCACAGCGGGTACTACGCGGCCGGCGTGATCGTCGCCAAAGCGTGCCTCTTCCTGCCCCAGTTCGTGATCGTCACCGTCTTCCCCTCCCTGGCCAGCTCCCCCGGCGACACGCTGCGCCTGCGCCGCGCCATCCAGGCGGTCGCCGCACTCGGCGTCTGCTGCGTCCTCGGCGCGCTGCTCCTCCCGGACCTCGTCGTGACGGTTGCCGGGGGCAAGGACAAGTATCCGGTACTGGGCGACTTCGCCTGGATCTTCGCGCTCGCCGGTTCGGCGTACGCCGTCCTGCAACTGGTCGTCTACGCCGCGATCGCCCAACAGGAAAAACGCGCCGCCCTGGTCATCTGGATCGGCCTGGCCGTGCTGGCGGTCGCCGCCCTCATCGTCATCGGCACCGACCTGGCCACCGGCTTCACCGCCATCAAGATCCTGGCCGCGATGACCGCTGCCTGCGCCATCGCCCTGTCGGCCGCCCTGGCAACAGGTCTCCACCGCCAGGCTGGGACCTCCGCCTAGGCTGGCGGAATGACGACCCCGAAGTTCATCCTCGACCTGCGCGAGAAGGTCGGCCATGATCTGCTCTGGCTGACCGGGATCACCGGCGTCGTGCTGGACGACGCCGACCGCGTCCTGCTGGTACGCCGGGCGGACACCGGGCGCTGGTCGTTGCCCGCCGGGATTCTCGAGCCGGGTGAGCAGCCGGCGATCGCGTTGCTGCGCGAGATCCAGGAGGAGACGGCGGTCGAGGCGGAGATCGTCCGGCTGGTCAGTATCGACACTCTGCCGCCGGGTGCCTACCCGAACGGCGACCAGGTGCAGTTCCTCGACCTGTGCTTCAGCTGCCGGCCGTTGCGCGGTGAGGCGCGCGTCAACGACGACGAGAACCTGGAGGTCGCCTGGTTCCCCCTCGACGACCTACCAGACCTCTCCGAAGTCAGACTCGCGTCAATCGCGCACGCCTTGAAACCCGACACTCAACCGCTCTACACCGGCCGCCCCGCCTAGCCCCGAAGCTCCAACTGCAACTCCCGCGACCAGCGCTCGCCTTTACTCGGCTCCTGCCCCAGCACAGCCGCCAGCTGACGGCGTACAGAAGCAGACTTTCCGCGCTCGACCAGGAGCGCTGCCTCGGCCAGCGCATAGCGCGTCTTCTTGTCCCGGCGCGGTTCGCCGACCTTGGGATCGCTCCACCTGCCATGCCAGAACGATCCTGCCGTCTTCGCCTGGTAGTCGCCGAAGTAGCTCCACACCGTCCCGTCGAGCGACACGTTCCTGATCGACGACGCCGGTAGCTCCGCCGTCCACCGGGCTTCTTGCTGCCAGCGCCACTTGTTCGGACTCGTCTTGCCCCGCCGGGTGATTCCGACGAAGCGCAGCTGCCGCCGGATCACGTCCCACTGCGCGTGCTCGTCGGCTATCCAGTCGCGCAGCAACTCGTACAGGTTCTCGAACGTGAATCCCTGGCTCACCAGGTCCACGAACACCGTCGGCCGGCCGCGCATCAGGTCTGCCGGGGCAAGACCTGCCGCGGCCAGGTTCGTCCGTAGCTGGGCCAGTTCCTCGGCGGTCAGATCGTCGGCCCACGTCCCGGGCAGCGACAACGGCAACGGGTGCAGCCGGTCCTGCCAGGACGTACCGACGAAGGCGCCGCTCAGGAGGTCGAACAGGCTGTCCACCGAGCGGCCGACGAAGTACAGGTCGCCGTCGCCACAACGGGCGAGCACCTTGCCGGCGCAGGCGATCAGCTCGTCGAGGTAGTCGAGGTTGACCTCGGGTACGTCGTCGAGCATCGAGCCGAGCTGGTCCGGCCGGACCAGATCCCAACGGAACGGCCGGATCGGCTCATCAGGCATCGGTTAGTGCGCAGCCTCGTGCCAGGTGCGGCCGACACCCACCGAGACATCGAGCGGTACCGCCATTTCGACGGCGGCGCCCATGTCTCGGCGGACCAGTTCCTCCAGGGCTTCGCGCTCGCCCGGCGCGATCTCGAAGACCAGTTCGTCGTGGACCTGGAGGAGCATCCGGGACTTCAGGTCGGAGGACTTCAGTGAGGCGTCGACCTTGAGCATCGCCATCTTGATGACGTCGGCGGCCGAGCCCTGGATTGGGGCGTTCAGGGCCATCCGCTCGGCCATCTCGCGGCGTTGGCGGTTGTCGCTGGTCAGGTCCGGCAGGTAGCGGCGGCGGCCGAGGATCGTCTCGGTGTAGCCGCTCTTGCCGGCCCCGAGCACGATGCTGCGCAGGTAGTCGCGGACGCCACCGAAGCCCTCGAAGTACTCGTCCATCAAGCCCTTCGCCTCGTCCACGCCGATCTTCAGCTGCTGGCTCAGCCCGTACGCCGACAACCCGTACGCGAGGCCGTAGTTCATCGCCTTGATCTTGGCCCGCTGCTCCTGGGTCACCTCGGTCGGCTCGACCGAGAACACCCGGGACGCGGTCACCGAGTGGAAGTCCATCCCGGAGTTGAACGCGTCGATCAGCCCCTGGTCCTCCGACACGTGCGCCATGATCCGCATCTCGATCTGGCTGTAGTCGGCCGACATCAACGCCTCGAAGCCGTCACCGACCACGAACGCCTCGCGGATCCGGCGGCCCTCCTCGGTCCGGATCGGGATGTTCTGCAGGTTCGGGTCGGTCGAGCTCAACCGCCCGGTCGCCGCGATCGTCTGGTTGAACGTGGTGTGGATCCGCGCGTCGACCGGGCTGATCGTCTTCAGCAGCCCCTCGACCGTCTGCCGCAGCCGGGTCGCGTCCCGGTGTGCCAGCAGGTAAGCGAGGAACGGGTGCTCGGTCTTCTCGAACAGCGACTGCAGCGAGTCCGCGTCGGTCGTGTAACCCGTCTTGGTCCGCTTGGTCTTCGGCATCTGCAGCTCGTCGAACAGCACCACCTGCAGCTGCTTCGGCGACCCGAGGTTGATCTCCTTGCCGATCACCTCGTACGCCGCGGTCGCCGCCTCCCGCACACCCGTGGCGAACCGCGCCTCGAGCTCCTCCAGGTACGGCCGGTCGACCGAGATGCCGTCCCGCTCCATCGCCGCGATCACGTCGATCAGCGGCAACTCGACGTCGGCGAGCAGCGTCGTACCGGCCTGCTTCTCCAGCTCGGCGTCGAGGGTGTCGGCCAGGTCGGCGATCGCCCGGGCGCGCAGCATCGTCGCGTCCGCGGCCGGCCCGCCCTCGACGTCGTCGAAGCTGAGCTGGCCGTTCTCGGCCTCCTCGGTGCGCAGTTCACGCTTGAGGTAGCGCACGGTCAGGTCGGCGAGGTCGTACGACCGTTGGTCCGGCCGGACCAGATAAGCGCTCAGCTGGGTGTCCGAGGTCAGTCCACCGAGCGTCCAACCGCGCTCGAGGAATCCGAGCAGCGGGCCCTTCGCGTCGTGCAATGCCTTCGGCTGATTCGGGTCGGCCAGCCAAGCCTGCCAGGCCGCGTCGTCGTCCGGGGTCAGGAAGGCCGGGTCGAACCAGGCGGCCGCACCCGTCGAGGTCGCCAGCGCCAGGCCGGTGATCTCGCCCGTACCACGCCCCCAGCTGCCCTGTACTGCGACGCCCGTCCGCGCGCCGGTCGAGACGTGCTCCTTGATCCAGGCGCCGACCTCACCGGGCTTGAGCTGCGTGCCCTCGAGGTCGAAGCCCTCCTCGATCGTCTCCTCGACCTGCTCGTGCTCGGCGACCAGCCGCTCGCGGAGTACGCGGAACTCGAGGCTGTCGAAAAGCGTGTGCACCTTGTCCCGGTCCCACGGGTGCCGGACCAGGTCGTCGACGGCCACGTCCAGCGTCAGGTCGCGGACCAGCTCGTTGATCTGCCGGTTCCGGATCACGTCGGACAGGTGCTCGCGCAGCGACTCACCGGCCTTGCCCTTGATCTCGTTCACCCGGTCGATCACGTCGTTCAGCGAACCGAACTGGTTCAGCCACTTCGCCGCCGTCTTGTCGCCGACCCCGGGCACGCCCGGCAGGTTGTCGCTCTTCTCCCCCACCAGCGCGGCCAGATCCGGATACATCCGCGGCGGGATCCCGTACTTCGCCTCGACCGCGGCCGGGTCCATCCGGGCGATCTCGGAGACGCCACGCTTCGGGTACAGCACGGTGATGTTCTCGTTGATCAGCTGGAACGAGTCGCGGTCGCCGGAGCTGATCAGCACCTCGAAACCCTGCTCGTCGGCCTGCGTCGCCAGCGTGGCGATGATGTCGTCCGCTTCCCAGCCGTCGATCTCGGTGGTCGGGATCCGGAGCGCCTCCAGCACCTCCTTGACCAGCGAGACCTGCCCCTTGAACTCGTCCGGGGACTTCGACCGGCCGGCCTTGTACTCGGTGTACTGCTCGGCGCGGAAGGTCTTGCGGGACACGTCGAACGCGACGCAGATGTGCGTCGGCTGCTCGTCGCGCAGCATGTTGATCAGCATCGAGGTGAACCCGTACACCGCGTTGGTGTGCTGACCAGTGGTGGTGGAGAAGTTCTCCACCGGCAGCGCGTAGAACGCCCGGTACGCGAGCGAGTGCCCGTCCAGCAGCAGGATCCGCGGTCGCTTGGTGGGACCGTCCACCGTCGTACCCGGGTCCTTGGTCATCGTCGAGGAGTCTGTTTCAGGAGCCACGTAAAGACTCTAGTGGGTACCGCCGACAGTTCCCGCACGCGCACGCGGGGGCTCACGTAGCCTTCTGTCATGAGTGATGAGAAGACGGGCATCGACGTGCCGGGGATGTCGACCGAGGGAACGCTGCTCGACGCCATGGGCATCGTCATCACCGAGGCGGCCCCCGAGCGGGTGGTCGCGACGATGCCGGTGAAGGGCAACGTCCAGCCGTACGGGTTGCTGCACGGCGGCGCGTCCTGCGTGCTCGCCGAGAGCCTCGGCTCGATCGGCTCCGCGCTGCACGCCGCGACGTACGGGAAGGTCGCTGTCGGTGTCGACATCAACGCGACGCATCACCGGGCCGTCCGGGAAGGCGTCGTCACCGGCGTGGCCACCCCGATCTACCTGGGCCGCACCACTACGTCGTACGAGGTCGTCATCACCGACGAGCGGGACAAGCGGGTCTGCACCGCGCGGATCACGTGCCAGCTGATTCAGGCGCCGCCGGGAGCCTGAACTCCTCGAACTGCTCGTCGCCGTGGTCGTCGGCCAGCGGCGAGCGGGCGAGTTGCGCGCGGCGGGCCATCACGGAACGCCGTGACGACAACAACGCCAGCAGGTTGGGCGCATGCTCGGCCGCAAGGCGGCGCCGCACGGTATGCGTGCTCGCGAACCGCAGTACGCCGGCCTGCCCCAACCCCAACCGGGCGAGGAACCTGTTGGCCTCTCGGGCGATCGGCGGAGCGACGACTGCGAGATGCGGGCAGTTCTCGTGCTCGGCCCAAGCGGCCGCCTCGGCGATCAGCGCCTTGCCCAGGCCGTGCCGGCGGGCGTGATCGCTGACGTGTAGGTACTCCACCGTGACCGTGACCTCGTCGTGCAGCGGGCTGATCGGGGTCTGGCGCAGGTACGCCATGCCGCCGAGCTCGCCGTCGATCTCGCCGACCACCAGCCGGCCCGACGGATCGTCCGCGTGCTTGGCCACGGAGGCCTGGGCGGACTCCACGGACGGCGCGGTCAGCAACCGCGCCTGATGTCCGGCTCCGACCGCCATCTCGCTCCACAGGGTCACCAAAGCGCCGGCGTCGTCCGGACGGGCGTCGCGCACCTCGATGGCTGGTGCCACGTGGCCCTCCTAGATTCTGATCCACCCCCGAGGTGAACAGATATGAGCGGATACGCTCATCCCCCGCGCAACAGTAGGGCTTTCGGGGTCCGATGCAAAGCTGACGCGAAGCGAAACGGGAGACCAGGTTTGTTCATCGGAATCGGTACTGTCGTGAACGTCGCGGCAGTGCTCGTCGGCTCGGTCCTGGGCGTCCTGATCGGTCACCGGCTGCAGCACCGGACCCGCGATCTGGTCACCGACGCACTCGGCCTGGTCACGCTGCTGATCGCGATCAGCTCGGCACTGACCGTGGGCGACGCCGTCCTCAGCGACGCGGTCGGCGACAGTGCGCCGGTGCTGATCGTGCTCGGCGCGATGCTGATCGGCGGCATCACCGGCTCGCTGCTGCGGATCGAGCAGCGGCTGGAGGGATTCGGCGCCTGGATGCAGCATCGGTTCAGCCGGGGTGACAGCGAAAGCACTTTCGTCGAAGGCTTCGTGTCGGCGTCGATGGTGTTCTGTGTCGGGCCGTTGACCTTCCTGGGCGCGTTGTCCGACGGATTGGGCCGGGGCGCGGATCAGCTGTTGCTCAAGTCGGTGCTGGACGGCTTCGCCTCGATCGCCTTCGCCGCGTCCCTGGGTTGGGGTGTGGCGGCCTCGGCTGTGGTCGTACTGGTCATCCAGGGGCTGATGACGGCCGTAGGCGCAGTACTGGGCGACATCCTTCCCGACGCTCACGTGACCGCCCTGGGCGCCACTGGCGGCCTGCTGCTGGTCGGCGTAGCCCTGCGCCTGCTCAAGCTCAAGCAGATCGCCGTCGCCGACCTGCTCCCGGCGCTGATCGTCGCGCCCCTGCTCGTCCAGCTGCTCGTTGTCATCCGCAACTGACCAGCAGTTGTTGCCTCGGACACCAAACGGGGACCTTGAACAAGTTATTACCTGTTCAAGGTCCCCATTGGGTGTTCAAGGCAACCAGTACCGCCGGGTACTAGTCCTCGCCGAGGTACGCCTTGCGGACGTCGTCGTTGACGAGCAGCTCGCGGCCGGAGCCGGACAGCACGATCTGGCCGACCTCGAGCACGTAGCCGAAGTCGGCCCGCTTGAGCGCCGCCTGGGCGTTCTGCTCGACCAGCAGGATCGTGGTGCCCTGCTTCTGCAGCTCGGTGACCGTCGACATGATCCGCTTCATCATGATCGGCGACAGCCCCATCGACGGCTCGTCCAGCATCAGCAGCTTGGGCTTGCTCATCATCGCGCGGCCCATCGCGAGCATCTGCTGCTCACCGCCCGAGAACGTACCGGCCGGCTGCTTGCGCCGCTCCCCCAGGATCGGGAACAGCTCGTACGCCGCGTCCAGGTCCTTGCGGATCGCCGCCGAGTCGTTGCGCGCGAACGCACCGAGCAGCAGGTTCTCCTCCACCGACAGCCGGGGGAAGATCCGCCGGCCCTCGGGTGAGTGCGCCAGCCCCATCGTGACGATGTCGTGGGCCGGCACCTTGTCGATCCGCTGACCCATGAAGGTGATCTCGCCACCACTGGGCCGGAGCAGACCGGAGATGGTCCGCAGCGTCGTCGTCTTGCCGGCACCGTTGGTACCGATCAGCGAGACGACCTGGCCCTGCTCGACCGAGAAGCTGATCCCCTTCACGGCGACGATCTTGCCGTAGGAGACTTCCAGGTCCTTGACCTCGAGCATCGCGGTCATGCTTTGCCCTCCTCGTCGGCCACGGTGGTGTCCTGGACGTGGGCCGCGGTGGTGTCCACCTCGTCCTCGTCGTCGTCCTCACCGGTGCCGATGTACGCCTCGATCACCCGCGGGTCGGACTGCACCTCGCCCGGCGTGCCCTCGACCAGGGCCTCGCCGCGGACCAGACACAGCACCCGGTCGCACAGGTTGAAGATGAAGCGCATGTCGTGCTCGATGACGACCACGGACAGGCCCGAGTCCCGGATCTTGAAGATCAGGTCGCTGGCCTGCCGGGTCTCCTGCGGGTTCATACCGGCCGTCGGCTCGTCCAGCAGGATGAGCTTCGGGTCGGTGGCCAGCGCGCGGGCGATCTCGAGCCGCCGCTGGTCGCCGTACGGCATGTTGCGGGCCAGGTGCTCGGCCGACTTGCCGAGCCCGACGAATTCGAGCAGCTCCTGGGCCCGGGCCCGGGTGGCCCGCTCCTCGCGACGGAACTTCGGCCCCCGCAGTACGGCGGTGAGCGCACCCGCGCTGGTCCGGCAGTAGCGGCCGACCATCACGTTCTCCAGCGCGGTCATGTTCGCGAACAGCCGGATGTTCTGGAACGTCCGGGCCATGCCCGCCGTGACGACCGCGCGCGGCTTGGGCGGCAACGGCGTACCGGCGAACCGGACCTGGCCGCTGGTCGGCTTGTACAGCCCGGTCAGGCAGTTGAAGAACGTCGTCTTGCCGGCCCCGTTCGGGCCGATCAGACCGACGATCTCGCCTTCGCGGACGGTCAGGTTGACCTCGCTGACGGCCAGCAGACCGCCGAACCGCATGGTCACGCCGGAGGCCTCCAGGACCACCTGCGGAGTGCCCGGCGCGGCGTTGGTCACTTCCTCCGTGACGGTCATCTCGCCTCCTCGATCAGGTCGTGCTCGACCGCCACCGCGAGTGCCTCGTCCTCTTCGTGGAACTCCAGCTGCCGCCGTCTGCTCGCGACCAGCCCCTCCGGACGGAACCGCATCATCAGCACCAGCAGCAGACCGAACAACAGCAGCCGGTACTCCGAGAAGAACCGCAGCTTCTCCGGCAGCAACTTCAGGATCGTTGCTCCCAGCAACACACCGGCGATGGTACCCATACCGCCCAGCACGATCGCCGCGAGCAGGAACGCCGACTCGAGGAAGACGTACTGGTCCGGGCTGACCGCACCGTCCTGGTGGGCCTTGATGGTGCCGGCCAGGCCGGCCAGGAAGGCGCCGACGGAGAACGCCAGCAGCTTCAGGCCGAAGACGTTGACACCCATCGCCTCGGCGGCCTTCTCGTCCTCGCGGATGGCGACCCAGCCGCGACCGATCCGGCTGTCGTTCAGCCGGGCGAAGACCAGGATGACGCCGCCGATCAGGATCAGCAGCAGGAAGTAGTAGTTCGAGAACCTGCCCAGATCGATGCCGGCGATCGTGTGCGTAGCGCCGAAGTTGAAGCTGCCGATCTCCAGGTCCGGGATGCCGGGGACACCGTTCGGGCCGTTGGTCAGGTTCGGCCCGTTGTTGCCGTCCAGGTTGAACATCGAGAACCGGAAGATCTCACCGAAGCCCAGCGTCACGATCGCCAGGTAGTCACCGGAGACCCGCAGCGTCGGCGAACCGATGATCAGGCCCAGCACCGCCGCCACGCTCGCACCGAGCAGGACGACCACCAGGAACGGCGGCTTCCAGCCGATGGTGGCGAACGCCGACTGCGACATGGTCGCCGCGACGTAGGCGCCGGAGCCGAGGAAGGCGATGTAGCCGAGGTCCAGCAGGCCGGCCAGGCCGACCACGATGTTCAGGCCCATCGCCGTCGCGGCGAAGACCAGCACCTGGGTGGCGATCGACATGTTCGCGTCCGACCCGTTCTGGGTGAACGGGAACAGGAACGCGACCAGGAACGCCGACAGGGTGAGGATCTTCTTCTGCCGCTGGGCGACGTGACCGAACCAGGTCAGGATGCCGGTCCGCACCATCATCGCGATGACGCCGGCGGCGAAGACCAGGAACAGCACGAACGACCAGGCGTCGTCGCGGCCCAGCGCGTAGGCCGCACCGAACAGCACACCCGCCATCACGACGGCGATCGCGAGTACTTCGGCCCAGCCCGGCGCCCTGGCCGCGGCCAGGTCACGGTGCTCGCGCAGCGGAACGACCCGCGCGCCCAGGAACAGCAGCAGCGCGCCCACGAAGGACACCCAGCCACCCGGGTTGACGTTGATCAGGCCGGTGGAATCGGTGGTGATGGCAACGAGTACCAGCACCATGTAGATCAGCATCCACAGGCCGAGGGCACGCAGTCCGAGCGCCGCGTCGAGCCAGGGCCCGATCCGGGACTCGAGCGGTCCCTTGACGGTGAGCAGCAGCAACAGGCCGACGACCCCGCCGATGATGGCCAGGATCTGCAGGCCACCGGGGTAGAAGTTGATCGACAGGTCGCCCAGGATCTGGTCGTCGTAGCTCCAGGACAGGAAGGAGCCGATGATCAGCAGCGCCACCCCGGCCAGGCCGAGCGGCCAGCCCTTGGCAGCGTGCTTGGCCGTGAAGCTCTCGGGCAGGTTGGGAATTCTCATGCGCGATCCACCACCCTCGCTCCGAGCAGACCCTGCGGCCGGAAGACCAGCACCAGAATCAGGATCACGAACGCCCAGACGTCCTTCCAGGTACTACCGCCGAGGCCGAACTGGGTCGCCATCGCCTCGACGACGCCGAGCACCAGGCCACCGACCACGGCGCCCTGGATGTTGCCGATACCGCCCAGCACCGCGGCGGTGAACGCCTTCAGACCGGCCAGGAAGCCCATCCGGAAGTCGATGTTGTTGTTCTGCAGGCCCTGCGAGACACCGGCGACGGCGGCCAGGACGGCGCCGAGCGCGAACGCCACGACGATGATCCGGTCGACGTTGATACCCATCAGCCGGGCGGTGTCCGGGTCCTGCGAGACGGCCTGCATGCCGCGGCCCAGCCGGGTCCGGGTGATGAAGTACCAGAGCAGTGCCGAACAGATGATCAGCGCGGCGACGGTGAAGATCGCAGACCGCTGGATCGTCACGCTGCCGACCTGAACGGCCGTGCCGCTGACGACGTCGAGCTGCGGGAACGGGATCCGCTGCTTGGCGCTCGGGAAGTCCGGGATCTTCTCGTAGAAGAGCCGGATGAACTCCTGCAGGAAGACCGAGATGCCGATCGCCGTGATCAGTGGTGCGAGGCGGGGCGCGTTCCGCAGGGGACGGTACGCGATCCGCTCCATCAGCACCGCGGTGCCGACCGAGGCGATCATGGCGCCGATGATCATGATCGGCAGGATCCAGACGCCGGTCTGACCGTCGAAGAACAACAGGTACGTGGTCAGTGCGCCGAACGCACCGATCATGAAGACCTCGCCGTGGGCGAAGTTGATGAGCTGAACGATGCCGTAGACGACGGTGTACCCGACCGCGATCAGGGCGTACAGCGATCCAAGGGTCAGCCCGTTCACGAGCTGCTGAAAGAACAGGTCCACGTCGACCTCCCAACTGGCTTGAGTTTGCGGCATGCCACGGGGGTGGGACGACGTGTGGCGTCCCACCCCCGGGTCATGGGTCGACTACTTGCTCTCGAAGTCCTTGGTCTCCACGGTGGCCCACTTGCCGGCATCCACCTTGTAGACGGTCAGGACCTTGGACGTGGTGTCGCCGTACTGGTCGAACGCGACCTTGCCGGTGACGCCGTCGAAGCTGACCTTGCTCATCGCGTCGATGGTCGCCTGACGGGCCGACTCGACGTCCTTGGCGTCCTTCAGCGAGACCTTCAGCGCGTTGATGATCGCGTTGGCCGCGTCGTAGGAGTAGCCACCGTAAGCCGCGTACGGCTCCGGGTACTTCTGCTCGGCGTAGTCGGCGACGAACTTCTTCGCCGAGTCCAGCGCCTCGACCGGCGCGCCGACCGAGGTGGCCAGGTCACCCGTGGAGGTCTTGCCCGCCAGGGTGATGTACTTCGGGTCGAAGATGCCGTCGCCGCCCATCAGCGGGACGTTCAGGCCGGCGGCCTTCATCTGCTGCGACAGCGGTCCGGCGGCCGGGTACTCGCCACCGTAGTAGATGGCCTGCGGCGCGCTCGGCTTGATCGCGGTCACGACGGCCTGGTAGTTCGAGTCGTCCGGGTTGATGGTCTCGGCCTCGACGACCGTACCGCCCAGCTTCTTGAACTCCTCGGTGAAGGTGCCGACCAGACCCTGGCCGTACGCCTTCTTGTCGTGCACCGTGGCGACCTTGGTGATCTTGGCCGTCTCGTACAGGTACCGGGCCGCGAACGGGCCCTGGACCGCGTCCGTGGTGCAGGTGCGGAAGTACGAGGCGTACGGACGCTTCGGGTCCTTCTGCCAGTCGACGCCCTGGGTCAGGCCGGGGCCGGTGTTGGCCGGCGAGACCTGGACGATCTTGGCGGTCGACAGGACCGGCTGGACCTGCTGGCTGACGCTGGTGTTCAGCGTTCCGACGACGCCGATGACGTCCTTGTCGCCGGCCAGCGACGTGGCGGCGTTCTTACCCGGGTCCGGCTTGGCCTCGTCGTCCTTCGCGTCGACCTCGAGCTTCCAGCCCGGGATCGCGTTGGTGTCGTTGGCCTGCTTGATAGCCAGTTCGACCGAGTGCTGGATACCCAGACCCAGCGCCGACAGGTCGCCTGACAGAGGTGCGATGACGCCGATCTTGGCGGTCTTGGTCGCACTGCCGCCGCCCCCGGCGTTGTCGTCCTTGCTGCGTGAACCGCAGGCAGTCAGGGCCAACGACGCCACGATCAGCGTCGCGCCGACCCGTACTACGGAACGCTGCTGCACTGTTCCTCCCATGTCTGGATAGTCCGAGCAAACCCCCGGACTCCCGCGATTGCCGCGAGCACCCGCAGGTTAGACCTCCGGAAGCGTCACAAGCGAACGTGACGGAGCGTGTGTTGTGAGGTCGTTACAGCGGTAAGCAGCATGAGCATCAGTGACGACTGTTAATGCCGTCCTCGTGGCGCTTTCCGATGAGCAGAGAGTGACTCAGTCGTCACTACCCGCCTCGTCAACAACCAACTCGGCGACCTGACGCATCGAAACTCTTTTATCCATGGCGGTTTTCTGGATCCAGCGGAACGAGTCCGGCTCGGTCAGCCCGAACTTGGTCTGCAGCACCGACTTGGCCCGGTCGACCAGCTTGCGGGTCTCCAGCCGCTCGGCCAGATCGGCCACCTCACGCTCGAGCTCGGCCAGTTCGACGTACCGCGAGGCGGCGATCTCGATGGCCGGCAGCAGATCCGCCTTGGAGAACGGCTTCACCAGGTACGCCATCGCCCCCGCATCCCGGGCCCGCTCGACCAGCTCCCGCTGCGAGAACGCGGTCAGCATCAGCACCGGAGCGATCCGGTCCCCCGCGATCTTCTCCGCCGCACTGAGCCCGTCCAGCTTCGGCATCTTCACATCCAGAATCACCAGATCAGGCCGATGCTCAGTCGCCAGCCGAATGGCCTCCTCACCATCCCCCGCCTGCCCGACGACGTCATACCCCTCCTCCTCGAGCATCTCCGCCAGATCCATCCGGATCAGCGCCTCATCCTCCGCAATCACCACCCGCTTAGCATTCACAAGGTCCACCCTATCGATCCCCCTCTCAGCTCTTCCCCCCGACGAACCGATCCAGCGCCTCGACCCCCTCGCGCCGACTCACAGCCACCGCGTTCATCCGAGGCCTCCGCCACGCGATACCCAACAGATCCAGAGCATCGGTCAATATGTTCCGGATGTCGTCGGACTCGTTCCAGAACTGGTAGCGGATGTACTCGTACCGCTTGGTTCCGCCATCCGCAGTCACCTTGGTCGCCCAGTTGACGAACCGGCAACCATCCGAATGGAACAGCCCGCGCAGCAGCTGTTCGGGGTACTCGGCAACTATCTCCCGTTGCCAGTCCGCCAGCTCGATCTTGCGCAGATGCTCCGCCCCGGCCCATGCTGCGGAAACAGACAAGGCCAGTGCTTCCACCGCACCTCGATCCGAATCGCGCTCCCGTTCCGAAGGCACGGACTACCTGTCGGCTTCACCAGCCGCATCGTCGCCGCGATCTCCTGGTTGAGCACCGGATACTTCGGATCGTTCGAGATCGACAGCACGTACACCCCGCGCCTCGCCAACACGATGTGCCCATCACCCAGGTACCACCCAAGCAACAACGCGTACGCCGCCTGATCAAGCTCGGCCCCATCGCACCGCGGACACGGCGTCGGCTGGAATCCCTGCCCACGCGGCAGTCCCAGCTCTTGGTGCTGCCGCCGCCACCTCTTGATCGTCTTCACCGCAACGCCATGAATCTCAGCGTCAGCCCGATCGCTGATCCCGCTGTCTGACATCCGCAGCGCGGAGTCCACCGTCTCCTGCGACCTGAAGTGAGGCATGACACAAGGCTGTCAACGACGACCGACAATTTCTCCGCCGCCGGTGAGGTGGAATCGATTTGCCAGAAGGCCACCAGAACAACGAAGATAGGTCGTGCTCGGCGGAGCCGTCTGACGGCGGAAGCGGGGCAGCGAACAGCGCGCCCCTGCAGTGCCGCGACCTGCTCCGTAGGTTAGGATCTCGGGCGGAAAGCCCTGGTATTCCAACGGCAGAGAAAATGGTCTCAAACACCATACAGTGTGGGTTCGAATCCCACCCAGGGCACAATCTCAGCCTCGAACCCACCCCGGTTCGGGGCTGTTTTGGTTCCCGGCCGATGTGTCGGTGGGGCCTGTGAAGCTCGGTCTGTGTACGACAACCGGATGCGAGGACGAGCGCGTGAGTTGCTCGCGGCCGGTGAGACCTTGAGTGCAGTGAGTCGCCTTCTCGGAGTGAGTCGCGCTACTCTCCGTGACTGGCGGGACCGGGCGGGCGCGGAGTACGGGCCGGTCGACTGCCCGCTCTGCACCAACGGGAAGCCGGCGGCCGGACCATACGCGCATCTGCTCGGCCTCTACCTCGGTGACGGCTGTCTCTCCGTCGGGAAGAAGCAGGTCTACGCCCTTCGGGTTGCCTGCGACAACAAATACCCTCGACTGATCGACGAAGCCGAGGCCTCCATGTGCGCCGTCCACCCAACTCGCCCGGTCCGCCGGGTGCAGGCCACCGGATATATCTCAGTCGTCTCCTACTGGAAGCACTGGCCCTGCCACTTCCCCCAGCACGGCTCCGGCCCGAAGCACCTCCGCGAGATCAAGCTGACCGACTGGCAGCGAAACCTCGTCATCGCGGAACCCGGGCCGTTCCTGCGAGGCCTGTTCCATTCCGACGGCTGCCGGGTGACGAATTGGACGACCCGGCCCGTCGGCGGCATGCAGAAGCGGTACGAATACCCGCGCTACCAGTTCTCCAACGAGTCCGCCGACATCATGGAGCTCTGCCAATGGGCCTTGGACCTACTCGCCATCCCCTGGCGAATGCCGCGGCGCAATGCCCTCTCAGTTGCCAGGCGCGAAGGCGTCGCCGTACTCGACCGGCATATAGGCCCGAAGTCCTGAGCCATCAACGACGGCGCCTGACGCACGCAGGAGCGCCGTCTGCGTACAAGAAGCGTGTCCTTGAACACCTTCTGGTGACCTTGAACAAGTAATAGCTTGTTCAAGGTCACCAGAAGGTGTTCAAGGTCGCCGCAGATGGCATAGAGGCGGCCAGTCGGGTGACTGGCCGCCTATGGCTGTTGCTTAGTTCTGTCAGTCGCGGTACGCCGGGGCGGCGCCGCTGATGGCGTCGCCCATTCGGTGGACTCGGAGGGCGTTGGTGGAGCCGGGGATGGAGGGTGGGGAGCCGGCGACGATGACCACCAGGTCGCCCTTTTGGAGTTTGCCCAGTTCGAGGAGGCGTTGGTCTACCTGGCGGACCATGTCGTCGGTGTGCTGGACGGTCGGGACGATGTGGGTCTCGATGCCCCAGACGACGCTCAGCCAGGCGCTGACTGATGGGACGGGGGTGAAGGCCAGGACCGGGATTTCGGTGCGGTAGCGGGCCAGGCGCAGCGCCGTGTCGCCGCTTTGGGTGAAGGCGACCAGGTACTTGGCCTCCATCCGCTCCGCGACGTCGGCGGCCGCCTTGGCGATCACGCCGCCCTTGGTGCGGGGTTCCCAGTCGATCTCGGCGACGCGGCCGAGGCCGTGCTGCTCGGTCGACGCGACGATGCGGGCCATCGTCTTGACCGTTTCGATCGGGAACCGGCCGACGCTGGTCTCGCCGGACAGCATCACCGCATCGGCGCCGTCGAGCACCGCGTTGGCGACGTCGGAGGCCTCGGCCCGGGTCGGGCGCGGGGCGGAGATCATCGACTCCAGCATCTGGGTGGCGACGATCACCGGCTTCGCGTTCAGCCGGGCCTGGTCGATGATCAGCTTCTGGACCAGCGGGACCTCCTCCAGCGGGAGCTCCACACCGAGGTCACCGCGGGCGACCATGAAGCCGTCGAAGGCCTCGATGATCTCGTCCAGGTTGGCGACCGCCTGCGGCTTCTCGATCTTGGCGATCACCGGGATCCGGTGACCTTCCTCTTCCATGATCTTGTGCACGATCTGGATGTCGGCCGCGCGCTGTACGAACGACAGCGCGATCATGTCGGCCGGCAGGTGCAGGGCCCAGCGCAGGTCCTCCGCGTCCTTCTCCGACATGGCCGGCACGCTCACCGTGACGCCGGGCAGGTTGATGCCCTTGTGGTTCGACACCGGTCCGCCGACGACCACCCGGCAGATCACGTCGGTCTCGGTCACCTCCTCGGCGACCAGGGCGATGCGGCCGTCGTCGATGAGCAGCTGATCACCCGGATTGACGTCACCGGGCAGCCCGTCGTACGTCGTACCGCAGATGTTCACGTCACCGGGAACCTCCCGGGTGGTGATGGTGAAGCGCTCGCCGTAGGTCAAGGTGACCTTGCCTTCGGCGAACTCCGCCAGCCGGATCTTCGGGCCCTGCAGGTCGACGAGGATGCCGACGTTTTTGCCGGTCTCCTCCGCTGCAGCGCGAATCCGGTGGTAGATGCGCTCATGCTCGGCGTGGGCGCCGTGGCTCAGGTTCAGCCTTGCGACGTCCATGCCTGCTTGGACGAGTTCCAGGATGCGCTCAGGGGCGGCCGTAGCCGGGCCGAGCGTACAAACGATCTTTGCGCGACGCACGTCACAAAACCCTACTCCTACAAGACCACTGCGCCGCTGGTCCGCCCCCGTTACTGACGGGTTAACACCTTGTGTCAGTTGGCCAGCGGCTTGTACGCGCCCACGGTGATCTCACCCGTCAGCTCGGCCGTGACGGTCTGCAGACCGGTCGGCTGACCCTTCACGTAGGTGACCAGGGTGACCTCGCCCGGCCGCCGCAGGGTGTACCCGAGGGCGAACGCGTACGCCGCCCCGCCGGTGGTCCCGTTGGTGAAGGTGGTGACCGCTTTGCCGTCGAGGATCTTCGTCTCCGGCCCCACCTGGCGATGCAGGTGACCGGACAGCAGCAGCGACGCGCAACCGCGGTTCGCCGTGTCCTGGAAGGATGCCGGATCGTGGACGACGAAGGTCGAGATCCGCTTGTCCTCGGGCTGGTCGCAGGCCACGTCGGCCAGCCGCTTGGACTGCTCCACCGTCGTCTCGTCGCCTGGGGTGTCCGCGCTGCCGAGACCGGTCCTGGTCGGGTCGCTGTCGCCGAGGAACCGGATTCCCTCGACCTCGACCGGCTTGCTGTCGAGCACGGTGAACTTGTTCTTCCGCATCGCGTCCTCGATGTGCCCGCCGGCGTCGTGGTTGCCCGCGACGGCTACGACCTTGAGGTCCTTGAAGTGCTGGGCGAGCGAGTTGATGCTGAACACCTCCCACGCCTGCCCCGAGGACGAGTCGTCGCCGGCACCGATCAGTACCTTCGCCCCGGCGACCTTGGCGACCTCGGCGGCGAACGGGTCCATCCCGATGTTGTCGTGCCGGTCCGACACCAGCAGCGCGATGGTCTCCCCCTCGGCCGCCTGGTGGATCCGGCCGCCGACCCGGCTGACCCGGTCGCGGAGCTGGCCGTAGAACTCGGTACTGCGCTCGTACGTCTCGACCGCCGTACGGATGACGCCCACGCCACCGGTCGTCGAGAAGCCGGACGCGACCTCGACGCTCTTGAGGCGGTCGTCGAAGGACAGCTCGGGCAGCAGCTTCGAGAGTGGTTGCCAGGTGGTCGGGACGGCCTCGGGGGTCCGCATCGCGGCTGGGCCGAAGATCGACGCGATCGTGGTCAGCATGGCGACCAGTACGACGATCGCGCGGTGCTGTACTCGGCGTTCAGAGTTGTGGAGTGCCTTCCAGAGCTCGCGCCGGCGACGGGGACCGACCATCGCCCAGCCAGTCGCGACGATGACGGCGACCAGCAGACCTGAACCGGCGCCGGCGACGGCGTTGTCGACGGCCATCTCGCGGACGACCTGGCGGATCCGGGCGATCTCACCGTCGGGCTGGGAGGCGATCAGGGCGTCGCGGTTGAGCAGCTCGGTGAGGTTGTCGGCGTCGGTTTCCTGGATGTCGATGTTGAGGCCGAGATCTGCCGGTAGGTCGGTCTGCAGGCGCAGACGCGGCAGTACGGCCCCGAGGTCGAGAGTGGCATGGTTGTCGAAGGTCGGCGACACGGTGGCAGCGTGTGCGCCGATGGTGACGCGTTCGGAGTCGTTGGCGAAGCCGAGCAGGCCGATCGAGACCGAGACGACCAGCCAGAGCAGCACCAGCGCGGCCCACGGCGCCGCTTTGCGGACCCGGGCCCTGGTCACCAGCCGTCGAAACACGATCCCCAACCTATTGCCCGAGTTCAAACACCGCACGGTACCCACGCCGTCTGAGGGGTTAACCCCTCAAGTGGTGGGTTGCCTAGCCAGAATCTGACGAGGCAACCCACCATCTGAGGGGTTAACCCCTCAGATGTGTCAGACCACCAGGGGGCGGGCGGTGGGTGGGATGGGGGTTGGGAGGGTGGAGGAGCCGGTTAGGTGGGTGTCTACGCCGGCGGCGCAGGAGCGACCCTCGGCGATGGCCCAGACGATCAGGGACTGGCCTCGGCCCGCGTCACCGCAGGCGAAGACACCCTCGACCGAGGTCTGGTACGACTTGTCGCGCTTGACGTTGCCGCGCTCGTCCAGTTCGACGCCCAACTGCTCGAGGAATCCTTCGCGCTCCGGGCCGAGGAAGCCCATCGCCAGCAGGACGAGCTGCGCCGGGATGGTGCGCTCACTGCCCGGTACCGGGGTGAAGCGACCCTCGACGAGTTCGACCTCGACCAGGTCCAGACCGGATACGTTGCCGTCGGCATCCGCCACGAAGTTGTTGGTGGAGACCGCGTAGACGCGATCGCCGCCCTCCTCGTGCGCCGAGGCGACGCGATAGATCATCGGATACGTCGGCCAGGGCTGCCCAGCAGGCCGCTCCTCCGAAGGCCGCGGCATGATCTCCAGCTGGGTGACGCTGCGAGCACCCTGGCGGTGCGCGGTACCGAGGCAGTCGGCGCCCGTGTCACCACCACCGATGATCACCACGTCCTTGCCAGTGGCAACGATCTGGTCCTCGACCGTCTCCCCCAGCGCGACCTTGTTGGCCTGCGGCAGGTACTCCATCGCCTGGTGGATGCCGCCGAACTCGCGGCCCGGTACCGGCAGATCGCGAGCCGCCGTCGCGCCGGTGGCGATCACGACCGCGTCGTACCGCTGCTTGAGCTGCGTCCCGGTGACGTCCACGCCGACGTTGACGCCGGAGCGGAAGACGGTGCCCTCTTCCTTCATCTGCTGGATCCGGCGCTCGACCTGCACCTTCTCCATCTTGAACTCGGGGATGCCGAACCGCAGCAGTCCACCCGGCGCCGAGGCGCGCTCGTAGACAGCGACGGTATGACCGGCCCGCGTCAACTGCTGAGCCACCGCGAGGCCGGCCGGCCCGGAGCCGACGACCGCGATCGTCTTGCCGGTCAGCCATTCCGGCGGCTGGGGCCGGACGTCGCCGGCCTCCCAGGCCTTGTCGATGATCGCGACCTCGACGTTCTTGATCGTGACCGGCTCCTGGTTGATGCCGAGCACACAGGCCGGCTCACAGGGAGCCGGGCACAGCCGCCCGGTGAACTCCGGGAAGTTGTTGGTCGCGTGCAGCCGCTCGATCGCGCCGGTCCAGTCGTCACGCCAGACCAGGTCGTTCCACTCCGGGATCAGGTTGCCCAGCGGGCAGCCGGAGTGGCAGAACGGGATGCCGCAGTCCATGCAGCGGCCCGCCTGCTTGCTGATGATCGGCAGCAACGCCTTGCCGGGTCCACCGGGGTAGACCTCTTTCCAGTCCTGCTTGCGTTCCTCGACCGGGCGGCGGTCGGCGACCTCGCGCTGGGTGGTCAGGAATCCCTTGGGATCAGCCATCAGATGGCCTCCATCATCGCTCGCGTGGTGGCGTCCTCGTCCAGCCCGTCGCGTTCGGCGGCCGCCTTGGCCGCCAGAACCCGGGCGTAGTCGCGAGGCATCACCGTGGTGAAGCGGGCAGCCGCGGAGGTCCAATCCCCGAGCAGCTTCTCAGCGCGCTCGGAACCGGTCTCCTCGTGGTGCCTGCGGACCAGGTCGTGCAACAGCTCGGACTCCGCCTCGGTGAGCGGGAGCAGGTCGACCAGCTCCGGGTTCACCAGCGCGGGATCCAGATCGAGCACGTGGGCCACGCCGCCCGACATGCCCGCCGCGAAGTTCCGGCCGGTCGCGCCGATGACGACGACGCGACCACCCGTCATGTACTCGCAGGCGTGGTCGCCGACTGCTTCGACGACCGCGGTGGCACCCGAGTTCCGGACACAGAACCGTTGCCCTGCGCCACCGTTGATGAACAGCTCACCCGAGGTCGCGCCGTACGCGATCACGTTGCCGGCGATGATCTGGTCGGCCGCGTCGAACCGCGCCTCGCGGTCCGGGCGGATCACCACGCGTCCACCGGACAGGCCCTTGCCGACGTAGTCGTTGGCGTCGCCCTCCAGCCGGAGCGTGACTCCGCGCGGCACGAAGGCGGCGAACGAGTTGCCGGCCGACCCGGTGAAGGTCAGGTCGATCGTGCCGTCGGGCAGCCCGGCGGCCCGGTACTTCTTGGTGATCGCGTTGCCGAGCATGGTGCCGACCGTCCGGTTGACGTTCCGGATCGCCAGCTGCGCCCGGACCGGCTCGCCGTTGTCGATGGCCGGCGCGCAGATCCGGATCAGCTCGTTGTCGAGCGCCTTGTCGAGCCCGTGGTCCTGGGTGACGGTCTGGTGCCGCGAAGCACCCTCCGGCAGCGAAGGCACGTGCAGGATCGGCGACAGGTCCAGCCCATCGGCCTTCCAGTGGTCGACAGCGCGCTTGATGTCCAGAACCTCGGCATGCCCGATCGCCTCGTCGAGCGTGCGGAAGCCGAGCTCGGCCAGGTACTCCCGGACCTCCTCCGCGATGAACTCGAAGAAGTTGACGACGAATTCCGGCTTGCCCGCAAAGCGCTCACGCAGTACCGGGTTCTGAGTCGCGACGCCGACCGGACACGTGTCCAGGTGGCAGACGCGCATCATGATGCAGCCCGAGACGACCAGCGGAGCCGTGGCGAACCCGTACTCCTCTGCGCCGAGCAGGGCCGCGACGACCACGTCCCGGCCGGTCTTGAGCTGGCCGTCGGTCTGTACGACGATCCGGTCGCGCAACCCGTTGAGCAGCAGGGTCTGCTGCGTCTCGGCCAGACCGAGCTCCCAGGGCCCACCCGCGTGCTTCAGCGACGTCAGCGGAGCCGCACCGGTACCACCGTCGTGCCCGGAAATCAGTACGACGTCCGCGTGTGCCTTGCTCACCCCGGCCGCGATCGTGCCGACGCCGACCTCCGAGACCAGCTTCACGTGGACCCGGGCCAGCGGGTTCGCGTTCTTCAGGTCGTGGATCAGCTGAGCCAGGTCCTCGATCGAGTAGATATCGTGGTGCGGCGGCGGCGAGATCAGGCCGACGCCCGGCGTGGAGTGCCGGGTGCTGGCCACCCACGGGTACACCTTGTGCCCCGGCAGCTGACCACCTTCACCGGGCTTCGCGCCCTGCGCCATCTTGATCTGGATGTCGTCGGAGTTCGTCAGGTACTCCGACGTGACGCCGAAGCGGCCCGACGCGACCTGCTTGATCGAGCTCCGCCGGGACGGGTCGTGCAGCCGGTCGGAGTCCTCGCCGCCCTCACCGGTGTTCGACTTGCCACCGAGCTGGTTCATCGCGATCGCGAGCGTGGTGTGCGCCTCGGCGCTGATCGAGCCGTAGCTCATCGCACCCGTCGAGAACCGCTTGACGATCGCCGACACCGGCTCGACCTCGTCGATCGAGATCGGCCCACGATCCGACTTGAAGCCGAACAGGCCGCGCAGCGTCATCAGCCGCTCCGACTGCTCGTCGACGCGGGCCGTGTACTGCTTGAAGATGTCGTACCGCCCCGTGCGGGTCGAGTGCTGCAACCGGAACACGGTCTCGGGGTCGAACAGGTGCGGCTCGCCCTCACGCCGCCACTGGTACTCGCCACCGACGTCGAGCTTGCGGTGCGCGCTGACGATGCCGTCGGCCGGGTACGCCCGCAGGTGCCGGCGCCTGACCTCCTCGGCGATGACGTCGAGACCGATGCCGCCGAGCTTGGACGACGTGCCGGTGAAGTACTCCTCGACCAGGTCCGGGGACAGGCCGTTGGCCTCGAAGATCTGCGCGCCCGTGTACGACGCGACGGTGGAGACGCCCATCTTGGACATCACCTTGAGCACGCCCTTGCCCAGCGACTTCACCAGGTTGCGGACGGCCTGCTCGGGCTCGATACCGGGCAGGTACGTACCGCGGCGGCAGAGGTCCTCGACGGACTCCAGCGCCAGGTACGGGTTGACGCCGGCCGCGCCGTACCCCATCAGCAGGGCGACGTGGTGCACCTCGCGGACGTCGCCGGCTTCGACGACCAGACCGACCTGGGTGCGGGTCTTCTCCCTCACCAGGTGGTGATGAACCGCGGCGGTCAGCAGCAGCGACGGGATCGGCGCGTTCTCGGCGTTCGAGTGGCGGTCGGACAGGACCAGGATGCGGGCGCCCTGAGCGATCGCCTCGTCGGCCTCGGCGCAGATCTCGTCGAGCCGGGCCTTGAGCGACGCGCCGCCGCCCTCGACCTCGTAGTGACCGCGCAGCACGGTCGTCGCGAGGCCGGGCAGGTCACCGTCCAGGTTGATGTGGCGGAGCTTCGCCAGCTCGTCGTTGGTGAGCACCGGGAAGGGCAGCACCACCTGACGGCAGGAGGCAGGACCCGGGTTGAGCAGGTTCGCCTCCGGCCCCAGCGACGACGACAGCGAGGTGACGAGCTCCTCGCGGATCGCGTCCAGCGGCGGGTTGGTGACCTGTGCGAACAACTGCGCGAAGTAGTCGAACAGCAGCCGCGGCCGGTCGCTCAGGACGGCGATCGGGGTGTCGGTACCCATCGAGCCGATCGGCTCGGCACCGGACTTGGCCATCGGGGTGAGCAGGATGCGCAGCTCCTCCTCGGTGTACCCGAAGACCTGCTGGCGCCGGGTGACCGAGGCGTGGCTGTGGACGACGTGCTCGCGCTCGTGCAGGTCGTCGAACCGGATCAGGCCGGCGTGCAGCCATTCGTCGTACGGGTTCTCGCCGGCCAGCGCCGACTTCACCTCGTTGTCAGTGATGATCCGGTGGCCCTCGACGTCGACCAGGAAGATCTTGCCCGGCTCGAGCCGGCCCTTCTGGACCACGGTCGCCGGGTCGATGTCCAGTACGCCCGCTTCGGACGCCAGTACGACCAAGCCGTCATCGGTGACCCAGTACCGCGAAGGGCGCAGGCCGTTGCGGTCGAGGACCGCGCCGACCTTCGTACCGTCGGAGAAGACGACCGAGGCCGGTCCGTCCCACGGCTCCATCAGGGTCGAGTGGAACTCGTAGAAAGCGCGGCGCTTGGGATCCATCGTGGTGGCGTTCTCCCACGCCTCCGGGATCATCATCAGCATGGCGTGCGGCAGCGAGCGGCCGCCGAGGTGGAGCAGCTCCAGCACCTCGTCGAACGAGGCGGAGTCGGACGCTCCCGGCGTACAGATCGGGTAGAGCTGCTCCAGGTCGCCCGGGATCAGGTCGCTGGCCAGCAGTGCCTCGCGGGCGCGCATCCAGTTCCGGTTGCCCTGCACGGTGTTGATCTCGCCGTTGTGGGCGATGTACCGGTACGGGTGGGCCAGCGGCCAGGAGGGGAACGTGTTGGTGGAGAACCGGCTGTGCACGACGCCGATCGCCGAGGCGAGGTCGGGGTCGGTCAGCTCGGGGAAGAACTTGTCCAGCTGGTCGGTGGTCAGCATCCCCTTGTAGGTGATGGTGCGGCTCGACAGCGACGGGAAGTAGGTCTCGGTCTCCTTCTCGGCGCGCTTGCGCAGCCGGAAGGCCATCCGCTCCAGCGCCAGGCCGAGCACGCGACCGCCCTTGGCCGCCACGAACAGTTGGCGGAACACCGGCATCACCGAACGCGCGGTGGCGCCCAGCAGGTCCGGGGTGGTCGGCATCTCGCGCCAGCCCAGAACGGCCAGGTTCTCCTCGGCCGCCAGCTCCTCGATCCGGGCGATCGCCTTGGAGGCGTCGTCGGGATCCTGCGGGAGGAAGGCGATACCGGTCGCGTAGCTGCGGGCGACCGGAAGCTCGAAGTCGCACACCTTGCGGTAGTACGCGTCCGGGATCTGGATCAGAATGCCGGCGCCGTCGCCGGAGTCCGGCTCGGCACCCGAAGCACCACGGTGCTCGAGATTGCGCAGGGCGGTCAAAGCCTTGGCCACGATGTCGTGGCTCGGTTCACCGGTGAGGGTTGCTACGAAGGCCACACCACACGCGTCGTGCTCGTGGCGTCCGTCGTACAGGCCCTCGCTGGGGAATGGGGGGCGACCATACATCTAGGGGCTCCCGTCGTCCTACGGTCAACTGCTGGCCGCGGGACAACATTGGCCCAAGCCGGGAGTCCCGAGACTACCTCATGACGACCATCAGGTGGACTCTCATCCCACCGCCGGAACGCCTTTCACAGTCCACAATCGCACTGCCGTCACGCGTTGTAAGCAAGCGCTCACTGCGCCTTCACCCATGGTGACATCCTGCGGTTGAATCCGGGTGCTGAACTTCCCACCAAAACCCGACTGGCAGCCGCTCCCATCTAGCCGATCCCCCGCGTACCCGCCGCCGCTCGCTGCGGCAGCCGCTGGCCGCAGTTGCCTGGCCAGCCAAGGTGCTGAAGGCGGCCGTACCGAGCAACAGGCAGTCCTCGCCGGCGAAGGCTTGAGGCGGACGTCGGTAGGCGGCGGGCGGGGCGGGAGGGAGGACTACTGCCTGCTGTTGCGTACAGACTCCCCCGGCGGTGCGGTGCCCGACGCGTGCCGGGCCTTCACCGGTGGGCCGGGGCACCGAGTCGC
Source organism: Kribbella sp. NPDC051718 (assembly GCF_040681515.1). Taxonomy (NCBI): domain Bacteria; kingdom Bacillati; phylum Actinomycetota; class Actinomycetes; order Propionibacteriales; family Kribbellaceae; genus Kribbella; species Kribbella sp. NPDC051718. The sequence goes on along the minus strand of NZ_JBFAYZ010000003.1, from coordinate 792,385 downwards.
CCGTGCATAGCAACAGGACGTCCGCGCTGGCGAGGGCCATTGTCGAGCGTGCGTCGGCGGTGGGCAGGGCCGATGGCAGGACTACTGCCTGTCGTTGCGTACAGGCTCATGTGTGTCCCCGACAGGCGACGAACCCGACCAGGGCACCCACCCGCGACGCGGGACCGGCGGCACCGCGCTATGCGGGACCGGGAAAGGGGTGGGTGGGAGCACCCGAGCGGGGATCGACGAAGACAGCGAGCGGCGGCGGGGGCTTGGGGATGGGCTGGGTGGGGGTGGAATGGGCGGGTTTGTTGGGTGGTTTGGTGGTAGATCTTGTGGGATGGAGTGGGAGCCGGAGGGTGATTGGACTGCGCTCACCGTGGGGACGGGGGTTTCTAACGGTGGGGTTTGGTTGACGCCGGATGGGATGGTGGTTAAGCGGCTGCTGCCGGGGGTTGGGCGGGTGGATCACTATGCGTACTGGCGGCGGCAGGCTGAGGTGGCTGGTAGTGGGGTGGTTGAGCGGACTGTCGGGTTGCGGGGGCCTCGGTGTGTGAAGGTGGAGAGCGATCCGGGCGGGGTGACCGTTTGGAGTGCGGCGGTTGAGGCTGTGGGGCTTGAGGCGGTGGAGTTGGCGGGAGCTGTGGGGCGGTTCGGGCTGAATGAGTTCGAGCGGGCGGAGTGGTTCGCGCGGCGGATTCTGCGGGATCGGCTGGCGGGTGATGAGGATGGGGTCGGGTGGGGACGGCTGACCCAAGTGGAGCTGTTGCCGGGTGGGGTTCGGCGGGATTGTGCGAGGTTGTGGGAGCGGCGGTACGAGCTGCTGGATGAGCTCGATCGGTTGCCGCAGCAGGTGGTGCATGGGGACGCGCATCCGGTGAATCTGATCGGGCGCGAGGGCGACGACGTGGTGGCGGTCGACTGGGAGCAGTTCGGGGTGGGGCCGTTGGGGTTCGATCTCGGGTATCTGGTGGTGTCCACCGAAGCGGCGATCGACGAGTTGCTGGCGGCGTACCAGAGTGGCAGTCAGGAGCGCTGGCCGAGTGATGCCGTGAGGCGTGGGGCGGTGTTGACTGCGGCGATCACGGTGGTCGCCCGGGCGGCTTGGTCGCTCAGGCAGGACGAGCCGGGTGATCATAGCGAGCGGCTGTGCCGGTTGGATCAGGTGGTCGCGGAGGCTGCTCGCCAGGCTTTGTAGAAGGCCGGGTAGCTCAGGTACCTCGTCGTGACGGCTTCCTGCAGTACGGCGTACAGGGCGTCGGAGCCGTTGAAGGCCGGGCGGTCGAGGGTGCCGTCGGCGAGGAAGATCAGCGCGGTGCGGGCCATCACGAAGGCGGTGGTGCGGTCGTCGATCGGGGCGCCGAGCGATAGCTCCTCGGGGGCCATGAACCGGGACGAGCCGAACATCCGGCCCATGTCGTTGCGGTAGGCACCGAGTTGGTAGTCGTCGAGGTCCATCGCGGTGAGCTGGCGGGTGCCGAAGTCGTAGAGCAGCGAGCCGTCGTAGAAGTCGCCTTCGACCCAGCCTTGCGTGGTGAGCAGGTCGTGCAGGTCGAAGAGCTGGTCGAGCGCGGCGGTGAGCTGGTCGACGGGGAGGGCGCGGAAGCGCTGGAACGCACTGGTGGGATCGTCCTGGCGGGTGCCGAGGTGTTCGCCGTCGCGCCATTCGTAGACGAGCGCTGGGCCGGCGGGCGACTCGATCAGGCCGTGGTACTCCGGTAGCAGCGGATGAGCGACGGCCTCGGCAAGTCTCGCCGCGTTCCGGAGACCGGCCTCGCGTCGCTCGAACTTGGCGAACGGCTCGGGGTCGGCCGGGTCGCCGGCGGTTTTGACGAAGTACCGCTGGCCGGCGACCTGTACGCCGTACGAGACGTTGCCGGAGTCTTGCGTCTTGGCGCCGAAGCGCGCGAACACCTCACCGAATCGGTGGACGAAGACATCTGGCCGCTCGTCGATCGCCGCAGGAAACACCCACGCGACACTAGCCGATGCCGGGTCCGACCAAGGTGCCGACGCCGTAGGTGAGGGCTGCCGCCGCGCCGCCCAGGAGGAGTTGGCGGAGGCCGGAGTACCACCAGGAGCGGGATGTGACGCGGCTGACGACTGCACCGCAGATGAAGAGTGCGGTGAGGGACATGATCAAGGCGGGGATTACTGAGTTGGCGCCCAGGAGGTATGGGAGGAGTGGGATCAGGGCGCCTACTGCGAAGCAGATGAAGCTCGAAGCTGCGGCGACGACCGGTGAGGGGAGATCGTTGGGGTCGATGCCCAGTTCTTCGCGGACGTGTTCTTCCAGTGCCTGGTCGGGGTTGGCGTGGAACTGCTTGGCGACCTTGTCGGCCAGGTCTGCGTCGAGGCCCTTTTGCTGATAGGTCGCGGAGAGTTCGCGTTCCTCGTCGACGGGGTGGCGCTGGATTTCTCGGCGTTCTACGTCGATCTCGGCTCTGGCTAGTTCGCGTTGGGAGGCAACCGACGTGTACTCCCCTGCCGCCATCGAGAACGCGCCGGCTGCCAGACCGGCCAGGCCTGCGAGGACGATGAACTTGGAGCCGCTGTCGGTGCCGCCGTCCATGCCGGCGATCAGGGCGAAGTTGGAGACCAGGCCGTCCACGGCGCCGAAGACGGCTGGTCTCAGCCACCCACCGGTTACGTCGCGGTGGGTGTGGTCGCCGGAGTGTTCGGCGGAGATCTCAGTCACGAGGTCCGTCTGTTGAGTCGACCTTCAAGTCACCGTCGACCGGGCTGTGCGGGCCGGTCTCTTCGATCACATTCGACTCGGTGGTCGGGTTTGTCTCGACCGCCGGAGACGAGCCTGGTGTGGGTTCGTCGGCGGCGGAGTTGGTGGAATCTTCAGCGGCCACTTCGGAGGTGCTGGTGGTTGGGTTTGCTTCAACCGCCGAGGACGAGGCTGGTGCGGGTTCGTCGGCGGCGGAGTTGGGTGTAGCGATATCCGCGTTGGTGGGGGTAGTGGGCTGAGCCGTGGTTGTTGCGGCGGAGATGTCTTCCTGGCCTGGCTTGCGGAGGGTCGCGAGGATGAAGTAGGCGACCGCTAGGACGAACATGATCATCGAGGTCCACACGTTGAGGCGGAGGCCGGCGAACTCGTTGACCGTGTCGATGCGGAGGTTTTCGATCCAGGCGCGGCCGGCGGTGTAGCCGGCGACGTACAGGGCGAAGGCCCGGCCGTGGCCCAGTTTGAAGCGGCGGTCGATCAGGATGACCAGCGCGATCACGCCCAGGTTCCAGATGGCTTCGTACAGGAACGTCGGGTGGAAGGTGGCGAAGTCCTTGAAGCCGTCGGGGCGGTGGTTGAAGTCGATCTGCAGGCCCCACCAGTGGTTCGTCGGGCGGCCGAAGAGTTCCTGGTTGAAGTAGTTTCCGAACCGGCCGACCACCTGGGCCAGCGCGATCCCGGGCGCCATCACGTCAGCGACCGCGAGGAACGGCACCTTGTGGCGGCGGCAGGCGATCCAGGCGCCGAGGCAGCCGAAGCCGACGGCGCCCCAGATGCCGAGCCCGCCGTGCCAGATCTTCAGCGCGTCGATCGGGTGCTTGCCTTCACCGAAGTACAGCTCGGCATCGGTGATCACATGGTAGATCCGCGCCCCGACCAGGCCGAACGGCACCGCCCACATGATGATGTCGGCGAGCACCTCCGGCGAGCCGCCGCGGGCGATCCAGCGCCGGCGGCCCAGCCAGTAGCCGGCGAAGATGCCGATCAGGATGCAGATGGCGTACGCACGCAGCGGCAGCGGGCCGAGGTGCCAGACGCCCTGGCTGGGACTGGGGATGAACGCCGGGATGATCACGGCGGGCACGAGACTAAACATGGCAGTCGGACCCTACTCGACCCGCCCCGATCGCGACCACCAACCCCGTGGTCACGATCGGGAGACGGAGCGTCAGCTGATCCCGCTGATGGCCGCCTTGAGGCCGTCGACGGTGAGTTGGTCACCCTGCAGCATCTTGTCGTTCACGAACACGGTGGGGGTGCCTTCCACCTTCTTGTCGTTGGACGCCTTGTTGATCGACTCCAGCCAGCTCGCGTAGCTGTTGTCCTTGATCGCGGCCTCGAACTTGGCGTCGTCGATGCCGAGCTTCTTGCCCAGCTCGATCAGCTGGTCCTCGGTCCACGCCTTGGTGAAGTCGGCGTAGATCTCGTCGGCGTAGCTCAGCGCCTTGCCGCTCGCGGCGGCCGCGGCGAACGCGTTGGCCAGCCGGGGCGAGGCGCCGGGGTTGACGAACTTCAGCGGCCAGTACGTGAGCGTGACCGTGCCGTCCTCGACCAGCTCGTCGAGTACCGGCCCGGTCTCCTTCTCGAACTCCGCGCAGTGCGGGCAGCGGAAGTCCAGGAAGAGGTCGACGTTCGTCGTCGCGCTGTCCTTGCCGACCTTGACGCCTTCGCCGTTGGTCCCCGGGCCGGTGATTACGGCCGGCTCGGGCCGCCCGTTGGACGTCACGTCGACCGACGAGTGCTTGCGCCAGTAGTCGACTCCGACGGCCGCGACGATCGCCAGCACCACCACGCCGACGACAACGATCAGCCCGACCGGTACCCGGCGCTTCGGCGGCTCCACCACCAGCGGACTGGCGGGCCTCTTCTTCTTGCTGTTGGTCACGACGCGACGACTCCTGTCGAGGATTCCGATTCGAGGGCGAACCTGCTGAGCGGGTTCACGAACAGCCAGCCCGCCACCACCAGCAGCCCCACGTCCCGCAGGATCTCCTGCAGGTACTTCGTATCGCCGGGCGCGACCTGACCGCCACCGCCGAAGCAGCCGCAGTCGATCGCCAGCCCACGAGCCCAGGCCGACGACACCGCGGCGATGAACAGCACCATGAAGACACCGGCCGCCACCGCGGCGGCCCGGACACCGTAGCCGACGATCAGCAGCAGCCCGATCCCGATCTCCAGGAACGGCAGCAGCAGCCCGACCACCCCGTCGAACCCCTCGGGCAGCAGTTCATAAGCCCGGACAGCCTGAGTGGCCGCCTCCGGATCGGTCACCTTCAGCGCGCCGGCGACCAGCATCACCCCACCCAGCAGCAGCCGCGCGGCCAGCGACACCCAGAGCTTCACTGGTTGTCCTCCACCAACTTGCCGAAGTCGTGCGCCAGATCACCGATCGCTGCGTTCGACAGCCAGAGCACCCCGGCCTTGTCGTTCTTGCCGAAGCCGAGCACCTGCGCGCCGTGGCCGACCTCGTACCCACCCGAGGGCAGCTTCTGCATCCCCTCGACCGGTACGCCGACCGCCTTGGCGATGTCCTTGATCGAGTCCAGTCCCCCGGTGAGCCCGACGAACGACGGGTCGAACCGATCCAGGTACTTCCGGATCACCGGCCCCGTGTCACGCGCCGGGTCGGTGGTGATGAACAGCAACTGCACCTGATCCCGCACCGACTCGTCGAGCTTCGTCAGCGCCGACGCCACGTCGGCCATCACGGTCGGGCACACGTCCGGACAGTTGGTGTACCCGAAGAAGACCAGTGTGACCGGCTTCTTCGTCGAGGTGACCAGGTTGAAGTCGTTGCCCGACGTGTCGGTCAGCACCTTGGCCGGCAGCGCGTACGGCCGGTCCAACGTTGCCCCCCGCAACCCGCTCGGATCACCTGCCGGGGTACGGATGATCGCCCCGCCGGGGTTGTTGGCCGTCTGCTTCTGTCCGCCACTGCAGCCCACAAGGGCAAGCAGAGCCACCGCGGCGAGGAAAACAGCCGCGTTCCTGGTTCGACTCACAGGCGGTTCAACGATCAACGGGCTTGCGTGGTTCCCGCCGGACTCCCTCGGCGAGATCTTCCGTGAGAGCCCGTACGCCGGCCGGGCCGCCCGCGTCGAGTGCCTTCACGAAGGCCGAGCCGACGATCACCGCGTCCGCGTACTCCGCGATGGCGGCGGCCTGGTCCCCGTTCGAGACGCCGAGCCCGACGCCGACCGGCAACCCGGTCGCCGCCTTCGTCCGGGCGACCAACGGCGCCGCCAGGTCGGAGGTCTGGTCGCGAGCCCCGGTGACGCCCATCACGGCCGTCGCGTACACGAACCCCCGGCAGTTGCCGGTCGTCATCGCGATCCGCGCGTCCGTCGAGGACGGCGAGACCAGGAACACCTTGTCCAGCTCGTTCTTGTCGGCCGCCGCGATCCACTCGGCGCCCTCGTCGGGGACCAGGTCGGGCGTGATCAGCCCCGCTCCCCCGGCCGCCTTGAAGTCGACGGCGAACCGGTCCACGCCGTACCGCTCGATCGGGTTCCAGTACGTCATCACGAGCACCGGGACGTCGGAGTACGCCGCGAGCTTCTCGACCGTGGCCAGGACGTCGCGGATCTTCAGCCCACCGGCCAGCGCGACCTCGGCGGCCCGCTGGATGGTGACGCCGTCCATCACCGGGTCGGTGTACGGCAGGCCGATCTCGAGCACGTCGGCGCCACCGTCGACGAGCGCCTTGATCGCGTCGACCCCGCCGTCGATGCTCGGGTAACCGGCCGGCAGGTAGCCGACCAGCGCGGCCCGGCCCTCGTCGTTCGCCTTCCGGATCGCGGTCCCGGCGTTGCCCAAGGCAACCATTTCGGAGCTCATGCCTTGCCGTTCCCGTCGATCAGGCCGAACCATTCGCCGGCCGTGTCCATGTCCTTGTCACCGCGTCCCGACAGGCAGACCAGCACGGTCGCGTCGGGGCCGAGCTCCTTGACGATCTCGAGCGTGCCCGCGATCGCATGCGCCGACTCGATCGCCGGGATGATGCCCTCGGTGCGGGCGAGCAGCCGGAACGACTCCATCGCGTCCGCGTCCGACACCGGCCGGTACGACGCTCGCCCGGTCTCCGCCAGCCACGAATGCTCAGGACCGACACCTGGGTAGTCCAGCCCGGCCGAGATCGAATGCGACTCGATCGTCTGGCCGTCCTCGTCCTGCAACAGGTAGGACCGGGCGCCATGCAAAACGCCGACCTGCCCGGCGGTGATCGTCGCCGCGTGCCGACCGGTCTCGTACCCGTCGCCACCGGCCTCGATGCCGTACAGCTTCACGTCGGTGTCGGGCACGAAGGCGGCGAACAGGCCGATCGCGTTCGAGCCGCCGCCGACGCAGGCGACCGCAGCGTCGGGCAGCCGACCGAGTAGCTCGAGCGACTGCGCCCGGGCCTCGTCGCCGATGCCGCGGACGAAGTCACGGACCATCGCGGGGAACGGGTGGCCGCCGGCCGCAGTACCGAGCAGGTAGTGGGTGTTGTCGACGCTGGAGACCCAGTCGCGCAGGGCCTCGTTGATCGCGTCCTTGAGCGTGCGGCTGCCGGTCTTGACCGGGATCACCTCGGCGCCGAGCAGCTTCATCCGGGCGACGTTCAGCGCCTGGCGCTCGGTGTCGACCTCGCCCATGTAGACGACGCATTCGAGGTCCAGGTAGGCGCAGGCAGTCGCCGTGGCGACACCGTGCTGGCCGGCGCCGGTCTCGGCGATCACGCGGGTCTTGCCCATCCGCTTGGTGAGCAGCGCCTGGCCGAGCACGTTGCGGATCTTGTGAGCGCCGGTGTGGTTGAGGTCCTCGCGCTTGAGCAGGATCCGGGCGCCGGCCACCTCGGACAGCCGGGTCGCGTCGTACAGCAGGCTCGGGACGCCGGCGTACTCGCGCAGCATCCGGTCGAACTCGCCGGTGAACTCGGGGTCGGCCATCGCTTCCTGCCAGGCGACCGTCAGCTCGTCGAGCGGCGCGATCAGCGCCTCCGGCATGAACCTGCCGCCGAAGCGGCCGAAGTGCCCGAGCTGATCAGGCAACACAGCAGTCATTCCAAGCCTCCAGAGAGAGTTTCCCCTGCTATTGCAGGGGAAACCCGACGTCTAGTGACGCTGCTGGATGGCGGGGTGCGATCCCGCAGCGACGAGATCGGCGACCGAGGCCCGCGGATCGCGGCCGGTCACCAGGGTTTCACCGACGAGGACGACATCGGCCCCGGCGCGCGCGAACTCGATTACATCATGCGGACCACGCACACCGGACTCCGCCACCCGGATCAGGTTGGTCGGGATCACCGGCGCGACCCGCGCGAAGGTCGAACGGTCCACCTCCAGCGTCTTCAGGTTGCGGTTGTTGACGCCGATCACCTGGGCCCCCGCGTCCACCGCACGCAGGGTCTCTTCCTCGTCGTGCACCTCGACCAGCGGGGTCAGCCCGATCGACGTGGCCCGCTCGATCAGCGAGACCAGCGCCTCCTGCTCGAGCGCCGCGACGATCAGCAGGATCATGTCGGCACCGGCTGCCCGGGCCTCCCAGAGCTGGTACGAGGAGACCACGAAGTCCTTGCGCAGCACCGGCACGTCGACCCGGCCGCGGACCGCGCGGAGGTCGTCCAGGCTGCCACCGAACCGGCGCTTCTCGGTCAGCACGCTGATCGCGGCCGCGCCGCCCTCGGCGTACTCCGACGCGAGCGCCGCCGGGTCGTCGATGTCGGCCAGCGCGCCCTTGGACGGGCTGGACCGCTTCACCTCGGCGATGATCGCGATCCCGTCGCCGCGGAAGACCGGCATCGGGTCCTTGGCGTCCGGTTTGCGCTGGGCTTCCAGCTTGAGGTCGTCCAGGCTGACCAGCGCCTGGCGCTCCGCGAGGTCCTCCCGGACCCCGGCGAGGATGTCGTCAAGCACAGTCATATCGGTTCCGTCCGTCAGGAGTGGTCGCTGGACTTGGCACCGAAGCCGAGCAGCTGCATCACCTTGCCGACCAGGCCGCCGGCGACGGCGATCCCGACCGAGATCCAGAACAACAGCCAGTTCGGGCCCATCACCATCGCGATGGCTCCGAGGGTGAAGCCCACCAGCACGATCACCACGGCGGTCCACGCCGCCGGAGTGCTGCCGTGCAGGCCGCCCGCGTGAGCTTCGTCGCTCTCGTACGTCACCGCTTGATCCGTGGTCGTATTGTCCATCGTTGGGCCACTCCTCGTCGTCGTCCCGTCCTATTGTGGCGGTTGCCTCCGACAGTCAGACCGTCGGGTCCTCACCTGCGTCGATCGCCTTCCACTGATCAGCCGGGGTGACGGCCGGATCACGCTCGTACCTGAGCGTGGGACGGCGCCATCGGTGCGCCGTCAGCACGGCAACGATGCCCGCCGCGAGCAGCGCCACTCCCCCGGCCAGCGCCAGCCATGGCGCAGGTCCGGTGCTCAGGGTCACAGTGCCCGTGACGGCCTGGCTGAGTTCCGGCCGGAGCCTGCCCAGCTCGGCCACGTCAGGACGCACCTGGAGGGCCACTCCGACGGCTGCGGCGCCCATGAAGACGATCAGGCCGGAGATGACCCGGCGGAGCGCGGTACCGGCCAGTTTGGTGACGACAACGGCCACCACCGAGGCCAGGGCCAGCGTCACGGGCGCGCGGGTCACGTCGTAGCCGGTGAACTTCACCGGCAGCCGGCCGGTGCCGGGGTCGGCGATGGACCAGGTCAGGTAGGCCGAGAGGCCCAGCAGCACGAGCGCCACCAGGGCCAGCAGGTCCACCAGTCTTTGCGGGCGCATCAGACCTCGGAGAAGGTGCCGGCGACCGCGATCGCGTTGAGGACCGCGGCGGCCTTGGTGCGGCACTCCGCGTCCTCCGAGGCCGGGTCCGAGTCGGCGACGATGCCCGCGCCGGCCTGGACGTACGCCGTCGTGCCGCGGAGGACCGCAGTACGGATGGCGATCGCCGTGTCCGCGTCACCGGCGAAGTCGAGGTAGCCGACCACACCGCCATAGACGCCGCGGCGGGTGACCTCGAGCTTGTCGATGATCTCCATCGCGCGCGGTTTGGGTGCCCCCGACAACGTTCCGGCCGGGAAAGCAGCCGTGAGCGCGTCGAAGGCGGTCTTGCCCGCCTGCAGCCGGCCGGTGACGGTCGATTCGAGGTGCATCACGTGGCTGTAGCGGCGGACGTCCATGAAGTCGACCACCTCCACCGTGCCCGGCGCGCAGACCCGGCCGACGTCATTGCGGCCCAGATCGACGAGCATCAGGTGCTCGGCGCGCTCCTTGGCGTCCGCGCGCAGCTCCTCCTCCAGCGCCCGGTCCTCCTCCGGCGTCGCGCCGCGGGGGCGGGTGCCGGCGATCGGGTGCAGGATCACCTTGTTGTCGGTGACCTTGACCAGCGCCTCGGGGCTGGAGCCGACGATGTCGAAGCCGTCCAGGCGGACGAGGTACATGTACGGACTCGGGTTGGACCTTCTGAGCACCCGGTAGATGTCCAGGGCGCTCGCGGCCGTCTGCAGCTCGAATCGCTGCGAGACGACGATCTGGAACGCCTCCCCCGCCCGGATCTCCTCCTTGGCGGTCTCCACGGCCTCCCGGTACTCCGCGCTGGACCGCTGCCGATGCGGGTCTGGCAGCGCCAAGCGGTCGGCCCTGACGACGTACGACGGGGTCGGCTGCGCCAGATCGCGCTCCATCGCGTCGAGCCGGCGGACGGCGTCGGCGTACGACTCGTCGACGCGCTCGTCGGAGTCGTCCCAGTTGACCGCGTTCGCGATCAGCCAGATCTCGCCGGTCTCGTGGTCGAGCGCGGCCAGGTCGGTGGCGAACAGGAAGGTCAGCTCGGGCAGCCCGAGGTCGTCGATCGTTGTGTCCGGCAACTTCTCCAGCCGGCGGACGGCGTCGTACCCGAGGAAGCCGACCATGCCGCCGGTGAGCGGGGGCAGGTCGGGCAGTCGTGGGGTGTGTAGGATCTCCAGCGTCTCGCGCAGCGCCTTGAGCGGATCACCGGTCTGCGGCAGGCCGACCGGCGGGTTGCCGGTCCAGATCGCCTCGCCGTTGCGCTCGGTCAGGGTCGCCGCGCTGCGGACGCCGATGAACGAGTACCGCGACCAGACGCCGCCGTTCTCCGCCGACTCCAGCAGGAAGGTGCCCTCGCGCTCGGCGGCGAGCTTGCCGTAGACCCCGATCGGCGTCTCCGCGTCGGCCAGCAGCCGGCGCGTGACCGGGATGACCCGGCGGTCCTTGGCGTAGTCGCGGAAGGTCTCCAGGTCCGGAGAGTTCATGCCTTGACCCCGATCTCACCGTGCTCGAAGCAGCTGCGGGTGCCCGTGTGGCAGGCCGGGCCTTCCTGGTCCACCAGGACGAGCAGGGTGTCGGCGTCGCAGTCCACGAGGATCTGCTTCACGTGCTGCCGGTGGCCACTCGTCTCGCCCTTGACCCAGTACTCCTGCCGGCTCCTCGACCAGAACGTGCTCCGGCCGGTCTCGGCGGTCCGGCGGATGGCCTCGGCGTTCATCCAGCCGACCATCAGCACCTCGCGGGTGTCGTACTGCTGCACCACCGCGGGGATCAGGCCCGCCGCGTCGAAGGTGAGTTCCTCGGTGTCCACCGGTCCATTGTCTCGCACCTGGCGAGACACCTTGACCGCGCCCTGCTCAGCCGGTGCGAGCGGCGGCCGATCCTGACAGGATGGCGCAATGACCTCCAGTGTTGCCCGGGTACAGGGACTGTTGCAGGACCATCCGCTGGTCGACGGCCACAACGATCTCCCGATCGCCTTCTACGAGCTGGCCGAGTACGACCTCGACAAGTACGACCTGAGCATCTCGGTGCCGAAGCTGAACACCGATCTCCCCCGGCTGCGGCTCGGGCAGGTCGCGGCGCAGTTCTGGTCCTTGTGGGTGCCGCAGGACGCGGACTCGGTCCGGCGGACGTTCGAGCAGATCGATTTCGTGCACCGGATGGTGGCGCGTTTCCCGGAGGCCATGCAGCTAGCGGTCACCGCGGACAACGTCGACGCAGCCTTCAAGGAGCGCCGGATCGCCTCGCTGATGGGGATGGAGGGCGGCCACTCGATCGGTGAGTCGCTCGGCGTGCTGCGGGTGATGCGCTCGCTCGGCGTGCGGTACATGACGCTGACCCACAACAACAACGTCTCCTGGGCCGACTCGGCGACCGACGAGCCGGTGCTCGGCGGGTTGAACGGGTTTGGTGAAGACGTCGTCCGGGAGATGAACCGGATCGGCATGCTGGTCGACCTCTCGCACGTCTCGGCCGACACGATGCGGCACGCGCTGCGGGTGACGAGCGCGCCGGTGATCTTCAGCCACTCGTCGGCGCGTGCGGTCTGCGACGTACCGCGCAACGTGCCCGACGACGTCCTGCAGACGCTCAGCGGCAACGACGGCGTCTGCATGGTGACCTTCGTCCCGTACTTCGTGTCGCAGGCTTACGTCGACTGGGTGGCCGGCGCCCGCGAGGTGGCCGGTTCGCTCGACCTCGACCCGTTGGTGCCGGCGCAGCAGAAGAAGCTGAAGGAGGCGTACGACGTACCGAAGCCCCGGGTGACGCTGGAGGACGTGGTGGCGCACGTCGAGCACGTCCGCGAGGTGGCCGGCGTCGACCACATCGGGCTCGGTGGCGACTACGACGGCTGCCCGGAGTTCCCGGACGGGTTGCCGGACGTCGCGTCGTACCCGTCGCTCTTCTACGCCCTGGCCGACCGCGGCTGGAGCGACGAAGAGCTGGCAAAGCTTGCCGGCGGCAACATCCTCCGAGTGCTCCGCGCCGCCGACGACGTCGCCGGCTAGAAGATGCCGAGCTCGCCGCGGGTCCGCGGCGAGCGATCAGAAGTCACGGACCTGGTCGCGGGTCTGCGCCAACGGAGTGAAGCCTGCCGATTCGTAGGTGGCGACGGCTCCGACGTTGAAGCAGGGGGTCGCGACCAGCGCGCTCGACGACCCCAGCTCGCGGAGGGCCGCGGCCGCTGCAAGGGTGATCGCCTGGCCGTAGCCGCGGCCGCGGTAGTCACGGTGAACACCCATCGGCTCGAGCAGGCCGGGCTTGCCTTCGCCGGCTGACCAGACGGTCACGCCGGCGACGGCGGTGCCCTGTGCGTCGCGGCCGAGCAGGCAACGGGCGGTCGCGTACGGAGTACCGGCTGCCATTGCGTGCCAGCGGTCGTCGCTGAAGGTCGATCCGTCGAAGGATGCGCGCTGGATCGCCGTGCGCTCGGCCGCGTTCTCCGGTCCGACCGTCTCGATGGTGAGACCGCCGTCCTCGACCGGCTCGGCGAGATCGCGCCTGAGCGGCTGCCAAGGCTCGTCCAGCGTCCAGCCGTCCTTGCTGAGGATCTCCTGGATCACGCCGGTGGCCGGCGCCTCGAAGTACACCTTGCCCTCGATCAGCACTCCACGCTCAGGATCAGAACAGTCGTCGACGATCCGCCGGCTCAGCTCCTCGTCGCCGAGCGCCTCCGGCGCGAACGCCAACCTGAGCAGATCCGGCTCGTCGAGCATCCCGATCGCGACCGGCTCCCCGTCGCGCTCCCAGATCCGCACGGCTGCCGCCGCCCGCTCGCCCCCGAACCGCCAGAACCACCCGAGATCCCCCGGATGCAGCTGAAACACCCCAGCGTCGCTCTGCCACTCCGCCAGCTTCACCGCCGCACCCGCAAGCCCCGCAACGTCAGGCGTCCCCAACCAAATCGTCATACCGCCATCCCACACCACCCCACCCCCAACCCGCACCCGACTTACCCCCTCAGACCGACTTTGTGCTCCACCTGAGCGAATCGGCCGCGTCGATTTGCTCAGGTGGAGCACAAAGTCTGTCTGAAGGGTGGGTCGGGGGTGGTTGTCCACAGGGGTGGGGCGGTGGGGGTCGGGGGCGGGGAGGATCGGGGGGTGGAAAGGCTTCGGGGTGGGGTGCGAGAGGGGTTGAGGGCTGCGTTCGGTGAGCCGTTGCGGCATAGCGAGCTTCGGCAACTCGGGCTGGGCGATCACGACGTACAGCGACTGCTTCGCAACGGCGGTCTTCAGCGCGCCCACGGCAGGTACCTCGACGGGACCGGCAGCGCACGCCTGGCCGCGATCCGCTGTGCGTTGGCCGCACACCCGCGGTCGGTGGTCAGCCATCACACTGCGGCCGAGCTGAACGGCCTGCGCGTCTGGAGCGACGATTCCGCCTCGCGGGAGCTGTCCGATGCCGTCTGGCTCACCTGCAAGCCGGGTGCGGACCGGCGCAACAAGAAGCGCGACGACCTCGTACTACGCCGCGCCTCCTTGCCGTCCGCCGACCTGAGAACTCTCCAAGGCCTGCCGATCACCTCCATCGCACGGACCACCGTCGACCTCGCCCGCGAACTGCCTTTGCCCGAAGCAATCGTCACGGTCGACCACGCACTCGCCACTGAGGTCCGCCGCGAGGAGCTCGAGCTGGTCCTGCGCCGTCAACGGCGCTGGCCCGGCGTTCGCCGAGCGCAGTACGCGATCGCGTTCGGCGATCCCCGATCGGAGTCCGCGCTGGAGTCGATCGCCAGGGCGCTGTTCGAGCGAGCCGGTCTTCCGGCTCCCGTTCTGCAAGCACAGTTCTGGGAAGGTCAATGGTGGGCCGACGAGCGGGTCGACTTCTGGTGGCCGCAATTCCGGACGATCGTCGAAGCGGACGGGTTGGCGAAATTCGAGGCGCCGACGGTCAAGCAACGCCGGCGGATCCTGCGACGGGCCTTCGAGCGCGACCAGCGGCTCGCCGATCGCGATCTCGAGCTGGTCCATTTCGGTTGGGAGGACGCGGTACTTCGTCCGGCTGAACTCGCCGGGCGCCTGAAAGCCGCTTTCGCCCGCGGCAGCCGGCGTACCGGACCGCCCCCCACCTGGCGAACCGCAGACCCCAACGACCCCCACCACTGGCCGCGCCCCCAGGCCGCCGACCTCTACGCCGCGAGCTGACCACTTTGTGCTCCACCTGAGCGAATCAACCGCGGCCAGCTGCTCAGGTCGAGCACAAAGTCGTCGGCCGGGGCTGTTTGGGGATCGGGGGAAGGGGCACGGGGCGGGTTCATCGCAATCGATGCTAGGAGAAGCAAGTGCTTACCCTGACTGAGAACGCCACTCTGGTGATCAAGAGCATCACGGGCGTCGAGGGCGCTCCCGAGGGTGCCGGGGTCCGGATCTCGCAGGAGAACCCGGCCGACCCCGCGCTGGCCGTCACCACCACCGAGTCCCCCGCCAAGGGCGACCAGGTCGTCGAGGAGGCCGGCGCCCGCGTCTTCCTGGAGCCCAACGCCGCAGCCGCCCTGGACGACAAGATCCTCGACGCAGCAGTAGACGACAAGGGCGGCGTCGAATTCCTCCTCGTCCCGCAACCCGGTGCCGCGCACTAAAGCTTCACCCAACAAGATTTGAGCGGTCGGCCAAGCCGACCGCTCAAGTTTTGTTTAGAGGGCTGATCGTTGGGCTATCCAGCTGTCGTGTAGGTGGGTGTAGATGCCGCCGGCGGTGACCAGTTCGGCATGGGGGCCTCGCTCGACGATGCGGCCGTTGTCGAAGACGAGGACTTCGTCGGCTGCTTCGGCGGTGGAGAGGCGGTGGGCGATGGTTACCGAGGTGCGGCCGGTCATCAGGCGTTCCAGAGCGGCGTTGACTCGGACTTCGGTGCCGGGGTCTACGGCTGAGGTGGCTTCGTCCAGGACCAAGAGGTCTGGGTCGGCGATGTTGGCTCGGACCAGGGCGACCAGTTGGCGTTCGCCGGCTGAGAGGGATTCGCCTCGTTGGCCCACCGGAGAGTCGAGGCCATCGGGGAGGGATTCGAGCCAGTCGGTGAGGCCTAGGGACTCGAAGGCATCCAGGAGCTGGGCGTCGGTGACGTCTGGCCGCCCGAAGCGGACGTTGTCGGCCAGGGACGAGTCGAAGAGGTAGCCGTCCTGGGGCACCATCACGACTCGTTCGCGCAGGGAGGCGAAGGCGATTTCGCGAGCGTTCACACCGTCGAGCAGGACGGCGCCGGACGTCGGGTCCATCAAGCGGGTGAGCAGTTTGGCGAAGGTTGTCTTGCCTGAGCCGGTCTCGCCGACGACCGCTACCCGGCGATGGGGTTCCAGCCGGACGTCAACGTCACGTAGTACCAGCTCTCCGTCCGGATAGGCGAAGTTCACGTCGCGGAACTCGACCGTCACCGGCCCGCGCGACTGATGCACGCCGGCCTCGCCCGGGTCGACGACATCGGCCGGAGTCGCGATCACGCCGAGCACCCGCCGCCAACCGGCGAAGGCGCTCTGCGCGTCGGTCAGTACCTGCGTCGCGATCTGCACCGGATCGGAGAACAACGCCACCAGGAACATGAACGCCAAGATCTCGCCCAGCGTCGCATGCCCGTCCACCCCGAGCAGCACACCCGCAGTCAGTACGCCGGCATTCGCCAACCCCGCCGCCAGCCCGCCGATCGAGAATGTGATCCCCGTGATCGCCTGCGCCTTGGTCGCCGTCTTGCGGTAGTCCTCGATCGACGCGTCGATCCGCTCCTGCGTCCGCTTCTCGATCGCGTACGCGCGCACGACCTGCGCCCCGACGACCGGCTCGGCGATCGCCGACAACATCTCCCCCACCTTCGCCCGCACCACGCCATAGGCCGCGGACATCAACCGCTGCAGGTACTTCAGGCTGGCGAACAACGGCAGGAAGCAGATCAGCACGACCAGCGCCAACTGCCACGAGTACACGAACATCACCACGGTCGCCAGCAACATCTGCCCGATGCTGACCAGGAAGATGAACCCGCCGAACTGCAGGAACTGCGACACCGTGTCCACATCGGACGTCACCCGGCTGACCAGCGCACCCCGCCGCTCGGTGCTCTGCGTCAGTACCGGCAGGTCATGCACATGCCGGAACGCCTTGATCCGCATCGTCGCCAGCCCGCGCTCGGAGTTCGTCGCCAGCCGCACAGTCGTCAGGTACGACGCAAACGCCGTCACCAGCACGCCGCCGAAGCATGCCAAACACATCCACGCCACGAACGACATGTCCGGCCCGCCAGGACCCGACAACCCCTTGTCGATCGTCTGCTGCACAGCGATCGGTACGACGATCCGCCCGCCGGTCATCGTCAGCGCAAGCAACCCGGTGATCCACCAGCCACGCGCCAGCTCCGGCGACACCCGCAACCCTTGGCGGAGTGTCTCCAGCCCGCCTGCGTTGTCGCCGGCATCGAGTCGGCTGGACGATACGGCGCTCACCTGGACGCTCCTTCGGAGTCGAGATCATCGAGTTCTGCTTCGAGGGCGGCCTCTTCCTCACGCCGCGCCGCATCCTTCTCGTACGCGTCGACCAGATCCCGGTACGCCGCCGAGCGCTCCTGCAACTCGACATGCGTCCCCTGGTCGGCGATCCGCCCTTCGTCCAGGAACAACACCTCATCGGCCAGCGCGATCGTCGCCTTGCGATAGGCGATCACCAGCACCGTCGTCGCAGCCTCATCCCCCTGTACTGCGGTCCGCAGCCCAGCCAGGATCCGTGCCTCGACCTGCGGATCGACCGCACTGGTCGCGTCGTCGAGAATCAGCAACCGCGGCCGGCGTACCAGCGCCCGGGCCAGCGCGATCCGCTGCCGCTGCCCACCGGACAACGTCGTACCGCGCTCCCCCACCTTCGTGTCGAGCCCATGCGGCAAGGACTTCACGAACCCGTCGCCCTGCGCGATCCGCAAGGCGTCCCACACATCCTCGTCGGAGTACTCCCCGCCGAGCGTGATGTTCCCGCGAATCGTGTCGTCGAAGAGCCAAGCGGTCTGCGCCACCAACGCAACGGACCCCGCCAGCTCGTCGCGAGCCAGCTCCCGCAGATCCAGCCCGTCGACTGCGACCGCCCCCTCCTCGGGATCGACCAGCCGGGTGAGCATCGTCGTCAACGTCGACTTGCCGGACCCCGTCGGCCCGACCACAGCCACCGTTCGCCCGGGCTCGACCACGAAGTCGACTCCCGCGAGCACATCGCGATCCGGCAGATACCCGAACCGCACATCAGTCACCTCGAGCCGAGCCGCCGACGCTGCCGTCAGTCGCAGCGACCCGTACTCCATCCCGCCCTCGGCCTTGAGCACCCGCTGCACCCGATCCCAGCCGACCACCGACCGCGGCAGCTCACCGAGCACCCAGCCCAACGCCCGGATCGGGAACCCGATCAGCGTGAACAAGAACGCCACCTGCACCACGTCACCCGCGTCAGCCGCACCCGAGCGAACCCGCCCGACCCCGACCAGCAACACCGCCAGTACGCCGACGCGCGGCAACCCCTCGATCACCGGGTCGAACGCGCCACGAGCCCTGTTGACCGCGATGTTCGCGTCCCGCAGCGCATTCGTCGGCCCGCGGAAGCGCTCGGTCTCTGCCGCCTCACGCCCCAACGTCTTGACCACGAGCGCGCCATCGAAGGACTCGTGCGCGACCTCGGACACATCCGCGCGAAGCTCCTGAGCGCGGGTGGCGAGCGGCTGTAGGGTGCGCTGGAAGATCACGTTCGCGACGAAGACCAGCGGGAAGACCAGGCAGCCGACCAGCGCGAGCCAGACGTCGGCGGCGAACATCGCGGCGATCGCGAAGCCGAGCATCGCGATCACGCCGACGGCCATCGGCAGCGGGGCGATCGGATACCAGGTCGACTCGACGTCCGCGTTGGCGTTGGACAGCAACTGACCGGTCGGATGCTTGTGGTGCCACTCCAGCGGCAGCTTCAGGTACTGCCGGGTGACGCGCTGCCGGTACGTCGCCTGCAGCCGGAACTGCATGACGCCGGCCCCGATCCGCCGGCCGACGACACCGATGGCGCGCAGGATCGCGATCCCGAGGAACAACGCGATCAGCGACGCGACCGCACCGAAGGTGGTGTCACCCCGCTCCAGCGCCGGCCGGATCACGTGATCGGTCGCCCAGCCGAGCCCCCAGCCGTCGGCGACCGTCATCGCGCCGTAGAGCATGCTCGCGGCCACCGACCAGGTGAACACCCACGGCTCTTCCCAGATCGCCACTCGCAGGACCGCGAACCCTCGCCGGGTCACGCTCCCCTTGCTGGGAACCTTCGGCTGTGGCACGCAGACATCCTTCGAACGACACTGTCAGGACCGTAGCCAGCCACGAAGCTGACAACGATTGACATTCTGCCATTGGATTCCGACAGTTACGATCGAGTTGTGACCGACTACAGCAAGGTAGAACGACTCGTCCTGTGTGACCTGTTCGACCAAGTCGGGCCCGATCAGCCGACGCTGTGCGAAGGATGGACGACTTTCGATCTCGCGGCCCATCTGTACGTCCGGGAGAACGATCCGATCGCGCAGCCGGGCATCATGATCGCCGGGCTGGCCGACACCACCGCTCGCCGGATGGAGCAGGCGAAGTCGAAGTACGGCTTCACCGGGGTCGTCGACAAGGTCCGCAACGGTCCGCCGCGGCTCTCGATCTACGGCATCCCGGGGATCGGGCACAACCTCAACACCACCGAGTACCTCGTGCACCACGAGGACGTCCGCCGCGCGGTCCCCGACTTCACCGTCCGGGCGCTGCCCGCGGAGCAGCAGGACGGGCTGTGGCGGCAAGTGAAGGTCGCTGCCAAGTCGATGACCCGCAAGGCTCCGACCGGGCTCGTACTACGCCTGCCGGACGGCAGTGAGTCCGTCGCCAAGAAGCCCACCGCCGACGGCTCGGTCACGATCACCGGTGAGCCGGTCGAGCTGGTCCTGTTCTGCTTCGGCCGCCAGCAGGTTGCCCAGGTCAGCCTGGACGGCGAGCCGAGCGCAGTCGAGCGCCTCCAAGCAGCGTCTTTCGGGATGTAGCCGGTCCCAGCCGGCGGGGCCGCTGTTGCTGGCTCAGTCGGTGACCGGCTCGCCCGTCGGCTGCTTCGCCGCGGCCGACTTCTTCCGCCAGCGCTGGATCAGGCTGCTGACCACCGTGGTCAGCAGCACCAGCGCGATCGCCGCCACCACACCCTGCCAAGGCTTCGGGAACAACGCATACCCGAGCAACCCGATCGCCATGTAGACGACCGCCCACAACGACGACGAGATCAGATCCACGACCGCGAACCGGTGCCACCGATACCCCGCCAGCCCGGCCGCCAGCAGCACCGGCACCCGGCCACCGGGAATCAGCCGCGACGTCAGCAACACGGTGATCTCATGCTCGGCCAGCCGCACCCGCAACGCATCGAGCGACGCGTTGTTCCGCAGCCACCCGACCCGTTGGGCCAGCTTCTCCCCGCCCGCCCGGCACGCCGCGTACACGATCAGGTCGCCCACATACGCACCACCGGCACCGGCGATCAGTACGCCCACCAGCCCGATCGGATTGCTGTGCGAGGCCAGCACCGCACCCGCCGACACCGCGGCACCGGTCGGCAGGATCGGCAGCACCGCACCGATCAGCACCGCACCGGCCAGCGCTGCCAGGTAGACCCACCCGAAGTCATCACTCAACATTGGTCGACTCTCCTGGCACCAGCAGCTCCACCTCGACGGCGGGATCCACCTGGCCCATCTCCTTCTTGAACTCTTCCCCCGGCGGCAGGAACAGGTCCGGCCGCAGCCGATCGCACCCGATCGGCCAGAACGTCCCGAAGTGCACCGGGATCGCGATCCGCGCGCCGACCCGTCGCACCGCCTCGGCGGCCCGGACGGGATCGAGGTGGCCCGGGCCCAGCGACGGACCCCAGCCGCCGACGGGTACGAGCGCGAGATCCACGGGCGACACCTCGGCCGCCATGCCGTCGTACAGGTCGGTATCACCGGCGAACCAGACACTCGGCGAGCCCTCGACCCGGAAGCCGAGGGCCGGTCCGCGATGGGCGGACCAGGGCAGCCGCCGGCCGTCGTGGTCGGCGGTCACGACGGTGATGTCGAGTTTGCCGATCCGCAGTTGATTGCCGGGGGCAACCTCGATGCAGCGGTCCGAGTAGAACGAGCCGCTGTGCGAGTCGATCAGCTTGGCCGCGCCCCGGGGGACGACGAGCGCGGCGTCCGGCGAGACCTTCGGCAGCGACGTCAGATGCAGATGGTCGGCATGCAGATGCGACACCAGTACCGCGTCACACCGGCCGGCCTCCGCGGTCGGCGCGGGGCCGCGGCGACGCCGGACGTGCGCGATCCGAGAAGTCAGCACCGGGTCCGTGAGGAGCCTGGTGCCTTCCGACTCGATGGTGGTGGTGCTGTGACCCCACCAGGTGATCCGCACTCTCAGGCCTCCACGCTTGCATCCGACGGACTCTCCACCCGTGCCTCCTCGGGCTTGCGCTGGCCGAGCTGGTCGAGCCAGCTGATCAGGAGGCGGTGTACCGCGTCGGAGCCTACGGGTGGCTCGTCGACGACCCAGCGGCGCGGGTGCACCAGGACGGCCTCGGTCTGCCAGCCGCCGATCCCGCCGTGACAGCCGACCAGCTCCTCGAACGCCGCCACCTCCCGGGTGTACTCGTCGAGCCGGCTGATCACCACGATGTCCCCGTTGTGCGGCATCTCGGCCTGCCGGAGCATCGACGCCACCGCCATCGGACCGTACGGCTCCAGCGGATCGATACCCTCGACCCGCCCTGAGCGCAGTACGTGGACGCCGGCCCGGCCGATCGCGACCGGCCCTTCGGCGAGCGTCTCCACGACCACGAACCCGATCCCGGGATGCGTCGCCAGGCCCGGGATCAGCCGCGGGTGGAGCAGCTCGATCTCCTCCAGCGGCACCCGCCCCGGGGTCCTGGCCAGGTAGATCAGGGCCAGGTTGCCCGACGCCGTGACGATCATCTGTTCGTCGGCCGCGATCGGCGGCTCGCAGTCGGCCGGCCCGAGCTCGACCTCGCCCCGGGCGGCCTTGCCGTGCAGCGCCTTGCGGGTCACCTTGCCGCCCACACTCGTCCGCATGGTCAGCTCGGTCAGGAACGCGTTGACCGGCCCCCAGCCCTCGGACCGGCCGGTCGCCGCCACCGGCTGCTTGGTGGTGTCGACCAGGTCGTCGACGACCTGCGTGAGCGTCCGTCCGTACCGCTGCAGGAAGGTCGAGCCCTGGCTCTGACCGTGGTCGGACAGGACCACGATCTCGTACGAGTGCGGCAGGATGTCGATGATCCGCTGGAGCGCGCCGAGCACCCGGTCGAGTCCTTCGAGCGTCTGCAGCGACTCGGGGCGGGTCGGTCCGGCGTGGTGGGCGACCTCGTCGTAGTCGACGAAGTCGCAGTAGATCGCCGGGGTGCCCTTGACCAGCTCGTCGGTGATCAGCGAGACGTTCAGGTCACGCAGCAGGACGTTGGAGATGGCCCGGAGGAAGATGTACGACCCGCCGCGGTTGACCCGCGGTACCAGGTTGCGAACCCGTTGCCGACGGGCCTGGTGGAGTTCCTTGACCATCTCGGCGAGACAGAGCACCAGCCCACGGGCAGCACCCTGCGGGCTGGAGAAGAACCGGACGTACCCACGGCTGCGACCGGTCGGCAGCGCCGCCCGGCTGAAGACCAGCTCGCATTTGTCAGCGTCACCCGACCAGTTGTTGCTGATGCTCGCACCACCATCGGCAAGCAGCCCGCGGCCGGTGGACATCCGCGCCTCGATCTCGGCGGCGTCCCGGGCGCGGTTGGTCACCATCACCCGGCCGGTCTCCTTCTCGTACCACCGGAAGGCCGGGATCTGGCCGGATCCACCGTGCAGGATGCCCGCCTGGCTGGCCGGCGTGGTCGCCGGTACGCCGGTATGCCACTCGACCATCGAATGGCGCCCCTCCCGGACCCACCCACCCAGATGCGGCAGGTTGCCCGACATCACCATCCAGTTGAGCAGCGGCGCCGACAGCCCGTCGATCTGGATGATCAGCAGCCCGGTCTTGGGCGCCGCCTCGATCCGGCGCGCCCGGCGCCGGACGACGCGCATCAGCTCGGACACGTAAGCGTCGTCACTGCCCGCATACGCGATCCAGCCGACAAGGGCGCTGACCGAGGACATCACGATCGACACCACCAGCGCCGCCTCGGGACCGCCGTGCAGGTGCACGCCCGGATCGATCGTGACCCCGAGGTAGACGACCGCGAACTGGCTCAGCAGCCCGCCGACCAGCACCCCGACCGAGCCGATCAGGACCGCGATCCCGGCCAGGATCCAGCGCACGATCAACCCGATCACCGCGAGGATCACGACCAGCCGCAGGATCGGCCACGCGCCGTCACTGCTGCTGATCTGCGGCAGCGTCCAGAAGGTGATCAGGAGCGAGACCAGCGAAGCGAGCCCGCCGAGGATCATCGCCTGCAGGCCACGAGTGGTACGGCGCAGGTCCAGCCAGACCGGCCTGCGCTGCCGCCGATCGCTGGAGACCTGCTCGGGTGGTTTAGCCATCAGGTACTTCGAACTCCCCGTTCGCCCATTACTGCCACTCTGAGCCTACGAGGCCACCCACCAACCGCCCACTCCGCCACACCCCGGACTTTCCCCGACCGTCACCTCAGGGTTACTGGAGCTCGAAGTAGTCCACCTCCGCGTAGAGGTCACCCTTGGTGAGGCGGACGGTGTTCCAGCCTGCATTCAGAGTGATCGGTACGGACGCCTGGTGCCAGTTGTCCCAACCAGTGGCCGGGTAGCTGACCGAGCCCTGGCCGTTGCCGTTGACAACCACCCCGTGACTGGCCGTCGCGCCCATGCCGTTCGCGTAGCCGACGGAGAGCGTGTAGCCGCCCGCTGACGGCGCGAACACGGAGACCTGGACCCACGAGTCCGCATAGTCGATGTACGCCGCGACCGCACCCTGCGATGCTCCGGCAGCCCCAGTACGGACCGAGCAGTGGTTGAGGGTGCCGCGCTCGGCCTCGGTACGGACCCGACTGCCCCGGACCACCGGGAAGTCGTTGGCCCAGCCAAGGTCCGCGACGTACAGATGTCTTGAGCCGTTGACCCAGCCATGCAGGAACACCTTGTCGCCGACGAAGTCAGCGCCGCCGGGACCGCAGACGTGGTTGTCGAAGCTGGCCGTGGTCATCAGGGGGCGGAAGGCCGTCGTCCACGGGCCGGTGAGGCTGGGCGAGGTCGCGTACGAGGTCAGGTAGTTGCAGTCGTTGTAGCCGCCGCCGGAGTAGAAGAGCACGAACTGACTCCCCCGCTGGACCAGGTCCGGCGCCTCGATCACGCCGCTCGAGGTCAGCATTGCGGTGTTGCCACCGGTGAGAGCCGTGCCGTTGTTCGTAGTCCGGGTGAGCCAGAGGGTGGACGGCTGGCCGATCGCGTTGCCGTCGTTCTTCCAGGTCAGGTACCGAGTGCCGTCATTGGCCACGAAGGTGTTGGCGTCGATGGCGCCGCCCTTGTCGAGCGGGCAGATCAGCGGCTGGCTGCCGACCGGGGTGAACGGGCCGAGTGCCGAGCTCGAGGTGGCGACGCCGATGCATTGACGACCGGATGACTTGTGCCAGGCGGTGTAGGTGAGGGTGAAGCTGCCGTCCGGGTTCGGGTAGACGTCCGGCGCCCAGGTACGTCCGGCCTGTGCCCAGCTCGCCGACGGGCCGCCGGGCATCGCGTCGCCACGGATCGTCCAGGGGCCGTTGGCGCTCGGCGCGGAGGCGACCGGGACGTGGCCGCGGCCGTTGTTGGTCGAGTACGCGTACCAGGTGCCGTTCTTCTGGAAGACGTCCGGATCGGGGAAGTCCTCACCGATGATGTCGGCTGGGAAAGCCGCTGCGGTCACGCGTTGAACGGCGGCCTGGGCGGGTGGCATCAGCACGGTCAGGGGCAGGGCTAGGGCGGCGATCGCCGCGAGGACTCTGCTGCGCATGAGGGCTCCTCAGGTGGGGCGGTACCTGTGCGACCACTTTTACATCGATTCACCTGAGAATCGAGAGCTGGAAATTATTTCGATCCATTGACACCAGGATCTTCACCGTGGAAATTGCTTCCACATGGACGACATCGACATCCTGCACCGGTTGCGCGAGCTGAGGCCCGCGATGGGCGGCGCGCTGGTCCGGATCGCCGACTTCCTGCTGGCCGAGCCGGCCGAGGCCGCGCGGCTCACGATCACCGACCTCGCGGATCGCACCGGTACGTCTCCTGGCACCGTCACCCGCTTCTGCCACACCGCCGGGCTGTCCGGGTTCGCCGCGCTCAAGGTCGCGCTCGCCGAGCAGGTCGGCCGCTCCGGCGCGAGTCGCTGGCGCACGGACATCGGTCGGGAGATCGAGCCGGCCGACGACCTCGACCAGGTGCTCAAGGTGATCGTCGCCGCCAACACCCAGGCGTTGCTGAGCACCGCGGACCAGCTCGACCTGGCTGCCATCGACCAGGTCGCCAGGGCGATCACCGAAGCACGCGGCATCCATCTCTTCGGCGTCGGTACCAGCGCCATCACCGGGGACGAGCTGCGGATCCGGTTGCAGCGGATCGGTTTCGCCTGCTGGCTCTGGCCGGAGGTCCACGGCGCTCTCACCGCGGTCGCCCTGGCCGACGAGCGCGACCTGGTGATCGGCATCTCTCACTCAGGCCAGATCACCGAAACCATCGACGTACTCCGAGCAGCCCGCGGCACCCAGACGGTCGCCATCACCAACGACCGATCCTCGACCCTCGCCGCCGAGGCCGACCTGATCCTCACCACAGCCCAAACCGGCGCCGCCCCCGCCGACGCCCTGGCCGACCGCCACGCCCAGTTCCTCGTCCTCGATGTCCTCTACACCCGAGTCGCCCAGCTCAACCACACCCGCACCCTCACCGCCCTGGAAACCACCGCCGCCGCCATCGACCCCCACCGCACCCCCAAACCCAAACGCCGCCGCCCCCCGCCCACCTGAAGGAGCCCCATGGCCCACCATCCCACCCGCCGTTCCGTCCTCGGCGGACTCGTTGCCCTAGGCACCGGTATTGCAGCAGTCCCGCCAACCTTCGCCGCCCGCTGCCCGACCGACCAGTCCTCGGCAGCTGCCTTCACCTTCCTGGCCGAGAAGATCGACCAGTACGGCACCGGCACCACCCTGCGCGTCCCGCAGAGCTACACCGGCGGCTTCTTCGCCGACCTCAACTTCGTCTCCTCGTTCCTCTACGACGACGCCCTCACCGTCATGGCGTTGATCCGCGAGGGCTCCGCAGCTCAACTGACGCGAGCCAAGATGCTTGGCGACGTCTTCCTCTACGTCCAGCAGCACGACCCGATCGGCGACGGACGGACCCGGGCGTCATACCAGCCCAACCCGCTGATCACCGCCGACGGCTCGCCCTACATCGGCTCCCCCGCCGCCTACTCCGGCAACCAGGCCTGGGTCGGCATGGCCCTTTGCCACCTGTACCAACGCACCGGCCAACGGAAGTACCTGACCGGCGCCCTCACCGCCGCGAACTGGATCCAGTCGAAGACCTGGTCATCGGCCGGCATCCCCGGCTACACCGGCGGCCGCAGCGCCGACGACCAGCCGCTCACCTTCAAGGCGACCGAACACAACATCGATATCGGCGCGTTCTTCGCGATGCTCGCCCAGCAGACCGGCGACCGGGTCTGGTCGAGCCGTTCCAAGCAGGCGTTCGCCTTCGTCCGCGCGATGTGGGACAACCCCGGCCGGATGCTCTGGACCGGCACCAACCCCGACGGCGTGACGATCAACCACTACCCGATCCCCGCCGACGTCCAGGTCTGGGCCTACCTCGCCACCCGTGACGCCCGCTACAGCCAGGCCGTCGACTGGGTGATCACCAACCTGGCGGCAACCGACGGTGGCTTCACCGGTATCAGCTTCAGCAACACCGACACGAGCAAGGTCTGGTTCGAAGGCACTGCCCACCTGGTCACCGCGCTCAAGGTCCGTCGCGCTCCCGGCGACCAGGCCCGGATCAACACCTACCTGGCCAGCCTCCGCGACGCTCAGCTCCGGGCCCCCAACGCAGACGGGAAGGGCATCGTCTCAGCTTCGTCCGACGGCCTCGACACCGGCTTCGGCGACCTGTACTACGCGTCGCTGCACACCGGCGCCACGGCCTGGTACCTGCTGGCCGCCACCGGTACCAACGCGTTCGTCCTCTGACGACCCAACCGATCGGGCATGATCACTGGACCGGAAGGGCAGCGCGATGGAGACTCCGGGTTAGTTGGATTCCGCCGAAGCTTGAGGGGTTCTTGTGAGGAAATTACCTAGAGTGTCCGGCCGCGGCCTGGTGGCCGTCGCAGCTGCCGTGGCGGCGACGGCCGGGCTGGTCGGGCAGTCGGCCGGCGCGCCGGCCGCAGTACAGCAGGTGCAGGCGACCGGGTTGCAGCAACAGCTCGACACGTTGCTCACCGATTCGCGGTTCCAGGGGTCGCAGGTCGGGCTGGTCGTGCGGGACGCGACCACCGGCGAGACGCTCTACGACCGCAACGGCGGGTCGCGGCTGGTGCCGGCTTCCAACACGAAGCTCTTCACCTCGACGGCCGCGATGCACACGCTCGGGGCCGGGTTCCGGTTCCATACCGACGTACTGGCGACCGCGCCGGTGAAGAAGAGCGGGAAGCTTCAGGGAGACCTTTATCTGAAGGGTTTCGGCGACCCGAGTGCACTCGAGAGCGACTACGTCGGACTGGCCAAGCAGATCGCCGCGGCCGGGATCAAGCGGGTAGACGGCGATCTGATCGCCGACGACACGTACTTCGACAAGGTGCGGCTGGGTGACAGTTGGGCGTGGGACGACGAGCCGTTCTACTACAGCGCCGAGATCTCCGCCCTGACACTCGCCCCGAACGGCGACCTCGACTCCGGTACGGCGATCGTCGAGAGCCGGCCCGGCGCCACGGCCGGAGCACCGGTCCAGCTCAACTTCCGCCTGGCGAACGGCCTGCTCAAGCTGATCAACACGGCCACCACCGGTGCCGCCGGGTCGGCCAGCACGCTGTCGATCGAGCGCGACCACGGCACGAACATCGTCCGGGCCACCGGCTCGCTACCGCTCGGCGCCGCCCTCGGCTCGACCTGGGTCACCGTCTGGGAGCCGCCGCTGTACGCCGCTGACGTCTTCCGCCGGGCCCTCACTGCCGAGGGAGTCAAGGTCGACGGCAAGATCCGCGAGGCAGCGACCCCGGCCGCGGCCAGGCAGCTCGCCCGGGACGAGTCGATGACGCTCGGCGAGCTGATGAACCCGTTCCTCAAGCTCTCCAACAACATGCACGCCGAGACGCTGGTCAAGGCGATGGGCGCCGTGACGAAGGCGAACGGCAGCTGGCCGACCGGCCTCGGCATCGTCACGGCGTACGCGAAGAGCGTCGGCGTGGACACCGCCACGATCCGGTTGTCCGACGGCTCCGGCCTGTCCCGCAAGGTGAACGTGACCCCGAAGAGCGTCACCGACATCCTGCTGGCCGCGCAGAAGGAGCCCTGGTTCCAGCAGTGGTACGACGCGCTGCCGATCGCGGGCAATCCGGATCGCTTCACCGGCGGCACCCTGCGGTCCCGGATGGCCGGCACCCCGGCCGCGAACAACCTGCACGGCAAGACCGGCTCGCTGACCGGTGTCACGGCGCTGTCGGGCTACGTGACGAACAAGGACGGCCGCAAGCTGGTCTTCTCGATGATCACCGACAACTACCTGACCAGCCCGCGCTCGGTCGAGGACGCGGTCGGCGTCACCCTCGCCTCCTGGACCGACCAGGCGCCGGTCGCCGCGATCAAGCCCGCTCCCGCCACCAAGGCACAGCTGAGCGACGACGGCACCGGTCCGGGCGACCCCGGCAACGACTGGATCAAGGGTCGTTAGGGCAGCACCAGGATTGCTTACGGATCTGAAGAATCACTAATGAAATAGACAGTGCGGCAGTCGTTCAGCACGATGAGGGAATGACTGCCGCACTGCCCACGGGGCACACCTTCCGCCGGCCGACCAAGGACGATGCGGAGGCGATCTTCGAGCTGGTCGCGGCCCGCAACCTCGCCGCCATCGGGTCGGCCGACTTCACCCTCGACGACATGGCCGACGAGCTCAGCGAACCCGGCTTCGACCTCGACCGGGACGGCTGGCTGGTCTTCACCGGTGAGACCCTGACCGGCTATGGGACGGTCTTCGGGCAGGGCGATCACCACCTGCTCGACATCGACCTCTACAGCGCCGATCCGGCCATCAACGAGTGGCTGCTGGGCGAGATCCTCGTGCGGGCCAAAGAGCTGGGTCGCGAGCACGGGCAGGCCGAGGTATCGCTCGATCTCGGCGTGTACCGAACCGACACGGCCAAGCGTGAACTCCTTGCCGACAACGACTTCACGCCCGGTACGACGTACCACCGGATGCGCATCGATCACACCGAGCCAGTCGCCGCGCCGGAGGTACCGGAAGGCGTGGTCCTTCGTCGCGGCGCGCCTGACGAGGAGACTCGGCGCGCAGGTCACGCGGTGTTCACGGAGACCTTCACCGGGCAGTTCGGGTTCACTCCCCGGTCGTACGAGGAGTGGTTCGCGGCGCGGGACGCGCAGTCGACCTTCGACTGGTCGCAGCTGAGTCTGCTGGAGCTGGACGGGCAGGTGGTCGGGTTCATCGAGAGCAACGACCAGTTCGTCGAGGACGAGAACTGCAACTACGTCGGCCGGCTCGGCGTGCTCGAGGAGGCGCGCGGTCGCGGCCTCGCCAAGTTCCTGCTCCGCGACGCCTTCGCTCTTGACGCCGCGGCCGGCCGGGCAGGCACGATCCTGCACGTGGACACCAACAACCCGACCCCCGCGCTGGGCCTCTACCTTTCGGTCGGTATGCAGGCAGTCCTGGTCATCGACGTCTGGCGGCGCACGCTGCCGACTGCCTGATGACTGGCCTGCCGTCAGGCGCGACCTGGCGCGCCATGCAGCTCGAAGACGCTGGGGCGGTCCAGCAGCATCTGGCTGCCCGCAGCGTCGCACTGATCGGCATTCATCAGTACAGCCCGGAAGGCGTCGACGACTTCCTGCGCAATCCGCAGCTCGACCTCGCCACGGGCACCTGGCTGGTCTCCGCCGACGACAAGATCATCGGTACTGCGGCTGTCGTCCAACGGCCGGACTGCGTCGGCATCGAGCTCACCGCGGCCGACCGGTCCGTGGCCGACTGGCTGTTCGACCGCGCGGTGGCCCGAGCGGCGGAGGTGAGCCGAGACGCCGGTCTGAGTGAGCAGCTGGTGCGGATCGCGGTGCTGGGCGCCGACAAGCAGCTTGCCGAGCTTGCGGCCGCCCGTGGATTCACGCACGAGACCTCGATTCAGCGGATGAAGATCGCGCACAGCGGGCCGATCGACCGGCCTGTCGCGCCAGCCGGGATCGTGGTTCGGAGCGGCGCGGCAGGCGAGGACACCCGGCGGACGGCGTACCGGCTGATCGCTGAGGCGTTCGAGGACCAGCCGTCGTCGAGCCCGCCCGAGTACGACAAGTGGGTGGCGGCCCGCGAAGCCCGGTCCACCTTCGAGTGGTCCCAGCTGACCGTGCTCGACCTGGACGGCGAGCCGGTCGCGGTCCGCGAGGTCGACCGCAACTTCGTGAACTCCGACAACTGCGGGTACATCGGGCGGATCGGCGTACTGGCCCGGGCGCGCGGCCGTGGGCTGGCGAAGTACCTGCTGCGGGACCAGTTCGCCATCGACGCCGCGGCCGGCCTCAGCGGCACCATGCTGCACGTGGACAGCTCGAACCCGACACCGGCCCTCGGACTCTATCTGTCCGTCGGGATGCGGCCGGACATCGTCACCGACCGATGGCGGAAGACGCTGCAGGTCTAGTTCAGGACGACGCGGTTGCCAGTGGAGCCGGCCAGGACTTGGCGGGTCGCTAGTTCCCAGTGCAGGTCGAGGATGCCTTTGAAGGGTTTGCCTTCTGGCCTGAAGCACTGCATGCCTTCGTCCGACTGAGGAAGGACGGAGTACTGGTAGGCGGCGATGCGGATGGTTTGGGCGTCCTGGGCGAGGACTCGGAGGACTACGTGGGGAACGCAGGTCTCCGTGTCGCCTCGGGTGGCTTCGACGATCAGGCGGTCCGGGGTGGCTGGGTCGGGATAGGCCCTGGTGACCTCGAGTTCGTGGTCGAGGGTGAGCAGGGTGGTGCCTTGCTTGAACTGTGGGGGCGGCGGGCCGACGTCCAGGTCGCGGGGAGCGGGCGTCGAGGTGGTCACGGTTGGGGTGTCCTCGGCACGCGGACGGTTCAAGGCGGTGACCGTTGCGGCGCCGCCGATGACTCCGATGGCCGCTGCGACGGCTATGACGATCCGGCCGCGTCGGCGGCGGTGCAGGGCGCGTTCGACGTACTCGAAGGGACGCGCCTCCTCGGGGGTGCGCTCGTCGACGTACTCGGTCAGCAGGTCGGTCTCCGGATCAGGCATGGCCAGGCACCTCCTCCTCGACCTCCAGTAGCGGCGCGAGCGCCTGGCGGGCACGGGCCAGCCGGGACTTCACGGTGCCGGACGGCAGTTGCAGTTCGTCCGCGATCTGCTCGATCGACAGGTCCGTCACGTAGTACAGGACCGCCACGGCCCGCTGCGTCGGAGTGATCCGCGCCAGCGCGGCGGCCACGTCCACAGCATCCCCATCAGGACCCTGTACTTCGGAAGCGCGGCCTGTCAGCTTGGCCAAGGCCCGCGTCGCCACCTGCTGGCGCCTGAGCCGGCTCACCAGCGCGCGCACCGCGACTGCGCGGACCCAGGCGTCGGGGTCGTCGTACCGGCTGATCTTGTCCCAGCGGTCGAGCAGCTTCACGTACGCGTCCTGGGCGAGCTCCTCGGCGTCGGCCCGGGAGGCGCCGATCGAGACGAGCAGGCCGATCAGGCGTGGCCAGGTACGGCGGTAGAGCGCTGCCACCTCGGTTGCCGGATCGTCCCTCACACCCCTAACACGCGCTGCACCCCTGTTCGGTTCCACTCTTGCCGGATCGAGATGTGAGAGATTACTCTCGAAACATGTCTCTCAGAAATCCGTACGGCGATTTCGAGATCACCGACCCGCAGGCGATGCGTGCGTTGGCGCATCCCGTCCGGCTCGCCGCACTCAGCTACCTGCAGAAGAACGGACCGGCCACCGCGACCCAGTTGTCGGTGCACGTCGGCGCCTCGCCGTCGGTGACGAGCTGGCATCTGCGGCATCTCGAATCGTTCGGGCTGGTCAGCGACAGCCCTCCCCCGGACGGCGGCTCCGACAAGCGCCAGCGCTGGTGGAAGGCGGTCGCCCGCGGCTTCCGGTTCGAGATGCCCGAGACCCCCGAAGGCGCCGAGGCCGGCCGGATGCTGCGCACCGAGATGATGAGCCAGGCGCTCGACCACGTCCAGCAATGGCTCTCCGACACCGAGCCCGCTCTGGACCCCGCTTGGTCCCGCTCCACCGGCTCCTCGAACACCCTCCTGACCATCACCCTCGCCGAAGCAGAGGCAATCGAGAACGCCATCGAAGACCTCCTGGCCCCCTACGTCCAACGCGGCGACTCCGGCGCCCCCACCGAGGCCCACCCAGTCCGCCTCATCCGCATGACGTTGCCCGAAGCAACCACCTGATTTCGTGAGGACCGCCATGACCATCCCCGCT
This sequence comes from Kribbella sp. NPDC051718, assembly GCF_040681515.1. NCBI lineage: Bacteria > Bacillati > Actinomycetota > Actinomycetes > Propionibacteriales > Kribbellaceae > Kribbella > Kribbella sp. NPDC051718. Next base: position 760,230 of record NZ_JBFAYZ010000003.1, on the reverse strand, counting down.
CCGCCGGCCGCCAGCCTGTGGCGAGACAAGCGATTCAAAACGTTCTGGTCGGCTCAGAGTGTTTCTGAGTTCGGTGATCGGATCAGTGAGCTTGCGTTGCCGTTGATCGCGGTGACGCTGCTGAACGCTTCGCCTAGTCAGGTTGGGTTTTTGACTGCGGCGGTGTGGTTGCCGAACCTTGCGTCGTTGTTCATCGGGACCTGGGTCGACCAGCATCGGGACAAGCGGCCGTTGATGATTGCGGCCGATCTCGTCCGGACAGTCCTGCTGTTGACGTTGCCGATCGCGTACTGGCTCGACATCCTCACCCTCGGACAGCTCTACGCGATCGCGATCCTGGCCGGTACCGCGCACGTCGTCTTCAACACCGCCTACGCGTCCTTCTTCGTCCGGCTGGTCCAGCGCGAGCAGTACCTCGAAGCCAACAGCAAGCTGGCGTCCACCAGATCGATCTCGTTCATCGCCGGACCGGCCGTCGGCGGTCTGCTGATCCAATGGCTGACGGCACCGATCGCGCTGCTCGTCGACGCCCTGTCGTTCCTCTTCTCCGCCTTCCAGGTCAGCCGGCTGAAGGTCGAGCCCGGCGCGGCCGACGACGGCGAGGAGTCGTTGCTGACCAGGGCACGGGCCGGGATGAAGTACCTGCTCAAGCATCCGTATCTGCGCGCCAGCCTCGGCTGCGCGACCACGGTGAACTTCTTCAACATGATCGGGTTGGCGCTGCTGGTGCTGTTCGCCAGCCGCAACCTGGGTCTGTCGGCCGGCACCATCGGTATCGCCTTCGGTGTCGGCGCCAGCGGTGGGCTCGTGGGAGCGCTCGCCGCGAACCGGCTGGCCCGGCTGATCGGTGCCGGGCGATTGATCGCGCTCGGCTCGGTCGTCTTCCCGGCCGCGTTGGGGATCGCCGTTCTCGCCGACGGACCGGTCTGGGTGCGGGCGGCAACGCTCGCGGCGGCCGAGTTCGTCGGCGGGTTCGCGGTGATGTGCTTCGACATACCGCTGAATTCCCTACAGGCGTCGGTGACTCACGACCACATGCGCAGCCGGGTGGCCGGCGCGTTCAGCAGCATCAACTACGGCGTACGGCCGCTCGGCGCGGTGATCGGCGGTCTCCTGGGCACCTGGCTGGGTGTCCGGGAGACGCTGCTGATCTCCGCCGCCGGCGGCCTTCTCGCCGTCCTGTGGCTGCTTCCCTCCCCGATCATCCGGACCCGCAACCTCGAGGGCCTCGAACCACCGGCGATCTGACGGTCAGTCCAGCTCGACCGGCTCGTCGAGCTTGGCGACCGTGCGGCGCAGCGGGATCTCCTTGATGAACAGGACCGCGATCAAGCTGACCAGCGCACAAGCGGCCGCGATCAGGAAGATGCGACCGGTGGCATCGCCGTACGACTGCCGGACGAGCTCAGCCAGCTGCGGGGGCAGGTGGTTGACGTCCAGCAGACTCGTACCATCCGAACCGCCGGCCTGCAGCTTGGCCGCCGCTGCCGCGCCACCCGGTCCGTGCAGGACACCCTGGATGAGCAGGTCCTTGACCCGGCTGGCCAGGACGGCCCCGAGAACTGCGACTCCGACCGCACCGCCGAGGCTCCGGAAGAATGCCACGGACGCGCTGGAGGCGCCGATCTCGCTGACGTCCACGGTGTTCTGTACGGCGAGCACCAGGTTCTGCATCATCATGCCCATCCCGATGCCCATCAAGAGCATGCCGAGACCGACGTACCAGTACGGGCTGGTGTGGTCGATGGTGCCGAGGATGCCCAGGCCGGCGGTGAGCAGGACGCCGCCGATGATCAGGTACCGCTTCCACTTGCCGAACCGGGTCACCATCTGGCCGGCTCCGACCGAGCCGATGAACGAGCCGAGCATCATCGGGATGGTCAGCAACCCGGCCTCGGTGGCGCTGTAGCCCCGGGCGACCTGGAAGTACTGACCGAGGAAGAGCGCACTGCCGAACATCGCGACGCCGACAGCCATGCTGGCCACGATCGCCAGCGCGGTGGTGCGCTGCCGGACGACCTTGAGCGGAACGAGCGGCTCGCGGACCCGGTTCTCCACCATCACGGTGAGGATGCCGAAGACGATCGTGCCGCCGACGAACAGGAACGACTGCCAAGAGATCCAGTCGAAGTCGTGACCGGCGAAGGTCACCCAGAGCAGCGGCAGGCTGGCGGTGATGCTGATCAGGATGGCACCGAGGTAGTCGACCTTCACCTCACGCTTGAACAGCGGCAGGTGCAGGTACTTCTGCAGGATGACCAGGCTGATCACGGCCAGCGGGACGCACACGTAGAAACACCAGCGCCAGCCCAGCCAGGAGGTGTCGACGATGACGCCGCCGATGAGCGGGCCGCTCACGGTGGCCACGGCCATCACGGCGCCCATGTAGCCGGAGTACCGGCCGCGGTCGCGGGGCGGGATCGCCGCACCGATGATCGCCTGGGCGAGTGCCATCAGGCCGCCCATGGCGAGGCCTTGCAGGACGCGCGCGCCGATCAGGAACGGCACGTTGTGCGACATCCCGGCGAGGGCGGAGCCGACCACGAACAGGCTGATCGCCAGCTGCACGAGCAGCTTCTTGCTCATCAGGTCGGACAGCTTGCCCCAGATCGGGGTGGACACCGTGGTGGCCAGCAGGCTGGCCGTGAGCACCCAGGTGTACTGCGTCTGGGAGCCCTCGAGGTCGGCGATGATCGTCGGCAGGGCGTTGCTGACGATGGTCGAGCTGAGCATCGCCGTGAACAGCGCGGCGAGCAGCCCGACCAGGATCTCGAGGATCTCGCGGTGGGTGAGTTCCGGCGCAGCGGGCGCTTGCGGCCGGGTCTCGGTGACAGTCATCAGTCTCCAGTCGAGGGGTTTGAGTGCTTCGCGAACTCGGCAGCCTCGGTGACGGCGGAGGCCACGCGGCGCAGGGTTGCGGCAGCCGCGGCCAGTTCGTCGTCATCCCAGTCCGCCAGTGCGGAGCGGAGTTGCCGGGCGTAACCGGCGTACAGAGCGTGCAGGCGGTCCCGGCCGCGTTCACTGAGCTGGATCAGGGACACCCGGGCGTCGGCCGGGTCGGGCCGACGGCTCACCAGGCCGTCGGCTTCCAGCGCGGTCAGCTGACGGCTCACCACGGAGGCATCGACCCCCAGTTTGGTGGCGATCTCACCGCCGCGCTGCTCGCCGTCCTTGGCCAGAACCTTCAGCACACTCGCGTCGGCACGCCGCAGTCCGGTATCGGGCCACAGGTGCCGGTGCTCGATACAACGCACGGCCCGAATCAGCGAACTGACCCCGTCGAGCACTTCATGGGCCGGCGTATCCCGCTCCACCTCCGGGACAGAGGCTTGCTGGACTAGTTGCATACCCCAACTATATACACATTTAGTTGGTTTCTGCAACCATATGAGTCAGTGGATAGAGGGCCTGGGCGCTGGGGGTGCCTGGTTTGGTGAGGTAGATGAACAGCGCCTGGTCCGGGTCGCCGGGGAAGGTGACCACCTCGGACTCGACGGTCAGGTCGCCGACCAGTGGGTGGTGCAGGTGTTTGGTGCCGTGGGCGAACTCGACGACCTTCTGCTTCGACCACCACTAGCGGAAGAGTTCGCTCTTGATCGACAGCTCGCCGACCAGTTCCGCGGTCTTGGGGTCATCGGGGTAGCGGGCCGCGTCCATCCGGAGCGCGCCGACAAGCTCGGCCACGACGGTCTCCCAGTCGTCGGCCCACAGCGAGCGGGCCGCCTCGTCGAGCAGCACCCAGCGGGCCGCGTTGCGTTGCTTGGCCGGCGTCGCGGGGAAGTCCGCGAGCAGTGCCCGCGCCGCCCGATTCGCGGCCAGTACGTCGGTACGCCGACCGAGTACGTACGCCGGGTTGTCACCGAGACTCTCGATGAGCGCGAAGACTCCCGGCCGGACGAGCTGTCCGGACCGGCCGGATCGGGTCCTCGGCCGTGGCCGCACGGCGACTGTCTGGAGGTAGGTGCGTTCGGCCCGGTCCAGCTGGAGTGCACCGGCGATCGCGTCCAGCACGGCGTCGGACGGTTCGATCGGGCGACCCTGCTCGAGCCGGGTGTAGTAGTCGACGCTGACACCGGCCAACCTGGCGAGCTCCTCGCGCCGCAGCCCTGGGATCCGGCGCTTCTGCTCGTCGACGATCCCGAGCGTCGCCGGATCCAGCGCCGCGCGCCGCGCCCGCAGGAAGTCACCGAGCTCCTCGTTCCGGGTCATCTCCCCATGGTGCCGCACTCCCCCGGCTGCCTAGCGCCGTGCAGCTGGCCCTCCGCGTCCTAGGCAGCGGCGTCCCAGGATCCGGCGGGCCGATTTCGACCGCCTGGCAGGCCGATCGGGCGGGTTAGCTCGATGCCGTACGCAACCAATCACTAGGGAGACCTGACATGTCCACATGGCTCATTACCGGCGCCACCTCCGGGTTCGGCCGGCTCGTCGCCGACCGGGTCCTCGCGGCCGGGAACAACGTGATCGCGATCGGTCGCCGCAAGGATCGCCTCGACGACCTGGTCGCTTCGGCTCCGGTTGGCCGAGTGATCCCGATCGCGCTCGACGTGACCGCGGCCGACGCCGAGCAGGTGATCGCTGCGGCTGTCGAAGGTACCGGTCGTCTCGATGTCGTGGTCAACAACGCGGGCTACGGATTGTTCGGGTCGGTCGAGCAGACGGGCGCGGAGGCTGCGAAGGCGATCTTCGACACCAATGTGCTCGCCAATCTCGCGGTACTACGGGCGACGCTGCCGGCGATCCGCGCGTCGCAAGGCCGCATCATCCAACTGTCGTCGCTGATCGGATCTTTCGCGTGGGCGTCGTCTGGTCTGTACTCCGCGTCGAAGGCCGCCGTGGAGTTGTTCAGCGAAGCGCTCGCACTGGAACTCGCACCGACCGGCGCCAAGGTGACCATCATCCAGCCCGGCACCTTCGCGACCGAGTTCACCACTTCGGCACACGTCGTCGCGCCCGACGAGGTCTATCTGCCGACTGTAGGCGCGTTCCTCGACCACATCTCCAAGCTGCCTTCAGAGGCGCTCGGTGATCCGAACAGTGTCGCCGACGGCATCCTCGCCGTCGCCACCATGCCCGAGCCGCCCCTCCGCCTACCCATCGGCCAGGACGCGATCGACGGCATCGGAAACGCCCTGCGAACCCGCCTAGGCGACCTTGCGGTAGCTCCCGACAACCACTGATCGCCTGATCGTGAAACCCATCGCCTGATAAAGCCGGATCGCTCCTGCGTTCCCCTCGAAGACATGCAGGAACGACCGATCCCCACGCTCCAGCGCACCTCGGAACACCCGCTCCATCAGCACCCCAGCGAGTCCACGGCCCCGGTACGCCGGGTCCGTGCAGACTCCGCTGATCTCGGTCCACCCGGCCGGCCGCATCCGCTCCCCCGCCATCGCGACCAGCTTGTCGCCGTCCCGGATCCCGTAGTACGCACCGAGCTCGCCGGTCCGCAACCCGAACGGCCCCGGCTCGGTCCGCTGGGCGAGGTCGAGCATCTCCACCGCATCCGCCGCACCCAGCCGCTCGATCACCACGTCATCAGCTGGCCGAAACGTCAGCTCATCAGAAGCAACCATCTGCAGGACCGCGAACCGACGGACCTCCTCGATCCCCACCGGCCACCGCTCCGGCCCGTTCACCAGCACGATGGCGTCATCCCCCGCCAACCCCGCCAACTGCTCCCAGTCAGCCTCATCGGCGTCCGCCGGCATCCCCATGAACGGCGACACCTCCACCGGATACCGAGCCACCCGCCCAGCCGCAATCGCCAACTCCCGATGAGCCCCCACCAACGAACTCAACACCGGATTGTCCAAAACGTTGTCCACGCCGCGACTATAGGCAGCCCACCCCAGTCGCCCGCCCAGTCAGCCTGGCCCTCAGCGAGCCACTCAGCCCCTTGGCTCCCGCGGCCGGATCCGTGCAGGCGACGATCCACTCGTGGTATGACGCACCAGCGTACGGAAGAACAGGCAGTGGTAGCCGTCGGGCAGCTGAGCCGGGCTCAGCCCCAGCGGGTTCAGCGCCGCCCGAGCCCACTACTGCCAGTTGCTTGGTACAGCCGCTAGCTGAGGTCGAGGTTCAGGCGGGCCAGGAGGCGGGCCAGGGCTGCTAGGTCGGGGGTTTCCCAGCGGTCGAGGATGGCGCGGAACTCTGCCTGGCGCTGGATGCGCATGGCGTTGAAGCGTTCGGCGCCGGTTTCGGTGAGGCGGAGCAGGCGGGCTCGGCCGTCGTCGGGGTCGCCGACTCGCTCGATCAGGCCGAGGGTTTCCAGTTGGGTGAGGCCGCGGCTGACGGTCGACTTGTCGAGGCCCAGCGCTTGGGCGACGTCGGAGGCGCGTACGCCGGTACGACCGGAAGCGGTGCCGAACTCGATCTGCGAGATCAGCGCATAGCCGGCCGCGTCCATCTCGGGGTGGACGCGACGGGCCATCATCATCTGGGCCGAGCGCGACCGGCGGAACAGGTTGGACAGTTCGTGCTCGACGTCCGCGACCAGCCGCTGGCTGTTCTCGGTGACCATGTCGCTCACCTGACCACGACGCCGGCGTCGCGGAGAGCCTTCTTGACGTCGGCGATCCGCAGGTCGCCGAAGTGGAAGACACTGGCCGCCAGTACCGCGTCCGCTCCTGCCTCGACCGCCGGCGGGAAGTGCTCGGGCAGCCCCGCTCCCCCGCTCGCGATCAGCGGTACGTCGACCACCGCGCGGACCGCCCGGATCAGCTCCAGGTCGAAACCCTTTTTGGTGCCGTCGGCATCCATCGAGTTGAGCAGGATCTCACCGGCCCCCAACTCGGCACCACGCCGCGCCCACTCGATCGCGTCCAGCCCGGCCGACTTCCGGCCGCCGTGCGTCGTCACCTCGAAACCGCTCGGCTGCCCAGCGGACCGGCGTACGTCCAGGGACAACACCAGCACCTGGTTGCCGAACCGGTGCGCGATCTCCTCGATCACCGCCGGCCTTGCGATCGCGCCGGTGTTGATCCCGACCTTGTCCGCCCCCGCGCGCAAAAGCCGGTCGACATCTGCCGCCTCGCGCACACCGCCACCCACAGTGAGCGGAATGAACACCTGCTCAGCCGTCCGCCCGACCACCTCGTACGTCGTCTCCCGCGACCCCGACGAAGCGGTGATATCGAGAAACGTCAGCTCGTCGGCCCCTTCGGCGTCATACAACCGAGCCATCTCCACCGGATCCCCGGCATCGCGCAGGTCAGCGAAGTTGACACCCTTGACCACCCGCCCGGCATCAACGTCCAGACAGGGAATCACACGCACGGCGAGGCTCACGCGCCAAGGGTACCGACCGGCCCGGCAAGACCGACGCCAGTAGGGCCAGCTTGTCCGCATCGCTCGACCCGGCGTCGGGGTGATACACGACGAGCTTCAGGCCGGCCGCTCCGTCGATCTGCAGTCGCTCGCGGTTCAGGGTCAGTTCGCCGACCAGCGGATGATCGATCCGGAGTGGCCCGCCACGCTGACCACGGACCTCATGGCGGGCCCAAAGTTCGCGGAACCGGTCGCTGGCGCGGGAGAGTTCGCCGGTCAGCTCGAGCAGGCGCGGATCGTCGAGGTCGTTCCCCACGGACTGCCGGAGGTTCGCGACCAGGCACTCGGTGACGTCTTGCCAGTCCGGATGCAGAGCCTGCTCCGCCGGGTCCAGGAACAGGTCGCGCAACTGGTTGCCACCCACGGCGAGACCGGGAGACAACGCCCTGGCCAGACTGTTGGAGGCCAGGATGTCGAAGTACCGGCCTTCGATGAAAGCGGGTTGCGCCAGCGAGTCCAGCAGCTTGAGCGCACCGGACGGTGGGGTCTCCTCCTCGGATGCTCGATGGCCACGCGGCCGGGGCGCCTCGGAGACGAGGGACTTGAGGTGAGCGAGGTGGTCGTCGTCGAGCCGTAGTACGCGAGCGATCGACTCGAGCACCTGCACGGACGGATTGCGATCGCGGCCGCGCTCGAGCCGCAGGTAGTAGTCGGCGCTGATGCCGGCCAGCATGGCGACCTCTTCGCGCCGCAGACCGGCCACCCGCCGCACGCCAACCTCAGGAAGGCCCGCCTGCTGAGGCGTCACCAGCTCGCGCCGGGCCCGCAAGAACGCGCCGAGCGAGTTGAGTCCGGCCCGGCCGTTCAGCAGAGGGGGCCCTGCGACACCCCGGGCTGAAGAGGGCTCTGGTTGCGGCGGATGGCTGCTCATAGCGTCTTCAACGGTCCACCCGGACCGGATATTTCGACAGGAGACGCAGACGCATGACGGTCACACTGATCACCGGAGCCAACAAGGGCATCGGTTTCGAGACAGCCAGACAGCTCCTCGAGCTGGGGCACGTGGTCTACCTCGGGGCGCGGGACGTCGAGCGGGGTGAGCAGGCCGCGGCAACACTCGGCGCGCGGTTCGTCCAGCTCGATGTGACCGACGACGCCTCGGTGGGCAAGGCGCTGGCGACGATCGGCGCGGACGAGGGCCGGCTCGATGTCCTGGTGCACAACGCGGGAGTCCTCGGGGACGGAACGATCGACGGGCCGAAGGCGCTCCGGGTGTTCGACACCAACGCGGTCGGAATCGTCCGCGTGACGGAGGCGGCACTTCCGCTGCTGCACAAGTCCACGAATCCCGTCGTGGTGACGGTGTCGAGCAGCGCCGGATCGTTCTGGGCGGTGAACAACCCCGACCGGCCGGAGTACCACCTGCCGCTTGCGCTCTACTCGGCGTCCAAGGCGGCCGCCACCATGCTGACGGTCCAGTACGCCAAGGCGGAACCCGGGATCAGGTTCAACGCGCTCGAGCCCGGCACCACCGCCACCGACATGACCGCGGCCTTCGGCATCGGACGCTCACCCGAGCAGAGTGCGGCCTTCGTAGTGCGGCTGGCCACTGTGGGACCGGACGGTCCGACCGGAACCTTCCAGGACGAAAGCGGAGAACTGCCCTGGTGAGCAGAAGGGCGGCCACTGGGTGGCCGCCCTTCAAGCTTGTTACTTCCAGGCCCTGCGCTTCTGCTCTGCTGGCTTGACGGGTGTCGTGGATGCCCAGACTCGGCGCCAGCGGGCGGCGTCGGGGCCGGATTGGGATGGAGAGGCGCCGGCTGCTACCCGGCGGCGGGCCTCCCACCAGGTGGATGCCTCTTCGTCCAGCAGGGCCGATACGGCGGCCGAGATGCGTGGGGCGAAGTCGCGGGCAGTTTCGCCTTCGGCCGGGTAGAGCGGGTCGCCGTACCGGACTGCGACCGTCGGGCGGCCGGGGACCGGCCAGCCGCGGCCGCGGGGCATCGCGGCGAAGGAGCCCTTGATGCCGACCGGGATCACCGGGACGCCTTGTTCCACTGCGATGTAGGCCGCGCCCATCCGGAAGCGTTCCATCCAGCCGTCGGGCGAGCGGGTGCCTTCGGGGAAGACGACGACGTTCCAGCCGTCCGCGAGCAGGTCGCCCGGGGTCGCGCTGAGCTTGCCGCCGCGACGCTCGATCGGGAACGTGTTGAACACGATCGCTGACGCGGTCGCCCGCCACCACGTATCGAAGAAGTAGTCCGCAGCCGCCGCGACAGCAGTCTTGCGACGCATGTCGTCAGGCAGCGTGCAGAGCACCAGCGGGGTGTCCAGGTGCGACGAGTGGTTCGCCACGATGACGGCCGGCCCATGCAGCTTGCGCAGCGAGTCGAGCCCGCTCACCTGCGGGTTCACCTCGAAGCGGAGTACCGAGTTCAGCGCGCCCTTCTGCAGGACCTCCCGTACCGCGATCGCCGCGGGCGTGCGGGCCCACTTGGTCGGGAAGACCGACGACTCCTTCTTGACTACGTAAGGCTCGGCCGACCGCGGCACCTGCTGACGCCGTCCCCAGCGGAAGCCGCGCGCGACCTGCTTCACGTCCCGCGCGGTGTCCCGGCTGAACCGGACCAGGCTCGCCCCCATCAGCGGACGTCCGCGAGCAGGTGCGGCGGGTTGTGCAGGTACGTGATGGACGGCGACCGGCCGACCGAGTGGCTGACCATCTCGAGCGCGTCCTGCAGCGTGGAGGCGGACCGGAAGCCCATCCGCTCGACCGTCTTGCGGTTCGCGCCGACCCAGACGATGTCGCCGCAGTGGTCCAGCGCGTGGCTGATCCAGTACCACATGTAGAACGGGTGCACGCCGTGGTACGCGTTCGAGGTGCGGTACAGGTGGATGTACCACGGGTCCTCGGCGTACTGCTTCTCGAACTTCGCCTCGATGGTGGCCGGGTCGGTCGACTCCGACAGCACCTCCTCGAAGAAGTCCACGTACGACGGGTGGTGCAACTGGCTGAACTCGTAGTCGACCGGGTGGTACAGGATCACCGCGCCGTCCTTGCGGACGATCGGCTGGCCCAGGTACGAGTTGAAGTAGTAGCCCAGCCCCATGCAGGCGGCCAGGATCGGGTTCATCACCGAGTTCACGTTGTACGGGCCGACGAACGGCACGCCCATGATCGCCACGTCGGCCTGGCCCTGGACCTCGACCTTGTGCTGGCGGTGCACCATCTCGATGGTCTTGTCGTGCACCGGCTCGATCTTGCCCGCGGTGACACCGGTCAGGCCGTAGTTGGCCCGGACGTCCTGGAAGATCTTGCGCTTGATCCGGGTGGGCGCCAGGTCCAGCCCGCGCTTGGCGCCGAGGTAGGCGGCCTGGTCCTTGATCGACCACTCCCACTCGCGCTTCTGCAGGAACTCCAGCGGCCCGCCGAAGATGTCGTTGTTCAGCGTGGTCTCGATCTGGAAGACCTTGACGTGCTGGGTGAGGATCTCGCCCATCCGCCAGGCCGACTCGTGCATCTTCGACCGCTTGTGGTCCATGAAGGACCGCGAGTGGATCATCGTGTGGCTGTTGTGGTGGTGCTTCAGCGACTTGTACGACGCCAGCCCGATCGACGTCGACTTGTGGCCGCCGTCCATCGCCACCAGGTTCACGTTCACGTAGACCAGCAGGTCGGACTCGGCCGCCCGCTTGGAGATCTCGACGTCCTCGCCGTGCCTGGTCTGACCCAGGTGGGCCAGGTTCGCCTCGTCCTCGGCGTCGAAGTTGTAGAGCTTGCCGTCGGGGTAGAACGACCGGAAGACCCGCTCGCCGACGATGTCGCGCAGCTCGTTCGGGGTGAGCCGGCGGTGCAGCGCGTTGGCCGAGATCAGCTCGACGTCGTCGACGCCCGCGTCGGCGGCCATCGTCAGCACCTGCTCGATGATCCGCTGCCGGATGTCCGGCTTCTTCATCGGCGGCAACGGGATGGAGATGTCGTCGAACGCGATGGTCAGCTTCATCCCGGCGAACAGCAGCTCCGGCAGCGGCTCGGACTCGAGCGGGTTGAGCAGCGCGTTCTGGATCGCCTCCTCGACGTCGCGGACCGGCGGCAGCGACTCCGGCGGGTACACCACCCGGGTGCCGAGCGGGAACCGCTCCAGCAGGAAACCCTCACCGTTGTGCACGAGCAGCGGCGGCGTCCGGTCGTCCACCTCAAGCACAAACCCTGGCCGAGACATGTCAGAACCTCTCTCGTCGTACGTTCAACGGTGCAGCGAAAACAGTGTCGATGGCCTTGGCAGTGGCGGTCATGAGGCCCTCACATCGAAGGCGACCTTCACGGTGCCCAGGCGACCGGCGGACTGCGCGTGGTCGAGCGCCTCACGCCACCGGTAGAGCGGGTACCTCGCCCCGACGACCCCGTCCAGCGGAGCCTTCTGGGCGATCTCCAGCGCGGTCTCGAAGGCAGGGCGCCCGTTCGGCTCCTCCCGCGAGGACGCGTACGTCCCGGTCAGCTCCAACTCACGGAACCACACCGGCGACAGGTCCGCACCGGTCGACGGCATGCCGGCCAGTACCACCCGGCCGCCGGCCTTGGTGACCCGCAGCACGGTGTCGATCGAGTCCTTGCTGCCGACCGCGTCGACGGCGACGTCGACCCCGCCGAGCAGGAACTCCTTGGCGTTCATCTCCGGCTTCAACCGGAACGCGCCGGTGGCCCGGCGGACGCCACGGAAGACCTCGTCGGGCGCGACCACGTCGCTCGCACCGAACGCCCGGGCCAGCTCACGCTGCTTCGGGTGCTTGGCGACGACGGTGATCCGGCCGGCCTGGGTCAGCTCGCGCAGGGCGAGCGTCGCGAACAGCCCGACAGCGCCGGCGCCGCTGACCAGTACGGACTGGCCCGGCTCGATCTTGGCCCGGAGTGCGGTGTGCACGGCACCAGCCAGTGGCTCGACCAGGACTGCCCGCTCATCGGAGAGGCCATCCGGTACGGCGTACAGCTGGCTGCGGTGGGCGACCATGACGTTGCCCCAGCCGCCGCCGGTGTCCTGGCAGAAGCCGGTCTGGAGTCCGGGCGAGACGTGACCGACGGTGATCCGGTCGCACAGGCTGGTACGACCGGACGAGCAGCTCTCGCAGGGTTCCACCCCACGCGCGGCGCAGGTGAGGACCGAGTCCATGACTACCCGGGTGCCCTTCGGCAGGTCCTCGCAGTCGTCGAGCAGCTCGCCGACGATCTCGTGGCCCGGTACGAACGGCAGCGACACCAGCGCGGAGAAGTACAGCTTGGTGTGGCCGGTGACCATGCCGAGGTCGGAGCCGCAGATGCCGGACAGAATCGGCCGGATCCGGGCCCAGCCGTCCTTGTCGGCCTTCGGCTCGTTGATCGTGACGAGTCGCAGCGGCGCGGCCGGGCCGGTGAGGATGGCCGGGATCCGGCTCCCCATCGCCTTGGCTGCCAGGAACTTGGCCGGTGAACGGTACATCTCGAGCGCGAGCATCATCGGGCCTGACCTCCGGTTAGACGCTGTACCCCGGGGATCTCCAGACGCGAAGAGGTGGCGGGTGTCTTCCAGTCGACGATCTGCCAGCGCGCGGCCCGGGCGGCCCGGAACAGCGACACGTCCGGCGAGACGGCGACCGGGTTGCCGACGGTCGTCAGCATCGGCAGGTCCGAGTGGCTGTCGGCGTAGGCGTACGACTTGGACAGGTCGATGTTCGTGCCGCGGGCGCGATGCTTGATCCACGCGGCCCGGGACTCGCCGACCAGCGGCGGGCCGGTCAGGTACCCGGTGCAGCGACCGCGGTCGTCGACGGCCAGGTCGGCCGCGACGATCTCGTCGAACAGCGAGTCCAGCGGCCGGGTCAGTGGCCGGACCGCACCGGTGATCAGGATCGTCCGGTGACCGGCCGCCTTGTGCTCACGGATCCGCCGGACGGCAGCCCCGCTGAGCCGCTCGAGCACGTGGCCGGCGAGCACCTCGTCGACGATGTGGTTGAGCTCTTCCAGCTCGGCGCCCTGGTACCGGCGGTAGATCGTCCGCAGGAAGGTGCCGCGGTCCTTGCGCTCGGCCGAGATCAGCTTCGGCAGCTTGCGCAGCATCGCGCCGATCTCACCGACCCGCTGGTGGCTGTCCAGTTCGGGCAGCCGCATCCACAGGTAGGTCTCGATCACGTTCGACGACAGCAGCGTGCCGTCCATGTCGAACGCGGCGATGATCTCGGCGTCGTCGGACGGCTGCACCTTCTTCAGTACACCGGCCGACTCCGCAAGCGACTTGTTGCGCTTCTTCCGGACGACATCCAGCCGGCGCAGCGAGTCGGTGACGCTCGGGCAGTGCACTTCCTGCAGGTAGTGGTGCCAGTCGACGATCGAGGTGTCGCACCAGAACTTCTCCTGGTCGTCGCCCTCGAGCGCGTTGTGCAGGGCGAGCACGTTGTCGTCGATGAACTGCAGCTCGGCCTGCGCGTACTCGGAGTACAGGTCCATGTAGCGGCGCAGGAAGTCGATCCGGCGCTTCTGCACGTCCAGCTCACGGGCGTACTTGCGGGTCCGCTCGCCGCGTGGCGCGTGCATGATGATCTGGTCGGCGATCTTGTGCGCCTTCTCGCCGTACCGCAGCATGCTCTCGACCGAGTCCCCACCGGGGAACTTCCAGACCGGCAGCCGGACCGCGCCGCGCTCGCCCAGGTCGAAGGGGTGCTTGGAGAAGTACGCGCGGACACCGGCGTACAGCTGCTCGAAGGTCAGCGGGTTCCGGGCGCCGGAGCTGACGTGGTAGTACTCCGGCTTCGACAGCTCGGGCTCGGTCGCCATCACCGCGCAGATCGCGCCGACGACGTGGTCGACCGGGATGATCTCGACGACCGAGTCGGGGCTGGCCGGGAACTCCGGCAGCTCACCGCGGCCGTAGGCCAGGATCAGCGGCTCGGCCATCTTGAATCCCTCGATCCAGCCCGGGTGCGGACTCTGCACCGCGGACTCGATGATGGCCGGCCGGACGATCGAGGTCGGCAGCTTGGCGGCGAACTCCTCGACGACGCGCTCGCCCAGAGCCTTGGTGAAGGTGTAGCAGTCGGTCCAGCCGAGGCTTCGCGCCCGCTCGGTGCCGGTCTCGATCAGCTTCTTCGCGACCCACTCGGTACGGCGACGCTCGGTGTCGGCCGCCGCGGTCAGGTGACCCGCGCGACGGTGCAGCTTCTCCGACTCCTTGCGGAACCGGATCAGCATCGCGGCGCTGCGCGAGGTCTCCTCGATCCGCGCCTTCATCGCCATCCCGGCCTCGGCCTCGGTGCGCCAGTCGACGTTGTGGTCGACCGGGGCCTCCGGGATCGCGCCGCGGCGACGGCCGGCGGTGTAGGCGGTGGAGATGTGCACGTAGTGGACCGGACGGCCTTCGCTGGCCTCGACGATCCGCTCGAGCAGGCTCTTGGTGCCCAGCACGTTGGTCGTGAACGCCTCGTGGATCGGCGGGTCGAAGGAGACGTCGCCGGCGCAGTGCACCACGATGTCGAGATCCTTCGGCAGCTCCGGTACGGCCGACAGGTCGCCCTCTACGACCTCGACCCGGGCGGCGGTCAGCTCGGCGGCATCGGCGTACGGGGTGCCCTCGCCGTAGAACGGCTTGAAGATGTCCTTCTTGAGCATCTGCGCCATCCGGTCGGTGCCCTTGAGGGACCCCTTCGGACGGATGATCGCGACCACCGTGGTGCCGGGCAGGTCGCCGATCATCCGGTGCAGCAGGGCCTCACCGACGAATCCGGTGATGCCGGTGACCAGGACCTTCTTGCCTGCCAGCTTGTCGGCAAGGCTCACTTGTCGCCTCCACGGGTGAGTTCGAGTGCCTCGGTCAGGGTGAACGCCCCGGCGTACAGGGCCTTGCCGACGATGACGCCTTCGACGCCGTCGCTGACCAGCGTGCTCAGCGCGCGCAGGTCGTCCAGGCTGGAGACGCCGCCGGAAGCGACGATCGGCTTCTCGGTCCGCGCGCACAGGTCGCGGTACAGGTCGAGGTTGGGGCCCTGCAGCATGCCGTCCTTGGTGACGTCGGTGACGACGTACCGCTCACAGCCGGCCCGCTCGAGCCGCTCGAGCACCTCGTACAGGTCGCCGCCCTCTTTGGTCCAGCCGCGGGCGGCCAGCGTGCGGCCGCGGACGTCCAGGCCGACCGCGACGCGGTCGCCGTACTGCGCGATGATCCGGTCGCACCACTCCGGATCCTCCAGCGCGGCGGTGCCGATGTTGACCCGGCGCGCGCCGGTCGCCAGGGCGGCCTCGAGCGAGTCGTCGTCGCGGATGCCGCCGGACAGCTCCACCTGTACGTCGAGCTTGCCGGTCACCTCGGCGAGCAACTCACGGTTGCTGCCCCGACCGAACGCGGCGTCCAGATCGACCAGGTGGATCCAGTCCGCGCCGGCGTCCTGCCAAGCCATCGCAGCGGCCAGCGGGTCGCCGTAGGAGGTCTCGCTCCCGGCCTCGCCCTGGACCAACCGAACAGCCTGCCCATCCGCCACATCGACGGCAGGCAGCAGCACCAGAGTCCCAGACCGGGGCGGTGGGGTGGGGGCCGAATCAGACACTGACATGGCCCACACCCTAGATGGCTCAGTTGGCGGTTTTGTAACCCAGTGCCCTCCTGAGTCGTTGAGATCGGATCTGTCGCAGCAATACCAGTGGTGTTACTGGTATCTACCATGCGTAAGCTCTTTGACATGACAAGCGTGGCTGAACTGGAGATCGATCCGCACCCGTATCTGGCTTCTGTCCGTCCGGTCGGGTGGAGCGATGCGTTGGGTGGCTGGGTGGTGGCCAGCCGGGAGTTGGCGATGCAGGTGATGCGGGATCCGGAGACGTTCACGGTGGATGACCCGCGGTTCTCGACGGCGCAGGTGGTGGGGCCGTCGATGTTGTCGCTGGACGGTTCTGTGCATGCCTCGCATCGGGAGCCGTTCGAGCATCCGTTCAACCTGGCTCAGACGCGGGCGCGGTTCACAGCCTTCGTCGCGGAGGAGACGGATCGGCTGGTTTCGGCGATCGCTGGGGCTGGTGCCGCCGATCTACGGACCACGGTCGCTGGGCCGTTGTCCGTCGCGGTGGTGGCCTACTCGCTCGGACTGGAGCGGGCCGACGCGGCGACGGTGCTGGACTGGTACCAGGACATCTCCACCTCGGTCAGCGGGATCGCGGCCGGGCTGCCCGTTACCGCCGAGGGTGCCGCGGCGTTCGCCAAACTTCACCAACATGTTGCCGGGAGCATCGATCACTCCGACTCGCTGATCGCCGAGGCCGCTGCCGCTGGGCTCGGGACCGACGAGGTGGTTGCCAACGCGGCCGTGCTGATGTTCGGCGGCATCGAGACCACCGAGGGGATGATCACCAATTGCCTCTGGCATCTGCTGACCAACCCGTCGCAACTTGCTCTGGTGCTGGCCGATCCCTCGTTGATCCCCAACGCGATCGAAGAATCGTTGCGCCTGGAGCCCGCCGCGGCCGTGGTCGACCGTTATGCGACGCGCGACGTTTCCTTGGGTTCGGCTGAGGTCAAGCGCGGCGACTTCGTCAGCGTCTCGCTGGCCGGCGCCAACCGCGATCCAGCCGTCTTCCCCGATCCGGACCGGTACGACGTCCAGCGCGACAACGCCCGTCGCCACCTCGCCTTCGCCAGCGGCCCACACATCTGCCTGGGCATGCACCTGGCCCGGCTCGAGGCCGTCAGCGCGATCACCGCGCTCCTCACCCGGCTACCCGTCCTCCGACTTGACCCGACCTCTCCCCCGCCCCACGGCCTCGTCTTCCGCAAACCGACAGCGGTCAACGCGACCTGGACGCTCGCCTGACGAGAGCCCGGCCGGCCGGGTCAGCCGGCTGGACGGGTGAGCAGGAGGACACCCGCCGGGAAGGCGGGCACCTCGCGGTCCGGGTCGGCGTTCGCGTCACGTTCGAACTCGACGAATCCGCGATCGAGCTCGTCCTCGGCGATGTGCTCGAAGGTCGAGAACGCCCGCAACTTCAGCCGCTCGTACGTCGCCCGCTGGGTGCGCGGCTCGGTGACGTCGACCCAGTGCGGCTCGTCCTCGGCCTGGAATCCGGCTTGGGTAGCGAGGGCACGGATCTCGTCAAAAGGCAGGTACATCTGCGCGTCGACGCGACGGGCACTCGGGAAGTACCGGTACCAGTAGAGGTCCGGCATCCGGTCGCCGAACTGGGTTCGGAGGATGACGGTGCCGCCTGGGCGCAGTACCCGGTTGACCTCGCGGAGGCCCTGGCGCGGGTCGGACCAGTGATGGATCGTCAGGAAGAGCCACACCAGGTCGCACGACTCGTCCGGCAGCGGGATCGCCTCGGCGGATCCTTCGAGGTAGGTGACGGCGGGGTGTTCGATCGCCTGCTCCAGCATCCGCGCCGACGGCTCG
Organism: Kribbella sp. NPDC051718; assembly: GCF_040681515.1. Lineage (NCBI taxonomy): Bacteria > Bacillati > Actinomycetota > Actinomycetes > Propionibacteriales > Kribbellaceae > Kribbella > Kribbella sp. NPDC051718. Next base: position 742,563 of record NZ_JBFAYZ010000003.1, on the reverse strand, counting down.
ACGCCGTACACGGGACCGCCGAAGGTGTCGGCCAGTGCGGGGGTGAAGCGGCCGATGCCGCAGCCGAGATCGAGGACTGTCAGTGGGCGGGCGGAAGGCGCGAATCCGGCAGCTGCCCGCATCCAGGTGTCGAGGCTGTCCGCGGGGAGGGCGCGTCCTTGGGCGTAGACCTGATGTAACCGTGCGTCGTAGTCCACCATTTCCTGAGTTTATCGGGGCCAGAACACGTCATATGCGAGGCGAAGGATGAGCGCCGAGACGACGACCAGGAAGATCACCCGGACGAAACGCGAGCCGCGGGCGACCGCAGCACGGGCGCCGAGCAGACCGCCGAGCATGTTGGCCGCGCCCATGATCAGGCCGAGCCGCCACAGCGGTGCACCGTGGGCGGCGAAGACGAGGATGGCGCCGAGGTTCGTGGCGACGTTGGCGATCTTGGCCTTCGCGCTGGCCCGGAGGAAGTTGTAGCCCATCAGCCCGACGAGCGCGAAGATCAGGAACGAGCCGGTACCCGGCCCGACCGCGCCGTCGTAGAACCCGATCAGGAGTCCGACCAGGCTGGCCGCGAAGTAGTGGGCACGCCCGTCGAAGCGCAGTACGGTCGCGGACCCGAGGTCCGGCTTGAACCAGGTGTAGAGGGCGACACCGATCAGCAGGACAAGCACGATCGGCTTGAACCACGCCATCGGGATCTGCGTCGCCACCAACGCGCCGGCCGCGGCCCCGATCGCGGCCAGCCCGGCCAGCGGGAGGACGGTTCGACGGTCGGGCTTCACCTTGATGCCGAAGGTGATCGCGCTGGTCGTCGTACCGAACAGGGACGAGATCTTGTTGGTCGAGAGAATCTGCGCCGGCGATGCGTTCGGCAACCCCAGCAGCATCGCCGGCAACTGGATCAGTCCGCCGCCACCGACCACCGCGTCGATCCACCCCGCCGAAAACGCGGCCACCACCAAAAACACGACCGTCCACAACGAAACGTCAGGCACGGCAACCCCGGCGGCCACGATAATCAGTCACGGCCCCATCATCAGGTAAACCCATTGTCCCGCTCTACCCTTACACCCCACGATGTGACGCAGCCCCCAAGGAGGGCGCCCGCCTCCCACATCGCCCCCGGCCGCGTCCACATCACCCTCCCCAGCCGCCCCAAGGTAACCCAGCAACACGGCTACTTCCACGCCGGCGCCACCAGCTCCATAGCCGACAGCGCCGACGGCTACGCCGCCTTCACCCTGTTCCAACCACTGATGCCTCGCGGACCCGCGGTGTCCCGGAGGACAGGTAGTAGTGCTTGTTTCCAGGCTCAACTGCGTGATGCCGAGCGTGAAACTGCCCAGCCGACGCGACTACCTCCTGTCGCCCGGCACACCACCACCCTCGTCACGTTCGCGCGTCACGCTTCTGGGTCGCCAGGAACGCAGGAGCGCCCACACCCGGCGGGCGCAGCCAGAGCAGTGAGCGACGCAGGAGCGAGCGGCGGCGGGTGCGCGGGCGTAGTACGCGAAAACAACCGCCGCCCTCACCCGAAGGTGAGAGCGGCGGTGGTGTTCAACAGATGGTCAGCCGCGGACGACGGAGACCAGGTGGTCGACGATCTCGGCGACCGGGACGTCTGTACGGTCGCCGGAGCGGCGGTCCTTGACCTCGATGGTGCCGTCGGCGAGGCCCTTGCCGACGACCGCGATCGTGGGGATGCCGAGGAGTTCGGCGTCCTTGAACTTGACGCCGGGTGAGACCTTCTCGCGGTCGTCGTACAGCACCGTCAGGCCGCGCGACTCAAGCTCGGCGGCGATCGACGCCGCCTTCTCGAAGACCTCGGCATCCTTGCCGGTGGCAACCAAGTGGACATCCGCCGGCGAGATCTCGCGCGGCCAGATCAGGCCGAGGTCGTCGTGGTTGCCTTCGGCGATCGCGGCGACGGCGCGGGTGACGCCGACACCGTACGAACCCATGGTGACCGTGACGAGCTTGCCGTTCTGGTCGAGCACCTTCAGGTCCAGTGCCTCGGCGTACTTCTTGCCGAGCTGGAAGATGTGCCCCATCTCGATGCCGCGCGCCGACGACAGCGGACCCGAACCGTCGGGCGCCTCGTCGCCGTCACGTACCTCGGCCGCCTGGATGGTGCCATCAGCGTTGAAGTCGCGCCCGTAGACCAGGTTGATGACGTGGAAGCCGGTCTTGTCCGCACCCGTCACCCACGCCGAACCCTCGGCAACCCGCGGGTCGAGCAGGTACCGGATCTTCGAAGTGTTCTCCGCGCCCAGCACGCCCGGGCCGATGTAGCCCTTGGCCAGCGCAGGGTTCTTCTCGAAGTCCGACTCCTCGAACGCGACGACCTCGGCGGGCTCGACCTGCGCGCCCAGCCGCTTCTCGTCGAGATTCCGGTCACCCCGTACGCCGATCGCCAGCGGCTCGCGCGTCCCGTCAGGGTGCACCAGCATCACGAGCACGTTCTTCAACGTGTCCGCGGCCGTCCACTCGCGACCGTCCGTCCGAGCGTGCTTGGCGTTCAGCGCGTCGACCAGCGTGTCGATCGTCGGCGTGTCCGGCGTGTCGACGACCTCAGCAGCAGGCACGCCCGAGGCATCGACGGCCGGCGACTGCGGCACCTCGACAGCCTCGACGTTGGCCGCGTAGCCACCCGGCGAGCGGACGAAGGTGTCCTCGCCGTTCTCCGCGATCGCCAGGAACTCCTCCGACGCCGACCCGCCCATCGCGCCCGACATCGCGGCCACGATCACGTAGTCGAAACCGAGCCGGTCGAAGATCGCGATGTACGCCTTGCGGTGCAGCTCGTACGACGCCTGCAACCCGTCCTGGTCGATGTCGAACGAGTACGAGTCCTTCATCACGAACTCGCGCCCGCGCAGCACCCCGGCACGCGGCCGGGCCTCGTCGCGATACTTGTTCTGGATCTGGTAGATCGACAGCGGCAGGTCCTTGTACGACGAGTACAGGTCCTTCACGACGAGGGTGAACATCTCCTCGTGCGTCGGCCCGAGCAGCATGTCGGCGCCCTTGCGGTCCTTGATCCGGAAGATGTTCGGCCCGTACTCCGTCCAGCGGCCGGTCGCCTCGTAGGGCTCGCGGGGCAGCAGCGCCGGGAAGACCAGCTCCTGCGCGCCGATCCCGTTCATCTCCTCGCGGACGATGTTCTCGACGTTGCGCAGCACCTTCAGGCCGAGCGGCAACCAGGTGTAGATACCGGGCGCGGCGCGACGGATGTAGCCGGCCCGGACCAGCAGCCGGTGGCTCGGGACCTCTGCGTCCGCCGGGTCCTCGCGAAGGGTGCGAAGGAACAGCGACGACATGCGCAGTATCACGGGAGTCTCCAAGCAGTGAACGAGTGGTGGAAGAACTACTGTCGGCAAAGAGGATATCCGCCGACGGGTAGTGCTCTCACCACCTTTCCACAGCCCCGCCTCAGCGCCCCTCGCGGGACGCCTTCAGCGCCGCCCGGATCAGCGGGATCTGCAGCGGCAGCCGGGCGAACCCGATCGCCTTCGCGCGCGGCGTTCCCTTCCGCTGAAGATCGAGCGCCATCTGCACGTTCGCCGGGAACACGGCGGCCAGCAGTCCTGCACTGAGCAGGCCTGCCGGACGCCGCGTCCGCGGGTGCAGGAGCCCGGCCGCGCAAGCGAGCTCGGCCACGCCCGAGGCGTACACGAGCTCCTTCTTGCGCGGCAACTGCCGCGGCACGATCCGCTCGAACGGCTCCGGCTTCACGAAATGCAGCACCCCCATGACACCGAAAAGCACTGCCAGTCCGGTGGTGCTTCTGCTCCGTCTGCTCATGCCGACGACCTTAGCGGATCGTGTTACCCACGGGTAGCCAGCTCACGGAAGCGGCCCGTACGGCGTCGCCGCAGCGCGCGCGGCATACAGCAGAGCGGGCTTCTGCGCCGGCCACAAGGAGCTCGTGAAGCACGAGTACGACGGGAAGAACCCGCCACAGCTCCCCGAGTCCGGCCCGACCTCGAACGTGTACGCCGGAACGCCCCGCGTCCCATAAAGCCAGTCATCGGTGGCCCCCGGCGCGAAATAGCCGACCCCACCGTCACCAGTGGAGACCGGATACCCGTTCAGCGCCCCCATCTTCTTGCCCAGGGCAATCAACGCCGCCTTGTTCGGCGCCGCCGTATTCGTGTACCCATAGGGCGCCAGGATGTCGTTGCCGAAACTGTGCAGCGTCAGGAACACCCCGGTGGTATCCGCCGCCGCGGGCTCCCCCACCGCACCCTTGGTGTCGCGGAAGATCTTGTCCAGCAACCCTTGGACCGCAATCGTCTCCGGCTCCGAGATCGCCTTCTTCCCCGGATAGGTCTCGTCGCAAGGACCGCCCTGCTGCACGTCCCACTGGAAGCTCGAGTTGCGGTTCAAATCCACACCCGCGTCGGCGGCCGGGCAGCCACCCGCGGAGTTGTCGACGTTCTTGCGCTGCATCACCGGCTGCGTCGGATTCGACGCGACCACGTCGACACCGTCCGGGTTCGCGATCGGGATCACCCACAGCTCCCGGGTGTCCAGCAGCGACGTGATCGCCGGGTCCGTTCCGTACGAACCGACTAGCAGGTCGATCCACTTGTAGGCGATCTCCCCGGTCGCCAACTCACGCGCATGGATCTGCGTATGCAGAACGAACTTCGGCTTCTTGCCCGTGCTGTTCAACGCACAGTCGCCAGTGGTCAGCTTGGTGATGCACAGGGCCTGGATGTCGTGCCCGCCCTGTCCCTTCGTCTTCTTCCACGAGTCGCCGATGTCGTACAGCTTCACCAGGTCCGGGTGAGCGGCGGTGACGGCCGCGTTGTGCTGCTCGTGGCCGGCCGTCGTGTGGTAGCCGCCGTAATACGTAGTACCGGCCGTAGTTGCGCGGATCACCGGCTGGTAGACGTTGCCGGTCTTGCCGAGGACTACGCCACGGTCGCGGAGACGCGCGACCTCGGCGGGAGTGGCGACCAGGATCGGGCGAGAGCCGTGGCCGTGGGAGATGTCGTAGCCGTCGCGAACGAGATCGGCGACAGTCACTCCGGCAGGCAGCTTGAGGGAGTAGTACGACGGTGTTGCGTCAGCCTCGAACTGGGGCGCAGCGGCAGAGGGGCCGGGCGCGAAGCCGGCGACGGCGATCGCGACGGTGGCCAAACCGGCCAATGACACAGCGAGTCTTCGCATGAAGTTTTTGTCCTTCGACTGGGCGGGGGCGGCGCTGTCGAACAGCAAACCTCACCAACGGTCACCGGGCCATCACATTCAGCGCTCAGCCTCAGAACAGGATCGTCGCGAAGGTCTCGATGGTCCGGAACCCCACCCGCTCGTACGCCGCCCGCGCCGGCGTGTTGAACGCATTGACATACAACGTCACAACCGGCGAGATCTGTCGCGCGAGTTCCACCACAGCCGCCATGCCGGGAGCCGCGAGCCCCTGACCCCGCCGCTCGGGATCGACCCAAACCCCCTGGATCTGGCAGACCCCACTGCCCACCGAGCCGATCTCCGCCTTGAACACGACCTTGCCGTCCTCGATCCGCGCAAAGGCCCGGCCGGCCCGGATCAACTCGGCGACCCGCGACCGGTAGAACGTCCCATCCGGCCCCGTCTGCGGCGGTACACCCACCTCCTCGGTGTACATCGCGACGCACGCCGGGTACAGAATCCCCAGCTCGACCGGCTCGACAGCGCGCACCAGCGGATCGGGCGCGATCACCGGCGGTCCCTCGATCACCATGAACGGCTGCTCGTCGCGCACCTCGCGCGCCGGACCCCAATGCGGTTCGAGCGCGGTCCACAACTGATCGACGGCGCGAGCAGGCCCGAGGATCTGGAAGCAGTTGCGGCCACGGCGCAACGCGTACGCCGCGAACGAACGCAACGCGGCCTCCCCCGCACCGACCGGCACCATGTTGCCGCCGGCATGGCAGAGCGCCTCGAGCTCGCCCTTCTCGACGTATCCCCAGACCTCCGCCCCGCGGCGCGGATCGAGCCCGGACGCCTGCACCAAGGAGTCGACGAAGACGTTCACGACCGGATCGCGGGCGATGACGGCCCTCGCTGCTGAGAGGTCGCGAGGACCCAGTACCCGTACGCCCACGCCGCAGAACCTAGCCGATTACCGCCGCTGTGGCGCGCAATGGGTCATCTAGAGTGCGCGTGCCATCCAAATCAGTTCGTCGCCCAGGTCCCGGTCCGGCGTACTCCGGGCAGCTCCGAAACCGTTCTTGCGATAGAACCGGATCGCCTGCTCGTTCCCGACGAGCACATCGAGCAACAACTGATCCACCCCCGCCGGCAGCGCCGCGATCGCCCCGTCCAGCAAGGCTTTCCCGACCCCGAGCCGCTGATACCCGGGCAGCACATAAAGCTTCCACATCACCCAGAAGCCGGCCTCCTGTCCCAGGCCGACCATCCCCACAATGCGCTCGTCGACAACCGCGAGGAGCGTGATGCCGGTGGTGATGCCCCGCTCGACCGCCGCCGGCGACCACCACTGCGCCAACCCGTCCGCGATGAACTCGGCCGACACCAATCCGTCGTACGCGACCGGCCAGGTCGTCAACCCGATCTCCCGCACCGCCGCGACGTCGTCCACCACGGCCCGCCGGACGCTGATCATCCGCGAACCCGCACGGTCTGCCCGTCCGGATCGACCACAGCCAATCCCCCGTCGGCCTTCTCAACCCGATAGCCGGTCGCCGCAAGACGCTCGGCAACCTCATCCAGGTTCTCGGAGGTCGTCAGCTCGATCTGTACGTCGGACCCGCCCGCCCGGAACCTCGCCAACTCGGGATTGTCCCCACCCAGGATGTCCAGCAGCCGCTCCCAGCCCACCTGATCCGAGGCGCCGAGCATGGGCGTGACCGACCATCGCGTGTCCGGATGGGCAGCATGCAACTTGTAGCCGTACAGATCCTTGGGCCGCTCATCGATCCACAGCCCCACCCCGTCCGGACCCGTGGCCGTCAACACCCGCCCGAACGCCTCGTCGAAGATGCTCGCGTCCTCGAACCCGGCGGCAACCAGCCGCTCCAGCAACTCGTCGATATCGTCGGCCTCGAAGGTCAGCCTGGTCTGCCCCGGCTCACCACCGGTATCGCTGCGGGCCGCGTCGTGCAGCGCGATCATCCCCCGCCCGGCGACCATGTCGATCCAGATCCCGCTCTCGGACTCGATCCGGGACCGCAGCCCCAGCGTCTCCAGGAACGCCCGCATCGCCTGCACGTCGTTGCTGAATCTCAACGTGCGAATCACGACCTCATTCATGCCGATTCCCCTCCAGGTAGTCCGTCAGCGCCTGCTCGACCAGAGCCGACAAGCTCGTGCTCTCGTCGATCGCCTGATGCTTGATCCGCCGGATCAGGTCCGGCGGCAGGTACACGTTGAACTGCGCCTTCTTGGCGGCCTCTTCGGTCATGTCTAGTATGCTAGCAATCTAGCGGGCTAACAAAGAAGCCCCCTGGTCGCGAACGACCAGGGGGCTTGGGTGAAACGGTGGATCAGACGGCGGTCAGCAGCGCGTCGTCCAGTTCCTTGAGCAGCTTGGCCTTCGGGCGGGCGCCGACCACCGACCAGATCAGCTCGCCGTGATGGAAGAGCATCAGCGTCGGCAGAGCCATCACCCGGTAGTTCGAGGAGATCGCCGGGTTCTCGTCGGAGTTCACCTTGACCACGGTCAGCCGGTCAGCGCGCTCGACCGCGATCTGCTGCAGGATCGGGACGATCTGGTGGCAGGGCGGGCACCACTGGGCCCAGAAGTCCACCAGGACGGGCTTGTCGGCCCGTAGTACCAGCTGGTCGAAGTTGGTCTCGTCGGCCACGAGTAGTTCGGTCATCGGTTGGTCCTCCAGTTCTCGGCATCGGTCAGGAGGTCGGCGAGCTTGATCCGCAGCTCGGCCAGCTCGGCGATCCGCCGGTCGACCTCCGCGATCCGCGCCCGGTACGCCGTCAGCGACGCCGGGCAGACGTCCGCCCGGTCGTTGCCGGCCCGCAGGCACTCGATGAACGGATAGGTCTGCTCCGCGGTCAGCCCGAGCGACAGCAAGGCCTTCACCTCACGGACCACGATCACGTCCTCGGCGCTGTACGCCCGGTACCCGTTGGCCTCCCGCCGGGGCTTCAACAGCCCCTGAGACTCGTAGTACCGCACCGCCTTGACCGTCACCCCGGCCTCGGCCGCCAAATCCCCGATCCGCATCTCCGCCTCCTTGACCCGACGCTAAACCCTGCCCCCAGGGTCAAGGTCAAGTCAGGATAGTTCGGTGCGGAGCCAATCCCCCAGGACCTTGGCGCTCGCGTCCACAAGGGCCGGCCAGTCCATCGCAGCCTCGTCAGCCGAGTCGGACACATGCTTGACCAGCCGGACCGGTACGCCGAACTGGCGGCAGGCGAACGCCACCCCGTACGCCTCCATGTCGACCAGATGTGCACGCTCGGCCAGCCGTGCCTTGAGCACCGGGTCGGTGACGAACACGTCGCCCGAGGCGAGCACCGTCCCGTCGCCGCCCTCGATCTGGATGGACTCCTGCGGGTCGAGGCCGATCCCCCGGATCGCCTCGGCGTTGAGGTCGTGGTTGACGACCTCGCTCGGCAGATAGATCCCGGCCAGCCCGTCGCGCAGGGCTCCCGTCGTACCGACGTTCAGGACCGTGAGGTCGCTGATGTCGCGGCCGGCCAGGGCCTGCGCCGTGATCACCGCCGCCGCGGTCTTGCCGACCCCGGTGATGATCACCGGGAGGCCTTCCGGAACGTACCGAGCCTCGCCGCGCGTCGCGCTGATCACGATGTAGTCCGTCACGCGGCGAGGGTACCCGCTCACTCGAAGCGGAAGGTGATCGACGATCAGCCGACCGTCACGGTCGGCTCGCCGCCGTCGACGGACTCGCCCATCTCCTCGGCGATCCGCATCGCCTCTTCGATCAGGGTCTCGACGATCTTCGACTCGGGCACCGTCTTGATCACCTCGCCCTTGACGAAGATCTGACCCTTGCCGTTGCCGGAGGCAACCCCGAGGTCGGCCTCGCGGGCCTCACCCGGTCCGTTCACTACGCAACCCATCACGGCCACGCGGAGCGGGACCTCCATGCCCTCGAGCCCCGCGGTGACCTGCTCGGCCAGCGTGTAGACGTCGACCTGGGCGCGGCCGCAGGACGGGCAGGAGACGATCTCGAGCTTGCGCTCGCGCAGGTTCAGCGACTGCAGGATCTGCAGGCCGACCTTGACCTCCTCGACCGGCGGCGCGGACAGCGAGACCCGGATCGTGTCGCCGATGCCCTGGGACAGCAGCGCGCCGAACGCGACCGACGACTTGATCGTGCCCTGGAAGGCCGGGCCTGCCTCGGTGACACCGAGGTGCAGCGGCCAGTCGCCGGCCTCGGAGAGCAACTGGTACGCCTTGACCATCACGACCGGGTCGTTGTGCTTGACCGAGATCTTGAAGTCGTGGAAGTCGTGCTCCTCGAACAGCGACGCCTCCCAGACGGCCGACTCGACCAGCGCCTCGGGCGTCGCCTTGCCGTACTTCTGCAGCAGTCGCGGGTCGAGCGAGCCGGCGTTGACGCCGATCCGGATCGAGGTGCCGTGGTCCTTGGCGGCAGCCGCGATCTCCTTGATCTGGTCGTCGAACTTGCGGATGTTGCCCGGGTTGACCCGGACCGCGGCGCAACCGGCCTCGATCGCGGCGAACACGTACTTCGGCTGGAAGTGGATGTCGGCGATCACCGGGATCTGCGAGTGCCGGGCGATCTCCGGCAGCGCGTCGGCGTCGTCCTGCGACGGGCAGGCGACCCGGACGATGTCGCAGCCGGCCGCGGTGAGCTCGGCGATCTGCTGCAGCGTCGTGTTGACGTCCGAGGTCAGCGTGGTGGTCATCGACTGTACGGACACCGGCGCGTCGCCACCGACCAGCACCTTGCCCACCTTGATCTGGCGGGTCTTGCGGCGCGGGGCGAGGGTCGGCGGAGGCAGCGCGGGCATGCCCAGGGAGATGCTCATTTTTCCTTTGTCCGGTTGAGAGTTATCCGTTGAAGAGCTTGATCGGGTTGACGATGTCGGCGACGACGAGCAGGACGCCCATCACCACGATGACGCTGGCCGCCACGTACGCGATCGGCAGCAGCTTCGCCACGTCGACGTACCCGGGGTCGGGCCGGCCGAGCAGCTTGGCGAACCCGCGCCGGATGCCTTCCCAGATCGCGCCGATCATGTGGCCGCCGTCGAGTGGCAGCAGCGGGATGAAGTTGAACAGCGCGAGGAACAGGTTCAGCGAGGCGAGCAGCGAGACCAGGAAGGCGATCCTGGCGCCCGGCGTCAGGTCCTGGTTGGAGGCGACCTCGCCGGCCACCCGGCTGGCGCCGACGACGCTCATCGGGCTGTTCTCGTCGCGGTCGCCGCCGACGATCGACTTGGCCACGCCGACCAGCTTCTCCGGGAAGTTGCCGAGCGCCTTGACGGTGGCGACGGTCAGCTCGCCCATCTTGTCGACGACGAAGCCGAAGTCCTGCCGGACCACCTTCTGCTCCGGTGAGACGCCGAGGAAGCCGACCGAGACCAGCTTGTCCGAGCCGGCCTTCTCCACCACCTGATTGAGGATGGTGTTGGTGGTCAGCGTCTGCTGCTTGCCGTCGCGCTCGACCACGATGGTGGCCGGCTTGTCCGTGTTGGACCGGATCAGCGGCGTCAGGTCGTCCCAGCTGCTGATGGCGGTGCCGTTGAAGGACAGGATCTTGTCGCCGACGTGGAACCCGGCGGCCTTGGCCGGCGACACCTTGTCGGCGTCCGTGCACTTGCGGTCGGGCTTGGCCGCCTCCGAGGCGGGGATCACGCAGTCGGTGACGGTGGCGACCGTGGTCTGCGCGACGTTGGCGCCGTAGAACATGAACAGGCCGGCGAACAGGAAGAACGCGATGGCGACGTTGACCAGCGGACCGGACGCCATCACGATCAGCTTCTTCCACCACACCTTCTGGTAGAACAGCCGGCCGTTGTCGACCGGATCGATCGTCTCGTACTCCGCGGTGCGCGCGTTCTCCACCAGCGACTGGATCGGCCCGGTGTTGGCCTTGCGGACCTTCGTCGGGTCCTGTCCCTTGGCCGGCGGCATCATCCCGATGATCCGGACGAAACCACCCGCCGGGATCGCCTTGAAGCCGTACTCGGTCTCGCCGCGCTTGGTCGACCAGACCGTCTTGCCGAAGCCGACGAAGAACTGGGTCACCTTCATGCCGAACGCCTTGGCCGGCAGCATGTGACCCATTTCATGCAGCGCGACCGACACCAGGATGCCGATCACGAACAGCACCACGCCGACGAAAGTGAGGAGTGCGCTCATACCTGTGTGGTCTCCTGGCCCTGGTGGTCCGTGCTGCCGGTCAGTTCGCGGGCCCGGACGCGCGCCCAGGCGTCCGCGGCGAGTACGTCGTCGATGGACAGTTCCTCGTACGAGGGTACGTCGTGTTCGGTCACGATCCGGGCCACGGTGTCGACGATCCCCAGGAACGGCAGCCGCCCGCTGCGGAACGCCTCCACGCAGACCTCGTTCGCCGCGTTCAGTACTGCGGGAGCGGTACCGCCCCGCTCCCCCGCCTCGCGGGCCAGCTGGACGGCCGGGAACGCCTCGTTGTCGAGCGGCTCGAACTCCCAGGAGCCCGCCTTGGTCCAGTCACAGCTCGGAGCGGCGTCCGGTATCCGTTCGGGCCAGCCCAGCGCGAGCGCGATCGGCAGCCGCATGTCCGGCGGCGAGGCCTGGGCGATGGTCGAGCCGTCCACGAACTCGACCATCGAGTGCACGATCGACCGCGGGTGCACGACGACCTCGATCCGGTCCATCGGGAGGCTGTAGAGCAGGTGCGCCTCGATCACCTCGAGACCCTTGTTGATCAGGTTGGCCGAGTTGATCGTGATGACCGGGCCCATGTCCCAGGTCGGGTGGTTCGCCGCCTGCTCGGGCGTGACGTCGGCCATCTGGGCCCGGGTCCGGCCGCGGAAGGGCCCGCCGCTCGCGGTGACGACCAAGCGGCGTACCTCGTCGGCGGTACCGGTGCGGAGGCATTGGGCGATCGCGCTGTGCTCCGAGTCGACCGGAACGATCTGGCCCGGCTTGACCCGCTTCACCACGAGCGGGCCGCCGATGACCAGTGATTCCTTGTTGGCGAGGGCGAGGGTGGTACCGGCGTCCAGCGCGGCCAGCGTGGGCTGCAGGCCGACGGATCCGGTGATGCCGTTCAGTACTACGTCGCACGCCATCCCGGCCAGCTCCGTCGAGGCGTCCGGGCCGGTGATGATCTTCGGGATCCGGAACTGTCCCTGGGAGTAGCCGCGCTTCTGCGCCTCGGCGTAGAAGGCCAACTGCAGATCCTGGGTCGCGGTGGCCTTGGCGACCGCGACGACCTCGACCTCGAACTCCAGCGCCTGCTGCGCGAGCAACGCGACGTTGTCACCGCCCGCGGACAGCGCGAGCACCCGGAACCGATCCCGGTTGCGGCCGATCAGTTCAAGCGCCTGCGTGCCGATCGAGCCGGTCGAACCGAGGATGACGACGGTGCGTTGATTCACGCCACCTATTGTCACAGGTACTGATCCCCGGTTCAGGGGGTGTCTCCCAGTTCCCGCCGTGCCGAGTGCCGCGCAGTAGGCGGGAGCTGGGAGACACCCCCTGGACTCCCGGCAGCGCTACCGTTGGCCTCATGAGTCTGGAACAGCCGCCGCCCGCCCGCAGGGCATCCGATCATGACCGTGAGCGCGCCGCCGCGGTGATCCAGGAAGCTCACAGTGACGGCCGGCTGGACTTCGAGGAGATGGACGAGCGGCTCACGCAGATCTACTCCGCCAAGACCGAGATCGAGCTGCGGACGGCGACTGCAGATCTGCTGCCGATCGCGCACGGAAGCAATGCGGCCGAGGTGACGATCCGCGCCAAGCACAGCGCCCAGAAGCGCGAAGGTGCCTGGATCGTGCCCGAGCGGGTGACCGCGGTCGCCGAGCACTCGTCCGTAAAGCTCGACTTCACCGACGCGGTGATCAGCTGGCGCGAGGTGCATGTGGAGGCGCACGCCAAGCACAGCTCGGTGGTGATGGTCGTGCCGCGCGGCTGGAGCGTCGATATCGACAACGTCGACATGGTCCACAGCGCCGCGAAGAACAAGGCGACCGCACCGACGGTCGGCGGCGTCCGGCTGATCGTCACCGGCCAGGCCCGGCACGGCTCGATCGTCGTGCGGCATCCGCGCAAGCGGCACTGGTGGTGGCCTTGGTACAGCAAGTGATTCCGTTAGCGTGTGCGCATGACGGTTTCGCTTGATCTTGTAGACGTCGACTCGCTGCTCACCGAAGAGGAAGTCGCCATCAGGGCGACGGCTCGGCGGTTCGCGGACGAGCAGCTGCGGCCGCACCTGCCCGAGTGGTTCGAGTCGGCCAGCATCCCGGCGCGCGATCTCGCGAAGGAGCTGGGCTCGCTCGGCCTGCTGGGCATGCACCTGACGGGCTACGGCTGCGCTGGGCTGGGGCCGGTGGCTTATGGGCTGGCGTGTCTGGAGATCGAGGCGGCCGACTCGGGGATGCGGTCGCTGGTGAGCGTGCAGGGTTCGCTCGCGATGTACGCGATCTGGAAGTACGGCAGTGAAGAGCAGAAGACCGAGTGGCTGCCGCGGATGGCCGCGGGCGAGGCGATCGGCTGCTTCGGGCTGACCGAGCCCGACTTCGGGTCGAATCCGGGTGGCATGCGCACGAACGCACGGCGCGACGGCGACGACTGGGTGCTCAACGGGTCGAAGATGTGGATCACCAACGGGTCGGTGGCCGATGTGGCCGTGGTGTGGGCACGGACGGATGACGGGGTGCGCGGGTTCGTCGTACCGACTTCTGCGCCTGGATTCTCGGCGCCGGAGATCACCCGGAAGATGTCGCTGCGGGCGTCGGTGACGTCGGAGCTGATCTTCTCGGATGTGCGGTTGCCTTCGTCGGCGATGCTGCCGGAAGCTCGTGGGTTGTCGGGGCCGTTGGGGTGTTTGAACGAGGCGCGCTTCGGGATCATCTTCGGGGCGATGGGGGCGGCGCGGGACTGTCTGGAGACGGCGGTTTCATATGCCGCCGACCGGCAGGTGTTCGACAAGCCGCTGTCGGCTTATCAGCTGACGCAGGCGAAGTTCGCAGACATGGCGGTCGAACTGAACAAGGGCATCCTCCTCGCGGTCCACCTCGGCCGCCTCAAGGAGAAGGGCACGCTGCGTCCGGAGCAGGTCAGCGTAGGCAAGCTCAACAACGTACGCGAGGCAATCGCCATCGCCCGCGAGTGCCGCACGATCCTGGCGGCCAACGGCATCAGCGGCGAGTACCCGATCATGCGCCACGCCAACAACCTCGAATCAGTCCTCACCTACGAAGGCACCTCCGAAGTCCACCAACTGGTAATAGGCCAAGCCCTAACCGGCCAATCCGCCTTCCGCTGACCCCACCCTCTCGCCCTGCTTGAGGATCGGCGGATCGGGTACTGAGCGTGAGTACCAATCCACAGAAAGTCACCTGGAGGTGACGATGAGGATCAACGGGGGCATCGCACTCATCGCAGTCGGGGCGATCATCGCCTTCGCCATCCACGACACGCTGAGCGGGGTCGATCTGACCGCGGTCGGCATCATCATCATGCTCGGCGGCGCGTTCGGGCTGTGGTTCTCGTACCGCCTCGCGAACGCCAAGCACGACGAGGAGATCGAGCTGATCAAGCCGTCGGTCGAGGAGCAGTACACGACCGAACCGCACGAGTACGCCATCCAGGAGCAGATCGACGTCACCCCGAGCCATCTCCCCAAGGAGCCCTAAACCAGGCGGGCTCCGCCGTCCAGATGCAGGACGGTGCCGGTCAGGAACGGATTGGTGATCGCGCTCAGCACCGCCGCCGAGATGTCTTCGGTCGTGCCGATCCGGCGGGCCGGGTTCTTCGCGGCGACATCGGCGTACATCTTCTCCTTGTCAGCGCCCAGCCCGTCCCAGGCACCTGAATCGATGATGCCCGGCGAGACCGCGTTGACCCGCACGGGCGCCAGCTCGACCGCGAGCGCCTGAGCCAGGAACGCGACCGCGCCGTTGGTCGTCGCCGTCACAGCCATTCCCGGCTTGGGACGCCAGGCGACGATCCCGGAGAAGAGCGTCACCGAGGTCGTCGGCCGGAGGTGCTTGACCAGCAGCAGTGCACCGATCACCTTGGCGTCGAACGCTCTGGCGATCGCCTCGCGCTCCAGCTTCTCCACCGGACCCTTCGCCGGCGCGTTGGCCAGCGAGATCAGGTGCTCGACGACGACATCGCGCCGCGCCAGCTCCGTCGCCAACTCGGCGATCGAGTCTTCGTTGCCCAAGTCAACGACCGCGGTCGCCACTTCGCCGTTGATCGAGTCCGCCACTTTCTGTACTGCCGCAGTGCTGCGCCCGGTGATCGTCACCCTGGCTCCTTGGTGGACGGCGTCCTGCGCCAACTGCCGGCCGATGCCCGAACCGCCCGCCACGATGAGGACCTGCTTGCCGCTGAGTTCTGTCGCTGTTGTCATGCGTCCAGCCTCTGTGCCTTGAACCATCGACACAAAGACCAGTTTTCGATGCACGCCATAGAATGCCTCTATGCCTACCCTGCGAGCCCTGGAGTGCTTCGTCGCCATCGTCGAGGCCGGGTCGATCACCCGGGCTGCGGCTGCCTTGCATCTGTCGCAGCCCTCGCTGTCACACCAGCTCGCAGTACTCGAGAACGAGCTGGGTTCGCCGCTGCTCGAACGGCTCCCCCGCGGCACCCGGCCGACCACCGCCGGGCGGGAGGCGTTGAGGCATGCTCGTGCCGCGCTGGAGTCGGCCGATCGCGTAGTACAGGCTGGCCGGGCGGTCACCGCGTTGGACGAGGGGCAGCTCCGGGTCGGCTGTGCGGGCTCGATGACGGCCGGCCTCGTGGCTCCACTGCTCCGTGCTTGGCGACGACGTCATCCGCGGGTGCGACTCGCATTGCAGGAGCGCAACAGTGCTGACGCCCTGGCGGCCATGATCACGGCCGACGAGATCGACGTCGCGATCGGCCCACGCCCCACCCGCTGGGAGGGTGCCGTCGATCTGCTTGCCCGGGAGGAGTTGGTCATCGTGTTCAGCGCCGGCGATCCACTCGGGGACCAACCCGGACCTGTCCCGATCACTGCCCTCCACGGATACCCAGTCATCCAGTACGCCGGCCCGCACGGCCTCGCCGGTTGGCTCGACAGCCTCTTCGCCGAGCATCGCGTATCACCCGAGGTTGTGATCCGTACGTCGCAAACCACGTCGGCGCCAGCCCTCGCCGCGGCCGGACTGGGCGCAGCCGTAGTCCCGCTGAGCGGACTACCGACCGCCTTCACGGGCACCGTGCATCGACTGGATCCACCACAGTCCCGAGACGTAGTCGCCCTGACCGCCGGCCGATCCGACGTACTGGTCTCACAGTTCGTCGCGTCGGTGAAGGCGACCGTGCTGAGGGTTCCGGCGGCCGTTGCGAGGCAACTGGAGGCGGTTTAAGACTGGCTGAAGGCCGCTGCGCAGGCTGGCTGTCAGAAGGGCGGGTGGTCGTGATGACCGACAAGAACCGTGCGCTACTGGAACGCCTCTGGCCGATGGACGGGCAGCTCGCGCTGTCGGCCGAGGCCGAGCACGAACTGCGCACCGAGGACTACGTGCTGGAGATGCCGCAGTCCGGGGAACGCATCGTCGGCCGGGACAAGATGCGCGCGATGCAGCGCGAGTACCCGGCGCCGCCGTCGATCGTGATCCAGCGGATCACCGGCGCGGGCGACCATTTCGTCGTCCTCGGCCGGTCGGACTACGACGGTGAGATCTTCCACGTGGCCAACATCGTCGAGTTCAGTGACGGCCGGATCGCCCGGGAGACGCGGATCTACGGTTCCCCGTTCGAACCGCCGGCCTGGCGTTCGAAGTACGCGGAGTAGGCCCTCCGGGTCAATACACTCGGCTGCCATGACGCTGCCGACTCAGGACGACGTGCTGGGGTACTTCGACACGCTCTCGAACTGGGGACGCTGGGGTGACGACGACGAACTCGGCACGCTGAACCTGATCACCGACGACGTCCGGCTGGCGGCGGCGCGGGCCGTGCGCCACGGCAGGAGCGTGTCGTGCGGCTGGGAGGTCGCCGTACCGTCGGAGATGGAGCGATCGACGACGGCGTGCCCGTGCGCAGCCGATATGCCGGGTGCCGAGAACATGCCGCCCGCCTTCCACGCCGACCGTCGCTGGGGTTTCTCCCACGAGCGACTCGGCATCTTCTTCCACGGCAACACGATCACCCACCTCGACTCCCCCTGCCATCTCTTCTGGGACGGCAAGATGTACAACGGCCGCTCCCACTCGATGGTCGACGCCGCAACAGGCTCAGCCTGGGCAGCCGTTACGGCAGCAGCGAACGGGATCACCACACGAGGCGTCCTTCTGGACATCGCCCAAGTCCGCGGAGTGCCGTGGCTGTCCCCAGGCGATGGCGTGTTCCCCGAAGACCTCGAGGAGGCCGAGCGCCGCCAAGGCGTCCGAGTGCAATCTGGCGACGCCGTACTGCTGCGAACCGGCTACGGCCGCGCCCGCCACGAGTCCGGCCCCTCCGGCGGCATCACCCAGGCCGGCTGGCACGCATCCTGCCTCCCCTGGCTACACGAACGAGGCGTTGCCCTGATCGGCGCCGACACCCCGCAAGACGTCCAGCCATCCGGCTACGACGACATCCTGATGCCCGTCCACGCCATCAGCCTCGTAGCCATTGGCCTCTGGCTCCTGGACAACTGCGACCTGGAAGCCTGCGCATCGACAGCCGCCGAACTCAACCAGTGGGACTTCCACCTAGCCCTCGCCCCACTCCGCCTAGCCGGCACTTCCGGCAGCCCAGCCAACCCGATAGCCACCTTTTGAGCAGCTCGGCTACTTGGCGACCTCGGTGGCGCGGGATTCGCGGACGACGGTGACGCGGATCTGGCCCGGGTAGGTCAGCTCCTCCTCGACCTGCTTGGCGATGTCGCGAGCCATCACCTGCGCGGCGATGTCGTCGACGGCGTCCGGCAACACCATCACCCGGATCTCGCGACCCGCCTGCATCGCGAACACCTTCTCGACGCCGTCGTGATGCATCGCGATCTCCTCGAGCCGCTCGAGCCGCTGCACGTACGCCTCCAGCGACTCACGCCGCGCCCCCGGCCGCCCACCGCTGACCGCGTCCGCCGCCTGGGTCAGTACCGCCTCGACGGTCCGCACCTCGACCTCGTTGTGGTGCGCCTCGATGCAGTGCACGACGTCGTCGTCCTCGCCGTACTTGCGGGCAAGCTCGGCCCCGACGATCGCGTGGCTGCCCTCGGACTCATGCGTCAGCGCCTTGCCGATGTCATGCAGGAACGCGCCCCGCTTGCACCGCTTGGCATCCAACCCCAGCTCGGCCGCCATCATCCCGGCGATGTGCGCCGACTCGATCAGGTGCTTGAGCACGTTCTGCCCGTACGACGTCCGGTACCGCAGCAGGCCCATCGTGCGCACCAGTTCGGGGTGCAGATCGGTGATCCCGACGTCGGCCATCGCGTCCTCGGCCGCCCGGTCGCACAGTTCGGCGACCTCGCCCTTGCTGCGCTCGTAGATCTCCTCGATCCGGCTCGGGTGGATCCGGCCGTCGAGCACCAGCGAATCCAGGGTCAGCCGCGCGGTCTCCCGGCGTACCGGGTCGAAGCAGGACAGCAGCACCGCTTCGGGGGTGTCGTCGATGATCAGGTTGACGCCGGTGGTCTGCTCGAAGGACCTGATGTTGCGGCCCTCGCGACCGATGATCCGGCCCTTCATGTCGTCGCTGGGCAGGTGCACGACCGACACGACCGACTCACTGGTCTGCTCCGAAGCCAGTCGCTGCACGGCGCCGGTGATGATCTTGCGCGCCTTGATCTCGCCCTCGTCCTGCGCCTGCCGCTCGATGTCGCGGACGATCGTGTGCGCGTGCCGCTTCGCCTCCGCCTCGATCGCGGCGACCAGCTCGGCCTTCGCCTGCTCGGTGGTGAGGTTGGCGACGCCCTCGAGGATCCGGCGCCGCTCGTCCTCGAGGTCGCGGATCTCGGCCTTGCGCTGGTCGAGTTCGGCAAGCTGGGTGGTGAGCTCGCCCTGGCGCTCCTCGATGCTGCGGTGCTGCTCGTCGAGGCGTTCCTCGCGCTCGGTCAACCGGTGCTCGCGGCGCTCCATCTCCAGCCGCTGCTCACGCAGGTCCTCACGGATGGACTGCGCCTCGGACTCGGCTTCCCGGCGTACGTCGGACGCCCGCTGCTCGGCCTCCCGCCGTACTTCGGACGCCCGGGTCTCGGCGTCACGCCGGATCTCCTCGGCACGCTGCTCGGTCGCCTCGGCGCGGACCCGGAGTACCGCCGCTGCTTCTTCCGCCTGCCGAGTCACCAGCTCGGCAGCGGACTTGGCGCCGGACGTGATCGTGGCGGCCTCGAGCTTGGCGTTCGCCTCGGCGGCGCTGAGGGCCGCGGACTGGTCGGCCACCTTGCGGCGCGACAGCGTCAGGCCGATCCAGGCCAGCAGGCCGACGATCAGCAACCCGATCAGGACGAGCCCTACAGATGCCGCCGTCGGCATGGCCGCGAGTGACATCGGCGTCTCCCCTCTGCGAGTCGCGCCCGGGGGCGTGACGTTGTCGGCGTCGAAGGGAGCTTTCACAGCGATCAGCAGGACGGTACGACGAAGAGCACCACCCGGTTCGGCGGTGCTGCAAACACCCGGCGAACCGGGTCGTCCTATGCGGCAGCTCGGTCGAGCGTTGGTCTCACGTCCCCCGCGCCATGGTCATGACCCGGGATTTTGTCCGGCCGGTCCAGCCGGCCGCTGCTATGTACGCCATCTCGCGATGGAATGCTCCCTTACTGATTCCGAGGCTAGGCGCGGCCATCCACAGGGTCAAGACGAACACCCGCCGACCGGTTTCCCGTCCAAATCGAGACCTAACCCCACCAAACCCCCACGATCACCCCCAGTCACCCCGACCCGCCCGCCCCGGCCCCGGCCCGGTCGGCAATGTCAACGACCCGGGTCTCCCCTGCGTACTGGCAGGTGGGAGACCCGGGTCGTTGGCGTCTATTGCGAGGTACTACCTCGGGCCCGGCAGCCCGCCCTCCGACGTACCGGTCGCCGTACTGCCCGTCGCGGCACCCTCGGTGCCGGAACCGGCCGAACTGCTCGGATTGCCCGCGACGTCCGGCACCTCTCCACCGACGACGGTGCCATCCACCGCGTCAGGAGCAGCCTCGTCGACAGTCTCCTCGGACGCACCCTCAGCAACGCTGCCTTTCGCCCCGGGCGCAGTCTCGTCCACGCTGCCCGCCGGCTCAGGCGCGCCTTCACCGACGGTCTCCCCGGCAGCACCTTCCGCGTCGGCCGTACCAGGTCCAGCGGATTGGTCTGGTCCAGAATCGGCAGGCTCTGCCGCCGCCTCATCGGCTCCGGCCGTGGGTGCGTCTGCCGTGGTGTCCTCACTGCTCTGCTCGGTCGAGGTGGTCCCGGGCCCGCCGGCGGGCTTCGCAGGGTCCGCGTGGGAGTCGACATAGGTGTCGACCTTCCCCTGCACGGCATCGACCTTGTCGGCGTACTTTCCGCCGGTCTGCTTGTCGATCAGGTCGCCGGCTTTCTCCACGCCTGCCTTGATCTTGTCCGGGTTTTGCTTGACGACATTCCGGAGCCAGTTCTTCGCCTGGTCTTGGAAATCGTTCATTGCACCCTCCGAGAGGTGTCAGGGGCGGATCGGACGAAAATCCCAGCCTACGGACCGCACAAATCCGATCCGTACTTCGGATCAGACACCGTCAACCCCGACCCGTCAACGTCCCTCGCCGCTAACCCCTCGTCCCCTTCCCCGAAACCCACCCGTCACCCACCCCCGAAATCACCCCGGCAACCACCCCAGCGCCCCACCACCCACCCCGAACAGCCCTCCATCCCCCGACTCCTACTCCGAATCCGCCTCGGCCCCGTCAAGCAGCCGATCAAGTACTTCACCGGCTTCCTCGTACCCCGCATCCGACACCCGCTGCAACTCCCGCAAATCACGCACCGCAACTGCTCGTCGCGTCAACAACTCCCCCGCGCGCATGCTCCCCTCATCCAGCAACTCACTCAACTCCTCCAAATCCCCCCGCCCATCAGCAAGCTCAGCCAACCGATCCAACGCCTTCTCGTTCCCGTCGTCAGCCAGCCCCCGAAGAGCCTCCCGATCCCCACCGAAATCAGTCATGCCCCCATGCTCCACCGCAGCCGAACTGGTCGCGTGTCAGCCGCGCCCCCAGGCTATCGCCCGAATCCGTTCGGAGAAGTTGCCATCGACAACCCGCTAACGTGCCCAGCGCTCGGCGCCGGCCATCAGCACTTCGGCCGCCGGGCCTTGATCTGCCCGTAGCCCATCAAATCGGAACACTCACCATCCATGACGCCGCAGCCAGTCGGCCACCGAGTCGGTCGCGGGGCTTGCCGGGTCACCGAGGCCGCAGGCGCCGTGGTCAAGGCCGGCGAACTCGAGGACATCGATCCCGAGACCCCGCAAGATGTACTGGTCCTTGGGCGAGACCCGCTGCGCATCCAGCGTGCCCCAGTACATCAGGCTCGGTACTGCCATCCGGCGAAGCTCCGCATGCCAGTCGTAGCGATGGAACCAGTTCCAGAACGTTCGGCTGCCGACCGGGATCCGTTGCTCCCGGTTCATCCGGGCAAGCCACGCGTCGGACAGGCCACGCAGCACGTTGAACCCGCCGCACACCAACAGGCGGGCCCGCGGGGTTGCTTGAGCGATCGCACATGCCATGGCCCCACCCTGCGAGAAGCCCCACACCGCGAACTCGGGAATGGATTCCTGGTCGCACACCGCGAGGATCTGCTCGTGAATTCCGGCCGACGGATAGGGATCTGGGCGGTCGCTTCGGCCGAACCCGAGCGGCTCGATCTGCACCATCGTGTACTGGCCGGAGAGTTGCTCGAACGGAACATAGGAGCCGCGGTCCTTCTTCGGCAACACCACCGCTGGACCGTTCCCTGTCACGGCATACCTGAGCTGGCAACCAGCAAACGACGCGGTCTTCCAGCCGTCCGCGTTCACGACACCTCCAGCGATGGCGCAGGCGACTGCTACTCGGCTTCTAGGCCGGAGTCGTTGAGGAGGGGGAGTTCTTCGTCGGAGGCGGCTAGTTCTTGTTTGACGACGGTCATGGCGAGGGCGCCGGGGTAGCCCTTGCGGGCGAGCATGCCGATCAGGCGACGCATGGCGACCTGGCGTTCGAGGGAGCGCATCGAACGGAGTTTTTTGCGGACCAGGGCGCGTGCAGTGGCTTCTTCCTGGTCGGGCTCGATCTCTTCGATGGCGTCGCGGGCCAGCTCGTCGTCGACTCCTCGCCGGCGGAGTTCCTGGGCGAGGGCGCGCTTGCCGAGACCGCGACCACGGTGGCGTGACTCCACCCAGGCGTTGGCGAAGGCGGCATCGTCGATCAGCCCGACCTCGGTGAACCGATCGAGCACCTCGTCCGCCACCTCGCCGGGAATCTCCCGCTCCGCCAACAGATCGGCGAGCTCAGCCCGGGTCCGCGGCTGCCCACTCAACTTGTCGAGCAAGATCGTCCGCGCCGTCGCATGCGGATCCGCGAACTCGTCTACCTCGACCTCCGCAACCTCACTAGGACGCCTCCCTCCGAACTTCCGACTCCCCCGCATCCCCGACCGCCGCCGCCCCGACCCATCCGACATCCCAGCCCCACCAGAAGTCTCACTCACACCCCCAGCCCACGGCCCATCACCAGAGCCACTGACGCCCGCTGCGGAGTTGCTGCCCGGAGAAAAGCCTTCAGCAGACACGAAGTGCGCCGATGCGGAGTTGGCTGATGTGGAGTTGGTTGGTGCGGGGGCGGCTGGTTCGTTGGTGGCCCAGGCCGGCATTCCGTCGGGTTGGCCTTCGAATGCGTCGAAGGCGCCGTCGTCGGATGTGCGACTCCCACCGATGCGGCCGGCCCGGACGCGATCGGGATCGTCAAAGGTACGGCTGGATCTGCCAGCGGCAGTTTTGCCTGCGGAAGTGCGACCAGCTTTGCCCGAACTGCCGCGGCCCGAACGGAGACCGCTCGAGCTACCGGCGCTCGAGCTACCGGTGCCCAAGCCAGTGCCGCCTGAGCTAGTGCCTTCCGAAGCAGTCCGACCGGAACCGGCGCGGGTCGACTTGCCGGATCGGGCTCTGGGCGACTTCTTCGCGGGTGCTCCGAGCTTCTCGTCCAGGGACCACGGGAGGGGCTGGACCGGAGCTCGTTCTACCTCTGGGTCGGGGCTCACCGGTGCCTGTTTCGGCGTGGTGATTCCCGCTACCCCCCGGCGGACTCCCGCGGGCAGCTCCGGCAGGGCCTTGGGACTGGCCTGCCTGGAGCTGCCCGGACGATCGTCGCCGGGAGACGAGGGGTGATCAGAAGTCGACATCGACCTCGGCCGCAGCCTTGGCGTCGGCCGGCGCCTCCACCGCCACACCGATGCCCATCTTGTCCTTGATCTTCTTCTCCAGCTCGTTGGCCAGATCCGGGTTGTCGCGCAGGAAGTTCCGCGCGTTCTCCCGGCCCTGACCGAGTTGGTCGCTCTCGTAGGTGAACCAGGCGCCGGCCTTGCGGACGAAGCCCTGCTCCACGCCGAGGTCCAGCAGGCTGCCCTCGCGGCTGATGCCCAGGCCGTAGATGATGTCGAACTCGGCCTGCTTGAACGGCGGGGCCACCTTGTTCTTCACGACCTTGACCCGGGTCCGGTTGCCGACGAAGTCGGTACCGTCCTTCAGCGACTCGATCCGGCGCACGTCGAGCCGGACCGAGGCGTAGAACTTCAGCGCCTTACCACCGGTCGTCGTCTCCGGGGAGCCGAACATCACGCCGATCTTCTCGCGCAGCTGGTTGATGAAGATCGCGGTGGTGTTCGTCCCGCTGACCGCACCGGTCATCTTCCGCAGCGCCTGGCTCATCAGCCGGGCCTGCAGACCGACGTGGCTGTCACCCATCTCGCCTTCGATCTCGGCCCGGGGCACCAGCGCGGCCACCGAGTCGATCACGACGATGTCGATCGCGCCGGAGCGGATCAGCATGTCGGCGATCTCCAGCGCCTGCTCGCCGGAGTCCGGCTGCGAGACCAGCAGCGCGTCGGTGTCGACGCCCAGCTTCTGCGCGTAGTCCGGGTCCAGCGCGTGCTCCGCGTCGATGAACGCCGCGATCCCGCCGGCCCGCTGCGCGTTCGCCACCGCGTGCAGGGCGACCGTCGTCTTACCGGAGGATTCCGGGCCGTAGATCTCCACCACACGACCGCGCGGCAGGCCACCGATCCCGAGCGCGATGTCGAGCGCGATCGACCCGGTCGGGATGACCTCGATCTTCGCCCGCTCCTGGTCGCCCAGGCGCATCACCGCACCCTTGCCGCAGTTCCGCTCGATCTGCGTCAGCGCGGTCGCCAGCGCCTTCTCGCGATCCGCGACCTTGCGGTCATCCTTCGCCGCTGCACCAGCCATGTGACTGCCACCTAACCCATCTACTATCGGGGCCGCTGTCCCAGCCGCCCGGAGGAAATTCGTTGTCGCCAGAGACGGTATTGGTTCCCACGGACAGTTTTCGGTGCCGGTGAGAATCTGTGGAAAACCCGGCCCGTCCGCGGAACTCGTACGGGACAAAATAGCCCGAACACCTGTTCGAATCACAACTGACACGCCGAAGCACCCCGGAGATCGTCGCCGACCCGCCCAGTCCCTACCCTGGCGGACGTGACCGACCGCCCTGACGTCCCCGACTCCGCCGTCGTCCTCGCCCTCAGCCGGGTCGAGTTCGGCATCGACTCGGTCCTCGACGCGCTCCGCACCCAGGACCCGTTCGGCATCCGCGGCATCCTGACCGAGTACTCCGCCCAGGAGCAACCCAACCTGGCCGAGAAGGGCCTGATCCTCGCGATCGACCGGCTCCTTCGGATGAAGGTGCCCGGACACGCCGAGTGGCCGACGCTGCCACTGGGCCAGCGCTGCGACTGGTGGGTGGAACGGCTCGGCGGGTTCGCTGCCGTGGTGGCGGGTCTCCCCCGGCTCAGTGGCGCCGCTGCCGACGCCCTGCCGGTCAAGGACACCCTCGGCGCCGCAGTACAGGCCATGGTGATCGGTGCGGTCTGCCGCGAGTACGGCGTCGACGCACACGCGGACCGGACCGCAGTGATGGCCCGGGTGCTCACCGCCCGCCCGATCACGCCGGACGACGTACTCCGGTACGACGACCCGACCACGGCCGGGAAGGACGTGGCAGCCCAACTGGGGCTCGGCGACGAGTCGGAGGAGGCAGGTCTGCGCAAGGGCATCCGCCTGGTCTGGCGGATCAGCAAGCTCTTCGGCGGGCTCGGAGAGGTGTTCGAGGACCGTCCGCGCGGCAGTATCGGCGCCAGGATGCTCGGCAAGCTCCCGGCCGTCGGGGTGGTCGGTGGGTTCCTCGACGAGCGCAAGGGCATCCGCAGGGCCGCATACGCCGCTGCCGAACTGCTCAGCACCAGCGCCTTCCGGGTGAAGCCGGTCGGATAAGGGCTGTCTGTGTCACCGGGTCGCTGCGATGATTCACCTCATGAGCGCGATCGCCATCGTCAATCCGGATCCGACCTGGGCTGCGCAGTACGACAAGACGGCCCAGGTGCTCACCAACATCCTCGGCGACACGGTCGTACGGGTGGACCACATCGGTTCGACCTCGGTACCGCGCCTGGCGGCCAAGGACATCCTGGACATCCAGGCGACCGTCGCTGTCGAGTCCGAGCTCGAGGACGCCGTGCAACTGCTGACGGCGGCCGACTGGGAGGCCAGGCCGCCGCGCCGTGACCACCCGGTGCCCGGACTGCCCGGAGACGAGTTCCAGTGGGTCAAGCGGCTCGTGGTCGAGCCCATGTACCGCCGCAGGGTCAATCTGCACCTGCGGGTGATCGGTCGCGCCAACCAGCGGTACGCGCTGCTCTTCAGGGACTACCTGCGTGCCCATCCGGACACGGCCGCGGCGTACGGCGAGTTCAAGCGGCGCGCCGCGACCCTGCCCCTGGAGTCCGTCGGCGAGTACGCCGATCTGAAGGATCCCGTCTGTGACCTGATCTACCTGCCGGCCGAGGACTGGGCGGCGCGTACCGGCTGGTCCGCCTGAACCGGTGACCCTTCGGGCAGGCCTCTGCGGACGGTGATCGGAGTACTACTCGGGGCTCGTTGACGCGCCTCACGGCAGCCGGGAGGCTGGGCGTGGGGGTGGTTTCGGATGGCGGGAACAGGGCGGCTCGCGGCGTTGCCATGCGGCAAGGTGTCGAAGTGGATCGTGCTCGGGCTATGGATCGTCGCGGTCGCGGTGTGCTTCAGCCCGGCCGGCAAGCTGACCGGTGCGCAGGACAACGATGCTGTGTCCTGGTTGCCCGGCAATGCCGAGTCGACCGAAGTACTGAAGGCGACGGCTCAGTTCTCCTCGCCTGACGAGATCCCCGCGGTGCTGGTCTACGAGCGACCGGGCGGGCTGACCGAGGCCGACAAGCAGGCCGTGACCGGCCATGCGGCGGAGTACGGCAAGTTGCCGAACGTCGATCGCGAGGTGGTCGGGCCGATCCCCTCGGAGGACGGCAAGGCGCTGCAGGTCCTAGTACCGATCAACGCGGGCGACGGCGGCTGGGACACGATCGGCGCCAGAGCCGACGACATCCGCCGGGTCGCCGCCGATCGACCTGACGGCCTGTCGTTCCACCTGACCGGTCCTGGTGGCTTCGCTGCTGACTCACAAGAGGCCTTCGCCGGTATCGACGGCAAGCTGCTGTACTCCGCAGCGGCCGTAGTGATCGTGATCCTGCTGCTCACCTACCGGAGCCCGGTGCTGTGGCTGTTGCCGCTGATCTCGGCCGGTACCGCGCTGTTCGCGGCGCAGGCTGTCGTATACCTGCTGGCGACCAAGGCAGACCTCACGGTGAACGCACAGAGCGCAGGCATTCTCACCGTGCTCGTCTTCGGCGCAGGGACGGACTATGCCCTGCTCCTGGTGGCTCGCTACCGAGAAGAACTCCGACGACATGAGGACAGGCACGAGGCGATGGCCTTCGCCCTGCATCGATCCGGGCCGGCCATCTTCGCGTCAGGCTCGACAGTAGTGGCCGGCATGCTGTGCCTGCTGCTCGCTTCGATGAACTCGACCCGCGGCCTCGGTCCGGTGGCAGCGGTCGGCATCGTGGTCGCCTTGCTCGCAATGCTGACCCTGCTGCCTGCCTTGCTGGTGGTGTGCGGCCGCTGGGTGTTCTGGCCGCTACGGCCGACCTATGGGTCCGACGATCACACGGAGACGAGTGTGTGGGGACGGATCGGGCGACGGATCGCAGTACGGCCACGGCTCACCTGGATCACGACCACGGTTCTGCTGGGCGCTGCTGCCATTGGGGATGCTCACGCTCGACGCCAACGGGCTGTCGAACGAGGAGTCCTTCACTGGAACCCCTGACTCGGTAGTCGGCGAGAAGATCGTCGCTGCGCATTTCCCGGCGGGGGCAGGCAACCCACTGGTCGTCGTAGGCAAGGCAGACCACGCCACCCAGATCAGTACTGCGATGTCGTCGGTCAAGGGCATCGCGTCGGTCGCCGAGCCGCAGACCTCGGGCGGGCTCGCGTACATCGAGGGCACGATGACCGATGCGGTCGACACGCAAGCAGCGAAAGACACCGTCGACCGGGTGCGGGCAGCCGTTCACGCTGTCGACGGTGCGGACGCGCTGGCCGGCGGTGGCGCGGCAATCGTGCTGGACACCCAACGGGCCTCGAATCACGACAACAAGGTGATCATCCCGGTCGTGCTCGCGGTGGTGCTGCTGATCCTCGCCCTGCTGCTGCGAGCGCTGGTGGCGCCGGTGATGCTGGTGGCAACCGTCGTACTGTCCTTCGGCGCGGCCCTCGGGATCAGCTCGCTGGTGTTCCATCACCTATTGGGCTTCGACGGCGCCGACAGCTCCCTGCCACTGTTCGTCTTCGTCTTCCTGGTGGCCCTGGGCATCGACTACAACATCTTCCTGATGACCAGGGTGCACGAGGAGTCGAAGGTGCACGGGACCAGGCGTGGTGCGCTGATCGGCGTCGCCGCGACCGGCGGGGTGATCACCTCGGCGGGGCTGGTGCTGGCCGGCACGTTCGCGGTACTGGCGACGATGCCGGTCGTCGCGTTCGCGGAGATCGGCATCGCGGTCGCCCTGGGCGTTCTGCTGGACACGATCGTCGTCCGGTCGGTACTGGTGACGGCACTCAACCTCGACATCGGGCGGCACCTGTGGTGGCCGAGCAAGCTCGCCCAGAAGCGCGACCCCGCGCCGGAAGCGCTCGGAGACCCCGAGCCAGAACGTGCTCTAGCCGGGAACTGACCTCTTGGCGGCGCAGTGGCGCTAGCTGTCGGTCAGTACGGCTAGCGCTCGCTGGGTGGGAGTTGGAGGTGTGCCCAGACGGCACGCCAGACCTCCTTGGCGGCTTCTCCGTCGGCGAGCGCCTCTTCGACCGTACGGCCGCCGAGCTCACTCAGCGCCTGGGTCTCCGCCCAGGTTCGCGAGTAGGCAGGACCCAGATGGCTGTCCATCCGGGTCCAGAACTCAGTCAGTCTCATTACTGCCCATCGTCGTCCGGCGGCCGGTTCCAGCCACCTTGCTGTCCGCCCTGCGGCGGCTGACCCCAGCCACCCTGCCCCTGCTGCGGCGGCTGTCCCTGCGGAGGCTGACCCTGCGGGGGCTGCCCCTGGGGAGGTCGACCCTGCGGGGGCTGTCCTTGCGGAGGCTGGCCTTGAGCGGGCGGTCCCTGGGGCGGTTGACCCCAACCACCCTGGCCCTGCTGAGGCGGGCCTTGCGGCGGCTGTTGCGGTCCCCACTGGCCGGGCTGACCCTGCTGCGGAGGCTGCGGCTGCCCAGGGTACTGCCCCAGACCAGGCTTGCCGTACTGCTGCGGCGGCTGCCCCGGCTGACCGTACGGCCCCTGCTGACCCGGGCCGTACGGACCGGGCTGACCCGGTTGCCCGTACCCACCAGGGCCCTGAGGCGGACCGTACCTGCCAGGTGCGCCCGGCTGGCCGCCGTACTGGGAACCCCACTGGCCCTGCGGCTGGCCCGGGTACTGCCCGTATTGACCGAATTGCTGCGTCTTGGCCTTGCGACCACGGAGTACGAAGAAGGCCACGGCACCGCCGCCGAGCAGCAGGAGCACGACGATCAGGATCAGCGCCCAGGCCGGGAAGCTGCTGCCGGCCTCCGACGTCAGCGACACCTTGCCCAGCTTGTCGAGGCTGTCGTACGTCGCCGTCCGGCCGCTCACCTTGGCACCCGCGTCGTGCTCGAGGATCTTGCCCGGCATGGTGATCTTGAAGTCGACCACCGGTGTGATGCCGTTCGTGTCGCCGTCCAGGCCCAGGTCCTTGATCGAGACGAAGAACCTGCCGCCCTCCTTGCGGAACCCGACGCCATCGTCGGTCGACTGGCCCATCGAGCGGAACGGCACGTGGTCGAACGTGCAGTTCGAGCCGACGTACTTGTCGTCCTCGAAGGATTTGCAGCTGACACCGTCGGTGGAGGTCTGCTGGAGCCCCTTCTCGACCGCTTGCCGTAGCTGGTCGAGCGACTGACCGCTGCTGGACGCCAACTGCTTGTCCAGGCCGATCTTCATGCTGCCGGAGACGGTCTCGTCGGAGTTGACCTTGAGGTCGCCATCGAGCTTCACGCAGCCGGTCAGGCCGACCAGGCAGGCGATGATGACGAGCGCGAGGCGCACGCGGTTCTTCATGCCGCCGATCATTCCAGAAGGCGGGGACAGGCCGCGGCCAAGGTCCGGCCGGAAATTGTCGGAGCGGCCGGGCAAGATGGGCAACGTGCAGAAATCCAGCGCGTTGAGCCGATTCTCGCCCGCGACCCGGGCGTGGTTCGACGACGTCTTCGAAGCGGCCACCCCGGCCCAGCTCGAGGCGTGGGACGCGATCACCGCGAGCCGGGACGCGCTGGTGGTCGCCCCGACGGGTTCAGGCAAGACGCTGGCGGCCTTCCTCTGGGCGCTCGACCGGTTGGCCACGATCCCGCCGCCGGAGGATCCGAAGCTGCGCTGCCGGGTGCTCTACGTGTCGCCGCTGAAGGCGCTGGCGGTCGACGTCGAGCGCAACCTGCGAGCGCCGCTGATCGGGATCCGGGAGACCGCCCGGCGGCTCGGCGAGGCGCCGATCGACGTCGAGGTGGCGGTTCGCTCGGGTGATACGCCGGCCAACGAGCGCCGACGGTTCGCGACCAAGCCGGCCGACGTACTGATCACCACGCCCGAGTCCCTGTTCCTGCTGCTCACCTCGCAGGCGCGAGAGTCGCTGCGCGGGGTGGAGACGATCATCGTCGACGAGGTGCACGCGGTCGCCGGTACCAAGCGCGGCGCCCATCTCGCACTCACGCTGGAGCGGTTGGACGCGTTGCTGCCCAAGCCGGCCCAGCGGATCGGGCTGTCCGCGACCGTGCGGCCGGTCGAGGAGGTCGCCCGCTTCCTCGGGGGCGAGCGGCCGGTCAAGGTGGTGCAGCCGAAGTTCACCAAGCAGTGGGACCTGAGCGTCGTCGTACCGGTCGAGGACATGGCCGAGCTGGCCAGGACCGAGATCGAGACCTCTGGATCAGCGGCCGGGCCACCGCAGCACGCCTCGATCTGGCCGCATGTCGAGGAGCACGTCTTCGACCTGATCTCGGCGCACCGGTCCACCATCGTGTTCTCGAACTCGCGGCGGCTGGCCGAGCGGCTGACCGCCCGGCTCAACGAGATCGCCGCCGAGCGGGCCGAGCTCGAGCTTCCCGAGGCCGGGTCGCCCGCGCAGGTGATGGCTCAGTCCGGCGCGTCGCTGGCCGCTCCTCCACTGATCGCCCGCGCGCATCACGGCTCGGTCAGCAAGGAACAACGAGCCCTGATCGAGGCCGATCTCAAGTCGGGCCGGCTGCCCTGTGTGGTCGCGACCAGCAGCCTCGAGCTCGGAATCGACATGGGCGCGGTCGATCTGGTCATCCAGGTCGAGGCACCGCCGTCGGTCGCCAGCGGGCTGCAGCGGGTCGGTCGCGCCGGTCACCAGGTCGGCGCGGTCTCCCGCGGCGTACTGTTCCCGAAGTTCCGCGGCGACCTGGTCGACACGGCCGTGGTGGTCCAGCGGATGCGCGACGGACTGATCGAGAGCCTGCACATCCCGGCGAACCCGCTGGACGTGCTGGCCCAGCAGATCGTGTCGATCGTCGCCCTCGACACGATCGACGTGGACGAACTCTTCGCACTTGTACGCCGCTGCGCGCCGTTCGCGTCGTTGCCCCGCTCGGCCTACGACGGCGTGCTGGACATGTTGTCCGGGCGGTACCCGTCGGACGAGTTCGCCGAGTTGCGGCCGCGGATCGTGTTCGACCGGGTCAGCGGCGAGATCTCCGGGCGGCCCGGTGCGCAACGCCTCGCCGTGACCAGCGGCGGCACGATCCCGGACCGCGGGCTGTTCGGCGTGTTCCTGGTCGGCGAGTCGACCAACCACCGCGTCGGCGAGCTCGACGAGGAGATGGTCTACGAGTCGAGGGTCGGCGACGTCTTCACACTGGGAGCGTCGAGCTGGCGGATCGAGGACATCACCCACGATCGGGTGCTCGTCTCCCCCGCTCCGGGGCAACCGGGGCGACTGCCGTTCTGGAAGGGCGACGCGGTCGGTCGCCCGGCAGAGCTCGGGGCCGCGACTGGTGCCTTCGTCCGGACGATGGCCGCGCTGCCGCCAGCGAAGGCGGTCAAGCGAGCGCGCGACGCCGGCCTCGACGAGTACGCGGCAAACAACCTGGTCGCCTATCTCGGTGAGCAACGCGAAGCGACCAGCCGGGTGCCCGACGACATCACGATCCTGGTCGAGCGGTTCCGGGACGAGTTGGGCGATTGGCGGGTCTGCATCCATTCGCCGTACGGGGGTCAGGTCCACGGTCCTTGGGCCTTGGCGATCGCTGCTCGGCTCCGCGAGCGATATGGCATGGACGCGCAGTCGGTCTCCGGTGACGACGGGATCGTGCTGCGTCTGCCGGAGACGGACGAGCCACCGCCGGGTGCCGACCTGGTGCTCTTCGACGCGGCCGAGATCGAGGATCTGGTCACTGCGGAAGTGGGTGGCTCTGCGCTGTTCGCGGCCCGCTTCCGTGAGTGTGCGGCGCGGGCGTTGCTGCTCCCCCGGCGCAACCCCGGCAAGCGATCACCTCTGTGGCAGCAACGGCAGAAGTCGGCTCAGTTGTTGAGTGTGGCCAGCAAGTACGGCTCGTTCCCGATCGTGCTGGAGACACTGCGTGAGGTGCTGCAGGACGTCTACGACCTGGACGCTTTGAAGGACCTGCTGACCGGTATCAGCGAGCGGCGGATCTCCGTGGTCGAGGTGGAGACGCCCGAGGCATCGCCGTTCGCGAAGTCGCTGCTGTTCGGGTACGTGGGCGCGTTCATGTACGAGGGCGACACTCCGCTCGCCGAGAAGCGCGCCGCGGCTCTGGCCCTCGACCAAAGCCTGCTGTCCGAGCTGCTCGGCCGCACGGAGCTGCGCGAGCTACTCGATGCCGAGGTCGTACTGCGCACCGAGGCCGAGCTGCAACGCCTCGCCGAGGATCGCCGTGCTCGCGACGGCGAAGGGCTCTTCGACGTACTGCGCCTGATCGGGCCGCTGTCGCTGTCCGAGGCGTCCCAACGATGCGTCGACGGCTCAGACGCCGAAGCCTGGCTGACCGAGCTCGCCGCCGCCCGCCGGGTGGTCCGGGTGCGGATCGCGGGCGAGCATCGATGGGCCGTGGTGGAGGACGTCGCGCGGTTGCGGGATGCGCTCGGCGTTCCGCTGCCGCCTGGAATCGCGGAGGCTCATGCCGAGTCGGTCGCCGATCCGATGGGCGACCTGGTGTCGCGCTATGCCCGCACCCACGGGCCTTTCCGCGCCATCGATCTGGCGACACATTTCGGTATCGGCGTGGCGGTCGTGTCCGACACCTTGCGCCGGCTCGCAGCGGCCGGGCGGGTGGTCGAGGGCGAGTTCCTGCCCGGTGGGATCGCGATGGAGTGGTGTGACAGCGAGGTTCTGCGGCTGCTCAGGCGCCGGTCGCTCGCGGCGCTGCGCAAGGAGGTCGAGCCGGTCGACCCGTCCGCGCTCGCGCGATTCCTGCCTGCCTGGCAAGGGATCACGAGCAGTCGCGGCCGGGGGTACGACGTGCTGCTCGGTGCTGTTGAGCAGTTGGCGGGCTGTGCGGTTCCTGCGTCGGCGTTGGAGTCGATCGTGCTGCCGTCGCGAGTGCCGGGGTATCAGCCGTCGATGCTGGACGAGCTGACGGCGACTGGTGAGGTGGTGTGGGCGGGGTCCGGCTCACTGCCTGGTACTGACGGTTGGGTCTCGTTGCACCTCGCGGACAACTGCGATCTGACGCTGCCAGATCCGGATCCATCGTTCGAGATCGGGGAGACCCATCAGGCCGTGCTGGATGCGTTGGCCGGCGGGGGCGCGTTCTTCTTCCGGCAACTGAGCGACGTCGTCGGCGCGACGGCTGGGGTGGTCGACGACGAGACAATGGTCGGCATCTTGTGGGATCTCGTCTGGGCCGGGCATCTGACCAACGACACCCTGGCACCGGTCCGGTCACTGGTCGGCGGCGGGCGAGGCACTCATCGCACCCGCCGCACTACACCTCGCGCGCGACCTGGACGTCCCTTGAGGCCGGGGCGTCCGGCGATGCCTGCGCGGAGCGGTCCGCCGACAGCAGGCGGGCGCTGGTCGCTTCTGCCTGAGCGCAATGAGGATGCGACCAGGCGAGCTCATGCGGCGGCGGAGACGTTGCTGGATCGCTACGGGATCGTCACGCGCGGCTCGGTCATCACCGAGCGGACACCGGGTGGGTTCGCGGCGGTTTACAAGGTGCTGAGCGCGTTCGAGGAGTCCGGGCGGTGTCGGCGTGGGTACTTCGTCGCAGGGCTGGGAGCGGCGCAGTTCGCATTGCCGGGGGCAGTCGACCGGTTGCGGGCAATGGCCGAGTTGCCGACCGGAGGGTTGGCGTCAGGTGGGTTGGCGGCGGGCGGGTTGGCGGCTGGTGGGATGGGGTCTGGCGGGTTGGTGGCTGGTGGACCTGGGGGGTCGGTGGGTCGGCGGTCGGCGGCGGGCAGTCGGGCGAAGGACGAGCCGGCGGCGCGTGCCGTAGTACTGGCTGCTTCTGATCCGGCCAATCCTTATGGCGCGGCTCTGCCTTGGCCCGAGCGGGAGAACGCCGGTGGGCATCGACCAGGGCGGAAGGCCGGCGCGCTCGTGATGCTCGTCGACGGGCGGCTGATCGTGTACGTCGAGCGTGGCGGACGGACCGTGCTGAGCTTCACGGAGGATCCGGAGCTGTTGCAACCGGCGGTCGATGCGCTGGCGCTGGCGATCAGGGATGGGCATCTGGGCAAGCTGAGTGTGGAGACTGCCGATGGCGAGCAGGTTCGGCATACGGCATTCGGTGATGCGCTGGCCAAGGCCGGGTTCCACGCGACTCCGCGCGGTCTGCGGCTCCGGGCCTGAGCCATGCCTGAGGGAGACACCGTCTGGCGCGCATGCAAGCGACTCGATCAGGCGCTGGGTGGGCACGAGCTGACGGAGACGGACTTCCGGGTGCCGACGCTGGCCACGACGGACCTCAGCGGACGGACCATGCTCGAAGTCGTTGCGAAGGGCAAGCACCTGCTGATGCGGCTGTCCGGCGGCCTGACTGTCCACAGTCACTTCCGGATGGACGGCAGCTGGCATCTGTACCGGCCGGGCGAGTCCTGGAAAGGCGGCCCGGATTACCAGGTGCGCGCTGTCCTGAGGACTGCTGACTGGATTGCGGTGGGGTATCGGCTGCCCGTGCTGGATTTGGTCGCCACCGAGCAGGAAGACACCGTGGTGGGCCACCTGGGGCCAGATCTGCTGTCGCCTGACTTCGATCGAGAGCTGGCGCTGGCCAACCTCGCTGCTGATCCGGATCGCACGATCAGCGAGGCGCTGCTGGATCAGCGGAACCTGGCCGGGATCGGCAACTTCTATCGGACTGAAGTCTGCTTCCTGCTCGGCCTTCATCCGTGGCGAACGGCGGGGTCGGTCGACCTGGCGGCGACGGTGGATCTCAGCCGCCGGCTGATGAAGGCGAACCTCCGGCATGCGGCCCAGGTGACGACAGGCGTCGATCGCCCCGGCCAGCGGTCCTATGTGTTCGAGCGGCCCGGCAAGCCGTGTCGACGGTGCCGGACGACGATCCGGACGGCGCCGATCGGCGAGCCGCCCCGGGAGCGGGTCAGCTACTGGTGCCCCACCTGCCAGCCCGAGCCCTGAAATCCGCCTGTGGATGAACCGCTGATCCGGCGGACAACCGGATACCTTCCCTGACGAGTCGAACATTTGTTCGAGTCCGAGAGGAGAACTTCATGTGCGACATCTGCGGCGGCATCACGAATCCGGAGTACGAGCAGCGACTGCGGAGCAACATCCGCAAGTACGGCTGGACGGTGCAGTTCATCGAGGGTGCGGACAATCGGAATTCTGCCTACGCCTACACCCTCGGGATGAGCCTGCACGGGCACCCGGAGTTCGTCACCTTCAACTGCCATCCGGGCTTCGTCGCGGGCGAGTTCCAGCCGCTCGCGGAAGCGGTGTTGTCCGGGCGTCGCTTCGACGAAGGCGACGACGTCAGCGATCTTCTGCAGCCGCGACTGCTTCGAGTGCCGGACTCGACGACACACCTCTACACGGCGAACACGATGTTCAGGCAGCCTGGAGAGCCACCGATCGAGGCACTACAGCTGGTCTGGCCGACCAGGACGCCATGGTTGGAGAGCGGACGATGAACGTCCGCGAGCTGCCGGGGTCAGGCAGCGGAGGCGACGACCTCGGGCTCGATGGCCGGATGGGCCAGCACCAGAGCCTCTTCGCGGGCCAAGTCCTCGCTCACCTCGGCGAAGACCGTCGACAGCGGCACTTCCAGTGCCATGCAGATGGCCGCGAGCAACTCGCTCGACGCCTCTTTCTGACCACGCTCGACCTCGGACAGGTAGCCCAGGCTCACCCGAGCATCAGCGGACACCTCGCGCAGAGTGCGCCCCTGGCGCAGCCGCTTGCGCCGCAGGACGTCGCCCAGGAGGCCACGAACCAGCACCATGAGGTTTCTCCCTTCCGCCTGTCGGACCGAACCTACTCGCACCGTAGCTCGACCGTGGGGACCAACGGTACCCGTTGCCGGGTCACTACTCCTCGCAATGTCCAGCTTCGGTGCGCCGTGCCAGTCTGCCCTACCTGTTCCCATGGTGGTCTCAACACCCCGATCAAGCCAGTTCTTCCGCCACCAACTCGGCGGCGAGTTCGAGAACGGCCCGCACACTCCCCTGTCGGACAGCTGTCCGGTCGCCGCTCAAAGCCAGCTTCCGGACCAGTACTGTGCCCGGTCCCGCGGCCGCCACGTAGACGGTGCCGGCCTCGATGCCCGCTTGTGGGTCTGGGCCGGCCACACCGGTCGTGGCTAGCCCGTAGGTGGCCCCGAGGCGCTCCCGCACACCCGTCGCCAGGGCAGCGGCCGTGTCCGGGTGAACCGGGCCTACATCGGCCAGCAGCTCCGTTGGGACACCGGCCAGGGTGGCCTTCAGATCGGTCGCATAGACGACGACTCCGCCTCGATAGACCGCTGACACGCCTGGCACGTCAGTCAGTGCGGCCCCGACCAGGCCGCCGGTCAGCGACTCCGCGGTCGCGAGGGTCTCCCCACGCTGCTTCAACCGCGCAACCAGCCCCAGCAACACCTCCTGGGAGTCGGATTGGTTCGCGGTCACGGGAGGGGGCGCTTCGCGGCGGCTCGGAGGCGGAGGCCGCGGCCGACATAGTCGAGACCGGTGACGATCGTGACGATGACGGCGGCGGCCATGAAGACGATCGCGGTCCAGTGCACGACGGCGACCGAGTGCCAGGGAAGGAGGTAGAGACCGAGGGCGATCGCCTGCAGCACCGTCTTCAGCTTGCCGCCGCGGCTGGCCGGCATCACGCCGTGCCGGATCACCCAGAATCGGAGGGCTGTGACACCCCATTCGCGAACCATCACGACGATGGTGACCCACCAGGGCAGGTCGCCGAGGATCGAGAGGCCGATGAACGCTGCCCCGGTGAGCGCCTTGTCGGCAATCGGGTCGGCGATCTTGCCGAAGTTGGTGACCATGTTCCACCGGCGCGCGATGTCACCGTCGAACCGGTCGGTGACGATCGCGACCACGAAGGCGGCGGTGGCGAGCAGCCGGTTGCCGTCGCTCGCGCCGGCGTCGCGGAGCAACAACCAGACGAACAGCGGGACCAGGACGAGCCGGAGGACGGTCAGCGCGTTCGCCACATTCCAGGCGCTGGGCGCGCTGAGCTGGCCGGCGGCCGCGCGCGGCACCGGGTTCGTCGGCGGGATCGTCACGCGGTCAGGTTAGCTGCCGGAACGCCCTCTCGGGTGCGTACCTGCGCGCCGAAGGCGGCGATCAGGTCGACGCCTTCGGTCCCGACCACCTCAGCGGTGACCAGATCGCCGATCGCGAGGTCAGCCGGGAAACCGGTGAGCGTCGTCGAGCCGTCGACCTCGGGGCCTTGGTGGGCGGCGCGACCCTCGGCGGTGTCGCCGTCGATCGACTCGACCAGGATCTCGACGGTCTCGCCGATCCGGGCCTCGGCGCGGGCCGAGGTCAGGTCCTCGGCGAGCCGGGTGACGCGGTCCAGGCGGGCCGCGATCGTGTCCTCGTCGAGCTTGCCGTCGTACGTCTCCGCCTCGGTGCCGTCCTCGTCCGAGTAGCCGAACACCCCGATCGCGTCGAGACCGGCGCGGGAAAGGAAGTCGCAGAGAATGTCCACGTCCTCCTCGGTCTCCCCCGGGAAGCCGACGATCACGTTGCTCCGGATTCCGGCCGTCGGCGCCTGCGCGCGGACCTGGGCGATCAGCTCGAGGAAGCGCTCGGAGTCGCCGAAGCGACGCATCCGGCGCAGCAGCGGGCCGGACGCGTGCTGGAAGGAGAGGTCGAAGTACGGGACGACGCCAGGGGTCGAGGCCATCGCCGTGATCAGGGTCGGGCGCATCTCGGCGGGCTGGAGGTACGAGACGCGGACGCGGGTCAGGCCTGGCACCTCGGCGATCTCGGCGACCAGGGTCTCGAGCAGGCGGAGGTCACCGAGGTCCTTGCCGTACGAGGTCGAGTTCTCGGAGACGAGGAAGACCTCGCGCACACCGTTCTCGGCGAGCCAGTGCGCTTCACCGAGCACCTCGGTCGGACGACGGGAGACGAAGGCGCCACGGAAGGCGGGGATCGCACAGAACGCGCACCGACGGTCGCAGCCGGACGCCAACTTCAACGGAGCCATCGGACCACCGTCCAGCCGGCGCCGGACGATCCGCGGACCACTGGCGGGAGCCGAGGCCAGGTCCGGAGCGTCGATAGTCAGCTCAGCTGGCTCGGAGGCCTTGACGGTACGTCCCTTGAGACCCTGCTCGCGCTGAGCCTGCACCTCAGCGGCAACATCACCGTGGCCGGGGACTGCTACGCCGTGGGTGTTGGCGCGGTCGGCGGGGGCCAGTGGGAGGAGCTTGCGGCGGTCGCGGGGGACGTGCGACTGGTGCTTGGTGCCGGCGAGGATCGAGCGGAGCTTGTCGGAGATGTCCGCGTAGTCGTCGAAGCCGAGGACGGCGTCGGTCTCCGGGAGTGCCTCGGCCAGTTGTTCGCCGTAGCGCTCGGCCAGGCAGCCGACGGCGACGACGGCTTGCGTGCGGCCGGACTCCTTGTAGTCGGAGGCGGCGAGCAAGGTGTCGACCGAGTCCTTCTTGGCGGCCTCGACGAAGCCGCAGGTGTTGACCACCACGGTGTCGGCCTCGGCAGCATCCTCGACGAGCCGGAAACCACCGGCTTCGAGCCGGCCGGCCAGCTCCTCGGAGTCGACGTCATTACGAGCACAGCCCAGCGTGACCAGGGCGACGGTGGTGGGAGTCGTAGTCATCACCCACGAGTATGACCCCTCCCCCGACCCCACCGAAATCAACACCACCCACCCCCGACCCCACACAGCCACTACATCCCTGGAGAGCAGGCCTGGAGGCCCCGGAGGGGCTGGAGCCGGAGCGGCTGCGGCCCGGAGCCGCCGGAACCCGGCGTGGCTGGGGGCTCTGGGTGCCTGCGGTGGTTAGTCGTTGGGGGTGGCTATCTTGCCGGTGGGGAGGATGGTGAAGCGTTTGGCGGGTGGGGTGACTTTTGTGTTGTTGATGTAGACGGTGATGTTGCCGCCGCTTTCGAGGGTTACTCGGATTTCGCCGGCGTAGTTGATGGTTTGGGTGGAGCCGGGGCCGAGGACGCCCTGGAAGAGTTTGAGGCCCTTGGAGTTGCGGATGGTTACGTAGGAACCGTCGCCTCGGGCGGTGAGGGAGAGCTTGGTGCGGAAGGGGGCGGCCGGCTTCTTCGGCGTAACGGGGGTGGTCGGTTTGGCCGAAGGTTTGGTGGTGGGCTTGGGCGCGGGGGTGGTGATGGCGGCGGTCGGAGTGGTCTTGGAGGCGTTGGCCTCTACGTCGCTGGGGAGGGTGAAGAGGCGCATGATGCCCCAGCCCATCAGGCCGACCAGGATCGCGCCCAGGACCAGGCCCCAGCGCGGGCGCGCGGAGTGCAGGGTCGGGCGCTTGTCGCTGGCGCGTTCCTCGCGACGGACGCGGTCCGGCTGCGGGGCCGGGTGCGACTCGTCGAACTTCGCCAGCAGGGCTTCCGGATCTGCCTTCACCACGCGGGCGATCGCCCGGATGTGACCGCGGGCGTAGAAATTACCGCCACAGCGGGAGAAGTCGTCGGCCTCCATGGCGGCGAGCAGCCCGGATCTGATCCGGGTCGACGTACTCAGCTGCTCGATCGTCATGTCGGCCCGTTCGCGGGCCGCCGTGAGCTCGCTGCCGATGCTCACGCCCCACCACCTCTCTCCACCGTCTACGAAGTTGGCTGCCAGTGCGCCGACGTCACAACAGTCAACGCCCTGGGCTCGACGGGGTCACGCAAGGCTCAGACTTGTTCCCTGACCGGACACCTGGTGTCCGCCAGCATGTGCAGAGCCTGTACCACTTCCCCGTTGGACGGCTTGGCCGTCAACCCGAACGGTACCGCGAGTGAGGTGCCGGTCAGTCGCCGGTTGGCATCGGTGACCCTGCGAGTCGCGGCCGGCATCTCGCTGAGCACCGGTCCGGGGTCGAGCAGGTGCACCGCGATCCGGCCGTCGTCGAGCAGGTGCCGCCGCTTCAGCACGGTGACCTCCTCGATCTCCTCCCACCGGGTGCCGATCCATTCGTTGCGGATCCGCAGCCGGATACCGACCTCGTCGGCGACCAGCATCGCGCCGACGGTCAGTGCCCGGGCGCAGATCACCGCGAGCACGCCGAAGGCAGCCGCGGCGATCCAGCGCAGTACGCCGGTAGGGCTCGTCGACCCCGACGTCGCGAAACCGATCGCGACCAGGCCGGCCCCGACGGCCAGTGCGCCGTGCACCTTCTGAGAGGCCTTGACGGTGAACTCGTGGGTGGCTTGGTCGATGTCGACAGCGTGCTGCTCAGACCGGGGCATCGCGGTATGGGCGGTCACGGGTCACTCTCCTCGCAATGTGGCGACGAAGTCCTCTAGGTCGTCCGGTTTCACCAGTACGTCGCGGGCCTTCGATCCCTCGCTCGGCCCGACCACACCCCGGCTCTCCAGGATGTCCATCAGCCGGCCCGCCTTGGCGAAACCGACCCGGAGCTTACGTTGCAGCATCGACGTCGAGCCGAACTGGGTGGACACGATCAGCTCGGCCGCCTGGACGACCAGGTCGAGGTCGTCGCCGATCTCGTCGTCGAGGTCCTTGCTCGGACCGGTCGGCGCGATCAAATCCTCGCGGTACGTCGGCTGCAGCTGCTCCTTGCAGTGCTCGACGACCGCGCGGATCTCGTTCTCGGTGACCCAGGCGCCCTGGATCCGCATCGGCTTGCTCGCGCCCATCGGCAGGAACAGGCCGTCACCCTGGCCGACCAGCTTCTCCGCGCCGGGCTGGTCCAGGATGACCCGGCTGTCGGCCAGCGACGAGGTCGCGAAGGCCAGCCGGGACGGCACGTTCGCCTTGATCAGACCGGTCACCACGTCGACGGACGGACGCTGGGTGGCCAGCACCAGGTGGATACCGGCGGCCCGGGCGAGCTGGGTGATCCGGACGATCGAGTCCTCGACGTCGCGCGGCGCGACCATCATCAGGTCGGCGAGCTCGTCGACGATCACCAGCAGGTACGGGTACGGCGTGAGGACGCGCTCGCTGCCCGGCGGCGGCTTGATCTTGCCGCCGCGGACCGCCTTGTTGAAGTCGTCGACGTGCCGGAACCCGAAGGCCGCCAGGTCGTCGTAGCGCATGTCCATCTCGCGGACGACCCACTGCAGCGCCTCGGCCGCCTTCTTGGCGCTGGTGATGATCGGCGTGATCAGGTGCGGAATGCCCTCGTAGTTGTTCAGCTCGACCCGCTTGGGGTCGACCAGCACCATCCGGACCTCGTCCGGCGTCGACCGCATCAGCACCGAGGTGATCAGCGAGTTGACGAACGACGACTTACCCGAGCCGGTCGCACCCGCGACCAGCAGGTGCGGCATCTTCGCCATGTTGGCGACGACGAAGCCGCCCTCGACGTCCTTGCCGAGCCCGGCGATCATCGGGTGGTGGTCGTTGCGCGCGGTCGCGGACCGGATCACGTCGCCGAGGCTGACGATCTCCTTGTCCACGTTCGGGATCTCGATGCCGATCGCGGACTTGCCCGGGATCGGCGACAGGATCCGGACGTCGGCCGAGGCGACGGCGTACGCGATGTTCTTGGACAGCGCGGTGACCTTCTCGACCTTGACCGCGGAGCCGAGCTCGACCTCGTACCGGGTGACTGTCGGGCCACGGGTGTAGCCGGTCACCTGAGCGTCGATGCCGAACTGGTCGAACACCTCGGTCAGCTTGCCGACCACCGCGTCCGACGCCTTCGTCCGGGCCTTGTGGACCGAGCCGGGCTTGAGGATCTGGCCGTCGGGCAGCGTGTAGGTGATGTCGCCGGAGAGGCTGAGCTGCTCGACCCGCTGTGGCAAGGGCGTGTGCGGCGGCGGCTCGGGAGCCGGTTCGGGCTCCAGGTCCTTCTTGGAGCCGGCCTTCATCGCACCCGCGACTGCACCGTAGATCGGCGGCGCACCGGCCGCGGCTGCGGCGGCGCCGTCCGCGTCGACGTCGTACGGCTCTTCGTCCGGATCGATCGGCGCCTTCTTGCGGCCGCGCTTGTTGATCTCGCGGCCTTCGAGCACCGGCGAGTCGTACGGCTTGACGGTCGGCTCGCCGTCCTCGTCCAGGGCCGCCTTCGCGCGCCGCTCCTTGCGAGTCAGGCGGACGGTGTCGTCGGCGGCCGCAGCCACCGAGGGCGCGTCGGCCGGGAGTTCAGTACGTCCGAGCAGTACGTCGAACGCGGCCCGGACCCGCAACGGGATCGCGTAAATCGGCGTCCCGGTCACCACCAGGGCACCGAAGATCGAAAGCAGCACGAGCAGCGGCGCCGCGACGTACTGGGTGAGAAGGTCGGACAGGAGCGAGGAGACGACGTACCCGATCGCTCCCCCGGCGTCCTGCAGCCGGCCGTCCGACGGGTTGCCGGGACGCGGCAGGCCGTTGGCGATGTGGACCAGACCCAGCACTCCGAGCGAGACCGCGGTCCAGCCGATCACCTGGCGTCCGGCCGGGCCGTTGCGGTCCGGGTGACGCATGGTGCGCAGGGCGATGAACAGAAGCATCAGCGGTACGGCCCAGCCGAGCATGCCGACGCTGCCGCCGACCGCCACCCGGATGCCCTTGCCGACCGCACCGGGCATGTCCCACCAGATCGCGGCGGCCACTACGAACGCCAGGCCGATCAGGGTGAGGCCGGCGCCGTCGCGGCGATGAGCCGGGTCGAGGTCGCGGGCGCCGTGGCCGATGCCGCGGACCATGCTGCCGAGCAGGTGGGCGATCCCGATCCAGACCTTGACCAGCCCTCTGGCGAGGGCGAGCATGGCGGCCGCGAACGGACCCGCATTGCTCGTTTTGGGCACAGCCGTACGCGCAGCGGTGGAACCACTGCGCTTCGTGCTCTGCCCACGCTTCTGGGCGCCTGACGGACGGGAGCGGCCACCAGCTGCCGAGCGGCCCGATGCGGGGCTGCTGGCTGCCGACTTCCGCGCCCGCGCCGGGGAAGACGTGCGGGTCGCCATATCTAGCAGGCTACCCCGACTACCACTCGAGTCACACGTGTCACACGCCGATCACACCGCCCCATCCGTAGCGTCACAGCCCCACGCGGCCGGGCGTGTCCGCAGGGGCCTCAGGCGCCGGTCACGCCGTCCAGATGTTCGCGCAGGAAGTCGGCGTGGCCGCAGTGGCGGGCGTATTCGCCGATCAGGTGGATGTAGATCATCCGCAGCGACGACACCTCGTCACGGAAGGTGAACTGCTGGTCGAGCGAGTAGCCCTCGGCGGCCTTGTCGGCCAGCGCCCACTCGTCGATCAGGGCCTCGTACTCCGCCTGGGCGCGGCTGGCGTCGATCAGCTCGAAGTCGGCGTCCTTGCCGAGCGCCAGATCGAACACCGGGGCGGCCGGCGCGAGCCGGGAACCGGGGTCGGCGGGAGCGGTGGACGCGGCTCCGGGGACAGCTGGGCCGGCTGAGGCGAAGTGGATGCGGAACCAGATTCGTTCGACCTTGGTCGCGTGCCGGATCAGGCCGAGCAGCGAAAGGTTGGACGGCGGGGACGGGCGGGTGGCCAGTTGCTCGGCGGTCAGGCCGGCGCATTTGTACAGCAGCGTGGTCCGGTAGAAGTTCAGGTAGCCGGCGAGCAACTCCTGCTCGGGCGCGACGAGCGAGCCCTCGGGCCGCTCGACCTCAGGTGCGATCCAGGTCATCCCCAGATCCTCTCCCGGGCGCCGGCGAGCCGGGCCACCGCATTAGCCGCACACGGAAAACATCGATCTCCGCACGCCTGGCGTCTCACGATACGTGCGGGTATCCCAACCAGTGAGATTGGTGCTGGCGCGAAGCACGGATCGTTGGCTACCGTCTTCCGCAGGTCATGAGTGCCAGCGTCAAGCCCCAGCTCGCTGGCCGGCAACCCTCCTCCGCGGTGGGGTGCCCTGGGTGAAGACCGGGCCGTTCGGATACCCCGTTTCGGCAAGTGCGGATCATCCAGGAGCAGAACCATGTCGATCCTCTCCATCCTCGAGCCTGCCAACACCGCCGTGACCACCCGGCCGGCCCTGGCCAAGCTCACCACCGGCACCATCCCCGCCACCGTCGCGAGCGACCTGCTGGTCCCGCTGGCCGACGGCCGCGTGACCGACTACGCGAACTTCGACCACGGGGCGAGCGCGCCGTGTCTGGAGTCGGTGCGAGCGGCGGTCGAGGCCGCACTCCCGTCGTACGCGTCGGTGCACCGCGGCAACGGCTACGCCTCGCGGATCACCACCCAGTGGTACGAGCGGGCCCGCGCCGAGGTGCACGGCTTCGTCGGCGCTCGCGAGGACGACCAGGTGATCTTCACCCGGCAGACCACGGACGCGCTCAACCTGCTGGCCCGCGCCGTACCGGCCGACGCGACCGTGATCGTGTTCGAGTCCGAGCACCACGCGGCCCTCCTCCCCTGGCCCGCCGAGCGCACCACCCGGCTGGCAGCGCCCACGAGCCAC
Organism: Kribbella sp. NPDC051718; assembly: GCF_040681515.1. Lineage (NCBI taxonomy): Bacteria > Bacillati > Actinomycetota > Actinomycetes > Propionibacteriales > Kribbellaceae > Kribbella > Kribbella sp. NPDC051718. Next base: position 697,803 of record NZ_JBFAYZ010000003.1, on the reverse strand, counting down.
ACCGCAGCGGTGACCGCAGTTGCCGACGCCCTGCGCGCAGCACCCGAGGGCCCCCGCCTGGTCGTCATCACCGGCGCGTCGAACGTCACCGGCGAGATCTTCCCGATCGCCGAGATCGCCGCCGTCGCCAAGGCGCACGGCGCCCGCGTCTGCCTCGACGCCGCGCAACTCGCACCGCACCGCGTGGTCGACATCCAGGAGCTGGACGTCGACTGGGTCGCGCTCTCCGGCCACAAGCTCTACGCCCCGTACGGCGCCGGCGCGCTGATCGGCCGGGCCGACTGGCTGAACGCGGCCGACCCGTACCTGTACGGCGGTGGCGCGACGGCCGCCGTGACCAGCGACGCGACCGTCTGGAACCAGGGCCCGGCCCGGCACGAGGGCGGCTCCCCCAACGTGATCGGCGCCATCGCACTGGCCGCCGCTTGCGCCGCCATCACCGAGCACCGCGAGGCGATCGAGCAGCACGAGCGCAGCCTGCTCGCCCGGCTCCGCACCGGCCTGGCCCAGATCGCCGGCGTCAACACGTACGACATCTTCGGCGCCGACGCCGACCGCGTGGGCACGGTCTGCTTCACCATCGACGGGGTCAGCTCGACGCTGGTGTCCGCGGCGCTCTCGGCGGAGTACGGGATCGGCGTACGGGACGGGAAGTTCTGTGCCCACCCGCTGGTCGGCCACCTGCTCGCCAACTCGCCCGAGGCGACCGCAGTCCGCGCAAGCCTCGGACTGGGCACCACCCGCGAGCACGTCGACCGCCTCGTCAGCGCGGTCCGCAACCTGGCCACCAACGGCCTGACCACCGAGTACGACGAGACCCCGCACGGCTGTCAGCCCCACGACGACCCCCGCGACCTCGTCGCCCCCAAGATCTGGTGAACCCACCACCTCACCAACAAGCCTGAGCCCACTCCACCGCTCGGTGCAGGGCTGAGACCCAAGGCCTGGTGAGACACGGACCCACAGGTGAGCGGCAAACGCCTAACGGTCCGGCTGGTTGGTCAGCCAGACGGCGATCTGGCTGCGTGATCTGAAGCCGAGTTTGTCCAGGATGTGCACGACATGCGATTCCGCGGTCCGTCTGCTGATCACGAGTCGGAGCGCGATCTCCTTGTTCGTCAGCCCCTGGGCCACCAGCTCGGCTACCTGATACTCCCGGTCGCTCAGCGATCCGGTGCCTGCGGATGCGGGCCGCAGTACCGGTACTGCGGCCTCGCGCCCGACCGCGAACACCATCGCCTCGTCGAATCCGACGCAGGCGGTCACGCCACGCTCGAAGGCGGCCCGGTACCGCTCGTTGCCCAAGGCATCCATCGCGGCTCGCTCACACGCATCATGCGCGTCGGTCATCTGCAGCGAGCCGAGCAACCGCCGACCACCACCCATCGGCCACACCTTGTACGCGACCCCGAGCAACTCCGCAGCCCGCTCGTACCGGCCCATGGCGGCGGTGGTCCAGCAGAGCAGCTCCAGCCACGTCACCGCACCCAGTACGTCGTTGAAGGTATGCGCCAGCCGGACGGCCTCAGTCAGCCCGGCCACAGCGTCGTCGTATGAACCCTGCATCCACTGCCCCAGCGCACACGCGAAGAGAAGCCCACCACGCGCGTACTGCTCGCCACTGTCGTCGCAACGCTCCAGCGCTCGCCGGGCGATCGCCATTCCCTCGGTGACCCGCCCCCGCCAGATCTCCGCCTGGGCAACAGCCGAGTAGAGCTGCAGCAGGAAGCTACTGGACTGCTCCAGCGCCTTCAGCCGTCGGATCGACTCCTGGAAGAGCGGCGCCGCCTTCTCGATCTCACCAGTCAGGAAGTAGTAGGTGCCGAATACGAAGACCGTGTGCGCCAGCACGTCCTCGTCATCGTGCTCACGCCCCCAGGCGTCGGCTTCCGCGGCATAATGAGTAGATGCTCGCGGCCTCGCCCTGCCGGACGTGTGGATGATGGCCGGCGGCAACCCACGCAGTTGGTCCACCCGGGCCTGCAGCGGCGCGGCGTACGGGTTGTGCCTGGTCGCCTCGTCCGGCGCGTAGACGTCCCAGCCGAACTTCATGAAGTCGCGGGACAGGAACCGCCCATCGGCGAAGTCCCGGTACGACTCGGTGTCCAACTCAGCTGAGGTGGCCGGGTAGAGCAGCAGCTGGACCTTGATCGACGGCCCGTCGTGGTCACGCGCGTAGAGCGTCAGCGCCGCACTGAGGTTGCCGCCGACGCTGTTGCCGGCGACAGCGAGCCGCGAGGCGTCGAGCCCAAGAGCAGCGCCCTCCGACGCGACCCACTGCAGCGCAGCGAACGCCTCTTCCAGCTGCGCCGGGAACACAGCGTCCGGAATCGGCGTGTACTCGACGAACACGGCTGCATAACCAGTAGCGATGACAAGATCCCGGGTCAGCGACTGGTGGTTGTCGAAGTCGCCCGCGATCCACACCCCACCGTGCAGGAAGAGGATGACCGGCAACGGGCCATCGACGCCGCTAGGTCGCTGGATGTAGACCTTGGTGCTCACCCCGTCGACGGTGATGTCGTGCTCCGAGACGTCGACCCCGCTCAGGTCGGGTGGCGCGGTCGTCTGCAGGCCCCGCAGTACCCCACGGACCTGGTCGCCCGGCAACAGCCAGTACGGGTCCGGGTTCTTGTTCACCTCGGTCAGGAACTCGCGGACCCGGCGCTCGATCCTCAGGTCGGTCCCGGCGTCCGGGACCTCGATTGCACTCATCTGACTTCTCCCTGCTCACGGTGGGGACTGGTGGCCCGAGTCCAGCACCAGCCCCCGTGAGCGGGCATCCGTCAAAATACCGATCGCGCTACTGCGGCTGCAGCCCCGTGTGGTGCGCAGCGAAGGCCAGGAGGTCGGCCCACTCGGAGGCGACCATCGCTGCCGGCTTGCCGAAGCCGTGGCCGGTATTGACCTCGATCCGGGTCAGTACCGGCTTGTCCCCCGCCTGCAGGTGCTGCAGAGTCGCCATGAACTTATGGCTGTGTAGCGGCACAACACGATCGTCGTGGTCGCCGGTGACGACCAGCGTTGCCGGGTACGACGTACCGTCGCGCAGGTTGTGCAGTGGCGAGTAAGCCAGCAAGTCCTCGAACTGGGTCGGGTCGTCGGGCAGGCCGAAGTCCGATGCCCAGGCGGCGCCCACGGTGAAGAGGTGGAAGCGCAGCATGTCCATCACGCCGACGCCGGGCAGCGCCACTGCGAACAGGTCCGGCCGCTGGGTCATCACTGCTCCGACGAGCAGACCGCCGTTGCTGCGGCCGTGGATGGCCAGCTGCGCCGGCGTAGTCACCTTGGTCTTGGTCAGGTCCTCCCCGACCGCGATGAAGTCGTCGAAGACGTTCTGCTTGTTCCGCAGCCGCCCCTCGTCGTGCCAGGCACTGCCGAACTCCCCACCGCCCCGCAAGTTGGTGATCACCAGCACGCCGCCCGCCGCAAGCCAGGCCGGCCAGCCCGGACGGTAGTCGGCCATGACCGGGATGCTGAAACCTCCATAGCCCCACATCAGCGTCGGACGCGGTTCGTCGAAGCTCAGGTCGGCCCGGCTGATCAGGAAGTACGGCACCTGCCGCCCCGGCTCGACCCGGCGGCTGACAGTGATGTCAGGCGACAGGAAGCCGACCCCGGCCGGCACCAGCGACGGCAGCGCACGGAACTCGCCGGTTGCCGTCGAGACCACATAGGCAACGGTCGGATCCGTGGTCGACGAGAGCCCGATGAAGAGCTCGTCGTACTTCGGTGACGCGGTCAACCCCACAAAGCCCCCGCCCGGCACCGGCACCACCCGGCCGCTACCACCCTCCAAAGCATGCAAGGCAAGCACCGGCTGCGCGTCGACCAGAGAAACGACAGCCAACCCCGACGCCGTGCCACTGACGGTCAGCAACGCATTCGAGCCCTCAGGGATGAGGTCGGTGAAGTTGCCCTCGAGGTCCGACGTCACCACCCGGCCCCGAGATGCATCCCGGTCGGTCTGCAGAACCAACTGGTCGCCGGACATCCGCACGAAGATGTTCTCGTCGCGGAACTCGTCGATCACCTTGATCGGCTCGCCCAGCACGCTGCCGGCCACCGGGTACACCCAGATCCGAGATGCCGGGTCGGTGCCCTCGGCAAGCGTCACCACGAGGTAGCGGTCGTCGTCGGAGACCTCGGGCTGGATGAAGATCTGCGCGTTGTCCGGGAAGCTCAGGACCAGCTGGTCGTCGTCCTGCGGAGTACCGACCTTGTGCAGCTTCAGCTGGCCACCTTCAAGTGCCTGCGTCTCGGTGCCCTCGCTGCGGCCACTGGCCGGGTAGTGCAGGTAGAGGTACGCCGACGAGTCCGGTAGCCAGGTGGCCTGGGAGAACTTCGCACGAGTGACCACATCGTCAACATCGGCACCAGTGGCTATCTCCCGGAGCCGGAAGGTGGTCCAGTCGCTACCACTCTCGTTGACCCCGTAGGCGAAGTACCGGCCGTCCGGGCTGATAGTGAAGCTGGCCAATGAGTCAGTGCCGTCCGCGGACAGCTTGTTGGGGTCGAGGATGACACGGCCACCCTCGAGCAGCCCTTCCAGCGAGTCGGCGACATACAGGACGTCCTGCGCCTGGGAGCCGTCGTTGCGGCCCACGAAGTACCAGCCGGACTTGTGCGCGGGTACGCCGGCCCGGGGCCGCGCCAGGATCGCCGAGAGAGTCTCCTGGAACCAGGCGCGCTCCGGATAGCTGGACAGCTCGGCCTCGGTCGCCTCGTTCTGGCGGGAGACCCAGTCCTTGGTCTCGGCGGAGTCAGCGTCCTCCAGCCAGCGGTACGGGTCGGCGATCTCGCGTCCGTGCAGGGTGTCGACGACAGTCTCGTCACGGCGACTCTCTGGGTAGCTCATGCCAGCAAACTTAGCCCGCGGCCACCACTCACCTCAGCAGGTTTTCCCTACCGGCAGACTGCGCGTCCCGCTCACCAGGCCTTCAGCGGGCGGCATCCCGCGCTGGGCATCCGGACTGGTGAGCGGGCCGCTCCCCAGAGTTGTCAGTGGTGTGCTGCCGGCAAGTCCTTGCGCCAGAGCACCTTGCCGTACAGGTCGCGCAGCGAGGCGGTGAAGACCTCGGAGCGCGGGTCGATCGACACGTGCCCGAAGAACTGGTTGCCACCCGACGGCGGCTGGTTCGGGAAGTCAGCCGCCTTCACGAACTCCAACCGAGGCCCGAAGGTCGAGTCGAGCGTGTTCGGCCCGAACGTACCGGCGTTGACCGGACCAGCGACCAGCTCCCAGAACGGGTCGAAGTCGGTGAAGGCCGCCCGCGACGGGTCGTAGTGGTGCGCCGCGCAGTAGTGCACGTCCGCGGTCAGCCAGACCGTGTTGCGGACCTTCCGGCGCTTGAACTGCGAGAGCACCCAGGCGATCTCGTGCTCACGGCCACCGGGCGCACCGGCCAGTCCGTTGGCGACAGCCTCGATCTCGGTACCGTCCGGCACCAGCAGACCCAGCGGCATGTCGCTGGCAATCACCTTCCAGGTCGCCTTGGAAGCAGCGGCCTCGCGAACCAGCCATGCTGCCTGCTCGGCACCCAGCATCGCGACCGGACCGGCGACACCCGGTGCCGGGTTGGCGCCGCGGTACGTCCGCATGTCGAGGCAGAAGACATCGAGCAGCGGGCCATAGCTCACCTTGCGGTAGATGCGGTTGCGGCCGGCGGTGTGCACCATCGGCAGGTACTCCAGGAATGCCTGCCGGGAGCGCTGGGCCAGCACGTCGACCCGCTTCTCGGTGTAGCGGTCGTCGGTCAGGATCTCGCCCGGGTACCAGTTGTTCAGCGTCTCGTGGTCATCCCACTGGCTGACGATCGGCACATCGGCGTACAGGTCGCGCAGGTTGTGGTCGAGCAGGTTGTACTTGTACCGGCCCCGGTACTCCGCCAGCGTCTCGGCGACCTTGCTGACCTCCTCGGTCACCACGTTCTTCCAGGTGGTGCCGTCCGGGATCGCCACCGAGGCCGCGATCGGGCCGTCGGCGTAGATGTTGTCGCCGGAGTGCAGGAAGAAGTCGGGGCGGGTCTGGTGCATCGCCTTGTACGCGATCATGCCGCCGATGTCGGGGTTGATGCCGTAGCCCTGGCCGGCGGTGTCACCGGTCCACACGAAGCTCACGGGGCGGTTGCGGCCCGGCGTACTGAAGGAGCCTTCGATGGTCTCGCCACGGCGGCCGTAGGCGTCCTCGAAGCCGACCCGGTAGTCGTAGCGCTGGCCGGGGCGCAGACCGCGCAGCGGCAGCTGGGCGGTGTAGTCCTGGTCGCCCGAGGTGATCGGACCGCGCAGCGTCACAGCGCGGTCGAACCGGCCGTGGGTGGTCAGGTCGACGGTCAGCCGGGCGCGGCGATCGGTGCGCGACCAGACGACGGCGGAGTTCGAGGTGACGTCGCCGGACATGATTCCGGACGGCAGAGCAGGACGGTCCCGGCGTACTACGGAAGCGGCGGCGGTCACGCTCGGTACGGCGGCGGTTGCACCTGCGACGGCAGTGGCGGCCAGCAGCTGGCGGCGGCTCAAGTTCATGAGCCGAAGGTGCTCCTCCGGAGTGACGTCCGGGTGACTGCGGAACGAACTAACTGACAACTCGCCCGGGGGGATCGCGGGGGACTTGCGCGGCCATCGATGATTGAGGCTCACAGGGTCGAAGGGAATTCCGGTGCAGTCCAGGGAACAACGCCTCACAGAGGTGTTCATCAAGCTCGCCGACACGCTCGGCGAGGACTTCGAGCTGGCCGCCTTCCTGGGCATGCTCGCCGAAGCGACGGTCGAGCTGCTCGAGGTGGACGCGGTCGGCCTGGACCTGACCAACGACGACCAGATACTGCGGGTCTTCGCCACCGCCGGCTCCCCCGCCCAGCTGGTCGAGCAGGACCACCCGAGCTACGCCACCACCGAGATGCTCCCGTTTTGCCTGCGGGACAAGGTGATCGGCTCGATGAACCTCTTCCGGACCAGCGCCACCGCCTTCAGCGAGCCGGAGCTGATGCTGGGGCAAGCGCTGTCCGACATGGCCACGATCGGCCTGCTGCACGAGCGCGAACACCGCGGCCGGCAAGAGCTGTGCGGGCAACTGCAGCAGGCGCTGGACAGCCGGATCCTGATCGAGCAGGCCAAGGGAATGCTCGCCGAACGGACCGGTCTCAGCCTGCCGGACGCCTTCGCGGCGATGCGCTCGTATGCCCGGGGCAAGGGCTGCGGACTGAAGGCGGTGGCCAGAGGTGTGCTCGACGGCACACTGCTGACCGCGAGCCTGCGGACTCCCTGAGCCTGACCACGCCGCGCGCCTACCGAGCGGTCGGTTGCGTGTGGTCGCCCAGCGTGGTTCCGTTGGGTACTACAGCCACTCTTCTCGTGGCGCTGCCCTGGACCCGGTGGCGCATCTCGACCGATGCACTCCGGATGGGGCGTTCTCCTTGTCGCAACTGCTTGCCGAAGACCCGCACCCCCAAAGACCGCAGCAGAAGTACGCGAGTCTTTACAGCGACCTCTTGCACACGGTCCGGGACTTGGGCCTGCTGCGACGCCGCTACACCTACTACTGGACCCGCATCGGCCTGGTACTGGCCGCGCTGGGCGGTGTGATCACCGGATTCATCCTGCTCGGTGACTCCTGGTTCCAACTGCTGATGGCCGGCGCCCTCGCGCTGATCCTGGTCCAGGTCGCGTTCCTCAGCCATGACAGCGCGCACCGGCAGATCTTCGACTCGGCCGCGTGGAACGACTGGACCGCCCGTCTGCTGGCCGGTGGCCTCGCCGGCATGAGCATCACCTGGTGGAAGAACAAGCACAGCAAGCACCACAACGCGCCGAACCAGCTCGGCAAGGATCCCGACATCGCGATCGGCGTCGTTGCCTTCACCCCCGACCACGCGGCCAAACGCAAGCGCGGCTTCATGAAGTGGTACCAGGACCGCCAGGGCTGGCTCTTCTTCCCGCTGCTGACGCTGGAAGGCCTCAGCCTGCACGTGTCGAGCCTGCAGCACCTGTTCCGTCGCGGGGCGACCAAGGTCGAGCGCATCGAGGCAGCGGTCGTCGTCTCCCGGCTCGGCCTGTACGTGACCGCGCTGTACGTCCTGCTGCCGATCGGCAAGGCCAGCGCGTTCCTCGGCCTGCAGCTGGCCGTCTTCGGGGTCTGCCTCGGCGGCTCGTTCGCGCCGAACCACAAGGGCATGCCGCTGGTCCCGGCCACGATGAAGATCGACTTCCTCCGTCGCCAGGTGCTGATGTCGCGCAACATCCGCGGCGGCGTCCTCACCGACTTCGCGATGGGCGGGCTCAACTACCAGATCGAGCACCACCTGTTCCCGAGCATGCCGAGGCCGACGCTGCGCCACGTCCAGCCGATCGTCCGCGAGTACTGCCAGCTGCACGGCGTGAAGTACACCGAGGTCGCCTTCCTCGAGTCGTACAAGATCGTCGTCGACTACCTGAACAACGTCGGCCTCCGCGCCCGCGACCCGTTCGCGTGCCCGCTGGTCAGTCAGTACCGGAAGTAAGCAAAGGCAGCGCCGCGGCCAGTGCATCATCGGCCGCGGCCCTACCCAACGCGAGGTGGTCGGCCATCACGGTCGCGCCCTGCAGCAGCATCAGCAACTGACCCCCGACCCGGTCCGGGTCGGCCACGCCCGCCGCGGCCGCGATCTGCGTGAGCAGTGCCCGATAGCCGTCGAGATGCTGGACCACCATGCTGTGGGCCGGCTCGAAATGCCGCTGGGTCGCCGCGTTCACCAGCGCGCACCCCCGGTAGTCCGGCTGGTCGAACCACTCCCCCAGTACGCCGAACACCGCGGTCAACTGGGCGGCCGGGTCATCCCCACCTGTCGCAGCGGCCCGCCTCAGCCAGGCGTTGTTGCGATCGCTGCGGGCCTGCAGGACAGCGGCGATCAGCCCGTCCTTCGAGCCGAAGTGCCGGTACAGAGTCTCCTTCGACGCTCCCACCGACGAGCACAGCTCCGCGATCCCGACACCGTCCAGCCCGCGCTCGTAGAAGACGACGGTGGCGGCCTCGAGCATCGCCGCCCGGGTCCGATCGGGGTCGAGCGAGGTTCCTTTGGCGACGGGCATGAGACAGATGGTACCGATCGGACCCATCTCTTGTTACCGTCCTGATGGTAACGACCGGTTCGATCAAGCGAGGTTGCCGAGTGAGACACGCCAGCACAGCGCCCTTCACCGTCTCCAGTGGCGGCCAAGAGCTCCCCGGAGTACTGCATCTCCCGGCCGGCGACGGTCCCCATCCGACGGTTCTCCTGCTGCACGGCTTCCCGGGCTGGGAGCGCAACTTCGACGTCGCGCACGTGCTTCGCCGGGCGGGCTACGCCACGCTGGTCTTCCACTACCGCGGATCGTGGGGAGCAGCCGGGACCTGGTCGTGGACCAGCGCCCTGGAAGACGCGGCCGCGGCGGTCGCCGGCCTGCGCGCGGATCCGCGGGTCGACGCCACCAGGCTCGCCGTCATCGGGCACAGCATGGGCGGATTCGCCGCGCTCCGTACGGCCGCCGCCGACCCTGCGATCCCCGCCGTGGGGTCCATCGCCGGTTTCGACTTCGGCGCCGCCGCGACCGCACCGAACCCGGACCAGTACGTCGAACCGTTCGACGGCGATCTACTGCCGTTGCACGGGACCAGCGGCAGAGCACTCGTCGACGAAATGGTTGCCAACGGCCCCGAATGGCGCCTGGCCGACCTAGCACCCCGACTGGCCGATCGCCGCGTCCTGCTGATCGGCGCAACCCGGGACACGGCTGCACCGCCGGAGCAACACCACTTGCCGCTGGTGGAGGCATACAGGAACGCCGAGCACCACCTGTTCCCCACGGACCACGCGCTGGCGGACCACCGAGAGGACCTGGCCCAGGCGATCCTCGCCTTCCTCAAAGGCTGAACCCGTAGTGTGAGGCGCATGTGGTGGGGATTGCTGTGCGCTCTGGCTGCCGCGCTTGCCTATGGGTTGGCGTCGGTCATGCAGGCCATGGCGGCGCAGTCGACGCCCGGTGGTGGTGAGGGCGTCGATCCTCGGCTGCTGTTCCGGGTGGTCTCGCAGTGGAGGTTCATGGCGGGGATCGCTCTGGATCTGTGCGGGTTCGGGGTGCAGTTGGCCGCGCTACAGGTGCTGCCGCTCTTCGTGGTTCAAGCTGCGCTGGCCGCCAGCCTTGCTGTGACAGCGGTAGCCGCACGGTTCCTCGGCATCAGGCTGGGGCGCCGCGAGTGGGCTGCTGTAGGTGCGGTGTGCGTCGGCCTGGCGCTGCTCGGGTTGTCGGCGGAGAGCGAAGGTGCCGCCTCGATCGGCAACGGATTCCGGTGGGGGCTGGTCGTCGCGACAGCGGCCCTGGTCGTCGTCGGGCTGTCCGCGGGGTTGGCGCCGAAGAGGTTGCGGGCGCCGCTGCTGGGTCTGGTCGCCGGCCTGAGTTTCGGAGTGGTGGCGATCTCGGGGCGGATCATCGACAGTTTCAAGCCGATCGACCTGCTCACCGAGCCCGCCGTCTACACCGCGATCGTCGCCGGCGCCTCAGCGATGCTGTTCTTCGCCTCGGCGCTGCAACGCGGCAGCATCACGACGGCGACGGCCATGCTCGTCGTCGGGGAGACCGTGTTCCCGGCCGCCGTCGGGATCCTGGCGCTGGGCGACCGGACGCGCCACGGGTTCGTAGTACCCGCGGCGGCCGGTTTCGCGTTGGCGATCGCGGCCGCGCTGGCGTTGGCCCGATATGGCGAGCTCAGCTCGACGGAGGAATCTCCCCCGAGCCGCGAATCGTCAACTTCACCGGCACCCTGACCGTCCGGCCGGGGCGGTGCGGCTCGGGCAGCCGCTCGGTCATCAGCTGGATCGCAGTACGGGCCATCACATCGGCCGACTGGGCCACCGCCGTGAGTCCGGGGCTGAGCAGGTCGCCGAGCGCCAGGTCGTCGAAGGACACCAGGGCGACGCGATCACGCCGGCCGGCCATCCCCCGCAGTACCTCCGCAGTGGTCATGTTGTTGGCCGACAGAATGGCCGTCGCGGGCTCAGGCCGGTCCAGTACTGCGGACAGCGTGATCCCGATTCCCTCCGTCGTCGGCTCCGACAGATGGACCAGGTCCTCGTCGACATCGATCCGGTGCCGGGCCATCGCGGCTCGATAGGCCACCACCCGCTCGCGAGCCGTGAAGATCCGCTCGTCATCGCCGAGGTACGCGATCCGGCGATGCCCCTGCCGGACCAGGTGGTCGATCGCCTGGTCGATACCACCCGCGTTGTCGGCCAGTACCGCGTCGGCCTCGATCCCGTGCGCCGGCCGGTCGATCGTGACGACCGCCATGCCCGCGTCCACGTGCGGGGCCAGGTAGTCCTGGGTCTCCCCGATCGGCGCCATGATGAGTGCGTCGGGGCGCCGGGCAACGAACTCCAGGCAGACCTCCCGCTCGCGCTCGGGATCCTCGTCGGTCAGGCCGATCATCACGACCGAACCGCTCCCCCGCGCCCACAGCTCGACCGCGCGGCCGAGCGAGGCGAAGAACGGGTCACCGATGTCGCGGATGACGACCGCGATCGTGCCGGTCTTGCCGCGGCGCAGCATCCGGGCGCTCTCGTTCGGCGTGTAGTTGAGGTCCTTGATCGCGGCCTGGACCTTCGCGGTCAGCTCCGGGCTGACGTTCGGCTCCTCGTTGACCACCCGGGAGACGGTCTTGAGCGCCACGCCCGCCCGGGCCGCGACCTCTTTCATGGTGGGCCGGCGCTGCCCGGCTCCATTCACACCAGTAATACTCACAACTGGCCCACCCCTCTGGTTAGGACTGCACGACGACCGGGATGATCATCGGCCGGCGACGGTGCGTGTCGCTGACCCACTTGCCGACCACGCGGCGGATGACCTGCTGCAACTGGTACATGTCGTCCACCCCGCTCCCGATCGCCTTCTCGATCTCCGCCTCGATCTTCGGCCGCAGCTCGTCGAAGACAGTGTCGTCCTCGGCGAACCCGCGCGCCTGGATCTCCGGCCCGGCCATCAGTTTGCCGGTGACAGAGTCCATCACGGCGATCACCGAGATGAAACCCTCATCACCGAGAATCCGCCGATCCTTCAGTGAGGTCTCGGTGATGTCGCCCACGGTCGAGCCGTCGACGAACACGTATCCACACTCGACCTTGCCCGCGACAACGGCCTTCCGGTCGACCAGGTCGACCACCACGCCGTCCTCGACCACGACCACGTTCTCTTCCGGTACGCCGGTCTGCCGGGCGAGCTCGGCGTTGGCGTGCAGGTGCCGGATCTCGCCGTGCACCGGCATCACGTTGCGCGGCTTGACGATGTTGTAGCAGTAGAGCAGCTCGCCCGCCGACGCGTGGCCGGACACGTGGACGAGCGCGTTGCCCTTGTGGATCACGTTCGCGCCGTGCCTGGTCAGCCCGTTGATCACCCGGAACACCGAGTTCTCGTTGCCCGGGATCAGCGACGACGCCAAGACGACGGTGTCGCCCGGCTGGATCTGTACGACGTGATGGTCGTTGGCCGCGATCCGCGACAGCGCCGACATCGGCTCGCCCTGCGAACCGGTCGACACCAGCACGACCTGCTCGGGCGGGTAGTTGTCCAGCTCGCGCATGTCGATCAGGGTGTCGCCGGGCACGGTCAGGAAGCCGAGGTCGCGGGCCACCGCCATGTTGCGAACCATCGAGCGACCGACGTACGCGACCTTCCGATGGTGCTTCACCGCCGCGTCCATCACCTGCTGCACGCGGTGCACGTGCGAGGCGAAGCAGGCGACGATGATGCGCTGCTTCGAGGCCTTGCTGAAGACGCCGTCGAGCACCGGCGCGATGTCGCGCTCGTGGGTGGTGAAGCCGGGCACCTCGGAGTTGGTGGAGTCGACCATGAACAGGTCGACGCCCTCCTCGCCGAGCCGGGCGAACGCCCGCAGGTCGGTGATCCGGTTGTCCAGCGGCAACTGGTCCATCTTGAAGTCACCGGTGTGCAGGACCAGGCCGGCCGGCGTCCGGATCGCCACGGCGAGCGCGTCCGGGATGGAGTGGTTGACCGCGACGAACTCGCACTCGAACGGGCCGAAGCGCACCGTCTCGCCCTCGACGACGGTCTGCTGCGGCACGTTGCGGTGCCGGTGCTCCTTGAGCTTGCCCTCGAGCAGCGCCAGGGTCAGCTGGGAGCCGACCACCGGGATGTCGCCCCGCTCGCGCAACAGGTACGGCAGGCCGCCGATGTGGTCCTCGTGGCCGTGCGTCAGGACGACCGCCACGATGTCGTCCAAACGCTCCCGGATCGGCTGGAAGTCCGGGAGGATCAGGTCGACACCGGGCTGGTTCTCGTCCGGGAAGAGCACTCCGCAGTCGACGATCAGCAGCTTGCCGTCGTACTCGAAGACCGTCATGTTCCGTCCGACCTCACCGAGGCCGCCGAGCGGGATCACACGGAGAGCGCCGGGCGCGAGTGGCTCCGGCGCTTGCAGATCAGGGTGCGGGTGGCTCATGCAATCAGTCCTGCCGTCTTGAGATCGGTGGTGAGCCAGTCGGTCTGCTCGCCGGTCGCCTCGACCAGCGGCGCGCGCAGCGTCGCGTGCTCGATCACACCGGCCAGCTTGAGAGCCGCCTTCACCATGATGGCGCCCTGCGTCCTCGTCATGATCGCCTCGACGGCGGGCACCAGCTGCCGGTCGATGCGTCGTGCGGTGTCCAGGTCTCCTGCGACGACAGCGTCGATCAACTGCCGGTACTGCGGGCTGGCGACATGCCCGACGACGCTCGCGATCCCCACGGCGCCCATCGCCAGCCAGGCGAGGTTCAGCTCATCCGCACCGCAGTAGTAGTAGAGGTCCGAATTGGCCAGGACCTTCGTCGTGGCGGCCACATCGCCCTTGGCGTCCTTCACCGCGACGATCCGCGGGTGCTCGGCCAGCGCGAGCAGCGTCTCGGTGGTGATCGGCACACCGGCCCGGCCGGGGATGTCGTAGGCCATCACGGGCAGCCCGGTGGCGTCGGCGATGGCGTTGAAGTGCAGCTTGATGCCCTCTTGCGGAGGCTTGTTGTAGTACGGAGTGACTACGAGCAGGCCGTGCGCGCCGGCGGCCTCAGCGGCCTTGGCGGACTCCACGCTGTGGGCGGTGTTGTTGGATCCGACCCCGCTGACGACCTTCGCGCGATCGCCGACCGCCTCGAGGGTGGCGCGGATGATCAGCACCTTCTCCTCGTCGCTGGTGGTCGGCGCCTCGCCGGTAGTGCCGTTGACGATCAGGGAATCGTTGCCCTCGTCGACCAGCTTGGTGGCCACCTTCTGCGCCGCGTCGAGATCGAGCGAGCCGTCGGGCTTGAAGGGGGTGATCATCGCCGTGGTCAACCTGCCGAAAGGCAGGGCCGTCGAGGCGGTGTTTGCGCTAGAGGACATGGGGCTCAGATTACCGCCCCAACCGCCTCAGGAAATGAGTAGGCCTGGTGGCTGTCCGCTCGGGGGTCCGGGCAGCCACCAGGCTCACTCGTCCTATCGCTGCAGCCTCCGTAGTCGTTACACCTTCCACCAAAAAAATCCGAAAAACTTCCTGCCGGTACTCTCCGCAACAACGTCCTCACTTTCTGTTGACTTTCGGCTCGTCAGGTTCTTGCCATGCCGGATTCCGACAGGTGGAGCCCGGACCAGGTGGGTGCTGCGTGGGTGAGACTGGATGCAGCAAGAGGCGTCCCCCTGATGAGTGTGGCGCGCCGCCCGCTGGTCGGACCCTAGCGGCGCGCCACGCTCACTCCCACCGCGTCGAAGACATCGACCAGGAACTGGATCGCGCCCGGCAGCAGCAAGACGCCGGCGACGACCAGCACCGGCACGATCAGCAGGTTCTCCACCCAGCCGCCGGTGCGGAAGCGCAGCGGTCGCGGCAGGCGGATCTCGTACCAGGTCTCGCCACTGATCGGCAGCGGCCACAGCCACGGACAGCCCGATCGCGTGAGGCTGTCGCCCAGGCAGTGCACGAACATGCCGACAGCGACGGCCACACCGATCCACTTGCCGATCCCGTCCAGCCCGGCGTGCAGGTTGTGGACGGCGGACTCCCCCGGCAACCACGTACCGGCGATCGTCCAGGCGCCTGCGGCCAGTACCAGCGTCACCACCCAGTCGCCGAGCGCATCAGCGGCCAGCAGCAACCCGACGAGAGCGACAGCCAGGACTGCCCGCCAGCCACCCGCCGCGCCCGCGCTCGACGTCGCGAAGCCCAGCCCGATCGCGGCCGCCAGCGTATGACTCGCATGCCGATGCTGCCCCGTGCCGTCCTCGTCGCGGGGGCCCTTCGTCAGCGAATACAGCAAGCTCGAGAAGGCCCGCACCACATTCGACACGAACCCGGTGATCGGCCCGAGCAACCGCGAGGCACCGGCGCCCGGATGGTCCAAATCCGGCAGCAACGCGTACCCAGCGGTGGCGGCGGCGAACGGCACCACCTCCGCGATCGTCGTCAGCCCCACCAGCGGCGCGACGGCGAGCCCCGCACACCATCCGGACAACGCATGCGAACGCCCCATCACGGCGCCCCACCCCCATCAGTCGTGAGCCGCCGATTCTTTCAGCGCCGACCGACAGAAACGGGAAGCCACACGGGACGGCCGTACAAGCCGTCAGCTTTCCGCCATGCCGGATTCCGACAGCCCCGAACCGCTGCCGGCGCCGTGATCGCGACCAATACTGAGGCCGTCAATCCCCTCCGCCGCCGCCCCGGCGAAGACCTAGGAGAGCTATGAAGAAGTCCCTTGCAGGGTCCGCCGTCCTGCTCACACTCGTGCTGGCGGGCGGGCTGGCGGGCAACGCCGCTCAGGCCTCCACCTCCCCCGCAACCTCGCAGACCGCGGCTGCCACGCAGGCCTTGTCCCCCGAGCAGACCAGCGCACTGGCAGCCAAGCTCAACGCGCTGCGGCCGACGGGCGGATCGACTCTCGCCGCCCAGCTCAATGCTCAGGTGGCGATCGACGACGACCTGAGCGCAGCGGTCATCCCGACTGCCTGCAACCCGTCCACGCCGGTCCGGGACTGGGCGGCAGCACAGCGCGCTGACTGGACGGCTGCGGACCAGCAGTTCGCGGACGCCGTCAACAGCTTCCAGCCGCTGCTGTACGACGCGCTGCTGTGGCCGCAGGACGCCGGGTCGACCTTCGGCCTCACCGGTGAGTTCAGCACCGACATCACTCACACCTTCCGCGACCTCGGCCGGTTCTGGGACATCGACCCGGCCGGCATCCGGCTGGTCCCGATGAAGGGCACGATGCTGACCGACCCGGCCCGGATGTACCGGTTCTTCCACGTCGTCTACGGCCTGCCAGACGCCATCTCGACCTCCTTGGCCGCCGAGGTCGTCACCGGGATGAACCAGCCGAAGTTCGACTACGGCAACCACCCGTACTTCAGCTTCAACGCCTTCGCCTACCCGGGCGCGGTCATTCCCGGCTTCGTCGTCCCGAAGATGATCGTGATGGGCGACGGCGTACTGGAGGCCTTCAAGGCGATCGGCTACTCCGATGTCACCGCGCAGGCGATCCTGGCCCATGAGTACGGGCACCACGTGCAGTTCCAGGACAACCTGTTCGCCAGCACCCTCACCGGGTCCGAGGCGTCCCGGCGGACCGAGCTGATGGCCGACTCGTTCGCCGCCTACTTCCTCACCCACTCGCGCGGGGACGCCCTTCAGTACAAGCGGATCCAGCAGTTCGACCAGGTGTTCTTCCAGCTCGGCGACTGCGGTTTCACCAACCTGAGCCATCACGGCACCCACACGCAGCGGCTGCGTGCGGTCGACTGGGGCTACAGCATCGTCAGCAGCGCGCCCAACCAGGGCCACATCATGCCCAGCCGCACCTTCGCGGGCCTGTTCGAGACGCAGTTGCCGGCCATCGTCGCCTGACGGTCTGAGGGTCTGGCGGGGCGGAACTCCTTCCGCCCCGCCAGCGGTCAGCGCGTCGGCGGCCTGAACTGGTACGCCGGCTTGGCCTTCGCCGAGCGGGTTGCAGGCTGGGCGAAGGGGACCTCGTCCGGCCTGCAGACCGTGCCCTTCGCGGGCCGACGCCCGAACCACCTGGACCACCGGGGTTGAGGAACAGTGAGCCGATCCGCCGCTTGGGGTCGGTCGCCTTGATCCGGCTGACCGCGAGCGAGGTCGTCGCGCCACGCGGGTTGTCGTAGTCCAGCGGCACCTTCGCCGTCGCACACTCGTAGCCCGGCGCCGTGTCACACGCATGCCACGCCGGCTTGGGGATCGTCAGGCCCTGAGCAGCAGAGGCGTCAGGCGTCGAAGTCGAGGGTGACTTTCTCGCTGGTCGGGTGCGACTGGCAGGTGAGCACGTAACCGGCGCGGATCTCGTCGGGTTCGAGCGCCCAGTTGGTGTCCATCCGAACGGTGCCGTCGACAACTTTTGCCCGGCAGGTCCCGCAAACTCCGCCCTTACAGGCAAAGGGTGCATCGGTCCGCACGGCCAGCGTTGCGTCCAGCACTGCCTTTCCGTGCTCGCCCAGCGGGAAGGTCGAACGACGGCCGTCGAGGATCACCGTCACCTCGGCCGCCTCCGCGTCCGTCGTGGTCTCCTCGACCCGCGCCACCGGTGCTTCGTCGCCGACATGGAACAGCTCGGCGTGCACGTCCTCGCGGGCCACGTCCTGGTCGATCAGCAGCTCCTGCGCGCCGACGACCATCGCGTACGGACCGCAGAGGAACCACTCGTCGACGGTCTTCACCGGCAGGATCGTGTCGATCATCCGGCCCAGCCGGTCCTTGTCGATCCGCCCGCTGAACAGCTCGACGTCGGTCGACTCCCGGGACAGTACGTGCACCAGGTGCAGGCGTTCGGCGTACCGGTCCTTGAGGTCGGCCAGGTCGTCGGAGAACATCACCGATCCGGCCGTGCGGTTGCCGTAGAGCAGGGTGACCCGGCTGGCCGGCTCGACCTGCAGGATGGTCGCGACCAGCGAGAGCACCGGGGTGATCCCGCTGCCGGCGGCGATGAACGCGTAGTGCTTGGCGTGGGCGGGATCGAGCGGCGTCCCGAACCGCCCGAGCGGCGTCATCACGTCGATCGTGTCGCCGACCTTGAGCGCGGTCGACGCGTACGACGAGAAGTCGCCGCCGGGGATCCGCTTGACCGCGATCCGTAGTACGCCGGAACCCGCCGGCGAGCAGATCGAGTAGCTGCGCCGGATGTCGTCGCCGGTACGCCGTACCGTCAGGTGCTGTCCCGCGGCGAACTCATACTCCGCCGCAAGCTCCGCCGGTACGTCGAAAGTGATCGCCACCGAGTCATCCGTGATCTCGTCGATCGCACTGACTTTGAGCGGATGAAAGCTCGCTCTGCGCCTGGTCATCGTCGTCATGGTCAGATCGCCTTGAAGTGGTCGAAGGGCTCCCGGCAGGAGTTGCACCGCCAGAGCGACTTGCAGGAGGTGGACCCGAACCGGCTCAGCTCGGTGGTGTCAGGCGAACCGCACAGCGGGCACCGGATGGTCAGGCTCAGCGATACCGGTCCCCCAACCGCATGACGACCCGTCGGCGGGGCGATCCCGTACTCCGTGAGCTTGGCCTTGCCCTCGTCGCTCATCCAGTCCGTCGTCCACGCGGGCGACAGAACGGTCTCCACGCGACCCTTGAGGTGGAGTGAGTCGAGGGTGAGCTCGACCTCGTGCTTGATCAGGTCCATCGCCGGGCAGCCGGAGTACGTCGGGGTGATCGTCACGACCACCTCGTCGCCCTCGTGCCGCACGCCTCTGAGCACGCCGAGGTCAGCGATCGTCAGCACCGGTACTTCGGGATCCGCGACCTCCCCGACTGCCGTCAGGATCGCGGTGTCCGTCACCATTTCGCTCCTGGATGCGAGCGGGCGACGTGCTGCATTTCGGCGAGCAGATACCCGAAGTGTTCGGTGTGACGACCT
Source organism: Kribbella sp. NPDC051718 (assembly GCF_040681515.1). Lineage (NCBI taxonomy): Bacteria > Bacillati > Actinomycetota > Actinomycetes > Propionibacteriales > Kribbellaceae > Kribbella > Kribbella sp. NPDC051718. The sequence goes on along the minus strand of NZ_JBFAYZ010000003.1, from coordinate 678,916 downwards.
TCGCGACCGCCACTGTGCTGGTACGACGAGGCCGGCCGCTCGCACGTCGACTGGTCGATCACCTCGGTGACCCGGCGCAGCCACTCCTCCTCCAGCGTCGACGGGTCGACAGCGACGTCGAGCCGCTGGACCAGGTCGTCGGAGGCGAACAGTTCGGCCGTGTAGGGCCACATCGCTTGCAGGCCGGCCTGCATCCGGGAGTGGCTCTCTTCGGTCCCGTCGCCGAGGCGGAGTACCCACTGGGTGGCGTGGTCGACGTGGTATGCGACCTCCTTCACCGCCTTGCCGGCGACGCCCGCGAGGGTCTCGTTGGAGGAGCTGCGGAGCTCTTCGTAGAGGAGGTGCTGGTACGTCGCGAAGTACAGCAGCTTGGCGATGCTCTGCGCGAAGTCACCGTTCGGCAGCTCGGTGAGCTGGACGTTGAGGAAGTCGCGCTCGTCGCGGAAGTAGGCCAGGTCGTCCTCGGAACGGCCCGCGCCCTCGACCTGGCCGGCGTACTGCAGCAGTGACCGGGCCTGGCCGAGCTGGTCGAGGCCGATGTTGCCCAGGGCAACGTCCTCCTCGAGCTGCGGGGCGGCCGCGATCCACTCGGCGGTCCGCTGCACCGCGATCAGCGCGTCGTCGCCGAGCCTCAGGGTGTACGTGAAGAGGTCGGTCACAGGTGCTCGACGCCTTCCGGGACCTCGTAGAAGGTCGGGTGCCGGTAGACCTTGTCGGCGGCCGGGTCGAAGAACTCGTCCTTCTCGTCCGGGCTCGACGCGGTGATGTCGGTGGCCGGCACGACCCAGATCGAGACACCCTCCTGGCGGCGGGTGTAGACATCGCGGGCGTTGCGCAGCGCCATCGTCGCGTCGGGCGCGTGCAGGCTGCCGACATGCACGTGCGACAGGCCACGACGGGACCGGACGAAGACCTCCCAAAGCGGCTCGATCGACGGACGCGCAGCAGTTCCGGTCGTCTCGCTCATGCGGCACTCCCCTGCGCCTTGGCGGCCTGCTTCTCGGCGTACGCCGCGGCTGCCTCACGGACCCAGGCGCCGTCCTCGTGTGCCTTGACCCGGTGGGCCAGCCGCTCCTCGTTGCACGGACCGTTGCCCTTGACAACTTCGTACAGCTCGGTGAAGTCCGGCTGGGTGAAGCTGTAGTGACCGGTCTCCTCGTCGTAGGTCAGCCCGTCGTCGGGCACCCGGATGCCGAGTACGTCGGCCTGCGGGACGGTCATGTCGACGAAGCGCTGCCGCAGCTCGTCGTTGCTGTGCCGCTTGATCCCCCACGCCATCGACTGCTCGGAGTGGGTCGAGCTGGCGTCCGGCGGGCCGAACATCATCAGGCTCGGCCACCACCAGCGGTTCAGCGCGTCCTGGGCCATCGCCTTCTGGGCGTCGGTGCCGTTGCACAGCGTGTGCAGGATCTCGAACCCCTGCCGCTGGTGGAACGACTCCTCCTTGCAGACCCGGACCATGGCCCGCGCGTACGGACCGTACGAGCAGCGGCACAGCGGGACCTGGTTGACGATCGCGGCGCCGTCGACCAGCCAGCCGATCGCGCCGATGTCGGCCCAGGTCAGCGTCGGGTAGTTGAAGATGCTGGAGTACTTCTGCCGGCCCTCGTGCAGCATGTCCAGCAGGTCGGCGCGGTCCACGCCGAGCGTCTCGGCGGCGGCGTACAGGTAGAGGCCGTGACCGGCCTCGTCCTGGACCTTCGCCATCAGGATCGCCTTGCGGCGCAGTGACGGCGCCCGGCTGATCCAGTTGCCCTCGGGCTGCATCCCGATGATCTCGGAGTGCGCGTGCTGCGCGATCTGCCGGATCAGGGTTTTGCGGTACCCCTCGGGCATCGCGTCGCGCGGCTCGATCCGGCCGTCTGCGTCGATCGTCGCCTGGAAGCTGTCCATGGCCCGAGCATAGCCGACTTGTGACACTTTTTCTGCAGATCGGACGACAAGTGTCACAACATGCTGCTTCTGGGGGTGCTAACTCCACCTTGAGGTGTGGGCTCAGGCCACTGGGTCGGCGCATCGTCTGGCAGCAGGATTGTGGTCAACAGCTCAACCCCTCCACAGTTCTGAAAGGGATGAATCCTCGTGACGCAGCTCATCACCTCGCAGCCCCCGGTGACCGACCACCGGGGCCCGGTCACCAGCGCCGAGCGCGCGCTGGCGCCGGACCTGATCCGCGGCGCGATGCTGCTGCTGATCGGCCTGGCCAACGCCGCCAACTTCGCCTTCGCCGGCCAGCCCGGCCTGAACGGCTCCCCGCACGGCCTCGAGCGGATCCTCAACTTCCTCAAGATCACCCTGGTCGACGCCCGGGCGTACCCGGTCTTCGCGGTGATGTTCGGCTACGGCCTGGTCCAGCTGGCCCGCCGCCAGCGCAACTCGGGCGCGACGCCGAGCGGAGTACGAAAGATCCTGCTGAAGCGGAACGCCTGGCTGATCGCCTTCGGCCTGGCCCACGCGACCCTCTTGTACTTCGGTGACTTCCTCGGCGCGTACGGCATCGTCGGCATCATCTGCACGCTGGTACTGCTGAATCGCGGCGACCGGTTCCACAAGATCGTCCTGTGGATCTGGGGTGCCCAGATCGTCTACGTGGTCGTCGCCGCCGGCCTGGCCGCGCTCGCCGTCATCAACTCGGGCCCCGGCCACTCGATGACCAACAGCCCGAACCCGTCCCTGGCCGCCACCAACTACGGCTCCAGCCTGCTCCACCGGCTGCAGGAGTACCCGGCCCACACCGCCTTCGTCCTCGGCTTCACCGTCATCGTCTGGCTCGGCATCTGGGCCGCTCGCAAGCAGATCCTCGAGAACCCGTTGGCACACAAGGTCCTGCTGACCCGGGTCGCGGTGGTCGGCATGGGCATCACCGTCCTCGGCGGCCTCCCGCTCGCCCTGGTCGCCGCCGGCTGGCTACACGTCGACGAGGCCGCGATCAGCAAGCTTTCCTTCCTGCACGATTTGAGCGGCCAGTACGGCGGCCCCGGCTACATCGCCCTCTTCGCCCTCCTGGTCGGCAAACTCACCACCTCGCGCCGCCCCGCCGAGCTGGGCCTGCCGGTCCAGGCGATCTCCGCCCTCGGACAGCGCTCGATGTCCGGCTACCTGTTCCAGTCCGTGTCCTGGATGGTGCTGCTGGCGCCCTTCACCCTCAACCTGGGCCAGCGCTTCGGAAGTACCGGCTGGACCGCCTTCGGCGCCGCCGTACTGGTCTGGACGATCTCCGTGATCGCCGCCTACCAAATGAAGAAGCACTCCTACCGAGGACCCGCGGAAACCCTCCTCCGCAAGCTCGTCTACTGATCCGTTTTGAGCCGCCTCCGGCAGGACACCTACCCGACGGGTGTCCTGCCGGAGGTCTTTGCCTTGCCCTTTGAAAGGATGTGGGTATGAACCACGACGACTTCGGCGTACCGGAACCGGAAAGCCTGACCTCGATGGGCACCACCGAGGACCCGATCGCCGAGTCAAGCGTCCGCCTGGCCCTGCCCGCCGAGGCAGACGCCATCGGCGAAATCCAGGTTGCCGCCTGGCGCCGCGCCTACGAGGGCCTCCTCCCCGCGGACGTCCTAGCCGACCTGAACCCCGCTCAATTCGCCGCCCAATGGCGCGCCGCCCTGATCGCCCCCGGCGAAGCCCGCAACCGCGTCCTGGTAGCCCTGGCCGGCCGCACCATCGTCGGCTTCGCCGCCATCACCGCCTCCGACGACCCAGACGCCGACCAACGCCACGACGCCCTAGTCGCCGAACTGGCAGTCGACCCCACCGCCACCCGAGCCGGCCACGGCTCCCGCCTCCTAAACGCCGTCGTAGACACAACCCGGGCCGACAAATTCCAGCGAGTAACCGTCTGGATCAACACCACAGACGACATCCTCCGCTCCTTCTACACAGACTCCGGCTGGTCCCCCGACGGCGCCACCCGAGAACTAGACCTCTACGGCGACGAATCAGTCCGCGTAAAACAGGTCCGCCTCCACACAGACCCATCCGCCTCCGAGTAACTGTTTAACCCCCACCCGTACTCGCCCGTCGAGCCGGAGTGTTGAGCCCACCCGAACCACTGAGCTAGCAACGCACTGGCCAAAGCGACCCGATCGACTCCCGGCCGCTGAATCAGCCCACCCGTACCCACTCCTCGCACCAAGTCAGCGAACCCAGCGAACCCCCAGGCGATCCCCCACCTGCCGATCATCAGGTAGTTACGATGTCGCAGCCGAACTCGGCATAGCAGGAGCACCACGTTGGCCACCGTCTCAGCAGCCGCGAGCCTTCGGGCCAGCGACCGGTTGTCGTTCAGTGGCCTCCGGCAACGATAGGAACCTGTGCGAACGGCATCGGGGGCCGAGAGTCTTGCCCTGGACATGATTCCCGGGTGAACTCGATGTTCTGTCCGGTCTTCGCCGTTCTCGGATCAATCAGCACGACGGAGTCCGGCACGCCCAGCTCGACGGTGTGCTCGCGACAGTGGACTGCTTCACCGCGACGGAAGCGAGCATGGGATCAGGTGTCTCGTTCGTTGTCTGGTGTCCGACGCCCGCCGGGTGGTCGCCGACGTCCAGGCCTCGGCGGTCGGCGAGGACCTGGTCTGCTGTGGGCGTGGATGGTTGGCGTCGGGCCGGAGGCGGGCGGCGCTGTGGGTGGTGGGGGCGTGTTGTGGTGGGTTATTTACGGGCCGGTGGAGGGGGTGCCCGTTTCGCCCCAGGGGTTGAGGTCGGCGACGGTCTCGGGGGTTAGCCAGGACAGGCCTCTGGCGGCGGGGCTGGCTGGGTTGGAGGGGGTGGTGCCGCGTGGCCGGTTGGGCTGGGGGTGGTGGGGATCGGCGTTGATGGACCAGGCGGCGGTTGCGGGCGCGAGCCAGCTGGCGGCGGTGCCGTCCAGCGTCAAGGTGCCCGGGGCTCGACGGCCATCCGGGGCCGGCGAGCCCCAGGGCGAGGTCGGTTGGGTGCCGGGAGTGGCCCGGGCAGCCGGGGTTGATGGGGCATCCCAGGGCGATGAGGATTCCGGAGTGTGCCGGAGTGGTGAGGTTTCCGGGGTGTTGGGGGGTGATGAGGTGATGATGGACAGCGGGACTCGAGTTGGGGTGGGGATGGTCCAGTTGGGGCGGGTGATCTGGACGGTGCCTCTGGTGATGGTGACCGACCAGTGGCCGGCGTGGACGGCGCGGTGATGAGCCGCGCAGAGCAGTACGAGATTTGAGATCGAGGTCGGGCCGCCGTCGACCCAGTGGATGACGTGGTGGGCGTGACAATGCGACGGCGGGGCTTTGCAGATGACACAGCCCTTGTCGCGCCGGTTCAGAGCACGTCGGATCGGGCGGGTGACGAAGCGGTACTCCGTCCCGACATCCAACGGCTGGGAGTCCGAGCCGAGCACAATCGGCAGGACCGCCGCATCACAAGCCAGAAGACGGACGGCAGAAGCGGACAGGTTGTCACCGAAGAGCAGTTCACCGACGGCTTCGGAGGTCAGAGCCTTCAGATCCGCGAAATCAATGGTGACCGTCAAGTGCGGCACACCAGGGACACCCGTCGCGGCGGGGACGCCGGTAGCGATGTCGAGGATCGCGGTCAACGCATCAGCCTGCCGCTTCTCGTGCGACCGCGGGTCCAGCTCACCATCAACTGTCCGGTGTGGTTTCGCGAGGTCGTGGATCGCGATCTTGAACTGTTCGGCATTCGCACCCGCCAGGAACCCACCGAACTTCACACCGTCATCGGCACGGCGGATCCACAGCTTCTCGTTCTGGTACGCCTCATCCTCGGCGGGCTCGGGGCCGTCGGTGTCCAACCGGTCGAGGACCTGGCGGCCGAAGTCGCGCAGGCCACTCGGGGTCAGATAGCGCGCGACCTCGACCATCTGCTCCTCGGCGACCGCGAGATCCTCGGCCGGCACGGTCGCAGGCGCCTTCTCCAAGGTGAAGACGATGACCTTCGCCAGTTCCACGGTCAGCCTCAATGGGTCCTCGTCCGAGGCGAGAGCCGCGGCCACCGCGCCGTACTTGGCAAGGTTCTTCAGGAACTTGAGATCACTACGACTCTCGGCCGCGTCGCGCCGGTGGCGAAGCTCGAGGAGTTCGACGGTGTTCTTGGCACCCAGTTCGGTCGCCAGACCCCGGGACTCGACGTCCCCGACCAGCTCCAGGCAGAGCACGTTCAGCTGGAGCCGGGCAGCCACGACCGTGTCCAGAGTGACCATGAGTTCGTCGTCACTCTGGAGACAGGTGGGTCGCAGCTGCGAGATCTCCATACCGACAACCCTAGACAGCCCCGCCGACAGTTTTCGAACCCGGAAAGCCCTTATTTACAAGGGATCTGCGATTGGCAGGAAGTGGCCAGGTTATGCACAGGACATGCGCGGCTGTGGACGAGCACGAAGTCAGTTGGGACCGGTGCGACTACCCTGTTGCATTGAGGGTGAAGCGGCGGCGGTAGTTGCTTGGGGTTAGGCCGGTGCGGCGTCTTAGTTGGATTCGTAGGTTGGTGGGGGTGCCAAGGCCGGATTGGCGGGCTACCGCGTCTAGGCGGATTTCGCCTGCTTCTAGTAGGCGGCAGGCTAGGGATACTCGTTCGGCGGTTAGCCAGGCGAGGGGCGTTGTGCCTAGTTCTGCTTGGAAGTGGCGGTGGAGGGTGGCTTGGCTCATGGCGGCGTGGGCTGCGATGTCGGCGATTGTGAGGGGGCTGGCTAGTTCTTGGCGGATCCAGGTCAGGAGCGGAGCGAGCGACGTGTCGGCTACGGGTGGGACTGGCTGGTCTATGAATTGGCGTTGGCCGCCGTCTCTGTGAGCGGTGTAGACGAGGCGGCGGCTTACTGCATTGGCGATCTCGGCGCCGTGGTCGCGGCGGATCAGGTGCAGGCCTAGGTCTAGTGCGGCGGCGCTGCCGGCGGCTGTGAGGACGTTGCCTTCGTCAACGAATAGGACGTCGGGTTCTAGCTTGACCTCGGGGTACATGGCGGCGAAGAGGCCGGCCCAGCGCCAGTGGGTGGTGGCGCGGCGGCCGTCGAGTACGCCGGCCGCCGCGAGGGTGAAGGCGCCGGTACAGAAGCTCACCAATCTCGCTCCGCGCGTGGCGGCCCGGCGTACGGCGTCGAGAACAGCCGGAGGCGGCGGTACTTCGGGGTCCGGGCGGTTCGGGACGATGACGGTGTCCGCGTCGTCGACCTGGTCGAGCCCGGCGACTCCGGTGAGCTGGAAGAACCCGCTGTGCATGCGGACGGCCGGCTCCGGCGTACAGAGGACCAGCTCGTACCACTCCCGATCCAGCTCCGGCCGCCGCAACCCGAACAACTCGGTCGCCACCCCGAGCTCGAACGGATTCGACCCCTCACCAACAATCACCGCAACCTTGTGCGCCCGAGTCTGGTCCGGCCGCTGCTGCGAGGATTGTTTCGACATGTGTTATTCCTAGCACTCACGCGATCGGAATGCACCTGGCGAGGATGGTTCTGTGACCAACGAACCGATTGACCTCCGCGCCGTTCTCTCCACCTTCGACGACCTGTGGAATCCGCGGATCGCCGCGCGGATCAACGACTACGACATCCGCGTGACGCATGTGAAGGGCTCGTACATCTGGCATGTCCACGACACCACCGATGAGCTCTTCCTGACGCTGGACGGCGACTTCAACATCGCTGTCCGCGACCCCGAGGAGCGGGTAATCAGCCTCCCGGCCGGCTCACTGTTCGTCGTACCCAAGGGCATCTACCATCGCCCCTTCTCCGATGGCGGTGCGCAGATTCTCGTCATGGATCCCGCCAACACGCCCACCACCGGCGATACCCATGACCCGTTGCCGGACCACATCCAAACCCACACCGGCATCGCGCTCTAGCCACCTCGACCGGCCGCGTGGTGTTAGGCAGGCTCGAGCGCGCCGGCGGCTTGGAGCAGGAGGGTTTCGTAGATCGACGGGTCGTCGGCGGTCGCGATCGGGAAGCCGGTGCCGTAGGCGTCGGTGTAGTGGACTTCCACACCGGGGTTGGCAGCATTCGTACCGTCGGCGAGGAACAGGTGAGGGCTGCACTGAACCGCATTCGTCTGCGACACAGCGAAGTCAGCCATCACCAGCTTCCGGGCGCGGCCATCGTCGAGCGCCTCCGCCAACCGATCGACGTCGACGGCGCCCGTCTCAGCAGCAACCTCCAGCAACACCGACCGCAAGCTGATGCACCGACTCTCGACCCAGAACGTCTTACGCAACGCGAGATCCAGCGCCTCACTCGCGGCAAGCCCCTGCTCCTTGGCCGCCTGCACAGCCTCCAGCGCCGGCACCGTCGTCGTCGGATAGGTCCAGTCGGGCGCCTGCCACAACTTCCACCCGGCCTCCGGATCGAGCCGGCCGATCGCCGACACCTCCGAATCGGTCCCCGGCCGCGGACTGCTGTGCCCGTTCAGCAGTTCCAGCGGGAACGCGTGGTGGTCGAACCCCACCTGCCCTTCCAACCCCAGCCGGGCGCGGGTCGTATGCAGCCGATGCACGGCCAGATGTGCGAACGAGCACCAGATATCGGAGTACACGACGATGGTCCCCGGCGCGACAGCAACAGTCATCAGTTTCCCCTTCAAAACAATGGAAAACCCACCATATCATAGAACTGGACCGCAGTCCGGTTAACTGCCGGAGTGATTGAATGACCCACCACCCGGCCGATCAGCAGGTTGAGCACTGCAGCCGATCCCGCCGACGCCAGCGCGAGCAGCAGCGTCGCCACGGTCGCGACGGGGACGACCCCGTAGGCGTACCTCAGCAGCATCCGCATCGACCAGATGCTAGTCGCCAACCACCGCCGGCTCGACAGGCTTTTCCACCGGGGCGTTGCGCCGTGGAGTGACGACCAGTACGAAGGCGAGGGCAGCCAGTACGACGATCGCGCCGGCGTGGAAGGACTGCGACATGCCGTGCACGAAGGCATCGCGAACGCCGTCGGCCAAGGCCGGTCCGTGAGCGCCGAGCCGAGGATCGGCGGCAACCTCGAGACCCGCGGCGGCTGAGTCCTTCACGTGAGTCGCGGCTTCCGGCGGAAGGCCGGCGACCAGGCCGGCCGCGCGATCGGCGTACGCGGAGTTGAAGAGCGAGCCGAGCAAGGCGATGCCGAGTGCGGCGCCGAACTCACGCGTCACGTCGTTGACCGCGGAAGCGACGCCCTGCTTCGACGGCGGCAACGCGGACACGATGCTGTTGGTCGACGGCGTCGCCGACAGCGCGAGCCCTCCGCTGAAGATCAGCAGAGCGATCAGGAACTGCCAGTACGGCGAATCCGCCCCGAGCCGTGCCGCCAGCAGGAAGCCGACCGCCATCGACACCAGCCCGGCGGCCATCCACGGCTTGCTTCCCGACCGGCGCACGAGTCGCGGCGACAGGGAGGACAGCGGCATCACCACAGCGGCCATCGGCAAGAACGCGAGTGCTGAGCGCAGCGGCCCATAGCCGAGTACCAACTGCAGGTACTGCAGGCCGACGTAGAAGAAGCCGAACGTCCCGAGGAACTGGATCACCAGCGTCGTGAAGCCGGTACTGAACCCGCGCAAAGCGAACAGCCGCGGATCCAGCATCGGGCGCTCCCGCCGCAGCGCCTGCAGAGCCCAACCGGACAAGGCGATCGCTGCCAGCGCGAACGCGCCGATCGACACCACATGATCCCAGCCGCGGTCCGCTCCTTCGATCAGCCCGAACACGAGCGCGCCGATCCCGATCGCCGACAACGCCGCCCCACCCAGATCCACCGCTGGCTCCTCAGCGCCCCGGGTGTCCGGCACCAGCAGTACGTTCGCGACGACCGCGACCGCCGCCATCACCGCGAGCGCCAGGAAGGTCGATCGCCACGAGAACGCCTCCAGCAAGCTCCCCGACAGCAGCAACCCGAGCACCGCCCCGGCGCTCGCGAATCCGGCCCAGACCCCGACCGCACGATCCCGCCGATCCGCCGGGAACACGGCGGTGATCGTCGACAGCGTGGGCGGCATCGCGAGCGCGGCACCGATCCCCATCACCGCCCGGCACGCGATGACCAGGCCGGCCGAGTCGGCGAAGGTGGCGGCCAAGGCAGCCAGGCCGAAGATCGCGGTCCCCGCGATCAACGCGCGGCGGCGGCCGAAGTCGTCGCCGATCGCCCCGAACGGCAGGACGAGCGCGGCCAGCGCCACGGTGTAGGCGTCGGCGACCCAGGTGAGCTGGGCGCTCGACGCGCCCAGTTCGAGCGCCAGGTCCTTCAGCGCGAGATTGACACCCGCCACCGACGCCATCACGAGCACGACGGTCAGGCAGCAGGCGGCGAGTACGGCAGACGGGGAACGGCGCATTGCACTCCTCCTGATAAAACGGAATTTGTTCTTCCGTTTCACCACGGAGCAGAAGTGGAACCGGGGGTTCCGGTATCGTCGGTGTCATGCCCGTCACTCCCCAGCCGTCACCCGAGCCCACCCGCCGCCCGCGCAAGGACGCCGAGCGCAACCGGCAGCGCCTGCTGGACGCCGCCGGCGAGCTGTTCGTCGAGCGCGGCTTCGCGGTCTCGCTCGAGGAGATCGCCGCCCGCGCCGGCCTCGGCGTCGGCACGGTCTACCGGCACATCGACGACCGGGCCGGACTGCTGAGCGAACTGCTCGCGCCGATGCTCGAAGAGGTGCTGACCGTCACCCGGCAAGCGCTGGACCGCGACGATCCGGGACCGGCCTTCTTCTGGTTGCTGCGCGAGCTCGCCGAGCGGGTCGCGCTCAATCAGGCGATGCGGGACGTGTTGCTGGCCGAGATTCCGCCGGAGCCGATGGTCACCCGGCTCCGCGCCGAGTTCGCACCGCTCGGCACCGAGGCGTTGCGTCGTGCGCAGGCGGCGGGCGCAGTACGGGATGATCTGGGTCCAACCGATCTGCCGTTGCTGCTGGCCGCGGTCGGATCGATCGAGGTGCGATTCGGGCGGGTGGCGCCGGGGACCTGGGAACGGTTCCTGACGTTGCTGCTCGATGGCCTGACGCCGTCGAGGACGACCACGAGCAAGCTGGCCGTCGTACCGCTGACCGATGAGCAGCTGGGAGAGCTGTCCAGTCCGGAATGACCTTGCCCCCTTAGCATCCAAGCGATCCGCGACCGGCCGGGGGTGGTACTCGACCTCCAGTGCGTGACATGACAGATTGCGACGGTCCGATCACGCAAGGCTGTATTTATTCCTTCCCCACCCCACCGCCCCGGTCGTCTGGAGTGTCTATGAAGTTCCGTACCCTGGCCGTCGCCCTGGGTATCAGTACCGCCGCACTGCTCGCGATTCCGGGCTCCGGGGCGACCGCCTCGCTGCAGACCGGGACGGAGCGGGTGCAGTCGGGGCCCAACAAGGTGGCCACTCGGTACCTGAACCAGAAGCTGACCTGGACGCTGTGCGGCGACCCGGAGTACCGGACCTACTGCGCGAAGATCACCGCTCCGCGCGACTGGTCGAACCAGTACTCCGGCAACGACATCGACCTCGCCATCAGCAAGGTCACGCCAACGAGCAAGAGCAAGAAGAAGCCGAGCCGTGTCATCTTCGGCAACCCCGGCGGACCCGGTGGAGCAGGGCTCGGGATGGCGCCGTACCTGGCCAGCCAGGCCGGGCTCGGCAAGGACCACCTGTACGTCGGGTTCGACCCGCGCGGCACCGGCGACAGCGCCAACGTCACCTGCCAGGGCGCACCCGGTTTCACCATGGACGCCCGCGACCGCGACAGCGAGAACCTCGGCCTGATCTCCGAAGCGGCTCTCCTCACCCGCCCGTACTGCGAACGCCAGTCCCGCGGGCTGCTCCCCTACGTCAACACCGCGCAGACCGTCCAGGACATCGACCTGATCCGCCAACTGCTCGGCTACGAGAAGATCGACTGGCTCGGCTACTCCGGCGGCACCTGGCTCGGCGCGTACTACCAGACCTACTTCCCGGCCCACGTCGGCCGTTTCGTGCTCGACTCGAACACCGACTTCACCCGGCCCTGGTCGGAGACCTTCGTGGCCCAGCCGCAGGCGTTCGAGCGGCGCTTCCGCGAGGACTTCGCACCGTGGGCGGCCAAGCACGACGACCGGCTGCACCTGGGCTCATCACCACGCTTGGTGATCAGGACCTATGAACGGTTGCGCCGGGAACTGAAAAAGCAGCCGGCCGTCGAGGAGTTCCTGGACGGGTCGATGAAGATCACCTACGACCAGAACACGCTCGACCAGATCGTGGCCTCGGATATGTATACAAAACTGGATTTCCAGTCACTCGCTCTGGATCTCGCATTTCTTCGGGGTCTGTCCGCGGCGCAGACCACCGGCGGGCCGAAGGCCGCGCAACACAAGGTCGACGCATTGCCGCTGGCCCGTCAGCAGGAACTCGTCCGGCGCGCGACCAGCGGACCCATCGGCCTGCCGCCGATCGGCCAGGCGGTCGGCGACGACGCGGAGAGCGCGACCTTCACCGCGGTCACCTGCAACGACACGGCCTGGCCGCAGGGTCGCGAGGTCGGCGACGACCTGGCGGCCGACCTCGGCCCGAAGTACCCGCTGATCGGCTGGTCGATGAACGAGAACCCCTGCTTCTACTGGGATCGGCCCGCGATCGAGATGCCGACCCCGACCGGCAAGGGCTTGCCGACGACGTTGATGGTGCAGTCCGCGCACGACCCCGCCACCAACGCCTCACTGGCCGCCGCGGCGCATCAGCGGTACGCCGGATCGCGGCTCGTCACGATCACCGGCGAGGGCGACCACGGCATCTACGGCGGGGTGAACAAGTGCGCCGACAAGATCATCAACACCTTCCTCACCACCGGGGTGGCGCCGGCCCGCGACGTCAGCTGCAAGGGCGAGGGAATTCCGGCTCCGTCAGTTCCCTATTCCGGCGACGAGCCGGTCGACGGCGCGCCACTGAACCGGATCGCCGGATTCACCAAAGCGGTCTCCGGATATCTGCATTGAGCGTTGAAGCCGCAATGAATTAGCGGCATTTCTACGGCACGGAAAGCGAACACCTCGCCACTCTCCGCGAGAATATGGCGATGCGTTCGTTGTCACCCTGCGTTTGTCAGGGCGATGTCAGGGTTCCGTCCCTGTGCCACGCAGCGTGACCACGGCAACCTTGAGTCAGCGCGGGAGAACCGGGCATCGGCTGGGAGGGCCCGATGCTAGGTGACATCGCCGAACGCGGCTTCGGCCGGCTGTGAGGTGGGGGGACTGCCTGGGGGGTCAGACAGAACACAGCCGGCCGGGACCTCGTTCAACGATGGCGCATCCCGGCTCCCAGATCCCTCGCGAGGTACCTTCGATCCCCCAGGTCGTGGTGCCTCGCGAGGCTTTTTTCTGTGATCAAACATCACCGATGGCGGTCCAGGTACTGCGCCTGGTAGAGCGACGGCGGGAACAGCCCCGGCCGGTTCGCACCCTCGATGTAGCCGGCCGGCTGGCTGAACGGGCCGTCCCCGGTGACCACTCCCCGGCACCCGATCGCGTAGTTCTGCGCCGTCGGCGGCTTCTGGACGACGAGCTTGGCGGTGCCGGTGTCGCAGTTCCAGCCGACCGAGTGCGAGGTCGCCCAGCCGTGTCCGGTGCCGTAGTCGCCGCGGTTGTAGATCCCCAGCGTCAGGTCGACCTGCGGCGCGACATCGCGGTGGTTGTCCCAGAGCAGTCCCTGGCTCCAGCGCCGGTGGCCTTCGCTGGACGCGAGCGCGCCTTCCGAAGTACCGCGCAGGAAGACGATGCCCGAGGCGCTGCTGGCGCCGTTGGAGATGAACGCGTGCCGGGCCTTGGTGGCGTGGCAGTCGACGAACAGCACCTGCTGGGAGAACGACTCGCAGTTGAAGTTGTAGCGCAGCCCGCCGGTGACGACCGAGGCCGGATCGAACGCGCGGCAGTTCCGGACGGTGACCCGGGTCGCCTCGGTGGTCTCGACGCCGGCCTTCGCGAAGTGCAGGAAGGTGCTGTCCCGGACCCACGCGTCCTCGACCTGGCGGACCTTCACGCCGACCCACGCATGCGCCTCGTCCACCTCCGGGTCACCCGCGAACTGGATGTCGATCCGCAGGCTCTCGACCCCGACGCCGGTCACCAGGCCGGCGCGGTCCCAGACATACAGGTACGACTGCGCCAGCTCGCGTCGCAGGTGCTCGAAGAGCGGCACGTCGACAGTCACCGTGTTGCCGCGGATCGACTGGATGTAGCGGTTGTAGGTGATCGGCTGGCTGTCGACGGTCCAGCCCGCGTCGGTCGCCGTACCACCGTGGTCGACCGCGGTGAGCCACGCCTCGGTGCACGGGTGGATCAGGATGATGTTGTCGCCGCGCTTGAGGGCGCTGGCGTCGGCGACCTCGAACGATCGCGAGCCGACCTGCACCCAGTCGCTGGTGATGTCCGTCTTGGTCCCGGGGACCTGGCCGCGCCAGCTGGTGCTGGTACCACCGCCGAGCACGATCACGTCGCGGGATACCGGGGTGTTGCCGGTCGCCTGGAGGATGGTGTGCCGTTTCGGGTCGGCGCCGTCGCCGGAGCCGCGGAGGACGACGCCGGACTGGTTCACCCGGAGCGTACCGGCGACCGGGTAGTTGCCGGGGGCAAGCAGTAGGGCGCCGCGGAAGCCCGCGTGGTCGGGGGTGCGCTTGCCGACCTCGTCGATCGCTGCCTGCAGGTGGGCCGTGTTGTCGCCCTCGATCGGCTTGACGGTTTTGACGGTCCGGACGTGCGGGATCGGGCTGTCGCCGTATTTGTAGCCGGCGTAGCTGAAGTCGGGGATCCGGTTCCCCTCGGCGTCGGCGGTGTAGACGAGCCGGTACTTCGCGTCGTACCGGACCCGCTCCGACTGCCACAGGCCCGTGGTGGACGCCTGCGGAGTCGCACCCGACGCCTGGCTCATGCCCAGCGAGCCTAACGCCGCTCCCCCGACCACAGCTCCCCCGGCTCCGAGCAGACTCCTCCTGCTGAACACGTTCGTCATCGAGCACCTTCCTGAGGGGCGGATCAGTCCGCCCATCCTGCGGTGCGGCATCGCCCTTGGCAAGCGCTTACCGGCGCGTCGGGAACCGCTTCCCACCAGATGGAACTCAGCTGATGAGCAGTTTCAGAGGCGGTTGGAGCGGTCGGGGGCGCCTGCGCCGCCGGTGCCGGGGTAGCCGTCGGCGACGGCAGCTAGTGGGGCAGCGCGGCCGGCGGACCAGGCGGCTCGGAAGGCTCGGCGGTCGAGGGTTTGCTCGATCGAGCGGCGGGTGGCGAGCTGGTCCGGCTTCTCGACCTCGGGCACCGGCGCGCCGATCACCTCACGGATCCCGTCGGCCGCACCGATCAGAAACGCCGCGTACTCCGTCCGCTCCCGCTGCTGAGCAACCGTCGCCAGCTCCTCCAGCACGCTCGCGGTCCGCCACCGGTCACCAAGATCGCGATGCTCGGCCAAACTCTCATCGAGCAGATGCACCGCCCGATCGGTGAACCCGCGACGCCGCTCGACAATCCCCAACTGATTGAGCGACCAGGCGACGCCCTCGCGATACCCGAGCCGCTGCGACAACGCCAGACTCTCCAGCAGCAGGTCCTCGGCCTCGGTCAACTCACCGCTGTACTGCGCGATCGTCCCCAAGCTGATCAGCGACCACGCCAGCCCTTCGCCGTCACCAAGCACCCGGAAGCTGTCCCGAGCTCGCTTGCACCGCCGCGCCCCGATCTCCAGATCCCCACGCAGCCACGCGACGAACCCGAGATGGTTGTGCGCCCAGGACATCCCCGACCGATCGCCAAGACTCTCGAAAAGGTCGTAGCTCTGGCAATGCAGATTCTCGGCCGTCTCGTAGTCCCCGCGCTCGCGAGCCACTCCCCCAAGCCGCTGCATGACGAGCGCAGTACCAGCCGTGTCCTCAAGCTCCCTGTACTGCGTCAGCGCCGACTCCAGCCGCGCCGTCGCCACGCCATACTCACATTGCAGGAACGCCAGCATCCCCGCGCCCAGCGCCGCCTTCGCCTGGTACTGCGGTTCGACCCCACCCGACCCGGCCATCGTGAGCGCCCGCTCGAGCCACTCGCTGCCCTCGGCGTAATGACCGCGCAGGTAGCAGAACAACCACAGCCCACCGGCGAGGCGAACTGGTTCGCCCGCAGTACCGGATCGCAACGACCACGTCATCGCGGCCCGAAGATTGTCGAGCTCACCGTCGAGCCGGTCGAGCCAGTCGGCCTGGTTCGCACCCCGTAGGTGGCTCTCGGCCTCTTCGGCGAGCGAGATGTAGAACGCCGCGTGGTGCCGCGCGACCTCATCGGTCCGGCCCGCCGCCGCCAGCTGGTCGGCCGCGAATTCGCGGATCACGGCGAGCATGTCGTACCGCGCGATACCCCGATCGCGACTGACCCGGATCAACGACTTGTCCACGAGCCGGCTGGTGAGATCGAGCGCCCTGGCCCGCTCCAGCGGACCGGGCACGACCGTGCCGGACAGCACCGCGGCCGCCGCGTTGAAGTTCCAACCGCCGACGAAGACCGAGAGGAGCGCGAAGAGTTCGCGCTCCTGCGGGGTCAGCAGGTCATGGCTCCACTCGATCGCGCCGTACAGGGACTGTTGCCGCGGCCCCGCAGTACTGGATCCACCTGCCAGGATGCCGAAGGAGGTCTCCAGCTCGGCCGCGAGCTCCTCGACGGTCAGCACGTTGGTGCGAGCGGCGGCCAGCTCGATCGCGAGCGGCATGCCTTCGAGGCGGCGTACGACGCGGGCCACCTGCTCACGCTGCTCAAGAGGCTCATGTCCCCTTGCGGTGGCCCGATCGATGAACAGCTTGACCGCGGGCGACGTGTCCAGTTGATCGTTCGTCTCCGGCAGAGCCAGCGGCTGCACGACGTACACACTCTCGCCGGCGATCCGCATCAGTTCGCGGCTGGACGCGAGGATGGAGAGGTTCGGGCAGTACTCGAGCAAGGCCGAGCAGATGGTCGCGATGTCGGCGACCACGTGCTCGCAGTTGTCGAGCACGAGCAGCAGGTTTCGCCGGCCGATCTGCTCGGCGATCTCCTGGATCAGCCGGGCTCCGTCGAGCGGGTGCAGTCCGGTCGACGCGGCCACCGCCGGCGCGACCGCGGCCGGATCCGAGACCGGGGCGAGCGGCACCCAGCAGACACCGTCGTCGAACTGATGGGCCACCTCGGCGGCGACCGCGAGGGCGAGACGGGTCTTGCCGACGCCGCCTGGACCGCTCAGCGTCATCAACCTGGTGACGCGTTCGCCGACGAGCCTGCCAACCTCGATCAGCTCGTCCGTGCGGCCGACCAGCTCGTTCGCCGGAGCCGGTGCCGGGCGCATCGCCGAGCGGGGGGCGGCGTTGTCGTCGCGGCGGGCGGCGGCGGTGAGCTGGGCGCGATCGGGCGCGCCGAGCCGGAGGGCGTCTCCGAGCAGCCTGAGTGTGTGCGGTCTGGGCGCTCGGCGGCGACCTCGCTCGAGCGCCGCGATGGCGTCGACGCTCAGACCGGCAAGCTCCGCCAGTCCCTCCTGCGACAGTCCGGCGTCTCGCCGGTGCCTGCGGAGCAGATCACCGAAACCTGTTGCCTGGGCGTCGTCCGAGCCGCGGCGAGACCCGTCTGAAGGCAAAGGACGGCCCACCCAGTCTCCGACCTCGTCCGTGGCGGTCGCCACGCACACCCTGAAGGTATCCCGATCCACACCGCGTTGTCAGGCTGAGCCACACCGTTCCCAGCCAACTCACAGGAAACTCCCGCTTTACTGCTGAGTACGGTGCTCGATTGCCGTCCGCATCGATGCGCGGGCCCGCTTCCGGTCGCCGGCTGCGTCGTAGGCCGTCGAAAGCCGGAACCAGACCCGCCAGTCGTCCGGCGCCGCCTCGGCCTCTTCCTGGTACTTCGTGAAGGCGGCGTCCGCGGCGGCCCGGTCGATCCGCCCCGACGGCCGCCTCGGCAGATCGTCGACAGGGAGCCCGCCCGACTCGGCCAGCTCCCGCGCGAGCGCCTCGGTCCGCCGGCCGAACTGGAGCTCGCGCCAGACGAGGTACAGCCCGATGAGCGGGATCACCAGCACCGCGACACCGAGCACGATCGCGACCGGGTCGCCGGTGCCGATCAGCAGCACACCACGCCAGCCGAGCAGTCCGGCGTACGCGATGAAAACGATCGCGATCACCGCCACCGCTCGCTTGGCCGTCATGTCAGCTGAGGTCCATGAAGTGCTCGAGACCGACGGTGAGCCCGGGCGTGCCGACGATCTTCCGTACGCCGAGCAGGACGCCTGCCATGAACGATTCGCGATGCATGGAGTCGTGCCGGATCGTCAGCGTCTCACCGACGTCGCCGAGCAGGACCTCCTGGTGCGCGACGAGGCCGCGCAGGCGGACGCTGTGGACGGGGATGCCGTCGACCTCGGCTCCGCGAGCGCCTTCGAGGCCGGTGCTGGTGGCGTCCGGGATCGATACTGAGCCGGCGGCTTGGCGGGCTTCGGCGATGAGTTGCGCGGTGCGTTGCGCCGTACCGGAAGGGGCGTCGACCTTGTCGGGGTGGTGCAGTTCGATGATCTCGACGGATTCGTAGTACGGGGCCGCCTTGGCCGCGAACTGCATCATCAGTACTGCGCCGATGGAGAAGTTGGGGGCGATCAGTACGCCGGTACCGGGATTGGCGTCGAGTTGGCTGCGGAGGGTCGCGAGGCGCTCCTCGGTGAACCCGGTGGTGCCGACGACGGCGTGGATGCCGTGCCCGATGCACCAGCCGAGGTTGTCCATCACGACCTCGGGCCGGGTGAAGTCGACGACCACCTCGGCTTTTGCGTTGGTGAGCTCGTCCAGCTCATCACCCTGGTCGAGTGCGGCAACCAGCTCCAGATCGTCGGAAGCTTCAACAGCCTGGCACGTCTGAGCGCCCATCTTGCCCTTGGCACCCAGCACCGCAACCTTGATCATCCGTCGCCTTCCTCGCTTTTGCTGATCCGGGGTCAAGGATCTCACTGCGGTCCGGCGAGGTTGCGCTCAGGGAGTGTGCGTCGCCAGCTCGGCGGCCGGGACGTAGATCTGCAGGTTCATCGTGGTCGCGGGTGGGGCGATCAGTTTGTAGTCGACGTCGAAGTCCAGCCCACAGGTCCGCAGGGCGTCGATCTCCAGCTCGCTGACCGGGCGGTTGAAGAACAGCAACGGCTGGCGGTTGCCCGGCCACGGCTCCTTGGTGGAACAGACCTCGGTGATCCCGGCCGCGGTCCGCTCGCGCTCCTTCGGCGCCACCCAGGCCTCACCGAACGGGCGACCGCGCAGCATCAAGACGATGCCGGCCATCTTGTCCAGGGCGATGATCGGGCGGCCGGACGGTGTCGTGTAGGGCTTCAGGAGTTCGTCGAGGGCCTGGTACCTCGCGGCGTTACCCTTCGTCAGCTTGAGCCCGCCGAGCGACTTGAGGTTGGTCGCGGTGGTGAGGTCGCGGTGCGGCGCCGATCGGTACGGGTTGAGCACCAGGCCGCCGTACGAGATCGAGGCGACGGCGATCAGCGCGCTGACGGTCACCAGGGCGGTCGTCGTACGGGCGACCAGCGGGGCCTTGTCGAGGCTGGTCAGGACGGCGATCATCAGCGCGGCCCAGGCGGCGAACGCGTTGAAGCCGATCATGTAGATCGGGGTGTTCGTTCCGAACGCCTGCACGAACGGCAGCACGGTGAGCAGACCGAGAATGACCCATGACCTTGGGTTCTCTTTGCCTGGCGACCATTGCTTGGCTAGTAGCGCCGCGATCGTGGTGATGACGGCGACCAGTACCGCGGCCAGCAAGGTGACCTGGAACTTGCCGTTGTTGACCGGGCCGCCGTGGAGTCCGCCCTTGTCGATGGCTTGGTACACCGACAAGGCGAGACCGGCCGCGGTCAACAGCCACGCGGCGTACCGGAGTACGGGCTTGCGGGCTACTACTCCGGCTGCGGCGGCGATGAAGAGCAGGAAATGCTGCTTGAACGTCTCGCCGACGAGCTTGATACCGGTGTCCCAATACATCTGCACGAGGGTGGCCGGGGTGTACGAACTGCCCGCGATGAACCGGTTGACTGCGAGGATGCCCGGAACCGCCACCGTCAACGGCACCACGAAGACCTGCACCGCGACCGCTACTGCCGTTGCGCCGACCAGCGCCCAAAAGATGCCCCGGGCAACAGCCTGCGACCCTTGCTTGCTGAACACGACGATCGCCGCGACGACGATCAGCGTGAGCACCACGATCGACGACCACTTCGCCAGCACCATCACGCTGATCACCACGCCGGCCAGCGTGAGCGCCCAGATCGGCGGCTTCCGGTCCTTCTCGATCGCGGTCGCCGCCCAGAGCACGCACGAAACCCCGGTGAGCGACCCGAGCAAGATAACGTCGTTGTACGCCGGACTGATCGGCAACCAGCTGTAACTCATCCCACCGGCCGCCAGGATGCTGGTGATCCCCGCAGCCTCCCAGAGCCACGTCTTGGGCGCCTCCGGCCGCCGCGCCCGCAGCCACCGCATGAAGCTCCACCCGAAGAACAGGTGCCCAACGACGACGGTCACCAGCCGGAAGATCCGCAGATGCGCGATATCCCAATGCAGCAACTGAAAGATCGGCCCGTAGATGTACTGAATCCCGGTCAACGCCAGCGGATTGCTGCTCCACCACCGGTAGGACAGCAGGTAGTACCCCTCGTCGGTGATATCGAACCCGTACCCGACGTTCCGAGCCGCGGTCACGATCCACGTCAGGCTGACCCCCGCGGCGATCGCCAACACGGCAACAATCAGCCCATGGCTACCCGCCGTGACCTTCTCATCGCGATCGGCGACCCCGTCAACACTCACCCGAGAACCTTAGACGCCCCGCAACATGTCATTCGCCACCCGAGACGTCGGCCTGGTAGAGGACCTCACCACTCCGGGCGTCGACGACGCTCACCACGTCCTCGGTGAAGAAGAAGTCGGCCCGCATGCCGTCGACGGACGGGCTGATGTTCGTCGTCACATGCGCGAACTCGTCCCCGATACCGGATCCGGCTGGTCGTCGCTCACCCGCCAAGTCTGCCTCACCCCGCGCCCACCCTTGTCGCTGAGCTTTCAGCCCTGATGCAACACGTGGACGGTTGGCGCGCCGACCGGTTACGGTCGGCGACGACTACACCGCAGCGAGTTGACGGGTCGGTCAGGAACGGCTGCATCGGTTGCGACTACGGAGGAGATCGAATGCGATTGAGAACAACCGGAAAACGCGCGGCTGCGACGGTCGTGATGCTGTTCGCCGCAGCGGTCCTCGTTCCGCTGACGGCCCAGGCGCCGGCCCAGGCAGCACCGGACGTCGCGACCGGAACGACCGCCTGGACACCGGACATCTCCCCGATGTTCTCCGGCGAGTTCGTCTGGCGGGACGTACCGAGCGCGAACCGGAACGAGAAGCTCGCCATCTGCGCCGCCGCCAACGGAATCGCCTGCGTGTCGGTCGGCCAAGGCGACGGCAGACACAGCATCTTCCACCTGTTCAGGTGCGAGACCCGAACCCTCTCGAACTTCATCGACGCCCTAGCCGTCAAGAACCACCAGACCGGCGGAGTCCAGATCCACTTCTGGGGCCCCCACAAAGAAGTCTGGATCCGCCCCGACCCCAACATCCTCTGGACAGTCCCAGACGACTACACCTACGACTTCGGCCACCTCGACCTCTGCTGAACACCGCATAGACGACGCCGGCTGGGACGAGTGCTCCTCACCCCGATGTCGCCCACCGGCCACACATCAGCCCGCCAACGCGAGCACCTCGGCGGCCACCCCGCTGTCAACAAGCTGGCGACGCAGGAGCCGGCGCCCGGGGTGGGTGGGAGCTCAGCGCCGTGGGAGCGACGCAGGAGCGACCGAGGCGCCGGCGTGGGTGAGTACTTCAGGCGGTGAGGGTGGTTGTGTAGGTGGATTGGGCGTCTTCGGCGAAGTGGCAGGCGACGGATTGGCCCGTGGGGAGTTGGCGGAGTTCGGGGACCTCGATCGAGCAGCGGGCTTCCGCGCGGAGGCAGCGGGTGTGGAAGCGGCAGCCCGAGGGCGGAGATACCGGGGAGGGTGGGTCGCCGGCCAGGACGATGCGTTTGCGGCCTTGGCGGGCCAGGCCGGGCTCGGCGGAGAGCAGCGCCTGGGTGTAGGGGTGGGCTGGTACGTCGTAGACCTGATGGTGTTCGCCGAGTTCCGCCACCCGGCCGAGGTACATCACCGCGACCCGATCGGACACGTGGCGCACGACCGATAGGTCGTGGGCTACGAAGATGATGCTCAGGCCGAGTTCACGCTGTAAGCGCATCAGCAGGTTCACCACCTGCGCTTGCACGGACAGGTCCAAAGCCGACACCGGCTCATCGCAGAGCAGTACGTCCGGGTTCAGCGCGATGGCGCGAGCGATACCGATCCGCTGCCGTTGGCCTCCGGAGAACTGATGCGGGAACCGCGTCTCGTCCTCGGCGCGCAGACCGACCAGCTCCAGCAATTCCCGCACTCGGGCGCGGATGTCGAGACCGCGCGAAACATCGGGATGGACCTCGAGCGGCTCGGCGACGATCTCGCCGACGCGCATCCGCGGATTCAAGCTTGAGTACGGGTCCTGGAAGACGACCTGTACGTTCCGCCGCCACCGCCGGAGCTCGCGACCGCCCATCTTGCTGACGTCCTCACCGCCGTACAGAACGGACCCCGACGTCGGCTTCTCCAGCGCGGCCAGCAGCCGGACCAAGGTCGACTTCCCGCAGCCCGACTCCCCCACGATTCCGAGCGACTCGCCACGGCGCAGGACGAGATCGACCCCGTCCACCGCCCGTACCAGCGTCTTCTGGCTGAAGGAGAACGCCGGGCTGATGTCGTAGTGCTTGACCAGGTTGGTTGCCAGCAGCAACTCGTCACTCATCAGACCGCCTCCTGCGCGGGGATCGACGTACGGCGGATGCAGGCAGCGTCCCGGCCGGGCGCGATCGTCAGCAGCGGCGGTACCACCTCAGCGCACTCCGCGATCGCCTCCGGGCACCGGGTCCGGAAAGCGCAACCCGACGGGATGGCTCGCAACGAAGGCGGCGTACCGGGGATCGTCGGCAACTCCTGACCCTTCAGGTCAGCCGACGGCATCGACCCCAGAAGCCCCTCCGTATAAGGGTGCAGAGGCCGTTCAAGCGCCGCAGCAGTAGCCGCCCGCTCGACCACATGCCCGGCGTACATCACCACCACGTTGTCAGCGACATCCGAAACCACCCCGAGGTCGTGCGTGATCAGCACAACCCCCATCTCCCGCTCAGCCTGCAGATCCTCGATCAACTCCAGAATCTGCGCCTGCACGGTCACATCGAGAGCGGTAGTCGGCTCATCAGCGATCAGTACGTCGGGATCCAACGCCAGCGCCATCGCCAACATCACCCGCTGCCGCATCCCGCCGGAGAACTCGTGCGGATAGTCATGCACCCGCTTAGCGGCCGCCGGAATCCGCACCTGATCCAGCATCTCCGCCGCCCGCTTCATCGCGTCCGACTTCGACATCCCCCGATGCACCCGATAACACTCGGCGATCTGCTTCCCCACCGACTGCACCGGATTCAAAGCGGACAACGAATCCTGAAAGACCATCGTGATCCGATCCCCGACGATGCGACGTCGTTCCTTCACCGTCATCGCGATCAGATCTTCACCCCGGTACTTCGCAGTCCCGGAAACGATCCGCCCCGGTGGCATCTCCAAGATCCCCGTCAACGCCTGGGTGGACACACTCTTCCCCGAACCCGACTCCCCCAGAATCGCCAGCGTCTCCCCCGCCCGGACCTGCCACGACACGCCGTCCACGGCCCGCACCCGCCCGTGCGGAGTATCGAACTCCACCGACAGGTCTGAAACCTCCAGCAGTACCTCGCCAACCGTCGCACTCATCGCATCAACTTCGGGTCGAGGGCGTCGCGGATCGAGTCGCCGATGATCATGAAGGAGATCGTCATCGTCGAGATGAACAGCGCCGGCCAGATGAACAGGTGTGGTGCGTCCCGGTACGACGCCGCGACGCCGAACTGCGACCCCCAGGAAATGGACGGCGGCTGCAACCCCACGCCCAGGAAGGTCAAGATCGCCTCCAACCCGACCAGCCCGCCGACGCCGAGAGTCGTCGTCGCCAGCAACGGCGCCATCGCGTTCGGGAAGACGTGTTTGCGCAGGATCCGCAACGGCGGCACCCCGACCGACCGCGCCGCCAGCACGAACTCCCGATTCCGCACCGAGAACACGGTGGATCGCATCAGCCGCATCCCCAGCGGCCACGACGTCAGCAGGATGACCCCGACGATGATCCAGATGCTCCGGTTCGGGACCGAGTTGAGCACGACGATCAGCGCCACCAACCCGGGCAGCGAGAACAGTACGTCCGCAGTACGGGAGATCAGGTTGTCCACGAAGCCCGGGAAGTACCCGGCGAGCAACCCCAGAACCGCCGCGATCAAGAACCCACCGATGCTCGCCACGACACTGACCAGCACCGACGGCCGGGCGCCGTAGATGACGTTGGCGAAGTAGTCGCAGCCCTGGACATCGAAGCCGAAGGGATGCCCCGGGGCGCGCCCCTGCTGCGACTTGCCCAGCTCGCAGAACCGCGGATCGGTGGCGGTGAAGATCCGCGGCACCGCGGCCATCAGGAAGAACGTCAGCACGAGCACCGTACAGAGCACGAACTGCGGTTTGCGCAGCAACGCCCGGAGCAACTCGCGGTTCGACAGCGTCCGCCCGCCCAGCTCCAGAGCCTCGGACTCGAAGATCGCCTGCGTCTCAGACATTGCGCACCCTCGGATCGATCGCGCCGTAGACGATGTCGACGATCAGGTTGACGGCGATGAACATCACGAAGGCCAGCGTGGACAGCAGCACGACCACGCCGCCCTCCTTCAGCTTGATCGCCTGGAACATGAACTGGCCGAGCCCGGGCAGGTTGAAGATGCTCTCGGCCAGCAGTGCGCCGGCGAAGATGCCACCCACGTCGACGCCCATGAAGGTCACCATCGGCAGCAACGCGTTCGGCAGCACATGACCCCACAGGATCCGCTGCTCCCCCAGACCCTTGGCCCGGGCGGTCTTCACGAAGTCGGCGTTCGCCGTCTCGACGATCGACGTCCGGGTCAGCCGGGCCAGGCCGGCGAACCCGGTCAGGCCGATACACACCGCGGGCAGCAGGTACGACGTGGGATAGCCGTGCGCAATGCCTGATACCGGCAGCCATTTCAGCTCCACACCGAACACGTACTGCGCAGCGAAGTACACGACCAGCAGGGGCACCGCGAGGATGAAGAGCGTCGCGAGCAGGAGGATCCGGTCGACGGCGCCGTTGCGCTTGAACCCGGCGTACAGGCCGAAGAGCAGGCCGGCGATCCACTGGATCACCAGGCCCATCGTGGCCAGCTTGAGCGTCACCGGGATCCGCAGTTGCAGCTGCGAGGCGATGTCGGCACCGGCGAAGGTGGTACCGAAGTTGCCGGTGAAGATGTCCTTCATCGACAGCAGGTACTGCACCACGAACGGATCGTCGAGGTGGAACTGCGCGCGCTTGGCCGCCATCACCGCGGCCGGAATCGGCTTGTCACCGGCCAGCTCACGCAGGGGGTCTCCGGGCATCGCGAAGACGAGCGCGAAGACCCCCAGCGTGACGATCAGGCCGATCGGCACGGCCGCCAGGATGCGGCGCAGGACGAACCGGGTCACTTGAACGTTGAGTAGAGCGCCTGGACGCCGGTGTACTTCGACACCCGCGGCTCGATCTTGGCCGAGTGCAGGTAGGCGTTCTGCTTGGCGTACAAGGGAATCAGCGGCATGTCCTCGAGGGCAATGTCCTCCACCTGCTGGTACAGCTTGATCGCGGCCTCGGGGTTCGGCTCCGCGTCGCCCTGGGCGAGCAGCGCGTCCAGCTTGGGGTTGCTGTAGTGGGCGAAGTTGGCGTCACCGGTGGTCTTGAACATCGGCGTCAGGTAGTCCTCGATCGACGGGTAGTCGTGTCCCCAGCCGCCGAACCGCAGGCCGTCGAGCTTGCGCTGCTGGGCCAGTTCGGTGAGCTCGGAGCCGACCTTGCCGGTGTACTTGACCTCCAGCCCGAGGTTCTGCCGGAGCATGTTGCCGATCGCCTCGGCGAACAGCTGCCCGGTCGCGGAGGTGGTGTTGTAGTTGATGTTCAGCGGACCGGAGAAGCCGCCCGCCTCGGCCAGCAGCGACTTGGCCTTGGCCACGTCGAAGGCGCAGTACTTGCAGGCGTCGGCGCGGTAGCCGTCGATGTCCGGCGAGATCAGGCCGTTGGACGGCGTCGCCAGGCCGACCAGGTCGGCGAGCGCCTTGCGGTCGATCGCCTCCGAGAAGGCGTGCCGCAGCCGGGGGTCCTTGAAGCGCTGGTCCCAGGCCGGCATCACCAGATAGTTGGCGCCGGAGCTCTCACCGGTCACCCAGCCGTCCGGCGCGTCGGTCTTGAAGGTCTTGATCTTGGTCGCCGGTACGTCGACGAAGTCCACCGTGCCGGCCAGGAACTCGTTGTACGCCGTGTCCGCGTTCGGGATGAACCGGAAGGTGATCCCATCCGCCTCGGGCGCGTTCGGGCCCTTGTAGCCGTCCCACTTGGCCAGCTTGACGTCGCCGCCGTTGCTCCAGTCACCGTCCAGCTTGTACGGTCCGTTGCCGATCGGCTTGCGCTTGTACGCGTCCGGGTCCTTGCGTACCTCCTCGGGCAGCGGCGCCAGCCCGAGGTACTGCAGGGTCAGCCCGAACTGCGAGAACG
The DNA here is from genome assembly GCF_040681515.1 of Kribbella sp. NPDC051718. Lineage (NCBI taxonomy): Bacteria > Bacillati > Actinomycetota > Actinomycetes > Propionibacteriales > Kribbellaceae > Kribbella > Kribbella sp. NPDC051718. Next base: position 652,211 of record NZ_JBFAYZ010000003.1, on the reverse strand, counting down.
GCACCTTGAGCTTGACCGTGAAGGTCAGGTCGTCGACCTGCTCGAGGCCGCTCATCGCCTTCACCGACGTGGGCTTCGGGGTGGCGCCCTCGGCGGTCGGCGGGTTCAGCGCGTCGTACCCCTCGACCTTGGAGAAGAAGCCGTTGTTGTCCCAGGCATTCGAGCCCTCGGCGGTCAGGTTCCAGCTGTCGACATAGTCCTTCGCGGTCAGCGGCTGACCGTTCTGGAAGCTGTTGCCGGCCTTCAGCTTGATCGTCCAGGTCTGGCTGGTCTTGTCCGGGGTGACCGAGTCGGCCATCACGTTGACGACCTTGCCGGTGTTCGGGTCGGTCGCCACCAGCGGCGCGAACATCGCCTGTGCGACCTGGATCCCCGGGCTGCCGTTCTCGTTCAGCGGGTTGATGAAGTCGAGCGGATCCGCGGCCAGCGCGATCACCACGCTCTTGGCCCCGCCCGTCCCCGAGCCGCTGCCCTTACCGTCGCCACAGCTGGTGAGCACCAGCGCGAGACCGAGCGTCACCCCCAGAACCCCAGTGACTCGTCGCACGTCGAACCAACTTCCTCGGCGGAGGGCCGGTAGGCGGAATAGCCGCCATGTTGGCTGGTCGAAACTGGCGATGTCAACGTTGTCAGAAGCAAACCAGAGGCAAGTAACAAACGCGTTACCTTCACGAGACCTCAGAGCACCCACGGCACACTCCGCCTCCCCAGGTCAAGAACTCACCCCAATTACCCCAAGTCATCAGACGTCATCAAGGCCCGTCACGCTCCGTAGACTGCCCATCAAAAACTCTCCCCGAACGCAACGAACCGCGGCCCGCCGGTGGGCGGGCCGCGGTTCGAGGGGTCAGACGGTGAAGCGGGACTTGTCTTTGAAGGGGCCCATGACGGTGAGGGTCTGGTCGCCGGCGTAGAGGTCGGCGGCCAGGGTGGCTACGTCGTCGAGGGTGACGGTGTCGATGCGGTGCAGGATCTGGTCGACCGTGGGGAGTTCGCCGTAGACGAGTTCGGCTTTGGCGATGCGGGTCATCTTGGCGCCGGTGTCTTCGAGGCCCATGACCACCGAGCCGCGCATCTGGCCTTTCCCGCGGAGGAGTTCGTCGGGGGTGATGTTGCCCTTGGCAATGTTCGCCAGTTCGGCGCGGACCACCTCGAGGACCTCGGGGGCCTTCTTCGGCAGGCAGCCGGCGTAGACGCCGACCATGCCGGAGTCGGCGTACGCCGAGCCGAACGTGAACACCGAATACGCGAGGCCACGCTTCTCGCGCACCTCCTGGAACAGCCGCGACGACATCCCGCCACCGACGATGCCGTGCAGCACACCCGCGGCGTACCGGCGCTCGTCGTTGCGGACCAGTCCAGGCATGCCCAGCACGAGATGCGCCTGCTCGACGTCGCGGTAGTGGACTTCCACTCCCCCGTACGTCGGTACGCGACGCTTAGCCTCTGGTCGCACCGGCGATGGCTCTGCCTCAGCAGTCATCCAATGGCGCTCGAACGCCTTGCGCACCAGCCGGACCACGTCGGAGTGCTCGACGTTGCCGGCCACCGAGACGACGATGTTCTCGGGCAGGTAGCGGCGGCGGTACCAGCCGCGGACCTGGCGAGGTGTCAGGCCGGCCACCGATTCCGGCGTACCGGTGATCGAGCGGCCGAGCGGGGTCTCACCCCAGAGTTGCTCGGCGAACAGGTCGTGGATGTGGTCCGACGTCTCGTCGGCGTGCATCGCGATCTCTTCGTCGATGACGTCCCGTTCGCTCTCGATGTCCTCCTCCGTCAGCGTCGCCGAGGTGATCATGTCGCAGATCACGTCGACCGCCAGCGGCAGGTCGGAGTCGAGCACCCGAGCGTAGTAGCAGGTGTACTCCTTGCCGGTGAACGCGTTCATCTCGCCACCGACGGCGTCCAGGGACGCCGAGATCTCCATCGCGTCGCGCCGCTCGGTGCCCTTGAACAGCAGGTGTTCGAGGAAGTGCGTCGCGCCGGACAGGTGGACCGGCTCGTCGCGCGAGCCGACGCCGACCCACACGCCGAAGGTGACCGAGCGGAAGCCCGGCGAAGACTGGGAAAGCACGCGGAGCCCGGAGGGCAGGACGGTCCGTTTGACCGGACCGCCCTCCTCCGGGCTCAGCAACGTGCTGGTGATGGCACGTGTCACTCGGCGGGAGCGACCTCTGCGTCATCGGCCTTGGCTGCATCTTCAGAAGCAGCCTTGGCTGCATCTTCGTCCAGGACCGGGATCAGCGACAGCTTGCCGCGGTCGTCGATCTCGGCGATCTCGACCTGGAGCTTCTGGCCGACGGAGAGGATGTCCTCCACGGCCTCGACCCGCTTGCCACCGGCCAGGCCGCGCAGCTTCGAGATGTGCAGCAGACCGTCCTTGCCGGGGAGCAGGGAGATGAACGCACCGAAGTTGGTCGTCTTGACGACCGTTCCCAGGTAGCGCTCGCCCTTCTCCGGCATGGTCGGGTTGGCGATCGCGTTGATCATCGCGCGCGCCGCGTCGGCCGAGGGGCCGTCCGTCGCACCGATGTACACCGTGCCGTCGTCCTCGATGGAGATGTCGGCACCGGTCTCGTCGGTGATCTGGTTGATCATCTTGCCCTTCGGGCCGATGACCTCTCCGATCTTGTCCACCGGGACCTTCACCGAGATGACCCGCGGCGCGAACTCGCTCATCTCACCCGGGGCGTCGATGGCCTTGGCCATCACGTCGAGGATGGTCAGGCGGGCTTCCTTGGCCTGGGTCAGCGCGCCGGCGAGCACGCTCGCCGGGATGCCGTCGAGCTTCGTGTCCAGCTGGAGGGCCGTGACGAAGTCCTTGGTACCGGCGACCTTGAAGTCCATGTCGCCGAACGCGTCCTCGGCACCGAGGATGTCGGTCAGCGCGACGTACTCGAGCTTTCCGTCGACCTCACCGGAGATCAGGCCCATCGCGATACCGGCGACGGGGGCCTTCAGCGGCACACCGGCCGAGAGCAGGGACAGCGTCGAGGCGCAGACCGAGCCCATCGAGGTGGAACCGTTCGAGCCGAGCGCCTCGGAGACCTGACGCAGCGCGTACGGGAAGTCCTCCCGCGACGGCAGCACCGGCACCAGGGCGCGCTCGGCGAGGGCGCCGTGGCCGATCTCGCGACGCTTCGGCGAACCGACCCGGCCGGTCTCACCGGTCGAGTACGGCGGGAAGTTGTAGTTGTGCATGTAGCGCTTGCGCGTCTCCGGGGAGAGCGTGTCGAGCTGCTGCTCCATCCGGAGCATGTTCAGCGTGGTGACACCCATGATCTGGGTCTCGCCGCGCTCGAAGATCGCCGAACCGTGCACCCGCGGCAGCACCTTGACCTGCGCCTTGAGCGGACGGATGTCGGTCAGGCCACGGCCGTCGATCCGGACCTTGTCCTTGAGCACACGCTGCCGGACCAGCTTCTTGGTGAGCGAGCGGAAGGCTGCGGACAGCTCCTTCTCGCGACCCTCGAAGTCGGCGGCCAGCTTGTCGACCACGGCCGCCTTGACGGCGTCGGTGGCGTCCTCGCGGTCGTGCTTGCCGGCGATCGTCAGAGCCTGCGACAGCTCCTCGGCGGCAGCGGCCTCGACGGCGGCGAAGGCGTCGTCCTGGTAGTCCGGGAAGACCGGGAACTCACCAGTGGGCTTGGAGACCTTGGCAGCCAGCTCGGACTGCGCCTCGACCAGCGTCTTGATGAACGCCTTGGAGGCCTCGAGGCCCTGGGCCACGACCTCTTCGGTCGGCGCCTGCTTGCCGGCGGCGACGGCGTCGAAGGTGCCCGGGGTGGACTCGGCCTCGACCATCATGATCGCGACGTCACCGGTCTCGGTGACACGACCCGCGACCACCATGTCGAAGACGGCGTCCTCGAGCTCGGTGTGGGTCGGGAATGCAACCCACTGCTTGTCGATCAGAGCGACGCGGGTGGCGCCGATCGGGCCCGAGAACGGCAGCCCGGCGATCTGGGTGGACATCGACGCGGCGTTGATCGCCAGCACGTCGTACAGCTTGTCCGGGTTGAGCGCCAGGACGGTGATGACGACCTGGATCTCGTTGCGCAGGCCGGAGACGAACGACGGCCGCAGCGGGCGGTCGATCAGCCGGCAGGTCAGGATGGCCTCTTCGGAAGGACGGCCTTCGCGACGGAAGAACGAGCCCGGGATGCGGCCGGCGGCGTACATCCGCTCCTCGACGTCCACCGTCAACGGGAAGAAGTCGAACTGGTCCTTGGGCTTCTTGCTGGCCGTGGTGGCCGACAGCACCATCGTGTCGCCGTCGAGGTAGGCGGCGGCGGAGCCGGCGGCCTGCTGGGCCAGACGGCCCGACTCGAAGCGGATGGTACGGGTGCCGAAGCTGCCGTTGTCGATGACGGCTTCAGCGAACTCTGCGCCCTCCATGGGCGCGTTTGTGGATCCCGACACGGGATACCCCTCTCGTCACTTGAGACGACTGTGAGGCGCGAGTCCTCCGGGGGTGTGCCGGTCTTCGATCGAGGCCCGCGGGTGCTGCGCTTTTCAGCGCTGTCCCGAAAGCCACTACCGAGGACCGGTCGTCGGCCCGGTACGCGTCTCGCGTCGTCTCGTTGTCGTTGATTATTCAGTTGTTCCGCACGGTCGTGCGGGGCTCCGTACTTGCGCACGGATACGCGAGAAGCGGCCACCCGGAATGCGGTGGCCGCTTCTCACGACGTCATCGGCGAAGGCCGAGCCGCTCGATCAGGGACCGGTAGCGGTTGATGTCCTTCTTCGACAGGTAGTTCAGGAGCCGGCGACGCTGGCCGACCAGGAGCAGCAGACCACGACGGCTGTGGTGGTCGTGCTTGTGCTCCTTCAGGTGCTCGGTCAGATCGGCGATCCGGTGCGTGAGCAGCGCGACCTGGACCTCGGGGGAACCGGTGTCGCCCTCGGTCAGGGCGTACTCGCCGATGATCTTCTTCTTCGCCTCAGGATTGGCTGACGACACGTAGTGATCCTCTCGATGTCCGTTGCGCGGCGCACCGGGGCTTAGGTCACCCGGGCACTCTCGATCCGCGGCCGTTCAGACGGCAGCGCCCAGGGTATCAGTCCGTGGACGCGTCACCCTAATTCTGGGTAAGAGTTCGGCGTGCCTGGTCGACATCGAGTTTCATCTGGATCAGGAGGTCGTCGATGGTGTCGAAGCGGATCTGGGTGCCGCGCAGACGGGTGACGAAGTCGATCGCGACCTTGGAGCCGTAGAGCTCCAGGTCGTCGCGGTCGAGCACGTACGACTCTACCCGGCGGTCCACACCGTCGAAGGTGGGATTGCTGCCCACGCTGATCGCGGCCGGCAGCGGTTCGGCGTACTGCGGAGCGCCGGGGGCCGGTTCGAGGACGGTCAGCCAGCCTGCGTACACGCCGTCGAGCGGAACCGCAGCGCCGGGCAGGGCGGGGATGTTGGCTGTCGGGTAGCCGAGTTCGCGGCCGCGCTTGTCGCCCTCGATGACGACTCCGGTGACCCTGAGCGGCCGGCCGAGCGCCGCGGCGGCACCTTCGACGTCACCCTTGGCGATCAGATCCCGGATGTACGTCGAGGACCACGGCTGGGCGTCACCCGCCAGGCTCAGGCCCTCGACCTGGAACCCGGCTGCCGCACCGGCCGCGACGAGCGTGTCGACGTGTCCGGCGGCCTTGTGGCCGAAGCGGAAGTTCTCCCCCACCACGACCGCCTTGGCGTGCAGGGTCTTGACCAGGACCTTGTCGATGAACTCCTCCGGCGACCAGTTCGACACGTCCTGGTCGAACGGCAGGATCAGTACCGCGTCCGCGCCGGCGGCGCCGAGCAGCTCGGCCCGCTGCGTCGGCTCGCTGATCATCGCGGGAGCGTGGCCGGGGCGTAGTACCGCCATCGGATGGGGGTTGAATGTCATCGCGACCACCGGCAGCCCACCGAGCTCGGCTGCCCGCGCCTTGGCGTGCCGCAGTACCTCCTGGTGACCGCGGTGCACGCCGTCGAAGTTGCCGATGGTGACGACCGACGGCCCGAACCCCGGGTCCACCTCGCCCAAACCGTGCCAGACATGCATGGGAGAAGGATTCCATGTGACCGGCCGAGGTGTATCAACAGGTCCCTTCGTCACCCCTTGTAATCGGACGGTGACTCAACTTAGATTGGGCCCGCACTTCTTTCGCACCCTCGGAGGTTCCGTGAAAGTTCAGCGTCTCGTCGCCGCCTGCAGCTCGGCGGTACTGGTCGGTTCGATGTCCCTCACGAGTACCGCTCAGGCTGCCGCCCCGGCCTTCGCGCCAGTTGTGTTCAGCAAGTACGTCGCTCTTGGTGACTCCTACTCCTCGGCACCGCTGGTGCCGCTGCCCGACATCCTGTCGCTCGGCTGCCTGCGCTCCTCCAACAACTACCCCAAGCAGCTCGCCGCCCAGCTGCGGGTGACGTCCTTCAGCGACGTCAGCTGCGGTGGCGCGGACACGACGAACATGACCCAGCCGCAGAGCACGCCGCTCGGCACCTTCCCGCCGCAGTTCGACGCGCTCCGGTCCGACACCGATCTGGTCACCGTCGGGATAGGTGGCAACGATTTCGGAGTCTTCGGGGACATCACCGGGACCTGCCCGGGGCTGCGGGCGGCCGATCCGGCGGGGTCGCCGTGCAAGAAGCACTTCACCGTCGACGGCGTGGACACGCTGGCGGCGAAGATCACCCAGACGCAGGCCCGGATCACCGAGGTGGTGAAGGGCATCAAGCTGCGTTCGCCGCGCGCGACGGTGGTCCTGATCGGGTATCCGAAGATCGCCCCGGAGACGGGCGTCTGCCCCGCGATCCTGCCGTTCTCCGACGGCGACTACGCCTATCTGTACTCGGTCGAGCAGAAGCTCAACCAGGCGGTGTCCGGCGCGGCCGCGGCCGGCGGGGCGGTCTACGTCGACACCTTCGGGCCGTCCACCGGGCATGATGCGTGTGCTCCTGACGGTCAGGCCTGGATCCAGGGCAAGGACATCAACCTGCTGCGGGCGCTGAACTACCACCCTCGGTACGAAGGCCAGGCCGGCGTGGCGTCGCTGACCTACAAGCAGCTGACCGGCACCCCGACGACCATCACCGCCGCCGAGCAACAGCGCTGGACGACCGAAGCCCGCGAACTCAGCCGCAAGGCTGCCCAATCCAAGTCCACCCCGGCCGTCAAGGCCCACCTGGACCGCCTACGGACCGGCGCGCAACGCTGACCCTTTCCAATCCGTACGGCGGACACCGGACCGGCCCCTTTCACGCAGGGGACCGGTCCGGTGCTCATGTCGGATCGGGGTAGCGCCGCTCGTTGGAGGGGTAGGAGGAACTCCTCCATGGACTAGGAAGGTGTCATGAGGCTTCTACTGACTTCTGCTGGTGTGGGGAACGACAGCATTGAGGACGCGTTGGTCGAGCTGCTCGGCAAGCCGATCGCCGAGGCCAATGCGCTGCTGATCCCGACAGCCCTCCACCCCTTTCGCGGTGGGCCGTACATGGCCCGGCGGGCGATCGCCGGTCAGGGGCCGGGGCGATTGGCGGAGCTGGGGTGGAAGTCGTTGGGCGTGCTGGAGCTGTCGGTGCTGCCGAGCATCGACGAGGACGCGTGGGTGCCTACGGTTCGGGAAGCGGACGCCTTGCTGGTGTGTGGCGGAGATCCGTTGTTCCTGGCCGACTGGATGCGGCGGTCCGGGCTCTCCGATCTGCTGCCGACGTTGCGCTCCGAGGCGGTCTACGTGGGGGTGAGCGCCGGGAGCATCCGATCGAGGGATCGCCGGATGTAGTCCATCGTCCGGTCCAGGTCGGCCGCGAAGGACGGGTTGACCTGGGCCATCCCGGCATACCAGAGCCCGAAGGCGACGTACCGGGTGGCGATGAAGTCGTCGAGGTGCGTGAGGTCGGGCAGCCGGCGGTGTTGCGCGTAGCCGTCGAGAAGCGCCGCGCGGTACGCCGGGTAGTCGTCCCGGTAGTGGTTGTCCCACAGCGGTACTGCGAGGTCGTACAGCCAGTAGCCGAAGCCGCAGTCGTCGAAGTCGATGATCCGCACCGCGTCGCCGTCGAACAGCGCATCGTCCAGATGCAGATCAGCGTGAATCAGACCGAATGCAGCTCCTTGTCCTTTCATTACGGTTCGCATCCGCAGCGCGACCTCATCGAATTGAGTGCGGACAGGCGTCGGCAACAAATCCCAGCAGCCGGCCGCGGACACCCCGCCGTACTCCATCGTGTTCCCGAAGAACGTCTCCCAGTCCCACCGCATCCGTACGAAACCTGCTGGCGGCTCCCAACCCGAAGCATGCTCGTGCAACCGCGCAAGAACCCCGCCCAGCCGCCTGAAGTGCGCGGCCTTCGGATGCGCCGCCCGCATCCTCCCGCCCTGCCACCCAAGCACCGAACAAACCCGCCCGTCAGCGACCGCCGTCCACTCCCCTGTGCGCGCCCGAACCGGTGACGGCACACTCAGCTCCGTCTCCGCCTGCAACGCCGCCAGCCAATCCAGCTCCGACCCGACGGCAATGCTCGAATCGACACCCGTCCCATGGCGATTGTTCCGATGCACCCGCAGCAGAAACCGCCCGTCCGCGGACTCGACCTTGAAGGTCGTGTTCTCTCCATGAGCGATGAACGAAAGCCGCGGCTCCTCGATCGGGTATTCCGCCATGGCCTGAATCGCCGCACGCCGAATCCGCGCAACCTGAGCCCGCTTCGACGCCAGTTCAGCCATCCCCACAGCGTAGTCAGCGAGGGTTGGTGGCGCGCCAGGATAAATAGTCGGCTAATGCGGTGGCGACGTCATACCTAGGGGCGAAGCCGGTTTCCTTGGTGAGCCGGGTGATGTCCAGATAAGGGTCGTCGCCGGGGCCGAACTGTCTGCCGGGGATGACGTCGAGTCGGGCGTCGGGGATGGCGGCCCGTAAAGCATCCACGACCTCGCGGTTGGTGGATCGGCGGCCGTTGGAGACGTTGTACGTGTCGTGCTGCAAGGTCTCCGCAGTCATCAGCAGAGCGATCGCACGGCCGGTGTCGGGGGCATAGCAGTTGTCACCGCCGTCGTCGGCGTAGATAGGTCGCGGCGTCTCGCCACGGCGTACTGCGCTGACGCACGCCGGGATCGGGTTGAACGGCGACTCCGGGTCCATCAGCGGTCCCCAAGTGCCACCGATCCGGAGCAGTACCGGCTGGATGCCCGTGCCCTGCAGGCTGTGCGTCACCAGCGGCTCGACAGCCTTCTTGAACGCGATGATCAGATGCGGATACTCCGCATTGACCAACGAAAGCTCTTCCTGCCAAGGGATCTCGGGCCGTCCGATGTAGACGCCGATGCTGCTGGCGACCGCGAACCGGCGGACACCCCACGCACGCGCGGCATCCAGCGCGTTGAGCAGCCCCGTCAGGTCCGTGCGGAAGTAGTCGACCGCATCCTCACCAGGGATGGTCCCCGCCAGATGCACGATGCCGGTCACCGGGTAACGCTTGCCAAGGGCAAGGAACGCGTCCCGATCCGTGACGTCGAGCGACTCCACCACCACCTTGCCGTCCAGGAAGGACGGGACCTCAGTACGCCGGTACGCCGTGACCACGACCTCCTGCCCCAGATCCACCAGCGCCCGAGCCGTCTGCGCGCCGATCATCCCCAGGCCTCCGGTGACGAGGATCATCGGACCACCTCGTAATGGAGGTGCGTCACGCCGGCCGCCGGTACCGCCTCGACGAGCCGCAGACCCACGTGCGAAGGCAACGACTGGAAGAACGGCCGGCCCCCGCCCAGCAGGATCGGTATCTGATGCAGGACCAGCTCATCGACGAGCCCCGCCTCGAGGGCAGCCGTCACCACGCCACCGCCCATCAGCGCGACGTCCTTGTCACCGGCCAACGACCGCGCAGCCGCCACAGCATCCTCGATCCCGGTCGTGATCACAGTCTGCCGATCACGAGTGCCCGGGATCGGCCGATGCGTGAGCACGACCAGTGGCGCATTCGGATGCGGCGTACCGCCGTTGATCCAGCCGGAGTCGTCGTATGTGTTCCGCCCAGCAAGGCTCGCGCCGACCCGCCCGGCAAACGCGTCGAAGACCCGGGCACTCGCCTCGCTCAGCTTGAACCCGTCGAACTCCTTGCTGGGCGTGTCCCCGTCGAAGTACCAGTCGAACAGCATCGTCCCGTCGCCGAGCCCGCGCCCCTCGCCCGGATCGCGCCCGGTGATGAACCCGTCGACCGATACCGACAACGCACTGAATACCTTGCTCATGACACTCCCTGGAAGAAATGGAAGAACCGGTCCGGGTCATACGCGTTCTTGACCGCCACCAGCTGTGGATAGTTGCCTGCGTGGTACGCCGAAGCCCAGTCGCCGAGCGCCGGGTCGGGAAAGTTGGGGTACACCCGTCCTGAGCCGTCGAGGTGAGCCGTGGCCCACGACTCGTCGATCCACGGATCATCCGCCGCGCCGATGTGTTCGAGCAGGAAGCGTTCGCCCCGATGAGCGAACGCCGTCGCGTCCTCGGCGACGCGGTTGTACGCCCCACCCATCGCGGTGAAGGCGATCTCCCGTCCCCCCTTCTCCAGCTGGGACAGGAGCGACGAGACCGTTCCCGCGGACATCGGCTGCGAGAAGAACTCCGATCGCATCCGCACCGCAGGAACACCCCGCGGATCGGCGAAGGTGCTCTTCAACCGGTGAAAAGGCAGCCCAGCGCTTAAGTCCACCGTGTCGGCCGACGACACGAACGGCTGCAGCAGCTCCCGCGTCGGTCCCTCGCCGAGCAGAGAAGCACCGAAGAGCGTCGCCTCCATCGGCAGGCCGGGCTCCGAGGCGACGCTGAGGTTGACGGTTAGTTCGTCCGGCGCATCCGGCGCCCAGGTCTGCCAGGCCGACACGACGTCCTCGAGAGCACCACCCGACCAGCGCGCCTCGACCCGGGTAGCCAGCGGCTCGGGAACCGTGGCGAATCGAAGTACCGTCACCACACCGAACTGACCGCCGCCCGCACCACGCAGAGCCCAGAACAGGTCGGGCTCGTGGTCCGCATCGCAATCCACCACGCTGCCATCCGCCAGCACGACCTGTACGCCGATGAGCCGATCGCAGGTCAATCCGTACCGCCGCCCCAGCAGCCCGATCCCGCCGCCCAGCGTCAACCCGGCGATCCCAACGGTCGGCCCACACCCTGCCGGCAAGGTGCGCCCCTGGGCGTGGAGCGTCGAGTACACCTGCGCCAGCCGCGCCCCCGCTCCGATCGTCGCCACCTCACCGACCACCGAGATCCCGTCGAGCCCGGACAGATCGAGCAAAACCCCATCCGTCGACGACCGCCCAGCAAAGCAATGCCCGCCCCCACGAACGGCAAGACGATCGCCCGTACGGGCCACGTAGCGGATCGCGTTGGCGACGTCTGAGACCGACCGACACCGGATCACGAGCCGCGGCCGCACGTCCTGGTAGGCGACGTTGACCGGACGGCGGGCAGCGTCGTAGCCCGGTGAGTCGGGTCTGAACAACTCACCGTCGAGAGTCGCGGCCAGGTCGGGCATGGGTCCGAACCTACGAGCGGTGTACCGCCTCGGTCTTGAACAAATCGTGCAAGTGCCGGTCCCGGGTGGCGAGGAAGGGTTGGTAGGAGGCGGAGTGGTCGTGGCCGCAGTGGCAGCGTTCTAGGTCGCCGCCGAGGAGTTGGGTGGGGGTGACGCCGGTGAGGCGGAGGCATTCTCGACTCAGGTGGGCCTGGTCGGCGTAGCCGGTGTCGATTGCCAGGCCCGCCATGCCGTCGGTACCGCGTCGGCCGCTGGGGGTGGCGCCGGCTTGGGCCAGGGCGAGGAAGCCTTGGAAGCGCAGGGTTCGTTGGAGAACCTTGGGAGTCACACCGACCGTTTGGAGGCAGCGGCGGCGGAGTTGGCTGGGCGACAGGGCGAGGTGGGTCGCGAGGGTGTCGATGTTGACCGGGCGCCAGGGCATCAGCGCCTGCACGGCTTCGCCGACCAAGACGTCCACTGCGCCGGTACGCCGGAATTGCTGCAGGAGATCGGCTTGCAAGAGGAGCAGCCCGCGTTCCGGCGTACCGGCTGAGGCGACTGTGTCGACGAGACGGTCGGCCGAGTTGCGCCATAGGTCCGTCAGGCCGAGCCGCTGATCCACCAGGTCGTCGAGCACGGTTGGGAGCGGCGGCGGCGTCCCGGGATGGAAGCGGACGCCGACGATCGTCGTGTGCGGCGGGATGACTTCCAGCTCAGGACCGGTCAACGGGCCGAGCAGTTGCGGTCGGCCACCGATCGGGAAGTGGATCTCGACGCCGCCGGTGGGCAGATGCCGTTGCAGGTACGCCGTGTCGCCGGTGCGCTGGATCCACACCGTGCGCACCATCGTCGCCAGCTCCGGCAGCGGCGGATGCTCGACGTAGGACTCCACGACGGCATCCTCGCACCCGAAAAGGCCGCCGTCAGAGGAGTGCGCCGGTGAGGCTGGTGAGCGCCTCGCCGAGCGGGAGGTTCACCCGTACGGCGGCGTACGGGTCGCCGCGGGTGAGGCCCTGGTTGATGATCAGGACGGGTTTGCCGGCCTTCGCGGCGTACCGGACGAAGCGGAAGCCGGACATGACGGTCAGCGACGAACCGAGGACGAGCACCGCACGGGCGTCGTCGATCAGGCGGTAGCACCGCTCGACCCGGGTCTTCGGCACGTTCTCGCCGAAGAAGACGACATCCGGCTTGAGCAGCGACGATCCACAGTTGGTGCAGTCGACCAGGTGGAAGTCCTTCACCACCTCGTCCGGCAGCTCGACATCGCCGTCCGGGTTGATCCGCGTCGCCTGCGCGTCGAAGACGGGATTGGCCGAACGCAACCGCCGATCGAGCTCCTCCCGCGGAGTCGTCTGCCGGCAGTCCAGACAGATCACCCGATCGAGGTTCCCATGCAGCTCGATCACATCCCGCGCCCCGGCAGCACCGTGCAGCCCGTCGACGTTCTGGGTGATGACCCCGTCGACATACCCCCGAGCCTGCAACGCGGCCACGGCCCGGTGCCCGGCATTCGGATCGGCCCGGGCGATCGTCCGCCAGCCAAGGTGGCTCCGCGCCCAGTACCGCTGCCGCCCCGCCGCACTCCCCACGAAGTCGCCGTACGTCATCGGCGTATGAGTCCGCAGACTCCCCGTCTCACCCCGATAATCCGGAATCCCCGACTCGGTAGAAATGCCGGCCCCACTCAAAACCACCACACGCCCACCACTGACTACGTCGGCAACCGCCGCGACATCCGTAACCCCAGGAGCAAGCGACAGCACATCAGGCCCTGGAGACCAGGTAAGTGTGGGACGAGAACGCACCCCTCAAGAGTACGTTGCCGCTCGGATAGGGTTCGGGAGGTAGCTGAAGCGGTTTAGGGGAGGGTGATGCTCGACCGGTCCGGGTCTGCGTTGGGGATCGTCTTCCGGTCGAAGGTCTACCGGGCGTCGTTCCTGGCCTTGCTGATCGCGGGGATCGGGATGTCGGCGGCCACGCCTCAGCTGACGCTCTTCCTCGTCCGGGAGCTGCACACGCCGCTGCCCGTCGCCGGGCTGTACTACGTGACGAACCTGGCGGCGCCCGTTGCGGGATATCTGGTCGGGCGGTTGTCGGACCGGACTCCTGAGCGGCTCCTGTGGTTCCGGGTCTGTGCGTTGGTCGGCACGGTCGGGTGGCTCGCGATGGCGGCGGCCAACACCGTGTGGCTGCCCTTCGTGATCAGTGCGATCGCCTTGAGCGTGTCCGGTGGGTCGATGGCCCAGCTGTTCGCGGCCTGCCGAGACGAGTTGAGCCGGCATCCGACGAAGGCGGACAACCGAGTCGTCGCGACCGTCCGAATGGCGTTCGTGATCGGCTGGATGATCGGTCCCGTCGCGGGAAGCTGGTTCGGCGGGCAGTTCGGCCTCCGCGCGCTCTTGGTGGCGACCGCGACCTGCGTCTTCGCCCAGATGATCCCGCTCGGCCGGCAGCGCGTGGAGCGGTACGACGACGTCACCCTGATCCCGCGCTCCACCAGCCGGCGCCAGATCGACCACATGATGCCGCTGCTGGTCTTCACCGCGATCTGTGTCCTCGCGATGACCGGCGACACCATCAAGTTCGGCTACCTGCCCATCTACATGGCCGACCAGCTCCACGTCTCCGACACCATGCGCGGCGCCGTGATCGGCATCCAGCCCCTGCTGGAGCTGCTGATGCTCCCGCTCGTCGCCCGCCTGGCGGATCGTTTCGGCGGGCTCAAGGTGATGACCGTCGGAGCCGCCCTCGGCCTGGCCGGCAACCTCGCCTACGCCACCAGTACTTCCGTAGCGGCCCTCTTCGTCGGCCAAGCACTCACGGCCGGACTCTGGGCCTGCGTCGGCGCCCTCGGCGTCTCGATCGCCCAGCATCTGTACCCCGAAGGCGTCGGCACAGCGTCCGGTATCTTCCTCAGCTCGATCCCCGTCAGCTCAGCCATCGGCGGCGCGATCGGCGGCCTGGGCGTCGCAGCCATCGGCCTCCCCCACGTCTTCTTCCTCCCGGCCGCCCTGACCACGCTCTCCACGATCGCCTTCGCCGTCCTCAGCCGACGCGCACAGGTGAGTGAGTGAGTGAGTGAGTGAGTTAATCAGCCACGCGGAGGACGATCTTGCCGCTGGCGGCGTTGGTCTCACCGCGGCGATGCGCGTCGGCCGCCTCGGCCAGCGGGAAGACCGAGTCGATCTCCACTCTCAACTGTCCGGCGTCTACCAGGTCGGTGATGGCGGTCAACGCGAGGCGGTCGGGCTCGACCAGGGTGAAGTCGGCGTTGATGCCGCGCCGCTTCGCCTCGGCGGCCGCGTCGTCCTCGACGTTGAGGATCGAGACGAGCACGCCGCCGTCCTTGAGGACTTGTACCGAGCGCAGGCTGGTGTCGCCCGCGATCGGGTCGAAAACCACATCGACCGGGGACTCACGTAGTACGTCGGCGAAGTCCACCGAGCGGTAGTCGATCACCTCGTCCGCGCCGAGCGAGCGGACGAAATCGTGCTTGGGTGCACTCGCGGTGCCGATCACATGTGCGCCGAGACTCTTCGCGATCTGGACAGCCAGATGGCCGACTCCCCCGGCGGCCGCATGCACGAGCACCCGCTGTCCCGCGCTCAACCGCGCGGTATCGACCAGCCCCTGCCACGCGGTCAGCGCAGCAAGCGGCAACCCCGCGGCTTCTTCGAAGCTCAACACCGACGGCTTCCGAACGAAGTGCCTCGACGGCGCAACGACGTACTCCGCGTAGCCACCCGGCAGCACCGGGAACTTGGGCATCCCGAGTACCTCGTCCCCCACCTTCAACCAGGTCACGCCACCACCCACCTGCTCCACCACGCCGGCCACGTCGTAACCCAGGATCAGCGGAAAGTCGTCAGCGCCGACCCGGCCGCCTGCTGCGCGAGCCTTCCAGTCCGTCGGGTTGATCCCGGCCGCGCGGACCCGGACCAGGATCTCGGTCAGCCCCGGGACCGGCCGCTCCACCTCCTGCAACTGCAGAACCTCAGGTCCACCGATCCCTTGGGCCACCACCGCGTTCATCGTCGTCATGGCAAGAAGTCTTTCGGTTGCCCAGCCCGCTGCCTACTGGCCTGATGGACATCATGTGAAACTATCGGGCCATGTCCGTATCACCGCATCGCGTCGCCGTCCTGGCCCTGCCAGGCGTCGTCCCGTTCGAGCTGGCCATCCCGTCGAGGATCTTCGGCGGGGCCCAAGCAGCCGACGACCGC
Organism: Kribbella sp. NPDC051718; assembly: GCF_040681515.1. Taxonomy (NCBI): domain Bacteria; kingdom Bacillati; phylum Actinomycetota; class Actinomycetes; order Propionibacteriales; family Kribbellaceae; genus Kribbella; species Kribbella sp. NPDC051718. The sequence continues at coordinate 636,497 of NZ_JBFAYZ010000003.1, read as the reverse complement.
CCGCTCTACGAGGTCATCACCTGCACCATCGACGGCGAGCCGGTACGCACTGCCGAGGACTATTCGATCACCGTCCAGCACGACGCCTCCGTGCTTGCTACCGCCGACACCGTCGTGATCCCGCCCACCCGCCTGCTCCACGACATCGTCACCAACGACGGCCTGCTCGACGACGACGTACTGCGCGCCCTCAAGCACCTCCGCCCCGGCACCCGGCTCCTCGCAATCTGCACCGGCGCCTTCGTACTGGCCGCCGCCGGACTCCTCGACGGCCGGCCCGCCGCGACTCATTGGGCCGAGGCGGAGGAGTTCCAGCAACTGTTCCCCGCAGTACAAGTGGATCCGATGGTGCTCTACATCGACGACGGCGACGTACTGACCTCCGCCGGAGTGGCAGCCGGTATCGACCTCTGCCTCCACGTCATCCGCCACGACCACGGCAGCGCCGTCGCGAGTTCGGTCGCCCGCGCGTGCGTCGTACCGCCGAGGCGTGATGGCGGGCAAGCGCAGTACGTCTGGCGCCCGATTCCGCCTGGACAAGACGGCGGTACTGCGGCCACCCGAGCCTGGGCCGCCGAGCAACTGGGCCGCCCGCTGAGCCTGGTCGAGCTCGCCGCCCACGCCCGGATGAGCGTACGGACCTTCACCCGCCGATTCCGCGCCGAGACCGGCGTGAGCCCGGGCACCTGGCTGGCCATGCAGCGCTTGGACTACGCCCGCCAACTGCTCGAGGACACCGACCTGACAGTCGACCAGATCGCCGACCGCACCGGCCTCGGCAGCGGCACCAACCTGCGGCAGCAGCTCCGCGAGACGGCCGGCATCTCCCCCACCGCCTACCGCCGGACGTTCCGTACCTCCTGAACAACGGGTCCTGGGTGCAAGGATGACCGGATGGACACCTTGCGCCGGAACAACGTCGTCGTCACGGGGAATCCGGACGGGCGAACGGTCGTCCTGGCCCACGGGTTCGGCTGCGACCAGAACATGTGGCGGCTGACGGTTCCCGCGCTGGCCTCGGAGTATCGGATCGTGCTTTTCGACTACGTCGGCTCCGGGCGATCCGAGCTGGCTGCGTTCGACGAAGTGCGCTATTCGACGCTTGGCGGATATGCCGATGACGTGGTGGAGGTCTGCGCCGCGCTCGACCTGACCGACGCGGTCTTCGTCGGCCACTCGGTCAGCGCGATGATCGGCGTACTGGCCGCCCAAAAGGCGCCGCCCCGGATCGGCGCGCTGGTGATGGTCGCGCCCTCCCCTTGCTACATCGACGACGGCGACTACCGCGGTGGCTTCACCGCGCAAGACATCGACGAGCTGCTCAGCTCGCTGGAGTCCAACTACCTCGGCTGGTCCGCCGCGATGGCACCGGCGATCATGGGTACGCCGGACCGCCCCGAACTCGGCGAGGAACTCACCAACAGCTTCTGCGCCACCGACCCCGCGATGGCTCGCGTGTTCGCCCGTACTACGTTCCTCTCCGACTCCCGCACCGACCTGGCCGGCGTACGCGTGCCCACCCTCATCCTCGAGTCGACCGAAGACCTGATCGCCCCACGTCAGGTCGGCGCCTACGTGCACTCCGCCGTCGACGGCTCGACCCTCGTCACCCTGGACGCGACCGGCCACTGCCCGCACCTTTCGTCGCCCGAGGCAACCAATCGCGCGATCACCGACTTCCTCGCGACACTGCGATGACCGCCGACGACGACACCTACCCCTGCGGCCATCTGACGACGGCGATCGACGGCACCATCGTCAGCATCAACAACACCTTGCTCGGCTGGCTCCGCCTCGACCGCGACGCCGTGGTCGGACGACTCCGCTTCGCCGACCTGCTCAGCATCGGCGGCAAGCTCTACCACGAGACCCACTTCGCTCCCCTGCTGCGGCTGCAAGGTGAGGTGGCCGGCGTAGCTCTCGAACTCAAACGAGCCGACTCCACCCGAATGCCGGTCCTCGTGTCCTCAGCCGTGGTCTCGGGCCAGATCCGCACCACCGTCTTCGATGCGCAGATCCGGCGCGCGTACGAGGAGGAGCTGCTGCGCGAGCGCAAGGCAGCCGAATTGGCTCGCAGCCAGGCCGAGGAAGACCGCACCCGGCTCCAGGACGCCCTCGCCGTTCTCCAGCAATCCTTGCTACCGGCAACCATGCCGACTGTCCCCGGCGTGAGCACGGCGGCGTACTACCACACCGCCTCACCCGATGAGCTCGGCGGCGACTTCTACGACGTCTTCGCCATCGACGGCGAACGCTGGGGGTTCTTCCTCGGCGACGTCTGCGGCAAGGGTCCAGCTGCCGCGGCCGTGACCTCATTGGCCCGCTACACCTTGCGCGCTGCCGCGATGCACAACCCGGCAGCAGCACTAAGCACCCTCAACGAGCTGCTGTACGAGCGTTTCTCCAACGGGGACCTGCGCTACTGCACGGCAGTCTTCGGCACCCTGCAGAGCTCCGAGACTGGCCAGATCGCCCTGCGGTTCGCCTCCGGCGGCCACCCGCCACCGCTGCTCATCCGCGTCGACGGCACCTGCAAGTACCTGCCCAGCCCCGACGGCACATTGATCGGCATCCTGCCGGACTCACAGTTCCCGCAGACTGAGGTGGCGCTGGAGCCGGGCGATCTGCTCCTTCTCTACACCGACGGCCTGACCGAGGCCCGCGTCAACGGCGAGCGCGATCTGTACGGTCCGGACGCCCTCCGCGCGCTCGCCGGCCAGTACGCCGGTACGTCACCGGACGCGCTCGTCGCGGCACTCTCCGAAGTACTGGCCGGCTTCGGTCCGCGACTCGCGGATGACACCGCTTTGCTGGCCTTCGGAGCGCCTGTCCGCTGACACAACGGTCTGGGCCTCAATTCCGTGCCACACGGCTGGGTTGGGGGTGGGGCGGTGCATGATTGCGCCATGGATCAGTACGCCCGGCTCTCCGATCCCGGAGACCTGCAGGAGGCATTCGGAGCGGATGCCTTCGCCCGTCTCGCGGTCGAGCTGCACGACGCGCATGGGATGACCGAAACGGTCGAGTCGGTCGTCCAGTTCGCGCTCCAGGCCGAGGCGTGCTCGTACGCCGGCGTCACGCTCACCGTCCGGGGCAGCCGGGAGATCGCCGCGGTGACCGACCCGGTGGTCACCGCGATCTACGAGGCCCAGTCCGAGCTCGGTGACGGGCCGTTGCTCACCGCAGTCAACCAAGGCGTCACGGTCCACGTCCCCGACACGGCCACCGAGACACGCTGGCCGGCCTTGTCGGACCGGTTCACGCAGTACGGGATCGGGTCGGCGCTGCATGTGCCAATGTGGTCAGGCGAACAGCTGATCGGCGTACTCTCCCTGTTCAACACCGAGCCGCACGCGTTCTCCGTCGACGACGAGGCGATCGCGCACATCCTGGCCCGGCACGCCTCGATCGCCGTCGCTTCGACCCGGGACAGCGAGACGATGGCCGCCGCCGTCGACGCGCGCAAGCTGGTCGGCCAGGCGATGGGCATCCTGATGGAGCGCTTCGACCTCGACGACGCCGGCGCCTTCGAGATCCTCAAGCGCTACTCCCAGCAGAACAACGTCAAGCTCCGCGACGTCGCCCAGGAACTGGTCGACACCCGCACGCTGCGTGGCGTCGTCCGGTGACTGACGACCTGCTCTCGCTGGAGGTCCTGGATCGCGGCTCGGACGTCGTGATCACGGTCTCCGGCGAACTCGACTTCGGCACCACCGCCCGGTTTCTCGCCGAAGCCCAGCCGCTGGCCGAAGCCGGCCGCGCCGTCATCCTCGACCTGGCGGACCTGATGTTCTGCGACTCGAGCGGCCTAGGCGCCCTCGTCAGACTCCACAAACTCGCCGAGGACGCCGGCGGCAGCCTCTGCCTGGCCCGCCTCCGCCCTCAACTCCAGTCGACGATCGAGCTGACCATGCTCCACCGCCTGCTGGTGATCCGCGCCGACGTACCGGCGCTCTGAGCCCTCTGCCACTGGATCCGCCCCTCCGGGTGGTTGAATTCCCCCGTGACTGAGACGGAGAAGGCCGCGGGCGGTAGCCGGACGATCGCGAAGGCGGCTCTGATGGTGGGCGCGCTGGGGGTCGTGTTCGGCGATATCGGGACCAGTCCGATCTATACGATCCAGACGGTCTTCAACCCCAGTGACCCGCACCCGGTGCCGGTGACGACCGACAACGTGTTCGGGATCATCTCGCTGATCTTCTGGTCGGTGACACTGATCGTCACGATCAAGTACGTGCTGCTGGTGCTGCGGGCCGACAACGACGGCGAGGGCGGCATCCTCGCCCTGATCACGCTGATCCGGGGCAAGGCCGTCCCGGGCAGCAACCGGACGAAGTACATCCTGGCCGGGCTCGGCATCTTCGGCGCGTCACTGTTCTTCGGCGACTCGATGATCACACCGGCCATCTCGGTGCTGTCGGCGGTCGAGGGCCTGAAGGTGGTCCAGCCCGGATTCGACGACTGGGTCGTGCCGATCACCGCGACCATCATCCTGGTGCTGTTCGCGGTCCAGCGGCTCGGTACGGCGAAGATCGGGCGCTCGTTCGGGCCGGTGATGATCGTCTGGTTCACCGTGATCGGCGTGGCCGGGATCGGCGGCATCGTCGACCACCCGCAGATCCTGAAGGCGCTCTCGCCGACGTACGCGATCGGCTTCATGACCGGTCACTTCTCGATCGCGTTCTTCGCGCTGGCCGCCGTCGTGCTGGCCATCACCGGCGCCGAGGCGCTGTACGCCGACCTGGGTCACTTCGGCCGTGGACCGATCAGCCGGGCCTGGCTCTTCCTCGTCTTCCCGGCCTGCATCCTGAGCTACCTCGGTCAGGGCGCGCTGATCCTCTCGGACGCCAGCCACATCAGCAGTCCGTTCTTCCTGCTGGTACCGAGCTGGGCGCGGCTGCCGCTGGTACTGCTCGCCACCGCCGCCACCGTGATCGCCTCGCAAGCGGTGATCACCGGCGCCTTCTCGGTCGCCCACCAGGCGGTGCAGCTCGGCTACCTGCCGCGGCTGCGGATCACCCACACGTCCGAGGAGGCGATCGGCCAGATCTACGTGCCGTGGGTCAACTGGGCGCTGATGATCTCCGTACTCACGCTGGTCTTCGCGTTCGAAAGCTCAGCGGCGCTGGCGTTCGCCTTCGGTATGGCCGTCACCGGCACGATCACGATCAACTCGATCCTGTTCTTCTACATCGTGCGGCGCCAGTGGAAGAAGCCGCTCTGGCTCGTCATCATCGGCGCCGCGATCTTCCTGACCGTCGAGCTGCTCTTCCTCGCGGCCAACCTGACCAAGATCGCCCACGGCGCCTGGCTGCCGCTGATCATCGCGATCACGGTGTTCACCGTGCTGACCACCTGGCAACGCGGCCGGGTGATCGTGACGAAACGACGCGAGGAGCGGGAGGGGCCGCTGCGCGAGTTCATCGACCAGCTGCACGAGTCCTCGCCGCCACTCCAGCGGGTGCCTGGTACCGCCGTCTTCCTGAACCGCAGCAAGACCAGCGTGCCGCTCGCGATGCGCGCCAACGTCGAGCACAACCACATCCTGCACCAGCACGTCCTCATCCTGTCGATCGAGACGGACCCGGTCCCGCACGTCGACGTCGCCGACAGCATCACCGTCGACGACCTCGGTCACCTCGACGACGGGATCATCCACGTCGCCGCCCGCTTCGGCTACATGCAGACGCCGGACGTCCCCGCGGTACTGCGCCTGGCGGCCGAGAAGAGCCCCGAGATGTCGGCCGATCTCGAAGACACCTCGTACTTCCTGTCGACGATCGAACTGGGTCTCGGCGACGCGCCGGGGATGACGCGCTGGCGCAAGCGGCTCTTCATCGCCACCTCCGGCATCACCGCCGACGCCGCCGAGTACTTCAGCCTGCCGCGCGATCGCGTCGTCATCATGGGCTCCCGCATCGACGTCTGAGTTCCGCTTTTGCACGTTGCTGCAAAAGGTCGTCCGGACCGAACTTCGGTCCGGACGACGGTACGGGCCACACAGGCCTTCGCCGCCGGCCCGGAAACCCAAGCAGGACGGGCGAACTGCGTCAAAACCGTACTCAACCTACCGGCCGACTCGCTGCCCGGATCGAGCCAGGCCACCACCGCGGACCCGTCCGGCCGATACGTCCTCGGCGAGGCCAACCGCGACGGACACCAGCATCCGCAAGCAGTGCTCTGGGTGGACGGCGTACCGCGCTGGCTCGGCACTTCGCTGGCCGGTGCCGAGTCGTTCGGCTACTCGGTGATCAACGGTGGGCTGGTGCTCGGTACCACCTATGGCAGTGACAAGGACGAGTACTGGATCTACTCGGCCAAGACCGACTCGTACCGGATCCTCGATATCCCTGCCAGCCTGAAGTTCCCGACCTTCCACGGGATGAACGCCCGCCAGGACATCGTCGGCCTCAGCTGGGACGAGGCGCTCGGCAAGCACGTCGCCTTCGTCTGGCCGGCGGGCCGTCAGCCGCGGCTGCTCCCGACTCCGGCCGGCGCCACCGTCGAGTACCTCGACGACATCTCGGACGAGGGTCTGATCGTGGGGCGGGTCGTCCCTGACGGTGGGTTCGGGGCGACTAGCTACCTGTGGAAGAACTGGAACACCCAACCGACCGCACTGCCCGGCGCGGACGAGGGCGACGTCTGGGCCCGCGACATCGAAGGCACGTCGATCGGCGGCCAGCAGTACGCCTCCGACGGCACCACCGGGCTGATCTGGAACACCCGGAACCCTGGGGTCACCCGAGTCGAGCGGGGCGTCATCGATCTCAACACGTCTCACGACGTCGTCACCGAAGGCATGTGGGGCGCGAACGGCGACTACCCGTCGATCATCATCCGCGCCAACGGCACCAAACTCACCTTCCCCGGCGGCACCATGCTCACCCATATCTTCGAGCGCAACACCCAATGGACGGCGGCCGGCTACGACGTCAGCACCGGCACCCTCCAGCCCATCCTCTACGCCTGCCAACCAACCCACGGCCATCCGGCGGCAGGCGTTCTCCCCACGCCTGCCACCCCGCTCGCTCGTCCCTCGCTCACTCAGCGCCAGGCTCCCACCCGCCCTGAACGCGGGCTCCTGCGTCGCCCGCTAGACGAAAGCTGTTGCGGGCGCACGCAGTTGGCCGAAGCAACCGCCATGCCCTGCGACAACCCTGGCTCCGTCGGACCGACAGCTCGCGGCGTTGGATGCGAAGGAAGTCTCCCTCATCGCACCGGAATACCCGCCCACCACAACCAGACCATCCTCATCGCCGTCTGCGGCGTGGCCCCTGCTTTTCCAATCCACTCAAGGCCTGAAGAAGCTGTTCCGCCGGCGCAACAGCCGCTGATATCCCGGTGACTCCGGCGGGCGGAGTTGTTAGCGTGCCCGGATGCCCCTACTGCCCAGGTCGACGCCGGCCGCGTCAGGAATGTCGTCCCGGGCGGTCGGCGCGCTGCTGGACCAGCTCGAAGCGCGATCCGTCGAGTGCCACTCGCTCATGGTTGTGCATCGCGGTCACGTGGTCGTGGAGGGCTGGTGGACGCCGTACTCCGCGGAGCGCGTCCACCTGCTCTACTCGCTGACCAAGTCGTTCACGTCGGTCGCCGTCGGGCTGACGATCGCCGACGGGCTGCTGTCGCTGGACGACCGGGTGGTGGACGTGCTGCCGGACCACGTACCGGCCGATGTCTCGGCCCAGGGGCGCCGCATCACCGTGCATCACCTGCTGTCCATGACGGCGGGGCATGACCCGGACAGTCTTGATGAGGCTTGGCGACTGGAGCCCGGCGACCTGGTGAGGGGCTTCCTGCGTGTGCCCTTCGCCAACGCTGAGGGAACCCGGCACACCTACGACAACTCGACCACCTACATCCTCGCCCGGATGGTCGAGCGGGTCACCGGACGGAGCTTGCCGGAGTTTCTCGACGAGCGGTTGTTCCAGCCGATGGGGATCGAGGGCGCCGAGTGGGACCGGGTGGCGAGCGGTGCCGCCTTCGGCTTCCACGGTCTCCACCTCACGACCGAGGCTGTCGCTGCTTTCGGCGAACTGCTGCTCCGCGGCGGGGTTTGGGGCGACCGCCAGCTTGTCCCGCGCGAATGGCTCGACCTCGCGACCAGCCCGCAGATCGAGACCCTGCCGCTCCCCAACTGGTCTGAGAATCCGGACTTCCTTCGCGGGTACGGCTACCAGTTCTGGATCTCGCGCCACGGGTACCACGGGCGGCGCCTACGGTCAGTACTGCGTGGTCGTACCGTCCCACGAACTCGTCATCGTCCTCACCGGCGCCGTCGACCCAACAGACGTCCTGCCCGGCCTCTTCTGGGACTGCCTCCTACCGGCCCTGGACAACCCGGACAGCGCTCAGGACGACGAACTGCTCGCGGATCGCCTGCGACAACTGTCCTTCACCCCCGTACCCGGCTCAGCGCACCCGTCTCGCTCGGCGCGCGCGACGATCGACGCCTCCGCTGACAACGCCGCTCTGCCCACTGGGACCACCGTGGCTGTCGAGCCGGTCGCCGCCGGCTGGCTCCTGCAACTGGGCCCATCGCTCAAGATCTCGGTAGGCCACGGCGACTGGCGCGAGAGCCCTCCACCCGGCCGCCCGGTCGTCGCGAGCGCCGCCTGGCAGGACGACACCTTCGTCGCCGATCTCTTCGTCATCACCACCCCGCATCGCGTGCGGCTGGTGATCAACGCGGGAACAGCGGTGGCAACGTGGAGCACCGTGCCCCTGACGACTTCCAACCTGGAGCTACACCTGCGCTCCCCGCTGATGACCCGCCCGGACGTCTCCTAGGCGATCCAGCGGTTGAAGTCCGCGGGGGTGACGTTGCTTCCGCAGAGGATGGTGGCGACGGTCTTCCCGGCGTACCGGCCGTTGCTCTCCAGGATCGAGGCGATGCCCAGCGCCGCGGCCGGTTCGACCACCAGCCCTGCATGCGTGTGGATGAGACGCATCGCTTCGACGATGCCGGCCTCCGTCACCAGGACCGCATCGTCCGCAACCTTGGCCAGATCCTCGAGTACCTCCGGGATCACGTACCTCCCTGCGACACCGTCGGCGATAGTGTCGGGAGCCCCGACCTCGACCGGCCGACCGGCCCTCAGCGCCAACGTCATCGCCGGCGCCTGCTCCGGCTGAACGCAGATCACCTCGGTCCCCTTGCACAGACTCTTCACCGCAAACCCCACCCCGGACGCCATCGCGCCCGCGCCGAGCGAGATCAGCACCGCGTCGAGCTCAACGGGTAGCTCCGACAGCTCGACCCCGATCGTCGCCGCCCCTTCGCAGGTACCGACGTCCTTGCTGTCCTCGACCAAGAACGCACCCGTCTCAGCCGCAAACCGCTCGGCGGTCTCCAGCGCTGCCTCGATCTCCCCATCCACCAGCATCACGTCGGCCCCCAGCACCTTCATCCGCTCGATCTTCAACGGATTGGCCGCCACCGACGCGACCACCGTCACCCCGATCCCCCGCCGCCGCCCGCTGTAGGCCAGCGCCTGCCCAAGATTCCCCGCACTCGCACAAACAACAGCGCCGGTTTCAGGCAGCCTGCTCAGAACAGTCTCCGTCCCACGCCCCTTGAAGCAACGAACCGGATTCAGCGTCTCCACCTTCAGCACCACCCGGCACCCGAGCACGTCTCCGAGCGGTCCACATTCGTACTGCGGCGTCTCCCGGAACACCGGATCGATCTGCTCCCTAGCAGCCAGAATGCGCGCCAGCTCCAACCGCACGGCAACCTCCCCGTCAGTGTCCCGATCAAGCAGCCCACGCTAGCTCTTGTTGATCGGGAGAAGCGGGTTCAAACTGCGACAGATGTCGACCGAGCTGACGCGCGCCGTGGTAACCGGGGTCCTCGCCTTGCTGACCGCCGGGGTGATCGCCCTCGTCAACAGCTGGATCTCCACCCGCGCCGGTATCGACGAGAACCTCCGCGACCAACGGCTCGCGGCCTACCCAGAACTCTGGAAGGCAACCGGCGCCGTCCCCCGCTGGCCCCGCACCCAACCGACCCGCAGCCAGCTCCAGCAACTCCACGAGTCGTACCGCACCTGGTACTACTCGAAGGGCGGCCTCTTCATGTCGGAGTCAGCCCGAGCCCGCTACGGCGACGTCCAGGAATTACTCGACGCCCTACTCCAGAGGTCGCCCGACGCAACCGGTCCGCTGACCGCAACTGCCTACACAGACCTCATGCAAACCACCAGCGCCCTCCGAACAGCAATGACCCAAGACCTGGACACCCGCCGCCGCCGCTCACTACTCCAACGCTGGCAACGCACCCGCTGGCACCACAAAGCCGCAGTCGACGCCCAGCTCCGAATCAAGCGCACCGCCACCTCGTCTCCATTCGAAGCTGGCGCCAAGGGAGAGTAACGCCGGTTCCGCGCGTAAGAGTCAACGTCAACTGTGGTGGGGTGATCCCCACGCGTCCTGCTCCGCTCGCTGCGCTCCCTACGCTGACCGCTCCCGCCCACCCCGGGTGCGCAGGCTCCTTCGTCGCCCGCTGGGGTGACAGCGGTCGTGTTGCGAGGTTGGCGTCTTGCGTGGGGCTGCTGTGGGTTAGGTGTGTCCCCACGCGTCTGCCGTGGTCGGGTGATCCCCACGCGTCCTACTCTGCTCGCTGCGCTCCTTACGCAGCCGCTCCCGCCCACTCCTTGCGCTCAAGGTGCCCTAACCGGCGTCCACTACTTCCTGTCCTCGAGTACCCGCAATCCATCCGTAGACACGCGTCTGCTGTTCCACGCGACGACGAGCAGCGGCACCTGCGCAACGCCGTACAGCACGTGGAAGAGGTAATGCCGCAGCGACTGCTCGGGATCGAACGGGAGAATCGGCAGCGGCAGCACGCTCACGATCGCCCCACCGACCAGATGCAGCCCACCCCAGAACAGCGAAGCCCAGGCGGCCGCTTGCCGCGCACCCGTCAGCCAGAGCACCGCGATCCCGCGAACCCCAGCGACGGCAACAACGTTTCCGGACTGACGAACGTCTGCCCCGGAAGATCAGCGAAGTTGTGAACGACAAACCCGGCCCACGCCAGCACCAACACCCCACCCACCAGCCAAGGCTTCACCCCTCAAAGATTAGGGCGATTCCACCTACCCTCGGCCGACTTCTACCCGATCGGGCACAGCGCAATGTCGGTGCACCTTGGTGGGCCTGACGCGTACTGCCGTCACCAGGTGGGTGACGGCGATCAGAGCAGCGGCGCGGGGGCGGGGCGGGGCGCCTAGCAACCAGAGCAGGGCGCGGGATGATGCCCCACACGGCAGCCCGACCGAGGACGAGTCCTCGCGACACGATCGCAGTCACCCAAGCGGGCGACGAAGGAGCCCGCGCACCAACGGGGGCGGGCGGGAGCGACCAGCGCAGCGAACGAAGCAGGACGCGTGGGGAGGAAGTACTAGCTGACGAAGACAGCGGTGGGTTTGGCTAGGGGGCCGCTGGGTTCGTACAGAGCCAGGAAGGTGCCGTCGGGCGCGAACATGGCGGTTTGGGTGCCTGCCGTGAGCTTGAGCCCGGGTAGCGGCCGCCCAGTGCGGATGGCAGCAGCCTGCTCGGCGTCCGCGTCGAAGCGGGGGAACGTGTCGGCGGCTACGTCGGCGATGGGGAGCATGGCGAACGACTCCCCCAGCTCTTCCAGCGTGTGCGCAGACGACATATCGAAGGCGCCCACCCGGGTACGACGGAGCATCGTGAGATGTCCGCCAACACCAAGATCAGCACCCAGGTCACGCGCCAAGGCGCGGATGTAAGTGCCGCTCGAGCAGTCGACCGAGATGTCGACTTCGATGCCGCCGGCAACGGTTCGAACGTCGAGTACGTCGTACCGGCTGATCGTCACATTCCGGGCCTTGAGCTCGACCTCTTCGCCGGCCCGGACCCGCTCGTACGCACGCTTGCCGTCGACCTTGATCGCCGACACCTTCGAAGGGATCTGCGAGATCGGCCCGCGGTATGCCGCCACGGCCGCGTCGATCGCCGAAGGAGTCACCGCGGCCAACGCCTCCGGAGAAGCTGCAACCTCAATCTCCCCCTCGGCGTCGTCCGTGGAGGACGTCGCGCCGAGCAGGATCGTCGCGTCGTACGACTTGTCAGCCAGCTGGAGGTGTCCCAGCAGCCGCGTGGCCCGGTTCAGTCCGACCACCAGTACGCCGGTGGCCATCGGATCCAGCGTCCCCGCGTGACCCACCTTGCGAGTCCCCGCGAGCCGCCGTACCCGAGCGACCACCGTATGAGAGGTCAGCCCCGCCGGCTTGTCGACGATGACGATGCCGTCGGCAACGGACGCATCGAACGGAACAGGAGTGCTGGACGCAGCAGACGCGCCTGCATCCCCCGGAGAGGAGGCAGGCGCGTCCACGGCGTCACTCGTCGTCGGAGTCATCGTCCTCGCGGTGCTTGTACGGGTCGGCATCGCCGGCCGGCTTGGCGCCGGCGGCAGCCTTGGCCACCTCGGCGTCGGCCTGCCGAGCCTTTGCCAGCAACTCCTCGATCTGACCAGCGGTCTCCGGTACGGCGTCCAGGTAGAACGCCAGGCTCGGAGCCCGTCGCAGGCCGAGTGCCTTGCCGACCTCGCTGCGGATCAGCCCACGAGCCGACTCGAGCGCGGCGGCGGTGGACACGCGGTCCTGCTCGCCGCCGTACACCGTGTAGAAGACGCTCGCCTCGCCCAGATCGGCGGTCAGCTTCGCGTCCGTCACGGTGACGAAGCCGAGTCGCGGGTCCTTGACCCGGCGCTCCAGCAGCTCCGCGACCAGGACCTGGATCCGGTCGGCCAGCTGCTTCGCCCTTGCTTCACCCATCAGGGCTCACTCCCTCTGTGTCCACGTCATGCGTAACGTCCGGAGCGACGGAAGAAGAAACCGTCACTCCGGACGTTACTAGGGCATTGCTGCGTACTAGCTGCGGGCCTTCTCGCGCAGCTCGAACGCCTCGACGACATCGCCGATCCGGATGTCGTTGTAGTTCTGCACGGTCAGACCACACTCGAAGCCCTCGCGGACCTCGGACGCGTCGTCCTTGAACCGCTTGAGCGAGGACAGCTCGCCGTTCTCGACGATGACCGCGCCGTCGCGGATCAGCCTGATCTTGGCGTTGCGCCTGATCAGGCCGTTCGTGACCCAACATCCGGCGATGTTTCCGACCTTCGACGACTTGAAGATCTCGCGGATCTCCGCCTGACCCAGAGTGACTTCCTCGTAGATCGGCTTCAGCATGCCCTTCAGGGCCGCCTCGATGTCGTCGATCGCGGCGTAGATGACCGAGTAGAACCGGATGTCCACGCCTTCACGCTCGGCCAGATCCCCGGCCTTGCCGGCCGGCCGCACGTTGAAGCCGATGATGACGGCGTCGGACGCGATGGCCAGGTTGACGTCGTTCTCGTTGATCGCACCGACACCACGGTCGATGACGCGCAGCGAGACCTCGTCGCTGACCTCGATCCGGACCAGCGCGTCTTCCAGCGCCTCGACCGAACCGGAGCCGTCGCCCTTGAGGATGAGCAGCAGTTCCTGCGTCTGCCCCTTCTCCATCGAGGCCATGAAGTCCTCGAGGGTACGACGTGCGCGCCGCTTGGCGTTGGCCGCCGCACGAGCCCGGGCTTCCCGCTTCTCAGCGATCTGCCGGGCCATCCGGTCGTCCTCCACCACGAGGAACTTGTCACCGGCACCGGGCACGGCGGTCAGACCGAGGACGAGCACCGGCCGTGACGGCAGGGCCTCCTCGACCGAGTTGCCGTGCTCGTCGAGCATCGCCCGGACCCGGCCGTACGCCGGACCCGCGACCATCGAGTCGCCGACCCGCAGCGTTCCGCGCTGGACCAGCACGGTCGCGACCGGTCCACGTCCCTTGTCCAGGTGCGCCTCGATCGCGAGACCTTGGGCCGGCATGTCCGGGTTGGCCCGGAGATCCAGCGCAGCGTCGGCGGTCAGGACGACGCCCTCGAGCAGGCCGTCGATGTTGATCCGCGACTTCGCCGAGACGTCGACGAACATGGTGTCGCCGCCGTACTCCTCGGGAACCAGCCCGTACTCCGTGAGCTGACCGCGGACCTTGACCGGGTCGGCCGCCGGGACGTCGATCTTGTTGACCGCGACCACGATCGGCACACCGGCCGCGCGGGCGTGGTTCAGCGCCTCGATCGTCTGCGGCATCACGCCGTCGTCGGCCGCGACCACCAGGATGACGATGTCGGTGGCCTGCGCACCACGAGCACGCATGGCGGTGAACGCCTCGTGACCCGGGGTGTCGACGAAGGTGATGGCGCGTTCCTTGCCGTCCACCTCGGTCGTCACCTGGTACGCACCGATGTGCTGGGTGATGCCACCGGCCTCGCCGGCCACGACGTTCGCGTGCCGGATCGCGTCCAGCAGCTTGGTCTTACCGTGGTCGACGTGACCCATCACGGTGACGACCGGCGGACGGGCCGCCAGGTTGGTGTCGTCGCCCTCGTCGGAGCCGAAGTCGATGTCGAACGACTCCAGCAGCTCGCGGTCCTCGTCTTCCGGTGAGACGACCTGAACGTCGTAGTTCAGCTCGGTGCCGAGCAGCTCGAGGGTCTCCTCGTTGACCGACTGGGTCGCGGTCACCATCTCGCCCAGGGCGAACAGCACCTGGACCAGCGATGCCGGGTCGACGCCGACCTTCTCGGCGAAGTCCGTCAGCGAGGAACCACGGGCGAGGCGAACGACCTCGCCGTCACCGTGCTTGACGCGCACGCCGCCGACGGCCGGAGCCTGCATGTTGTCGAATTCCTGGCGCTTGGCGCGCTTGGACTTGCGACCACGACGGGCCGGACCGCCCGGACGCCCGAAGGCACCCTGCGTTCCGCCACGGCCACGGTTGCCCGGGCCGGGACGACCGCCACCGCCACCACCGGGGGGACCGCTGGGGCCACCACCCGGACGGAAGCCACCGCCACCGCCGCCACCGGGACGCGCGCCGGCACCGGCACCGGGACCACCGGAACCGCCGCCGGGACGGCCACGGCCGCCACCGCCGCCACCAGGACCACCCGAACCGCCGCCGGGGCCCGACGGACGGCCGGTGAAGGTACCGGCTGAGGACTTCGGCATCATCGCCGGGTTCGGACGCGGAGCGCCCGGTACGCCACCCGAGGGGCGCGGACGGTCGGAACCGCCAGTACGGGCCTGCGGCGGCCGCGGCGGCATACCCGCCGGGCTACCACCTTGGGCCGGGGCCGCCGGAGCGCCACCCGGACCCGGACGCGCGCCACCGCGCTGCATGCCCTGGGTCGAGCTGAAGGGGTTGTTGCCCGGACGCGGTGCACCCGGACGGCCACCACGGTCGCCACCGGGAGCTCCCGGACGCGGGGCGCCACCCGGACGGGGGGCACCACCGGGACGCGGCGCGGCACCAGGACGCGGGGCGTTGCCGCCCGGACCTGCGGGACGCGGCGCCGGGCGGTCGCCCGACGGACGCGGTGCTGCCGGGCCGGGACGCTGACCGGCCGGAGCCGACGGCGCCGCGGAGGCGGCAGGAGCCTGCACTGCGGGGGTCTCCGGTGCGGCCGGAGCCTCTACCGGAGCAGCCGGAGCCGGTGCCGGAGCAGCCGGAGCCTCGGCAGCCTTGGCCGCCGGAGCCTCGAACGCCGGAGCGGCCGGGCTCTCCTGGCGCGGACCGGGCTTCGGGCCAGGCCGCGGGCCCGGACGGGCCGGGGACGGCGCAGAGCCCGCCGGACGGGCCGGAGCCGGTGCCGGAGCGGACGTGCTGGTCTCAGCGGCGGCCGGGGCCGGAGCTGAGGCGGCCGGGGTGGCCGACTCGGTGACCTCTGCGCCGGACGTGGCAGAACTCGCGGCGGTCTCGACCACCGTGGGCTCAGCCTTGACCGGAGCGGCCGGTGCCTCGGCAGCCGGTGCGCTGGTCTCAGCGCTCGGCGCCTTCGGCGCGGCCGGGGTGACCGGCGCGGTCGCCTGCGGCGCTGCTGAGGTGCTGGCGGCGGCCTTCTTGGCCGCGCGCTTCTTCGGCGGGTTCTTCTCGAACTCTTCCGCCAACCGCCGGACGACGGGTGCCTCGATCGTCGAGGACGCCGATCGGACGAACTCTCCCATGTCGTTCAGCCTGGTCAGGACGACCTTGCTGGTAACTCCGAGCTCTTTCGCGAGCTCGTAGACTCGGACCTTTGCCACTACTCTCCCTCTGGTCCGAGCCTTGGGGGCGCGGACCGTTAGTTGACGTACATGCTCATCGCATTGCACTCATCGTTCGACACTCATCGAGTGGTCATGAGTCGATGACCCGCCTTCATGTCTTCACGGCTTGCGCCATGGGCGGCCGGGCGGCCGCTCGCTGTGTTGCAACTCATTGCTACTGCTCCACCTGTGCCCGGACCAGCGAAATATCAAGCGGACCCTGGACCTTGAAGGCCCGTGGGAACGCCTTTCGCCGCTCTGCCAGGTCGAGACACTCGGTCACCGGGTGCAGATGCGCCCCGCGGCCGGGTGCCCGATGCGCGGGATCCGGGAGGACACGTCCTCCGGAAACCGTCATCCGCAGCAGATCAGCCGGACTGTCCCGCTTCCGACACCCGATACAGGTACGCTCCTGAACCTTCTCAGGGCGCGCGTCTGCAGTGTGAATCTTCAGTTCCTCAGGGTGTGGTGACGACTCAGTCGACCGACCGAGAGATCAGTCTACCTTCTCGTTCTCACGAGTCACATCCGTATCCGGCCTGATGTCGATCCGCCAGCCCGTGAGCCGGGCCGCGAGGCGGGCGTTCTGCCCCTCCTTGCCGATGGCGAGCGACAGCTGGTAGTCCGGTACGACGACCCGCGCGGCGCGTGCCGCGGCGTCCACGACCTCCACTGATGAAACCTGCGCCGGCGAAAGCGCATTCCCGACGAACGTCGCCGGGTCGTCGCTGTGATCGATGATGTCGATCTTCTCGCCGTGCAGCTCGTGCATGATGTTGCGCACCCGCTGGCCCATCGGGCCGATGCAGGCGCCCTTGCCGTTCACGGACGGGTTTAGCGTCCGGACCGCGATCTTGGTCCGGTGCCCGGCCTCGCGCGCGATCGCGGTGATCTCGACGGTGCCGTCGGCGATCTCCGGTACCTCGAGCGCGAACAGCTTCTTGACCAGGTTCGGGTGGGTCCGGGAGACGGTGATCTGCGGGCCCTTGAAGCCCTTGCGGACGCCGACCACGTAGACCCGCAGCCGGGAGCCGTGCTCGTACTTCTCCCCCGGCACCTGCTCCGGCGCCGGCAGTACGGCCTCGATCTTGCCGAGGTCGATCATCACCGAGCGCGGGTCGCGGCCCTGCTGGACGATGCCCGACAGGATGTCGCCCTCCTTGCCCGCGAACTCGCCGTACCGGACCTCGTCCTCGGCGTCGCGCAGCCGCTGCAGGATGACCTGCTTGGCCGTGGTGGCCGCGATCCGGCCGAAGTCGGCCGGCGTGTCGTCGAACTCGCGGGCGACCGTACCGTCCTCGGCCAGCTCCTTGGCCAGCACGGTGACGTGCCCGCTCTTGCGGTCCAGCTCGACCCGGGCCTGCTGCTGCGCGCCCTCGGTCCGGTGGTACGCCACCAGCAGGGCCTGCTCGATCGCCTCGACCACGATGTCGAACGCGATGTCCTTCTCACGTTCCAGGGACCGCAGGACGGCCATGTCGATATCCATCAGTTCTCCTCTTGCACGCCGTCAGCGGCGGATTCTGCTTCGTCGTTGCCGGCTGGCCGGTTGAACTCGATCTGGATCTTGGCCTTGGTGATGTCGCCGTACGCGATCGTCCGCGGCCGGCCCTTGACGTCCAGCTCGGCCGCCTCGTCGGTGGCGGACTTGATCCGCCCGGTCACCTTGCCGCCGGCCACCAGGGTGACCTCGACCAGCCGGGTGACGTTGCGCCGCCAGTGCCGCGGCAGCGTGAGCGGCCGGTCGACGCCGGGGCTGGACACCTCCAGCGTGTACGCGCCGTCGCCCATCACCTCGTCGGCGTCGAGCGCCTTCGAGATGGCCCGGGTGACGTCGGCGACGTCGTCCAGGTTGATTCCGCCGTCGCGGTCGACCAGCACCCGCAGGAGCCGGCGCTTGCCGATCGGCGTGACTTCGGCAGCCTCCAGGTCGCAACCGAACTGGGCGACGAGCGGCCGCAGGAAGTTTTCGAGGCTCTCGGGGTCCGTGTGGTCAGTCCTTCGGCTCACAGGTAGACCTGCCTCTCTCTCCAGTTGTGACACCGCGTTCTGCAGCGCCGTGCGCCCCGGCGATCCGACCGAGGGCAGTAGCCCACCATATCCGGCCCACCGAAGTGGCCGAGCACGTACCTCCGTTCGGGATAGGGTTTCGGCCTATGCCGAACGATCCTGAGCCCCTCACTCGC
Source organism: Kribbella sp. NPDC051718 (assembly GCF_040681515.1). Classification (NCBI taxonomy): domain Bacteria; kingdom Bacillati; phylum Actinomycetota; class Actinomycetes; order Propionibacteriales; family Kribbellaceae; genus Kribbella; species Kribbella sp. NPDC051718. Next base: position 618,157 of record NZ_JBFAYZ010000003.1, on the reverse strand, counting down.
TGGTCGGCAGTACTGGTCTCCCGACGGACCACGCTGCGGACGGTTGCCTTGTCAGCTGGTACTACGGCCCTGCTCGCAGGGTGCAAGGACGACCCGGGTGGCGAGCCCGCGACGGGCGGCGACTCCAAAAGCACCAAGGGCCCGGACGGCAAGCCGACGCCGAGCACCGACCCCGCAGTGGTCGCGGCCATGTCCACGGCGGCCGGACAGGTGGCTCAAGTCGCCCAGCGGCTAACGGCGGCCAGCAAGCTCTACCCTGCGTTCCGCACCCAGCTCACCACCGCTGCGAAGTACCACGCTCAGCATCTGGCGAAGCTCAACGAGCTGTCGGGGACCGGTCCGGCGACCGCTCCCCCGCTAGCGGCCCTCCCGAAGGGTGCCGAGGCCGCGATGGCAGACCTGGCCACGAGGGAGCAGAAGCTGTCCGTCGCGCACGCAATCGCCGCGGCGAAGCTGTCCGGGCCGAATGCCCGCCTGCTCGCCATGGTCGCTGCCGCCGAGAGCCAGCTGGCGACGTCCCTGACCGTCAAGAAGAAGCAGGCCGCCCAGTGAGCCAAGTCGATGCCCTCCAGTCGGCCCTGGCCGGTGAGCACGCCGCCCTGTACGGCGTGGGCGTCGCCGGCGGCAAGCTGAACGGAGCCAAGTTCCGGGCTGCGGACGAGCTGTACGAGCAGCACCGCCGGCAGCGCGACAAGCTCGCCGCACTCCTCACTGCAGCCGGCGAGAAGCCGGTTGCCGCGGAACCGGCGTACGACCTGCCGTTAGCTGTGACGACACCACAGACCGCCAGCAGCCTGATCCTGCTGATCGAGCGCCGCCTGGCAGCCGTCTACGCCGACCTGGTCGAGGGCGCCGAGCAGGACCAGGTCCGTGCGCTCGCGATCCAGACTCTGATCACCACCTCGACGACCCAGCTCAATTGGGGCGGCGCGCCCGTCGCGTTCCCTGGCGCCGTCTGAAGCTCGTCACCGAGGGTTAGCCCGTACGACACCGGCGTGCGGGAGACTCCGCGGTATGAAGCTGGGACAGCTGGCCAACGGGCGGCGGCGGTTGGCGGCGTACTGGGGTGCAGCGGCGATCCATGTCGCGGCGGTTGCCGTCGACATCAAACTGCTGAAGCAGACGAGCAAGGTGACGTTGATGCCCCTGCTGCTGTCCTGGACGCGGACGCAGGAGGACATCCCCCCGCTGATCCAGGCCGCGCTGCTCGCATCGGCGGCCGGCGACCTGCTGCTGGAGACCGACCTGCAGTTGGCCGGCATCGCCGCCTTCGCCGCAGCACACGCCTGCTACCTCGCCGTGTACCTCACCAAGCCCGGCGAGAAGTCGTGGCGGGTGCTGGCGGCATACGGCGCGTTGTGGGCGGCCCTGATCGCCCTGCTCTCCAAGGACCTCGGCTCCCAACGAGTCCCCGTCGCGGCGTACGCATTGTTGCTCACTGCAACCGCCGTCGCCTCCGGCTGGCACAACCGCCGCAGCGGCCTCGGCGGCGCACTCTTCCTCATCTCCGACGCCCTGGTCGCGATGCGCCTGGCCGGCCGCGACTTCCCGGGCCGCGGCACCCTGGTGATGTCCACCTACGCCACCGGCCAGTACCTACTCGCCTCCGGCGCCAGGGAGCGAGAGCGGCAGCCCGAATGACGGGAACACGCTGCTGTCGAAGCGGGTGAAGGCGCAGATCTGCGCGCCGGTCAGGGTCAGGACGAACAGACCACCCGCGTGCCGGTGGCCGGTGGCAGCGCGAAGGTACGCCGCAAAGGCCGGCTGACCGTTGGCCCGCGTCGGCACCAGGTCGACCCGGCGTCCCGAGCTGAAGATGCCGCCGAACAGCCGGGCCGCGGCGTCCCGGCCGTCGTACTCGAGTGGAATGGGCGGCATCGAGACGAACACGTCGTCGGTGAACAAGGCGACCAGCGCCTCGACGTCCCCCGACTCGTAGGCGTCGACGAACCTGGCCGTCAGCAGTCGTTCAGTGTCGGATCCCGGAGCCGCCGCACGCTCAGGGAGCCGCTGCCGGAGGCCGGAGCGGGCCCGCTTGAGCGCGCTGTTGACCGACTCGACCGTCGTGTCGAGCATCCCGGCCACCTCGCTCGCCCGGAAGCCCAGCACGTCCCGCAGGATCAGTACTGCGACCTGGCGCGGAGGCAGCGCCTGTACTGCGGCGACGAAGGCGAGCGAGATCGCCTCGCTCTGCTCGAAGCTCGACTCCGGGCCAGGGGCAACCACTCCGTCGAGCAAGGCGTCGGGGAACGGCTCGAGCCAGGCGACCTCGCCGTACCGCGTCGGCGTCGGCGGCTCGACCGACGGCATGTTCCACTCCTCGGCCGGGCGACGGCTCGCTGAGCGTCGCGCATTGAGACAGCGGTTGGTGGCGATCCGGTAGAGCCAGGTCCGGAGGGAGGCGCGTCCCTCGTACCCCTCGAGGCCCCGCCATGCGGCGAGCAGCGTGTCCTGGAGGGCGTCCTCGGCATCTTGGAGCGAGCCGAGCATCCGGTAGCAATGGACCTGCAGCTCCCGGCGGTACGGCTCGGTGAGCTCGCGGAACGCCGTACCGTCCCCGGCTCGCGCTCTGCCGATCAGCTCCTGCGTCACCTTCACACTGTATGGACACCGGCCGCGGCTGGAACTGGGCGCGCGCCCGGTTTCGCCGGGTCGCGGTGTCTGTATGGCCATGATGCTCAAAGACAAGATCGCAGTGGTTTACGGAGCCGGCGGCGGGATCGGTGCGGCGGTCGCCCGGGCGTTCGCGCTCGAAGGGGCCAGGGTGTTCCTCACCGGTCGCCGGCTCGCGTCCGTCCGGGCGGTTGCCGAGGACCTCGAGGTCGCCGAGGCAGCGGAGGTCGATGCTCTCGACGAGCGGGCGATCGACAGCCATTTGGACTCGGTCGTGGCGAAGGCCGGTCGGGTCGACATCTCCTTCAACGCGGTCGGCTTCCCGAACGCGACGATCGTCGGTGTCCCGCTGACGGAGCTGGCGGCCGAGCACTTCAGCCAGCCGCTCACGGAGTACGGGTTGTCTTACTTCCTGACCGCCCGCCTGGCAGCCCGGCGGATGGTCGCGCAGGAGTCGGGGGTGATCATGACCGTCACCGCGCTCCACTCCCGTACGGGTCTCCCGCTGGTCGGCGGGTACGGCCCGGCAATGGCCGCCAAGGAGGCGCTCACCCGAGACCTGTCCGCCGAGCTGGCACCGTACGGCGTGCGCGTAGTCGGCCTGCGGCCGCAGGGCATGCCTGAGACCCGCACGATCAAAGACGCTTTCGAACCCCGGGCGAAGGCATCCGGCCTGACCTGGGACCAATGGCTCGACCTGCTCGCCGCCCGGACCCACCCACGACGTCTGATGACGCTGGCGGAGCTGGCCGACCTGGCGGCCTTCATCGCCTCCGACAAGGCGAGCGGCCTGACCGGCACGACCGTCAACCTGACGATGGGCAGCCTGGACGACTGACACAATCACCGGATGGCCAAACGCACGCCCTGCCCCTGCGGTCTCGACGCCGCGTACGCCGACTGCTGCGGCAGCATCCACGAGGGCCGGACGCAGGCCACCACCGCCGAGCGCCTGATGCGCTCGCGCTACTCGGCTTTCGCAGTCCGCGACGCCGACTACCTCCTCCGCAGCTGGCACTCCACAACCCGCCCCCGCGAACTCCACCTCGAAGACGACATCGAGTGGACCGGCCTGGAAATCCTCAACACCACCAACGGCACCCCCTTCCACACCGAAGGCACCGTCGAATTCCGCGCCAACTACATCGCCGAAGGCCGCCCCGACCACCAAACCGAAAACAGCCACTTCACCCGCGAAGCCGGCGCCTGGGTCTACACCGGCCCGGCCATCTGACATGGCAGACGTCGCCCAACAACTGCGCTTCCTGGACGGCCTCTTCCAGATCGAGCTCCACCCCACCGGCCAAGGCCTACCGCAGGACGACGCCTGGCTGGCCGTCGTCCGGGCCCCGGACGGTGTCACGGTCATCACCCGGGCGAAGGGTGAAGGCGACCACTGGATCGCCTTGTACAGCGGCGACACCGCCCACGACCTCGACGTCCCAGGGATGCTGAGCTCCCTGCTGCTCCCCCTCAAGTCCGCCGGCATCCCCGTCTTCGTAGCCTCCACCCACACGGCTGACGTAGTACTGGTCCCGTCAGCCCGACGCACCAAGGTGATCGAGGCACTCGAGTCCGCAGGGCATCTGGTTACGTAGCCGTCGCTGCGGTCAGGGCAGGGCGCCGGCCGTGCCTCGGGGCGGTGGGCACGGCCGGCGGGGGCAGTTAGCGGCGGCGGCGCCAGGGGCCGGTGACGGCGTAGGTGATGCCGGGGGTGTAGATGTTGAAGAACATCGTGCGGCCGTCGGCGGAGAAGCCGACGCCGGAGAGTTCGCCGTACTCCGGTGCGTCGGGGGTGCCGTTGTTGACGCGGTTGCGGGCGAACTTGAAGACTTGGCCGTCCTCGGTGGTGCCGAGCAGGTGCTGGTCACCGATGCCGTCCTCGCACATCATCAGTCCGCCGTACGGCGACATCGTGATGTTGTCGGGTGAGTCGTACTCCGGGTTCGGGTCGGTCGGGACCGCGCGCAGGAAGATGAGTTCGAGCCGGAGCGTCTTGCGGCGCGGGTCGTACTTCCAGACCTGCCCGTTGTGCTCCATCTTCGGGCCAAGACTGGTCAGCGCGAACGACGAGACGAAGTACACGCAGCGGTCGAGCACACCCCACCAGGCGCCTTCGAGCTTGTAGCCGCCGGTGATCGGCTTGGCGAAGTCTTGCGCCCGTACCGACTCGGTGGTCGCCAACGGGTCGGGCACCTTGACCCACTCGACACCGTGGAACACGGTGCCTGCCTCCTGTACGACGGAGAGGTCGGGCAGGTCGGGGATGCGCATCGCCTGGAGTTCGCCCCCGGCGCGCAGGCTCCCCCAGCCACCTCGCGGCCGGTTGGGCAGGAAGCGGTAGAACCCGCCGAGCGGCGCCACGAACGCGTCCTCGGTCTCGTACACGATGCCCGTCGCCGGATCGATCGCGACCGCCTCGTGCTGGAACCGGCCCATCGCCTTCAGCGGAACAGGGTTGCGGTTGCGGCGGTCGTCGTACGGGTCGACCTCGAAGATGAAGCCGTGGTCCTTGGTGTACCCCTTGACGCCGGCCTTGTCCTCGGTCTCCTCGCAGGTCAGCCAGGTGCGCCAGGGCGTCTTGCCGCCGGAGCAGTTGATCGCCGTACCACCGAGCGCGATGAACTCCTTCTCGACGTGGTTGTGCCGGTCGACGATCAGCGTGCTGTTGCCACCACCCGCACCCGGGTCGTACGTCCGCTCGGCCGGCCCTTTGACCGGGATCGGCGCGTCCGGGTAGCACTCGTGGTTGCGGACCAGCCGCGACCCGCCGTGCCGGTCCGGGAAGGCTCCCATCCCGTCGAAGCGGCTCGGGATCAGCCCGCCGTCGGGCCGGGTGGCGCCTTCGCGGGACAGGATCTTGTAGCTGAAGCCGCGAGGCAGGTCGAGCATGCCGGCCGGGTCCTCGACCAGCGGCCCGTAGCCCACCTTCGGGCCTGAGGTACCGAGCGCGGGCTCGGCGGTGTAGAGGGCGTCGACCGACCCCACCACCCCGACCGCAACACCGGCCGCTGCCGCACGAGCGACGAACTGACGTCTGGACAGGGGGTTCTCGACGGTCACAGGCGGTCTCCTTGTCAGCACAAGCAGTGGTCGCCAGTGAACCTACGGTGAACGGCAGCCGAACGGCAAGAGAACGCGTGTCAGGAATCGCTCTGTGAGCGACCGCCCCGCTGCCAGCGACGCGCGGTAATCGACATCGGTGCTCCACCGGTCAGCCGGTCGGCGGCCGGGCGGATCACATCGGCCGCCTCGACCGGTGCACCGGTGACGGCGGCGACGATCCCGACGGAGCGCGAGCCGTCGTCCTCGACGAGCAGCGCCACAAAGCTCAGCCGATCGTCCTCGAGGAGCGATGGCGCCAGCTCGGCCAGCTCGACCGGCTCCCACTCGGCGGTTACCAGGGCCCGTGGCGCGTCGTCCCGCCGATCGACCAGGACGACGGCACGCGCGATCGTCAGCGGCTGGTAGTAACCAGCAACCCAGTAAGGCTCCTCATACGCAAACCGCTCAGCCGCCGCCCGATCATCCACATCGACGACATGCACACTCCCGGTGTGCTCCTCGCCATCCTCGGACAACGTCGGACCACGCAGAATCAGCCGATCAGCAAACCGGTCCATATAAGACCAGTGCGCCTCCGACAGCTCGATCAGCCCGTCCAAAACCTCAGGCTGATCCGCACCATGGACGTAGTACGGCACTAGAAGGACCGCAGCCAATTGGCCAGCAACTCGGCGCCGGCGTCGCCTGACTTTTCGGGGTGGAACTGGGTGGCGGTCAGCGGGCCGTTCTCGACTGCGGCGACGAAGCGGTCGCCGCCGTACTCCGTCCAGGTGACCGTCGGTTTGACTGCGGCCCACGTGTCGACGAGATGCCAGTCGCGGACGCCGTACGAGTGGACGAAGTAGAAGCGTTCCTTCTCGATCCCGTCGAAGAGCTTGGTCGCGCCGTCGACCGAGACGGTGTTCCAGCCCATGTGCGGGACCGGCTCGCCACCGGCCGGTTGCAGCCGCTCGACGACGCCGGGCCACTGGTCGCAGCCGTCGGTCTCGACGCCGTGTTCGATGCCCTTGGCAAACAAGATCTGCATGCCGACGCAGATGCCGAGGACCGGCCGGCCGCCGGTCAGCCGGCGGTCGACGATCTCGTCGCCGCGGACCGCCTTCAGCCCGGTCATGCACGCCTCGAAGGCGCCGACGCCGGGGACCAGCAGCCCGTCGGCGTTCAGCGCCTCGTCGAAGTCACTCGTCACCGTGACGTCGGCGCCGACCCGCTGCAAGGCCCGCTCACCCGAGCGGATGTTGCCCGAGCCGTAGTCCAGCAGAACGACTGATTTCACAGGGCGCCCTTGGTCGAGGGAATGCCCGGCTGCCGCGGGTCGAGCTCGGCGGCGGCCCGCAGCGCTCGTGCGAACGCCTTGAACTGCGCCTCGACGATGTGGTGCGGATCGCGACCCGACAGCACCCGGATGTGGATGCAGATCGCCGCGTTGAAGGCCAGCGTCTCGAACACGTGCTGGGTCAGCGAGCCGGCGTAATCGCCACCGATGATCGCGTACACCTGCCCGTCGGGCTCGCCCGTGTGCACGCAGTACGGACGCCCGGACAGGTCGACCGTGCAGTGCACGAGCGCCTCGTCCAGCGGGACGGTCGCGTCGCCGAAGCGCCGGATCCCGCGCTTGTCACCCAAGGCTTCACGAAGAGCCTGGCCGATGCCGATCGCGGTGTCCTCGACGGTGTGGTGCGCGTCGATCTCGAGGTCGCCGACCGTGTTCACGTGCAGGTCGAGCAGCGCGTGCTTGGCCAGCGCGTTGAGCATGTGGTCGTAGAAGCCGACGCCGGTGGAGATCTCAGCGCGCCCGGTACCGTCGAGATCGAGCTCGACCAGCACCTTGGACTCCGACGTCTCCCGGTCGATCCGGGCCGTGCGTGTCATAGGGACCTTCCTAGATCAGTCTTGAGCACCTTCTCCAGCGAAGCGCGGAAGGCGGCCATCTCGGCGCCGGTGCCGATCGACACCCGCAGCCAGCCGTTCGGTCCGGTCTCGCGGATCAGTACGCCGTCGTCCAGCAGCGACTGCCACACCGCGTGCCGGTCGGCGAAGGTACCGAAGAGGACGAAGTTCGCATCCGAATCGACCGCGCGCAACCCCTGCGCCCGCAGCCAGTCCACTGTCTCATCGCGCTCGGTCCGCAGCTGGTCGACCCGGCCGAGCAGCTCGTCGGAGTGCCGCAACGCCGCCCGCGCGACTGCCTGCGTCACCGCCGACAAGTGGTACGGCAGCCGGACGATGCGCAGGGCATCGACCAGTTGCTTGCTCGCGGCAAGGTAACCGACGCGTGCCCCCGCCAGCGCAAAAGCCTTGGAGGTCGTCCGGGCCACCGCCAGATTGGGGTACGACGGCAACAACGTGACGGCGCTCGGAGTACCAGTACGCCGGAACTCCGCGTACGCCTCGTCGACCACGAGCACCGCGCCGATCGCGGCCGTCCGGGCGGCGACCGCCTCGACCAGCTGGATCGGCAGCGCGGTACCGGTCGGGTTGTTGGGTGAGGCAAGCAGGACGACCGACGGCCGGTGCCGCGAGATGGCCGCGAGCGCCTTGCTCTGGTCGAGGGTGAAGTCCTCGGAGCGGCGACCGGTGACCCAGGCGGTGTTGGTGTCGCGGGCGTACTCCGGGTACATCGAGTACGTCGGCGCGAAGGACAGCGCGGTACGGCCTGGACCGCCGAAGGCCTGCAGGATGTGCAGCATCACCTCGTTGGAACCGTTCGCCGCCCACACCTGCTCAGCGGTGAGCTGAGCACCGGACTCCCGAGCCAGGTACGCCGCGAAATCGGCGCGCAGGGCAAGGAACTCGCGATCCGGGTAGCGGTTCAGCCCGCGGGCCGCCTCGGCCACCGACGCGGTGATGTCCGCGACGATCGCCTCGCTCGGCGGGTACGGGTTCTCGTTGACGTTGAGCAGGACGGGGACGTCCAGCTGCGGCGCGCCGTACGGCTCGAAGCTCTTCAGCTCGTCGCGGATCGGCAGCCCATCGAAACGACCCATCAGTCCTCACTCTGGAAACGCACAGACACAGCGGCACCGTGGGCCGGCAGATCCTCGGCGTGGGCGAGCGCCACCACGTGCCCGGCGACCTCTTGCAGGGCGTCGCGGGTGTAGTTCACGACGTGCATCGCCTTCAGGAAGCTGCGCACGGACAGGCCGGACGAGTGGCACGCGCAGCCGGCCGTCGGCAGCACGTGGTTCGATCCGGCGCAGTAGTCGCCGAGCGAGACCGGCGACCAGCCGCCGACGAAGATCGCGCCGGCGTTGCTGATCAGCTGCGAACGCTCCTCGGCGTCGACCGTCTGGATCTCGAGGTGCTCGGCCGCATACGCATCGACGACGGCCGTGCCCTGGTCCAGATCGTCGACCAGTACTACGGCCGACTGCTGCCCGCCGAGCGCTTCCGCCACCCGCTCCGAGTGCTTGGTCGCAGGCACCTGCTTGACCAGCTCGGCCTCGACGGCCGTCGCCAATGCCTCGCTCGGCGTGACGAGCACGCTGGCCGCCATCGGGTCGTGCTCGGCCTGGCTGATCAGGTCGGCGGCGACGTGCGCCGCGTTGGCGGAGTCGTCGGCCAGTACGGCGATCTCGGTCGGACCCGCCTCGGAGTCGATCCCGACCTCGCTCTGCACGAACCGCTTGGCCGCGACCACGTAGATGTTGCCCGGCCCGGTGATCAGGTTGACCTTGCGGCAGCCCTCGAAGCCGTACGCGAACCCGGCGATCGCCTGCGCACCGCCCATCGCGTACACCTCGTCGATCCCGAGCATCGCGCACACAGCGAGCACAGTCGGGTGCGGCAGGCCACCAAACTCCTTTTGCGGAGGAGACGCCAAAGCCAAAGAGGTCACTCCGGCAACCTGAGCCGGTACGACGTTCATCACCACGCTGGAGGCGAGCGGCGCGCGGCCGCCGGGCACGTAGAGCCCGACCCGCTGCACCGGCACCAGCCGCTGAGTCACCCGGCCACCCGGCGCGGGCTGCGACTCGACGTCACTCCCCCGCTCGTCCAGGCTGACCTCGCGTACTCGCCGGATCGACTCCTCCAGCGCCTTGCGGACGTCCGGGTCGAGCTCCTCCAGGGCCGTCTTGAGCGCCTCGGCCGGAACCCGCAACTCGTCCACGGTCACATGGTCGAACTTCTCGCCGTACTCCCTGATCGCCTCGAGCCCGCGATGACGGACGTCCAGGCAGATCGGTCGGACGACGTCGAGGGCAGCCTCGACGTCGAACACAGCTCGGGGGACCAGGGCTTGGAGGTCGAGAACCTCTCCGGCTGCCACTCGGCCCCGCAGGTCGACGCGGCGAATCATGAGCCTCAGTCTAGGGCGTGTCTCCCGATTCCCTGCAGTCGCGAGGAGGTGCTCGGTGCGGTAGCTCGGCGTGCTGGAGTGAAGGCCTCGATGTTTTTCCATCGTGGCCTTTGCTCCAGTGCGCCGAGATGCCGTGCCGAGCGCCCCGCAGCACGCAGGGAATCGGGAGACGCGCCCTAGGTCGGCTCCCCCGGTCCCCGCGCGCCGTCTGCTGCGCGGACCACGGCGGTCAGTGGTTGCCATTAGGCTCAATGCCATGGACTCCCGCCTGCCGCTTCTCACTGTCGACACAGTGATCTTTCCTGGGCTGGTGCTCCCGATCCCTGTCACCGACGTTCAGGGCCGGTCGGTGATCCGGGACCTGGTCGAGAACGGCGGCGAGATGGTGTGCGGCGCGGTGGCGGTCCGCGACGGCTACGAGCTGGGCGACCGGGTGTTCCGGTCGCTGTACGGCACCGGTTGCGCGGCGACGATCTCGGAGATCTCCCTGGACATCGACGACGACGGCCCGGTCGAGGTCACCCTGACCGGCAACCGCCGCTTCAAGGTCGCCGAACTGGACAGCGACGGCGACTACCTCGTCGCCGACGTCGAGTGGCTCGACGAGGAACCAGGCGACGACCCCCTCGGCACTGCGACCGTCGCTGTCGAGCGCTTCCGGCGGTACGCCGCAGCCGTCACCGAGATCTCCCAGCCCGGCCTCCACATCGGTGCCCTCCCCGATGAGCCCAGCACCCTCTCGTACCTGATCTCAGCGGCGATGACCCTGGTCACCCCCGACCGCCAAAAGCTGCTGGAAGCCCTGGACACCACCACCCGCCTCGCCCAGCTGGTCGGCCTCCTGGACACCGAGCTGGCCGCCATCAGGGCCCTCCCGTCCCTCCCCGCCACCGACCTGGCCTGGTCGGACATGTCCCCCAACTGAGGCAGTCGACAGCTTCAGGCCTGACCGTCTGAATAGGCCTCGTAGTTGCCGCATTCCGCCGTGATCTCGGCCGTCGCCAGCGCCGCGGTGAAGAAGTCCTCGGCCAGCGGCGAGGTACGCGATGCCGCCATCGCGAGGCCTACCTGGTCTGGCGCCAGTTCCGGGATGGGTACGTAGCTGATGTCCGGACGTGAGTAGAACAGCGTTTCCGAACGCGCCACGAACGAGATGCCCCGGCCGGCCGCGACGTGCTCGAGCTTCTCCTCCACACCGCGCACCCGGAGCCCGGAGTCGGGATGCGGGCGCCTGGTGGGATGCGTGCTCGGGTCGGCATGCCAGACCAGCGGCTCACCGGCCAGGTCGGCTTCGGTGACCTCCTCCTTGCCGGCCAGCCGGTGGCCGGCGGGTAGCACCACCATGAGCGGCTCGGCGTACAGCGGGACCACGCGCAGGCCGGTCTGGTCGACCGGCAGCCGCACATAGCCCACGTCGATGCGGCCGTCGAGCAGCATCAGGGCCTGGTCGTCCCATTCGATCCGCTGCACCTCCACGACCACGTCCGGATGCCGGGATTCGAATACCTGGGCCGCCGGGATGACCGGGATCCCGGTCCGGAAGCCGACCGCCAGTCGCCGACTGCCGTGGGCGGCAACGCTCACCCGGCGGCGGACCGCGTCCGCGGAGGCGAGCAGCGGACCGGAGTCGGCCTGCAGTTGCCGGCCGGCGTCGGTCAGCGCCACTCCGTGGCGATCCCTGATGAACAGCGAGGCGCCGAGATCCTGTTCCAGCGCGCGGATCTGGCGACTGAGGGCCGGCTGCGCGATGTGCAGCTCGTCCGCGGCGCGGCCGAAGTGCAGCTGATCGGCGACGGCGAGGAAGTAGCGCACTTTGCGCAGGTCCAGATCCATGGCGCCTCCCGATTCGGTGATGCCGCCAAGGTATCACCGCGCTTGAAACAGGTCTTGGACAGCCACTCACCCCAATGACAACCTGGATAAGCAAGCAACAACGCCGTAGTGAATTCCAGAAAGCAGGAAGATAGCTCGTGGGAAAGCTCGAAGGAAAGGTGGCGGTGATCACCGGTGCCTCCACCGGCATGGCATTGGCCGGCGCCAAATTGTTCGTCGAGGAAGGAGCACACGTCTTCATCCAGGCCCGCCGACAGTCCGCGCTGGACGACGCCGTCAAGCTGATCGGCCGCAACGTCACCGCCGTCCAGGGTGACGCGGCCGAACTGGACGACCTGGACCGCTTGTACGACACCGTCAAGCGGGAGAAGGGATCGATCGACGTGCTGTGGGCCAGCGCCGGGATGGGCGAGCCCGCCGTCCTCGGTGAGATCACCGAGGAGCAGTTCCACCGCGCCTTCTGGCTCAACGCGCGCGGCACCCTGTTCACCGTCCAGAAGGCACTGCCACTGATCAACGACAACGGCTCGATCCTGATGACCGGATCCAACGCCTCCCTCGGCGCCTTCCCCGGCTGGAGCCTCTATGCAGGCAGCAAAGCCGTCCAGCAGGCGTGGGCCCGGGTCTGGCTCAACGAACTGCGTGACCGCAAGATCCGGGTCAACGTCCTGACCCCCGGCCAGGTCGCCACCGCCAAGCAGGCAGAACTGTTCGACGAGGCCACCAAGGCCGCCTTCGAGTCGCTCATCCCCCGCGGGGAGATGGGCCGCCCCGAGGAAATCGCCGCCATCGCGCTGTTCCTCGCCTCCGACGACTCCAGTTACGTCAACGGCCTGGAACTGGTCGCCGACGGCGGCACCACCGCCATCTGAAAGGAACACACCTCATGAGCAGCATCACTCTTGTCGGTACGGGGAACATGGCCAGCGCCATCGGCACGCTCGCGGTTGCGGGCGGCAACACCGTCGAGATCATGGGACGCGATCAGTCCAAGGCCGAGGACCTGGCCAAGGCTCTGGGCGGCGGTGCGACGACGGGTGAGTGGGGCGCCGTCCCGGCCGGGGACATCGTCATCACGGCCCTCTTGTACGCCGCTGTCGCACCGGTCGTCACCGAGTACGGAGACGCCCTCGCTGGCAAGGTCATCGTCGACATCAGCAACCCCTTCAACGCCACGTTCGACGGACTGGCCCTCGGCGAGGAGACCTCGGTCGCGCAGGAGGTGGCCAAGGTGGCCCCGGCCGGCGCCAGCGTGGTGAAGGCGTTCAACACCATCTTCCACAATGTCCTGGAGAAGGGCCGGCCGAGCGTTTTCCTGGCCGGCGACAATGCGACGGCCAAAACAGAAGTGGCGGCATTCGTCGAGAGCATCGGGTTGCGCCCACTGGATGCCGGCGGGCTGAAAATGGCGCACTGGCTGGAAGGAATGGGCCTGGTCACGGTGAGCCTCGCCGGCAATGGCGTCGGCCACTGGGATTTCGCCCTCGGCGTCAACGAATTCACCGCCTGAGCCCCAACTCCGGGCATTATTCACGAGGAGCAGTAGCGTGCGCGTTTTCGTCACCGGCGGAACCGGCCATTCCGGTTCGTACATCATCCCCGAGCTGATCGCCGCCGGGCACGAGGTCACCGGCTTGGCCCGGTCGGACACGGCCGCGGCGGCGCTGTCCGCGATGGGCGCGAAGGTACGGCGCGGCGACCTCGAGGATCTCGACGGGCTCATGGATGCGGCGGCGGACTCCGACGGCGTCATCCACGTTGCCCACCGGCAAGACCTGCTCCCGTTCGGCGGGATGGACGCCGTGTCCGCCGCGGAACTCCCGATCATGCTCGCGTACGGCGAGGCACTCGAGGGAACTCAGAAGCCGTTGGTCGTGGCGGGGAGTATCGGCTCGTCCGGGCAGCTGGGCCGGCCGGCCACCGAGGAGGATCCGGCCCTTCCGGTCGGCGATGAGCACAAGGGAACCCTGCGGGTTCGCAACGTCGTGGAAACCGCCGTCATCGATCTGGCCGAGCGCGGAGTGCGGTCGTCGGTCGTGCGGATTGCCAATTTCGCGCACGGCACGACCGATAGCGCAGGCTTCCTCCCCACCCTGATCGCGCTCGCGAAGGAGAAGGGATTCGCCGGCTATCCCGGAGACGGCGCGAACCTGTGGAACGCGGTGCACGTCCGCGATCTCGCCTCCTTGTTCCGCCTGGCGCTGGAGAAGGGCCCGGCCGGCAAGCACTGGCACGCGGTTCAGGATGAGGGCATCCCGCTCCGCGAGATCGCCGAGGCCATCGGCAGCCGCCTGGACCTGCCCGCCGTCAGCATTCCCCTGGACGAACTGATGCTGCCGGGATACTTCGGGTTCCTCGCGAACATCGTCACGCAGACCTACCCAGCGTCCAACCTCATCACCCGCCGGACCCTCGGCTGGGAACCCGCCCAACCCAGCCTGCTCGCCGACCTGGACAACGGCCACTACTTCCCCGCCAACTGATCCAGATCTATTCCTTGACAAGAATATTCGTCGTGGTGAATGCTTTGAGTCATGGACGCATTGATCACGGCACTCGCCGACCCGGCTCGGTGGCGGTTGGTGGAGTTGCTGGGTGAGCGGCCTCGATCGGTGGGGGTGTTGGCTCAGCTTGCGGGGGCGCGGCAACCGCAGACGACCAAGCATCTGCAGACGTTGGAGCGGGCTGGGGTTGTCGTCTCGGAGCGGACTGGGCAGCGGCGGATTTATGCGCTGCAGTCCGATCCGTTGCGGGAGCTGGCGGCTGCGCTCAACCGGCTGGCCGACGCCGCGGACCAGGTCGGCGAAGGCTTCGATCGGCATCGGGGCAGCGTTGACACCGAGCGGCTCGCCGCGGAGGAGGCCGGCTGGGCTGATGGGCGGGCCTTCAGGTTCGTACGGTCGTTGCCTGCGGCCGCGGAGCAGGTTTGGCGGCATCTGACCGAGGTCGAGCTGCTCGCTCAGTGGTGGGCGCCGGAGGATCTTCGCGTTTCGGAGCTCGTCTTCGAGGTGCGGCCGGGTGGGCGGGTCGTGCTGGAGTACCGCGATGCGGAGGACGCCGACGGTTCCGACCTGGTCGCCGGGCGTTCCGAAGGAGTCGTCACCGACGTCCGGGCCGGCGAGCAGCTCGCCTATCGCAACTCCCCGGTGCTTCCTGACGGAAGTACCGCCTTCACCGCCCACACCAGCTACACGCTCCGGCCGACCGACGCCGGTACCGACCTCGAAGTCGAGCTGCGGATCAGCGACAGCACGATCCAGTCCGCCGACTTCATCGCAGGGATCGAGCTCGGCTTCGGCCAGAGCCTCGACAAGCTCGCGGCGACCCTCGCCGCCACCTCGACCACCTCAAGGAGTACGAAATGACCCGTCTGGTGACCGCGAACCTCAACCTCTCCCTCGACGGCCGCTACAACGGCCCCGGAGGTCCCGGCGATCTGTCGGCGATCATCCCGTACGCGATGACCGACGTGGCCCGCGATCACATGACCCGCCTGTACGAGAACGCGACCACCGCCGTCCTCGGCCGGCTCAACGCCGAAGGATTCCTCGGGTTCTGGCCGACGATCATCGACAACCAGGACGCCGACCCGCGCGACCGCGGCTACGCGCAATGGCTCGTCGACACCGACAAGGTCGTCTTCTCCACCACCCTCACCGAAGCGCCCTGGGAGCGGACCCGGCTCGTGAACGCCCCCGTCGCGGACGTCATCACCGACCTCGAAGCCACCGACGGCGGCGAGATCCTGGTCAACTCCAGCGCCAGCATCATCAAGCCGCTGCTCGCGGCCGACCTGCTCGACCGCCTGTACCTGATGATCACCCCCGAGATCAGCGGCGGCGGCCGGCACCTGTTCGACGACGGCCTGCCGGCCACCAAATGGAGCGTCACCCACCAGGACACCGGCAAGCTCGGCGAGCTGGCGATGGTCTACGACCGGCTGCGGTAGAGAATTGAATCCCAGACCGGTATGGTTCTGGTATGAGCAAGCAGATCACCGTACGGCTGCCGGACGAGCTCGTCGAGTTCATGGACCGGCTGGTGGATGACAACAAGGCGTCCAGCCGGGCGTCAGTGGTCGCGCGCGCGATGGAGCGGGAGCGGCGGCGTGAGCTGGCCGAGCGGGACGCGGCCATCCTCGCGGCCCACGGAGACTACGAAGACCTCGACGGACTGGCGGTCGCCGCCGGCGGAACTGTACTGACCGACCTCGACTGATGCGTCCGCTGCACATCGCCCGGCTGGACAAGCCCCGCCCGGTCGTCGTCCTGACCCGCGAACTGATCCGGCCGCGGCTGACCAACGTGACGGTCGCCCCGATCACCAGCACCATCCGCGGTCTGTCGACCGAGGTACTGGTCGGCAGCCAGAACGGCCTGGATCACCCCAGCGCGATCAGCTGCGACAACATCCAGACCATCCCGAAACTCCAACTCGGCCGCCTGATCGGCTACCTCCTCCCCGACCAGGAGGAGGCGCTGGCCGAAGCAATCACCCTCGCCTTCGACCTCGAACCCCAGTAGACACCGGGCCGCGTGGTAACTGCGGCGAAGATGCTGTGGATCCGGGATGCTCGTGGCTCGGGCCGGTCCGCCAGTGCATACCCAAACCCGATCGGCAAACGGTTACCTCGGCGTGTCGGGGCCGGGTCACGGGGTTGTGTATGCGTGGCAGTCCGGGTGGCGCCAACCCCGAATACCGCGAGCCAACCGCCACCCAACTACCCCAGCTTGCTGACGTCTCGTACTGCGCCCTTGTCGGCGCTGGTTGCCATGGCGGCGTAGGCACGCAGCGCCGCGGACACCTTCCGGTCGCGGGCCTTCGGCGCGTAGACGCCACCCAAGGCATCCCGGCGAGCAGCCAGTACGTCGTCAGCCACCAGCAGCTCGATCGACCGGCCGGGGATGTCGATCCGGATCCGGTCGCCGTCCTCGACCAGCGCGATCGTCCCGCCGGACGCGGCCTCGGGCGACGCGTGCCCGATCGACAGTCCCGACGTACCGCCGGAGAAGCGCCCGTCGGTGATCAACGCGCAGACCTTGCCCAGCCCCCGACCTTTCAGGAACGAGGTCGGGTAGAGCATCTCCTGCATCCCCGGGCCGCCCTTGGGCCCTTCGTACCGGATGACGACCACATCGCCCGGCTTGATCGCCTTGGCGAGGATCTTCTCGACCGCCTCTTCCTGCGACTCACACACGACGGCCGGTCCCTCGAAGGTCCAGATCGACTCGTCGACGCCGGCCGTCTTCACCACGCAGCCGTCGACCGCGAGGTTGCCCTTCAGCACCGCCAGCCCGCCATCGACCGAGTAGGCGTGCGCCGCATCGCGGATGCACCCGCCGGCCGCGTCGGTGTCCAGCGTCTCCCAGCGCTCAGACTGCGAGAACGCCATCGCCGACCGCTTGCAACCAGGCGCCGCGTGCCACAACTCGACCGCTTCGGCCGACGGCGATCCGCCGCGGACGTCCCAGTTCTTCAGCCAGTCGTCGATCGAGGCGCTGTGCACGGTGTGGATGTCCTCGTTCAGCAATCCCGCTCGGTACAGCTCGCCGAGGATCGCCGGGATGCCACCGGCGCGGTGGACGTCCTCCATGTAGTACGTGCCACCGGGAGCGACGTTCGGCGCGACCTTCGCCAGGCAGGGCACGCGACGGGAGACGGCGTTGATGTCGTCCAGGTCGAAGTCAACCTCGGCCTCCTGCGCCGCGGCGAGCAGGTGCAGGATCGTGTTGGTCGAGCCGCCCATCGCGATGTCGAGCGCCATCGCGTTCTCGAACGCGGCGCGGGAGGCGACGGTCCGCGGCAGGACGGTGTCGTCGTCGGTCTCGTAGTACCGCTTGGTGATCTCGACGACCGTGCGGCCGGCGTTCTCGTACAGAGCCTTGCGGGCGGTGTGGGTGGCGAGCACCGAACCGTTGCCCGGCAGCGCCAGGCCGATCGCCTCGGCCAGGCAGTTCATCGAGTTGGCGGTGAACATGCCCGAACAGGAACCGCAGGTCGGGCAGGCGTTCTCCTCGATCCGCAGGATGTCGGCGTCGGAGACGTTCTCGTTGACCGCCTCGGACATCGCGTCGATCAGGTCCAGCTTGCGCACGGTGCCGTCGACCAGCGTGGCCCGGCCGGCCTCCATCGGCCCGCCGGAGACGAACACGGTCGGGATGTTCAGCCGGAGCGCGGCCATCAGCATGCCCGGGGTGATCTTGTCGCAGTTCGAGATGCAGATCAGCGCGTCCGCGCAGTGCGCCTCGACCATGTACTCGACCGAGTCGGCGATCAGGTCGCGGGACGGCAGGCTGTAGAGCATCCCGCCGTGGCCCATCGCGATGCCGTCGTCGACCGCGATCGTGTTGAACTCGCGGGCGATCCCGCCGGCCGCCTGGATCGCCTCGGAGACGATCCGGCCGACCGGTTGCAGATGGGTGTGGCCGGGGACGAACTCGGTGAAGCTGTTCGCCACCGCGATGATCGGCTTGCCGAAGTCCTCTCTGGCGACGCCGGAGGCCATCATGAGGGCGCGGGCGCCCGCCATGTTGCGGCCGTGGGTGACGGTACGGGACCTCAGTTCAGGCACGACGATCTCTCCAAATCAGCTGCGAACGACTGCTTGTCATGGTGCCACTCCAGGTCCAGATGCCGAAACGCCGGTCCCGTATGACGGATGGGGGGCTCACCGGCACCGCGTATCTTGGGCGCTGTGGACGACCCAGAGCTGGTACGAGCGGCGCAGTCCGGCGACGTCGCTGCACTCGGCCTGCTGCTCGCCCGGCACCGGCCCGGGATGACCGCCGTCGCGATCAGCCTGCTCGGCTACGGTCCCGACGCGGAGGATGCCGTCCAGGAGGCGACGACGGTCGCACTGGCCCGGATCGGCGACGTTCGCGATCCGGCGGCGATCGGCCCGTGGCTGCGCCAGATCGTTCGTAATGCTTGCCGGATGCAACTACGCGCCCGGCAGCCGTTGCCGCTCGACGACCACCTCCACGCGGTACCACCGTCCGCCGAGCCGGATCCCGCCCAGCTGCTGGAGCAGCACGCGTCCCGCGACTGGGTGTGGCATGCGTTGGAACGCTTGTCGCCACCCCTGCGACTGGTGGTCATGTTGAGGCACTTCAGCGGTGTTACGGCGTACCAGGACATCGCCGAGGCCTGCGGAGTGCCGGTCGGTACTGTCCGCAGCCGACTCTCCGAGGCCCGCAGCAAGCTCTGCGCGAGCCTCCTGGCGACAGCAGACGACTCGTACGGCGACGTGTCGGCACTCGCCTCGGCACGACGCGGCGAGATCGAGGACACTCTCGTCGCGGCCTTCCGTGGCGACCTGCCCGACGTACTGGCTGCCTCCTGGTCGCCGCACGCGGAATTCCACTTCTCGGACGGCCATCACTCGAAGGGCTTCGACTACTTCGTGCAGGGAATGGACCACGACGTCGACCACGGCGTCAGGGGCCGGATCACCAACGTCGTGGCCAGCCGCGACCTCACGGTCGCCGAGATCGACCTGATCAACCCCGCCCACGACCCGTACCACTGCCCGCCGGCCGTCGTCTGGGTCCAGCACCTGCGCGACGGCCTGGTGCAGAGCTGCAGGTTCTTCCACGCCAGCCGGGCCGGTCAGCAGGCCCTCTCCGCGTGAGCCAGCTCACATTCAAACGATCGAACTTCGCGCCGCCGCCCGCATCCTGTCCTCGTGAGCACCCTTGACGCGGAAAACCCACTCGAACGCTTCGCGCTGGCCTCAGCTGCCCGGGAGTCGCTGGCCGTCTGGACCACCGGCGCACAGATCCTGAGCGTGATCACGACGCTGCGGGACCGTGGCTGGACGAAGTTCCTCGCCGAGCCACGCGACCTCGAGAGACTGGCCGAGTTCTCCGGTCTGCCGCCGGCCCGGCTGGCCGACGTCCTGTCGGTGCTCGTGGCGAACGGCATCGTGCGGCAGGAGGACGGGACCGTGCAGCTGACCAGGTCGTTCGAAGCCCTGGCCGCCGCCGACGCCTACATCGGACTGGACGAACTGCTCGATCACTCCGAGGTGATGTCCAAGCTGGTCCGTACTGCGGCCGAGGACCCCGGCCCACTCCCCCTGACCGAGCCCGACGCGCTGGTCGTCGCCCGTGCCCTCGGCGGCAAGGCCACCCCGATCACCCGGGCCCTGTACGAGCAGAGCTTCCTCCCGAAGCTGCCCGAGTTGAGCGAGGCGATAAGTGCTGGCCGGTGGCTCGACGTCGGCTGTGGTGTCGCGGGCGCGACGCTGACCCTGGCCACGCTGCTTCCCGAGTTCCGGGCCGTGGCGATCGAGCTTGTACCTACCGTGGCCGCCGAGACGCTCCGGCGGGCCAAGGAGCACGGCGTGACCGATCGGGTGGACGTCCGCTGCCTCGACGTCCGGGACTTCGATGAGCCGGCCTCGTTCGGCGGCGCCTTCTGGGCCCAGCCGTTCTTCCCCGAACCGAGCCGGGCGGCGACCCTCGCGGTCATCCTGCGCTCGCTCAAGCCGGGCGGGGTGCTCTTCATGCAGGAGATGGAGCCACCCGAACCCGATGAGTCCGACAAGCCGGCCTACGCCTTGCGGAAGCTGGTCGCGCGGGGCCAGGAGGTGCCGTTCGCCCGGTCCGCCGAGGACCTGACGGCCGAGGCTTTGGCAGCCGGCTTCGAGTTGGTCCGGCTGGCGCCGACGGACTTCGGCCGGATGATCCTCGTGCGGCGGCCGCTGAGCTGAGCTTTCTGTCCCCGGGCGGCCGTAGCCTGGGCAGATGGAGGGCTTCGAGCACCATGTGCGCAGGGCGCATCCCGCTCTGCGCCCGTATGTCGGCGGCCTCACCGGTTACGCGTACCGGGGCGCGCCGCTGGAGCTGCATCGCGGCCTGCCCTCGCGGTATCTGACGATCGTGATCAGTCTGGACGAGCCGCTTGGCGTCGCCTGGCCGGACGAGCCCGCGGAGAAGTTCCAGACGCTCGTCGGTGGGCTGCACTCGACCGCGGTCCAGATCGCCGACTCCCCCAACGTGGCCGGCATCCAGCTCGCGCTCACGCCGGCCGGCTCGCGAGCACTGCTGGGTTTGCCCTCGGGTGAGCTGGCCACGACGATCATCGACCTCGACAAGCTGCTCGGGGCACCGGCGCAGGAGGTCGGCGAGCGGCTTCGCGCGACACCGCATTGGCATGAACGGTTCGACATCGTGGAGCGGCTGCTGCTCGAGTCATGGCGGGACGAACCGATCGGCGCGCCACGGGCCGAGCTCGGTTGGGCCTGGCGACGGTTGTGCGAGACGGCGGGCGGCATCGGCGTACAGGACCTTGCTGCGGAGGTCGGGTGGAGCCGGCGGCATCTGACCGAGCAGTTCAGGACGGAGTACGGGTTGGCGCCGAAGGTCGCCTCGCGGGTACTGCGTTTCGAGCGCGCCGTCTCGCAACTCAAGGCGAGGCCACAGACCCGATTGGCAGATCTTGCCGCCGATCTCGGGTACGCCGATCAAGCTCATCTCACTCGTGAATGGCACGCGATCGCGGGATGCTCGCCGCGGCAGTGGATGACCGAAGAGCTCCCATTCGTCCAAGACGACACCCGGACCGAGGTTGCAGAGTCGACGGTATGAACACGACGACGAACGACACCGTGATCGGGGTCTGGCCGACGCTGGTCTACCGCGACGGTCAGGCCGCACTGAAGTTCCTCACCGAAGGGCTGGGGTTCACACTGGTCGCCTCGTACGCCGGGGTCGCCGAGGACTCGATCGCGCACGCCGAGCTGGCCTGGCCGGCAGGTGGCGGCGTGATGGTCAGCTCGCTCGGTCGCAACGCAGTGCCGAACGAGTTCGACCACTTGGCCGATCAGGTCCAGTCGGTCTATCTGGTCTGCGCCGACCCCGATGCGTTGTGGCCGCAGGTGATCGCCGCGGGGGCGACCGTAGTACGGGAGATGCGTGACGAGGACTACGGATCGCGAGGATTCAGCGTCGCCGATCCGGAGGGCAACGTGTGGAGCATCGGCACCTATCGCGGCGAGATCGGCGCGTTGTCCACAGGGGGCCAACAGTGACTGCGGGAACTCCGTAGACTCGCCGGGTGACAGAGACGACCCAGCCGCTGGACGACACCTCGAGCGAGGCCCTGCAGGTCTTGCACCGGGTGTTCGGGTACGACTCGTTCCGGGGTGAGCAACAAGACATCATCGAGACCGTCGTCGGTGGCGGTGACGCCCTGGTGCTGATGCCGACCGGTGGTGGGAAGTCGCTCTGCTACCAGATCCCTGCCCTGGTCCGGTCGGGCGTCGGCGTGGTCATCTCGCCGCTGATCGCGTTGATGCAGGACCAGGTCGACGCGCTGACGGCGCTCGGCGTCCGGGCCGGGTTCCTCAACTCGACGCAGGACTACGAGCAACGGCGTGAGGTCGAGCAGGCGTTCCTGTCCGGTGATCTCGACCTGCTCTACCTGGCGCCCGAGCGGCTCCGGGTGGAGGCGACGACGCGGCTGCTCGACCAGGGCAAGATCGCGCTGTTCGCGATCGACGAGGCGCACTGTGTGTCGCAGTGGGGGCACGACTTCCGGCCCGACTACCTGATGCTGTCGGAGCTGCACGAGCGCTGGCCGGACGTGCCGCGGATCGCGCTGACGGCGACCGCGACCGAGGCGACGCACGCCGAGATCGCCAGCCGGCTGAACCTGAAGTCCGCGAAGCACTTCGTCGCGAGCTTCGACCGGCCGAACATCCAGTACCGGATCGTGCCGAAGGACAGCCCGCAGAAGCAGTTGCTCGACCTGCTGCGCACCGAGCACGCGGGCGACGCCGGCATCGTCTACTGCCTGTCCCGCAACAGCGTCGAGAAGACGGCGACCTTCCTCACCCAGAACGGCATCGAGGCCGTGCCGTACCACGCGGGTCTGGACAGCCGGGTCCGCGCGAAGAACCAGTCGCGGTTCCTGCGCGAGGACGGGCTGGTGGTGGTCGCGACGATCGCCTTCGGGATGGGCATCGACAAGCCGGACGTCCGGTTCGTCGCGCATCTGGACCTGCCGAAGTCGGTCGAGGGCTACTACCAGGAGACCGGGCGCGCCGGCCGTGACGGACTGCCGTCGACGGCGTGGCTGGCCTACGGACTGCAGGACGTCGTCCAGCAACGCAAGATGATCGACACCTCCGAGGGCGACGCCGCCCATCGCCGTCGGCTCGGCACGCATCTCGACGCGATGCTCGCGTTGTGCGAGACGGTTCAATGCCGTCGGCAACAACTCCTCGCGTACTTCGGGCAGAACGGCGAGCCCTGTGGCAACTGCGACACCTGCCTCACCCCGCCGGAGTCGTGGGACGGCACCATCCCGGCACAGAAGCTGCTCTCGACGGTCTACCGGCTCCAGCACGAGCGGAACCAGAAGTTCGGCGCCGGTCAGGTGATCGACATCCTGCTCGGCAAGACGACCGACAAGGTCAAGCAGTTCCGGCACGACGACCTGACCGTCTTCGGCATCGGCACCGAACTGAAGGACACCGAGTGGCGTGGGGTGGTCCGCCAGCTACTCGCCCAACGGCTGCTCACGGTCGAAGGCGACTACGGCACGTTGCTGCTCACTGAAGAGAGCGCCGAGGTGCTCGGCCGCCGGCGTGATGTGATGATGCGCCGCGAGCCGGAGCGGGTCGCCCGATCCAGTTCGCGGTCGAGTGGTGGCAAGAAGAAGGCCGTCGTCGACCTCGCGCCCGAGGCCGAGCCGATCTTCGAGCGGCTGCGCGCCTGGCGTGGCGCGGTCGCCAAGGAGACCGGCGTCCCGGCGTACGTGATCTTCCATGACGCGACGTTGCGGCAGATCGCGACCGACCTGCCGAGCAGTCTGGCCGAGCTGGGCAAGATCAGCGGCGTCGGCGAGAACAAGCTGGCGAAGTACGGCGAGGGCGTCCTGGAGGCACTGGCCGCGGAGTAGCTGTGACGCGATCGCCTGCCCACTGCGTCTGAAGGGGTATGCAAACAATCGTTTCTTCTTTGCTATTGGCAACTACCGTGGGCGGCCTGGCAGCGCCCGCGCCGATCGACTGGACGGTGACCCCGACCGGTCCCGAGAACGCGGTGCTCTACACGACCGAGAAGGCCGGCGACTCTCTCTGGAGCGTCGGCATCAACCTGGAACCGGGCAAGGACGGATCGCTCAAGTTCCATCCGCTCGCGGTGCGGTGGAACGGCCACGCCTGGCAGCTGACCAAGCAGCCGGTGCCGGACGGCCGGCTGGACGACGTACTGGCGAAGTCGGCCAACGACGTCTGGGCTGTCGGCGCGACGGAGAACGGCGCCGAGACGCAACCCGTTCTGCAGCACTGGAAGGGCGGCGCCTGGAGCCTGGTCGACTCCCCCGCCGGAGACGACAACGCCCAGTTCACCTCGATCGCCGCGCAGGGCGATGGCCTGCTGATCGGACGGTACGGCGACCAGACCAGCGTGCTGCGGTACGCCGGTGGCAAGTGGAAGGAGCTCCCGCGCGAAGGCCTCCAGCACATCATCTACATCGATGACCTGCACGCGGTCGGCAAGGAGATCTGGGCGGCCGGCATCGGCGGAGTCGCGCGCTACGACGGCACCCGATGGAACGAGGTGAAGCTGCCGGTGAAGGTTCCCGAAGGCCGGACCTTCGAGGTCGCCCAGCTCGTGGTCAAGTCGGCCAAAGACATCTGGGCCGTCGGCATGAAGAACGACACCGACCTGTGGCGGGTGCCGCTCGCGCTGCACTACGACGGCAAGACCTGGACCGAGATCGGCGCACCCGCGGTCACCGGTCAGTTCCACGACCTCGAGTTCCTCGACGGCAAGGCGATCGCGGTCGGCGGCAACCCGAACACCGGCGAGCCGCTGGTCGCCGAACTGGCCGGCAAGGAGTTCGTGCAGACCACCACCCCGGCCGGCGCCGGCTACCTGCACGGCAGCGCCCAGGTCGGTAAATGCCTCTGGGCGGTCGGCGTGGCCGCCGAGACGACGCCGGACGGATTCGAGAAGCCGTTCGTCGCGGTCGGCAGGCACCGCCCTGACAGCACCTGTTAGCTCGCAGCAGACCCGGAAACTCGGGCGCAGGTCCAGCCGTTGGACCGGACATGAGCAACCTGACGAGTTCGTACGACGACCTGGCTGATGCTTACCACGCCACGATCGACCCCGACGGTGCCGGCCTGAACGACCCGACCTTCGACGAACTGGTGGGCGACCCCCGCGGCCAACGCGTCGCGGCGGTCGCCTGCGGCCAGGGCCGGGAAGCCCGGCGACTCGCGGACCTCGGCGCGCAGGTGGTCGGCATCGACGCCTCCGAGCCGATGCTCGCCCACGCGCGCGCTCTCGAGGAGCAGACACCGCGCGGGATCGACTACCTCCACGGCAACGCGCACGACCTGCAGCCGCTCGTCGACGCGTCGTTCGACGGCGTCGTCTGCCACATGGCCCTGATGGACATCCCTGAACTCGAACCGACGCTGCGATCGGTCGCCCGGATCCTCAAGCCCGGCGGGTGGTTCGTCGCCTCGATCATCCACCCTTGTTACAAGCCGCCGGCCCACGGCGAACTGGTCGACCACGTCCAGGGCACCTACCGGCGGATCGCCGGCCGCTACTTCGAGGAAGGGCCGCACGAGAGCCCGACCCGCTGGGAGATCCTGCCCCGCGTCTCGTACCACCGCACTTTGTCGACCTACGTCAACACCTTGGTGGATGCCGGGTTGACGATCGAGCGGCTGGCGGAGCCGGTGGGCGACACACCGGTGTGGAAAGAGGCCGCCCAGGTGATCTTCTTCAGCTGCCGAGCAGCGGCTGGAGGGCGGTGACCAGTTCGGTCACCACGGTCTCGGGGTGCTTGTTGCCGTCGGCAAGGATCACCGAGATGGCGAGCTTGCGGCTCGGAACGACGACGAGCAGGCTGGTGAAGTCGGCCAGCTCGCCACGGTGCCCGTACGCCGTACCGATCCCGTAGATCTCGGAGAACAGCATTGTGCCGAGACCGTACTCGCCGTCGCCGGTCGTCATCTGGTTCACCAGGTCGGCCGGGATGACGCGATCGCCGTACAGCTCGTATCCCCAGCGGGCCACGGTCGGCGCGTCGGCGGCGAGGCCGGCGTTGGCGGCGGACAGGCTCGCGATCGCGCGGCACGGCGTGTACCCGTCGACGGCCTTGCCGCAGGCCGCGTTGCGATCCTCGGCGACGGGAACCGCCGGCTTCTGACCATCCTGGAAGGCGGCGTGCTGGAGACCGGCCGGCTTGGCCAGCTCGCGGGTCAGTACGGTCGCGAGCGGTTCGCCGGTCACCTTCTCGATCAGCATTCCGAGCAGGACGTAGCTGGGATTGCTGTAGTCGTAGGCGCTGTCAGGTTTGGTCGGCTCGGCGGTGTCGTAGGACAGTGCCTGCTCCGGCGTCCAGTGCTTACCCGGCGCCGCCTTGATCGCGACGTCCATCTTGGCGTAGTCGTCGGCCCGGAAGTTCGGTACGCCGGAGCGCATGCTGAGGTGTTGCCGCACGGTCGCGTTGTTGGCGGTCAGCCTGTGCTGCACGTACTTCGACAGCGGCGCGTCGAGGTCGATCTTCTTGGCTCGCGCGAGCAACATCACCTCCGCCGCGACGAACGTCTTGGTGATGCTCGCGACGGACATGCTCGTCTGCGGCGTGAGCGCGGTGCCGGCTGCGTCCTGGCCGGCCGCGCCCGACCAGATCCACTTGTCACTCACCACGGCCGCAGTCACCCCACGAGACCCGGACTCGGTCGTCGGATCGCTGACCACCTTCGTCAGCACCGCCTGCAACGCCGTCGCCTTGCCCGGATCGAGCACCGTGGTCGCCGGATCGGGCAGTATCTGCCCACCCAGGTCCGTGTAGGTCGAGTCGGGCGTCGGCGAAGAGTTGCCGTCCGACGAACACCCACTGATCAGCACAGCCATCGCAACCGCCAGTACCACCCCGGTTCTCCCCATCCACCGATCGTCTCGCTGCCAGGGGGTCAGGTCGAGGCACGATCGGGCAGCGCCAGGGCAGGCCTGGACTAGGTGTTCTTCAGTTTGCGCCAGCCGCCGGCTCGGTTGTTGGCGATGATCTGGCGGAGCATCGCGGTCAGGGCCGGCTCGTTGATCGGCTCGTCTTCGTGGATCGAGATCATCCGGGCGGTCTTGTTGTCGTGCCCGCCGGTGATGATGCCTTCCGGGTCGGGGACGATCGCGCCGTCGTACAGGAAGATGTTGACGTGCGTCTTGGCGGCCAGCAGCGCGCAGACGTTGCCCTGCAGCACAAAGTACGGCTGGACCGTGCGCTTGATCGTCTCTTCGAGTTCGGGGTCGGCGGCGTGCACGAGGTCGCGCACGCGGTGGCAGATCTCCTGCTGCCAGTCGGGCAGCTTGTCGATGTAGTCATCGACACGTGGGTCCTTCTCGTAGCTCATCAGGTGCTCCAGCTGAGTCCGGTCGCGATCTCCGCGAAGTCGTGAATGGTTCGGGCCCGGCGACCAGCGCTCCAGGCCAGGCAGACGTGATTGGGGCCGATGTCCTCGATCGGCACCGCGACCACGTCCGGGCGGGTGTAGAAGCCTGCGGTGGAGAGTGGCAGCACCGAGATTCCGTTGCCAGCAGCAACGTGTTCGAGCTTCTCCTCGACGTTGTGGAAGACCGGTACCCGACCTGGCCGCCGTTCCCGGAGCTCGACGGCGATATCGCGCCACTCCGGGACGGCGTCCGGGTCCTGCAACAGGTGCTCGTCGGCGAGGTCACTGATCCGCAGCGACGGCTTGCCCGCCAGCCGATGGTCGGTCGGCAGCATGACGACCCGCGACTCTTCGAACAACGGGCGGACCGTCAAACCCTGCTGGTCGATCGGCAGTCGGACGATGCTGACATCGGCGCGGCCGTCTCGTAGTACCTCGACCTGGTCGTGCCATGACGTCCGGAGCAGCTCGATCGTCAGCTCCGGGTACTGCGCGGTGAACGCGCGCACCGCGGTCGTGACGGTGATGCCCGGCATGAATCCGATCGTGAAGGTGCCCGCCGGCCGCGCGGCCCGGACCACCCGGACCCGGGCGGCCTCGGCCGCGGCGAGCAACGGGCGGCCGTCCTCCAGCAACTGCCGGCCGGCCTCGGTCAGCTCGGTCGCCCGCTTGGTACGGACGAACAGCTGGACCTTGAGCTCGTCCTCCAGCGCCCGGATCTGCCGGGACAGCACCGGCTGGGCGATGTGCAACCGCTCCGCCGCGCGGCCGAAATGCAGCTCCTCGGCCACCGCGACGAAGTACCGGACCTTGCGCAGATCGACGTCCATAACGCCACCTCCTGATACCTGCAGGGTATTACTCCTGGGTCAGGTAGAGCCGGTTGCCGTCCTGGTCGGTGAAGGTGAACATCGGCGGCACGCCCGGCCAGGAGATCAGCTCGCTCGTCTCCACGCCCTGCCCGGTGAGCGCCGCGTGGGCGGCCGCGGCGTCCTTGGTGGCCAACCGGATGCCCGTGTCGACGCCGACCGCCGTGCTCAGCAGCAGCGCGACAGAGGTGGTCCCCTCCGGCAAACCGACCACGAGCCAGCGACCGCCGAGCTGTGGCAGCGGTGTGTCCGACAGCGTCTCGAAGCCCAGCTTCCGCTGGTAGAACTCCAGCGCCCGGTCCTGGTCGGCAACGGGGATGGCGACGGTCCGGACTGCGGTGATGTGAGGCATTTCGGTCCCTTTCCAGGTGTCTTTACCCCTAGGTAGAGACCGCTTGCCGGATTTCGACACGATCCGCCGATGAGTTTTCGCGGGCTCGCTCGTCTTCATGGTCAAACCCCACCAAGGAGGCAGACCGATGGCGAAAGTCCTGTACCACGTGACGATGTCCCTCGACGGTTTCATCGCCGGCCCGGAGCACTCGATGGAGTGGATGAAGGTGGCCGGCAGCGGGCCGCAACCGGAGGGAATGGAGGTGGCCCAGACCTCTGGCGCGGCACTGGCCGGGCGGAACGGGTACGACGCCGGGCGACGGGTCGGCGGCGAACTGTACGGCGGTGCCTACAGCGGACCGATCTTCGTCCTGACCAACAACCCGCCCGCCGACGAGACGAACCCGGCATACAGGTTCGTCAGCGGTGACATCGGGCCGGTCGTCAAGACAGCACTGGAGGCGGCCGACGGCAAGGATCTGCTGGTGCTCGGCGGGACGGTCGCTGCGCAGTGCATCGACGCCGGCCTGCTCGACGAGCTGTTCATCCACGTGGCGCCGGTGCTGCTCGGCCAGGGGATCCCGCTGTTCCGTAGTACCGGCCCGCTCGTCTCCCTGGAGCCGGTCTCGATCAAACAGGTCGGCGGCTCCGCCAACCTGCGCTACCGCGTGATCAGCTGACCTGATCCGGCGGTATTTCCTTCAGGTACGCATCCAGGTCCGGTTCACCGGTGAGCAGGTGCCGGACCCAAGCAGCGCGCTCGTGGTCGGCAAGAGCCAGTTCCCAAACACAGCCGGCCGAGAAGGCCGGCATGGGGGTGATGGCGGTCGGACGGTCCAGTGGTGAACGAAAGTAGGCCAAGGAGAGGTCGACGTCGCTGCTCCACCAGTAGATGAGAAAGAAGTTGGCTGGGCGGGCGCGGTGGACGATGACGAACGCTGCCCGACCGTGTGAGTCGGCCGGCAGGGTCGCGGCCGCGAACATCCGTACGGCATGCAGCAGGACAGGGGCGGGCTCTCCTTCGACCGCCAGGCCGTAGAGCTTGGTCGGCCAGGTACCGAGCATTTCCACGCCGTACTGCGTGACGGGACGTGGGTGGTGGTTGGTTGGCTGCACCTGCACAGGGTGCCCGGTCCGAGGGTCTTCAACAGCAAAGCCCGGACAGCCGTGGTGGCTGTCCGGGCTTGTGCGGTTGGGTTACTTGGCTACGACCCGGAGAGTGAACTCGCCTTGGCCGTCGCCGGTGATGCGGCTGGTGAGGCCGGCGGAGCGGAGGGCGGCGTAGTCCTTGTCACGACCGATCTCCTCGTCCAGCGCACCGGTCGCGGCAAAGTCGACGTAGCCGACCAGCACCGCGCCGGAGGTGTCCGGCACCGCCTGCTTGAAGCTGTCGGACTGGCCGAGGTTGCCGCCCTTGAGCACCTGGTCGGCGTACTCCTGATCCGTCGCGATGACGAGCGTCTTGTCGTCCTTCGCCTTCTTGATCGGGATCTCCCCCACCGGCGAGTTGGTCTGGATCAGGTCGGTCACCTTGTCCACCACCGCCTCGGCCTTGGCCGGGTCGGTCTCGATCCGGGCGGCGATCTTCGGGCCGTTGCTGCTGTCCTTGTCGACCGCGACCGACAGGTTCTTGCCCAGCAGCGGCTTCAGGTCGTCCGGCAGGACCAGCCCGTACTCCTCGGTGAAGCCCTTCGTCAGCTCGGGCAGGTTGAGGCCCGCGCCGGACTTCTCGAGTTGCTTCCAGACCGTGTCGACCAGGTTCGCGCCGTCGGACAGCGTCAACGCGGCGGCCGTGGTGTCGGGCAGCTTGGCGATCTGATCACCGGCGTTCGCCGAGTTGACCTTGAGCGACTTGTCGCCGCGCGCGATGCCCTTCAGCTCGACATACTGCGAGTCGAACCGCAGCGCCGCCGCCGCACTGCCCTCCGGCAACGCGGAGGTCTCCGAGGCCATCCCCTTGGGCGCCAGCGCCGACAGCCCCTTCAGATCCGCCCACATCGAGACGAAGCCCTGCTCACCGAGCGCGTCCATGTCGGACTTGAAGGTGGCGTTCTCGGACAGCGGGCTGTCCTTGCTGGTGGCAACGGCCGCGTCGACGGTCGCCTGGTCCTCGGACAGCAGCACATAGCCGTCGGTGAACACCCGGCCCGGCTTCTTGTCCTCCTTGGCGAACAACTTGTCCAACCCGGCGTTCGCCTTGTCCTCGTTCTTCACCTCGACCGCGACGATCGCGTCCGGCTCCTCGCCGTCCTTGCCCGGCACCGCGGCGGCACCCGCGCGGTCACCCAGCCACGGCTTGATGTCCTTCTCGAAGTCGACGTCGGCCAGCTCGTCGTCGGAGTCCTTCTTGATCAGGTCGAACAGCTTCTGGCGCAGATCGTCCTTGTCGCTCGTCAGGCCGATCTTCTCCTTGGCCGACGGGAACTTCAGCATGAACCGGACGGCGGCGACCTTCTGGCCGGCCGACGGGTTCAGGTCGACCCGCGCGTACGCGACGGCGTTGCCGGGGAGCACATCAGCCGGCTGGCCTCCGCCCGCAAGCTTGCCGTAGGCAAAGATGCCGCCACCGGCGACTACTGCCACGACCGCGACCCCTGCGATCAGCGGGACCAGCTTGCCGCGCTTCTTCGGCTCAGGCTGCCACTGCATGGTCTCCGGCGACCCGTACGGCGGTTGTCCGCCGCCACCGTGCATCTGCTGCGGGTAGTCCGGCGAGCCAGGCTGCGACCACTGCTGCCCCTGAGGCGGCTGCTGCTGCCCATGCTGCGGCTGCCCTGCCCCGTACTGCGGTCCCTGCGGCTGCTGCCCGTACTGCGGGAACGGCTGACCCTGCGGCGGCTGCTGGCCGTACTGCGGAGGCTGCTGCCCGTACTGCCCGCCCTGCGTGGGCTGCTGGCCGTACTGCTGGCCCTGCGGCGGCTGGCCGGGCTGCGACCCGCCGTAGGGCGCGCCCTGACCGGGCTGGCCGCTATAGCCTGGTTGCTGGCCCTGCGGAGCGTACGGATTGTGCTGCGGCTGGCCGCTGTATGGTCCCTGACCGCCAGCGGCACCCGGGTGGTGCCGACCGGTCGGCGGATTGGTGTCGTCAGACATATGCCCCCCTCACGTCGCCGGTAGCCTCACCACCGGCCGAAACAGGCTAATGCACCTGCGGTGTCGATTCTGACGCGGCAGATACCGATCCGGTTGCAACGGGATCCGCACGCCAGGTCGAGGCGGCGATGATGGCCGCGGCGAGCGCTGCGCCCACTAGCCAAGCGGCTAACGGCGTCCAGGTGTGCAGCTCCAGCGGAGCGTCCAGCAGGTCCCCCGGCTTGGCCGTCTCCAGCCGCGCCTGCAGCGGGTCATGCCCGAGCAGCATGCCGACACCCCAGGCGACCCCGGAGCCCAGCGCCGACCCGAGTACGACGATGCTGACCGCCCACGGACCGTAGTTGCGCAACCACCAGAACAGCAACGCCCCCAGCACCAGCGCGGCCAGGAACCCGATCGCGGTGAAGGTGCCGTCAGGTCCGAAGACCTTCGTCATCTGCTCCTCGCCGAGCGACCCACCGTTCTCGTCCACCGTGTACTGCGCGAGCGGCGAGAACTGCTGCCACGCCCACCCCGCGATCGCACCGGCAACGAGAAACACCCCGATCGTCACCGCGATCGCCCGGCTCCACGGCAACTTGGGTTCCTCGACGACTACCGGCGTACCGAACGGCTGCTGACCGTAGCCCTGGCCGTATGCACCAGGGCCGAGCGGGTTGTCTACTGGCTGACTCACGTGGCAAGTGTTGCAGGTCCCGCTAGCCCGCCAGGCACGACGGGCCCAGCAGGGCCTTCAGGTCTGCCATCAGGGATGAGGTCGGGGTCACCCGGAAGCGGTCGCCGATGCGCATGACCGTGGTCTTCTGCCTTGCCTGCAAGCGCAGCTGGACCTCGGTCATCCCGGGGTGCGACTGCAGGACGTCGCGGAGCTGGTCGACCACCGGTGGGGTGCACCGGTTGACGGGCATCGTGATCACGACCGGGCCGCTCGGGCCCTCGGTCAGGTCGGGGACGGAGACCTCGTCGCCGCTCAGCTCGACCCGGTCCTCGCGGCGGCGGATCCGGCCCTTCATCAAGATGATCGCGTCGTTGCTCAGCAGGTGCGCGTGCAGCTGGTACGCCGAGGAGAACATCATCACCTCGATCGAACCTTCGAGGTCCTCGATGGTGACGATCGCGTAGATGTCGCCGCGCTTGTTCACCTTGCGCTGGACCGCGGTGACCAGGCCGCCGATCGTGACCCGGGAGCCGTCCGGCCGGTCCTCGTCGGCGAGCAGCTGGCCGATCGTGCAGTCGGTGCCGTTGGTGAGCACGTGCTCGACGCCGAACAGCGGGTGGTCGGAGACGTACAGGCCGAGCATGTCCCGCTCGTGGGCGAGCTTGGTCGCCTTGTCCCACTCCTCGATCTCGGGCACCCGGACGGTGAGCCGGCTGTTGCCGTCGGCCGGCTCGTCGTCGTCGCCCATCGAGAACAGGTCGAACTGGCCGTGCGCCTCGTTCCGCTTGAGGTCGATCGCCTCATCGACGGCCTGCTCGTGCACCGCCACGACCGCGCGCCGGGCGTGGTTCATCGAGTCGAACGAGCCGGCCTTGGCCAGCGACTCGATCACCCGCTTGTTGCAGACCGGCAGCGGCACCTTGTCGATGAAGTCGACGAAGTCGGTGAACCGCCCCTCGGACTGGCGGGCCGCGACGATCTCGGCCACCACGTTGACACCGACGTTGCGGATCCCGGACATGCCGAAGCGGATGTCGGTGCCGACCGGGGTGAAGTCGGAGTCGGACTCGTTCACGTCCGGCGGCAGCACCTTGATGCCCATCCGGCGGCACTCGTTCAGGTAGATGGCCATCTTGTCCTTGTCGTCCTTCACGGACGTCAGAACCGCCGCCATGTACTCCGCGGGGAAGTTCGCCTTCAGGTACGCGGTCCAGTACGAGACCAGCCCGTACGCCGCCGAGTGCGCCTTGTTGAACGCGTAGTCGGAGAACGGGACCAGGACGTCCCAGAGCGCCTTGATCGACTGGGGGGAGAAGCCGTTCGCCTTCATCCCCTCGGAGAAGCCGACGTACTCCGCGTCGAGCACCTCGCGCTTCTTCTTGCCCATCGCCCGGCGGAGCAGGTCCGCCTTGCCGAGCGTGTAGCCGCCGAGCTGCTGGGCGATCGCCATGACCTGCTCTTGATAGACGATCAGCCCGTACGTCGTGCCGAGGATCGGCTCCAGCGCGACCGCGAGCTCGTCGTGCGGGTAGCTGATCTCCTGCTGCTTGTTCTTGCGGAGCGCGTAGTTGGTGTGGCTGTTCGCGCCCATCGGGCCAGGCCGGTAGAGCGCGCCGACGGCCGAGATGTCTTCGAAGTTGTCCGGCTTCATCAGCCGCAGCAGGGCCCGCATCGGGCCGCCGTCGAACTGGAAGACGCCGAGCGTGTCACCGCGGCCGAGCAGCTCGAAGGTCGGCTTGTCGTCGAGGCTGCGGCCGAGCGCGTCCAGGTCCAGCTTGATCCCGCGGCTGGCCTCCACGTTCTTGACCGCGTCGTCCATGATCGTCAGGTTGCGCAGACCCAGGAAGTCCATCTTGACCAGGCCGAGCGTCTCGCAGCTCGGGTAGTCGAACTGGGTGATGATCTGGCCGTCCTGGTCGCGGCGCATGATCGGGATCAGGTCGATCAGCGGCTCGCTGGACATGATCACGCCGGCCGCGTGCACACCCCACTGGCGCTTCAGGTTCTCCAGGCCACGGGCGGTGTCGACGATCTTGCGGACGTCGGCGTCCGCCTCGTACAGCTGGCGGAACTCGCCGGCCTCGGAGTACCGCTTGTGCTGCGGGTCGAAGATGCCGGACAGCGGCACGTCCTTGCCCATCACGGCCGGCGGCATCGCCTTGGTGATCCGGTCGCCCATCGCGAACGGGTAGTCGAGCACCCGGCCGGCGTCCTTGATCGCCTGCTTGGCCTTGATGGTTCCGTACGTGACGATCATGGCGACCCGGTCGTCGCCGTACTTCTCGGTGACGTACCGGATCACCTCGGGGCGGCGACGGTCGTCGAAGTCGATGTCGAAGTCGGGCATCGACATCCGCTCCGGGTTGAGGAAGCGCTCGAAGATCAGGCCGTGCTGGAGCGGGTCGAGGTCGGTGATCCGCATCGCGTACGCGCACATCGAGCCGGCACCGGAGCCACGGCCGGGACCGACCCGGATGCCGTTCTCCTTGGCCCAGTTGATGAAGTCGGCGACGACCAGGAAGTAGCCCGCGTACCCCTTCGAGGTGATGACCTCGATCTCGTACTCCGCCTGCTTGCGCACGTGGTCGGGAACCCCGGCCGGGTAGCGCTTGTGCAGGCCGGTCTCGACCTCGGCGACGAACCAGGACTCCTCGTTGTGCCCGTCCGGGCAGGGGAAGCGCGGCATGAACCGGCCCTCGCCCTCGGTGAAGCTCACGTCGCACTGCTCGGCGATCAGCAGCGTGTTGTCGCAGGCCTCCGGGTAGTCCTTCCAGACCTCGCGCATCTCGGCCGCGGTCTTCACGTAGAACTCGTTCGCGTCGAACTTGAACCGGTTCGGGTCGGACAGGGTCGAGCCGGACTGCACGCAGAGCAGCGCCGCGTGCGCGACCGAGTCCTCGGGCTTGGTGTAGTGCAGGTCGTTGGTCGCGACCAGCGGCAGGCCGAGCTCCTTGGCCAGCTTCAGCAGGTCGCCCTGGATGTCGCGCTCGATGCCGAGCCCGTGGTCCATCAGCTCGCAGTAGTAGTTCTCTTTGCCGAAGATGTCGCGGAACTCGGCGGCCGCCTTGATGGCCTCGTCGTACTGCCCCAGCCGCAGCCGGGTCTGCACCTCACCGGACGGGCAGCCGGTGGTCGCGATCAGGCCCTTGCCGTAGGTCTGCAGCAGCTCGCGGTCCATCCGGGGCTTGAAGTAGTAGCCCTCGAGGCTGGCCAGCGAAGACATCCGGAAAAGGTTGTGCATGCCGCCGGTGTTCTTCGCCAGCAGCGTCATGTGCGTGTACGCACCGCTACCCGAGACGTCGTCGCGGCCCGAGTTCGCATCGCCCCACTTGACCCGCTTGCGCTCGCTGCGGTGGGTGTGCGGCGTCAGGTACGCCTCGACGCCGATGATCGGCTTCACGTCGTACTTCTTGGCCGTCTTCCAGAACTCGTACGCCCCGAAGACGAAGCCGTGGTCGGTGGTCGCGATGGCCGGCTGACCCATCTCCTGGGCCGTTTTGAACAACTCGTCGATCCGCGCGGCGCCGTCCAGCATCGAGTACTCGGTGTGCACATGTAGATGCACGAAACTGTCGCTGGACGCCATGTCTTCGCAGACCTCCCAGAGGCGTGAATGAGTGGAACTGCGCCAGCCTATGCGGGCCCATGGACAGTCTTTGAACCGGCTCACCGAAGGCTGGACTCAGCGCCCGATATCCGTTCGTGGACGACACCACTTCACACCAGTTCGCGCCGCTCCCCATCCACCACGAGCGCCTGCCCGTCACGCATCTGGAGGTGCTTGACGCCGCTGCGTTCATACACCTCGACGACCTTCTCCAGCAGCTCCGTCTCCGGGTGCCCCGGCGAGTTGAGGTGCGGCACGATCGCCTCGTCGAGCACCCCGAGCCCGTCCCAGACCACCTCACCGTCGACGTCCTCGACGGGATCACACAGCTCCAGCCCACGCAGGCTCGGGGCCAGCACGCAACAGCCCGCGCTGTACCCGGCGTACACGACGGTCTCCGAGGTGATCAGTCCGGGCAGGACCTTGTCGGCGCCACTGGCGGCCATGGCGGCTCGGAGTACGAAGACGTTGCCGCCGCGGACCCACAGGCCGTCGTACTCCGTGAGGCGCGCGCCGAGGTTCTGGCCGGCGCGGGCGCCGCGTTCGGAGTACGAGCGGAGGTCGAGTTCTTCGGGGTGGAGTCCGAGGTCGCGGAGCCAGGTCAGCTCAGCGACGACTTTGGCCCGGCGTACTGCGGGATCTTCGGCGTCGATGGCGTTGCAGATGACAGCTGTCCGTCCTGCCTCCGGGAGCAGGGCGACCAGGTGCTCGGGGTGGTCGCCCAACCGGAAGGAGGACAGGTACAGCTTCATCGCTACTGGTCGGCGGCGAGTTTGTTCAGGGCGTTGTCGAGGTCGGCCGGGTACTCCGACGCGTACTCGACGTACTCGCCGCTGCCGGGGTGGGTGAAGCCGAGGCGCATGGCGTGGAGCCATTGGCGGGAGAGTTCGAGGCGTTCGGCCAGGACCGGGTCGGCGCCGTAGGTGAGGTCGCCGGCGCAGGGGTGGCCGATGGCCGACATGTGGACTCGGATCTGGTGCGTCCGGCCCGTCTCGAGGGTGATCTCGAGGAGGGTGGCGAAGCGGAAGGCCTCGAGGGTCTCGTAGTGCGTGACGCTCGGTTTGCCGCCCGCTACGACGCCGAACTTGTAGTCGTGGTGCGGGTGGCGGTCGATCGGGGCGTCCACGGTGCCGGTGAACGGGTCGGGGTGACCTTGGACCAGCGCGTGGTAGATCTTCTTGACCGTGCGCTCCTTGAAGGCGCGCTTGAGCACGGTGTAGCTGTACTCCGTCTTGGCGACCACCATCAGGCCCGACGTACCGACGTCGAGGCGGTGGACGATGCCCTTGCGCTCGGCCGCCCCGCTGGTGGAGATGCTGAAGCCGGCTCCGGCGAGGTGGCCGATCACGGTCGGGCCGGTCCAGCCCGGTGACGGGTGGGCGGCGACTCCGACCGGCTTGTCGACGACGATGATCTCGTCGTCGTCGTGGACGATCCGGAGGTTGTCGACGGTCTCCGGTACGACGGTGATCTCGCCCGGGGGTGCGGGGAGCTCGACGTCGAGCATGACGCCGGCGGAGACGCGGGCGGACTTGAGTGCCGG
This sequence comes from Kribbella sp. NPDC051718, assembly GCF_040681515.1. Taxonomy (NCBI): domain Bacteria; kingdom Bacillati; phylum Actinomycetota; class Actinomycetes; order Propionibacteriales; family Kribbellaceae; genus Kribbella; species Kribbella sp. NPDC051718. The sequence goes on along the minus strand of NZ_JBFAYZ010000003.1, from coordinate 580,821 downwards.
GGAGCCGTCCATCTGGACCAGGCCGGACTCGATCATCTCGGCGGCCTTGGTCCGGGAGACTCCGAACAGGCGCGACAGCGCGGCGTCGAGCCGCTCACCGGCGAGCCCGTCGGGGATCATCACCGTGCGTGCGTCGCCGCTCATTTCTTCCCCACGTCCTTGGTTCCATCCAGCCGGATCCCGCGCAAGGTCTGGATCACCAGCAGGATCGCCGCCGACGTCACCGCCATGTCCGCGACGTTGAAGATCGCCCAGTGCGGCGTCTGCAGAAAGTCGACCACATGCCCGTGGAACGGCGACGGCTCGCGGAACACGCGGTCCGTGATGTTTCCGATCGCCCCACCGAACAACAGCCCGAACGCCACGGCCCACCCGACCGACCCCAGCTTCCGGGACAGATACACCACCCCGACCGCCACGATGATCTGAATCGCACTGATCACCGGCGTCAGCCCAGACCCCAAACTGAAAGCCGCCCCCGGATTCCGAATCAGATTGAACTTCAGCAACGACCCGACGACACTGACCGGCTCCCCCGGCGCCAGATGATGCAGCGCCAACACCTTCGTCAACTGATCCAAGCCCAGGACAAGCAGCCCAACCACCGCGAAGACCACAACAAGCCCGCGCCGCCCACCGGCTGCGCCGGCGGGCGGCGCGTCAAAGGCGGAGTCGTCGGAAGCCTCGTCACCCGTGGCAGGGGAAGCCGGCAACGCGGCTTCGCCGCTAGCCGGCGAGCTGCTGGCTGTGCCAGCGCTCTCGCTGGAGCCCACGGCGGCTGAGACCGAGCTGGCCGCCTCAGCACCCGCGGGGGCGGGGGCGGGGGCGGTAGCCGGAGCCGCCGCGGGCGTCGTACCGGGGTCGGCTGGGGACGGCGAGGAACCGGCCGACTCGAGGTCGGCCGGTTCCGGCTTGGGGTCTGGTGAGTCGTCCGCTGGCAGGTCGGACGGTTCGGGGTTGCTCAGCGGCGTTCTTCGCGTTCTTTGCATGACACGCACAGTGTCGCACGGGGGAACGCCTGCAACCGACCCTTGCCGATCGCCTTGCCGCAGCTCTCGCAGACGCCGTAGGTGCCGTCGTCGATCCGGGACAGGGCGCGCTCGATCTGGTCGAGCATGTCGCTCGCGTTCCGGGCCAGCGACATCTCGTGGTCGCGCTCCAGCGTCGTCGACCCGACGTCGGCCTGGTCGTTGCCGGCCCCGTCGCCACCGTCGCGGAGCAGTCCGACGATCTCCTGCTCGGCGTCGCGGATCTCTTCCTTCAGGTGGATCGCGTCGGCCTCCAGCTCACCGCGCAGCTCCTCCATCTCGGCCGCCGTCCACGGCGTCTCGCCGTCCTTGACGGTGAAGTTCTCGGCCTTCTTCGCAGGCACCTTGGCCGGTGCAGTCGCCGGACTGCGGTTCTCGTTCGTCTTCATGGCCACCCTCTTCGTCGGAGTCTGCTTGGCAGCGGCCTTCTTCGCTGAAGGCTGGTTGGCCGGTGCCTTGGTGGCGACCGGTTCGGCGGAATTCGCGGCGCTCTTCGCGGCCGCGGCGGGATGTCTGGGGGCGGACTTCTTCGGAGCCGATGTAGCCATGGTCGACTACCCCCTGCCTTCGTCGGAGACTGAAGCGGACTGGTCGCAAGACAGTAGGTCACGTGAAGGCCACGTGCCAGCCCGACGCGCAGACCGTGGACATACGGTAGTCGGTTCTTCAAGCCCACTCGATGTTCCGCGCGTCACAGCCGCGTCTCGGAGCTTCTTCAGTGAAGCAATTGCTTCAGTTTCGGCACCGTCTCAGCAACCCGCACGAGCATTGTGGGGGACGGATCTTGTCCTGACCAGCGATTAACGATTCGTAGCCGGATGGTACGGAGTCGTACACTGGCCCGGCACACCGCAAGGCAGTGATGGGGCGATCACCCCGGAGCCGCCGGAAGAACGGTCCATCACGGACTCAGTAGACCCGGCAGCGGAGCGTAACGAAGTGGGCAGGTCCCCCGGGACCGGCCAAGGAGGGTGGTACCGCGGAGCCCGGCGACGACGCCGAGGCCTCGTCCCTTCGTCCGGCAGGCACGACGCTCGACGAAGGAACCAAGGAAATGGCGGAGAACACCCCCACCAACGGATGGCTGCAGATCCCGGCTCAGGTCGATCTGCCCGCGATCGAGCGCGACGTGCTCGCGCACTGGGACGAGCAGGACACCTTCGCCAAGAGTCTCGCGCAGACCGCCGGCAGTGAGCCGTGGACCTTCTTCGAGGGCCCGCCGACCGCGAACGGCATGCCTGGCACGCACCACATCGAGGCGCGCGTCTTCAAGGACGTCTTCCCGCGCTACCGGACGATGAAGGGCTTCTCGGTCGAGCGCAAGGCCGGCTGGGACTGCCACGGCCTACCGGTCGAGGTCGCGGTGGAGAAGGAGCTCGGCTTCAGCGGCAAGAAGGACATCGAGGCCTTCGGGATCGCCGAGTTCAACGCCAAGTGCCGCGAGTCGGTACTACGGCACGTCGACGCCTTCGCCGACCTGACCACCCGGATGGGCTACTGGGTGGACATGGAGCACCCGTACCGGACGATGGACCCGGAGTACGTGCAGTCGGTCTGGTGGTCGCTCAAGCAGATCCACGACAAGGGTCAGCTCGTCGAGGACTACCGGATCACTCCGTACTGCCCCCGCTGCGGCACCGGCCTGTCCGACCACGAGCTCGCCCAGGGCTACGAGACAGTCATCGACCCGTCGGTGTACGTCCGCTTCCCGCTCACCTCGGGCCCGCTGGCCGACAAGGCGTCCCTCCTGGTCTGGACGACGACTCCCTGGACGCTGGTCTCCAATACGGCGGTCGCTGTGCACCCAGACGTCGACTATGTGGTCGCCACCGACGGCAACGAGTCGCTGGTCGTGGCTGAGCCGCTGCTGAGCGCGCTGGGCGAAGGCTGGACGGTCACTGATCGGTACGTCGGACATGACATGGAGCACTGGGCGTACCAGCGGCCGTTCGAGCTGGTGGAGTTCACTGAGGCGGCGCATTACGTAGTACTGGCCGACTACGTGACCACTGAGGACGGTACTGGTCTCGTACACCAGGCTCCTGCGTTCGGTGCCGACGACCTCATCGTCAGCCGCGCCTATAACCTCCCGGTGGTCAACCCGGTCGAATCCGACGGCACATTCAAGGCAGACGTGCCGCTGGTCGGCGGACAGTTCTTCAAGAAGGCCGACGAGGACCTGGTCAACGACCTGCGCGATCGCGGCGTCCTGTTCAAGCACGTCCCGTACGAGCACCCGTACCCGCACTGCTGGCGCTGCCACACCCCTGTCATGTACTACGCGCTGCCGTCCTGGTACATCCGCACCACCCAGGTGAAGGACGCCCTGCTCCGCGAGAACGAGAAGACGAACTGGTACCCGGACTCGGTCAAGTGGGGCCGGTACGGCGACTGGCTGCGCAACAACATCGACTGGGCCGTCTCCCGCTCCCGCTTCTGGGGTACGCCGCTGCCGATCTGGCGCTGCGCCGACGACCACCAGGTCTGCGTGGGGTCGCTGGCCGAGCTGGGCGAGCTGGCCGGCCGCGACCTGAGCGCGACCGACCCGCACCGGCCGTTCGTCGACGACATCACCTTCGCCTGCCCGACGTGCGGCGAGGAGTCGACCCGGGTCGCCGAGGTGATCGACGCCTGGTACGACTCGGGCGCGATGCCGTTCGCCCAGTGGGGCTACCCGTGGGCCGACGGGTCGCAGGAGAAGTTCAAGAAGTCGTACCCGGCGGACTTCATCTCCGAGGCGATCGACCAGACCCGTGGCTGGTTCTACACGCTGATGGCGATCGGCACGCTGGTGTTCGACGAGTCGTCGTACCGCAACGTCGTCTGCCTCGGGCACATCCTGGCCGAGGACGGCCGGAAGATGTCCAAGCACCTGGGCAACATCCTCGAGCCGATCCCGCTGATGGACAACCACAGCGCCGATGCAGTCCGCTGGTTCATGGCCTGCTCCGGCTCGCCGTGGAAGGCGCGCGGCATCGGGCCGAACGTGCTCAACGAGATCGTCCGGAAGGTCATGCTGACCTACTGGAACACGGCCGCCTTCCACGCCCTGTACGCCCGGTTGGCCGACTGGTCGCCGACGGCTGCCGCTCCCCCGGTGGCCGAGCGCTCGGTGCTCGACCGGTGGCTGGTCAGCGAGACGCACCGGCTGGTCCGGGACACTGACGAGGCGTACGCGGCGTACGACACGCAGAAGCTCGGTGCGCTGATCAGCCAGTTCGTCGACGTGCTGTCCAACTGGTACGTCCGCCGCTCGCGCCGCCGCTTCTGGGCGGGCGACGCCGGCGCGCTGGCCACGCTGCACGAGACGCTCGACGTGCTGACCCGGCTGATGGCGCCGCTGACCCCGTTCGTCACCGAGCGGGTCTGGCAGGACGTATTCCGCCCGGTCACGCCGGGCCTGGCGGAGTCGGTGCACCTTGCCGCCTTCCCGGAGTACGACGAGACGCTCATCGACGACCGGCTGGCCACGCACGTGTCCATGGCTCGACGCGTTGTCGAGCTGGGTCGGTCGGCTCGGGCCGAGGCGAAGGTCCGTACGCGGCAGCCGCTCGGCCGGGCGCTGGTCGGGTCGGCCGCGATCGCCGACCTGGACGACGAACTGCTGCGTGAGATCGCCGAGGAACTGAACGTCGGCACGGTCGCTCCGCTGTCGTCGGCCGGTGAGGACCTGATCGACTACTCGGCGAAGGGCAATTTCCGCGAGCTCGGCAAGCGGTTCGCCAAGCAGACCCCGGTCGTGGCCGCCGCCATCGCCGCAGCGGATGCGGCCGGCCTGGCCGCAGCACTCAAGGCCTCCGACACGGCGACCGTACTGGTCGACGGCGAAGAGGTCCAGGTGAGCGCTGCCGAGGTGCTCCTGTCCGAGCGCCCGCGCGAGGGCTGGTCGGTGGTCAACGAGCAGGGCGAGACCGTTGCCCTCGACCTCGAGATCACCCCCGAGCTCAAGCAGGCAGGCCTCGCCCGCGAGGTGGTACGGACGTTGCAGGAGGCCCGCAAGAGCTCCGGCCTCGAGGTCTCCGACCGCATCACCGTCTGGCTGACCAGCACGGATTCGGAGCTTTCCGATGCCCTGGGCAAGCATGCGGACGAGATCGGCCGCGAGGTCCTGGCCACCACCCTCACCCAGTCGGCTCCCCCGGCGACGGACGAGTTGACCACCGGAACCGACGATGACCTCGGTCTGACCTACTGGCTCACCAAGGCCTGACGGTTCAGCGCGGCGGGGCGACCCGCCGCGCTCGCAGGGTGGGAGCAGCTCCCAAGTGGTGCAGCGTGTCGATCAGCAGCAGCCGCGCCGCTTCGATGCGGTCGGCACCTAACGCGGCCTGAAGCTCCGCGTCGATCGCGGCGCGGTGCTTGCGGGCGGCGGCAATGATCGCGTTGCCGCGAGCGGTCAGGGTGACGAGCTTGGCTCGGGCGTCCGCCGGGTCGGGGTGCCGCGACAGATAGCCGCGGGCCTGCAGGTCGGCCACCGACTTGGATGCGGCTTGCTGGGTGACGCCGAGCAGCTCGGCCAAGGTGCTGATCGTCACAGGCGCCGTGACCAGATGCTGGAAGACGACGCCGTCGGCGAAGCGGGAATCCTCGAAGCCGTCAGCCGAGAGCCGGCGTTGGAGTTCGTCGGCGAGAGCCCAGCCGGTGAAGAGCGAGGCCAGCGAGAGGTCGGCGTCGGCGGGGTCGAAGTCTGCCATGCCCGAACTGTACAACCTTGGTTGTGCATCAGGTAATCTACAACCATGGTTGTGGAAAATGTGCAGAGTGAGTTCATCGAGGTGGCGCACCGGATCGTCTGGTGCACGGTGGCGACCGTTGATCGGCGCGGGCGGCCGCGATCGCGGGTGCTGCATCCGTACTGGGAGTTCGACGGCGACCAGCTGGTCGGCTGGATCGTCACCAGACCGACTCCGGTCAAGGTGGCCCACCTGGCCAACTCGCCGTACCTGAGCTGCAGCTACTGGGATCCCACTCACGACACCGCGATCGCGGACTGTCGGGCGGAGTGGATCGACGACGTGCCGACCCGGCAACGCGTCTGGGAGCTGTACCGCGAAGCCCCCGAACCACTGGGCTTCGACTTCTGGAAAGTCTTCGACGGTGGACCGTCGAGCGAAATCGTCTCGCTCCTGAGACTGACGCCCTATCGGCTGCGGATCACCGACGTGGCGACGCTCAGCGGACAGAAGGCCCCACTCAGCCGGCCGTGAATTCCGGCGGCCGGCAGTGGGAACCCTTAGTCACGAAAGAACAACCCTGAGTCAGAAAAGTCCGGACATGACAAAGAGGCGGTGCTGCCGGATTAGCACCGCCCCTAGTCACGCCAAAGACCAGGTACTGCTGGTAACTCTCAGTGCTTAGACGCCGTGACCGTGAGCCTGGGCGCGGGCCTCCGGGCGGAAGCCGTTGCGCGGGCTGAGCGTGTCGTCGCCGTTGCCGAGCGCCTTGAGCTGCTCGGTGAAGTACGTCTTCAGGCGGCTGCGGTACTCACGCTCGTACGCGTGCAGGTCGTCGATGGTGCGCTCGAGCTGACCCTTCTGCTTCTCCAGCGTGCCGAGCATCTGGGCGCGGCGCTCGGCGATCTCGCCGTCGAGCTTCTCGGCGCGGGCGCGGGCCTCACCGGTCATCCGGTCGGCCTTGCCACGAGCCTCGTTCTCCAGCCGCTCGGCCTTGGCGCGGGCCTCGCCGATGATCTTGTCGGCGGTGTCCTTCGCCTCCTGGACCAGGTCGTCGGAGTGCTTGGTGGCCATCTCCAGCAGCCGCACGGCGGAGCTGGAGGCGTCGCCGACGGTTCCTGCTGCCGCAGCAGCCCCCGCGGCGGCTACAACCGGAGCGACGACTGGCGGCGGCTCTTCCTTGGGCTTCTCGACGACCACAGGGGCCGGCTTGGGCTGCTGCACGACAGGCGGCAGGGCGGCGGTCTGGTCGACCACCGGTCGGTCCTGCCCACTGCCGGCACGCTGGGCCGCGGCTAGCTTGGCCCGCAGCTCCTCGTTCTCGGCGAGAAGTCGCTCGAGCTCGGCTTCGACCTCGTCGAGGAAGGAGTCGACCTCAGTGACGTCGTAGCCCTCCCGCAATCGGACGGGCGTGAACTGCTTCGAGCGGACGTCATCCGGCGTCAGCGGCATCTTTCACCTCGTTTGTCTGTGTCCTTGGCGGAGTCGTCGTGGCCTGGACCTCGGCGACTCAGTAGATCACGTTATCGCTTCGTTGTGTTCTGGCGGAATCCGGGCGGGCGATAACGTTCCCCATGGTCGGTGTTTCCGGGCGGTTCCTACCCAGCTGCTCGCATCCTCACGCTTGTCGTCACCGGCTCAGATCGACCGGATCGCGGTGGAGTTGATCGACATCGCCAGCGAGACGAGGACGAACAACATCAGCATCGACAGGTCGACCCGGATGCCACCCGCGCCGATCGGCGGCAGGATCCGGCGCAGCGGCCGGAGAAACGGATCGGTCACCGAGTAGATCAGCTCGAACAGCAACAGCAGCGGCCCTTTCGGGTGCCATTGCGGCGCGAACATCACGATCAGGCTGAGGACGAACCGGGCCACCAGCATCAGGAAGAAGGCGAGCAGAACCCAGCTCAGAACACCGAGGACGAGCACGAGAGCATCCATGTCAGACAAGAGTGTAGAAGACGGCCGAAGCCACGTCCTCAGCTCTGGTTGTAGAACCCGTCGGCGGCGATCTTTTCCTTCTCCTCCGCGGCCAGCGTCACGTTCGGCGGGCAGACCAGGAAGACCTTGGTCGTGATCCGCTCGATCGAGCCACGGCAGCAGAAGATCAGCCCGGCGGCGAAGTCCACCAGCCGCTTGGCGTCCGCGTGGTCCATCTCGGTCAGGTTCATGATGACGGGGGTTCCGTCGCGGAAGTGCTCACCGATCACGCGCGCCTCGTTGTAGCTGCGCGGGTGCACGGTGGTGATGCGGGCCAACTCGGTAACCTCCGGGGATGATGCGGTGACGCCACGCCGTTCTGGGAACTTGCTGACCGTGCCGACCTGCTCGTCACGACGATCAGGCACCGGCGCTGTCTCGTCGGACTCCCCGTCGACGGCTTCTTCGTCGTACTCGTCGTCGTAGCCGTCGTCGTACTCGTCGTCGTAGCGCGCGTTGTACCGCTCGCCGTCCTCGACCAAGCCGAGGTACACACCCATCTTGCGCAACGCGCCGCTCATGGCCCTCCAGCCCTTCGGTCGAGTCTCGATGTCGACACTAGCCCAGAGGAGTACGTGTACCGAGTAATGCGCGCCCGAGCCGAACGTGTGTCGCCCCACGCCTGATCGCGGCCTCCAGATCGCCGCTCATCCCGGCGGAGATCCAGTCGGCGCCGGGATGTTCGGAGCGTAGCCGGGACGCTACCGCTTCCAGCCCGGCGAACGCCTCGTCCGGGTCGGATCCGAGCGGCGCGACGGCCATCACGCCACCCAGCTCCAGGCCGTCCGCTGCGGCGACTTCTGCGGCCAGCTCCTGCACCTCGGCCGGCGCGACGCCACCGCGGCTCATCCCGGTCGCCACCTCTTCCCGCCCGTACTCCGCCAGGCTCACCTGCAGCAGGCAGCGCAGTACCCGGCCTTCATCGATCGCGGCCCGGGACAGTGCCGTCACCAGCGACGACCGGTCGACCGAGTGCACCACCGAGGCGTTGCGGGCGACCGAACGCGCCTTGTTCGACTGCAACTGCCCAACGAAGTGCCAGGTGACGTCCTGACAGTCGGGCGCCTTGACCTTGAGCTCCTGCTCCCGGTTCTCGCCCAGATCCCGTACTCCGAGTGCCGCCAGCGCACGTACATCGTTGATGGGGAAGGTTTTGGTGATCCCGACGAGGGTGACCGACCCCTCGGGCCTCCCGGCCGCCACACAGGCCGCCTGGATGCGCTCACGCACCGCCTTGACGTTGGCGCTGAGCTCCTCCTCGCGCGTGCCGGTCATGCGGCAAGCCGGACGAGGCCGGCCATCCGGCCACTGACGGGGCCTTCGCGGCGGTACGAGTAGAGGTTCTCCGACTCGATCGTGCAGGAGGTCGCGTTGATGACGGTGCAGTCGAGCTCGGCGAGCTGGGCGGCGACACCGGCGGCGACGTCGATCGACGGGGTGCCCCAGCTCGTCTCGGCGTACGAGGCCGGGACGCGTTCGGCGACCTCGGCGCGCATTTCGTCGGGGACCTCGTAGCAGTTGCCGCAGGCGTACGGGCCGAGCACTGCGGTGATGTGCTCGGCTCCGAGGGCGCGCATGGCCTCGACGGTGGCCGGTACTACTCCGACGTACAGGCCTTTGCGGCCGGAGTGGGCGGCGCCGATCACGCCGTTGGCCTGGTCGGCGAGGAGGACGGGGAGGCAGTCGGCGGCGCGGACGCAGAGCACGACATCGGATTGCGTTGTCACCATCGCGTCAGCCCGCGGTCGCGGATCGATCGCCGTGTCGCCGGGCCCGACGATGTGGACGTCGGGACCGTGGACCTGGTTGACCCGGATCACTCGTTCAGGTGCGACCCCGAACTCGGTCGCGATCAGCCGGAAGTTCTCCGCGATCGCCGACGCCTCATCCCCCTGCGCACTCCCCAGGTTCAGTTCCCCGTACGGCGGTTGGCTCGCTCCCCCGAACCGATCGGTGAAGGCGAAGCGGACACCATCTCGAACCTCGTCATAACCGAACACATCTCAAGGCTATCCGGCACACACCCTCCCGCGGAGCGGAAGCGGTGTCTTGGGACACCAAGCGGTGACCTTGAACACGAAATAGCGTGTCCGAGGTCACCAGTTGGTGTTCAAGGTCGCACCAGTTGGCGCGCTGCGTCTGCTTCCTCGGTGAGGGCGCGACGTGCTGGATCGGCAGCCAACGTGAGGACGTGGTCGAGGGCTCTGCGGTAGGCCTCTTGGAAGGCGTCGGGGGCGGTGACTTCTACGTCGGGGATGACGCCTACGCCCTCCCAGTTGGCCTGGGAGACGGGGTTGAGGGCGCGTTTGATCGGGATGGTGGCTTCGAGGTGGGGGTGGAGTTTGAAGCCGTCGCGGGGGTGGGCGCCGCCGCCGGTTCGCTCGCCGACGACGGTGGCGCGGCCGAGTTGCTGGAGGTCGTAGGTGAGTTCTTCGGCGGCCGAGAAGGTGGTCGAGCTGGTCAGCACCCAGACCGGTTTGGTACCGCCGAAGCGCGGGCCGGGCAGGTGCGGAATGGTCCAGAACTGGCGGACCGTACCGTCGGCGGGAGTGACCAGATCGTTCAGGTGCACCGGTTCGCCTTCGAACAGGTGGCTGCACAGGAACGTCACCATGTCGGGCGAACCACCCAGACAGCCACGCAGGTCGATCACCAGCGCATCCGTTGCTGACAGCAACGACATGGCGGCACTCACGGCCGCGCCGGCATGAGTGGGATCGAAGATCAACGGACGGATCTCGAGTAGACCAATGTTGCCGGCCAGCCGCTCCACCCGGGCCATCCCGCCCGCCGTCAGCTCGGCATGTCGCCGCCATGCCTCGTCCTCGGCGACCGGATCGGTCTCGTCGACCACCTCGTCGACATGGAACTTCAGCCGCAGGTGGCGATCCTGGTTGCCCTCCTGCAGATCGGCCGTCACCAGGGCCGCCAGCTCCTCGGGCTCGGCCAGTGCGTCGTACCGCCCGTCCGCGGCGGCCGCTTTCAGGCGGGTCGCGATCTCGGCCCCGACCTCGGGGAAGACATAGAGCTCGCTGACCAGGGTCGCGAGCCGGTCGATCAGTTCGGAAATCTCGTCTGTGCGCATGCCGAGGATTCAAGCACCGGAATTGACAAAGCGTCAAGAACCCTTGACGCTTGATTCATGACCGACGAGATGGCGGACCGGCTGGAGATCTCCACCGCCGAGCAGTTCAAGGCCCTGGGGCATCCGCTGCGGCACAGGTTGCTGTTCGCGCTCGGGCAGGAGGCGGCGACGATCAGCCAGCTCGCGACCTCACTCGGCACTGCGAAGGGCAACGTCTCCCACCATCTCGGCGTCCTGCGAGACGCCGGCATGGTTCGGGTCGTGGAGACCCGCCAGGTGCGCGGCGGGACGGAGCAGTACTACCGCCGGACGGCGAAGCTGTTCGACTTCACCGGCGAAGGCGAGCGGGCGAGCTCGGCGATCGCCCTGCAAGCGGCAGCGGCCGACCTGCAGTCGTCGACCGGGCAGCCGATGCTCAACCTGCGCAACATCCGGCTGACCGAAGCGCAGGCCGAGGAGCTCCAGACCCGCCTGTCGAACATGGTCCACGAACTGGTGGACGCGGGCCCCGGGGCGGCCCGCTACGGCGTGGTCGTCTCGGTCTACCGTCCCCAGCAATCCGAACCGACGCCGCCCAACTGAAACCGGGCCGGCGCCGGCTGGTCGCCGGCACCGACCCGGTGCACGTCGAGCTGTCGAGCTACTTCAGGAAGTCCGGGATGTCGAGGTCGTCCTCGTCGTTGTCCGGCTTGCGCGGCTGACGCTGCGGAGCCGGCTGGGAAGACGGTGAGTTCGACGGCCCGGTGGTCGGCCAGCTGTGCTGGGTCGGTGCCGCGGGAGTGTGCGGAACCGGTGGCTGGTTCGACGGCTGGGAGGTCGGCTGCGCAGTACGGACCGGCTCGCCGGCCTGCGGGCGCGCCGAGTGCGTAGTACCGCGCTGCTGGTCCGTGTTGGGCACCGGGACCGTGTCATCGGTCGGCGTCCCCGCCGGAGGCTGGTACGCCGGCGCACTCTGGGCAGGAGGAGTCGAATCGGCGGGCTGCGTCTGCGTGCTGGCCGGGGGCGTCCCGTACGGCGGAGGCTGGTTGACCGGCGGCTGGGCAGGAGCAGCCTGCTGCGTGGCCGGAGCCGGCGGCTGCTGCTGGGCCTGAGCCTGCGCTTCGGCCTGGGACGCCCGCGGGACGCCTTGCGTCGCGACGTCTCCACCGGCGGCGGGCAGCTTGTTCTGCGGGCGGGCCTGGCTCATCGCCTGCTCGCGGCGCTTCGGCATCCCGCCGTCGAAGCCGGCCGCGATCACGGTCACCCGGACCTCGTCGCCGAGCGCGTCGTCGATCACCGCGCCGAAGATGATGTTCGCGTCGGTGTGCGCCGACTCCGAGACCAGCTGGGCCGCCTCGTTGATCTCGAACAGCCCCAGGTCGGAGCCGCCGGCGATCGACAGCAGCACGCCGTGCGCGCCCTCGATGCTTGCCTCCAGCAACGGAGACGAGATGGCCGCCTCGGCTGCCGCCACCGCGCGGTCCTCGCCGCGGGACGAGCCGATGCCCATCAGCGCCGAGCCGGCGTTCGACATGACCGCCTTGACGTCGGCGAAGTCCACGTTGATCAGGCCGGGGGTGGTGATCAGGTCGGTGATGCCGGAGACACCCTGCAGCAGCACCTGGTCGGCCTGCTTGAAGGCGTCCAGGACGGAGACGGCGCGGTCTGAGATGGTGAGGAGGCGGTCATTCGGAATGACTATCAGCGTGTCGACCTCTTCACGGAGCGCGGCGATGCCGTCCTCCGCCTGGGTCGCACGCCGCTTGCCCTCGAAGGAGAACGGCCGGGTCACCACACCGATCGTCAGCGCCCCGAGGGAGCGCGCGATCCGCGACACCACCGGCGCGCCGCCGGTGCCGGTGCCACCGCCCTCACCCGCGGTGACGAAGACCATGTCGGCGCCCTTGAGCGCCTCCTCGATCTCCTCCGCGTGGTCCTCGGCGGCCTTCTGCCCGATCGCCGGGTTCGCGCCGGCGCCGAGGCCCCGGGTCTCCTCCCGGCCGATGTCGAGCTTGACGTCCGCGTCGCTCATCAACAGCGCCTGGGCGTCCGTGTTGATGGCGATGAACTCAACGCCCTTCAGACCGTGCTCGATCATCCGGTTGACGGCGTTGACGCCGCCTCCGCCGATGCCGACGACCTTGATGAGTGCCAAATAGTTCTGCGGTGCCGCCACGTCCGCGCCTCTCGCCTCGTTCTGTTCCCGTTATGGCCAGTTGGCCGTCCGAGCTGCGCCTGCCTGGGCCCCTTCCGCCCGCCGGTCGTTCCGGCTGGCGACTGCACTGTCTCAAAAGGGCCTTTACCTCAAGTACATGATTAGAGTTCTGTCAACCCTAGATTCCTTCGAACGCTACGGGAGACGCTCCGGCAATGTCCACGCGCCTCGCCGCCGGTACCACGATGTGTGCCCGATGTGGGCACGGTCACTTCTTTTCCCCTTTGGTGACAGGGAGATCGGGCGCCGAGACGTCGTAGACCGTCGCGTCCCGCTTCATCAGCACGCTGAGTACTTCGGCCTTGCGCTCGCTGTCATCGGCACTGCCCCAGACCACCTTCACCGTGGAGCCGAGGTTGAGGGTGATCGAGTCCGGCGAAGCGGCCGAGATCGACTTCACCTGCGCCCGCAGCGCCTCCGGCAGAGCCGCCGAAACCTTCACCACCGAACTGATCGTGACTTCCCGCCGCGTCCCGACCACCAGCGCCTCGGGCAGATCCACCGGCCGGGCCGGCACCGTCTTGAAGGCCACCCCGGTCGCATCGACCAGCTCGAAGTTGCTGCCGTCGGTGACGACCACTACCGGTACTCGCTCGGTCACGACGATCTTGAGCTGGTTCGGCCAGGCCCTGGTCACCTGGGCATCCGCCACCGACTGGATCGTCCGCACCCGGTCCGCGATCGCGGTCAGGTCGACCTTGGCCAGCGGCGTACCCAGCGGTGCCGCGGCGACCTGGGTGATAGTTGCCACCGGCACCGTATCGGCGCCGGCCACCTTCACCCCGGAGACCGCGAGCACTGACGAGAAGTAGAACAACCAGGCGATGAACCCGGCCACCAGGACGACCAGGCCGCCGGCGGCCCAGGGCAGCCAGCCACGCCAGCGCACCAACCGCTGCCGGCGCGCGAACCGCTCCTGTGCCCGGGCAAGGTCAGTGCTCTGACTCATCTCACCACCGCATCCGCGAACTCACTCCGCGGCCGCCGCCGTCAGCGCGGCCCGCTCGGCCAGCAGGCCGAGCACCTCGGGACCGATCAGCGTCACGTCACCGGCACCTGCGGTGACCACCAGGTCACCCGGCTCGGCGAGGTCCGCGATCAGTTGCGGCACCGCGGACCAGGACTGCTCGAAGTGGACCTGATCGGGCTTCAGCGGCACCTGATGGGCGATCAGCGCGCCGGTGATCCCGGGCTCGGGATCTTCGCGGGCCGCGAAGATGTCCATCACGACCACCTCGTCGGCCAGCGCGAGCGCGTCGGCGAAATCGGTGGCGAAGATCCGGGTGCGGCTGAACAGGTGCGGCTGGAAGCAGACGATCACGCGCCCCTCCCCCGCCACCGTGCGAGCCGCGGCCAGGTCGACCGCGACCTCGGTCGGGTGATGGGCGTACGAGTCGAAGACCCGGACGCCGTCCTCCAGACCCTTGAACTCGAACCGGCGGCCGGTCCCGGTGAAGGCACCGAGCCCTTCGGCCAGGTCCGCGGCGGAGAAGCCGAGCCCGAGTCCGACGGTCAGCGCCGCCGCCGAGTTCAGCGCGTTGTGCTTGCCGGCCTGCTGCAGGTTCACCGCCGGCAGCTTGCGGCCGTGGAACACCGGCACGTACGACTGCGTCGATCCGCTCGCAACGAGCTCGGTGACCTGGGTGTCCGCATCGGGCGATTCCCCGTACGTCCGGACGTCGATCCCCTTGGCGCGGGCGAACTCGACCAGCTCCCGCGCACCGGCGTCGTCGTAGCAGACGACCATGAAGCCGCCGGGCAGGACGCGATCGCAGAACTGCTCGAAGGCGAGCCGGTAGCTGGCCTCGTCGCCGTAGTTGTCCAGGTGATCGGGCTCGACCGAGGTGACGATCGACACCTCGGGGCTGTAGGTCAGGAAGGACTTGTCGGACTCGTCGGCCTCCGCGACGAACAGGTCGCCGCTGCCGTCGTGGGCGTTCGAGCCGGACTCGTTCAGGTTCCCGCCGATCGCGTACGACGGGTCCGCCGCACAGTGCTGCAACGCGACCGTCAGCATCGACGTGGTGGTCGTCTTGCCGTGCGTACCGGCGACGGCGATCGTCCGCCGGCCGACCATGACGGAGGCCAGCGCGGCCGCTCGCGGCAGGATCGGGATCCCCGCGGCGCGCGCGGCGACGACCTCGGGGTTGTTCTCGCGGATCGCGGTGGAGACGACGACGGTGTCCACCTCGGCGACGTGCTCGGCGGCGTGGCCGACCCAGCAGGTCGCGCCGAGGGCCCGCAGGGCGCCGAGCACCTTGCTGTCCTTGCCGTCCGAACCGGAGACCTCGATACCGCGGGCCGCCATGATCCGGGCGATCCCGGACATCCCGGCGCCGCCGATCCCGATGAAGTGCACCCGGCCGAGCTTCTCGGCGGGCAGATGGCTGTCAGGTGCGGTGACGATCACGAGGAAGACCTCACCACATCGAGGATGATCTGCGCCAACCGGTCGTCGGCGTCCAGCTTGATCAGACCCTTGGCTGCGTTGGACATGGCTGTCAGACGCTCGCGGTCGTGCAGAAGTTGCGGAACCGTCGCGCGGACCCAGTCCGGAGTGACCTCGGCGTTGTCCACCAGCAGACCGCCGCCCGCCTCGACCACGGCCTTGGCGTTCTGGCGCTGCTCACCGTTACCGTGCGGCAACGGAACGTAGATCGCCGGCAGGCCGACGCCCGACGCCTCGGTGACCGCGTTCGCTCCCGAGCGGCAGACGACCAGGTCGGCGGCCGCGTAGGCGTAGTCCATCCGGTCGATGTAGTTGAGCACCCGGTACGGATACGGCCCGGTCTGGGCGACCTCGAGGCTGTTCTTCGAGCCGATCGCGTGGATCACCTGGACTCCGGCGGCGAGCAGGTCGGCCGCAGCGCCGCCGAACGCCTCGTTCAGCTGCCGGGCGCCCTGCGAGCCACCGGTGATGAAGACGGTCGGCGCGTCCGGGTCGAGCCCGAAGAACTCGCGCGCCTCGGCCCGCAGCGCGGCCCGGTCGAGCGTGGAGATGGCCCGGCGGATCGGCAGCCCGACGTACTGGGCGTGCGGCAGGTCGGTACCGGGGAAGGAGGTGATCACCGTCTCGGTGCAATACCGGGCGGCGAACTTGTTCGCGATGCCCGGGGTCGCGTTGCCCTCGTGCACGACGATCGGCGTCTTGCGGCGCCAGGCCGCGACGTACGCCGGGGTGGACACGTACCCGCCGAAGCCGACCAGTACGTCCGCCTTGGCCTCGTCGAGTACCTTGCGGGCCGCGCTGACCGAGCTGAGCATCTTGCCCGGTACGGCGAACAGGGCCGGCGTGGGCTTGCGCGGCAACGGGACGGGGGGAATCAGTTCGAGCCGGTACCCGGCCTCGGGCACGACCCGGACCTCGAGTCCGCGCTCGGTCCCGAGCGCGATGATCTCGATCGTCGGGTCTATCCGGCGCAAGGCGTCGGCGGTAGCGATCAGGGGGGAAGTATGGCCGGCGGTACCACCACCGGCCAGGACGATGCTCGGCACAGCTTTCAACGCTCCCGCGTGTTCTCACGGCCAGTACGGCCAGGTGTGCGCCACGAAGACATCCACCCGAACCGGGGCCGCCGGATCTCCTTGAGGGCGGCCTGCGCGCCGGGTTCGGCCTTCGCGAAGGACAGCAACATGCCGATCGCGATCAGCGACGGCAGCAGTGCGGACCCACCGTACGACAAAAGCGGCAGCGGGATACCCACGATGGGTAGCAAACCGATCACGGCACCCAGGTTGACCAGGGTCTGGGCGAGCAGCCAGACGGTGATCCCGGCACTCGCGTAGCGCACGAACGGGTCGGTGTTCCGGGTGGCGATCCGGACCCCGGCGTAGGCGACCGCGAGGAACAGCGCGAGCACGGTGAGTGAACCGATCAGGCCCAGCTCCTCGCCGATCACGGCGAAGATGAAGTCGGTGTGGGCCTCGGGCAGGTTGCCCCACTTCTGCCGGCTGTTGCCGATCCCGACCCCCCACCAGCCACCGGTGGAGAGCGCGTAGAAGGCGTGGTACGCCTGCCAGCCCACGTTGCTCGGATCCGCGAACGGGTCCATGAACTGGGTGACCCGCTTCATCCGGTAGCTCTCCTGGCTGACGAAGAACGCCGCGATCGAGCCGACGATCGCCATCATCGCCACGAACAGCCTGGTCGGCGCGCCGACCACCCAGATCATCCCGATCATCACGGCCATCAGGACCAGCGACGTGCCGAGGTCGTGCTGGCCGACGATCAGCGCGATCACCAGGCCGCAGACCGGCACCATCGGCACCAGCAGGTGCTTCCACTGGGTCAGCAGCTTCTGCTTGCGGGCGTACAGATCCGCGCACCACATGACCAGCGCCAGCTTGGCGAACTCACTCGGCTGGATCTGCAACGGCCCACCGAAGCTGACCCAGTTCGTGTTGCCGTTGACCTCCTTGCCGATGCCCGGGATGTAGGTCAGGACAAGCAGGAAGACCGAGCCCAGCAGCGCGACGTACGCGAGCATCCGGAAGTGCCGGGGCGTCATCCGCGACGCGACATAGGCCATCGGGAGACCGACGCCGACCCAGATCAGCTGCCGGTAGAAGATCGTGTAGCTGTTCCCGGTGGTCCGCAGCGACTGGACGCTGGACGCCGACAGCACCATCAGGATCCCGAGCACCAGCAGCAGACCGCTGGCGCCGAGCAGGATGTGGTACGACGTGAGCGGCCGGTCCAGGACGTCCTTGACCGCCGCCAGCCAGGGCCGCTCGGCCGCCTCGCTGTTCTTGCTCTTGGACTGATCCGTGATCGTCACCCGATCACCTCCGGATCAGTTGTCGCCCAGCCGCAGTACGGCTTCGGCGAAGGCGTCTCCGCGGGCTCCATAGTTGGCGAACATGTCCCAAGAAGCGCAGCCGGGCGCGAGCAGCACGGTGTCCCCCACCTGCGCCAGCTTCGTCGCCTCCCCCACCACGATCTCCATGGCTCCAGTGTCCGTTGCCTCCACGATGATCACCGGGACATCCGGCGCGTGTCGGGCAAGTGCTTCGGCGATCACAGCCTTGTCCTGGCCGAGCAGTACGACGCCGCGCAACCGTTCCCTGGCAGCGATCACCAGCTCGTCGAAGGTCGCACCCTTCGCCTGTCCGCCGGCGATCCAGACGACCGGGTCGTAGGCCAGCAGCGAGGCCTGGGCTGCGTGCGGGTTGGTCGCCTTGGAGTCGTCGATGTAGTTGACCCCGGCAACCTCGCCGACGGTCGCGATCCGGTGCGCGTCCGGGCGGAACACCCGCAACCCGTCACGGACGGCTGACGCCGGTACGCCGAAAGCTCGCGCCAACGCGGCGGCCGCCAGCGCGTTCGCGACGTTGTGCGGTGCGGCGGGCGTGATGTCGGCCAGGCCGGCGATCTCGAGCGCGGAGCTGGCTCGCTGTTCGACGAAGGCCCGGTCGACCAACAGGTCGTCGACCAGGCCGAGCATCGAGATCGCCGGCGTACCGAGGGTGAAGCCGATCGCGCGGCAGCCCTCGATCACGTCGGCTTCCTCGACAAGCTGCTCGGTCGCGGGGTCGGCGACGTTGTAGACGCAGGCGACCTGGCAGTTCTCGTAGATCTTGCCCTTCGCGGCGGCGTAGGCGTCCATCGAGCCGTGCCAGTCGACGTGGTCGGGCGCGATGTTCAGGATCGCGGCCGAGTGCGCCGACATCGAGTCGGTGAAGTGCAACTGGTAGCTGGACAGTTCGACGGCGATCACGTCGTACGGCTCGGGGTCCATCACGGCTTCCAGCAGCGGCAGCCCGACGTTGCCCGCGGCAACTGCCCGGTGGCCGGCCGCGGTCAGGATCGAGGTCAGCATCTGGACCGTGGTGGTCTTGCCGTTGGTACCGGTGATGCACAGCCACGGCGCCGCGTTGGCAGGGTCGCGCAGGCGCCAGGCGAGCTCGATCTCACTCCAGACCGGGATCCCCCGCTCGACGGCCGTCGCGAGCAGCGGCGCGTGTGGCGGGATGCCGGGCGACGTGACGACGACCTCGACATCCGCCGGAAGTCCCGCAGTACTGCCCTCGCCGAGGTTGATGTCGGCGCCGAGCGTCTCGAGGATCAGCGCCTTCTCGCGCAGTGCCTCGTTGTCGCGATCGTCCAGCACGGTGACGTGCTCGGCACCCGCCTGCAGCAACGAGTCGGCACAGGCGTAACCGGCCGTACCGAAGCCCAGTACGACGAACCGCGTCGTCGCCCAGCCGTCGTCGGTCCGTGTCGTGAGGCTCATCCGGCCACCCATTCCGCATAGAACAAGCCGAGACCCATCGCGACGCACAGGCCGGAGATGATCCAGAACCGGATCACCACGTTCACCTGTTCCCAGCCGAGCATCTCGAAGTGGTGTTGCAGGGGCGCGATCCGGAAGATCCGTCTGCCGACCCCGTAGAGCCGTTTGGTGAGCTTGAAGTAACTGACCTGCAGAATCACCGAGGCGGTGATGATCACGAACAGACCGCCGAGTACCAACACGAGCAGCTCGGTCCGGGTCAGTACCGCGAAACCCGCCACCGCGCCGCCCAGCGACAGCGAACCGGTGTCACCCATGAAGATCTTGGCCGGCGACGCGTTCCACCACAGGAACCCGAACAACGCGCCGGTGAGGGCGGCCGCGACGACCGCGAGGTCGAGTGGATCCCGTACCTCGTAACAGCGCGCCTCGGCCATCGTCTTGCAGCTCTGGTTGGACTGCCACACACAGATCAGCGTGTAGGCGCCGAACACCATCATCGAAGCGCCGGTGGCCAGACCGTCCAGGCCGTCGGCGAGGTTGACGCCGTTCGACATGCCGGCCAGCAGCAGCAGGATCCAGACCACCACCAGGACCGGTACCAGATGCAGCCACTCGATGTCGCGGATGAACGAGATGAACGGCGAGGCGGGCCGCTGCCCGCGCTCGTCGGGGAACTGCAGCGCCAGCACCGCGAAGGCCACCGCGACGATCGTCTGGCCGGCCAGTTTCGCCTTGCTGCGCAGGCCCAGGCTGCGCTGCCGGACGATCTTGATGAAGTCGTCCAGGAAGCCGACCGCGCCCATCCCGGCGAACAGGAACAGCAGCAGCACCGCCGAGGCACTGGGCGGCCGCTGAGTCAGGATCTTCGCCGCGAAGTACCCGATGATGGTCGCGGTGATGAAGACGGTGCCGCCCATCGTCGGGGTGCCGCGCTTGGTGTGGTGCGAGGTCGGGCCGTCGTCGCGGATCTCCTGGCCGTAGCCACGACGCTTCAGGATGCTGATCGCCCATCGGGTGCCGAGCAGCGTCAGTACCATCGAGATGGCACCGGCCAACAGGATCGAGATCACTGCGAAGCCTCCTCGAGCAGGGCGGTCGCCAGCCGGTCCAGCCCGACGAATCGGGACGCCTTCACCAGCACCACGTCTCCCTGCTGCAATTCCTTGCGAAGCAACTCGAGTGCTTCGTCCATGCTGTCGACGTACGCCGACTCGTTGCCCCAGGATCCTTCCAGCGAGGCGCCGAGGTGGATCGGGCGGGCCCCCTCACCGACGACGACCAGCCGCTGCACGTCCAGCCGGACGGCCAGCCGGCCGATCGCGTCGTGCTCCTCGGTGTGGCTGTCGCCCAACTCGCCCATCGGGCCCAGGACCGCCCAGGTCCGGCCGGCCCCGGTCTGGGCCGAGCGGCTCCGGCCGATCGCGACCAGCGCCTTGAGCGCGGCCCGCATGGACTCCGGATTGGCGTTGTAGGCGTCGTTGATGACCGTCACGCCGTCCGCGCGCTCGGTCACCTCCATCCGCCACTTCGAGGCAGCCATGGCGGTGCTCAGCCCCTCGGCGATCTGTGCCGGCGTCAGCCCGACAGCCTGTACTGCGGCTGCCGCGGCGAGCGCGTTGGCGACTTGGTGCTCTCCCACGACCTGGAGCTGTACCGCGTGCTCCTCGCCGCCGATGTGGAGCGTGAAGGCTGCTCGGCCCAACGAGTCGAGGTTGATGTTTTCGGCTCGAACGGTTGCCTCGGGAGCGTCGCCCCACAGGACGACCTTCTCGCTCGTCCGGCCGGCCATCGCGGCGACGCGTGGGTCGTCTGCGTTGAGTACGGCGGTTCCGCCCGGAAGTACGGCCTCGATCATCTCGCCCTTGGCGACGGCGATCGCGTCCTGACTGCCGAACTCACCGATGTGCGAGTGGCCGACGTTCAGCACCAGCCCGACCTTCGGCGGTGTGATCCGGCACAGGTAGGTGATGTCGCCGACGTGCCGGGCGCCCATCTCCGCGACCAGGAAGCGGGTGGCCGGATCCGCCTTGAGCGAGGTCAGCGGGTGGCCGATCTCGTTGTTCATCGAGCCGACCGCGGCCACCGTCGGGCCGTACGGTGCGAGCAGCTGGGAGATCAGGTCCTTGGTGCTGGTCTTGCCCTGCGAACCGGTCAGGCCGATCACGGTCAGGTCGGGCAGCTGCGCGATGACGTACTTCGCAAGCTCGCCAACCGCCGTCTGTACGTCGGCGACGACGATGCACGGGCTGCCCTCGACCGGCCGGGTGGTGATCGAGACGGTCGCGCCGGCAGCGGTCACCGCCGGGACGAAATCGTGTCCGTCGACGTTCTCGCCGGCGAACGCGAGGAAGAGCCCGCCCGCGGTGATTGCGCGGGAATCCCGCTCGACGCTGCCGTCGACGATCGCGGCGGGATCCACCCCGGCCAGCTCACCGCCCACTGCTTCGGCGATCTGGGCACAACTGAGGGGGATCACACTGCTGCCTCTCCGGTCACCGCGATCAGCTCGCGCACGGTCTGCCGGTCGTCGAACGGGTGGATCACGCCGCCGACGTCCTGGCCGGTCTCGTGGCCCTTGCCCAGCACCACCACGGTGTCGCCTGGTCCGGCCAGCCCGATCGCGGTCGCGATCGCCTGCCGACGGTCGCCGACCTCCTGCAGGTCCACCCCGGGGACCGCTGCACGAGCGCCCTCGATCGCCGCGGCACGGATCGCCGCCGGGTCCTCGCTGCGCGGGTTGTCATCGGTGACGATCACGACATCGGCCGCGCGAGCCGCCGCGGCGCCCATCGCGGGCCGCTTGCCGGGGTCACGGTCGCCGCCGCAGCCGACCACGGCGAACAACTTGCCCCCCTGACCGGGGTGGTGGGGTGGGGTCAGAAAGAAATGCGGGGCGGTACGGGCTGCCTTGAGTGCGAGCTCGACCGCGCCAGGCGTGTGCGCGTAGTCGACGATGACGCTCAGGCCGTCGGCGCGGCTGAAGGTCTCCATCCGGCCCGGTACCGCGGCGTGCTGCAACCCGGCAGCGATCGCCTCAGCCGGTACGTCGAGCTGCCGCAGCATCACCGTCGCCAGCAGCGCGTTCGCCACGTTGAAGTCACCGGGCAGCCCGATCTCGACGGTCAGCGCCTCCTCCGGGCCCTGGATGTCGATCACCGTGGTGCCGTGCTCGGACTGGTGCGTGCCGCCGACGGTCCAGTCGGCGTCGCGGGTGGTCGAGACGGTCACCAGTGGAACAACCGTCTGCGCGGCGAGACGGCGGCCGTACTCGTCGTCGATGTTGACCACGGCCAGGTCGCAGCGCTCGGGGGTGAAGAGCGACGCCTTCGCGGCGAAGTACTCCTCGAAAGTCTTGTGGAAGTCCAGGTGGTCGTGCGTCAGGTTGGTGAACCCGGCGACCGCGAACCGCGCGCCGTCCACCCGGCCCATCGCCAGCGCGTGGCTGGAGACCTCCATCGCGCACCACGCGACAGCCTGCTCGCGCATCACCGCGAACAACGCCTGCAGATCGGTGGCCTCGGGGGTCGTCCGGGCGCTCTTGACCGCCTCGTCGCCGATCCGGGTCTCGATCGTGCCGATCAGCGCGGAACGGCCGAGAGTCTTCAGCACCGAGTCGAGCAGGAAGCTCGTCGTCGTCTTGCCGTTCGTACCCGTGATCCCCAACAGGTGCAGTTCGCTCGTCGGCTCGCCGTAGATGCGGCTGGCAACGGCACCGAGCACGTCACGTGGCTTGGCCACCACCAGCACGGGCAACCCAGTGGCTCGCGCCCGCTCCTCCCCCGCCGGATCAGTCAGTACTGCGACCGCGCCGGCCGCCTGCGCGTTGGCGGCGAAGGCGGCTCCGTGGGTCACCAGCCCCGGCAGGGCGGCGTACAGGTCGCCGGGATGGATCGACCGGGAGTCGAGTGACACGCCGGTCACGGAGACGTCAGCGAGGTCCGTCGAAGCGCTGGCTCCGGCGGTCTGGACGAGGTCGGCGAGGCCGACCGGCACGGTCCGTTGCGGCCTGATCGCGGCAACGGCTCCGCCTGCGGCGGTTGGGGTGGACACGGGCCCAGAGGTTACCGCTCCGGGCCCGGTGACACCTACCTGACCCGGCGTCACCAGGTCAGCGGGACGTTGGGCTGCTTCGCGCCGGTCGGCGGTACTGCGTACTTCTGGAGCGCGTAGCTCATCACGTCGCGGAACACCGGACCTCCCTGGAAACCACCGCCCCGCCCGTTCGTCGGGTTCTGCAGTACGACGTACGTAACGAAGCGCGGGTTGTCGGCCGGGGCGAATCCGGCGAAAGAGGTCGCCCACTTGCAGTAGCCCTCGCAGCCCTCACCGGTCTCCTGCGCCGTTCCGGTCTTGCCTGCGACGCGGTAGCCGGGGATGGCCGCCTGGAGCGCGGTACCGCCGTCAGCGGTCACCGACTCCATCATCGTGGCGACCTCCTTGGCGGCGGTCTCGCTCACCACCCGGCGGGACGGGCCGGCCGGGTTGGCGATGTCGTTGCCGTTGGAGTCGACGTAGTTCTTGACCAGCTTGGGCGGTACGTAGATGCCGCCGTTGGCCACCGCGTTGACGGCGGCGGTCATCTGGACGGCGTTGACGGCCAGGCCCTGACCGAAGGCGACGGTCGAGCGGGTCAGCTCCGGCCACTCGTCGCCCTGCGGCATCACGCCCCGGCTCTCGCCGGGGAAGCCCAGGCCGGTCGGCTCGCCGAAACCGAAGTCGTGCAGGTACTTCACGAACTGCGGGATCGGCAGCTCGCGGGAGGCGATGATGGTGCCGACGTTGGAGGACTTGGCGATCACGCCGGCGATGGTCAGCTTCAGCACGCCGTGGTCGAAGTGGTCCTTGATCTTGCGCCGCTGCACGGTGATGCTGCCCGGCACCTCCAGCTTGGTGTCGAGCGAGATCTTGCCGGCGTCGGCCAGCGCGGCCATCGTGACGACCTTCTGCACGCTGCCCGGCTCGTAGACCTGTTCCAGCGCGTTGTTCTTCAGCGACTGGCCCTTGAGCGGCTTGTTCGGGTCGTAGCCCGGGTAGTTGGCCATCGCCACCAGCTCGCCGGTCTTCACGTCCATCACGACGACCGTGCCGGACTCGGCCTTCCACTGCTTGACCGCTTCCTCGATCCGCTTCTCGGCGAACCACTGCAGGTCGGAGTCCAGGGTGAGCTGCGCGCTGACGCCGGGCTTGGGCTCCTCGACGGTGTGGTCGGCGTTCGGGATCTTGTTGCCCTTGGTGTCGACCTCGTACATCGCCTTGCCGTCGGAGCCGGACAGCTTGTCGTTCAGCCCGTACTCCAGTCCCGCCAGGCCTTTGCCCTCGTCGCCGACGACGCCGACCACGCTGGCGCCGACCGTGCCGAGCGGGTGGCTGCGGATCGGGTCCGACTCGGTGAACAGGCCGACCAGCAGCGGCGCCTTGGCCTCGGCCGGTTTGCCTTTGTTCTGCGCGCTGATCGCGGCGTTCTGCTTCTTGATCTCCGCCTCGATCTGGTTCCAGGTCGGTGGGCTGACCTGGTGCGCGAGCAGCACGTAGCGCTTCTTCAGGGTGAGGTCGGCGTAGAACTTCGCGTACGTCGTACCGGGGATCTTCGAGGTGAGGATGCTCGCCAGCTGAGCCGCCACGGGCGCGGTCTGGCTCGGGTCGGCGGTGATCGCGACGGCGTCCTCCGAGACCGACAGCGGGACGCCGTTGCGGTCCAGGATCGCGCCGCGGGTCGCGTGCAGCACGAACGGCTTGGTGTTCTCCTTGGTCGCGGCGAGCGCGTAGGAGTCCGGGTCGACGCCCTGCAGCAGGATCAGCCGGCCGGCGAACAGCGACAGCACGAACGCCATCACCCCGAAAGTCATCCGCAGTCGCAACGCGGGACGACCGAGCTTCAACGTCCGCGGCGGCTTCTTGACCCGCGGCTTCCGCGGCGGCCGCCGATTCTGCGGCACCCGCTTCCGCGGTCCCCCACCGGCCGGACGCTTCCGCGGCGGCTCACCGGTACGCCGGGCCGCCCCGGCCCCCACTGAGCGCGCAGCAGCCTTCCTCGCAGTGCCGGCGGCAGCCGTCCTGCCAGCGCTCGCGGCAGCCTTCCTGCCACCGTCGGCGGCCGCCTTCTTCGCAGTGCGCCGAGGCGCATCACCAGCCGCAGCCGGCCGAGGCCGACGCACTTCACCGCTCCGAGCAGCAGACTTGCGAGGCTCTCCCGTGGCCTTGCGAGGTCCAGCCGCCTTCCCACCGGGCCCTGCCCGGCCAGCCGTACCGCCGCTGTCCCGAGCGGCCCGCAGCCGCTTCGCCGGCTCGCCATCGCCGGCAGGCGACCTCCGGCCGCCTGCGGCGGAGCGGGAGGAGGGCGGCTCGCCGCCGACGGCTCGGCGCCCGCCGCCTGCCGCTGAGCGGCGGCTCGCCTCCGCGGCGTCCGGGCGCTTCGCGCCTTCTCCGCCTGCACGGGGCTTACCCGAGCCGGTGCGGCTCGGGCGGGGTGTGTTGGAGCCGGTGCTGTCTGTAGTGGGGCGACGGCGCGGTGGGGTGGCTCGGCGCGGGGGTTCCCGGCCGGGGTCGCCGCCGCGTTTGCGTGGCGGTTCGCTGCCCCGTCGCTCCGTCATCCGATCATCCCCCGGTCGTCGTGTCGGCCCCAGTAGTCGCGGGCTTGTTCGTGGTCGCCGGCTTGTTGTTCGCGGGCGGCTTGGTGCTGTTGGCCGTTACTGGTGGCTTGTTGGTGGTCACCGGTGGCTTGGCGCCCGTGGCCGGTGGCTTGGTGCCGGTGGCCGGCTTGTTGGTGGCCGGCTTGACCGGTGGCTTGACGGGTGGTTTCGGGACGACCGGCGTGTTGGTGGCCGGCAGAGCCGGGCCGAACATGGCCTTCGCCGTACCGGCCTTGCCCTCGGCCGGTACGCCGAGCACCTTCCCGTCGGACAGCCGCAGGAACACCGGGTTCGGGTTCGGCACCATGCCCATCCGCACCGCCCGGTCCGCCAGGTTCTGCGGCGCCTCCAGCGTGCGTACCTGCTTCTCCAGCTGCTCCTGCTGGTCGCGCAGCTGATCGGCCTGGTTGTTCAGGGCCGTCACCTGGAACGTCCCGCGCTGCAACTCGGTGTTGAGCAGCAGCAACCCGACCAGACCCGCCGCGAGCAACGCCACCACGAAGATGACGAACGGCATCCGCGGCGGCCGGAACGGCGCTCCGTAGACGACCCGGAGCTTCGGCTCCTGCTTGACCACCGGCTGCGCGGGAGTGACCCGTGCCTTCGACGGGCTGAACACAGTGCTCATCAGGCCACCAACCCCTTCTCGCGTACGCGCTCCGCCGCTCGGACCCGGGCCGATGCAGCCCTCGGGTTCTCCGCGACCTCTTCCTCCGTCGGCTTCTCCGCTCCACGCGTCAGCAACTTGAGGTATGGCTCGTGACCCGCCGGGATCACCGGCAGGTCGTCCGGTACGTCGCTCTTCGCGCCGGCCGCCAGCACCTGCTTGGCGATCCGGTCCTCGAGCGACTGGTAGCTCATCACCACGATCCGCCCGTGCAACGCCAGCGATGCGACGGCAGCGGGCAGCGCGCGACGTAGTACCTCGAGCTCCCCGTTGACCTCGATCCGCAATGCCTGGAAGGTCCGCTTGGCCGGGTGTCCCCCGGTCCGCCGGGCCGCCTGCGGGATCGCGTCGCGGACCAGCTCGGACAGCCGGGCGCTGTTCGTGAACGGCTCGGTCTCACGGGCCTTGACGATCCGGTCCGCGATCCGGCGGGAGAACTTCTCCTCGCCGTACTGGAACAGGATCCGGGCCAGCTCGGCCGAGCTGTAGGTGTTGAGGATGTCCGCGGCGGTCGTCGGCGCGGTGCTGTCCATCCGCATGTCCAGCGGCGCGTCCTGCGAGTACGCGAAGCCACGGTCGGCCTCGTCGAGCTGCATGGAGGAGACGCCGAGGTCGAACAGGATGCCGTCGATCGCCGCGATGCCCAGGTCGAAGAGCACCTGGGGCAGCTCGTCGTACACGGCGTGCACCAGCGTGACGCGTTCGGCGTACGGGGCGAGCCGGTCGCCGGTCAGCCGCAGCGCTTCGGGATCGCGGTCGAGGCCGACCAGGCGGATGTCGGGGAAACGCTGCAGGAAGGCTTCGGCGTGTCCGCCGAGTCCGAGGGTGGCGTCGACGAGGACGGCACCGGGGTGCTGCAGGCCGGGAGCGAGCAGGGCGACGACGCGGTCGAGCATGACCGGGACATGGCGTCCCTCTGCTCCGCGCTCAGCACCGTCCATCTCGACCCCTCCATAGCTTTACCTGCCGGCCTTGCGATCGTGCGAAGGGGCGGTGGTGGAGCAGAGTGGAGTGAATTCGTCCGGTCAGATCGCGGGTTCGCCTTCCGGGGAAGTACCCGATGCCTTGGCGCCGGGGAAGTGGCGCCAACACTCGAGTCGGAAGTCGGACCCGTGATCTCACCGGACGATCCGGTGCTACCTCGGGCTGGTTCAGAAGATGCCGGGCAGTACCTCCTCGGACAGGTCGGCGAACGCCTGCTCCTGTGCCGCTGAGTACGTGTTCCAGTTCTCCGTGTTCCAGATCTCCACCCTGTTCATCGCCCCGATGACGACACAGTCGCGATCCAGCCCTGCGTAATCGCGAAGCATCGGCGGGATGGTGACCCGGCCCTGCTTGTCCGGCACCTCGTTGGAGGCTCCGGCGAACAACATCCGTAGGTAGTCCCGAGCACCCTTGTTGGTGATCGGAGCCTGCTTCAACTGCTCGGTCATCTGCACGAATTCGCTTTCCGGCCACACGGACAGCGACCGCTCCTGTCCCCGGGTGATCACCAGGCCTTCAGCCAATTCGTCGCGGAACTTCGCCGGCAGGAACAGTCGGCCCTTGTCGTCGAGCTTGGGGAAGTGCGTTCCAAGGAACACGCTCCACCTCCCCGTTGCGGACTCTCCGTCTCAGGTCGAGCTTGTTGTCCACCATTTCAGTACCACTGCGCTCCACCTTACTCCACTTTGCCCCACCGTCAACCAGATTCGCCCCGTTTCGCTCCCCCGTACGCTGGAGGTCACGAACCGGCAACAACGGGTGAGGGCGATTTAGATGAACGCCGAAACGACTGGTAACGAAACGCACGGAGATCTAGGCCCGACCCCTACGCCGGGTCAGAATGAGTCGGCCAACAACCAATGGGGAGGACTCAGGGTGAGCACCACCGCGACCAGCTCGGCCATGGAATTCGACGAGCTGACAGAGGTGGCGGGACGGGTCCGCCGAGCCATCGAGACGGTTATCGAAGGCAAACCCGATGTGGTCGAAGTAGCCGTCACCGTGCTACTCGCCGAAGGACACCTGCTGATCGAGGACGTGCCCGGCGTCGGCAAGACGATGCTGGCCAAGGCACTGGCCCGATCGATCGACTGCACCGTGCGCCGGATCCAGTTCACGCCGGACCTGTTGCCGTCCGACATCACCGGCGTGTCGGTCTTCAACCAGGAGAACCGCGAGTTCGAGTTCAAGCCGGGCGCGGTGTTCGCGAACATCGTCGTCGGTGACGAGATCAACCGTGCCTCCCCGAAGACGCAGGCCGCGCTGCTGGAGTCGATGGAGGAGCGCCAGGTCACCGTCGACACCACGACGTACCAGCTCGAGGCCCCGTTCATGGTGATCGCGACGCAGAACCCGATCGAGATGGAGGGGACCTATCCCCTCCCCGAGGCACAGCGCGACCGCTTCATGGCCCGGCTGTCGATGGGCTACCCCGAGCCGGCCGCCGAGCTGCGGATGCTCGACGGGCACGCCGCCGCCGAGCCGCTGGATTCGCTGCAGCCGGTGACCGACGGACAGCAGATCCTCCGCCTGGTGAAGACCGTGCACTCGGTGCACGTGTCGGAGTCAGTGAAGGAGTACGCCGTCGCCCTGGTCGGGGCCACCCGCCGCTCGCAGGAGCTGCGCCTGGGCGCCAGCCCGCGCGCCACGCTGCACCTGGTCCGGGCCGCCCGGGCTGCTGCCGCGCTGGACTCGCGCGAGTTCGTCCTCCCGGACGACATCCAGGAGCTCGCCGTACCAGTTCTCGCACACCGAGTACTACCGGCCGCCGAAGCCCACCTCGGTGGACGTGGGGCGGCTGACATCATCTCCGGGCTCGTGGCCTCGGTGCCGCTGCCCCGCACTCGTCGGGACTGAGACATGCGGCAGGCTTTGCGCGGACTGACCACCCGGGGGCGGGCGTTCGTCGCAGCCGGGATCACTGCTTCTCTTTGTGCGCTGTTGCTCGGCCAGAAGGACCTGCTGCGTGTCGGCATCCTGCTGGTCGCGCTGCCGCTCGTGGCGGCACTAGTAGTCGGCCGGACCCGGCTGCGCCTGCAGGTGCGGCGCAGCTTGGCCCCGGACCAGGTGCCAGTCGGCACTCCGTCGACAGTGGAGTTGACGCTGTCCAACCAGGGCCGGATGCCGGCCGGACTGCTGCTGCTCGAGGACCGCATTCCTTATGTACTGGGGCACCGCCCGCGATTCGTCGTCGACCGGGTCAGCCCGAACTGGAAGCGCACGGTCACCTATCCGGTGAAGTCCGATGTGCGTGGACTGTTCCAGGTCGGTCCGCTGATGCTGACGGTCGCCGATCCGTTCGGGCTGGTCGAGACGAGCAGGACGTTCACCCGGAGCCAGCACCTGCTGGTGACGCCACGGGTCTACCAGCTTCCCGAAGTACGGCTGGGAGCTGATCGGGCGGGGTCGGGCGAGAACCGGCCTCGGGCGATCGCGTCGGCGGGTGAAGAGGACGCGACCGTTCGCGAGTACCGCGACGGTGACGACCTGCGCCGGGTGCATTGGCGTTCGACCGCGCGGCGTGGCGCGATGATGGTTCGCCGGGAGGAGCAGCCCTGGCAGAGCCGGTGCGCGATCTTCCTGGACGCCCGCAGCATCTCGCACCACGGGCACGGGCCGTCCTCCAGCCTCGAGTGGGCGGTGAGCGCTGCCGCCTCGGTCGGTACCGACCGGATCCGGCGCGGCTACGTCACCACCTTGCTCGGTGGGCCGACCACGCTGTCGGCGATCAGCCACCGCAGCTCGACGGCGATCCACCAGCCGCTCAGCAGCCAGCAGTTGCTGACCGAGTGCGCGACGGTGGAGGAGCACAAGTACGCCGAGATCGGTCCGCTGCTGACGGTCGACCGGCACATCCAGGAGCCCAGCCTGGTGGTCGCGATCGTCGGCGCCTGCAACAGCGAGGACGTCACCTCGCTCAACCGCTGGCGGACCACCCAGGCGACCGGGGTGGCGCTCTTGCTCGATGCGGCAAGCTGGTCGGTGGGCGCGGAGGGCACCGAGAAGGCCGCCCGGCTCACCGCGGCCACTGATGCCACCGAGAACGAACTGCGCCGCAACGGCTGGCGGGTCGCCAGAGTGCAGCGCGGGGACCATCTCCCGACCGTGTGGTCCACCCTCGGACTGCGGAGCGGAAGGATCGCATGACCGGACACGTGAGGATCTCGATCGCGGCGTGGGTGGCGACCGTGCTCGGGGCGCTGGTGCTGACGCCGGTGTTCTCCGGGCCGTTCCTGTTCATCAGCGCCTTCTTCTGCGCGATCGTGACCGCGGTCGGGATCGGCCTGCAGAACTGGCGGGCGCCGCGCATCGTCGTACCGATCGTGCAGCTGCTGGTGCTGATCGAGCTGATCTCGCTGTCGTTCCTGCACAACACGATGAAGTGGGGCCTGATCCCGTGGAAGGCCACGGTGCTGGCCTTCAACGACCAGATGGTCGATGCGATGAACTCGATCAACCGGTTCAGCGCGCCGCTGCCGTACGACCGGCACCTGCTGCTGTTCGCGTCGACGGTGATCGCCTTCGCGGGGTTGCTGATCCACCTGGTCGCGGTACAGATCAAGCAGGCTGCTTGGGCCGGTCTGTTGCTGCTGACCATGTACACGGTGCCTGCCGCGACCGTGCACGGCGGATTGCCTGCGTTGCTGTTCATCCCGCCGGCCGTCGGCTACATCATCTTGTTGTCTGCCGAAGGGCGGACCAGGCTCAGTCGCTGGGGACGCCGGATCTCCGGGGTATCGCACCTGGATGCGGCGGAGCCGATCGAGGCTTCCGCGCTCGGCCAGGCTGGGCGACGGATCGGGCTGAGTGTGGTCGCGCTGGCCGCGTTGCTGCCGGCGTTGATTCCTGCTCTGCCAGAGGGTGTGATCGGGAACGGCGCAGCTGGTGGTGGCGGCACAGGTACCGGCGCGATCGTCTCCCCCAACGACACCATGCTGGACATGGGCAAGAACCTGAAGCGCGGCGACAACGTGACCGCGCTGACCTACACCGGCGGCCCGCCGGAGGGCGTGTATCTGCGGCTGACCGCGCTGGACCTCTTCGACGGCAACACTTGGCGCCGGTCCGACACGGGTGAAGGTCAGAAGATCGGCAACGATCCGTTGAGCCCACCGCCCGGCTACAGCGGCGACCTGAGCAAGGTCCCGGAGAACAAGCTGAAGATCCAGGTCAGCCGCAGCTTCCGGTCCCAGTTCGCGCCGGTGCCCTATCCGTTGCGGACGATCTCGCTGAAGAAGAACTGGAAGTTCGACGCGAGCACGCTGGACGTGCTGTCCACCAACGGCAGCGTCGTCGGCGGCCAGGACTTCAACCTCAGCTGGTACGACCTGAAGCCGACCGCGGAGGAGCTGAACGACAGCATCCCCGGCGGCGAGCCCGACCAGACCACCAGCGACGTACCGGCGCGGACCCCGCCGAAGTTCACGGAGCTGGCCAAGGAGATCACGGCCACGGCGAACGGCAACCACTACCTGCAGGCGACCATGCTGCAGGACTGGTTCCGCGGCAGCGACTTCACCTACAGCACTACGACGGACAGCTCGAGCGGCATGCGCGCGCTGGAGAAGTTCCTCTTCACCGACAAGACCGGGTACTGCGAACAGTTCGCGACCGGGATGGCGCTGCTGGCCCGCACGCTCGGCATTCCCGCCCGGGTCGGGATCGGCTTCCTGCCGGGTACGACCGGCAAGGACAACCAGCACATCGTCAAGATGCACGACATGCACGCGTGGCCGGAGCTGTACTTCGAGGGCTCCGGCTGGGTCCGCTTCGAGCCGACGCCGTCGGTCCGGGCCGCGACCACGCCGAGCTGGAGCAACCCGGCCAACATCCCCCCGAGCAACCCGACGACCGCGCCGACCACGGCGCCGACCACTCCGGGCTCGACCGTCGACCCCGAGAACCCCCGGCTGCCCGGCGAGCGCAACCTGCCTGGCGAGAACGGCCTCGCACCGGTCGGCGGCGGTAACTGGTTCACCAACGGCGGCGCCAAGATCATCGGCAGCTCGCTGGCCGTGATCCTGCTGCTCGGTGTGCCGTGGCTGGTCCGCACGCTGACCAGACGCCGACGCTACAGCCGCGAGCCGAGCCGGATCGGCATCGAAGGCTTGTGGGCCGAAGTCCGCGACACGGCTCGCGACCTCGGGCTGGACTGGTCGGAGATCGCCACACCACGTCAGCTGGGCGACTGGCTGGTCACCCAGGTCCCGGAGGAGACCCAACCTGCGGCTCTCCGGCTGGCCCGCGGAGTCGAGGCGATGCGCTACGCCGGCCTGGGCGACGTCTTCCCCGACCTCCGCCCGGAGACCGAAGAAGTCCGCAAGGCCCTTTGGATCGACACCCGCCTCCTCCGCCGCTTGCGAGCCCGGCTACTACCGCCCTCCTGGCGCTGGTACCTGAACCGAGGCAGCTCCGAGGCCTCCGACCTCCTGGACGAGTTCGACCTCCTATTGGCCCGGATCCGCTCAGCCCTACTCCCCCGCCGCCACGCCAGCTAACAACAACCAGCGCGCCGCCAGCCCTCCGGGCCGGCGGCGCGCTGCTGTGTGAGGCGAGCAGGTGGTGAGCAGCCTGCGTGACCGCAGCTGCTTTCGCAGCTGCTTTCACCCGCCCGGCAGGGACCTGGCCACCAGCGGTGGTGGGGGCGGGTGGAAACTAACCCGGGCAGCCAGCAACTGTCAGCTGACCGCGGTGGCCGGGGACTGCTTACGTAGTACTGGGGAATGCAGAACCACACCCGGCGCGGGGCGCGGGTGTGGTTTGGGAGGGGCTTAGAGGGTCAGAGGTCCTCGTCGCGGCGGCGGCGCCAGCGGTCTTCCATCCGCTCCATGAAGCTGCCGGACGAATCGTGTCTGGTCCGGTGCCGTTTGGACTGCGGCGGAGGCGGCGGCAGGTCGTCGCCGTCGCTCGCGTTGCTGATCCGCTTCATGCTCAGCGCCGCGATGTACAGGCAGGCGACCATCACGACGAAGCCGATCACTCCGATGATGGTGTTGGGAATGATCGCGCCGGCCATCAGTACAACGATGCCCAGCACGAATCCAACGCCGGCAAGCACTGCCCGGCGCTTGTAGTACAAGCGCACATTGGTGCCTCGCATGGCGGAAACAAACTTCGGGTCTTCCGCAGCGAGGGCACGTTCGAGCTGCTCGAACTGGCGCTGCTCTTCTTCCGAGAGGGGCACCGTCGATCCCTCCATGGTGAGCGCGATCTCGATAGGCCGAGTCCAGTCTAGGC
Source organism: Kribbella sp. NPDC051718 (assembly GCF_040681515.1). Classification (NCBI taxonomy): domain Bacteria; kingdom Bacillati; phylum Actinomycetota; class Actinomycetes; order Propionibacteriales; family Kribbellaceae; genus Kribbella; species Kribbella sp. NPDC051718. The sequence goes on along the minus strand of NZ_JBFAYZ010000003.1, from coordinate 547,105 downwards.
CGACCATGCGGTCCACGAAACCCTGACCGCCTGTCCCGCGCGTCACGGTCCGGCAACTCCGCACGGTAACCGCTGCTCCGGCACCGGTTTCAGCGCTGCAAGGCGCAGGTTCATCCGGCGTGTCGCCGCCATCCGGACACAGCAAGTAATCAACTTCCGGACACCCCACGACGCCCCGAAAGGCATTCCCCACCTGGCCAGACAGCTGGTACGAACGATTGACCCACCCCGACCACTGGGAGCGGCGAGCGGCGGCGGAGCTAGGGAGCTGGGATCAGCGGGTGGCGAGGATGTGGAGCTGGGGGGCGAGGGCGCGGAAGGCGGGGTGCTGGCTGGCGGCTCGCTCGAGTTCGGCGAGGGCTTCGGGCGCGCCGGGCTCGGAGTCGACGAAGGCCGCGGGAACCAGGTCGGCGAAGGTCCGCACCCCGTGCACGGTGTGCACCATGAAGCCGGCCTCGGCGAGCTGGGCGATGATGCCCGCCTCGTCGAAGCGGCGCGGCATCGGGTCGGTCGGCCCCCACCGCCCGTCGGCGTCCTGCAGTGCGACGCGAGCCTCGGCGAGATGCCCGGCCAGCGCGCGAGCCAGTACGACGGCGTTGCGCTGGGCAACCAGGAGGCTGAGTACGCCGCCTTCCCGTAGTACGGAGGCCATCGCCTGCAGAGCCTGTACCGGATCGTCGACGACCTCGAGCACGCCGTGGCACAGCACTGCGTCGGCAGTCGACTCACCAGCGACCTCGGGGAGCTCAGCGGCATCGCCCTGTACGCCACGGACGAGCTTGCTCACACCCTCGTCGGCGGCGCGGCGTTCGAGCGAGGCGAGCGCGTCGGGGCTGGGGTCGACCACGGTGACGCGGTGCCCCTCAACTGCCAGCGGGACGGCGAATCCACCGGTACCACCGCCGAGATCGACGATGTCCAGACCTGCTCCGGGGTCGATACGAGCCCGGCCCGCAAGTGCCACTCGCAGAGCCTCGGCGACCAGCGCCGTTCGCACCGAGCGCCGACGTCGGTCGACCATCCTGAAGCCCTTCTCGCGACAACACCACTCCGAGCCACACCCTACTGGCCGACCACCCATCCTTCTCACCACCACTACCTGTTCAGCTGCGACCGGACAGCAACCGGCCGAGTCGTTCGATGGCTTCCTCAGCCTCCTCGACCATCAACTCGGCGACCTCCACCGATCGTTCCGCAGTCGCACCGACGAACGTCGCATTGCTCACCGCGATCGCCCACTCCTCCCCCGTCGCCGCGAGCCACTCACCCATCGGCGTACCGGCTTCCTTCAGCCAAGCTTCCTTGTACGCCGTGACGCCGGCCCGCCGCGCAGCCATCACCACGTCGAGCATGGCCGGCCCCACCCGGGCACTCCCCCAGTCGATCAGCCGCGGTGGCCTCGACGCCTCGGGATCCGCCGCGATGACGTTGTCGCCGTACACGTCACCGTGGATGAGCGTCGGCGGCAAAACCTCCAGCCCGAGCAACAGCCGCTCATCCTTAGCAAACCGCGCGAGCAACTCCAGCGCCCGGTCGAACACCGCATGCTGTCCGTGCTGAGCTGCTGCCCTGGCAATCCCACCCGGCGCAAACCCGGTGAACGCCGATCGCAGGAACTGCTCGTCGACCTTCGGAATCCCCGTCGGCAACTCGTCGACCCGACCGAGGTGCCGCAGATGCAGTCGCGCCAGAGCCGCGTACACGACCGCGGGTGGCTCGGTCTGCCACCCGATCACTCCACCAGGCTCGAACGGCACGACAATCCATGGGCCGTCCTCGTCAGTACCTGAGTCGATCAACTCCGGGAACACGGGATCGACAACGTCCAAGCTGTTGAGCGCGGCGACCTCACCCGGCGTCGCACGCTTGGCAACCACGTCGATCTCAGCAGCCGGCCCGACCCGCGTCGGCCCGCAGATGCTGGACCGCGCCGCCCGGTAAGTGACTGCGACGCGCTCGATCATCGGCGACGTCGCGCCGCCGGTGAGCGGTACTCGCCGGCCGATCCCCACCACGACCGTGTCGCCACCCAGCCAGTTCTGGATCGCTTCGGAGCGGATTGGCGGCGGCTTCACCCGGCCGAGCGTAGGCGCGGGCGTTTGTCGACCGACACCGGTTTTCTTCGGGCCGGGCGGAGCGAGGATCATGGTGGGCATGGCGTCAGTACCGGACCTCGTCGATGTGGTTGCCTTCGGCGCCGACCCGACCGGGCGGGCTGACTCCGCGCCGGCGGTCGCCGCGGCGTTGCGGCACGCCAAAAGGCTCGGCCGGCCGGTACGGATCGTGTTCTCCGCAGGCACCTTCCAGCTGTATCCCGAGCAGGCGAAGACGCGCGAGCTGTACGTGTCCAACACCGTCGGCGCCGACCAGCGGTACCGGGAGAAGAAGATCGGGCTGCTCGTCGAGGACATGCACGACGTCGTCGTGGACGGGCATGGCGCCAAGCTCGTCTTTCACGGGCTGCAGACGGCCTTCGCGGCGATCCGTTCGTCGGACGTGACCTTCACGAACTTCTCCTTCGACTACGCCGGCCCGAAGGTCGTCGATGTCACGGTCGCCGAGGCGGGTGTGACCGGCGGGCGGGCGTACCGGATCTTGTCGGTCCCGGCCGGCAGCCCGTACGAGGTAAGCGGCGCTCACCTCACCTGGCTCGGCGAGACCAGCCCGGTCAGCGGTACGCCGTACTGGTCGGGCGTCGACGGACTGGAGTACACCCAGATCCACGACCCAGCGACGCAGCGCACCTGGCGCGACGACAACCCGCTCTTCACCGATGTCGCCGGCATGCGCGATCTCGGCGACCAGCGGATCCGCATCGACTACGCGACCGCCATCCGGCCGGACGACGTCGGGCTCGTCTACCAGATGCGGCTGATCGAACGTGAGGAGCCGGGCGCCTTCATCTGGGAGTCGTCGAACGTGGTCCTGCGGTCGATCAACGCCCACTACCTGCAGACGTTCGGCATCGTGGGGCAGTTCAGCGAGAACATCACCATCGACCAGGTGAACTTCGCGCCGGACCCAGCCTCCGGCCGTACCACCGCCTCGTTCGCCGACTTCGTCCAACTGTCCGGCATCAAGGGCGACGTCACGATCACCGACTGCATCTTCGACGGCCCGCACGACGACCCGATCAACATCCACGGCACGTACCTCGAGGTCATCGGCAAGCCCGCGCCCGACGCGCTCAGCCTCAGCTGCGAGCACCCGCAGACGGCCGGCTTCCCGCAGTTCTACCCCGGCGACGAAGTGGAGTTCGTCGACAAGCTCACGATGTCGCCGCTCGAGAACGGCCGGGCCGTGGTCGTCGCTGTCGACGGTCCGAGCGGGATGGACCATACGAAATCGCTGACCACGATGACCGTCACCTTCGACCGCCCGCTGCCCGAGGCGATCGAGATCGGCGGCACGGTCGCCGAGAACATCACCTACACCCCGTCGGTCGTCATCTCCGGCAACGTCTTCCGCAACGTGCCGACCCGCGGCGTACTCGTCACCACCCGCAAGCCGGTACTGATCACCGGCAACCGCTTCGAGGCGATGTCGATGGCCAGCATCTTCATCTCCTCGGATGCCTACCAGTGGTACGAATCGGGCCCGGTCACGGACGTCATCATCCGCGGGAACGAGTTCACCAGGCCTGCCGATCCGGTCATCCTCATCGAGCCGACCAACCGCGACGTCGACCCCACCAGGCCGGTGCACCGCAACATCACCGTCACCGGGAACACCTTCGACGTCGGCGACCTCACCCTCGTCAACGCCAAGAGCGTCGCCGGCTTCCAGTTCACCGCCAACACGATCCGCCCGATCGGCGGACCGGGCCGGCCGCCGTACACCGCACCGCTGTTTGTCTTCACCGGAAGTACAGACATCCAGGTAGCTGACAACGACTACGGCACTGGTACGGCGCCAGACCGACGGTGACTAGCGGACGACGTTGTAGCGCAGGTGGGTGACGCCGCTGCCGGCCTCGACGACACGGTCCCTGACCAGGTTGACCGGGTCGGCACCGAGCAGGTCGAACAACCGGACGCCGCCACCGAGTAGTACCGGCACGAGGTGTACCTGGATCACGTCGAGCAGCCCGACCGCCAACGCCTGCTGGGCCGCGGTGGCGCCATGCAGACCGACCGTCTTGTCCCCCGCCACGGCCTGCGCCTGGGCGATCGCGCTCTCGACGCCATCGGTGACGAAGGTGAAGACGTCCGGCGACTCCGCCGGCGGCTTGTGAGTGAGCACGAAGCAGGGAACGTCGCCGGCCGGACCGCCGTCACCCCAGCCGCCGTCACCGACACAGAAGTCGTACGACCGTCGGCCCATCAGGATCGCGCCGACACCATCCGCCATCTCCTGCAGTACCGCCTGGTCTGCTGCAGTGGCCTTCGACCAGAGCCATTCGTGCAGTACCTCGCCGCCTTCACCCAGCGGGTACTTCCGGCTGTCGTGCGGCCCGGTGACGAACCCGTCCAGCGACATCGACATCCCCACAGCAACGGTTCCCATGGCTCCTCCTCAAGGCTTCTCCCCGCTCCTTGCGGGATGCCTCAAGCCTGTCTTCGCCACGCCCACAGGACATCCGTAGCCACCACTGAATCATCCAGTGTGGTCCGGCGCCCAAGCCTTCAGCGCACTCAACTCCGCACGCCCCTCCGCAGCCCGCTCCGGTATCAGCAGCAACGTCACAGCCCGCTCGAACCGGGCCCCGATCCGCTCCCACCGCACCACTGCCTCCCCCATCAACTCCAGATCCCCCGTATGCCTCGCCGTCGCCCGGGCCAAGCACGCCGCCGCCCAATCATTCTCAGCCGCCGCAGCCCCGGCCTGTACTAGTCGCTCGGCGGCACCGGGCAAACCCGCGACTACAGCCAGCTCCGCGCCGGCCGCATGGGCATAAGCCATCCACCACTTCTCCGAAAACGCCATCGACGCAGCCCCCACCAACTCCGCGGCCTCGGCGTACCGGCCAGTGTGGGTCGCTACTCGGGCGTTGGTGAAGGCTGCGGCTGCTGCGAGAGCGCGGGAGGCGGCTGCGTCGTCGACGTGCGCCATCCGGCGGGCGCGGGAGCACCATTCCTCGAAGGCGGGGGCGTCACCGCGCAAGCCGTGGACGAGGGCGACGATCGCTGCGGCCGAGGCTGGCCAGTCGCCGCGGAGTGATGACAGTTCTGACTCCACCTCAGCTGTCGTGGCGTACAACCAGCCGTCCCACAGCACGTCCGCCTGGACCAGCGCCTCATCAAACTGCCCGCTCAGACCGCATAGCCGGATCAACCTCGGCGCAACGATCGCCGGATGAGTCGCGACCGAGTCGGCCCGGGACGCCTGCTCCGCAATGCTCGCAGCGGCCGGCAGATCTCCAGCGGCTATCGCGGACGTCGACGCCACATGGAAGAGATCAACCAACTCCGCTGCAACCGCCGGCTCATACCGCGACGCACTAGCGGCCAACCGGAGCCGCTCGTCCGACAACCGATGGGCTTGACGCAACTGCCCCGCATTGGCCAGCGCAGTACCCAGCGCGTCCAACGCCCCCAGCACCAGCGCGTCATCCCCAGCCCGCCGCGCCGCCGCTACCGCAGCCCGCGACAACTCGAGATCCGGCTCGAGCGGCGTCTCCCCCGCAACCCACGCCCGCGCAATCGCTAGTACCGCGTTGGACCGCTCGTCACCCGCCTCCACCAGCGCGGCCGCTTCCTCCACCAACGTAACCAACCGATCACGCGCAACCGGTTCCTTGAACGCCATCGAAAACCGGGTACCAGCCACCACCGCCGAAGCCAAAGCCGCCGCCCGCGCCCCAGCCGTCTCCGCGAGACCAGCCGCCTCCATCAACAGCCCGAACGCGGTCTCCCCGTTAGAGGTCGTCAACGCAACCGAAGCAGCCATCCCAAGATCCTCAGCCGCAGCGCGCGCATCCGGCGCCAGCTCCGCCGCCCGGCGGTAGTGGTCGTCCGCAGCCATCACTTGACCACGACCAAAGCTAAGCCGCGCAAGCGCCCTAGCCAGCCGGTACGCCGTACCGCCCGTCTCCGCCGCCTTCCCTGTCGGAGCAGCCACCGCGAGGGCGTGGCGGAGGTCGTCGGCCACTGCGTCGAATTCAGCCACCGGCAGGTGCTCGATGCGGGCATCCAACTGGGCGGCTGTGTCGGCGGCCCATTGAAGGTACCGGGGTCTGATGTCCTCGCCGCTGGCCTCCAACTCATGGAGGGCGACCGCCCGGACCGTCTCCAACAGGGACCAACGAGTGGTCGCGCCGACCCGACGGTGTACGACCAGACTCCGGTCAACCAGTCGGCCGATCAGGTCGGCAACAGCACCGACCCCGTACTCCGGGTCAAGCGCCACCACAGCAGCGAGATCGAAGCCACCGACGAACACCCCCAGCCGCCGGAACAACAGGCGCTCCTCATCGTCCAGCAACTCCAGACTCCACCCGATCACGTCACCGAGCGAGTGGTGCCGTTGATCCGGCCCACGCCCACCAGAGATCAACCGCAGCAGGTCATCCAGCGCAGCACCGACCCCATCCACGCCCAGCGACGCGGTCCGAGCTGCGACCAGTTCGATCGCCAGCGGCATCCCGTCGAGCGCAACGCACAACTGCTCAACCGCCGCCGGTTCGGCAACGAGCCCGGGATCCGTCGCACGAGCCCGATCCAGGAAGAGCCGCGCCGCCTCGTCCCCCAGCGGCAGAACCTGAACCAACCGCTCTCCAGGAACAGCAAGCCGCTCGCGACTCGTCGCAAGAATCGTGACGTGCGGGCAAAGCCGCAGGATCCGCGCGACCAGCTCCCCCACCTCAGCGATGACGTGCTCGCAGTTGTCCAGCACCAGCAGCGCCCGCTCAGAACGCAGCCGATCGATCACCGCATCGGCCGGCGTCCCCGGCGGCTTCTCGACAACCCCGAGCACCTGCGCCACCGCCTGTCCAACACCGCCGGCACGCACCGGTACAAGATCCACGAACACCGAGACCCGCTGAAGACCCTCAGCCACCTCGACAGCAAGTCGCGTCTTACCCATCCCACCGACTCCGACCAGACTCACCAGCCGCGATCCATCGAGCGCCGCAGCCACCGAGACGCGTTCCCCCTCCCGCCCGATGAACGACGTCGGAAACACCGGGAGTTGGCCGGCGACGGGTGCAGCCGTCGTACCGCCCGCAGTACCGGCCTTTGCTCCGCCGCCGCCCGAAGCGTCGGCGAGTGCTGCCAGGGTGCGGCGATCGGGTACGCCCGCTTTGCGCAACAGCGAAGCCACATGGCTCTCCACCGTGCGTACAGACAAGTGCAGCCGAGCGGCGATCTGCGCGTTGGACTGATGCCCGCGAATCGCCGCAAGCACCTCAGCCTCCCGCGCCGAAACCTGCTCCCGCCACTCCATCCCGGCACTCTAATGTCCGTGGTGGCCACGGATGCGCGCACTTCACGGCCGTACGAGGCTGGCGTCATGACCCCACAAGAAACAGCCCGCCGAATCATCCACGCCAACAACTACCTAACCCTCGCCACCACCGACCACACCGGCCACCCGTGGGCATCACCGGTGTACTTCACCCCCGACAGCGGCATCGACTTCTACTGGGTCTCCCGCCCAGACAGCCGCCACTCCCTCAACCTCACCACCCGCCCAGAGGTCGCCATCGTCATCTTCAACTCCCAGCTCCCGGTCTTCCACGCCGAAGCCGTCTACCTGACCGCCCACGCCGAACAGGTCAACGACGGCGACCTCCCCCACTGCACAGCCCTCTACCGCAGGCGCCACCCCGACCTGACCACCTTCACCCCCGAACACCTACAAGCCCCCAACCTCCTCCGCCTTTACCGCGCCCGAGCCGTAGAAGCCTCCGTACTCCTAGACGACGACGGCCCCGACAGCCGAGTCCCCCTGGCCCTTCCCATCTAGCTGGTTCGGAAGGCGATGGCGAGCAATTGCTCGGTGAAGGGCTTGAGATCGCCGCTGCCCCACGGGTTGTACGCAACTGTCAGCTGGCGACGACCGTCCTCTGTAGTCCAAGAGGCAGCTGGTACCCGAAGATGTCGCCGTCGTGCCCCCACACCCGGACACCGTTGACCACCATGGTCTGCACCCCAAGCCCGTAGTCGTAACTCCGCCCCGTACTCCGGATCTGCAACAACTGCCTCTGCTGCGCCGGCCGCAGCAGACCACCGGTGACCAGCGCGCGGTAGAAGCGGCTGAGGTCCGCCGCAGTCGACACAACCTCCCCCGATGCACCGGCAACCGACGGGTTGAACCGAGTGATGTCGACGGGCTCAACCTGATCGCCCACCTGTCGCGGCAGGTAGCCGTGCGCATGTGCCCCCGCAATGACCGACCGTCGCCCGGGAAACTCCGTACCGCGCAGCCCCAGCCGATACAGCACCCGCCGCTCGACTGCCACCCAGCAAGCCGATCACCCGGCACAGCCCCCGGTGCCCGACGTCCGAGCAGCCGTACGCCGGATACTCCAAGGCAGCCCCGTGGCCAAGCAGCGAACACCTGCTGTCTAGCAACTCGGCGATCCCGACGGTGGTCGCACCGCGCGACGCAGGAGCGCCCACCCCGGGCGGGCGGGAGCACCCAGAGCGGGAGCGACGCAGGAGCGGACGCGGCGGGTGCGTCGGGCTGGTTTGGGTGGGTGGGTGGGGACAGGTCAGCGCCCGCGGAACGGGGATCCGCGGGCGCTGCAATTGGGGTGGTGGGGAGGCGGGTTAGCTTGCCTGCATCCAGGGTTGGGCTAGGACTGATTGGGGGTCGGAGGCTCTGGGGAGGACGGGCTGGGTGGTGAGGTTGAGGCTGGACTCGACCAGGTCGTAGAAGGTTTCGGCGGCTCGGACCAGGTCGTTGGCCTCGCGGGTGGTGACGGCTCGCTCCAGGCCGGCTTCGGCGGCGGCGCGTTGGGTGGCGCCGGCGGCGAAGAAGGAGGCCCATTCGCCGAACTCGGGGGCCACCTCGGAGAGCAGCACCCAGGCGTTGCGCTGGACGCGGCGGCGGGCGCCGGAGCGGACCGGGCGGGCGCGGACGGCGAGCACTGCGGCCGCGACTCGGAGGGCGGCCACGTGGGCGCTCGAGTAGCGGATCAGGTGGTCGTCGGCCTCGCGGGCCTCGGCGAGCGCCGTACGCGCCCGGGAAAGATCGCGGCTGGCCGAGCCGGCGGCTGCCGGCGAAACCGGTGAAACTGTCATCGGTCCGTCACCCTCTCGAGTTGCCAACGTCCGGAGTCCGGGTCGTGCGCGAGATCGAACATCTCCCGCCGGCCGTGCCGGCCGCACCCCGCCTCCACGCGGAAGACCGCCCGTTGCGGCCCCCAATCCGCGTCCAGCACACCGACGGCGGCGGAGGATCCCGCGACGGCGGTCGCCGTCGCTGCGCCCACGCCGGCGCCGATCACGCCACGCTCCCACCAGGCCGCCGTCTCCACCCAGTGGGCTTCGACCGCGCAGACCCGCCACAACCGTCCACGCCACAGGAATTGCTGTGGAGTCTCGATCCCGTCCACGACGTCTGAACGCACCTCGACGGACTCATCGAACTCCCACATACCGCATCGCCTCCTGTGCGCGAACTTCTTCCCCTGGTCAGCGGCCCGGTGGGTGGGCGCCAGGTGGGGGTCGAGGTCCACCTCGGCGCCCGGCCCACCGGGACCACCGGTTACCGATGCGGCCGCAACTCCGCACCGGAGTCCTTCAGCTGTCCCGATCGCCGGCGCCCGGTCTCCCGACGAAACCGGTTCTGCGGCAATCGAACATCTGTTCGAACACTGAAAGCGTAACCCTGCCCGCCGACAATCGTCAACGGGACGTAAGCGGCCGGCGAGCCGCGGCGCGGGCTCCCGCCGCCAGACTGGATCCAGCACCCGGACCCGCCGGGTGACGGACTGGAGCCGATCGATGCCGAGCACCCGCCGCCGTACCCTGGCCGCCACCACCGTGGTGGTCGCCGCCGTGGTCGCAGCCGTCGCGCTGCCGCTCTTCCAGCCTTGGCGGCTCTTCACCGGCAAGGTGGTCGACGAAGCGCTTCCGGGCGCCGATCCGATCTCCATGACCACATCCTCGGTGCCGCCACCGACAATTTCCGGTGACCGCCGGCAAACCCCCTCCGCACCCCCACCAAAGGCGCCGAAACGACTCACCTCCGGCAGCTTCATCAGCCACGAGCACAAGACGACCGGTACCGTCTCCGTCCTCGAGTTGCCCAACGGCTCCCGCGTACTACGCCTGGAGGCCCTCGACACCTCCGACGGCCCCGACCTCGAGGTCTGGCTCAGCGACGCCAAGGTGCTCGACGGCCGCCCCGGCTGGCACGTCTTCGACGACGGGCGGTATCGCAGCCTCGGCCAGCTCAAAGGCAACCAGGGCAACCAGAACTACGCGATCCCGGCAGACGTCGACCTGAAGGCCCTGACCAGCGTCTCGATCTGGTGCAACCGCTTCAACGTCTCTTTCGGCGCCGCCCAGCTGACCCAGACCTGAGCTCCCGGAATTCATCAAAAACCGGATGTAACCGCCCACGCCACCGAACTACTGTCAGCCCATGACCACCGGCAGCGCCTTCATCTCCGCGCGGACCCTGAGCCAGGGCTTCCACGACGAGATCATCCGCCCGCTGCTCGCTGGAATCCCTTACGCGGCTGGCCTGCTCGGCTGGGGCTCGGACGTCCTCGGCTACGACACCGAGCGCTCGATGGACCACGGCTGGGGACCGCGTCTGCACATCTTCGTCGACGCCTACCAGGTGGACCACGCCACCGCCGCAGTAGAGGCAGGCTTGCCCGAGGAGTACCGGGGTCACCCGGTGCGCTTCGGCTGGGACACCCAGGAGCCCGTCCACCACATCACGATCACCACCGTCGACGCCTGGCTCAAGGAGCACCTAGGCGTGCTCAACGGCCGCCACCTCAGCCTCCAGGACTGGCTGGTAACTCCACAGCAGAAGCTGCTGGGGGTGGTCGCAGGCCAGGTGTACGCCGATGACGGCCGGCTGCAGGTGGTACGGGACGAGTTCCGGTGGTACCCGGACGACCTCTGGCGCTGGATGATCGCGTGCCAGTGGTCCCGGATCGCTGAGGAGGAGACCTTCGTCCAACGCACCTCAGAGGTCGGGGACGAGCTCGGCTCACGCATCGTCGCCGCACGCCTCGCCCGCGACCTGATGCGTCTCGCCCTGCTGATGGAGCGCACCTATGCGCCCTACACCAAGTGGCTCGGCACCGCCTTCAGCGAACTCGGCCACCCCGACGGGCTCGATCGCGATCTCGAGGACACGCTCAAAGCCGGTACCTCCCCCGAGCGCGAGCGCGCGCTGACGTCGGCGTACCGGAAGGCGGCGATCCGATTCAACGCGCTGCGGCTGACCGCACAGGTCGACGTCGAGCCGCACCAGTTCCACGAGCGGCCGGCGATCGTGCTGGGCGCCGGACGGTTCGTCGAGGCGAGCCTCGAAGCGGTGAAGGACCAGAAGGTGCGGGATCTCGGTCTGGTCGGCGCGATCGACCAGTTCGCCGACAACACCGACGTACTGAGCAATCCCAAGGCATACCGCAAGTTGATCAGCATCTACGAGAAGTAGGGTTTCGAACGTGAGTACTCATCCCAATGTCCAGCTGGTGGCCGACGCCCTGGCGGCGGCCGGCGCCACCGGTGAGATCAAGATCCTCGACGACGCCGTACCGACCGCGGCCGCCGCGGCCGAGGAGCTCGGCTGCGAGGTCGGCGCGATCGCGAACAGCCTGATCTTCGACGGCGACGGCGCGCCCGTACTGATCCTGACCTCCGGCGCGCACCGGGTGGACACCGCGAAGGTCGCCGCCGAGCTCGGCATCGGCAAGCTCCGCCGCGCGACGCCGGAGTTCGTCAAGGAGCACACCGGCCAGGCGATCGGCGGGGTCGCACCGGTCGGGCACCCGCAGCAGGTCCGGACACTGGTCGACACCACCCTCGACCAGTACGCAGAGGTCTGGGCAGCCGCCGGCATCCCCCACTCGGTCTTCCCGACCTCGTACGCCGAACTGCTCAAGCTCACCAACGGCACGCCGATCACCGTCAACTAGCCGCAGCCAGCAGCCCCTCGACCGTCGAGCGGACAAAGCGCCGGGCCAGCAGCCCCCGCCGAACCCGCGCCACCGGATTGCGTCGCACCGCGGTGGCGGGAGCGCCGGCGCTGCGCGGAGCCGTGCCCGCCGGCGGTGCGGCGGAAGCCCCGTAGCGGCGGTTGTGGATATCCGCGACCACCGCTGTAGGCGCTCCAAGTGATGGCAGGAGCTCAAGCGCCTCGCGCTTGGTGATTAGCCGGCCGTCGGTCAGGGTGACGCCGGCGCGGGCGACGGTGATGAGGCCGAGGTCGACCCAGACGTCGGCCCACCACCTCTTCCACCGATGCGCGGCTGGGTACCAGAACGTCTCCAGGTCCTGCCGGATGAAGGCCATCAGCTCTTCATCAGTGGTTGCTGGCAGCAACGAAGATGGCGCGGGGCCGTAGATGCTCAGATCTCCCAGGAGTAACTCGCGCCGGGTCACTGCGGTTACTGGCCGCTCGAAGTACTCGCTGTGTGCCCAGGTCGGATGCTGCAGCGACGCGACATCCAACTGCGAGACAAGCATGTAGCTGCAGTGCAGTCCGCGAGCCAACGGATGCGCCGCCTCCAGCGAACGGTGAAGCGCCTCCAGTGCAGCAGAGTCAGAGATAGGCCCGTCGAGGACAGCGATCAGGTCTAGGTCGCTGACGCCGACCTGATAGTCGCCCAAGGCAAGCGATCCGTGCAGCCACAGGGCACGCAGCGGCACCACCGACGGCAGGGACGCGACGAAGCCGTCCAGCAAGCGCTGGACGGCTTCGTCGTAAGGCATGGTCAGTAGGCTAGCTTCAGGTCCACATCGGCCGCACGGACGTAGGCCATCCGGTGCCCGAACCAGATCTGGTAGTAGCGGTCCTTACCGAGCACCTGCACGTGATCCGTCGGCGGCTGCCCAGCGAACGTCGTGGCGCGGTAGTAGTCCGTCTCGATGTTCGCGTCGCCCACCGGGTAGGCCTGCCCAGCACTGATCGAGTACTGCAGCGGCGTGACGGCCTGGTAAGGAATACCGGCCGGGTAAGCGGCCTGCTCCGGGTATGCCCGCCCATACACCGGCACCGAAGCCTTACCCTCCTTGGGCTTCACTACCAGCCCCGGCTTGGCAAACGCGTCAGGCGCATTGCCAGGACTCTTGAACCAGGCCTTCGCACCCAGGTACCAGATGGCCACCCAGTCGCCCGAGCGCTCCGCCACCACGTACTGCGAACCAGCCGCCGCCCGACCACCGATATCCGACACCTGTGTCGTGGAGTCGGCACCACTCGGCCGGTTCCCGAGGTCCTTGACCAGCGGAGCCGCGTCGTCCGGCGCCTGGCGCAGGTACACGAAGTTGGTCCCCTGCGGCGCGCATGGCTGACCAACAGTGGTGCAGTCGGTCACAACCTGCTGGTTGGAGGCGAAGCCCGGCTTGATGGTGACAGTGGTGCCGGCCTTCACCGGGAAGACGCTGTGCCCGTAGATCGGCGCACCGAGCAGGTCGAAGTAGTGCTCCCAGTCCCAGTACGGTCCCGGATCCCAGTGCATGCCCGCAACCGTCGACGGCACCGTGCCAGGCACCTGGTCGTGGCCGATGATGTGGGCCCGGTCGAGCGGGATGTTGTTCTGCTTGGCCAGGTACTTCACCAGCTTGGCCGAGTTGCGGTAGAGCGCCTCGGTGTACCAGGTCGCGCCCTGGGCGGCGAAGCCCTCGTGCTCGATCCCGATGCTGTGCATGTTCACGTACCAGTTGCCCGCGTGCCAGGCGACGTCGTTGGCGTTCACGTGCTGCCAGACGTGCCCGTCGGACGAGCGCATCGTGTACTGCCACGACACGTACGTCGGGTCCTGGACCAGGTTCAGCGTGCCCTGCCAGCCACCCTCGGTGTCGTGGATGACGATGTAGTCGATCTTGCCCGTCTTCGGCCGGTTCGCCAGGTCATGGTTGCCGTAGTCACCAGCACCCGGCCCGTACTGCGAGTACGGCGCCGGCAGCGACTCGCAAGCCAGCTGCTTGGGGCACTGGGTCTCACCAGCACTAGCAGCCGCCTTGGCCAGCGGAAGAGCCGTCTTGGCCAGCTGCGCCTTGTCCGGCGTGACCTTGAGCGCCGGCATGACCAGTTGCTGGCCGGTGTTCGTAGTACGGGCTGCACCGCGGGCCAGGATCGCGTAGACGTCATCGGCGAAGCCGGCGGCGCTAGTGCGGTCCGATGCGCCGGCATAGGTGCTCACAGCCCCATACCAAGAAGCGGCGGAGGTAGTTGCGCCTACAGGCAGCTTGAGCGAGCGCTGGTACGAGGCGAGCAGTGCTGCACCACCAGCGATGTTGGCGGCGGGGTCATTGCGCAGTGCAACGGGGTCGAGCCCCGTCAGGTTCGATGCGGTGTACAGCGTCCGCAGCGACTCCCCCTTGGCCAACTGCTCGCCGGTAGACCGCTCCATGAGCTCAGCCGGCGCCACGGCGGTCAGGTGCATCGGTCCGTACCCGCCGGACGTGCTCGCCTTGCCCTGGTGGTCGTCCCACCGGGTCTCGGCGTACGACACAGCCATCAGTACGGACTCCGGTACGCCGTACTGGGCCGAGGCGGACCGGAACGCCTCAGCTGCCGAGGCGAACGCAGGCCCCGGGGTGGCAGCGGTCGCAGCGGGTGGACCACCAGACGACACGCCGGTCATGCTGATGGGCAGCGCTACCACTGCCAGTGCGGCGAGAATCTTCGGACGACGACGCATGTTCTGTTCTCCCTGACCCTGATGGGACTACGGTCACTCAGACCGGCAACCCGTTCACTCTGGGTCGCGCGGGACCGGATGTCAACGGTTAACCATTTTTGAGGTCAGAGCGTTCGATTCTGACGACAAGCGAGGGGCCATGGAAGCGTTGCCGTTGGCGTTCACGACCGGCTGGGCGAGCGGCATCAACGCCTACGCATGCGTGCTGATGCTCGGTCTGCTCGGCCGCTTCGCCGGTGTCGACGACGTGCCGCACGCGCTCACCACCAACGGGGTGCTGATCGCGGCCGGCGCCCTGTTCGCCTTCGAGTTCGTCGCCGACAAGATCCCGTACATCGACTCGGCCTGGGACGGGATCTCCACCCTGATCCGGCCGACTGTCGGCGCCATCATCGCCGCCCTGCTGGCCGGTCAGGCGAGCAGCCTGCACCAGGCCTTCATCGCGACCACCGGCGGCGTGGTCGCGCTGCTGTCCCACGCGGTGAAGTCGAGCCTTCGGCTGGCGATCAACACCTCCCCCGAGCCGGTCACCAACATCGCCGCCTCGTCCGGTGAGGACGTCGCCGTCGCCGGCGTCGTCTCGCTCGCCGCGTTCCACCCGACCGCCGCCCTGATCATCGCCGCGATCCTGCTGGTGATCGGGTTGATCTCCGTGTACTTCGCGTTCCGCGCGATCCGCCGGGGACTCGCCAGGTTCCGCGCCTGGCGGGAGAGAAACAGCAATCCAGCAACTGGGAGCAGTGCAGTCTGATGGCCCGCGTGATCGTCATCGGGGCCGGCCTAGCCGGTCTCGCCACCGCCGTACGGCTGGCCAAGCTCGGCCACCAAGTCACCGTCTGCGAGAAGGACGACCGACTAGGGGGCGCTCTGGGCCGGGTAGAGGCCGACGGGTTCAGCTGGGACGCAGGAGCCGCCAGTACTACGCTCCCGGCCGCCCTGCGCGACCTGTTCCGCAAGAGCGGCCGTCCGATCGAGAGCCTGGTCCAACTGGAGCCCGTCACCGAGCCGCGTCGCCACCTGTTCAGCGACGGCTCAGTGCTCGACCTGCCGGTGGGCGATCGGGCGCTGCAGTCAGATGCCTGGGCACACCTCGCCGACGACAAGACGGCGAAGCAGTGGACCGACCTGGTCGACAAGTACGGCGAAACCTGGCAGATCCTGCGCAAGTCCTCGCTGGAGCCGCCGCTGATGGACAAGCTGCCGCTGGCCGCGATCCGCAGCCTCAAGCCGTGGCAGTCGCTGGAGCGCACGGCCCAGCGCGGCCTCGACGACGAGCGCGCTCGCGCGGTGCTGCGCTACTACGCGATCCAGCACGGCTCTGACCCGAAGCTCACGCCGGGCTACGTCGGGGTGTGGTCCTACCTGGAGCGCACCTTCGGTCGCTGGACCATCGACGGCGGTTTCGGCGTACTGGCTGATGCCCTCGCGCAGCGGGCGAGCGAACGCAAGATCGACATCCACACCAACGTAGAGGTCGTCGGAGTCGACACTGACCATGGTCAGGTGACCGGTGTCCGACTGGCGGACGGCAAGACGCTCCCTGCCGAGGTAGTGGTCAGCGACATCGACCCGCGTGACCTCTACGGCCAACTGGTCGACGACCCGCAGGCCAAGAAGGTCCGCCGCAAGGTGCTGTCCACCCACCAGGCCCAGGCCGCGTACGTCATCCACCTGGGTCTCAAGGACCCGGTACCGTTCCTGCCCTTCGAGACCGTTCTGCACGGCAAGCCGACGGTAGTGGTCCGCACCGGCGGCCAGGCGCCGGCAGGACATCAGGCCTGGTCTGTACTGGTCCACGGCTACCCCACAGACGACGTACTGGACCTTCTGGTCGCCAGGGGGCTCCACATCCGGGACAAGGTCGTCTCCCGGCAGACCTCCCCGTCCTGGTGGGCCGGAGTGGCCTGGGAGGGCTACAAGACGGCCCGGCGACGGGCAGCCAACACCTCTCCGATCAAGGGCCTCTACTGCGTCGGCGCAGGCGCCCACCCAGGCGTCGGAGTGCCCGCTACCACGCTCGGCGCGGCGATCGTTGCGGACGCCGTCGGCAAGGCTTGATCGCGGCGCATTAAGATTGACCGTTCATGTGTGCCGTGTCGGGGAGGTGTCCCGGCAGTAGAGAGGACCCCGGTGGATCAATCCCCCACGTCGACCGATCTCGAGAACGTCGAGCGAGCTGAGCTCGAGGCCGAGCAGCAGCACGTCGACCGGGTCTACGAGCGGGTCGCCGAAGCGGCCCGGTCAGCGTCCCGGATCGCGGTCGAAGGGCACCAGCGCGGTCAGGCCCAGAACGTCGGCCGGGTCCGCGACGAGGAGCAGACCGGCCTGTACGAGCGCGACGTACTGGTGTTCGCCGCCGCCCGCCGGATCGCTGAGCTGGACGCGGAGCACGAGGGCCTGGTGTTCGGCCGGCTCGACTCCGACCAGGGCGACGAGACAGAGCCGGCCGAGGCCGCAGCCGACCTGGAGAAGCTGTACGTGGGCCGTATCGGTGTCCGCGACGCGGAGTACGAGCCGCTGGTCATCGACTGGCGTGCCCCGGCCGCCGAGCCGTTCTACCGCGCCACCGCCACCGACCGGCTGAAGGTCGTCCGCCGCCGCGTACTGCGCAACAAGGGCCCCCGCATCGCCGGGCTCGAGGACGACCTACTGGCGCCCGGACGCTCCCCGGCAGACCTGCCCGTACTGGGCGAGGGCGCCCTGATGGCATCCCTGTCGCGTGCCCGTGGTCACACAATGCGTGACATCGTCGCCACCATCCAGGCTGAGCAGGACGAAGCGATCCGGGCCCCTGCCCGCGGCGTCACCGTCATCGGCGGCGGCCCTGGCACCGGCAAGACGGTCGTAGCGCTCCACCGAGCCGCCTACCTCCTGTACTCCGACCGCAGGCGGTTCGAACGCGGCGGCGTCCTGGTGGTCGGCCCGTCCGCCGCCTTCATGGCCTACATCGAGCGGGTACTCCCCAGCCTCGGCGAGAACACCGTCTCGCTCAGGGCGGTCGGCGAGCTCGTAGACGGCGTACGCGCGACCGCTGTCGACGACGCGGACGTGGCAGCCATCAAGGGCTCCCTGCGGATGACTGGTCTGCTCTCCCGGGCAGCACGCGACCGAGTGCTCGATGCGCCCACTACCCTGCGCGTGTTCGTCAACGGCGCGACCGTCGAGCTGGATGCGAACCAGCTCGACAACGTCCGCCGCAACGCCCTGCGCCGCACCCCGCGCAACAAGGCCGGCTCGGAAGCCCGCAAGGGCCTGGTAGCTGCCCTGTGGCAGCGGTTCCCCGATGACCTGCGCAACGGCGTGTACGCCGACCGCGAGTCGTTCGGCGACATCGTCACCGACCTGCCCGCATACAAGCAGTTCTTCTCGGCCTGGTGGCCGGTGCTCACCCCCGGCACTGTGCTGCGCTGGCTCGGCGACGCCCGGCGAGCGCAGCGCTGGTCGCGGGGCGACTTCACCACGACTGAGATCGACCAGCTGTCGGCGGCGATTCGGAGTACGGGCGAATTCACCATCGCGGACGTGGCACTGCTGGATGAGCTGAGCAACCTGCTCGGCCGGCCGCCAGTGGTCGAGGCCGGCAAGGATGAGGAGTTCGACTGGCTCGAAGGGCTGTCGGACGGCGTCAACGAAGTACTGACGACCTCTGAGCGGCGTCAGCGGGCAATCGCGGCCGCTGAGGCCGAGGAGCCGGATGAGTACGCGCACGTGCTGGTGGACGAGGCACAGGATCTCTCCCCCATGCAGTGGCGCATGGTGACGCGTCGCGGACCCCAGGCGAGCTGGACGATCGTCGGCGACCCAGCGCAGAGCTCCTGGCCAGACCCGGCCGAGGCACGCGCAGCGATGGACTCGATGCTGTCGCACCTACAGCGGCACACGTTCCGGCTCTCGACGAACTACCGGAACTCGGCGGAGATCTATGCCTTCGCAGGCGAGGTCATCCGGCAGCAGATCCCGGATGCCGACCTGCCCAACGCAGTGCGGCAGACCGGCGTGGACCCCGAGCACCGGATCTTCGACGCGGGCAAGGTCGCCGAGGCGGCCGCTGACGCCGCCGGTGAGCTGCTGGCACTCGTCGAGGGCACGGTCGGCGTCATCGTTCCGCCGGTACTACGCCCCGCCATCGACTCGGTGCTCGCGGACCTGGGCGACTCCCGCGTCGTCGCACTCAGCCCGCTGGACTCCAAGGGCCTCGAGTACGACGCAGTGGTCGTGGTCGAGCCGGACCGGATCGTCAGCGACACGCTGGGCGGCGTACGGGCTCTGTACGTCGTTCTGACTCGGGCGACCCAGCGCATGATTACCATCAACAGCACTACCCACTGGTTGCCCGCCCGCGCCTCCTGAGAAGGAAGTAGAGCGGCGCTTTGACTAAGAACCACCTGACGCGCGGTGCGGCACTCGTTGTCGCAACCGCGCTGCTCAGCGCTCCCCTGGTCACTGCCAGTGCGGCAACCCCGAAGCTGAAGTGGGGTGCGTGCCCGGACTCCGCGGGCGCACCCCGCGGCGTGTACTGCGCCAAGCTGCTGGTCCCGCTGGACTACAGCAATCCCACTGGTCGGCAGATCACCCTGACGCTGTCGGCCAACGGCTCACTGAGCTCGCCACACTTCATGCTGGTGAACCCGGGCGGCCCCGGCGCCTCGGGGATCGGCACCGAGAAGCTGGTCTCCGCGGCGCTCCCCCAGGCAGTGGCCGACCAGTACTCCGTGTTCAGCTTCGACCCGCGTGGTGTTGGCGCCAGTACGCCGGTCGACTGCGGTGACCTGACCAAGCTGAGCCCTCATCCGGCCCTGCCCTACAAGCCCGCCAACGCCAAGCAGGAGCAGCAGCGCGTCGCCCTGGCCAAGAAGGTGGCAGACCAGTGCGGAGCCAAGGCCAAGTGGCTGCTGCCGTACATCACCACCGAGAACGCCGCCCGGGACATGGACCGGATCCGGATCGCGCTCGGCAAGCAGAAGATCGACTACCTCGGCTACAGCTACGGCACCAAGCTCGGGGCGACCTACGCGACGATGTTCCCGCAGCACGTGGGCCGGTTCATCCTGGATAGCGTGGTCGACCCACTGGTCAGCACCTACCAGTCAGGCTTCGAGCAGAACGTGGCACTCGAGCAGCGCACCCAGCAGATGTTCAGCTGGGTAGCGGCCAACGACAAGACCTACCACCTCGGCAAGACCGGACAGGCGGTCGCCAAAACCTGGGAGCGGATCCGGGCAGGGCTGGCGGCCAAGCCGGTCAGTGGCAAGGTCGGCAAGCCTGAGCTCGACGACATGCTCGCCTCGAGCATGTACACCGAGGACTCGTGGCCGACGCTGCTTGAGGCCGTCACCGACTACCTCAAGGGCAACCCGGAAGGACTGCTCAGCGCAGCTGACCAACTGGCTCTGGGGGTCGACCCGGCGCAGCTCGCCTACAACTGCAACGACAAGGGCTGGCCACGCACCTGGTCCCGCTGGCACCGCGACACTGTGCGCTCGGATCGCCTGGCACCCCACTATGCGTGGCTGAACACCTGGTACAGCGCCCCCTGCGCGTTCTGGCCCGTCGGTCCCGCGAAGGCCGAGCGGATCGGCTCGAGCAAGGTCCCGCCGATCCTGCTGCTCCAGGGCCGGTACGACGGCCCGACGCCGCTGGTCGGTGCGCAGCGGATGCAACTCGTGCTGCCCGGATCACGGCTGCTCGTCGATGCCGGTGGCAACCATGCGTCGTACCTGTTCACAGACAACCCGTGTACCGACATACCGGCGGCGAAGTACTGGCTGACCGGCAAGCTGCCGGCCAACGGCAACTGCCCGGCCTCTAGGCCGGCTGCCTAACCGCGTGGGATGACGTAGTCGACCAGGTCTGCATCATCCGCGCCCAGGTCGGCCCAGCGGCTCGTGGTGTGCAGGACTGTCAGACCTGAGGTCGGGTACTTCTGGGTGAGCTCGACGCGGTTCGGGCTGGTGCCGTCCAGCGCCAGCTCGTCCGCGAGCCACGGGATGCCCGGGGCGTGGCCCACGACGACCACCGTCCGGACCTCGGCCGGGACGTCGTAGATGACCTGCAGCAACTCCTCGGTGCCGGCGCTGTAGATCCGCCGGTCGTACCAGACGTCGGTCGCCACTGCGCCGGCCTCGGCGGCGTACTGCCAGGTCTCCCTGGTACGGATCGACGGCGAGCACAGGACCAGCTCAGCTTCGATGCCTTGGGCAACCAAGTAGCGGCCGGCCGCGGCGGCGTCGGCCCGGCCGCGATCGGCGAGGGGCCGCTCCAGGTCGGGCATCGACTCGGGCGGCACCGCCTTCGCGTGCCGGAGCAGTACCAGGGTGCGGTCGATCAGGAGATCCGACGGGTCAGCCATCCGGCCAGGATAGGGCGTCTAGACGACCGCTGGCTGTAGGTTGCGGAATACCTGACGGGTCGCCGTCGAGCGGTTCAGGGTGATGAAGTGGATGCCTGGTGCGCCGCCGGCGAGCAGCGCGTCGGACAGTTCGCTCGCGATCTCGATACCGACAGCCCGGACCGCGGCCGGGTCGTCGGAGACCGCATGCAGCCGATCCGTCACCACTGACGGCAGCGCCATGCCGGTCAGCAAGGCCATCCGCTCGATCTGCTTGATGTTCGTCACCGGCATGATGCCCGGCAGGATCGGGATGTCGCAGCCCAGCGCCGAGGCCCGCTCGACCAGCCGGAAGTAGTCGTCCGCGCCGAAGAACATCTGGGTGATCGCATAGTCGGCGCCGGCCGCCGCCTTCGCCGCGAGCACGCGGGCATCGGTCTCGAAGTCCGCCGCCTCCGGATGCTTGTCGGGGAACGCCGCCACCCCTACGCAGAAGTCGCCCAGCTCGCGAACCAGCTCGACCAGCTCGATCGCGTGGTTCAGCCCCTCGGGATGCGCGACCCACGGCTGCGACGGGCCACCCGGCGGGTCGCCGCGCAGAGCGAGCACATTGCGGACGCCGGCCCCGGCATACGCGCCGACAACCGAGCGCAGCTCGTCCCGCGAGTGCGAAACGCAGGTCAAGTGGCCGAGCGGAGTGAGCGAGGTGTCCTGGGCGACCCGCTCGGTGACCCGGATCGTGCCGTCACGAGTGGTGCCGCCGGCGCCGTACGTGATCGAGACGAAGGTCGGCCGCAGCTGCTCGATCTCGCGGATCGAGTGCCACAGCACCTCCTCCGCCTCGGGGGTCTTGGGCGGGAAGAACTCGAAGGAGAAGGATGGCTGGTCGCCCGACAGCAGCTCGCGGATCGTCGGCGTACTGCCCGGGAGGGTGGACGGGAGACCGGTTGCCATGAGGCCAAGGCTACCCGGGGCATGGGGCTCCGTGCGCGGACCGACTACCCTCCGAGACGTGTATGCCGACGCAGACATCCCGACCGAGATCCAGCACGCTCTGACCGCCTTCCTGGACATCCAGCAGGTGCGGCTCGCCGCGATCGGACCGGAACTCCAGGAGCAGGTCCAGGCCGCCCGCGACGCGACCAGCGGCGGTAAACGGCTGCGACCGTCCTTCTGCTACTGGGGATTCCGGGCAGCGGGCGGCGACCCGAAGCAGCCGATCCTGAAGGCGGCGGCCAGTCTGGAGATGCTGCACGTCAGCGCGCTCGTGCACGACGACGTGATGGACTCCTCCGACGTACGCCGGGGAGCACCGGCCGCCCATCGTCGCTTCGAGGCGCTGCAGCGGGCCCGGTCGGAGAAGACCGGCAACGGCGGCGACCCGGTCGGCTTCGGGATCGGCGCGGCCATCCTGCTCGGCGACCTCTGCCTGATCTGGGCCGACGAGATGCTGCACACGTCGGGCTTCGACGCTGCTGCGTTGGCGGCTGCTTCCAAGTTCTTCGACGCGGTCCGGGTGGAAGTGACGGCCGGGCAGTACCTCGACCTGGTCGCCCAGGCGTCGGGTGAGGCCGACATGGACCGGGCCCTCCGCGTACTGCGGTACAAGGCGGCCACCTATACGGTCGAGCGGCCGCTGCACATCGGCGCGGCCCTCGGTGGGGGCGGACAAGACCTGATCGATGCGCTGTCGGCGTACGGGCTGCCGTTGGGTGAGGCGTTCCAGCTGCGGGACGACCTGCTGGGGGTCTTCGGGGATCCGGCACTGACCGGGAAGCCGGCCGGGGACGATCTACGCGAGGGGAAGCGGACGGTGCTCACGGCGTACGCGGTCGAGCATGCGTCGGAGGTGCAGCTGAACGAGTTCAACCGGCTGTTCGGGCGGGCCGATCTGGACGACGACGAGATCCAGTTGCTGCGCGAGATCCTGCAGGACAGCCGCGCGGTGCAGGCTTGCGAGGACCTGATCACCGATCGCACCGAGGACGCCCTCGACGCGCTCGACCGCGCCCCGATCGACGACGAGACCTCCCGCAAGGCACTCGCCGACCTGGCCATCGCCGCCACCGCCCGCCATGTCTGAGCTGTCAGGCCTTCGCTAGCAACGCCACCACCCGCAGCAGGTCGGCAGTCACCTCCGGTTCGCCGAGGATGATCAGCTTGAGGCTGCTGCGGTCCTCGTCGTACGCCGATTCGACCCGCAGCCGCCCGAGCCCGCCCTGGCTGACCGCCGCACCCAGATGCGTGCTGATCCGGTCGGCGCCGGCCCGGTCGATCGCGTCGACCTGCACGATGCTCGACACCTCGACCCGCCGCTCGCTCGCGCCACCGTCGTCGACGGCCGGGATCCCCGTGAACGCCTCGAGATCCTCCCGGCTGATCCGGTACTGCTTCCCGATCCGGACCGCGTTCAGCTTGCCGTCCCGGACGTAGCTGCGCACCGTCCGCACGTGCAGCCCCAACTGCTCCGCCACCTGCTCCACCGAAAACAACACGCTAGATCCCTATCACATGCCTTAGAATTCCCTATAGATCACATTTAAGGGAAGGATACGGTACTTTGCGGACCTATCGCGCGACCACCATGATCGGGAGCGAGCAGGACGCGGTCGATGCCATCGCGGACGCGCACTACTGGCATCAGGCCGAGTGGCTGGTCGTACCGGTCGAACTGCTGCCGCCGGAGTTCTTCCAGTTGAGCAGCGGGGTGGCGGGCGCGATCGTGCAGAAGTTCGTCACCTACCGGATGGGCCTGGTCGTGCTCGGCGACGTGTCGGCGCACGAAGCGGCCAGCAAGCCGTTCCGGGACTGGGTGCGGGAGGCGAACCGCGGGCGGCAGCTGAAGTTCGTACCGGACCAGGCGGCGCTAGATTGCCTGCATGACGTGGCCGCAGGCACCTGAGCTAGCCCGGCCGCGGGTGCTCCGGCAGCGGTGGCTCGACCTGTCGTTCATCCACTGGGCAGTAGAGCCGGCCAGGGTGGCCCAGTACTTCCCGGCGGGCACCAGGCCTGACACGTTCGAGGGACGGACGTACGTCGGCCTGGTGCCCTTCCGGATGGTCATGTTCCGGTCCTTCCTGGAGACCAACGTCCGCCTGTACTCCGTAGACACCAGCGGCCGTCGAGGCGTGGTGTTCCTCAGCCTCGACACCAACTGGCTTCCCCTGGTGGCCGGATCGCGCAGCACCCTCGGTATCCCCTACCGCTGGGCACGCATGGAGCACCATGCAGCGGACGGGCGCCACACCTACAGCTCGACGCTCCGCTGGCCGCGCATCAACGCCAGCAGCACGATCGAGACACAGGTAGGCGAGCAACTAGAGCCTGGGCCACTGGAGCACTTCCTGACCGCCCGCTGGGGTCTACACCTCAGCAGGGCCGGCCGTACGTGGTACATGCCCAACGAGCACCCGCCCTGGGTCCTGCACCGAGCGGAGCTCCACCGGTTTGAGGACAGGGGTCTGCTCGCCTCCGTCGGACTAGGCGAGCTCAGCAGTCGCCCGCCAGACCATGTGGCCTTCAGTACCGGAGTACCGGCCCGGTTCGGCTTGCCTAGAGGACCGGTATCTCGGTGACCAGGTCCGGTACGTCGTCGGCCTCGCGGAGCAGCACCCGCAGCTGACCCGACTCGTTGGCGTCCTCGGCGAAGATCTGGAGCGCCACGTCGACCGTGTCGTGGTCGTGGTCGAGCAGGTCGCGCCAGCCGTCCCAGAGCACGACCTCCGGCTCCCCTGTCGACCTGTCGCTCAGTGAGTCGGCCAGTGCGTCCCAGTTGCGCCCGAACCAGCGCGGTAGGTCGAAGGCGGTCGCACAGACGTCCAGGAAGCCGGTCTTGTCGTTCACGCTCGTCGTGTCGAGCAGCACGAAGTTCCAGCCGGCCGCGGTGACGCTGCGGCGTACCTCGTCGTGGGTGAGCTTGGAGTGCCACCGGTAGACGCCCGGGCGCAAGCCGTCGCTCAACAGCGTGCGCAGCTCAGTCATCCGTCCTCCTGGATCCGGCGGAACGACTTGTAGTGGTCGTCAGTGTAGTAACGCTCGTCGCTGTTACCGGTGATGATCCGACGAGCGCCGCGATCCTTCTCGCCGGGGGTCTTCACGGTGTACTCGTGGTAGTAACCCTTGTTCTGCTTCGGCAGGAGCTTCTCGAAGTTGCTGAAGACGACCCCGTCGCGGCTGTAGGGGTACGGCCCGCCTTTGTCGATCAGCGCAAGCGTCTGCTGGGCCTCCTTCGGCAGGTCGGCCGAAGACACGAACATCAGGCCGCTGACCGGGTCCTTACCCGGCTTCTCCTTGGTCGCGGTGTCCGACGAGCTACAGCCGAACAGCGACGCGGCCAGAGTGATCACCAGCATCGCGACGACCACCGCGGCGATGATCCGCGCAGTCCTCGGGTTGTTGATCATCCGGCACTCCGGAGCCGCCGACTGAACTCCCCTGCCGCCTCAGCCGGGTCATCGGCTTCAGTGATCGCCCGGACGACGACCACCCGCGTCGCCCCCGCCTCGACGACCTCGTCCAGCCTGTCGAGATCAATCCCGCCGATGGCGAACCATGGCTTGGCGGACTGACGACTGGCGGCGTACGAGACCAACTCGAGCCCAGCGGCCGCACGACCGGGCTTGGTCGGCGTCGCCCAGGTCGGGCCGACACAGAAGTAGTCCGAGCCGTGCTCATCGACAGCGGCGTTCACCTGGCTGAAGGTGTGGGTGGAGCGGCCTATGACCGGCTCCATCCCCGTGATGGCACGCGCCGCCCGGACCGGCAGATCCCGCTGGCCGAGATGCAGGATGTCGGCGCCAGCGGCGAAGGCGATGTCGGCGCGGTCGTTGACGGCGAGCAGCTTGCCGTGCCGCTTGCAGGCGTCCGCGAACACCTCCAGGTGCGCCAGCTCGTCTGCTGCTTCCAGGTCCTTCTGCCGCAGTTGCACGATGTCGACGCCACCACCCAGCGCGGCGTCCAGGAACTGCTCGAGGTCGCCCTGCTTCTCCCGGGCGTCCGTGCACAGGTAGAGGTGGGCGTCGGCCAGCCGGTCACGCAGCCCGGCGTCTGCGGTGTGCTCAGTCACAGGGTCAGCCTGCCATGTGTATACAGACGTAGTCTTGGCGGCATGGCTGAGCGAACCTGCGATGTCGTCATCATCGGCGCGGGGCTGATCGGCCTCGCGACTGCCTGGCGACTCGCTGTAGACGGTATCCAGGTGACGGTATGTGACCCGACACCCGGCAGCCAGACCTCTTCGGTCGCCGCCGGCATGCTCGCCCCGGTCACCGAGGTCGAGTACGGCGAGGACGAACTGCTCGCCCTCAACCTGGCCAGCATCGCCGCGTGGCCCGCCTTCGCTGCAGAGCTGGAGACCTTGACCGGCGAGCCTGCCGGCCTGCATCGCACCGGGACTCTCTCGGTGGCGTACGACGTCGACGACGCGGCAGCGATCCGCAGGCTGGCCGAGTACCAGCGGCGACTCGGCCTGGAGGTCGAGGAGCTCACCGGCCGAGAGGCCCGCAAACGCGAGCCGCTCCTGGCCGCTGGAGTCACCGCCGGCGTTTGGGTTCCCGGCGACCACTCCGTCGACAACCGCCAAGCCGTCTCCACCCTGCTCCGAGCAGCCGAGCTAACCGGCGTCCAACTGGTCCGCCAACGCGTCAACCGAGTCCTGATCACCGGTACTACGGCAGTCGGTGTCGAGCTAGAGGACGGGTCGGCCATCCACGCCGGCCAGGTCATCGCAGCAGCCGGCCCCTGGTCGTCCCAGTTGGACGGCATCCCGGCCGAACTCCGCATCCCCGTCCGGCCGCTCAAGGGCGAGATCCTGCGTCTACGGGTGCCCCCGGCGTACCGGCCTGCTCTCAGCCACACAGTGCGGGCCACTGCTCGCGGGTTCGCCGTCTACCTCGTACCGCGGCCCGGCGGCGAGCTGGTTGTCGGGGCGACCACCTCCGAGCTCGGCTACGACACCCGGGTGCTCGCTGGTGGGGTGTTCGCGCTTCTGCGGGATGCGCGGATGATTCTGCCCCTGGTGGATGAGCTGGAGCTCGTGGAGGCGGTGGCCGGATTGCGGCCGGCTACACCCGACAACGCCCCGATCCTGGGGCCGTCCGGCGTCGACGGCCTGCTGTGGGCGACCGGGCACTACCGCAACGGAGTACTGCTGACTCCGATTACCGCACAGATCATCGCCGAGACGGTCCATACCGGCGTCCTCCCGCCGTTGGCGAGACCGTTCCAAGCGACCCGCTTCACCGAAGTTAAGGTGACGCCATGAACGTGCTCGTCAACGGTAGTGCCGAGGAGATCAGCGCTGGGACCACGGTTGCCGAAGTGGTTGAGCGGTGGGCGCGTAGCCCGGTCGGTGTGGCGGTGGCGGTGAACGAGGCTGTGGTGACCCGGACAGAGTGGCCCGGGACGACGCTGGCCGAAGGCGACCGGGTGGAGATTCTCACCGCGGTCCAGGGCGGTTGAGGAGGAAGCATGAGTGACGACACCCTGGTGATCGCGGGTCGTGAGTTCACGTCGCGGCTGGTGATGGGTACCGGCGGGGCGCCGAGTCTCGAAGTACTGGAGGAGGCGCTGGTCGCGTCCGGTACTCAGCTGACGACGGTGGCGCTGCGGCGGCTCGACCCGAGCCAGCAGGGGTCTGTCCTCGATGTGCTCCGCAAGCACGACATCGCAGTACTGCCCAACACTGCTGGGTGTTTCACTGCGGGCGAGGCCGTGCTCACTGCGCGGCTGGCGCGGGAGGCCTTGCAGACGGACCTGATCAAGCTCGAGGTCGTCGCGGACGATCACACCCTGCTGCCTGACCCGGTGGAGCTGCTGGATGCGGCTGAGACCTTGGCAGCCGACGGGTTCTCCGTGCTCGCCTACACCAACGACGACCCGATCCTGGCCCGGCGGCTGGAGCAGGTCGGGTGCGTGGCGGTGATGCCGCTCGGCTCCCCCATCGGTTCGGGGCTGGGGATTCGGAACCCGCACAACATCAGCATGATCGTCGAGGCGGCCAAGGTGCCGATCGTGCTCGACGCTGGCATCGGGACGGCGAGTGACGCGACCCTGGCGATGGAGCTGGGCTGCGACGCCGTACTGCTCGCTACCGCCGTGACCCGGGCCGAGCGACCCGCCCTGATGGCTGCCGCGATGCGCGACGCCGTGACGGCTGGGCGGGGCGCCTTGCTGGCGGGGCGGATCCCGCGCCGCTACCACTCCGCGCAGGCCTCGTCACCGTTGGATGGCCGGGCGTCACTTTAGGTGCCTTCGGCACCAGTTGCTGGCGGCAAACATTCATTTGTGAACCACAATCATGTAGTTCAGCCTTGAATTGTTACCTTTTCATCACAGCCGTAACAAACGACCCATGCGCACCTGTTGTCACATCTGTACCACCACTTACCGTCAAGGGACATTCACACGGGGAGATGGAAAGATGGGCAACACGTGGCGAAAAGTCCTGCGGGTAACGACTGGTTTCGCGGTCCCGCTGCTCGCGGCCGGCGTGATCACGGCCGGCTCGCCCGGCTTCGGGCAGTACAAGGTGAAGCACGGTGACACACTCAGCCAGATCGCGGCGACGTACGGGACCAACGTCCGGACCCTGGTCGCGCTGAACAACCTGCCCGGCAACGGCAACGCGATCTACGCCGGCGAGGTGCTCCAGCTGCCGGGCAAGGCGCCCAAGCAGAGCCCGGTGAAGAAGAAGTCCCTGGCCGGCGGCCGGGTTCCGTACGTCGTGAAGGCCGGCGACACGATCGGCAAGCTGGCCAAACGCTTCCGCTGCTCGCAGGCCAACCTCCTGGCCGCGAACGGGCTTCGCGCTACCGACCACATCTACATCGGCAAGCAGATCCTGATCCCGGTCAAGATCGTCGCCAAGCCGGTCGCCCAGAAGAAGCCTGTCGCTCGGAAGAAGACCAAGAACAACACCTTCGCGGGCCGTACCTACGCCGACCACATCGTCTCGGCCGCGGACGCCAACCGCGCCGCCCTGAGCAAGCGCAAGCTGCCGACCCGGGCCCAGATGCGGACGATGATCATCCACACGGCCAAGCGGTACCACGTCGACCCCGAGCTGGCGCTGGCGATCTCCTGGCAGGAGTCCGGCTGGAAGCAGCGGGTCGTCTCCCCCGCCAACGCGATCGGCACGATGCAGGTGATCCCGTCGACCGGCAAGTTCGCCTCCAGCTTCGTCGGCCGCCGGCTCGACCTGCTCAAGCCGCAGGACAACGTCACCGCCGGGGTCGTCCTGCTCAATCGTTTGACCTCCGCGGCGAAGCTCGACATCGCGGTGGCCGGCTACTACCAGGGCCTCGGCGGCGTCCGGCGGAACGGGATGTACCCGGACACGAAGCAGTACGTGAAGAGCGTTCTACGCCTGAAAACACAGTTCGAGAAGGGCTGGAACCCGCTCCGGTAGGGCGGGCGTGTCAGGGTAGCTAGCTGCAGTCGCGAGGAGGTGCCGTGCCGAGTGCCGCGCAGCACGCAGCTAGTTACCCTGACACGCCCTACGCGGCGCGGCGGTGGAGGCGCGACCTTGCGGCTTATTTACACTCTCAGGGCAGACAGCTTTGAGAGGCGGCTCACCGCAAGTGACGGAAGACGTAGGCACCCAGCTGGGCGACCGCCTTGTCGGGCGAGTGCTCGACGGGCGGTACCGCGTGGGTTCGCGGGTCGCCAAGGGTGGCATGGCGACCGTCTACGAGGCCCTCGACATGCGGCTCGACCGGATCATCGCGCTCAAGGTGATGCACCTCGGGATGGGCGACGACGCCGAGTTCGGCCGCCGGTTCGTCGCCGAGGCCCGGGCCGCCGCCAAGCTCTCGCACCCGAACGTGGTCGCCGTCTTCGACCAGGGCACCGACGACGACACGCTGTTCCTCGCGATGGAGTACGTGCCCGGCCGCACGCTGCGTGACGTGATCCGCCAGCAGTCGCCGCTGCCGCCCGCGCGGGCGCTGGACCTGCTCGCCCCGGTGCTGTCCGCTCTCTCGGCCGCCCACGACGCGGGCATCGTGCACCGCGACATCAAGCCCGAGAACGTGCTCATCTCCAACGACGGCACCGTCAAGGTCGCCGACTTCGGCCTCGCCCGCGCGGTCACCACGACCGGCAACACCGCGACGCAGGGCCTGTTGATGGGCACAGTCTCGTACCTGGCCCCCGAACTCGTCACCGACGGCCGCGCCGACGCACGCTCCGACGTCTACTCGTCCGGGATCCTCCTGTACGAGTTGCTGACCGGCAGCAAGCCCCACACCGGCGATACGCCCATCCAGGTCGCGTACGCGCACGTCCACGCCGATGTACCGCCGCCATCGCAACTCGTACCGGGCATCCCGCCGTACGTCGATGCGCTGGTGCAGCGGGCCACTGCGCGCGATCGCGATCTCCGGCCGGCCGACGCGCGGGTCTTCAGCCGTCAGGTCCACCGGGTCCGCAGCGCGATCGAGGAAGGGCTGCCGGACGATCCCGAGCTGACCGGCGACCTGACTGTGCCGATTCAGCAGATGCGGCAGGACAACGAGTACGACGATGGGTACTCGCGTGGGAACGCGTACGTCGAGCAGGTGGAGCAGCCGCCGCGGAACGACACCATCGTCGTACCGTACGAGCCTGCTCAGTCCTTGCTGCGACCGGCTGGGGCGACGCGGCAGGCCTCGGGTTCTGGTGGATCCGGTGGGCCTTCCGGCACGGTTGCTCGGCGGCCGGAGCGGCGGGGGCGGGGGTTCATCGCGCTTATCGGCGTACTGGCCCTGGCGATCGGGATCGGGACGGCGGCGTGGTTCTACGGCGTACACCGCTACACCTCGACGCCCGACCTGCTGAGGATCACGGCGGCCGATGCGAAGACGAAGGCGAGCGAGTCCGGGCTGACGACCAAGCTGGCCAACCAGGACTACTCGGAGGACGTGGCGAAGGGCGAGGTCATGGCGACCAACCCCGAGCCCGGCTCGCGCATTCGCAAGGAGGGCGAGATCGAACTCACCGTCTCCAAGGGACCTGAGCGCTACCGCGTACCGCAACTCAAGGGTCTCGACGAGGAGGCGGCCCGACGTGCGCTGGAGTCGATCAAGCTGAACGTCGGCCAGGTCAGCCAGGCCTACAGCGAGACCGTCCCGACCGGCCGGGTGATCATCTTCTCGCCCAGATTCGACTCGGTGATGAAACCCGGCGACTCGGTCAACCTCGCGATCAGCAAGGGCAAGAAGCCGATCGCGGTCCCGAACCTCACCGGCAAACCGGTCCGCGAGGCAACCCGGACCCTCAAGAAGGCCGGCTTCACCGTCACCCGCACCGACCAGTTCGACGAGCAGATCCCTGAGGGTCAGGTCATCTCGCAGACCCCCAACAGCGGCACCCTGTTCGCCAAGGACAAGGTCACCCTGGTCGTCTCGAAGGGCCCGGCGCTGCGAAAGGTCCCCAACGTCCGCAGCAAGAAACTGGCCGACGCCCAACAAATCCTCACCGAAGCCGGCTTCCTCGTAAAGGTCGAAAAAGCCCCCTTCAACCTCGGCCTCAACCTGGTAGCCGGCCAATCCCCCGCCGCCAACCAACTGGCCAAACCCGGCACCACAGTCACCGTCACAGTCTTGTAAGACCCCCACCAGACCAGGCGGCGTACTCAAGAACAGGTAGTAGTCCGCCCAACCCGCCATCGCGAGCACTCCCTGAGCGTCACCTCGCCCGGTCCCAGCGCACTACTGCCTGTTGCTATGCACGGTTCCTACAGGTTGATGACCAGAGGTTTGGAGGAGGGCGCGGAGGAAGCGACGATCGATGAACGTCAGTACTCAAGACCGTTGCGTTATGCAACGAGATAGCCTCGGGATGACTTGGATTGGAGTCCATCTTGAGCCTCGTTCACCGCGAGTTGAGCGTCAACGGTCTGACCATGCACGTCGCCGAGCAGGGTGAAGGGCCCTTGGTTCTGTTGCTGCACGGGTTCCCGGATAGTTGGTACGCCTGGCGGCACGTGATCCAGCCGCTGGCCGATGCCGGGTACCGGGTCGTCGCGCCCGATCAGCGCGGGTACGGCGGTACCGACGCGCCAACTGACGTCACCGACTACTCCATCCTTCACCTGGTCGGTGACGTCGTCGCTCTCGTCCACGCGCTCGGCGAGGAGAGTGCCGCGGTGGTCGGCCATGACTGGGGCGCCCCGGTCGCCTGGCACACCGCGCTGCTGCGACCGGATCTGGTGCGTGGCGTCGCGGGGTTGTCGGTACCTCCCACGCAGCGCGGCCCAGTACCGACTCTCGCCTCCGTGCGTGAACACTTCGGCCCGGATTTCTACCAGCTCTACTTCCAAGAGCCCGGTACCGCCGACGCCGAACTCAACGCCGACCTCCACACCAGCTTCCTCCGGGTGATGGGCGGCCTCGCCTCCCCGATCACCGGCAACGGCTTCCTCGCCAGCACCCGCGAGGTCGACGAACTGCCGTCGTGGCTGACCGAGGACGACATCGACCAGTACGCACAGCAGTACAAGCGGAACGGATTCACGGGACCGCTGAACTGGTACCGGAACATGGACCGCAACTGGGCCCTCACCACACCCTGGCAGGACGCGCAGATCACCCCGCCTGCCCTCTTCATCGCCGGCGGCGACGACGTGGTCCGTACCTTCTACCCGCCGGACTTCATCGAGCAACTCCCCCAGATCGTCCCCGACCTCCGCGGCGTGCTCGACCTACCAGGCTGCGGCCACTGGATCCCCGAGGAACGCCCCTCTGAAGTCACCCAAGCGCTCCTCACCTTCCTGGCCGACCTCTAGTCACCACCGTTCGTCGGGGTCAGCTCTCGGAGGACGCGGCGTTGGGCGTCGAAGTCGGTGAACTCCGCGTTGTGCAGGGATCGCAGTACCTGGTCGAGCTCTAGCCAGTACTGCTCCTTCTCGGGCCAGGTCAGAGGCAGTACGGCGACCCGCGCCCGGGCACAACGCAACTCGAGGCGGAACCGCAGTACCGCGTGCTCTCCGTCGTACGCCGGTACGTCGGACAGACTCGCCGCAGCCGTCAACTCCGCGAGCAGTGCAGCATGCGCCTCGCTCGCCAGTGTCTGGTCGGCGTCCCGATCGCGCGCAGCCGCGACGAGGTCCGCGAATTGCTGTAGAGCCAGCGCCACCAAGGCGATCACGCCGGTCTTGATCGCCTCGTTCATCACCGGATCCCCGACCGCCAACGCACCGAGCGGTGTTGCCGCGATCGCAATCCCGATCAGCAGCGTGAACCGAAGGATCACGCCGATCAGCCGGTCGAGCAGCGAGTGATCCACCCCGATCTGGACCTGCTGCAGTTGATCCCGCAGATCCTCGATCCCCTGCAACACCGCGGCGCGGTCATCGGGCCCGATCCCACCGACCTCGACCAGGCGGGGCAGCAGTTCGTCCACCGCCTCCGCCGAGACCCCGAGGAACTCAGCAACCTCGCCGAGCGGCAACTCGGCCAACTCAGCCGCCGTCACGAGCTGCGGTACGGCCTTCCGGAACTTGCGGCGTGACCGTTTCCCGCCGCTGTCCCGCACATGCTTCGCCGCCTGAAGCAGCATCAGATCAAGATCCGTCACCACATCCCGGAGCGCCGCCGCCGCGGTATTCGGCCGTCCAGCGGCCCTAGCCACCGCCCGCCGCTCCTCGCTACTGAGCAACCGGCTCAATCCAGGCGGCCCAGCCTGGGTAACCGCGCCCTGCCGCCGCTCCTGCACGTCGGAGTCCCCACCAGGCACCCCAGCGGGTGTGTCCACCCCCTCCCCACCCTGAGCCGAAGCAACCTTGAACCACTCCGGACGATTCGACCCAGCCTGAGAAAAGCTCATAACCCAAGCCTAGGCCGCGGCCGGACCTGGGTTGGTGGTGTAGGCGAAGGCCTGCGGCTGGATCGGTGGTTCAGCCGGCGCCGTGGCCCGCGGCCACCTGCTCTCTGCCGCTGGTCGGGCTCGGCGGAGTACCGTCGCCGAACGGCCTTCCGCCCAAGGCCTCCCGCCCATGCGCCGTGAGCCAGCCGGACAGATCCGGCCCCTTGGGAACGATCTGCGTCGGGTTGATCCCGGTATGCACCACGTAGTAGTGCTCCTTGATCTGCACGAAGTCGACCGTGTCCCCGAACCCCGGCGTCTGAAACAGATCCCGCGCGTACGCCCAGAGCACCGGCATCTCAGTCAGCTTGTTCCGATTGCACTTGAAGTGCCCGTGATACACCGCATCGAACCGAACCAACGTAGTGAACAGCCGAACATCAGCCTCAGTGATGGTGTCCCCCACCAGGTACCGCCGATCCCGCAACCTCTCGGCCAGCCAGTCGAGCGCGACAAACAGCCGATCGTACGCAGCCTCGTAAGCCTCCTGCGACCCCGCGAACCCGGCCCGGTACACCCCGTTGTTGACCTCGGTATAGATGCGCTTGGCAACTTCATCGATCTCGCCCCGCAACGCCTCCGGGTAGAGATCCGGAGCCCCCTCCCGCTGGTACGCCGTCCACTCCGTCGACAGATCAAGCGTCATCTGCGCAAAGTCATTGGTCACCACAGCCCCGCTAGGCACATCAACGATCGCCGGCACCGTGATCCCTTTCGGGTACCTCGGATCGCGCTTGAAGTACGCATCCTGCAACCGAGGAATCCCCAGCACCGGATCAACCCCACCCGGATCAAGATCAAACGTCCAACTCCGCTGATCATGCGTCGGCCCACAGAACCCGATCGACAGCACGTCCTCCAACCCCAGCAGCCGCCGCACGATGATCGCCCGATTGGCCCAAGGACAAGCGCGAGCCGCCACCAACCGATACCGCCCCGGCTCTACCGCAAACCCCTCCCGCCCATCCGCCGTAATCCGAGTCCCGATGTATGCACTGTCCCGCTCGAACTCCCCTTTAACCGTCACCCCCCAAGCATCCCCCACCCGCGAGTCCCCCATGCCACCTCGCCGCTCGCTCCTACGTCACTCACCACTCACCGGCTCCCACCCACCCTGGTTTGCGCTCCTCCGTCGCGCGAATCGACAGTAGGCACTCGCCACGCCCAGGTGATCAACTCGCGAGCAACCCTGGCCGCGTACTCCCGGCGGACGAGTCGACGGCCGAGACCTCCCAGTGCCACCAGGCGCGCGATGCCATGGATGCGAAGACGCACAACCTGCCTAGACCGACGCAGCCGACGCCCCTGACCCACGTCCGCCGCACCATCAGATCTGGCCTCCCACTCGGCTGAACGTCCTCAACGTTCTGCTCCTCTGCCGAGTGGGCCTCAGTCCCACCCTGCGTTAGGGCGATCCCGCTACAGGCGGGGGCCTACGCGCTTTGGTCGATGAAGTCGATTTGGCCTACGCAGGTCCACCTCGACTCTGGCTGAGGTCGGTTCCAGGCGAGCCGAGGCGAGCGGGTTCGCGAATGGCGGGTCGGTTACGGGCGGGCGGGTGCCTGCTCTCGCTTTCGCGCGACGCAGGAGCGCAAACCCCGGGTGGGCGGGAGCGCCGAGGCGGGAGAGACGGCGGAGCGAGCGGGCGAGGCAGCGTGGGGGTCTTTTCCGCGGGTGCGCCGTGTCAGCGCCGTGTCAGGGGTGGTGGACAGCATGGTCGTCATGAGCACATCGGCAAGCGCGACGGTAGGAGCAGTGTGATGACGGCACAAGAAGGCCCGGCGATCCAGGTACGGGGGCTGGAGAAGTCGTTCAAGGAGTTGCAGGTGTTGCGGGGTGTGGACTTCGAGGTGGCGCCGGGGAGCATTTTTGCGCTGCTCGGGTCGAACGGGGCCGGCAAGACCACGATCGTACGGATCCTGTCCACGCTGCTGCGGTCGGACGCCGGTACCGCCGTCGTCAACGGGTTCGATGTGGCGGCCGAGCCGCTGCGGGTCCGGGAGTCGATCAGTCTGACCGGGCAGTTCGCCGCGGTCGACGAGATCCTCACCGGGCGGGAGAACCTGGTGATGGTGGCCAAGTTGCGGCACCTGAAGAACCCCGGCCAGGTGGCTGACGAGCTGTTGAGCCGGTTCAACCTCACCGACGCGGGCTCGCGGAAGGTATCGACGTACTCCGGAGGTATGCGCCGGCGACTGGACATCTCGATGAGCCTGATCGGCCGGCCGAAGGTGATCTTCCTCGACGAGCCGACGACCGGGCTCGACCCCGAGGCGCGGATCGACGTGTGGAAGGTGGTGAAGGAGCTGGCCGAAGGCGGTACGACGGTTCTGCTCACCACGCAGTACCTGGACGAGGCCGAGCAGCTCGCGGATCGGATCGCGGTACTTCACCAGGGCCGCATCATCGCCAACGGCACTCTCGCCGAGCTGAAGAAACTCCTTCCGCCGGCAAAGGTCGAGTACGTCGAGAAGCAGCCGACTCTGGAAGACATCTTCCTCGCCCTCGTTGGGAACGACAGTAAAGAGGTCCAGGCATGACCACGCATTTCTTCGGCGACACCGGCGTACTGCTGGGCCGGTCGCTGCGGCACATCTTCCGTAGCGCGGACACGATCATCACCACCGCGATCACGCCGATCGCGATGATGCTGCTCTTCGTGTATGTGCTGGGCGGGGCTATCAAGACCGGTACCGACCACTACGTCAACTATCTGCTGCCGGGCATCATGCTGATCGCGATCGCGTCGGGGATCGCTTACACGGCGGTGCGGTTGTTCACCGACATGAAGAGCGGGATCTTCGAACGGTTCCACTCGATGCCGATCGCGCGCTCGTCCGTCCTGTGGGCGCACGTGGTGACCTCGCTCGTCGCGAACGCGATCTCGGTGGTGATCATCGTGCTGGTCGGGTTGGTGATGGGATTCCGTACCTCCGCAGGGCCGCTGGCTTGGCTCGCGGTGGCCGGCATCCTGCTGCTCTTCACGCTGGCGCTCACCTGGATCGCGATCCTCGCCGGACTGTCGGCCAAGTCGGTCGACGGGGCCGCTGGGTTCTCGTACCCGCTGATCTTCCTGCCCTTCATCAGCTCGGCCTTCGTCCCCACCGACACGATGCCCGGCCCGGTTCGCGCCTTCGCCGAGAACCAGCCGGTCACCTCGATCGTCAACACGATTCAGCGGTTGTTCGCCGAGCAGCCGGTCGGCAATGACATCTGGGCCGCGCTCGCCTGGTGCCTTGGCATCCTCGTCGTCGGCTACCTGTTCGCGATCCGTACGTACCGCCGCCAAATCGCCTAGCTTGGACTCCTGGGAGGATTCTGCCCACGACTGGGGAGGCGATTGCGCCGATCCGGGGGCAGGATCCTCCCCGTTCCTGATCCGGCCAAGAGCCTTAACCGGCGGGGAGGATCCGGAATCGATCGGGGGCAGTCGGGTCGCGGTCGGCGACCTGGATCGGGGGTGCGGGCCATTGCCAGACACTGATGCCCGGTACGCGGCTGAACTGGATCTTTCCGCGAGTGCCGTCGACGGCGACGCTCGACCAAGCCGCTGCCTTGCCGTGGGAGCGCAGTAGGTCGGCGAGGACGGTGATCGTGTCGTACCCCTCGAAGGCGACGAAGGATGGGGCGTCCGGCAGCTGCTCACGGACTCGTTCGCCGAGTGCGGTCAGCCGCTCGGGGAGGTAACGCAGGAAGGGGATTCCGGCGCCGTCATCCCCAAGCAACTCCGCCCATTCGGAGAACTCCGGTTGGCCGGCCGGCGCACCGAGCAAGACGCCGGTTAGGCGCGGGTCCTGGCGGACGGCCTTGACGATCGGTACGGCTGGCATCGGGTGGCCAACCAGGAGAAGGAGAGCCGTTGCGTGGCTGTCGGCGAGTTCGTCGCATAGCGCTTCAGGGGTGAGCGCGCCCGCGTCGAGGTCGGTGACTGCGATGTACTCCCGCAGGATGGTGGTACCGGTTGCCCAGTACACGCTCGGCTGGGAAGCGACCGCGATGTGCGTATGGCCCGCGCCCAGCAGGTAGTCGGCGTAGAGGCGCCAGCCCCGGGACTGCGGTGGGGCCAGGCGGGCGACCCAGTCTGTTGGTTCTTCTGTGAGATCGTCGAGGACAGCCGATGAGCAGAGGAAAGGAACGCCCAGGGCATCGGCTCGAGCGGCGACCGCGCGGGCGACGACGCTGTGGTACTCCCCCGCCAAGGCGACAACACCAAGCGCCGCCAACTCGTCCACGGCTGCAGAAGCTCGAGACGGGTCGGCGGCGGTGTCTCGGATCAGGAGTTCGAGCGGGCGGCCGGTGATCCCACCAGCCTCGTTGACGTCCCGGACCGCGAGTTCCATCCCGGCAAGGAGATTCAGGCCGGCCTCGCTCCAGCCAGGTGGAGTCAGTGGGGCGAGTACGCCGATCTGGATGGCAGGTGCGGGCATGCAGGGCTCCCAAAGCAAGAAGGCCCGGACCCCAGGGCTGCCAGGCATCGAGAAACCTAGCAGCCGTGGGGTCCTGTCCAGCTAGCCGACAACTACCCGGTCGATGTCCGGGGCCCAGCCGGTGGAGTTGGTGAAGGAGATGGTGTTGGTGGTGCCCGCCACCAGCGTGCGGGTTACCGTGACGGAGCCGACGGTGTTCCAGTCGGCGGTGGCTGGGAAGCTGACCGACTGGCCGTTGACCGTCGCGGTCCGGGCGACGGCGGAGGCGTAGTAGATCGTGATCGGCTTCGCGCCGCCGGATCCGCCGTTGACGTTCTGGATCGACAACGTGCCGGAGTTGTTACCGATGTACCCGACCTTCGAACCGCCCGAGCACGCGGAGCACGACGAAACGACCGCCCCACCAGCAAGGCTGCCCGCCTCGGCCTCATAGTTCACAGGCACACTGCCGCCAGTACCAACCGTGACGGACCCGAGTCCGACCCATCCGTCCGCGTTCTGGGTCGCGTTGGCGAAGCGTAGTTTCTTGGCGTTGGCCGAGGTCGCCTCGAGCGGGTTCTTCACCCGGAGTACCCACTGATAGTTGCCCTGGGCCACGTTTGCCAGGTTGACCGGCGTCTGGAAGTACTGCGGATAGCCGAAGTCGCGGTACGTCGGATCCGCACCGACATTCCAGTCCGGGAAGGCACGGATCTTCAGCGGCTGGATCGTGCGCAGATCCCAGGTCGTGTCCCAGCTCTGCACGACCGTGCCGGCGCTGTTCTTCAACCCCACCGTCACCTTCCACGGGTAGTAGAAGGGGGCAACACCGGTGTTGCTGATCTGTACGCCGAGGTTGGTCGTACCGCTCGCCGTGTTCTGGAAGTACGCCTTGTTCACCGTCAGGTTGTAGCCCATCAGCCGAACCGCAGCGCCCACATTGGCGTTGCCCGGCGAGTAGTTGGCCGACTGCTCGTTGATCTTCCAGGTGGTGTGCTCGAGCTCGAGACAGGCCTTCATGTTGTCGACGGCGCCGGAGCCACCCGGCCAGTTGTCGAAGGCAACGGACTGGATCTCCGGCCGCACCTCACCACCCATCGAGTCGTTGATCCACTTGTTCTCCGTACCGGTACCGAGGTTGCGCTGCAGTTGCGAGTACGACGCTCCGCCCAGCGACTGTGGAAGCGTGACACCCGCGAGCGGCGACCCCTCCCGGTAACAGAACGAGTCATCGTGATACCCGACGTCGCGACTGTTCGCCGCCCCGCCGGCCGCATCGGGATAGCGGAGCTCGAGCTTGGTGGTGTTGAACGCGTTGTCGTAGGCGGTGATGATCTGCGCACCGTTCGCGTCGGTCGGCATGTAGTTGGGCAACCCGTCGGCCGTGTCGGTGTCGTACGGCCAGGTGTGCCACTCGCCCCAGAGTCCGATCAGGCCGAGGTGGACGAATCCGAGCCGCGGATCGCCGTCGTACCGGGCCCCGAACGCCGCGATGAAGTTCTTCAGCGCGTTCACCAGGTACGGGCTGTCGTAGTCGGGTTCGGTGACGTTCCAGTACGTGTCGGTGCGGTAGTTGACCTGACCGTTGAAGCAGGACGGGATCGCGTTGGCCGGATGGCTGCCCGTGCCACCGGGATAGACCATGTAGAAGCGGATCGCGGCCTGGTTCCCCTGGGCGGCGGTCTCGGCCAGCATGTTGTCGAGGATGCTCCAGTTGTAGCTGCCGCAGTTCGCGGCGTTCGTCATCACCTCTGACAAGCCGAAGTAGCCCCACGTCAGCGCGTGCGGGTAGCCGGTGTTCTGGTTCGCGCCCGGCGAGTAGAACCGCGCGAACCCCTTGAGTGGATTGTCGAGCGGGCCGTCGGCGGCCTGCAGCGTGTGCGCCTGCAGGGCCGGATCAGGGCTGGCTGGTGGCGCTGGCCGGGACGGTGGTCCGGCGGGCGCCGCGCCGGCCGGGGTCACCGCCGCGACGCTCAGGCTGAGCGCGGCCGTGACGGCGGTGAGCGCGGCCAGCAGGCGGCGGCCGCGGATGCGAAGGGGCATGGCTTCTCCTCGGGGCGAATATGAAGAAGTGTTGACAAACTTCCGAATAACTACATCATTAGTCCAGAGCGAGCCGCCTGACAAGAGTTCGCCGGAGCCGATCGAGGGACAGCAATGGGCCAAGCCAGACAACGGGACGACCGGCGGGTCGCATGGTGGTTCGTCGCGCCGGTCCTGGTGGGATTCGCCGTCTTCTACGCCTATCCGGCGGTTCGCGGCGTCTGGTACTCACTTACCGACTACACGATGCTCGGCACCCCGTCGTTCGTCGGCACGGAGAACTACACCGACCTGCTGACCGATAGGCAGTTCTGGAGCTCGATGCTCGTCACGGCGTACTACGTCGTGCTCAACATCAGCTCGCAGACCGTGCTGGCTCTGGTCGTCGCCGCCCTGATGCACAGGTTGACCCGTTCGGTCGTACTCCGGGCAGCGCTGCTTCTGCCCTGGCTGGTGCCCAACGTGACGATCGGCCTGCTCTGGATGTGGTTGCTGGACACCAACCTCGGACTCGTCAACCATCTCCTGCACGCGGTCGGCCTCGGCCCGGTCGGCTTCTTCACCGACGCACACTGGGCGATGCCGGCGGTCGCCGGGATCAACACCTGGGCCTACACCGGCTACACCGCTCTCCTCCTGTACGCCGGGATGCTGCAGATCCCGCAACACCTATACGAGAGCGCGGCGATCGACGGGGCCGGCGAACTGCGCATCTTCGCCCGGATCACCATGCCGCTGCTGCGACCGGTACTCGCCCTGGTGCTGGTCGTGTCGCTGATCGGCTCGTTCCAGATCTTCGACACCGTCGCGGTCACCACCAAGGGCGGACCGGTGTCCGCGACCCGGGTCATCTACTTCTTCATCTACCAGCAGGCCTTCAGCTACTTCCACATGGGCTACGCGGCCGCGGCGGCGGTCTTCCTCGCGCTGGTGCTCGGAGTGTTCACCTTCGTCCAGCTCCGCCTGCTCCGGGCGTCGAGTTCGGACCTGGCATGAGAGGCCAAGCGATGCGATCTTCCAACCGCCGAACCCCGGGACGCGTCCTGGCCTGGGTCTTCCTGGCCGTCTTCCTGCTCGCGACGACCTTCCCGTTCTACTGGATGATCCGCACCGCGCTCACGCCGGCCGCCGACCTCTACAACGACAGCAGTTCGCTGCTCCCCCACCAACCGACGCTGATCAACTTCGCCCGCGTACTCGGCCTGACCACCGAGGCGGAGGCCAGGGCGGCGGGTGGCTCCGGCGCACACCTGGACTTCGGCCGGTACCTGCTGAACTCGGTGATCTACTGCGGGCTGATCGCGGGCGTGCAGACCCTGCTGTGCTCGATGGCCGGATACGCCTTCGCCCGGCTGCGGTTCCCCGGTCGCGACCTGGCCTTCACGCTGCTGGTCTCCGCCTTGATGGTGCCACCGATCTTCACCCTGCTGCCGAACTTCATCCTGGTCAAACAGCTCGGCTGGATCAACACGATGGCCGGTATGGTCGCGCCGACGATCCTGATGACGCCGTTCGCGGTCTTCTTCCTGCGGCAGTTCTTCCTCTCGCTGCCCCGGGAGGTCGAGGAGGCGGCGACCCTGGACGGCGTCGGGCCGTGGGGAATGTTCTGGCGGGTCGCGATGCCGATGAGCCGTGGGCCGCTGATCACGATCGGCCTCACCACCACCGTCTGGGCGTGGAAGGACTTCCTCTGGCCGTTGCTGGTCGGCCGGGGCGAGGAGCACCGCCTGGTGACCGTCGCCCTGGG
Organism: Kribbella sp. NPDC051718; assembly: GCF_040681515.1. Taxonomy (NCBI): domain Bacteria; kingdom Bacillati; phylum Actinomycetota; class Actinomycetes; order Propionibacteriales; family Kribbellaceae; genus Kribbella; species Kribbella sp. NPDC051718. The sequence continues at coordinate 504,956 of NZ_JBFAYZ010000003.1, read as the reverse complement.
CGTGTTCCTGCAGCAATCGCCCAACACCCAACCGGACTGGACCGGCCTGATGGCCGCTTCCACCTTGTCGGTCCTGCCGGTCCTGCTGCTGCTCGTCTTTCTGGGGAAGCGACTGGTGCAGTCACTCAGTTTCACCGGCGGCAAGTAGTTCCTTGCCGTCAGCAACCATTCATCGGAGGACGTCATGAACCGCAAGACCCTGGGCGCAGCGCTGCTCGCCCTGTCGCTGACCGCACTGACCGGCTGCACCTCGAGCGACGATTCCGGAGCCGGCGGCGCGGTGACGCTGGACTACTGGCTGTGGGACGACAACCAGAAGGCGTCGTACCAGGCGTGTGCCGACGCGTTCCACACCGCGAACCCGGACATCACCGTCAAGATCACCCAGACCGCCTGGGCACAGTACTGGCAGAACCTCACCACCCAGCTGGCCGCTGGTGACGCGCCGGACGTGTGGACCGACCAGGCGTCGTACTATCCGCAGTTCGTCACCAGCAACCAGATCCTCGACATCCAGCCGTTCGTCGATCGCGACAAGGTCGATCTGTCGCAGTACCAGGCCGGGCTGGCGGATCTCTACGCCAAGGACGGCAAGCGGTACGGCCTGCCGAAGGACTGGGACACGATGGCGCTGGTCTACAACACCACACAGCTCAAGGCGCAGGGCATCGCGCCGACGGACCTGGAGAACCTCACCTGGAATCCCTCCGACGGAGGCACCTTCGAGCAGCTGATCGCCAAGGCGACCGTCGACGAGAAGGGCCGCAACGGGCTGGATCCCGCGTTCGACAAGTCGAAGATCAAGACCTACGGCTTCCTGCCCGAGTGGGCCGACGGGTCGCAGGGGCAGAACGGCTGGGGGAACCTTGCCGTTAGCAACGGGTTCGAGTTCCTCGACAAGAATCCTTGGGGCACGCAGTACAAGTACGACGACCCGAAGCTCGCCGCGACCATCGACTGGTTCAAGTCGCTCATCGCCAAGGGCTACGCTCCCCCGCTGGACAAGGCGTCCACACTGTCGCGCGATGCCCTGCTCAGCGCCGGGAAGGGCGCCATCACCTTCGCCGGTTCCTGGATGATCAACAGCTACCTGGCCGCCGACGCCAAGGTGAAGTTCGCGTTCGCACCGCTGCCGACCGGACCGCAGGGACGCAAGACGGCGATCAACGGCCTGTCCGATGCCATCAACGCCGGTACTGAGCACCAGGAGCAGGCGTGGAAGTGGGTCAAGTTCCTCGGCTCGGCAGACTGCCAGAACATCGTCGGTGGTAATGGTGTGGTCTTCCCGGCGATCACCGCGGCTGGCGACAAGGCGCTGGCCGCGCACAAGGCCAAGGGCCAGAATGTCCAGGTCTTCGTCGACGAGGCCAAGGCGGCCGGCGGGACCTTCTTCCTGCCGGTCAGCGAGCACGGGAACGAGATCTCCCAGCTGGTGCAGGACGGGATCCAGTCGGCGGTACTCGGCCAGTCCGACTCGGCGACAACTTTGAAGAAGGCCAACGACCAGGTCAACGCCCTGTTCAAGTAGCTATTCCAGTAGCTCTTCAAGTAGAAGGAAGAGAATGACTCTGCTCCTCGAGGTGGCCGGACACACCCTCGCTCTGCGCCACGACGGACCAGGCGTTCCACGCACCGCCGATGGAGGCATCATCCTCCCGGCGGGGCGGGTCGCCCTCCTGCACGACCTCGGAGACGGCCTGTTCTACCGGCACGGACAGAACTCCTGGAGCCCCTGTGGGTGGCGCCGGTTGTCCGACCAGCCGCTGCGGATCGCCAATCCGGTACGCCGGGTGACCGCCGACGACGACGCGTGGGACGACCCCTGCCGCCACCACTCGTCGGCCGTCGCCGCTCTTCAGGGAGAGGACGGAAATGTCTTGCTGCTCGGCGCGCTGGGGCTGGGGGTGCCGCGGTTGACTGCTGATCGGGACACGCTGGCGGGGTGGTACGAGACAGGCGCCGCGCCTTGGTTCGTTGCCTATGGCTCCGAAGAGATCGTGTTCGCGGCCTACGCCCGGCACCTTGCCGAGCAGTTGGGGCAGGGGCGGGGGCGCGCGGGCAACGTGTGGTGTTCCTGGTACGCGTACTACGAGGACATCACCGAGGAGCAGCTCACCAAGGACATCGAGGCGCTGGACGGTCTGCCCTTCGATGTCGTACAGGTCGACGACGGCTGGGAGGAGACGGTCGGCGACTGGTACGCCAATGGCAAGTTCCCCTCCGGCATGAGTGCCTTGGCCTCGCGAATCGAGGATGCCGGAATGGCTCCGGGGTTGTGGGTGGCGCCGTTCATCGCGCTCCCCTCTTCCCGGCTCGCCATCGAGCGTCCTGAGCTGTTGTTGCGCGATGTGAGCGGTGCGCCGGTCGTTGCCGGGTACAACTGGGGTACCGGGTATTACGCCCTCGACGTCACCCTGCCGGCGACGCAGGAGCATCTCGTCGAGCTGACCCAACGACTCGTTCACGAGTGGGGGTTCCGGTATCTCAAGCTTGACTTCATCAACGCCGCGGCGGCGCCCGGAGTACGAGCGGGTGGTGCCGGGCGTGAGGAGGCTTATCGTGAAGCGCTGGCGTTGATCCGCCGGACCGCCGGAGACGATGTGTACCTGCTGGGGAGCGGTGCGCTGTTGTTGCCGTCGCTCGGACTTCTCGACGGGCTTCGCAGCGGGCCGGATGTCGCGCCGATGTGGCAGAACTACGCCAGCGACGATCCGTCGGACGCGATGGCCCGCAACGCTGTCGTCAACACGCTGCACCGCCTCTGGCAGGCGCCGTTGGCCGAGGTCGATCCCGATGTGGTCTATTTCCGCAGCCGGTTGAATCTGCTGACCGAACAGCAGCAGGAGTGGCTGCGCGACCTGGCCGATATCTGCCGCTTCCGGGCGGTGTCCGATCCGCCTTCGTGGCTGCGGCCTGACGAGTTGGAGGCGATGACCGAGTACTTGAGCGGTACGCCGCGGATCGAGCGGGTCGGGCGGTACCGGTACCGGCTCGACGGGCGCGATGTCGACTTCACGCCCGCGGTGGATCCGCAGAGCGGGTCTGCCTATCCGATCAGTTGATAATGTTGCCGAGATGGCAACACGAAGGAGCGACCAGCCGTGACAGATGGCGCCGTCGCCGGCGTGGACCTTCCGCGGCTGCGCGAACTCAACTCGCTGACGATCGTCCGGGCGCTCCGCGACCACCCGCCGTCGACGGTGACCGAGCTATCGCAGCGCACCGGGCTGTCCCGGCCGGCCGTCGACTTGATCGCTCAGAACCTGGTGGCCGATGGCTGGGCGACGGTGATCGAGGCGGGCACCAGCAGCGCGGTGGGGCGGCCGGCTCGGCGATACCAGTTCCGTAGTACCGCCGGTTATGTCCTCGGCGTCGATGTGGGCGTACACAAGGTGCTCACGCTGGTGGCCGATCTGAACGGCGAGGTCCTGCACAGCCACCGCGCTGCCGTCGCCCCCGACGCCGATCCGCAGGCACGGCTCGCGGCGCTCGACGAGGCGATCTTGGAATGCCTCACCGCGACGAAGAAGAAACCGGCCGACGTCTGGGCCGTCACGATCGGCGTCTCCGGCCCAGTCGACTCCTCCGGCCGTACCTCCCTCTTCACTCCCATCCCCGGCTGGGACCAGGTCGACCTTCCCGCACACCTGGCCGGCCGTTTCTCCTGCCCGATCATCGTCGAGAACGACTGCAAACTCGCAGCACTAGCCGAGCGCTGGAAGGGCGCCGCCAGCGATGCGAGCGACGTCATCTACGTCCTGGCCGGCATGCGCATCGGCGCCGGCCTCATCCTCGACGGCGTACTCCGCCGCGGCTACGGCGGAGCCGCCGGCGAGATCGGCGCCCTCAAGCAAGTCCGCTGGCTGGCAGCCCCGTCCCACCTGGAGAACTGCCCCGGCGTACCCGCCAGCGTCAGCCCCGACGACGCGGCCGCGTGGGTCTTCGACGCAGCCCGCAACGGAGACCGCGCCGCCAAAACGGCTGTCTCCCGCTACGTAAAAGACCTCGCCGTCGGAGCCGCCGCCCTCGTCCTGGCCCTCGACCCCCAGGTCGTCATCTACGGCGGCGGCTTCTCCCGCTCAGCAGACCTGGTCCTCGCTCCCCTAACCACAGAACTCCAACGCCTCTGCCTCCGAGTCCCCGAAGTCCGGGCCTCCACACTGGGCGCCGACTCGGTCGCGTTGGGCGCAGTCCGCCTAGCCCTAAACGAACTCGACAACCGCCTCTTCTCAACCACCCTCTCGTCCCCTGCAGCCCCCACCGTCAGATAAAACCCCACGCTGCCTCGCCTGTTCGCTCCTGCGTCGCTCACCACTCGGCGCTCCCACCCGCCCTGGGTGATCGCTCCTGCGTCGCGCGAAGGCGAGAGTAGGCACTCGCCTGGCGGAGGGTGACCATCTGGCGAGTTGCCATGCGCCGGGTGCTCCGTCGTCGCGTGCTCCGTCGTCGGGTGGATTTCCCCACGCTGCCTCGCTGCTCGCTCCTGCGTCGCTCGCTGCTTGGCGCTCCCACCCACCCCGGGTGGATCGCTCCTGCGTCGCGCGAAAGCCAGAGTAGGCACCCGCGTTGCCCGGGGTGACTGTCTGGCGAGCTGACGTGTGTCGGGTGCTCGTCGGGCCGACGTCGAGTGAGATCGCCCCGACCCGTGAACTCGGAGGTCTGCGAAGCTCGAGCTATGTCGGGTGGGGTGTTGCTGGGTGTGTTGCTGATCCTCGCGTCGTTCGGTACCGCGCTGTTGTCGGCCGTCGCGGGTTTCGGTGGTGGAGTGTTGCTTTTGCCGGTGTTCGTCGCAGTCTTTGGGCCCCGGGACGCGGTCGCCGTGCTCACCGTCGCGCAGTTGGCCAGCAACGGGAGTCGGGTCTGGTTCAATCGGCATGAGGTCGATCGGCGTCTGGTGATGATCTTCGCGGTGGGCGCAGTGCCTGCTGCCGTGGTTGGTGCGTTGCTTCTGACCAGCGCGCCGCTGCAGGCATTGACCCGCGTCATCGGGCTGTTCCTGCTTGCGATGGTCGTTTGGCGGCGGGTTCGTCCGGACGCGGCGCGGGCTGGCGATCGTGGGTTCGCAGCGTTGGGAGCCGCGTCCGGATTCGGGTCCGCGCTGGTTGGCAGTGTCGGGCCGATGGTGGCGCCGTTCTTCCTCGCGCGCGGTATGGTCCGCGGCGCCTACATCGGTACGGAGGCCGCCTCGGCGGTCGTCATGCATCTCACCAAGCTGGTCGTGTTCGGCGCGGCCGCTGTCCTCACCTGGCATACCGGGCTCATCGGTCTTGCGCTCGCGCCTGCGGCAGCCGGTGGCGCTTGGGTCGGCAAGAGAGTCCTCGACCGGCTACCCGTCAACGTCTTCGCCATCCTCGTCGAAGCAGGCCTCGTCATCTCCGGGCTCCTACTCCTCCTCGGGGGCGGGGGCGGCTGAGCTGCCCAGTCTGGCCGGGAGTGCTGACCCAGCTGGACAGGAGTGCTCCGGCGGCCCGTGGGGCAAGCCTTGACAAATTTAATGAGTCTGCTCATTATTGAGGCTATTCGATTTTGACCTGACTCAGAAGGAAAGTCGTCATGCGAGCGTTTGTCGTCAGCAAGTACAAGGGACCGCTGCAGGAGGCGGATGTCCCCGAGCCCGTGGTCGGAGAGCGCGACGTGCTCGTCCAGGTCCGGGCCGCCGGACTCAACCTGCTCGACGAGAAGATCCGGTCGGGCGCGTTCAAGTCGTTCCTGCGGTACGAATTGCCGCAGGTCATGGGCAACGATGTCGCCGGGACCGTGGTCGGCATCGGCACCGGCGTGCGTCGGTTCGCGGTCGGCGACCAGGTGTATGCCCGGCCGGACAAAGATCGCATCGGCACCTTCGCGGAGCGCATCGCAATGGCCGAGGCAGACCTGGCGCTCAAGCCGACGACGGTCACCTCCGAGGAGGCGGCCTCGCTGCCGCTGGTCACCCTGACCGCGTGGCAGGCGCTGGTCGAGAAGGGCAATGTCGGGCCGGGCCAGCAGGTCTTGATCCACGCCGGCGCCGGTGGCGTCGGAACCGTCGCGATCCAGCTCGCCAAGTACCTCGGGGCCACCGTCGCCACGACGGTCAGCGCAGGCAACCTGGATTTCGTCCGCGAGCTCGGCGCGGACATCGTCATCGACTACCGCAACCAGGACTTCGAAAAGCTCCTGGACGGGTACGACCTGGTGCTGGACAGCGTTGGCGGGACGAACCTCGAGAAGTCCCTGCGGGTGCTGCGCCCCGGCGGCAAGGCGATCGGCATCTCCGGACCGCCCGATCCCGCGTTCGCCGCTGAGGCAGGAATGAACCCGGTACTGCGCCTCGCGGTCGCAGCGCTCAGCCGCAAGATCCGCAGGCAGGCGAAGAAGCTCGGCGTGACGTACGAGTTCCTCTTCGTGCGCGCCAGCGGCGACCAGCTCCGTCAGATCACCGCCCTCGTCGACAGCGGGCGGCTGCGCCCCGTCGTCGGCCACGTCTTCGACTTCGACCAGACCGCGGAGGCCGTGCAATCGCTCGGCAAGGGCGGTATCCGCGGCAAGGCCGTCATCACCCGGGCCTGACAGCCCTTCTCACAATCCGCAAGACCATCAGAAACAGGAGAGCATCATGAACACCGACGAAACCTCGAACGAACCCGTCATCACCTCGTACGCGCAAGCCCCGGCCCGCACCGTCACCGCCGGCGGCGTCACCTACGCCTACCGGGAACTCGGACCGAAGGGCGGTATCCCCGTGGTCTTCTTCGTGCACCTCGCCGCCACCCTGGACAACTGGGATCCCCGGATCGTCGACCCGATCGCCGCCGAGCGCCATGTCATCACCTTCGACAACCGGGGCGTCGGGGCCTCGACCGGCACTGTTCCGGGCAGCGTCGAGGAAATGGCCGACGACGCCTACACCTTCATCAAGGCCCTCGGGTTCGACCAGATCGACATCTTCTCCTTCTCACTGGGCGGCATGATCGCCCAGGACCTCGTGGTCAAGCACCCCGAGCTCGTTCGCAAGCTCGTCCTGACCGGCACCGGCCCCAGAGGCGGCAAGGACATCGACAAGGTCGTCGGCGTCACCTACTGGGACATCCTGCGCGCGACGTTGACGCGGCAGGACCCGAAGGAGTTCCTGTTCTTCAACCGGAACGCCAGCGGCAAGCCGGCTGCTCGCGCGTTCGTGCAGCGCCTGCAGGAGCGCACTGTCGACCGCGACGCGGACATCAAGCTCCGCGCGTTCCGCACCCAGCTGAAGGCGATCCAGAAGTTCGGGCGTTCGGCCCCGGCCGATCTGTCGAAGCTCACCCAGCCCACGCTGATCGCGAACGGTGACAACGACCGGATGGTGCCCTCCATCCTGTCCGAGGACCTGCGCCGCCGGATCAAGGGCTCGGAGCTGATCATCTACCCGGACTCCGGGCACGGCGGCATCTTCCAGTTCCACCAGAAGTTCGCGCCGATCGCGGTCGAGTTCCTCGCCGCCTGACGGCCCTGAGCGGACCCGTCGAGACGCTCTGCCCAGAGCTCGGCGACACCGGTGCGGTCCCAGCCGCCGTGGAAGAATGACCGCCTGCAGATCCGAGCCCACTCAGCAACGAAGGGCGGCAGCCATGCCCCTCACCTCGAAGTCGCCCGGTCGGCGCGAGCGGAACAAGCAGGACAAGCTCGACCGCATCACGGCAGCCGCCAGCGAGCTCTTCGCCGAGCGTGGCGTCGACGAGGTCACCACCCAGGAAATCGCCGACAAGGCCGACATCGGGGCGGGCACGCTGTTCCTCTATGCCAAGTCCAAGGGCGAACTTCTCCTCCTCGTGCAGAACTCGACCTACGCCGAAGCACTCCAACGGGGTAGGTCAGCGTCCGAGGGCATCACGGACGCGCTCGACGCCGTGATGGCGATCGTCCGCCCGGTTGTGGAGTGCAACCGCAAACAGGTCGACAACGGGCGGACCTACCTGCGGGAGATCGTCTTCGGCGACCCCGCCGAACCGCACCACCGCGCAGCCCTCGACCTGACTGTGCAGACCGAGGAAGCGATCGCCGCCGTCCTGCGGCGAGACGGGCGCACCAGCCCGCAGAGCGCCGCGGCACTCGCGCACATCGTCTCCGCGATCAATTTCGTCAGCATGGCCGCAACCATCAACGCCGCCAAACCGGTCGACGAGGTTGTGCAGGAGATCCGGGACCAGGTACAGGTACTCCTGGCCGTCCAACGCTGAGATCACTCGGTAACCAATCCGAGTGGTGCGACCTGTGGCACGTAACACTTGGCTAGGTCCGAGTAGCGGCGGATGAAGCTTCGGGTGCGCTCGGGCTGTCCATGCAATCGACGACACGGCGACCGGTGTCCCGGCGGGCGATCGCGTTGTGGACCTGCAAGCGCCGGCGTGCGGTCCACCCAACAGACGGTGAGCGACGCAGGAGCGAGCGGCGAGGCAGCGTGGGATGCCACTCGACGACGGAGCACCCGGCTCGCAGCACTCCCACGCCAGACAGTCGCCCTGGGCAACACGGGTGCCTACTCCCGCTTTCGCGCGACGCAGGAGCGCACACCTGGGGTGGGTGGGAGCACCGAGTGGTGAGCGACGGAGCGAGGCAGCGTGGGGAGTGCCTTCGGCCAGGCGATTCCTTGGGATTGTCAGGTGTCTGAGAGGCTTTGCTAGTGAATCGGTCGCGTGTTGCTGTGTTGGCCTTGCTTGCGGTGGCGGCGGCCTGGGGGTCTACGTTCTTTTTGACCAAGGATCTGCTGACGCGGATGGACGTGGCTGATTACTTGGCGTTGCGGTTTGCGATCGCGGCGGTGGCGTTGATTGCGATTCATCCGCCGGCGATTTCGAAGCTCAGCCGGCTGGATCGTGGGCGAGGTGTTGCCCTGGGCATCATGTATGGGGTTGCGCAACTGGTACAGACGGAGGGGTTGCGGCATACGTCGGCCAGTGTGTCCGGGTTTGTGACCGGTATGTATGTGGTGTTCACCCCGTTGCTGGCGGCGGTGATTCTGCGGCACAAGATCGGGAAGTGGGCTTGGGTTGCGGTTGTGCTGGCGACGGTTGGGCTCGGGGTGCTGTCGCTGCGTGGGTTGAGCATGGGGACCGGGGAGCTGCTGACGCTCGCGTCGGCTGGGATTTACGCGCTGCACATCATTGGGCTCGGGGCCTGGTCTACGCCTTCGAATGCGTTCGGGTTGTCGGCGTTGCAGATGGTCACGATCACCGCTGTGTGCGGCGTTGGGGCGATCCCGGGTGGGTTCTCGTTGCCGGGCGGTACCGGCGACTGGATCGCGGTCGTCTACATGGCGCTGATCGCCGGTGCGGTCGCGTTGATCGTGCAGACCTGGGCGCAGGCGCACCTGACGCCGACCCGGGCGGCGATCGCGATGACAATGGAGCCGGTGTTCGCTTCTGCCTTCGCCGTACTCTTCGGAACGGAGAGTGTGACCGGGCGGATGCTCATCGGCGGCGCGCTGGTCATGTCGGCGATGTATCTGGTCGAGCTGGCGCCCCGGCGCAAGTTCGAGGCCGAGGTACAGCACTTGGGACAGTAGGAGGGAGGGCGAGATGCGCGACAACAGTGCGCGGCGGGTGCGTTGGTTCCCGTACGCCGTGATCGCACTCCTCCTCGCCGTCCTCGCAACCGGTACTGCGGTCAACCTCGACCGCAACCCGCAGCCGCAACTGGTTGCCGAGGGCATCACCGGTCGCGCCGGCCCGACAGGCATCGAGGAACCGACAGAACCGGCCGATCTGGCGAGGCCGGAGCTGATCCGCGACGCGCTGATCGACCTCGACGCTCTGACCCTGCCCGACGGCGCGACCCTGGCCGGCTGGAACGGGCCGTGGCGATTCGTCTGGCCGCGCGACGCCTCGTTCGTCGCCGCCGCGCGCTGCTCGATCGGCCAGTACGCCGAAGCCGACAAGATCCTGGGATTCCTCGACAAAATAAGGCCAAAAGCCGGTCGCTGGGCCGCAAGGTACTCCGCTCCGGACGGCACCGAACCCCAGGACGGCCGCGAGCCTCAACTCGACGGCTCGGGCTGGATCCTCTGGGCAACCTGGTTCTGCGGCGAAGCGCAAGCCAAGCCAAGGGCCGGTGGAGCAGAAAGCACCACAACCCTGAGCAAGTACTGGCCGATGGTCAAGGAGTCAGGCGACCAGATCGTCGCGGAAATCCAAAAGACAGGCCTGCCCGACCCGTCCCCCGACTACTGGGAGCGCCCCGAGGACCAGGTCACCCTCGGCACCATCGCCCCGCTCCTCACCGGCCTCCGCTCCGGACTCGCGATCGCCAGAACCCTCAACCACAGCGACGAAGTAGCGCACTGGCAAACCGCACTCGAGCGACTGACCGAAGCAACCGACAAGCACTTCGGCCCGACCTACCCCCGTACTCCCGCCAAGGCCGTCAGCTTCGTCGAGCCAGGCATCGAACCAGTAGCCCTGCAAGGCGGCGCCGACGCGATCGTCACGGTCCTCGGCCTGCCCTTCGCCCCCGCGCGCGACGTGGTGACGAAGGCGATCGAGCACACCCGCGACGTACTCACGCAGCCCAACGGCGGCGCCACCCCGGGCGAGGAGTGGCGCGCCGACGGAGTCTCGTGGACGCCACAGACCGCCCTGTTCGCACTGAGCGCAGCCGCCCGCGGCGACCGGAGTACGGCAGAAGAACTGCTCGCTTGGCTCGACACCCACCGCACCCCGACGGGCTCACTGCCGGAGAAGGTCAACCGCGACCTCAAGCCCGCCGGCGAAGCGCCACTCGCCTGGACCACCGCCCTGGTGGTCCTAACGGCCTCAGCACTAGATCATCCACTACCGACGCCTTAGCAGATCTCCATCACATCGGCAGTTGGAGCAGCGGGCCGCGCCGTAGACGTAGCAGTGGAGTAGAAGAACGCAGTCGACGCGATGTCGTCCTGCAGCGGCAGGTACCGCCCACCCGACCGCCACCCCAGCGCCTGTACGTCGACCCGCAGCCGCGTCCGGAATCGGATCGGGTCAGGCAGATGGAACCGGTACATCCCGAACCGCTGCTGACTCTGGTACTGCCCATCCGGCCGCAGAACCTGAGGCAACCCGAGGTACGGCGTACTGAACTCCGTGTACCCACCCCGGTCCGCTCCAAGATCGAAGTTCCACGCACCACCGAAGTAGTCCTCGGTCCCCGTCCCGCAGATCGTCGGGAACTCGTCGTCATCGTCGACGTAGAACTTGACCTCCCCCTCGCCCCACCATCCACTGCTGTTCACACCCCACGCGAGATACGTCCCCACGTAGTGCCCCGGACCTTCCACCCCATCAAGCAAGGTGTGGACAGCTGCAGAAGCCAATGGATTGCTCCGCCGCCACTGCGTGTGCAGGTACGCCGATCCCTCGGCAACCGCACCCAGCCAGTAATCCACCTGGAAGTAGACGACCACCGCAGTGTCGGCAGTGTTCTCGAGCGTCAACAAAGCCTGCGACCGGAACGGCATCTCCCAGTAGCAGTTGAAGCCGCCATTCGGGTTCACCGCGACCGGCAGCGAGTTGACCTGCGCGAACCGCCCCCACCCCGAACAGAAGAAGTCCCCCACCGGCGCCTCGATCGCCGGCGCCTCGTCGCCGTCCCAGTGCCCGCGCACGACCAGCCGACGCCAGTTGTCGCTGTGCGTCGTGAGCCAGATGTGCGTGATGCACCCCGGCCCGGCGATATCCGCGAGCGTCACCGTCTCCCCAGCCCCGATCTCGATCGACGGCGACACCTTCCAGCCCACCCCGAGCTCGCGGGCCGCGTGAGCCCCGGTTCCCTCGGTACGCCGGCCGCCCTGGCCCGGCTCGCCGGTCGGATTCTCCGCGCTGATGGAGCGGGTCTGGACGTCGACGACCGCGCTGATCCCGGACAGGTTCGGAAGAGTCATGCGCCCGAGCCTAGGGTCCGGGGCAGCCCGTCGACAGGCTTGGAAATCGATTTCTCACACTGTGGTCAAAACAGTGAGACAGCAGATCCGACCCGGGCGCAGTCTTTAGTGGTGCAGGCCGGCACCAGCCGGCCCGGACGAGGAGACGGCGTGACGTTCGACGAATGGGCCCAGGTGGGGCTGCCCAAGTTGCTCAGGTTCGCGACCGTCAGCAGGCGCGGATCTTGGCTTCGAGGCCGTGGTCGAAGGTGAGGCAGGACCAGGGGCGGCCCTGGTCCTGCTTGGCGCGGATGATCAAGGGGTAGGCGTCGGCGCCCCGGACGGTGGGGCTGCGGTCGGTTTTGAGGGTGCCGATCGCGCCGCCTCGGGCTTCGGCTGCGGCCTTCACGTCGGCGATGCTGACTGTGCTGGCGGACTGCTTCTGAGCCGCGGCCTTCGCGTCGTCCGCCACCGAGAGGGCGAACTTGATCTCCGGGGGCTGGGACCAGGTGGTCGAGGACACCGGGAAGATCACGCCGAACATCACCACCCCGACCAGGCCGATGATCAGGCGGCCCTTGCGGGCGTTGTCTGCCACCAGGACTGCCGCGCAGGCGAGCGCGACCAGGAGGGTGATCCCACGGATGATCCAGTGGCGGTCGAGGCGGCTGTCGACCGCGAGGGCGGCGGCCGCTGCTACCACCAGGCAGGCGATCGCGGAGATTCCACCCAGGACCTTCGGCGACACAGATTTCATGGCGCCGACGATAGAGCGGTGCCGTTCGTCGCAGCGAATCGGCCGTTCACCGAGCGGCACGCCGGGCGCCCTCAACCGATCCGGTTCGCGGTGGCAGGTTCGAAACAGTCCCCACCGCCCCGAGGGATTGGACGCCGTCATGAGTTCTGAGGACCCTGGATTCTGGAGTGTTTCGCGACGCCGGGCGCTGCAGCTGACTGGTGGAGCGGCCGTCGCCGGCACCTTGCCGATCGGCTCGGCAGCAGCCGCCGCCGAGCCACGAAGTACCGGTGGATCGGCAAGCCTGAGTCAGGGCACCAACTTCATGGTGTCGGTATCGCCGGACGGGCGATGGCTGGCGTTCGACCTGGTCACCGCGATCTGGGTGACGCCGGCCCAAGGTGGTCAGTCGCGACGGCTCACCGACGACCTGCAGGACGCGACCCGGCCCAGGTGGGCGCCTGATGGACGCAGCATCGTCTTCCAGTCCTATCGGGACGGCAACTTCCACCTGTGGACGATCCGGCCCGACGGGTCCGGACTCCGGCAGCTGACGACCGGACGCTTCGATCATCGGGAGCCGATGGTCGCACCCGACGGGAAGTCCGTACTGTTCTCATCGGACCGCGGCGGCAACGGAAGCTACGGCATCCACCGGCTCACGCTCGCCACCGGAGCGATCGTCGCGCTGACCGACGATCCCAGCGAAGAGGCCGAGCCGGTCTACTCACCCGATGGAACGAAGATCGCCTTCACCGTCGACGCGTCCGCCATCATCGAGCTCGACCTGACCACCGGACAACGCCGTACTGCGGTCGCAGCGCGCACCGGCAGCAGCGTCTACGGACCGTCGTACTCCCCAACCGGCCAACTCGCCTACGTACGGCTGACCGGCCCAGCCAGCGAACTCATGGTCGGCGACCAGCCCGTGACCAGCGGCAGGGATGTCTTCGCCCTACCGCCCTCGTGGGACGCCACCGGCGAACTCTACTACACAGCCGACGGCCTCGTAAGGAAGCTCAAAGCAGACGCCATCGTCGCCTTCACCGCCACCGTGCCGGTGACGTCACGCAGGCCGCGACCGAAGTCGCCTGACCTCGAGTCGACCAAGCGCCACCGCGTGCAGGGAATCGCCTGCCCGACGGTCTCCCCCAACGGCCACTGGCTCGCCTTCCGGGCGCTGAACGCCTTGTGGCTCGCCGAGACCAGCGGCCGCGGCCAACCACGCAAGCTCGTTGCCGACGGCTACTTCAACTCCGACCCGGACTTCTCGCCCGACGGCAAGACGTTGCTCTACGCAAGCGATCGTGACGGTACCGCCGATCTCTGGTCGCACGATCTCGCGAATGGCACCGACACCAAGCTCTCCTCGCTGTCCGGAGCCCAGACCGCGCCGCGCTACTCCCCCGACGGCAAGCAGATCGCCTACCAGGACCAGGACGGCATCGCCTGGGTCCTCGACCTCGACTCAGGTCAGGTCCGTCAGCTCACGCCGACGCTCTTCCAGCCCGGCCGGGTCAGCTGGTCCGCCGACGGCAGCACGATCGTGCTCGGCGCGGTCAAGCCGTTCTCGAAGCGTTTCCGCGAAGGCACCAGCCAGCTCCTGTACGTCGATGTCGCCACCACAGCCCTCGAGTACGTCGAACCGATGCCGTTCCGCTCACTCGCCACCCGGGGCGACGACGGGCCGGCCTTCTCCCCCAACGGCAAGTGGCTCGCCTTCGTCGTCGAGAGCCTCCTGTACGTCGTACCGGTGGATCGTCGCGGCCGCTTCACCGGCCAGCACCGGGCGATCACCTCGGAGGCGACCGATTCGCCTGTCTGGCAAGACGATCAGACGCTCCTTTACCTGCACAACGGACAACTACGCCGTACGGATCTGCGGGGCTCGCGGCCCCAGACGGTCAAGCTCGACCTGCAGTGGCAACGGGCCAAGGTCAACCAGCACGTCACGATCCACGCCGGCGCGCTCTGGGACGGCCGGGCCGAGGAGCTGCGGCAAGACGTCGATGTCGTCGTGGACGGGTCGCGGATCACAGCAGTGCGGCCGCATCATGGCAAGGCGGACATCGATGCGAGCGGGCTGACGGTGATGCCCGGGCTGATCGATGCGCATGTGCATTGGCATCTGCGCGGACGCGCTTGGGGGTCGCGGCAGGGGAACGTCTGGCTGGCCTACGGGGTGACGACGACTCGGTCGCCGGGCGATCCGGCGTACCAGATGCAGGAGACTCGGGAGGCGCTCTCGCACGGGTCGCTGATCGGGCCGCGGTACTTCGCGACGGGTGAGGCGATCGATGGGTCGCGGGTCTACTACAACTTCATGCGTCCGACGTTGTCGCTGCGGCAACTCGGCCTGGAGCTCGATCGGGTCGAAGGGCTCGCGTACGACCTGGTGAAGACGTATGTGCGGTTGCCGGTCGAGTACCAGCGGCGGGTGATCGCCGCCGTGCACCGGCTTGGGCTGCAGTTGTCGTCGCACTATCTGTACCCGGCTGAGCATCTCGGGATGGACGGGATGGAGCACACGGGCGCGACGAATCGGCTCGGCTACTCCCATACCGTCAGCCGGCTCGGCCGGGCGTACGGCGATGTCGTCACGCTCTTCACCAAGGCGGGGTTGTCGGTCACGCCGACGTTGTTCAACTCGACGATGGCGCATGTGGACGATCCGTCGCTGGTGAACGACGTGCGGACGAAGACGCTGTATCCGGCTTGGGAGTACGCCGCGTTGCAGGCGAAGGTGCAGACGGCGGCCGGGCCTGGTGGGGTGACGACCCGGGCGTTGCTCGCGGGCAATGTGGACGTGGTGTTGCGGATTCATCGGGGTGGTGGGCTGGTGATCTCCGGTACGGACTCGCCGCTGGACAATCCGGCGATCTCGCTGCACGCCAATCTGCGGTCGATGGTCGCGGGCGGCTTCACGCCGTACGAGGCACTGACGACCGCGACGCGGAATCCGGCCAAGTGGCTCGCGCTCGAGAACAAGCTCGGCGTCGTGCAGGTGGGGGCGCAGGCCGATCTGTCGTTCGTGCGGGGCAATCCGCTGGCGGACATCACGCATGCGGCCGCTGTCCAGCAGGTGATGGTGGGCGGGAAGCTGCACACAGTGGATCAACTGCTCGCGCCGTTTGCAGCTCAGCAGGCGGCGCCTGCATTGGTTGCTACGGGCAACGCTCCGCAGCCGCTGACGGCGGAGCAGGCGCACGCGCAGGACCCGGAGTACTGGTGGCATGAGCCGGAGTGGCTACATCGTTTGTGTTGTGAGGGGTGATAGCGGCCCGTGCCTGGGCGCCGCAGACGCCAAAGAACTCCGGGCACGGGCCGCTAGGCTCGGCTGTATGAGCGATCTGGGGATCTCGGCGGCGAGTGCGGCGGAGCTTTCGATGATGCGGCAGTGGGCTGCTGATGAGGGCTGGGATCCGGGGCGGTCGGACATGGTGGCGTTCGGGGCCGCGGATCCCGCTGGGTTCCTGGTCGGGCGGGTGGATGGTTCGCCGATCGCTTGCTGCTCTGGGGTTCGGTATGGGCGGGACTATGGGTTCCTCGGGTTCTACATCGCGCGACCGGAGGTGAGGGGGCAGGGGTACGGGATCGCTCTCTGGCAGGCGGTACTGGCCCACCTGACCGAGCGCACGATTGGGCTCGACGGCGTCGTCGACCAGCAAGACAACTATCGCAAGTCCGGCTTCAAACACGCCTTCAACCACATCCGCTACTCCGGCATGCCAACTGTTGGTACTGGTTCGGTGCCCACAGGAATTGAGGTAGTCGACGGGCGCGCGGTGCCGTTTGGGTTGTTGGCGGATTATGACCGGCGGTTCTTTCCGGCGGAGCGGGAGGCGTTTCTGTCGGTTTGGGTGAGTCTGCCTGGGCATCGGTCGGTGGCTGCGGTCAAAGACGGCGAGCTGGTCGGCTTCGGTGTCTTGCGGCCGACCGACTCGGGGACGCGGGTCGGGCCGTTCTACTCGTCGGCCGAGGGCGTGGCGGAGGCTGTGCTGGCCGGGCTGTTGCAGCCGGGTGAGGAGGTCGCGTTCGACGTACCGGATGTCAACGCGGCTGCGATCAAGCTGGCTGAGAGCCTCGGGCTGTCGCCGACCTTCGAGTGTGCGCGGATGTATGCCGGTGGACCGGCGCCGGTCGTCGATCAGGCAGGGATCTTCGCGACGACGACCCTCGAGCTCGGCTAGGCGGTAATCCGACATTTCTGCGCCTTGGTGGAACCGGTTGAACAACGGGGAGAGCGTGACGGCGAGCTGGTCGTTGCGGCTCGGCTCGGGCGGTACATGTCCGGTGATACGGCAACTCATCTCGATCTCGAGGTGAGCGGGGTCAAGCGCCTGACGTTGTCGACCACGGATGGCGGCAACGGCAAGAACAGCGATCACGCCGATTGGGGAACGGCCTCACTGGCCTGTGCTCCTTAGCCTTCCGAGGCTTTCAGGATGCGTTGACCGAGGGTGTGCAGTGCCTCGCGGAGCTCGGGCGGCTGGATCACCGAGAAGGTCGCTTCGAGCGACGCGAGGCGGTAGGCGTACCAGTCCGGCTCGTTGGTACTTCCGATCAGCCGGGTGTGCGTCTCGTCGATCGGTTCCAGCCGGCCGAGCTTGCGGGCCAGGACGATCTCGCCGATTGGCGCGTCGATCACCACCTCGATCGGATAGCGCCAGCCCTGGGCGAAGTGGTCCTCGATATCGGTCACGGGGTTCAGGTTCTCGGGCGGGTCGAAGGTGTCGTCCAGCAGCTCCGTCGTGGTGACGCGGTCGACGCGGAGTACACGCTGGGCGTCCTTGGTGTGTGACCAGCAGAGCAGGTACCAGAGTCCCTGGCGGACGGAGACCGCCCAAGGATCGACGTCCATCGTGATCGGGTCGCGGCCCTCTCCCCTGCTGTAGCCGATGCGCAGTCGGCGGGCCGCAGTACAGGCTTGGACCAGGGCTGCGGTTGTTTCGGGATTCGGGTACGTGCCCTCGGCAGCTTGTCGCGGGGTGATGATCCGGCGCATCGACTCGGCGGGCTCGGCGACCGGCTTCGGTAGTACGCGGATGATCTTGTTGAGAGCGCTGCCCGCCGGGTCCTCCGGGTCGGACGCGCGGTGATGGCCCTCGAGCGCGGCCATCATCAGCCCGAGCGCCTCGGCGGTGGAGAACATCAACGGCGGCAGGCGGAATCCGCGGCCGACGCGATACCCGCCGTACCGGCCTGGGGTGGACTCGATCGGGATGCCGGCCTCGCGCAGGATCCCGACGTACCGGCGGGCGGCGCGATCCGTCACGCCGAGGCGCTGGCCGAGGCGTTCGCCGCTGATTCCCGGGTTGTCCTGGATCAGCTCCAGCGCCATCAGCGCCTTCGCCGTCGGGCTCAGTTCGTCCACGATCACCAGTCAACCTCCCTTCCCGGAAGTAGAACGTCCGCATTGGATATTAACGTCCAGACCTATGACTGACTATGACCTCCCGCACGAGGCGCCGATCGCCGGGACCGAACTCGAGACGATGCTCGGCTCGCTGGAGCGGCAACGCGCGATCTTCGCCTGGAAGTGCGGCGGCCTGGACTCGGCCGGCCTACAGAAGTCGCATCCGCCGTCGACGATGACGCTAGGTGGGCTGCTGAAGCACCTCGCGCTCTGCGAGGACGAGTACTTCACCAACCGACTGCTAGGGGCGGAGCCCGTAGCGCCCTGGGATGCGGTGGATTGGGAGGCCGACCCCGAGTGGGAGTGGCATTCGGCCGCGGACGACACGGCGGAGCAGCTCTACGCGCTCTGGAACGCTGCCGCCGACCGGTCGCGAGTAGCCGTCGCCGGAGTACTGGCTGACGGCGGGCTGGACCACTTGGCGCAGTACAAGAACGGCCGTGGCGAAAGCCCTACGCTGCGGCGTTTACTGATCGACATGATCGAGGAGTACGCCCGCCATGCCGGTCACGCCGACCTGATCCGCGAGACGGTGGACGGGCTGACCGGTGAAGAGCCGCCGCGATGACGCTCGACTCCGTTGAGGGCAAGTTGACCTTCCGGCCCGCGAACGAGGCGTCGTGGGAGGACCTGCAACTCGTCCTGGGCGACAGCGACGCCGGGCAGTGTCACTGCCAGCGGTTCAAGACGCGCGGGTGGATGTGGGCGGTGACCACCGAACCCGAGCGGGCCGGGCTGATGCGGGAGCAGACGAACTGCGACAACCGTCGGGCCAAGCAGACGAGTGGGTTGGTCGCCTACCTGGAGGACGAGCCGGTCGGGTGGTGTGCGGTCGAGCCGCGGACGGCGTACCCGCGGCTGTTCGGGCGTACGCCGGTGCCGTGGAAGGGGCGCAACGAGGACAAGGAGGACGACTCGGTCTGGGTCATCACCTGCTTCGTCACGCGACTCGGGTATCGGCGGCGAGGGGTCAGCTACGGGATGGCTCGCGCGACGATCGACTACGCCCGCGAACGCGGAGCCCGGGCGCTGGAGGGGTATCCAATGATGCCGGCGGCAGGGAAGGACGTGCCGTGGGGTGAGCTACACGTCGGGCACTACAGCGTCTTCGAGGAGGCCGGCTTCAAGGAAGTCAGCCACCCGACGTTGCGGCGCTACGTGATGCGGATCGAGTTTTAGAAAGGCAGCTTGGGTTGCGGCGGGGCGTGAGTGGGGTCGACGCCGTCGAAGAGGCTGCTGACCGATTCGCCGTCGTGGATGCGCTTGATCGCCTCGGCGAACAGGCCGGACACCGAGCTGACCTGCAGCTCGGGGAAGCCGTCCGGGCGCGGCACGGTGTCGGTGCTGATCACTTCGGTAATCGACGGGTGCGAGCGCAACCGCTCGACGGCCTTGCCTGCGAACAGTCCGTGCGTGGTGGCGACGGCGGCCTGCGTACAGCCGAGGTCCTTCAGCCGGTCCAGCAGCTCGATGATCGAGCCGCCGGTGGCGATCTCGTCGTCCAGGATGATCGCTTTCTTGCCGGCCACGTCGCCCACGATCGCGTCGATGACGACCTTGTCGTCCGACAACCGCTGCTTGCTCCCGGCCGCGACCGGCAGGCCGAGCAGCCGGGCGAACTGGGTCGCGGTCTTCGCGTTGCCCAGGTCGGGGCTGACCACGACCGTGTTGGCGAGGTCGGTGCCCCGGAAATGATCTGCCAGTACGCCGATCGCGGTCAGGTGGTCCACCGGGACCGAGAAGAAACCGTGCACCTGAGGCGCGTGCAAGGTCATCGTCAGCACCCGGTCCACGCCGGCCGCGACGAGCAGGTCGGCGACGAGACGGGCGCCGATCGAGATCCGCGAGGCGTCCTTCTTGTCCGAGCGCGCATACGCGTAGTGCGGCATCACGGCGGTGATCTGAGCCGCCGAGGCACCCCTGGCGGCGTCGATCATCAGGAGCAGCTCCATCAGGTGCTCCTGGGTCGGCGGTACCAGCGGTTGAACGATGTAGACATCGCGCTGGCGGCAGTTCACCTGCAACTGGACCTGTAGGCAGTCGTTGCTGAACCGGTGGATCTCCACCGGCGACAGGTCCACACCGAGATCGGTGCAGATCTGCTGAGCAAGGCTGGAATGGGCACTGCCACTGAACACGACGATCTCTCGCACGGCGCTCCCCGGACTGACCGACCAGACAGCATTGAGCCTACCTGCCGACCAGCAACCATCAGCACCCGGTAGGTGGTACCGGAAGCTTGCGAACTCCTATCAGTGCAAGAGACTTGCGACCACCTCGGCTGCCCGGCGGCAGTCCGTGGCCGATGCATCCAGATGCGTGACCAGGCGGAGTTGGGTGGCGCCCACTCCGCCGACCAGGACGCCCTCCGCCTTCGCTCCCACGACGACCTCCGCGACCGTCTTGCTGGTGGCGGCGAGGTCGGCTACGACGATGTTGGTGTCTACCTGGTCGGGCTTGACTGAGCCGGGGGCCGCGTCGGCGAGGGTCTCGGCGATCTGGCGGGCGTTCGCGTGGTCTTCGGCCAGGCGCTCGACGTTGTTGCGGATGGCATAGAGGCCGGCACCGGCCAGTACGCCGGCTTGGCGCCAGCCTGCGCCCAGGCGTTTGCGCCAGACTCGTGCTTCCTCGATGAGCTCGGTCGAGCCGACCAGGACGGAGCCGACGGGGGCGCCGAGACCTTTGGAGAGGCAGACGCTGGCGGTGGCCGCTCGGGAGGCGTAGGACTCCATCGAGATGCCTGAGGCGACCGACGCGTTCCAGAGCCGGGCGCCGTCGAGGTGGAGGGGCATGCCGATCGAGTCGAGCTCGTCGGCCAGGGCGTCGTACGAGCGCTGGATGGCACCGCCGCCGAAGTTGTGGGTGTTCTCGACCGAGACGGCGGCCGTCTGGACGAAGTACGGGCCGAGGTCGGGGGCGATCAGGGCGCGGATCTTCTCCAGGTCGATCTGGCCGGCCGGTGCGCTCCAGGTGCGGGTCGTGACGCCGCTGATCGCCGCGTGGGCGCCCAGTTCGGCGCGGGCGATGTGGGCGCTCGACTCGCAGAGTATTTCGGAGCCGGGTGGGACGAGCGCGCGGACGCCGAGGATGTTGGCCAGCGACCCGGTCACCGTGAACAGCCCGGCCTCATGGCTGAGCAGGTCCGCGACCGTTTCCTCGAGTTCGGTGACCGTGGGGTCCTCGCCGTACACGTCGTCGCCGAGCGGAGCACTCGTCATCGCCGCCAGCATCCCCGCGGACGGCTTGGTGACGGTGTCTGACCGCAGATCGATCATCCGCGTGCGCCTCGCAGGCGCTCGGCGACCAGGAAGGCGAGCTCGAGCGACTGGTGGCGGTTGAGGCGCGGGTCGCAGGCGGTCTCGTAGCGGTTGACGAGGTCCTCCGCGACCAGCTCCTCGCCGCCGCCGAGGCACTCGGTGACGTCGTCGCCGGTGAGCTCGATGTGCATGCCACCCGGCCAGGTGCCGACCTGCTCGTGCGCGTCGAAGAAGCCCTGGACCTCGTCGATCACGTCGTCGAAGTTGCGGGTCTTGTAGCCGTTCGGCGTCTCGTAGGTGTTGCCGTGCATCGGGTCGCAGACCCACGCGATCGGCGAGCCGTGGTCACGGACCGCCTCCAGCAGCGGCGGCAACCCGTCGCGGATCTTGCCCGCGCCCATGCGGGTGATGAAGGTCAGCCGGCCCTCGATGCCCTTCGGGTTCAGCTTGTCGATCAAGGCGCGGATGTACTCCGGGGTGGTGGTCGGCCCGATCTTCACGCCGAGCGGGTTGCTCAGCGTCGACAGGAACTCCACATGCGCGCCGTCCAGCTGCCGGGTCCGCTCCCCCACCCACAGCAGGTGCCCGGACACGTCGTACGGCAGCTCGGTGCGCGAGTCGATCCGGGTCAGGGCGTGTTCGTACTCGAGGATGAGCGCCTCGTGCGACGCGTAGAAGTCGACCGTCTTGAACTCGTCGGCGGTCGCCCCGCAGGCCCGCATGAAGGCGAGCGCCCGCTCGATCTCACCGGCCAGCTGCTCGTAGCGCTGGCCGACCGGCGAGGATTTCACGAAGTCGGTGTTCCAGGCGTGTACCTGGTGCAGGTCGGCGTACCCACCGGTGGTGAACGCGCGGGTCAGGTTCAGCGTCGCGGCGGCCGCGTTGTAGACGCCACGGAGGCGCTCCGGGTCCGGGATCCGCGACTTCTCGGTGAACTCCAGCCCGTTGACCGCGTCACCCCGGTACGACGGCAGCGTCACGCCGTTGCGGGTCTCGTCGCCGGAGCTGCGCGGCTTGGCGTACTGCCCCGCGATCCGCCCGACCTTCACGACCGGCACGCTCGCGGCGTACTGCAGCACGACGGACATCTGCAGCAGCACCCGGAGCTTGGCCCGGATGTTCTCGGCGGTCACCCCGTCGAACGTCTCGGCGCAGTCACCGCCCTGCAGCAGGAACGCCTCACCGCGCGCGACGGCGCCGATCTTCGTGGTCAGGTCATCGCACTCACCGGCAAACACCAGCGGCGGCAACGTCCTGAGCTGCCTGATGACGTCTTCCAGCGCGCTCTGGTTCGGCCACTCGGGCTGCTGCAAGGGCTTCAGCGCCCGCAGCTCCTCGAGAGTCGGAACCCCAGGCACTTCCCCCGCACTCAACGTCGCAAATTGCATGCCCCCAGCCTATTCCAGGCACCCTGGCCGACGCCCGCCCGTCTCACCCCTCCACCCACCGCCCCTCCCCGCCCCTCGCCCCCTCCCCGCCCCTGACGCACTTGGGGAGGCAAATACCCCGCTCCGGGGGCAAGATCCGCCCCGGCATCGGCCGAAACCCTCCCCGTCCACAGGGTGCGAAGAGGGAGGCGGCGGCGGTGGAGGTCGAGGGCATCTTGTCTGTGTGGAGAACGATCAGGAGGGGCAAGCGCCGGCAGCGTTGATGGGTAGGGGTGACGAGTCGGTTCGGTTGTTCGTGGAGTTGCGGCAGCGGCAGAAGGGGGCCTTCAGCCGGGCTCAGGCGTTGGAGTACGGGATCACCGACAAGGTGCTCCAACGGAGGTGCCGGGTGCGGCAACTGCAGCGGGTGCATCATGGCGTGTACGTCGACTTCACCGGTCCGTTGCCGTGGGAAACCAGGATGTGGGCTGCCTGGCTCGCCTGCGGGCCGGATGCTGCCCTGACCGGCAAGACCGCGCTCCGGTACTACGGGTTGGAAGGCGACTGGGATGACGCCGACCCGATTCACCTGGTCGTACCCCACGCGCGTCGCCTCGATCGCCGAGCGGGGATAGTCGTAACCCGCTGGCGTGAGCTCGACTCGCGATTGCATCCAACCCGTAGGCCACCGACCGTACGAGTGGAGGTCGCCCTGCTGACGACCGCGAGCCGGGAACGAGCGGCCGCACGGCAAGCAGCAATGCTCCTGGACGCCTGTCGCCAGCGCCGGACGACCCCACAACGACTGCTGGCCGAGCTGGCGACGCTAGGCCAGCTGCGCGGTCGAGAGGTCATCCAGCAGATCTTGCTCGACGCGGCGGACGGTGTGCAGTCGTTCCTCGAACACTGCTATCTGCTCCGGGTCGAGCGCGCTCACGGCCTGCCGGTTGCCGACCGTCAGGTCCGGGCCGTCGCAACTGCCGGCTCAGCCGCTGCCAACGACTCCACCACGGCCGGACCCAGGACCGCTGCCCGCGACAAGCCGTCGAAGCGAGTTGTCTATCGCGACGTCGAGTATTCGCCGTACGACGTGATCGTCGAACTCGACGGCCGGCTTGGCCACTCCGACGCGCTGTCCCGCTGGCGTGACATGAGCAGGGACAACGCTGCTGCGACGAGCGGGAAGCTCACCTTGCGATTCGGGTACCAATTGGTCAGCCACCCCTGCGAAACCGCGGCTCAAGTGGTGACCGCCCTGCAGCACCGCGGCTGGACCGGCGCGCCTCATCCCTGCTCCCCCACCTGCGCACTTGGGGGGATCCTGTCCGGATCCGGGGAGGCAAATACCCCTATTCGGGGGCAATATCCTCCCCACCCCAGGCGTCAACCCTTCCCGGCTAGCTGAGCGAGCTGAGATCCGGCGGAACATCGACCGCGTGCTCCCGCAGGACGCTCAGCGGGATCGTGTCGAGGGAGCGGGCGTGGGTGGAGGCCAGTACTACGGGAGCCGCCGCGCCGGCGTGGTACGCCTGGAGCCAGCGGGCCGCCACCACGCACCAACGGTCACCGGGGCGCAACCCGGCGAAGTTGAACTCCGGCCGCGGGGTCGACAGGTCGTTGCCGACGCCGGCCTGATGAGTCAGGAACTCGGTCGTCATCACGGCGCAGACGGTGTGGCTGCCGAGGTCCTCGGGGCCGGTGCTGCAGCAGCCATCACGGAAGAACCCGGTGATCGGGTCGGTGCCGCACTCCTCGAGCGCCTCGCCCAGGACGTTGAGTTCGCTCTCCATCGAGGCCGGGTCAGGACGCCTTGGTGTCGCCGAGGCGGGGCTTGATGTGGTCGTCGACCGACTCGCCGGCCTTGATGAGCTCCTTGGCCTTCTCGGCGTACATGTCGACGTACTCCTGGCCGGACAGCTCCATCAGGGCGTACATGATCTCGTCGGTGACCGAGCGCAGCACGAAGCGGTCGCGCTCCATCCCCTCGTACCGGGAGAAGTCGAGCGGTTTGCCGATCGACACACCGGGACGGATCAGCCTGGGCAGCCGGCGGCCGGGCTCGCGGATCAGGAACTTCGGCCAGACCGAACCGGGCGGGTTGAGCTTCTCGGTGTCGATCATCGCCACCGGGATGACCGGTACGCCGGCCACGATCGCCATCCGGGCCACGCCGGTCTTGCCCTTGTACAGCCGGCCGTCGGGCGAGCGGGTGCCCTCCGGGTAGATGCCGAAGAGTTCACCCTTGGCGAGGATCTCCAGCCCGGTGTTGAGCGCCGCCAGCGAGGCGCGCCCGCCGGAGCGGTCGATCGGGATCTGGCCGATCGAGCGGAAGAAGGTCGCCATCAAGCGGCCCTTCAGCCCGGGCGCGGTGAAGTACTCCGACTTGGCCGGGAAGATGATCTGGCGCGGCACCGCGACCGGCAGGAACACCGAATCGGTGAACGCAAGGTGGTTGCTCACCAGCAGGGCCGGCCCGGTCGAGGGAATGTTCTCCAGCCCCTCGACCCTGGGACGGAAGAGGAGCTTCGCAATCGGTCCGACGAAAAACCGCCTGAGGAACAGGTACAGCAACGCCTTCACCTCCGTCACTCGGCCGAGAGCCTACGTTCCACCATCCTCTACAAGCAACGTGGCCGCCAGGAATAGGCGGGTTGCACTCTGTGTTGTCCCGTGGTTGCAGACTGGGTGCGATGTCGATCACGACACTCATGCCGGGGTGGGCGGGTGGCCCTGTGGCTGCGACCATTGGCATCTGTTGGATCCATCCGACCCGTCGAGGAGTACCCGTGGCAGTGCAAGCTCATGCGGAAGAGTTCCGCAGCCCAGGATCCGGTGCGAACGCCGCGACCGGGGTGCTGCTGAGCCACGGCTTCACCGGCTCGCCGCGGTCGCTGCGGCCGTTCGCCGAGCATCTGGCGGCCGAGGGCTACGGCGTTGCCGTACCGCGGCTGCCCGGGCACGGGACGACCTGGCAGGAGATGAACAACACCCGCTGGCAAGACTGGTACGCCGTCCTGGACAACGAGCTGGAGCGGCTGCGCAAGGAGCACGACCAGGTGTTCGTGGCCGGGCTGTCGATGGGCGGCTGCCTGGTACTACGGCTCGCCGAGCAGCACGGGGCGGACATCTCGGGTGTGATCCTCGTCAACCCGTCCGTGCAGACCGACGACAAGCGGCTCGTACTGCTCCCGGTGCTGCAGCGGCTCGTGCCATCGTTCCCCGGCATCTCGAACGACATCAAGAAGCCCGGCGTCGACGAGGGCGCCTACTCCCGGATGCCGCTACGCGCGCTCTACTCGCTGTCACAGCTGTGGACGATCACCCGGGCAGATCTGGCCAAAGTCACCCAGCCGGTGCTGCTTTTCCGCAGTACTGTCGATCATGTCGTGGAACCGAGCTCGGGCCGGGCGATCCTGGCTTCGATCTCGTCCCGCGACGTGACCGAAACCCTGCTCGAGGACAGCTACCACGTGGCCACTCTGGACAACGACGCTCCCCGCATCTTCGCCGACTCCACCACCTTCATCCACCGGGTAACCGCCGATGCGTGACAACGGCCTGACCGCGTCGACCTACACGTCGATGGGCGGCATAGACCCCCAAATAGCCGAACCAGTCCTCACCGCCCTAGCCGAGGCAGGCATCGCCGCATACGCCGGCAAGCCCGGCGAGACCGCAGCCGTCGGCACGACCACCGGCGAGTCCACGGTCGGCACGACCACCGGCGAGTCCACGGTCGGCACAACCGCCGCTGAATCCACCGACGGCGCAGGCGAGACCACGACCGGAACGCCCTCGCACACCGCAAGCGCAGGCGCAGGCGCAGGCGACGCCTCCTCCCCTACCCAGCCGAGCGGCGCCGAAGGCGCCGCGCAGGCGGACCCCGCAGGCGAGGGCTCCCCCGGCGCTTCCTCCTCCACCCAGCCGAGCGGCGCCGACGGCGCTGCGAAGGCGGACCTCGCCGAGGCGGCGGGCGGGCCGGCGACTTCTGCCACCACCGACAGCTCGGCCGAGCCTGCTTCGTCAGCCAAGCCGAGCGGCGCCGACGGCGCCGCGAAGGTGGACGCGGCGGATGTGCCGGTGCGGATTCCCGTCGGGTTCGACGAGATTTTTGTTGATGCGGCGGCTGAGGTCAAGGCTCGGGGGGTTATTGCCCGGAGTACTGAGGATGCTGAGTGGGCGTCTTTGGTGGAGCAGTTCAACTTGCCGTCGGCGGAGGGGCATGATGCGACGCCGGTGCCGCGGTGGCCGGTGAGTGAGGATGTCGAGGAGGGGTCGTACGAGCCGCTCATCGACGTACCGGCCGGGTTGATCGTCGGGGATACCGACGAGGATCCGCCGGAGGAGCCGCCGGCCAGGCGGGCCGAGGATCATCACGATCATTTCGTGCCGCCGGAGCCGCCGAAGGGGCCGAAGCTGGACTGGATCAGCAGGGCCGCCTGGCTCGGGCTGATCGGCGGGCCGGTGCTGTTGATCCTGGCCGCGTTGCTCGACTTCGGCACAGGGCGGATCACCACGCTGGCGGTGGTCGGATTCATCGGCGGATTCCTCACCCTGGTGATCCGGATGAAGGACCGGCTGCCACCAGAGGACACCCCGGACGATGGAGCGGTCGTCTAGCCGTTTAGGCTGCAGATCGTCGGACAATCCGACGAGATGAGCTGGGACCAAAAAGGGGAGGCACCCGTGCAGGTCACCGAGACGGTCGAGATCACCGGCCACCTGATGGATACCGGGCTGCTGTCCCGGGTCCTCGACGACATCCGCGGGTACGGCGGTGAGTACACGCTGGACAAGTTCGACCTCGGCTACGACAAGGACGACCCGTCCACCGTCCGGATGACCGTCGGCGCCGAGGACGAGGAAGCGCTCCAGCGGCTGCTGATGCGGATCCAGACCAAGGGCGCGAACCTGGTCAACCCCGGTACGCCGGAGATCTCCGAAGTACTCCAGGACGGCGTCTTCCCGGACGGCTTCTACTCGACCACCAACCTACCGACCAGCGTGCGCCTCAACGGCCACTGGGTCTCGGTCCGCAACCCGGAGATGGACTGCGGACTGCTGGTCGACGGTGAGGACGTCCGGACCATCCCGATGTCCGAGGTGAAGGCCGGGATGCGGATCATCTCCAGCGCCCAGGGCGTCAAGGTCACTCCGCCGATCGTCGCGCACGCCGAGGAGTCGTTCGGCTTCATGGAGTCGGACGTGTCCAGCGAGAAGCCGCAGGGCGTGCTGGTCAAGCAGGTGGCCGAGGGCATGCGCGAGGCGAAGGCGGCCGGGCTGAAGGTGCTCTGGGTCGGCGGCCCGGGCATCGTCCACACCGGTGCCGCGCCGGCCATGGTCGCGATCGTCGAGGCGGGTTTCGTCGACGTCATGTTCGCCGGCAACGCGCTCGCCACGCACGACATCGAGTCGTCCTTGTACGGTACGTCGCTCGGCGTCGACCTGGCCCGAGGTCGCGGGGTCGAGCACGGGCACGAGCACCACATCCGGGCGATCAACACGATCCGCAAGGCCGGCTCGATCGCCGCGGCCGTCGAGACCGGCGTACTGACCTCGGGCGTGATGCACGCGCTGGTCAAGAAGGGCAACAAGTTCGTCCTGGTCGGCTCGGTCCGCGACGACGGCCCGCTGCCGGACGTCTACACCGACGTACTGGCCGGCCAGCGGGCGATGCGCGCCGAACTCGAGGGCGTCGGCTACTGCCTGATGGCCGCGACCATGCTGCACTCGGTTGCCACCGGCAACATCTTGCCGGCGTCCGTCCCGCTCACCTGCGTGGACATCAACC
Organism: Kribbella sp. NPDC051718; assembly: GCF_040681515.1. NCBI lineage: Bacteria > Bacillati > Actinomycetota > Actinomycetes > Propionibacteriales > Kribbellaceae > Kribbella > Kribbella sp. NPDC051718. The sequence goes on along the minus strand of NZ_JBFAYZ010000003.1, from coordinate 476,541 downwards.
CGGCCACCGTCACCAAGCTCGCCGACCGCGGCTCGGCGCAGGCCCGTGGCATCGTCACCGACGTCGGCCTGTTCATCGAGCACCTCGCCCGCGAGCTTTCGCCGGCGTACGCCGACGCCAAGTAGTCGTTCTGTCGGTGCTGAGTGCCATGGTGGATCCATGGCACTCAGAACGAAGGCTCACTGGTTCGGTGTAGTACTCAACTCCCCCGATCCCAAGGCGCTGGCCGACTTCTACCAGCGTCTGCTCGGGTGGACCCTGTTTCCCTCGGACGATGACTCCGACTTCGTCAGCCTGGCGCCGTCGGAGGAGGCCGGCTACAACCTGGCCTTCCAGCGCGAGGACCTGTACGAACGCCCGGTCTGGCCGGCTGAGCGGGGCAAGCCCCAGATGCAGCTCCACCTCGACCTCGAGGTGGACTCGCTCGACGAGGCGGTCGCGCATGCCGTCGCGTGTGGTGCGGAGTTGCCGGAGTTCCAGCCGCAGGACAACGTCCGTGTGATGCTCGACCCAGATGGTCACCCGTTCTGCCTCTATCTCGGCTGAGCAGGCAGGATGGGTGCCATGACGGAACTCGTGCACCTGGCGGTCGTCGACGGCGTCGCGACGATCACGCTGGACTCGCCACACAACAAGAACGCACTCTCCCAGCAGTTGACCAGCGAACTCCTGGCTCATCTGGAAGCCGCTGACGGGGACGACGCTGTCCGGGTGATCGTGATCCGGTCGGCGCTGGACGTGTTCTGCTCCGGGGCGGATCTGTCCGAGGCGACGTCGGTCGGGATGAAGGTCGGAGCGCAGCGGATGGTCGACGTCCAGCGCGCGATCGTCGCCAACTCGAAGCCGATCGTCACCCGCGTCGCCGGGCCGGTACGGGCCGGCGGAATCGGCATCGTCGCCGCCTCCGACATCAGCATCGCCGGCCACAGCGCGACCTTCGCTCTCACGGAGGTCCGCCTAGGCCTGGCCGCCGCGACCATCTCCCTGACGGTGATCCCCCGCCTGACGGACCGTGCCGCCTCCCTCACCTTCCTCACCGGCAACAGCTTCGACGGCGTCGAGGCAGCCAACCTCGGCCTGGTCACCCAGTCGGTCCCCGACGCGGAGGTCGACTACACCCTCGCCGAAACCCTCAAGTCCCTCCTGAAGGGCGCCCCCCAAGGCCTGCGCGAGTCCAAGAAGCTCCTCAACCGCGCCCTCCTCGCCGACATCGATGCCCGCGGCACCGACCTCGCCGAGCTCTCGGCTTCCCTCTTCGGCTCCCCCGCAGCCCAGGAAGCCATGCTGGCCTTCCTGAACCGCAAGAAGAGCTAGCCCACCCCGGAGGCAGTCGGCCCCTGGCGGCCGGACCTCCATGCATGCACAACCTCTGCACGTCGGCCCCACAGGCCGGGGTAAGCGTTTGCCTGGTGGGTTGAGTATGCGTGGGCGTCCACACGTTGCCGCCGGCAACGTGTGGCTGGTTGCCAGCCTTTCAGCCCAGCGGAGGTGTCAGTTCGACCAGCATCGGGAGGTGGTCGGAGCCGGCGGCGAGGTCGGCGCGAGTGACGCCTTCGATGCTGTCCAAGGGGATGACCCGGCCGGACAGTCCTGGGGAGAGGTGCGCGCCGTCGATGCGCTTGACCGGGTTGTCCGAGTGGAAGGTGTTGCCGGCGTTGACGCCCAGATCCGTCAGCCCCTCGGCGGCGAGGCGGTCCCAGACCGGGCCACCAGGTTCTTCGTTGAGGTCGCCGACCAGGAGGTACGGGAGGTTGAAGGACTTGCAACCGCGGAGTACCTGCTCCAGTTCGCGCTGGCGACCGCGGATGTGCAGGCCGAGGTGGCAGACCACCAGGGCCAGATCGACCCCGCCGAGCGTGGTCCGGCCGCCGACCGAGCCGCCGGGGAGCTGGGTCGCGATGAAGCGGAAGCGGCGGCGGACGAACGGCCGCCAAACCCTCCAGTGCAAGGGATCCGCGAGGTCGATGCCGTCGGCAACCAAGATCGCATTGCGTGCCGAGGCTGCGATGTAGCGGAGCCCGAAGCTCGCCGCCATCGCCTCGCGCTTGCGGCGGGTGCCCCACCAGGTGGGCGCTTCCTGGACGAGCATGACGTTCGGCGCGCAGGCCTGTACGACGCGCGCCAGTGCTTCCCGATCGTCGCCCCAGCGGTGCACGTTGTACGAGAGCACCCGCATCGACGAGCCGGCCGCGCCCTCATTGCTGGCGGCAACCGGCTCCGGGCTGGCCGCGCGTTCATTGCTCGCGGCAACCGGCTCGGGGCCGTCCGTCATGCCTCGGTGTCGCCGTTCAGCTCGGCGGGCGCCGGTTCTTTGATCGGCTCAGCCGTTCGCATGCCCGTACGCCGGCCAACCGACTTGCGCGCGGCCCGCTCGAGCCGGGTCGACCGGGCACCGCGCGCGGCGGCCGTCTTGGCCGTCACCGCGGTCGTCTTGACCCGCACCCGACGCAGCCAGGTCGCCTCTTCGCGAGCCAGATCGGCCGCACCGACCATGCCGGCCTCAGGGCCAAGCACCGCCCGTACGATCCGCGCCTCGGGCCGGAACCCACGCCCGGTCAGCGTCCGCTTGAACGCCTCACGCGCCGGAGCGAGCAGCAACTCCCCCGCATCCGACACACCACCACCGATCACGAACGTGCCGGGGTCGAGCGCCGCGGCCAGGTTGGCCAGGCCGATGCCGAGCCAGCGGCCGACATCCTCCAGCAACTCGACCGCGACCGGGTCGCCGTCCTTGGCGAGCGCCGTGACCATCGGACCGTTGATCTTGCGCGGGTCGCCGTCGGCCGCCCGCAGCAAGTTGTGTGCCACCGGCGAACCGGACAGCGCCAACTCACGAGCCTCACGGGTCAGCGCGTTGCCCGAGGCGTACTGCTCCCAGCAGCCACGGTTGCCGCACTCGCAGCGATGCCCGCCCGGTACGACCTGCATGTGCCCGAACTCGCCGGCGATACCGAACTTGCCGCGCTGCAGAGCACCGTCGTTGAGGATCGCGCCGCCGATACCGGTACCGAGCGTCACGCAGACCAGATGGCTCTCCCCCTGGCCGCCGCCGAACCGCCACTCCGACCAGGCGGCCGCGTTCGCGTCGTTCTCGACCACCACGGGCAGCCCGAGGCGGCGCTCGACGGCGTCGCGCAGCGGCTCGTGCCGCCAGGCCAGGTGCGGGGCGAACAGTACGGACGAACGCGTCCCGTCGACGAAGCCGGCCGCGCCGATCCCGACCGCGATCACGTCGTGCCGCGACTCCAGGTCGTGCACGATCTCGGCGATCGCGTCCTCGGTCTCGCGCGGGTCCTTGGTGGGCGTGTCCCGGCGCAACCGGTCCAGGATATTGCCTTCAGGATCAACCACTCCGGCGGCCACCTTGGTGCCACCGATGTCGATCCCGATCGTCAACGCCTGCGTCAGAGCCATCGCACAAGCCTCCTTGCGAATCCCCCGGAGTCCCTTGCAAGCCTACCTAGCGGTCTCACTCCGGCCCCGGAGCCGAGCCTGCTCAACGCGGCTTCTCCGGCGTAGGGGCTGGTTTGCGGGCCAGGTCGGCGGCGCCGATCAGGCCGGCGTCGTTGCCCAGTTCGGCGAGGCCGAAGGCGGGGTGGGGGCGGTTCGCCTTGGCCGGGAGGTTCTTCTCGAAGGCCGTCCGGGCCGAGGTGACGATCAGCTCCTTGGCCGCGCTCACGCCGCCGCCGATCACGATCGTGCTCGGGTCGAACAGCGTGGCGATACTCGCCAGCCCCTCGCCCAGCCAGCGCCCGAGATCATCCAGCAGTTCCACGGCACACGGATCGCCGGTAGCCGCCGCCTCGGTGATCATCGGACCGGTCAATGCCGCCGGGTCGGTGATGCCGCACACGCTCAGCATCTGCGCCGCCGTCAGCGAACCGGACTCGGCCTGCGCACGCCCTTCGCGGACCAGCGCCCGCCCCGACGCGTACTGCTCCCAGCATCCACGAGCTCCACACCCACACCGATGCCCGCCCGGTACGACGCGCATGTGCCCGAGCTCGGCCGCGACTCCGTGAGCGCCGCGCAGCAGCTCACCATCGATCACCACGCCGCCACCGATCCCGGTACCGACGGTCACGCAGACCATGTGCTCGACATCCTTCGCCGCACCGAACGCGAACTCGCCCCAGGCGGCCGCGTTGGCGTCGTTCTCGACCACCACCGCAACCTTGAGCGCGTCAGCCACCCGTGCACCGAGCGGTTCGTCCCGCCAGGCGAGGTTCGGCGCGAAGAGCACGGTCGAACGATCCGAGGAGACGAACCCGGCAGCGCCGATCCCGACCGCCTCGACCTGGTGGTCCTTGATCAGCTCGGCGGCCGCGTCGATGATCGCCGCCGCGGTCGCGTCGACCGAGTCGGCCGGGGTGTCGCGATGGGTCCGCGCGACGATCGCGCCGTGCTCGTCGACGACGCCCGCGGCGATCTTGGTGCCGCCGACGTCGATGCCGATGGTCAATCCCATGGTTCGGGGTCCTCACTCACGTCGATCCGGTCCACGCGGGACCGGGCGGGCCGTTCAGGTTCCTGCGCCTTGGCGGTCCGCGACTCTGCGTCCTCCCGGGCCTGCCGCGCGGCGTCCGCGGCAGCTTCCAGCAGCGACCGTACCGATCCGAGCACCCCGGCCGCCGCCGTCGACAGCTGCTCGATCGTCTCCGGGCTGGTGGTCCGCACCTTCGAAATCAGCTGGCAGAGCGGACACCACTGGCACTCCGCTGCCCCACGGGCAGCGCCATGCTCATGGCTCCCCGCCGCCCCGGCCCCCTCCGACGCTGGACGCTCCGAGGCCGGCCCCTCCGACGCCGCGCCGCGACCCGGCGCTACGGGATCCGCGGGCGCGAAGCCCGCTTCCGGCTCGGGGGCTCGGGATGGGCTGTCGTGCCGGGCGGCCTGTTGCAGTACGGCGAACAGCTTGGCTGCCTCTTCGGCGACCGAGCCGACGGGCTCCTTGCTCATCTGGTGCCCTCCGAGATCGCCGTCGGCTCGTTGTCGAACTGCTGGCTCATCTGCTCGCGAATCTCCTTAGCCAGCGCCTCGACGGACTCCAGCGATCCGACGGAGTCCAGCGACCCGTTCGCGGGTGGCCGATCGACAGCCCGCGGCAACGGCTCACGCGGTGCGAAGCGTACCTGCAGCCGCCCATCGTCCAGCCTCGCGCCCGCGACAACTCCACGGGCCAGCGCGGCCGGCAACGGCAGCACACGTCGGTACGAGCCGACAGTGATGATCAGCTCGTCCCCATGCCGCGCCAACTCCAGATCGCTGGCCGAGGCGAGCGGCAGCGGCATGGTCAGCGTGTACGTCCGCCCGTCGGTGTCGATGTGCCGATCCACCCACAGCGAGGTCTCGTCGGTCGCCCGGGTGAACGGGTCGTCCTTCCCGTACATCTCGACCGCGAACGCCGCGAGCTCCTCGACCCCGACCGGCTCGCACGCACGGTACGGCGACTCCCAGATCGGCAGCGGGCGAAACGAGTCGGCGACATCGTCGAGGATCCCGCGCTGAGCAGCGACCCATTGGCGTCGCCAGTTGTCGGCGCCGGCCGCCGGGAAGACCCGGTTCGCGATGACACCGTCGACGCGATAGCCGAACAGGGACAGGGTTGTGAGCGACCGCCGGGCCTCGGCGACGACAACGGCTTCTGGCGTCAGTACCAGCCGCACTGAAGCGTCGGGACCGGTCAGCAAGGTGCGGATGTCGGCCAGATCGCCCTGCAGGCGGCGGAGGGCGTCGAAGACGGTGTCGTCGGGCATCGGCAGCCCGGAAGCCTTGCCGAGCCAGGGCCGGAAGGCGCGGACGACCTTGCGCTCGGCGTTGAAGATGCGGCCCAGGTACCAGGTCAGGGCGTCCGGCAGCGCGAGCAGCCGGAGCGTCTCGGCGGTCGGCGCGCAGTCGACGACGATCACGTCCCAGCGGCCGGACCGGACGTGGTCGCGCACCTCGAGCAGCGCGAGCACCTCCTCGGCGCCCGGCAGCACGGTCAGCTCCTCGGCCTCGATCGGGTCGACCCCGATCACGTTCAGCACCGAGCGCAGGTACGCCTGGATGTCACCCCAGGACCGCTCGAACCGGCGCTGCGCGTCGATCTGCTGGACGAACAGCAGGTTGTCGATCTCGGTCGGCTCCCCGCCCACCTCACTGTCGAACGCATCCGACAACGAGTGCGCGGCGTCCGTCGACAGCACCAGCGTGCGTAACCCGCGCAACGCGGCGAGCGTGGCGGTCCCAGCGGCCGACGTCGTTTTCCCGACGCCGCCTTTACCCGTGTAAAGCAGTACCCGAGTCACTGGATCAGGACTCGACGCGCTTCTTGAGCCCCTTCAGGGCTGTGTCGATGATGACCTTCTCGGCCTTGCGCTTGAGCAGGCCGATCATCGGGATCGCCACGTCGACGGCGAGCCGGTACGTCACCTCGGTGCCCTGGTCGCCCAGGTCGCGCAGGACGTACGAGCCGTCCATGCCCTTCACCATCTTGGCCTGGACCAGCGTCCAGGTGACCTCGTTGCGGGACCAGACGTAGTCCAGCGTGTACTCGTCCGAGATCGCCCCGGCATCCACCTTGAACCGGACCTGTTTGGGCCGGCCGGCCTCGTCCGTGGACAGCACCTGCGTCTCCCGCATCGAGTCGGCCCACTCCGGGTACGCCTCGAAGTCCGCGATCACCGCCATGATCGCCTTCGGGGTCGCGTTCACGACGATGGTCGAGGTGGTCTGCTCTGCCATCGATTCACCTCTTCGCTGCCGGGACGGGTTCTGCCAGGACTGATCGGAGGTCGCTCGCGCGCCCCCGGGGTCCAGCGATGAGACTATCGCGGGTTCGGACTGCGCCCTGCCCTCACCCGCGGCGCGGCCTTGCTCGAGTTCGTCCTTGAGCCGCCAGATGTTCGCCCGGTACTGCGCGACGTACCGCTCCCGCAGCCTGCTCAGCCGGCGGTCGCCGACCGCCATGACCGGGTCGATCCGGAGGTACCAGTGGACGATCACTCCGTCTCGCACCGGCTCCAGCCACCACTCCGCCGTACCGATGCCCTCGCCGGTCACCGCCCAGCGCACACCCTCCAGGCCGCGCCGCTCGGACGGAGTCAGGATCAGGCCCGGCCACCACTGTTTCCACAGGGTGTCCGCGCCGAGCCGCTGGGCAACGTAGGCTGGTTCGGCGACGAGGAGATCGTCGCAACTTATGTCTAGCGCCGGCATGCCTGAATCCTGGTGTCCAGTGAGTCACAGATCTGACTACTTGTGGGTAGGTTGACGGTAGCGTGCGATTGAGTTGTCCATTCGTAACCGTCTGAGGAGACGCGAATGCGTGAGTTCACCACCCCTGCTGTCATCGAGCCGCCGGCCACCGGCAGCTTGAGCGATCCCGTCTGGGCGAACGCGTCGTCCCATCCTGACACCGCGGTGTTCAGTCGACGGGTCGAGGGTGGCGGCTGGCTGGACATCACCGCCGCCGAGTTCGCGCAGCAGGTGGGTGCGGTGGCGAAGGGCCTGATCGCGGCCGGGGTCAAGCACGGCGACCGGGTCGCGCTGCTCAGTGCCACGCGGTACGAGTGGACCCTGATCGACTACGCGATCTGGAGCATCGGCGCGGCGACCGTGCCGATCTACGAGACCTCGTCCGCGTCCCAGATCCAGTGGATCCTGACCGACTCCGAAGCGGTCGTGGCAGTCGTCGAGACCCCGGCGCACGGTGTCGTCGTCGAGTCCGCGCGGGCCGAGGCGCCGGCCTTGCAAGAGGTCTGGCAGATCGAGTCGGGCGCGGTCGACCAGCTCACGGCCCTCGGCCAGCAGGTCAGCGACGCGGAGCTGGACAAGCGGCGTACGGCGGTCGTCCCCGGTGATCTGGCGACGTTGATCTACACCTCCGGCACGACCGGGCGGCCGAAGGGCTGCAAGATCAGCCACGCCAACTTCATGGACGAGCTCGGCACCGCGACGAAGGTGCTGCCCGACCTGTTCAAGCTGGACGGCGCGTCCACCCTGCTGTTCCTGCCGCTGGCGCACGTGTTCGCCCGGATCATCCAGGTCGGCTGCGTGCTGATGCGGGTCAAGGTCGCGCACACCGCCGACGTGAAGAACCTGGTGCCGGACCTCGGCTCGTTCCAGCCGACCTTCATCCTCAGCGTGCCGCGGGTGTTCGAGAAGGTGTTCAACACCGCGTCGCAGACCGCGCACTCGGCCGGCCGGGGCAAGATCTTCGACGCCGCCGCCGAGACCGCGATCGCGTACTCGGAGGCCCAGGACAAGGGTGGCGCGGGCTTCGGGCTGAAGGCCAAGCACACGCTGTACGACAAGCTCGTCTACGGCAAGCTGCGGGCAGTGCTCGGCGGCCAGGTCGAGTACGCCGTGTCGGGTGGGGCGCCGTTGGGCAACCGGCTCGGACATTTCTTCCGTGGCATCGGCGTACCGGTCCTGGAGGGCTACGGGCTGACCGAGACGACCGCCGCGCTGGCCGTGAACCTGCCGGACGACATCCGGATCGGGACGGTCGGCAAGCCGCTGCCGGGCGTGACGGTCGGGGTGGCCGACGACGGTGAGCTGCTCTTCAAGGGCGGGCAGGTGATGCTCGGCTACTGGAAGAACGACGAGGCGACCGCTGCGGCGATCGACGCCGATGGGTGGTTCCACACCGGCGACCTGGGTGAGTTCGACGCCGACGGGTTCATCAAGATCACCGGGCGGAAGAAGGAGATCCTGGTGACGGCGGGCGGCAAGAACGTGGCCCCCGCGGTCCTGGAGGACCGGATCCGCCTGCACCCGCTGGTCAGCCAGTGCATGGTCGTCGGCGACGGCAAGCCGTTCATCGCCGCCCTCGTCACGATCGACCCGGAGACCATCCCGGCCTGGGCCGAGAAGCACGGCAAGCCCAACGACATGTCGGTCCTGGTGGACGACAAGGACCTGATTGCCGAGATCCAGACCGCGATCGACGACGCCAACAACGCCGTCTCCAAGGCCGAGGGCATCAAGAAGTTCAGCATCCTCACCGAGGACTGGACCCAGGAGAACGGCGAGCTCTCCCTGAAGCTCTCGCTCCGCCGCCACATCGTCATGAAAAAGCACGAAGCCGACGTCGAAGCCCTCTACACCAAGTAGGCAGCACCCTCGGTCCGACGCGACCTTGAACACCTAGAGGCGACCTTGAACACGTTATTTCATGTTCAAGGTCGCCATTTCATGTTCAAGGTCGCTGTTTGGGGGCGGCGGGTCGGTCAGTTGTCGGTGGTGAGGTCGTCGTAGGTGTTTTCGGCGGCTTCCTTGAGTTCCTTGACGGCCTCGCCGACGCCGGTGGCGGCGAGGATGCTGCCGAGGATCGTGTTGGCCCACTTGAAGGCGCTGAGGAACCGGCGGGGACCGCGGCCGACGGCGTTGAAGGGCCGGCCCAGCGAGCGGTCCCAGCCGGACAGCTTCACGCGGAGGTTGGCGCCGGTCAGGCCGCAGCGGAACATGCGTTCGTCGTAGGCCGCGTCGCCGACCACCTCGCGCAGCTCGGCGAAGGCGTCGCGATCGGCCAGCTCCTCGTACGCCGCCTGCAGCTCCTGACTCTGCTCGGGCGGCAACAATCCGTCCGGCCCGATCGCCAGCCGCAGGAACTCGTCCAGCTGCCTGACGAACTGCTGCAGTGCTTCCCGATCCTCTGCGGGCATGACTCCTCCTGGGCAAGTACTCGGCGGAGGGCCTACCTGCTACATCGGCAAGCCCAGGCCCGCGTTACCTGCTGAAGGACACTTCGCTGGCGTGTTCGACGGCTTCCAGCTCATCGCCGAGCGCCCAATCGGCCACCCGCGAGACGGTCTCGGCGGAGATCGCCGGCGCGGCGGCCGTGGCTGGGATGCCGGTGGTGCTGTGGGCATCGTGCGGCAGGACGACGCGCAGGCCGCGGGCGAGCGCAGTACGGGCGGTGGCGCTGACGCACATCTCCGACATCAGCCCACAGACCGCCACCGCCTGTACTTCGTGAGCCGCCAGAAGCTCAGCAAGCGGAGTACCGGCAAAGGAGTCGTCCTGCAGCTTGCGGACGACCGGCTCACCGGCCTCGACCCCGAAGTGGAGTTCCCAGCCCGGCGTTCCCGGCGCATCCGCGGTCGCCTGGACCCCGTCGTTCTGCACGTGGACGATCAGCACGCCGGCCGCCCGCGCCTTCGCCAGCAACTCGCCCACCCGCTCGAGCAGTCGGGCTGACTCGGGTACCACTGCGAGGCTGCCTAGCTGGACGTCGATGATGAGCAGCGCCTGGACTGGTTGCATGGCGCGATCCTAGGCACGACTCGTGCCCCGCGGTGGCGCACCCTCCAACGCCACCGCAGGGTTGCGGTGGCCCCCTGATGCCACCGCGAGTCGCGCCTCCCCCCTCCAAGGCACTGCGCCGGTCGCGTTTCTGATCACCGGCTTGATCTACAAGAGGACCCAGATGCGCGCTTGATACGTTCGATTCCCGGATATTTTCGGCGGCTTTGGTATCTCTGGGTCGCCGGCCGCCTCCTCTCCGGCAGAACAGACCGACCGTGGACGGAGTCCGTCCCAACCGCGAGAATGACTGAGCGGTTGGCGGGGCCGCCGACAGAACCGGAGTCAACTCGATGGATCTGCTGCGAGATGTCAGCACTGCCGAGCTCGTCAAGCGAGCACAGGCGACTGACCAAGCGGCCTGGAACGCCCTGACGGCGCGGTACACCAACCTCTTGTGGTCGGTGGCCCGCAGTATGCGCCTCGGCAGCGACGACGCCGCCGACGCCGTCCAGACGACCTGGCTGCGGCTGGTCGAGCGCCTGGACACCGTGCGCGATCCGGAACACCTGGGCAGCTGGCTGGCGACGACCGTACGCCGGGAGTGCCTCGCGATCCTCCGCCGGCGGGTGCCGACGCCGACCGATTCCGACTGGGACAGCCTGCCGGACGACGACGCCGCTCCACTCGACGCCGGTCTGTTGAAGACGGAGCAGGACTCGGCCCTGTGGCGAGCGTTCCGGTTGCTGAAGCCGCGCTGCCAGGCTCTGCTGCGGGTGCTGATGGCGGATCCGCCACCTCCGTACGCCGAGGTCGCCGCCTCCCTCGACATGCCGGTCGGCAGCATTGGGCCGTCCCGCCAGCGCTGCCTGGCCAACCTTCGAAAGCTGGCCATGCCATGAACATGTTCGACGATGACGACGAACTGATGGCCCAGCTCAGCCGGCTGGCCGGCGAGCTGGACGCCGTACCGGAGCATGTCGCGGCCGCTGCCCGGGCGGCGATCAGCACTCGGGATCTGGACAGCGAGCTGGCCGAATTGGTGGCCGACTCCTCGGCGACCGAGCCGGAGCTGGAGTTCGAGCTGGTCCGGCGAGGAGCTGCGGACGCCGGGCAGGATCGGCTGCTCTCCTTCGACAGCGGCGAGCTTCAGGTCGAGCTGGAGGTCGTACAGGATGGCGACGAGCTGACGCTGATCGGTCAGGTGATCGGTACTGCGCCGGTGGACTGCTCACTCGAGTACGGCGACAGCCGCCGGGTCGCGCTGCCTACCGACGAGCTGGGGCGCTTCCTGGTGGATGGGCTGTCCGGCGGGCCGATGCGGGTGCGCTGCCGGTCGGCGACGGGCGCTTCGGTCGCGACCGCCTGGGTGATGGTTTGACGCTGTCAACACCCGAGGGCGACGAACGACAGCGCGGTGGCGAGCATGACCGGGTCGTCGGCGATGCTCGCGCGGACGGCACGCAACGCAGTACCGAAGGAAGCTCCGCCACGCAGGTGCTCGTGGAAGTCGACCATCAGGCCGGCGGTGGCGGCGTCGTTGACCGGTACGACGCTCGCGAGCAGGCTGGCCGTGCCGAGTGGGACCAGTGCGGAGACGACGCCGAGGAGCTCGTCGGAGCCGACGGCTGCCGCGACGCCGGACTCGCAGCTGGACAGGACGAGTCGCTGTGGGGCTCGGCGCAGGCGGCCCAGATCGTAGATGGTCAGTGGGCCGTCGTGCAGGGTGAAGTTGGAGAAGAGCGGGTTGTCGGTGCGGAAGATGCCGTGGGCGGCGATGTGCGCGGTCCAGGCGCCGTCGAGTGCGGTCAGGGCGGCCTCGGCGGTCGCGCTGTCGTCCAGCAGGGTGATCGCGTCCGGGTAGCCCTTGTTGATCAGTTCGAGTTCGCCGGCGCTGCCGTCCAGGCCCGGACCGACGACCAGCGCCACCCGGCGGCGCGACGGAGCCTTCGTCCGGCCGGCTTTCAGCCACAACGCGGCCGACGGCGCCACGGTCGCCGCAACCGCCCCCAACGCCGGCAACATCGCCCAGGGCGCCGACTGCAACCGAGCAGTGGGAACGACGACGACGGGTCCACCGCCCAGGGCGGCTTGGCCCGGGGCGGCTCTGTGCAGGTCGGCGGCGGCTGGGCCGAGGAGTACTTGTTGGAGTCGGCGGCCGGCGGTTTCGAGGGCTTCCAGGGCTCTGGCCGGCGGGCGGCCCCGAGCCAGCCGGCGCAGCATGAACCTGGCCAGCTCGATCTCCCGGACGGCTGCGGCCACCGGCCCGACCCGATGCATCCGGACCCGGCGCCCGACCACGGTGATCGCGAACAGCTCCCCATCGACCTCAGTGAGCTCAACCAGCCGATGCTCCCCCAACCCACCCAACAACTCCTCCAGATCGCCAGCTTTCCCAGATGTGGTCAGGGTGGCGTCGGGGTGGGCGGCGAGGCGTCTGGTGCGGGAGCGGATGGCGGATTCGAGGCGGGTGCGGTCGGTGAGGAGGCGGTCGGTGGCGGGGCCTGGGTCGGCCTCGTTGAGGCGGGAGCTGATGTTGCGGAGGGCAGCGAGTTCTTCGGCGAGTTCGCGATCGTCCGGGCCGTGGACCGGCGGTACGGCGAGGGCGCCTGCTCGCCAGAGTTCGCTCCAACGCAACAACATGCGGGCGTCACCCCGGCGTACGGCATGACGTTGGGCCAGGGCCGCCAGCTCGGTCCCGTACGCCGCCGCATGCGCGCGCAACTCAGGAGCCGCCAGCGACCGCTGGTGATCTCCAGCAGCCTGCAACCCACGCCGACAGGCAATCAGCGTCGCGGCGGTGGCTCCCCGGCCCTCCGCTCGCAAAGCGTCGGCGAGCCAGCCCGCGGCATGACCGTACGCCGGCCCGCGCCGACGGAATCGAGCAGCAGTGGCAAGGTGCCGATCCGCATCGTCACGACGACCGACCTCAGCGGCCAACCGACCAGCCAACAGATGCGCCGACGCCGCCTCAGCAGAGTGCAGCTCATCCAGCCGGTCAGCCACCCGACCCGCCTGAGTGCTCAACCGCGCACCACGCTGCCCAGCGTCGTACCGCGACTGCAGCACGACGAACGACGCCCGAGCCTGCCAACTCTTCCGCCCTTGCCGACGGAAGAGTTCAGCCGCTGCCGCAGCCCGCTCCCCAGCCAGCTCGGGCTGTCCAGCCGCCTGCGCAGCCTGCGCCGCAGCGAAGAGCAGATCGGCCGTCGCAGTCCCGTTGCCAGTCTCATGGGCCAGCGCCTCCTCCGCACTCGCGAGAGCTTCGGACGCCAGCCCGGCGGCGAGCAGTACCGCCGATCGGTCGATGGCCAAGCTCGGCCAGGAGGTCTGCAGGGCCGCATACCTAGCCGCCGCTTCGTCGAGAAATCCGAGCGCCTCCGGCAGGTCACCCCGCTGATAAGCCAGATCCGCCCGGTTATGGACCGCCATCGCCGACTCCAGGTCCTGCCCCTCGGCGGTCAGCAGTTGCTCGGCGATCACCAGGTCGTGGTCGGCCCGCGTCGCCTGCCCGAGAGCGGCGTAGACGAGGAAGCGATGGGTGCGCGAGCGCGCCTCCCACAGCCGGTCGCCCCCTGTGCGCAGTACCTTGATCGCCCGGCGAAGGTCGGCGAGCGCCTCGTCGTACCGGCCGAGTACCCGCAACAGATAGCCCCTGCGCGTGAGGACGCGACCACTGTGAATCCCATTGCTGAGCGCAACGGCATGGTCCAGAGCCGTGAGTCCTTCCGCCGCGCGACCGGCCAGCCCCAGGGTGAGCCCGAGGGTCGCCTCGACATCCGCCATCCGCTCCGAATCGCCGGACCTCCCAGCCAGTCGAACAGCGCGGCGAAGCTCCGCGATCGCCTCGGTCGCCCGCCCCGAGTCGCGCAGCACGATGCCCTTCACCTGGTGCGCGATCGACGCGGTCCGCGGATCCAGTGCCTGCTCGAGCAACTTGTCCGCCGCAGCGAAAGCCTCGGCCGGCCGGGCCACCGCGAGCGGAAGCAGTCCGTCAGGAACCTCCTGACGGCCTGGTCTGGGGTCGCCACTGGCAACTGACACGGGTTGAGTCTAGGTTGCAGCGCACTGAAACTGCAGGGTCGAAATCTGGAGGGGTAATGCAGGAAGACAAGCCGGGAGACGGATCGGCGGCCGCCGATCCGAAGGATGGTCCCGAGACGCCGTGGGCCGAGCAGCGCCGGGCCATTCAGGAAAGCTATGGCGCCGGACCGGGTAAGGCGCGGTGGCGGGTCGGGATCGGAACCGGTGCGAACGACACCGAGTTTCTTTACGAGGAAGGCGTCCTGCTCGTCCGGCAGGAGTACTTCGACGAGGTACGCGACATCCTCGTGCAGCTCGGGCTGTTCCCCTCTGAAGACGACCAGGCGGCCGAGCGACGGGCAGCCGACGCCGAGGGCCGGGCCGAGCGTCAGTGGGTCGAGCCCGTGCTGGCGGGCCTGCGGCTCGTCCGGCTGTCGTCCGAACGCGACTACGACACGATCGACGTACTGGAAGCCGTCACCAAGGGCGGACGGCCGAGCGTCGACGGACGAGCCGCCGTGCAGATCAGCGGCGCCGGCCGGGACAGCGCCGCGCTGAACCACGTCGTACCGCTGTGTGGCAACGGTGCCGGATGTCCGGCGACGGAGCCCGAACCGGTACCTGCCGTCAGCTCGCCGTACCCCGGCTACACCCCGGATCGCGGGGCCGGCGACGGGGTGAAGATCGTCGTGGTCGACACCGGGTTCGACGCAGCTTCGCCGGCGCGCAGCCAGTGGCTGGAGGGAGTGTCGGGCGATCCCGACTATGCCCAGATCGGCGACACCTTGAACAAGTACGCGGGTCATGGGACCTTCATCGCCGGACTCATCCGCTGCGTCGCGCCACGGGCCGAGGTGTACGTCCGGGGCGTACTGAACTTCGGCGGCTCGGCGCTCGAGTCCGACCTCGTCCAGGCGCTCGACGCCGTACTGAACGAGGACTTCCCCGACATCATCAGCATGTCGGCCGGTACTCACGCCTACGACGCGACCGGTCTGCTCAGCTTCCGGGTCTTCGACGAGCTGCGGCTCAGCCACCACAAGGGCGTCGCGCTGATCGTTGCAGCGGGCAACGATGCGAGCCGGAAGCCGTTCTGGCCGGCGGCGTCGCCGTTCAGCGTGTCGGTCGGCGCGCTCGCCACCAGCTGGCAAGGACGGGCGCCGTTCAGCAACTTCGGTGGCTGGGTGGACGTGTACGCGCCGGGGCAGGATCTCGTCAACGCGTTCCCGGTCGGGAGCTACGAGTATCACGAGCCGCCGAACGTGGTCCCGGGGCAGCCGCCGCGGGTGGAGCGGTTCTACGGGATGGCTCGCTGGAGCGGTACGTCGTTCAGTACGCCGATCGTCGCCGGCCTGGTCGCGGCCCGGATGACCCGCACCGGCGAGAACGGACGTGATGCGGCTGCGGCCCTCATCAAGGAGGGGCAGCTCAACGCCCAGCCTGGGGTCGGCGCTGTGGTCCTCCCCGACTAGGCGGGGTTCAGGAAACGGGTGATCGAGCTGATCCGGTCGCCGCTGACGGTCAGGACGACTTGTCCGGTGTCGCGGCGATCGGATCCGTTCACGAAGTAGCACCGGTACGCCGGGAGCCGGTTGGCGTCCGCGGGCTCCAACTCCAGGGTCGCGTTGCGCCCGCCGGCGCTGGCCTCGAGGAATGCGGCGATCGCCGGCGGGCCGTAGTACTGGTGTGGTGCCGGAGGCATGGCCAGCCAGGCGTCGTCGGTGAGCAGGGTCTTGATGGTGGTGATGTCGTCGGCGGCGAACGCTTCGGCGAATCTTCGGGCGACTTTGCGTTCGGTTTCGGTGTCGCGGGGCGGAGGCGGGGTGTGCAGCGAGGCGCGGGCACGTTGCAGAGCGCCCTTGACGGCTGTGGGCGTCGTGTCCAGCAGGTCGGCCGCTTCCTTGCTCGAGAAGTCCAGCACGTCGACCAGGATCAAGGCGGCCGCCTGACGTGGAGGCATCCGCTGGAGCGCGGTGATGAAGGCAAGCTCGATGTTCTCGCGCTTGACGAGCTGATCGTCGAGCAGGGCATCGGGGTACGGCTGGAGCCAGGTGACGTCGCTGTGGCTGGTCGGCTCCGGCGGATCGAACGGCGGCAGCGGTTCCGGCGGCGGGCGGCGCTTGCTGTCGCGGATCGCGTTGAGGCAGCGGTTGGTGGCGATCTTGTACAGCCAGGTGCGCAACGACGAACGTTCGTCGAAATCGGGCAGCCCGCGCCAGGCGGCCAGCAGCGTCTCCTGCAGTAGGTCGTCGGCGTCGGTGAACGAGCCGAGCATCCGGTAGCAATGCAGATGCAGCTCACGCCGGTACGGCGCGGTCAGCTCCTCGAAGCTCTGCATCCCCACATCGTGCCAGCCGGACCGTTCCGATCGCGGTCGCCGTGGTGTCTATCCAGGTATGACAACACCAATGGACATCGTGCTCGCCTACTACAACGCCTGGACCGGACAGGACTTCGACCAGGCGATGACCTACCTCGCCGATGACCTGGTCTGCCACGCGCCGGCCGGGCGGATCGAAGGCGCCGAGGCGTTCCGCGCCTTCATGGAGCCGTTCTCGCAGATCCTGGTGAAGGCGGAGCTGCTCGCGTCGTACGGCGACGAGACGACCGTGCTGCTGATGTACGGCACCAGCACCCGCCCGGTCGCCGATGCTCCCGGCGCCGAGCTCCACACCGTCCGCGACGGCAAGATCACCGAGATCCGCATCATCTTCGACCGGCTCCCGTTCGAACAGGCCCGCGCTGCGCAGGGCAAACCCGCCTGACAACCACTGCAGGCCCGGAACCCGGGGTGGGAGGTCCGGGCCTGCAGTGCGCGCCGGTCCGGACCGGGGGTGGGAGGTCCGGGCCTGCAGTGGCGCCTATGGCGCGGGTGGGCCGTCGAAGGGGGCGCTCCAGGTCTGGTTGGGCTGGTGGGTGCCACAGGAGTAGGTGGCGACCACTGCGTTGGGGTCGGCGAGGTTGCCGCCGGCGATGTCGATGCAGACGCCGGTGGACTGCCGCAGCTGTCCGGAGCGGTTGTAGGTCCACTTCTGCTTGGTGTCACTGCTGTTGCAGGTGGCCAGCCGGAGGCCGGCGGAGTCACCTGAGATGCACAGCGACGTGTTCGCCAGGGAGGAGATGAGCCCGGTGGTCTGGCGCTGCCATTGCTGGTTGCTGTTGCCGGTACAGGCGTACAAGGCGACCTTGTTGCCGACAGCAGCACCGGTGTAGGCGTCCAGGCACAGGGCGGTCGCCTGGAACCCGCTCTGCGGCGCCTGGATCTGGCCGACCGGGGTCGCGGCTCCGCAGCTTCCCGGGTCGATCGTGTAGATCGCGGTGTCATGGCTGGCGATCGTCGTGGTGATAGCTGACTGGACCGACTGGTTGGTGTGGGTCCACAGGTCCCGGGCGGTTCGAGTGCAGCCGGTGTTCCCGAAGCCGACCCGTGCCAGGTCCAGCGTGTAACTGGTCGAGGCCGAGTTCTTGTTCAGTACTGCGACCGCGCGGCGCCCGCCAGCCAGCGGTTTGACGACGACGTCGATCCCGGCGGTGGCGGAGGCGTTGCTGCGGGAGGCTAGGTAGCCACCCACACCGAGCGAGTCCTGGTCGACGGCGATGATGTCGCTGTTCTTGAGGATGTTCAACTGCGGCGCGTACGTCGTGGGGTCGGCGGCCAGCTTGCGGATGTCGGAGCTGATCATCAGCGGGGAGCCCATCGCCGACCAGAGTGCGAACTGGCTGCGCTGTTCGGCCAGGGTGAGCTGCTTGTTGTCACCGATGAGCAGCATGTCCGCGTCGTTGTGGTTGCCCGGGCTGTTGTAGCGGGCGAGCGCGATGTTGTCGGTCAGGTTCTGGTAGACGCCGCCCTCGTAGTAGTCACCGCCGTGTGGCCAGTTCCAGGCGGAGGCGTTGTCGCCGTGCCAGACGGCGATGTCCGGACTGACCCGCCACATCTGGCCGAGCGTGCGGACCCAGTCCATCGTGTTGTACTTCTCGGCGCTGGCCGGGCTGTAGCCGGCGGGTGCGGACTCGTTGAACAGGATCTTCCGGCTGGTGTTGGCCGTTGCCGTCTTCAACGAGTTGGCCATCGTCGTGAAGATCTGCTGGCGGTTGCTGCTGGTGGTACCGCAGTTATCCAGCTTGAGGGAGTCGATCCCCCAGTACGCCAGCGAATTGGCATCAGCTTGCTCGTGTCCCATTACCCCGCCTGGTACGCCCTGGCAGGTGTTGACGCCCGAGGTGCTGTACAGGCCGGTCTCCATGCCCTGGCTGTGCACGTAGTTGGAGTAGTCGGTCAACTCCCAGTCGAAGCCGGGCTGACTGCTACCGCCCCAGGTAGCAGCTCCATGCAGGTAGCCCGCGCTCGTGCGCTGCATCCAGCAGTCGTCGACCGTGAGGTTGGTGTAGCCGGCGGCAACGAGCCCGGTGTCCTTCATGGCCTTCGCCTGGTCCTGCATGAACTGCTGGAACGAGTAGCCGTTCCTGGTGCCGTCGAGCCGGGCCTGGGCGGCACAGGTGAACCGTGCCCAGTTGTTGAACCCCATCATCGGTTTCACGCCGATGGCGGTGCTGGTGTTCGCGGCGATCGGGTCAGCGACGGCTGCGGGTGCAGAGCCGACGACCAGCCCGGTGGTGGCCAGTGCGGCTGCTGATGCGAGGGTGATCAGCTTTCTCATGGGTGGGCTCCGTTCAGGGGATGAGTCACGAGCCGATGGCCGGGTCGCTGGTGGAGGCCGCGCCGGTCTCGATATGGCCGGCGAAACGGCGGAGGTACGCCGTGTCGGTGCTGCTGGTGACGCTGATGTCGTACCAGCGGTTGCCGGCGGCAACACCCCAGTTGGGCACCACGCGGGACGCGCCGGGCTGGACCGTGTACGAGTACGGCTGGGTCGGCGCGTAGCGGTCCACGCCGGTGAAGGTCACGGCTTTGGTCCCGCCGTTGACGAAGGTCAGGTCGACGTAACCGGTCGTCGCGTTGTGCCGGGCGGTGACCTCCGGTCCCAGTTCCGCGATGGTGCCGGCTCGCTCCTGGACGAAGCCGTTGGGACCGTACACACCGAACTGGTAGCGGGAGGACGGCAGCTGCCAGGTATCGCTGATGGATTGGCCGGCGCCGACCGTGTAGGGCCAGGGTCCATCGCTGCGGGTTGCCGAGGTGACGAGGAATCCCGCTCCGGCCGTGCCCCGGTTGGTGAAGGTGAACTGCATCCGGCCGCTCACGACCTTGGTGTCGACTGCCAGGTCGTACGGAATCGCCCGCGCCTTGCGCACACCCGACTCCTGCTTGGGCAGGGCGCCAGTCTTGGGCGGGACCGGGTGGTAGTCGGGTGGCGAGGTGTGGGACGCCGGTGGCTTGTAAGCCGTTGTGCTCGGCAACGAAGGCTTGCCGCTGTTGGCTCCGGTGAAGTCGAAGGCCGAGGTGAGGTCGCCGCAGACGGTCCGGCGCCAGTCGGAGACGTTGGGGCTGTGGACGCCGAAGCGCTTCTCGATGAACTGGATGATCGACGTGTGGTCGAAGGTCTGCGAGCAGGTCCAGCCGCCGGTGCTCCAAGGCGAGATGGCCAGCATCGGCACCCGGGGACCGAGGCCGTACTGCAGGTTGGTTGTGTAGCCCGATCCGCCTCCGCCGGTGTAGATCTCGCCGGTGGTGCTCACGGTCGACAGTCCCTGCGCTGCGGAGGCCGGCGGGTACGGCGGTACGACGTGGTCGAAGAAGCCGTCGTTCTCGTCGTACGTGAGTAGCAGGACGGTCTTGCTCCACACGGCCGGGTCGGCGGTGAGTGCGTCGAGTACGCCAGACACGTACCAAGCGCCGTAGTTTGCGGGCCAGCTCGGGTGCTCGGTGAAGGCTTCGGGGGCGGCGATCCAGGAGACCTTCGGCAGGTTGCCCGCTAGTACGTCGGCCTTGAGCTTGTCGAAGTACCCCTCGCCGTTCTTCGCGTTGGTGCCGGTGCGAGCCTTGTCGTACAAGGGGTTGCCGGGCTGGGCGTTGCGGTACTTGTTGAAGTACAGCAACGAGTTGTCGCCGTAGTTGCCGATGTATGGGTCGCTGTCCCAGCCCCAGCTGCCGGCGGCGTTCAGGCCGGAGCCGATGTCCTGGTAGACCTTCCAGGAGACGCCTGCTTGCTGAAGGACCTCGGGGAAGGTGTTCCAGCCGTAGCCGGCTTCCTCGTTCCCGACCACCGGTCCCCCGTTGGTGCCGTCGTTGCCGACCCAGCCGGTGTACATGTAGTAGCGGTTCGGGTCGGTCGCGCCCATGAAGGAGCAGTGGTACGCGTCGCAGATGGTGAACGCGTCGGCGAGGGCGTAGTGGAACGGGATGTCGTTGCGGGTCAAATGCGCCATCGACGTGGTGCCCTTGGCAGAGATCCACCGGTCCCACCGGCCGCCGTTCCAGGCGTTGTGCGTGTCGTTCCAGCCGTGCGGCAGGTCCTCGATGAAGGTCAGACCGAGGTTGCTCAGCGCCGGGCGGAACGGCAGTGTCACCTTGCCGCTGCCGTCCGCCTGGTTCCAGACGCTCTTCCCGCTGGGCAGCGGGATCGGCCGGGGGTCGCCGAACCCACGGACGCCGCGCAGCGTTCCGAAGTAGTGGTCGAAGGACCGGTTCTCCTGCATCAGGATCACCACGTGCTCGACGTCCGCGATCGTGCCGGAGTTGATCGCCGCCGGGATCGCGGCGGCCTTCTCGATGATCGCCGGCAGCGCGGCGGCCGCTGCGGTGGCACTCGCGAACTGCAGGAACCTACGGCGGTTGAGATCGGTCATGGACAGCTCCTCGTGTGCGGGGCGGACACAGCGATAACTGCTTACATATGCGCATAACTGCGCACTTAATCGGCTTCGAATGCATCATCGAACCGGTTTCAGGCACTGTCAAGCATCAGTAGCAGTCCTCATCAAAGTGATCACAAGATGAACACTTTGACCTGCATGCTGGATGTCAACGAGGTGAACGATCACCTCGAACGACCGAGGGAGTGCCCCGATGTTCCGAGGATTCGCCACGATCAGCTTCTATGCCGACGACCTGGCCGCGGCGCGCGACTGGTACGCCGAACTGCTCGGGCAGGAGGCGTACTTCCAGTTCCCGCCGGCCCCCGCGCCGCCCGCGTACTTCGAGTTCCGCATCGGCGACGACGAAGACGAACTCGGCTTCATCGACCGCAAGTACGCCCCACCCGGCGCCTCCAACACCCCCGGCGGCGCCGTCATGCACTGGCACGTCGACGACTTGGCAGGCACCTTCGAGCGGCTTCTGTCGATGGGCGCCAAGGAGTACACGCCCATCACTTCGCACGGCGACAGCAACTTCACCACCGCCGCGGTCATCGACCCCTTCGGCAACGTCCTGGGCATCATGCACAACCCGCACTACCTGGAAATCCTCCAGGCCCGCGCCCGCTGACTCCCCCACGCGACCCGCTCCAGTCGCTCCCGCTCCTTACGCCGGACGCTCCCACCCACCCTGGGGCGCGGGCTCCTTCGTCGCCCGCTTGATGACAGCGCTCGTCTCGCCCGGTGCCGTCCGGGACGAGGTGCTCTGGTGGGGTGCTCTGGTGGGGTGCTCTGGTCGAGGGTGCTGGTGGGGTGTGCTGGGGTGAGGTGCTCTGCTGGCGTGCCCGCCGACCTGGCTCGTGGCCAGACGAGTCCCCCGAGCAAGCCCACGAGTAGGTCGCCCACACACGCTGCACCCACCCCAACGCGGCCCGCCACCCCTCCGGCGAGTCACGTCAGCGGTCGCACACGGGCGACGCAGGAGCCCGCAGACAGGGCGGGTGGGAGCCGGGCGTGGAGTGAGCGACGCAGGAGCGAGCGGGGCGGGCGGCGTGGGGCGTAGTTGGATTCGGACGGGTGGGAGCCGGGCGTGGAGTGAGCGACGCAGGAGCGAGCGGGGCGGGCGGCGTGGGCGTAGTTGGATTCGGACGGGTGGGCTATCGAATGGGATCGGATTGGTCTTTGTTGGGGGTATGGCGGCGGCCGTAGCCTCAGGGGCATGGGCTTTTGGGGATCTGAGCGGCGGACGGTTGCGGGGCTTGGGTGGGTTGGGGCGCCCGGGGGTGGGCGGGAGTTGCTGGTGGTTGGGGCGAGTTTGGGGACGGGTGTTGAGGCGCTTTGGGGGGATTGCGTCGAGCGGCTTGGGGAGCGGTTCGATGTGCTGGGGTGGGAGGTTCCGGGGCATGGGAGTGGGGAGCCTGCGGCGGCGGCGTTCAGTGTTGAGGAGTTGGCGGGACGGGTTGTTGCCGGGGTTGAGGAGATTTGGGGGGCGGGGGCGTTTCGGTATGCCGGGGATTCGTTGGGTGGGGCTGTTGGGTTGGTGTTGCTCGCTGACCATGCGGATCGGGTGAGTGGAGCGACGTTGGCTTGTACCAGCGCGCGGTTCTCGGCGCCGAGGATGTGGCACGAGCGGGCCGCGCTGGTACGGGCCGAGGGGACGGAAGCGGTGGTGAAGGGGTCGCGGGAGCGGTGGTTCTCGCCTGGGTTCGCCGATCGGGAGCCGGCGGCGGTTGAGGTGTTGATCGCGTCGTTGCGGGCGGTTGACGACGAGAGTTATGCGTTGGCTTGTGAGGCGTTGGCCGAGTTCGACATCAGGGAGCGGCTGGGGCAGATCGTTCGGCCGTTCGCGCTGATCGCCGGGCGGGATGACGTCGCCACGCCGATCGCAGATGCGCAGAGGATCGTCAACGGAGCGCCGGGTGCGCAGTTGACGATCCTCGACGATGTGGCTCACTTGGCCCCGATAGAAGCACCCGACCGAGTTGCGAAGATCCTGAGCAACCCGTAGTTAGGCAGAGATGTCGGAGGGGTGTTTGGTGAGGGGGTGGATCTCCAGGTTCAGGTAGGGGAAGAGCGGTAGGTTCCAGAGGAGTTGGTGGAGTTCTTCGATGGTGTCGACCTCGA
This sequence comes from Kribbella sp. NPDC051718, assembly GCF_040681515.1. NCBI lineage: Bacteria > Bacillati > Actinomycetota > Actinomycetes > Propionibacteriales > Kribbellaceae > Kribbella > Kribbella sp. NPDC051718. The sequence continues at coordinate 453,408 of NZ_JBFAYZ010000003.1, read as the reverse complement.
AGATGCTGAGGTTGGCGTACTGGCCGGCGATTCGCCAGATGTGCGGCCACTTGCCGGCTCGTTGTAGCTCCTGGCTGTAGGCCTTCTCCCGCGCGAGAGTCGCGTCGCGAACCGTCGGGTCCAGGTCGGGCGGCAGGTTCACTCGCATGGTCACCGCGAACAGCATGGGTCTCCTCACCGACAAGTCATGACGGGGCCAGGACGAAGTCGTACTCGACGTCTACGCCGTCGCCCGAAGGCTTGGGGTCGAGCATTAGTTCGGGCTTGACCGCGGACGCGATGTCGTCCTCGTTGTGCGGGTCACCAGGGAAATAGAGCTGGGTGGTGACCAACTGGTGGCCATCCGCCGAGACCTTGAGGTGCAGGTGAGCCGGACGCCAGGCGTGCCAGTCGGCGGCTCGGATCAGCGCGCCGGTGGCTCCGTCGGTGGGGATTTGGTATGGCGCCGGCTGGATCGTATGGATCCGGAAGCGGCCCTGGTCGTCGGCGGTGATGACGCCCCGAAGATTCCACTCGGGAAGGCCGGGAGCGAACTGGGCGTAGAAGCCGGCGTCGTCGCAGTGCCAGATGTCGACGCGGGCGCCTGCCAGCGGAGTACCGTCGGCGGACCGGACCTGGCCATGGAACACCAACGGCGTCCCCGGTTCGTCGGAGCGCATCGGCAGGGTCGCCTCGGCAGGTAGTTCAGGCGCGCCGGGAGCGTAGAACGGACCCTCGATCGTGCCCTTGCTGCCTTCGCGATCGGCCGAAGCGACTTCCTCGACGACGTTCTCGAGGAAGACGTCCAGGAACAGCGGCCACTCGCCATCCGCCCCGACCTGGATCAGCCAGGCCTTCAGGGCGTCGTACTCCGCATAGCTGACCTGGTTGGCGCGGATCGTCGCGTGGACCGCCGCCAGGACCTCCCGGGCCAGCAGGCTGACCCGTTCGGGCGGTGTGTCGGCGACGGCGGTCTTGTCGGCGCGGAACCGTTCGGTCGCGGATGCGCCGGTGGCGGCAGCGGTGGCCGACTCCTCGGTCGTGGTCATGATGGTTCCCTTCTCGCCCGACGAACCAAGGTCAGGCACGGTCGGTCCGGTAGTGCGCGAGCTTGCTCGCGTCGATGTCGATGCCGAGCCCGGGCGCTTCCCGGACCCGGAGCAGGCCGTCGCGGATCTCCAACGGCTCGGTCAGCAGGTCGTCGGCCATGTCGAGGAAGTTGGACAACTCGCCGGCCTGGCGTGACGTCGCCTCGAAGGCAGCGCCGAAGGCGAGACTGCACAGCGTTCCGATCTGCCCGTCGATCTGGTTGCCCAGGACAACTTCCACGCCGAGCCCCTCGCACTGCGCGAGCACCCGATGCGACCCGGTGAAGCCAGTACGCGCGGTCTTGATGCTGATCCCGGTGGCCGAGCCGCCCAGCAGTTCCCGCGTCACGTCGCCAGGCGTCGGCACACTCTCATCGGCGTACATCGGGATCCCGCTCTGCTTCACCAGCCAACGCCGGCCGAGTACGTCGTCAGCCGGGCACAGTTCCTCGGCAAACAGCAGGTCGAGGTCGGCCATCGCCCGCAGCGCCCGGGCGGCCTCGGCAGCGGTCCAGCCGCGATTCCCGTCGATGTAAAGCTCAGCGTCGGGCATCGCCTCGCGCAACGCCCGGCACGCCGACACGTCGAGGTGCAGAGGCCGTCGCCCCACCTTCACCTTGAAAGTAGAGATCCCGTACTGCTCCCGCACCCGCCCCGCCTCGGCAACCATCTCGGCCGGCTCGGCGAACCCGACCATGTGGGCCACCCGCATCCGATCCCTGAATCCGCCGAGCAACTCGGTGACCGACACCCCGAGCGACTGCCCGACAACGTCCCATAACGCCATGTCGATAGCCGCCTTGGCCGTCGGATTGCCGACCGTACGACCCAGCCGGACCCGCACCTGCTCACGCTCCAACGGCGACAGCCCGACGACCAGCTCGGCGAACACCCCGCAGACGACCGCGATGATCGACGCCTGCGTCTCGCCATAGGTGAACGGCCGCGGTGGCGCCTCGGCAACACCGACCAGCCCGTCATCGGTGTGCACCCGGACCAGCACATGCGCCGCCTCGGTCACCTCCCCCGACGCGAACCGCAGCGGCTTGCGATAAGGGATCGAGAACGGGATCGCTTCGACCTTCGTGATCTTCAAGGCTGCCCTCCCATCGTCATCGCCCGATCAGCGGACTACGGACGACGTTCCGTCCGGAGGCCCGGTCGGCGGAGTCGAAGAAGTCCTCCCGGTAGATGTCGCGCGGGAACAGCCGGGCCTTCATCAACGCCTTCATCGAGTCGGCGACGAATTCGGGGCTGCCGCACAGGTACGCCACATGCCCGGCCGCCCGCGGATAGTCCTCCGCGACGAGGGCCGGCACCCGCCCGCTGCGCCCCTCATACGATGATCGCGACAGCGCCGGACGATAGTCGAACCACTCATGTGCTGAAGCGAACGCTTGCAACCACTCGTGCTCGTACAGGTCATCGACAGTCGGCACACCGTGGTACAGGACTACTTGCCGCGAGCAACCTGTCGTCGCAAGATGCTGCAGGATCGCCTTCATCGGCGCGAGTCCGGTCCCGCCGGCCAACAACAGCACCGGTTCGTCCCGGGCCGGTCGCAGGAAGAACTGCCCGTACGGTCCGGAGACCGACACCGTGTCGCCGACAGCCAGGTCCTTGAAGATCCAGCCGTCCGTCGCCAACCCGTCCGCCGATCGCTTGACATGCAACTCGATCGTATCGCCGGGCAGACCGGCCAGCGAGTACGGCCGCGTCTCACCGTCACGCGTCCGCAGCAGCACGTACTGCCCCGGGTTGAACGGGATCGGTTCCGTCAACGCCACCCGCAGCCGTCGTACGCCGGCGCTCACCTCGGCCAGCTCGACAACCCGGCCGGCGTAGTCGCGTACCGGATGGATCTCGACGCCCTCATCGACATCAACCTCACCCTCGATGGTCACATCGCTACGCGGCTTGGCCACGCAGAGCAGAGCAGCTCCCTCGTCGCGCTCGCTCTCCAGCAGCGCGTACGGCGAAGCGTCGCCGAGATCCAGCTCGCCCTCCAACACCTGCGCCTTACACGTGCCGCAAGTCCCGTGAGTGCAGGCATGCGGCAACCACACGCCTTCGCGCAGACAGGCGTCGAGAACGGTCTGGTCCGCACGACACTTGATCTCAGCGCCGATCGGCTCGATCGTCACGGTGTAGGTCTCGTCGCTCATACCAAGACCTCAGACCGTGAAGTGCAACAGTGCCTTGTGCCCGATCCCGAGATCGGTCAAGGACGCATCCGGTACGGCGCTCAGCGGCTCGTCGAACAACCGCCAATCAAGAGATGCCGTGGCGTCGAAGTCCGGATCCGACCCGGCCCACGGCGCGACCATCCCGGCGACGAACTCGCCGAACGGCATCGCCCGCGGCACCCGGAAGCAGGCGGCCGAACAGAACAGCGGATTGCCGTCCCAGTGGACGTACACGAGCTGATCGTCACCGAACAGTTCCTGCCGATCAGCCGACGGGAAGTCGTAGTCGTACAACGCTTTCACCGGCATCGCTCACGCCTCCTTCGTCGCGCTCGAGTGCCACTCGGCCCACGATCGAGCGTCCGGCGACCCGCGGTACTCACCGGCGTCACCGTCCTGGATCCCGTACCACTCGAGCACCTCGGGGACGCTCGGCCCGCCGCAGTTGCCCTGGTAGATCTGGTGCACCGGCAACCACGCCTGGACGTACTTCTCCGGTTCTCGCTCAAAGATCCACTGACACCCGTCCGAGCAGGTATGGAACGTCTCGTCGCGGAACTCGCTGCGCCGGAACGAGATCGCAGCCGGGTCAGCGGTCTCGGTGAACGCCATCGGGATCTGACAGACCTGGCACAACTGCGGCAGCCCCTGGAAGAACACCCGGCCGCCGGCCGCCTCAATTCGAGCGTGCTTGTCCCAGACCGGCTTGTACTGCTGCGGATACGTCTCCGGGTACTGCTCGGCCAGCCACTTCGAGTGCTCGTCGGTCGGCGTCTGGGTAGTGAAAGACGCGGCGAAGCTGAAGTTGTGCAGGATCTTGTAAACCTGGTGGGACAGGTGATCCTTCTCGGCGATCGCCTGCTCCACATGCCGCGGCGGGCGGATGCCGTAGAACTCCAGATCCGGGAACAGCCCACCGAGCATCTGGTCCTCGAAGTACAGCTCGAACGCTTCCTTCCAGCTCATCACCGGCTTCGGGAGCATGTAATCCATCATCGCGGCGACCAGCGCCGACATCCGGTACGCCCGCCAGAACCACTTGTCGATCCAGTCCTGGATGATCGGCACGTTGTCCTCGTCCTGCTCCAGCAGGAACTTGATCGCCTCCAGCCCGAGCGTCATGTGCCGGCTCTCGTCGGACTGCGCCGAGAACCCGAACGACATCGTCGGCATGTCCCCGTTGAAGCTCGCGCCGCTCATGAACGGCACGAACAGCAGATTCGTCAGCAGGTACTCGAAGCTGAACGAGATCGAGATCAGGAACTCGAACGGCCCGGCCGTCATCGCGTCGTCGAACAGCGACTTCGGCACCGACAGGTACCAGACCCGGTCGTGCATCTTCGACCAGCTGTGGAAGCCGCCGTAGTACTTGTTGTAGTTGCTGATCGTGTGGATCTGCGTCTGGCAGTGCCGCAGCTCGTCGACGCTCTGGCACAACGCGGCGAACCGCGGGGCCGGTCCCTCGAGATAGCGCGCTAGGTAGGCGAAGTGCCGGTGCGCGGCGTACTCCAGTGGCGTGACACCTTGGATGAAGAGCTTGATCGAGTTCAGGTACGACGCGTCCGACAACCCGAGATGCCCCTGGCTCTGCGCGAAGCTGTCGAGTACGGCGTACAGGCGCTTGTCCTTCTCCGCCTGGTACTTGTAGTACGCGTCGACAGTCAGCCGGAACGGGTCCTGCCAGCCGTCCCAGTCGTGGACCTTGATGCCCTCGTACGACGTGTGCGGGAACAGTTGCTCCTTGCTGACGTAGCTCGGCTCCCAGTCGAGGTCACGGGTGAGCAGCGCGTACCGCTCCTTGAGCGGGAGCTTCTTCGGGCGGGTGATGGCTTCGGTCATGGTCAGTGCTCCCAACTCACGATGATCTGGTCGTCGTCCCACTCGGTGAAGTTGCCGGCGTACGAGACGATCGCCAGCTGGAACTCGCCGGTGTCCCACTCGTGGCCGAGCTGGGCCTCGACGGTCTCGCGGTTGATCACGATCCGGCCCGCCGACTGGAGTTTGAGCAGCCCGGGCAGGTGCCGGATGGTCAGCTCGGGGTTGTCCGCCTTGATCGCGTCGACGAGCGGCCGGTTCTCCTCGGCGTCCTGGATGTCGATGCCGACCTGGCGCAGCGTGGTGGTCATGCCTGTACTCCGTCCAGCTTCGTGGCGAGTGCTGCGACGGCTTCCTGCGCTCTTGGTTGCCAGGTGGTCGCGATGCGGGCCAGGTGTTCCGCGTTGGCGGGGCCATGGTCGGGGTCCGCGTGCCAGGCGGTGATGAGGGCGTCGAGCCACTTGCGCTGGTCGGCGTACCAGGTGCTGAGGTGTTGGGCGAAGAGCGAGTAGGCACCGGCGCCGGTGAGCAGGGCCTGCTCGTCGAGACCTGTGTAGAGCAACGGATAGATCAGCTGGTCGATGTGGTCGATCGCGAGCAGACCTTCGGCCCAGTCGTCGACGATCATGGTCTCCTCGACGAGCTTGCGCAGCGGCTGAAGGTGTTCGCCGGTGAGCCAGTCCTGCTTGGCTGTGGTCAGTACTCCCCCAGCGCCGGCGCCTAGGGCGATACCGACGCGGGAGAGCATCTGGGCGTTGCCGATGCGGTCGAACGCGGCGAAGGTGCAGCACTGCTCGAGCGAAGTACCGTAGGCGAAGCGTGCGCCGGCGACCGTCACCAGTTGAGCGCCGGACTCGTAGTGCCTCAGGGGGATCACGACTGTGGCGAGGACGTCTCGCCAGGCCGCTGGCATGCGGCCGAGTAGGTCGCGGCCTTCCAGGTAGTTCAGGGTTTTGCCGAACTCGTCGTGCAGTGCGGCGCGGTTGGTCACGTACGGGGTGTAGTAGAAGTTGCGCGGATCGGCGTAGGAGTAGGGGTCGGTGAGCTGGAGTGCGGTGTAGCGCGGGTCGTACAGCTCGCGGTCCTGGATCCAGGTCGGCCGGTAGTGGAAGTTCTCCCGCGGTTCGACGTCGAGCGTCGCCTCCTGGTACCGGGTGGCCGGCTGGTCGCCGAGCCGGTCGATGACGTTCTGGTAGCTGTTCCGCTTGGGTTCGATGACGTTGTAGCGCAACTCGTACTGCACGATCACTCCTGACGCTCGGCGTGCGGATGCGGCTCGATCAGGTTGAGGACGAGCCCCTGCAGTTCGTCCTCACTGCTCAACCGCCGGGGCTGCTGGTCGGACTCACCCGAGAGATCGAGGCTGACCAGCGCGGAATGCCCGGACATCACCGTCCGAACCCGCGCGGCCCGCTCGTGGTAGGTCATCGTGAAGGTCAGCTCCCCCGGCCCGACCTGATCGACCAGCTCGATCACGTCACCACGCGGGCGCAGGATCGCGTTGGCCTCACTGACCAACTGCTCGGCCAGCGACCGGACGATCACCTGTACGTCGGTCGCCACCGGAATCGGCATCGGCACGCTGTCCTCGACCCCGGCGACCGGCGCGGCCTCCCCATCGAGAAGTGCCTGAACACTGAGCATGAACGGCGTCATGCCAACGAGTCTCAACTCCCCAGCAGGACAAGGGAAATACCTAAAAAGTCGCCACTAAGACGCCAAGACTCTCAATCCCCCGAGGCCAACGCACAACTCTGCGCCTGCCAGGCTGTATGGCCGTGGCAGACGCAGAGTTGGTCGTGCAGGGTTCGGGTCAGCTGATTGACTGGACTATGACGTCTCCCTTTCCGATCAGGACGTTGGAGTCTGTGCGGACCTCGACGCCACCCAGCAGGACTCGTCCCGGTCCGGGTACACCGGTGGGGGTCACCGCGGCCTGGACTGTCCATTGCGCGCCCGTGGCTCGCAATGCGTTGACGTCCGGGATGGCAACGGAGCCGTAGGCGGGGCTGCTGAACACGTCACGGTAGTTGTACGTCGTGGATCCCGCCGGTACCGAGAACGGGTCGACGAGCGCGACCCAGGTTCCTGCCGCCGGGTTGTTCACCGTGATCGTTTCCTCTGCCGTACTGCCCGCACTCTGCGCTGCCAGAACACAGGTTCCGGACGTGCAGTTGTAGACGAACAGGTCGAGGTCCGCGCCGTGGTCGCTCGCATTCCCGATCGTGGCGCGCAGCGAGGTCGTTCCGGCCGGTACCTGCATGAGGAACTGCTGCTGCGGTCCACCCTCCGTGGCCGTCGGTGTGGCGAGCTTCGCGCTACCCAGCGCGGTTCCCACCGCACGCCCGACGAACGGCCCGAACGAGTTCGTCAGCGTGTACGAGCGGTTCATCGGCTGTCCCAGCGTGCCCGAAGCGATCACATCCGGGTTCGGGGACACCGACGCGCCGAGCACCGCCGCCGTCAGGACGAACGGAGTCTGGGTGCGGTCCGACGTACGCCGTGCCTCGACCACGACCTCCCACACACCCGCCAGCGGATTGGCCACCGTGCGGCTGGCCGGATCGCCCTGGCAAGTCCCACCCGGTACCGGCGGGTTGTAGCAATAGAGGCTGTTGACGTCGCCCTCGCTGGGCGTGCCGTACGGGTGGAACCGCAGGAAACGCGCCTGCCCGGTGCCCTGCGAGCCGTTCGGACCCGTCAGGTCGACCTTGAAGGCCGGCGACCCGGCCGGGACCTGGAAGAAGTAGGTCAGGAACTGGTCCCGGTTGACCTTGCCGGTGATCGTCTTGGCGGCCGCCGCCTGCGTCAGGCTGTACGGCACGACGAAGGTGTTCAGGGTCTGGAACTCGATCCCCGGTGAGCTGAGATCGTCGAAGTTCAGGATCGCCGAATGCGCTCCGGCGCTGGTGGGCTTGACGAGGACCGGCAACGTGACGTCCGTGTTGAGCGGCAGCGTGACGTTGTCCGCCGCCTCGAACATGCCGCCCTCGCCCTTCCACGACAGCTTGTAGTTCACCGATCCGGCCGGGCCGGACGTGCGCCGCAAGGTGTACGTCCGGGTGTACTGGACGCCCTGCGTGACGCCTTCGCGGTCGTTGATGCCGGTGCCCACACCAGGCGTGGCGAGGAAACCCGACAGCGCCGTGCTGACCGGAACCGCAGCGGTGATGGTGTCGGTCCGCGGACTCTTCCTCAGGTCGTCCCAGGCAGCGCTGACCCTGGCCAGACCGTTGCCCTGCTCGTAGGCCCCGTACTCCGGCATGAACCGTGCCGTCGACAGCAGCGCCTTGCGCAGCTGGGCCGGCGTGACGGTGATCCCCCTGGCCTTCGCGGCGCTCAGCAGCAACGCACCGGCGCCCGCCATCTGCGGTGAGGCCATCGAGGTCCCGTTGAACATGCCCAGCCCCGGCGGCAGCGCGTACGTTCCGGCCACCGGCTGACCGTTCTGCCAGGTCGGTACGGCCGAGACCGCGGCGCCCGGCGCGACGATCTGGGGCTTGAAGCCGCCGTCCTCCGACGGACCACGCGAGGAGAACGGGTGCAGGTTGTCGTACTGGCCGGCCCGCGAGCCGTAGTTCGACATCCAGGTGTCCTTGTTGATGTACGAACCCACGCTGACGACCTGGGTCGCCACGGACGGGTCGCCGACCGTGTTCATCCCGGGGCCGCTGTTACCGGCCGAGATGAACATCTGGACGCCGTAGTCGTTGATCAGCCGGTTGTACAACACCGCGCGGGCGTTGTTGCCGTCGTTGAGCGCCGGCAGCCCGCCGATCGACATGTTGATCACGTCGACGTGCGCCACGGTGACCGCGTAGATCATCCCTTCGAGCAGCGCGTGGTTGGTGCAGCCGGCAGTGAACAGGCAGACCCGGACGGAGACCAGCTTCGCGCCCGGCGCGGCGCCGTCGGCGGCCCCGCCGAAGATGTTGTTGCCCGCGGCGATGCCGGCCACGTTCGAACCGTGCGCACCGGAGACGATGCCGATGTTCACCGCGTTGTCGGCCGGGTCGGTCTGGACGACGAACGGCACCGACTCCTTGATCGGAGTCGCCGGGTTGTCGGTGCCGAACACGCCCGTGTCGTAGTTGACCTTGTAGTCGGTCATGGCCTGGTTGTCGGCGAAGGTGCCGTTCTGGTTCGTGTCCACCCAGACGGTGCCGGTGTCCTTGTTCCACGCGACCGGGAAGAGCCCGGACGACCCCGCCGGGTTGCCGTCCCGGTTGACGTCGTTCCCCAGCTCGCCGCCGAGCCGCGGGTCGCGCTCGTTGAACGTGGCGGTCCGGACGGTCTGGCCGGGCAGCCCGACGGTCGCCCCGTCGACCGACTGGGTCATCGACAGCCAGGTCGGGTCGTTGTCGGCGTTGACGCCGCCGACGAAGGTCGGGTCGGTGTAGGTGACCCAGTCGACGATCTTGCGCTCGCCGGTCGAGGTCGTGTTCAGCGCCGGGTGACTCAGGTCGACGCCACTGTCGAGAATGCCGATCGTGGTACCGCGGCCGTCCCAGGTCGGGTTGGTGTTGACGAACTGTGCCGCGCCCGTGTCCTGGGTCGGCAGGTACGGGTTGGCCCGCTCGGTCGACGCGTTCGGCGCCTGCTGCGGGATGGGATCCTCAGCGCCAAGCGGTCGCGGATCGTCGAGCGGGATCAGATCGTCGACGTCAGCCGTGGTCACGCCCGCGACGTTCGCGACGTCCTGCGCCTTGTCGATGCTGATCTTGACCCGCAGGTAGCCCACCGAGTCGGTGCGCTCCTCAACGGTGCCGCCGAGCTTTTCGAGGCTCTTGGCAACCTGGTTGCTCTTCCCCCGGTCCGCCGCCACCAGCAGCGTGACCGTTTTCTGGCCTTTCGTCCGTGCCTTCTGCAACAGCACTTTGTCGCCGTAGCCAAGATCCTTCGGCCGCTTCGCCGCGACCGCCGCGGGCGTTGCCCCCAGCATCGAGGCGATCACCACCCCGGCGGCCAGCACGGCGCCGTACTTCCTGGTTCGAGACAGCATTGTCCGATTCCCCTCCCCTAGGCACATTCCGATGCACGATCGCATCGGCAGCCGGGGTTCCGCCAGAGAGGAAGGAATCTTTCCAATGATTGCGTGGGGCGGTTAGTGGGTGGGAGGGAGGCGGCGGCCGCCGCCGATCAGGGCTTCGGCCCGGGAGCGGACTTTGGCGATCAGTGGGGACGGCTCGTCGGCTCGGGTTGCGAGGGCCAGTTCTACCTCGTTGGTGGTGCCGGCCAGGGGTAGGTAGGCGGCGCCGGTGATTTGGAGATGCTGGACTGACGCCGGTACCAGGGCAACTCCCAGGCCGGCGGCGACGAAGGAGACCAGGGTGGAGGTTTCGGCGACCTCGTGCATCGTGGCCGGTACGAACCCCGCGTGCTGGCAGGTGTCCAGGACGGCGTCGTAGACGACCGAGCGATTGTGCGACGGGTAGGTGATGAACGGGTCGTCGGCGAGATCCGACAGGCGGACCTTGTCGCTGGCGGCGAGTGGGTGCTGGGTGGGTAGGACGGCGATCAATGGCTCCCGGCGAAGTACGCGGACCTCGATCTGTGGGCTGCGGACCGGCGGGCGGAGGAAGGCCAGGTCCAGCGTGCCGTCCAGCAAAGCGGCGACCTGTCGTGGCGTGAGCATTTCGCCGTGGATGTCCAGTTCGATCCCCGGCAGATCCGCCCGGACAGCGCGTACGAACGAAGGCAACAAGTCGTAGGTCGCCGACCCGGTGAACCCGATCGCGATCCGTCCCAACGTCCCGCTGGCGACCTCATTGGCCTCGACGACCGCGTTGTCCACAGCCGCCAGGATCTCCCGCGCCCGTTCGAGAAACCGCCGCCCGGCCTCGGTCAACTCGACCTTCCGGGTCGTCCGATGCAGCAGCTGCACCCCGACCTCGGCCTCGAGCAACTTGATCTGCTGCGACAACGGCGGCTGGGCCATGTTCAGCCGCGCCGCCGCCCGCCCGAAATGAGCCTCCTCGGCGACGGCCACGAAGTACTGCACCCGACGCAGTTCCATCTGCGGACAGTACCGCGCTACTTGCCCTCGATGGCGTCCAGATCGCGTACGGCGTACCGGTGGTGTTCCCACTCCTCCTGGAGAATCGTGTGCAGACACGACAACGTGGTCTCCGGATACTCAGGCGCCCACGGATTCGCCCGGACCGTCGCCAACTCCTCGACGGTGACGCCCGCGATGAACGCCCGCACCATCCCCACCCGCTCGGCCCGGACCATCAGCACCTCGTCATACGACGGCGTGCCCGTCGCGAACACCGACATGTCGTTCCCATCGGTCTCGTACTCCGCGTTCGGCTGCCCGATCGGATGAAACGGCTGCTCCACGCCCAGAATCGCCCGCCGCAACCAGACATCGGTCGCCATCACCAAATGCCGCAACGTCTGCGCGAACGACCACTCCCCGTCGACCGAGACATCGACCGTCCCCGCCGGCATCGCCGCAGCCCGCCCAAGCGTCCCCTCCCAGGCCCGCTCGAGCGCCGCCCACGCGGCCCGCAATCCATCCGGATCCGAGGCCCGCCGCTCCGCCCGCCCAGGAAACCGCCGATTCAGCTCAGCATCCACAAACGGAACGACGTCGACCCCGTTGACCAGCAGGCTGTCGTCACCCTCGAGCAACCACGGCGCATCGATATCCGCCCCGCCAACCTGCACCGACCGCATCACCACCCCCGACAAATCAGCCCGGACAAACCGGGCTCCCCGAAGGTCCGCATCAACAAACTCAGTCCCCTGAGAGCCGGCCGGCTGCGTCAAGTCATCCATGGCGTGAGTCTGGCATCGCCCACGGACCATTTCGGCGAACGCTCTCGGCACTCAACGGACTGCCTGCCAGGCGAGCCGCGTACAAAGCCGCTCCCAGCACCGGCGAGGCGATCGGATCCCGCAGCTCCACCGGTGCGTCGGCCAGCTGATTCTTGAAGGCGGCCCTGACCTGCTCGCTCGCGAAGACACCCCCGGACCACGACACCGGCACGACCTCACCGGCGGGGAACTCAAGCTGGGCAGCCGTCGACAACACCAGACCAGCCAAGGCTTGGCCAGCCTCACTGAGGATCGAAGCACAGGCCCCGTCCCCATCGGTCGCCGCGGCGCTCACGACCGGCGCCAAGGACGCGATCCGCGCCCGGTCGCCCTGCCAGCGATTGAGCACGACATCGACGAGATCGAGATCCGCGGCGAGCTGCAGATGCTCTGCCAGGCGCTTGCGCAACGGGCCTTCACTCAGCCGCCCGTCGGACATCTTCGCGAACGTGTTCAGCCCGCGGACCGCGATCCAGTACGCCGACCCTTCGTCGTCGAACAGCTCCCCCCAACCGCCGACCCGCAACCCACGGCCGCCGTACTCCCCGTACGCCATCGACCCGGTGCCACCGATGACGTTGACCCCATCGACCCCACCCAGCGACCCGGCCCATCCCGCGACCATGTCGTTGTCACAGGCGTACCGCTGATGCCCAAGTACCTTCGCCGGGATGCCGTTCAACGTCTCCACGTCCCCGCTGACCTCGCCATAACCAGGCAGCGCGACAAACGCATACGCGATCTGCTCAGGCCGAACACCAGCCGAAGCACACACCGCTCCGACACCTGACCGCAGAACATCCTCAACCAGGTCGATGCTCCCGCCCAGGTAGTAACAGCTGGGCGCCAAGGCCGTCGCCAGCACTTCCCCCGCCGCGCTCACCAACGCGAACGCGGTCTTGGTACCACCGCCGTCGACCCCCAGATAAACAGCTGAAGGAGATTCAGACACGATCGCTCCATCGCCCACAGACGCGACCCCGCCTCGGACCCAAAGCCCTGGCGCCTGACCACCGGACTCAGACCGGCTAGGTGCGTCACAACCATACATCGGCCGGCCTCAGCAACGGCGCTGTCGTTGAGCGCCGTTGCTGAGGGGTGTTTCAGTCGGTTGTGTTGAACCAGGCGCGCAGTCTCGGGGTACGCCGGATCACCAACTGGTCGAGCAGCAGGGCGAGTACCAGCGTGATCCCGAACATCGGCAGGAACAGCGCCAGCGCGACCACGAGGACCGCGAGCACCGGCGTCGCCTTCAACGGCAACCGGCCCCTCGGCGCACCGACGGCGCCGGCCGCCTTCGGGCGACGGCGCCACCACATCAGCGGGCCGGAGACGCACATGAAGATCACGCCCAGACAGAACGCCGTGGTGAGAACCATGTTCGCGGTCCCCAGTCGCCGGCCCTCATGCAGCGCGATCCCTTGGGCGACCGTCCTGGCCAGCAAGGGATAGTCCTGGTAGCCGTACGTCGAAACCACCTGCCCACCGAACTGGTCGACGTGCAGCGTCCGCTCCTTGGCCGGATTCCGGAAGGCATACCCGATCACGGAGTACACGCCCTCCTCGCCGGAAGGCAATGCGATCGTCAGCGGCCGCGCCAGCCCGTTCTGGGCGCCGACAACCACTGCGGTGTCGATGGTGGCCACTGAACGACGGTCCTGGTTCGGATCCGACTTCGGCACCTTCGACTCCCCCAGCGCCCAGGGCACCGCATGACTGTGCGGCAACGACTCGTCCAACGTCGACGTCGGGTTCGACAGCGCACCAGGGTCCTCGCCCCACATCGAACTGCCCTGGCTGGTCGCGAACTGCTGCACCTTCGCGCCCCAGAAACCCGTCCACGGCAGGCCCGACACGATCAGGAACAGCAGGCCGACGCCCAGCACCGACCCCGTCAACGCATGCCGCGACCGGAGTACGGCGCCCGCTGCTTCCGCCGTACGCCGTCGCGCCCGGGCGACCCGCCCTCGGACGAACAGGTAATAGCCGGTGATCGCCATCACCAACGCCCAGCAAGCACCGATCTCGATCACCGCGTCGCCCCAACGACCGGCCATCAATTCGCCGTGCAGCAGGATCGCGCCACCCGACAGCGTCGAGTCCGGATCCAGCGACCCCAGTACCTCCCCCTGGTACGGATCCACGAACACGTCCCGGGTGGCGCCTTCCGCGGTCTCCACCGAGAAGACGGTCGACCGATCGGGGCCGGACGGCTCGGTCATCGACAGCACGCTCGCGTCCGGAAACGCCTTCTTCACCTCAGCGAGCTGAGCGTCGTACTGCTGAGCCCGTAGTCCGGCCGGCTGTTGCACCTTCATCAGATCGGCGTGCAGAGCCGGCTCGATCTGGAACCTGAACAGGTAGATCAAGCCGGTCACGGCCAGCACCAGTACTACCGGAATGACCAGAAAACTCGCATAGAAGTGCCATCGCCAGAAGGCCCGGAACAGCCCGGCTCCCCTGCTGCCTTGTTTTCCCGGTGGCCTTTGCACGCCACCGACCTTTGTTGCCACATCACCACTACGTTCCATCTGCATCTCCAGGAATCCACGATCCGACGGGCGGTCCGGCCGGATCCGATCGCATGACGGCCGCGCCGGGCAGGCATGGCCGAACCCGCCGCGGCCACAGAGGCTCAGCGACGGGTGGGTCGAGCTGTCAACCGACAGCGACCCCAGCGGGAGGACCCCTGGAAACGATGGCGTGGACCAGACGGAGTCGTCGCATGGTCCGGACCCGGAACGCCAGGCTCGGCCTGACACGAGGCAGCCCGAGCGGCGCCGACACCCGGTGCACCAGGGTGAGCGACGCGCGGACCCGCTGCGCGGCGTACCGGACAACACGGAACACCGCGCGTTCGCCGTACGCCAGCCAAAGCCCACTCAGCAGCGCCACTACGAGATGGGCCGCGAACATCCCGAGCATCGACCCGAGAATCATCCCGCCACCGTGCGCCATTCCCTGCGCATGCGCCATCTCGTGAACCATCGCCGGCTGCGCAGGAACAGAACCGGCCGAGCCGATCATCTCCGCGATGGTGAAGCCGACGTGCAGGACAGCTTGCGCGGCAACCGCGATCGCGGTAACCGAAACGACATCCCGCTCGTACGCCGCCAGCCACCACCCGCAAGCCCAGACCCCGACGAACGCCCCGGCAACCGCCCACCACGGCAGCGATGCATCCGACATCAGCACATGACCAAGCGCAGTCAACAACACGCAGACGACAGCAAACAACGCCGCCCGCCCCGCCCGAGACCACCCCTGTTCAACCATGCTCCGGACATCGTGACATCCCGCCACCCCCACCCACCTGTGGCAAGTCCCACAACCAAACCAGGAACTCCCGCCACAACCGCCGGCCCTCGACCATTGACAGCGTTGTCTGGTGCGGCCACGATACCTTTCAGCAGTGTTTTGAAACGTTTCCAGCCCTCGGTCCGCCCGAGCCGCCCCGAAGCAATCGAGGAGATCATCGCCGTGAATCGTGCTGCCCGAACTCTGCAACTACTGCTGGCCGGAGTGGTGCTGGTAGCCGCGGCGCCGGCCGCTAGCGCTGGTCAGGCACCCACCGGTCCAGCACCCACCGGTCCGGCGGCGACCGCCCGGGCCCGGGTCGCCGCCGACGAGCTGATGAGTTCCTACGAATCGGACAAGGCATGGTTCCCGTCGAGCTGGTGGAACTCCGCGGTCGCCTTGCAGACCATCGGCGACTACATGGAGCGCACCGGCGACCGGCGCTACCTGCCCCAGCTGGACAACACCTTCGAGAAGGACAAGGGCGTGTTCCCGGCGGGTTACCTGTCCGGCGATCCACTGCTCGGCAACTTCACCAGTCGCGCCATCGACGACTCCGAGTGGTGGGGGCTGACCTGGATCCAGGCGTACGACCTGACGAAGAACCGCAAGTACCTCGAGATGGCGGTCACGATCGCGGAGTACGTCGAGGGCTACTGGGATCCGAGCACGTGTGGCGGCGGCGTCTGGTGGAACGCGGAACGCACCTACAAGAATGCCGTCACCAACGGGCTGTGGATCCGCCTCACCGCCGAGCTCCACAACCGCCTGCCGCGCGACAAGCATTGGCTCGGTCGCGCGAAGGAGGGCTGGAACTGGTTCACCGGTAGCGGCATGATCAACTCCGCCGGCCTGGTCAACGACGGTTTGACCGACGACTGCCACAGCAACGGAGACACGGTCTGGAGCTACAACCAGGGCCTGGCCATCGGCGCCGGCCTCGAGCTGTGGCGAGCGACCCATGACCCGAAGCTGTCGACCACGGTACGACGGTTGGCCGACGCAGCGATCGCTCCGGGCGGACTGGTGTCCGATGGCGTCCTGACGGAGTACTGCGATGCGCCCGGCCGTACGTGCGACGACAACGGCAAGCAGTTCAAGGGCATCTTCATGCGCTACTGGATGGACCTCGCCGACACCACGCACGATCACCGCTACACCGACTTCGTTGCTCAGCAGGCCGCAACGGTCTGGGGCCACGATCGGGACGCGTCCGACCGGTTGGGTGAGCGATGGTCAGGCGCCGAGCCGAATGTCTTCGACTGGCGTACCCAGGCCAGTGCCCTCAGCGCGCTGATCGCCGCCGTGCCGTCCACACCACCGGTACGGTCGTTGTCGGCCACGATCGCCCCGGCGCTGCCGGTGGTGATGCCGTCGACCGGCGCCGCCACCCACGTGAAGCTGACAGTCGACGTCCAGGCCACGGGACACGAGCCACTTCATGTCGCCGTACGAGCGGCTGCCCCGTCGGGATGGGCGGTCACTCCCCCACGCTCGACCGTGGTACTTCGCCCACACGGCAACGCCGTACCAGTGCACTCGTCGGTCCAGCTCGATGTGACGATCCCAGCCGGTACGCCGGATGGCCGCTACTCGGTGACCGCGACGGCGACGTCCGGACCGCAACTGTCGTTCAGCACCCGAGCCGACATCCTGATCGCGAACACCGCCGACTTCGACACCGGCACGGCGGCCGAGACTCCCTGGCTGTGGGACGCGGACGGCTCACAGAGCAACGGCGTCCAGAACCGGTTCGCCGACGGGCACTCGTACTTCGTCTACCGCTTCCCGTTCCCATCGGACACCACCACCGCCTCCGCGACCCTGACGATCGACAACGAGTTCGTCGTCCAGGTCAGCGGCGACGGGCAGCAGTGGACCACGGTGGCGACCGAGACGCAGCAGTTCCACGACGGTGAGAACAAACTGGCGAGGACGTTCGACCTCACGCCGTACCTCGGACCGGACAAGGCAGCCTACGTCCGGATCGCCGACTCCTTCCCCGACGACGGCTGGGGCGGCCGCGTCTACCACGTGAGCGCCGTCCACGACTGAGCGCTGACTCGGATCCGGCGGTTCCTTCTTTCAGTTCCGCGGCGACCGATCGGCAGAGCTGCTGGTGGGTCGCCGCCCGGGCCAGCAGGAAGGAGAGCAGGTAGCGGATGTCGGCGTCGTCGGTCAGGCGATAGAGGTGCGCAAGCTGCAGCCGGCGGTCGCGTTCGGCGTCGGCATTGGTCTGGAAATCGGCAGCGAGGTTCCCACTGATGTTGCCGGAGGCAACTTGCCATGGGTCATCCGTGGGCCGGGCACCCTGCACTCGCCTGAGTTCCAGCCTGCGGTCGCTGTGTGTGCTCACAGCCGAGAGGGGTACCAGGCCGGTATGGAGCCCCTCTGCGTCGGGCTGGTGGCCGATCCACCCGCGCCGACCCAGATCGCCCGGCGGCTGACCGACCTGAGCCCGCTCGATGGCAGCGGCCACTGGGACATCACCGTCGTGAGTGAGCCGTTCACCACCGGGTCTGAGGACGTCGGGGCCGCGGTGAGCCGGCTGCAGGACCGGGCCCGCGAACACGATTGGGACCTCGTCGTCGGGCTGACCGAACTTCCGCTCCACGATCACGAGGGCCGGCATCTGCTGGTCGAGACCGACGCAGAGCAACGGACCGCAGTACTGTCACTGCCCGCGCTGGGCGGACTCCGGATGCATGCCCGCACCCGTCGGGCGGTGCGCTCCCTGGTCAGCAGCATGTCAGACCCCCAACCGATGGATGTGCACAGCGTGGCCCTCCCACACTTGCGCGGCCCTGGCGCCTGCTCGTGGGCATGGTGCTCGCCAACCGTCCGTGGCTGCTGGTACCGGGCCTGAAGTCCGCACTCGTGGCCGCGCTGGCAACCGGAGCCGTCGCCACGGTCAACTCCACGGTCTGGCTGCTCGCAGGCACGGGAAAGATCACGCCTCTACAACGGCTCGACCCTGCTGACCCTGACCGTCGGCGTCCTCATCTGTTACGCCGCCCTGTACGTCGTGAACCTGGCCTGGGCGTTCTTCGTCCTCGACCCCGACGTGATGGGCGGCTACCTCCAGAACCCGATCAGCCACGCGGACCTGTTCGTCCTGACCTGGTTCGTCGCATCCGCCGCAACCCTCGGCGGCGGCCTCGGCTCCGGCCTGGAATCGGACGAGGCGATCCGCGCCGCCGCCTACTCCAAACGCGAGCAGGACCGACGCGACCGCCTCACCCACAGCCCCAACTCCAAGCCATCCACCTCATGAAGGCCATACCCGCTCGTCGTTTGCCTGGTCCCAGCAGTCAGGCGAGCCGAGCGGTGTGCTGTCCAGAGCCTCCATCAGGTCGCCGGGCGTGTCGTAGATGTCCTTCGCGCCGGCCTCCCGCAGTTCATCGTCACCGAACCCACCTGAGCGGACGACGATCACGGGCATCCCGGCCCGGGTGGCCGCTTTGACGTCCCACACCGAGTCACCGATGACCACGCTCGCGGCGTCGGACGACACGCCGAGCTTCCTCAGCGCCACTTGGAGCAGATCCGGCGCGGGTTTGGACTCCTCGACGTCTGCGCTGGTCGTCCAGCCGTCGACGATGCCGCGGGCATCCAGTTTGTCCAGGAAGACGTCGACATGTCGTTCTTGGGCAGAGCTGGCTAGTACCAGACGGTGACCGCGTTCCTTGATGGCCAGCAGGAGATCGCGGGCCCCAGGCAACAATGCCATCTCGTCAAGCAGCGCGTCGACCTCCTTGCCCTGCTCCTCCCGGACCCGGTCGCCGACCCTGCGTTCCAGGTCTTCGCCTCCGATCGCCGTGACCACTTGATCCCCACCCATACCGATCAGCCGGTGCAGCCGCCACACCGGGTAGGTCTCGCCCACCGAGCGCAGGGCCCGGTACCACGCGAGCGCGTGGTGATAATTCGAATCAACCAGAGTGCCGTCGATGTCGAGAACCGCAATAACAGAATCCGTCACACCCACCGAGTACCCGCCCTTCCCAACACCAACCGCCGTACCAGACGTCACGTCGGCCGGTACTCGCTGGATGGGGTCGAGTCGGCCTTGACCGCGTGCCACAGCATCAGCACCACCACCGCCGCCAGGCTGCCGTACGTCTTGGCGTAGTTGCCGAAGGTGGCGACATAGACCGAGAAGCCGATCGACGCGACCAGCCAGATCGCGGTGGCGACGGCCGCACCGATGGAGACCCAGCGAAGGCGCGGCGCATCGCGGTCCGGCGCCAATCGATAGACGACCGCCAGAGCCACCGTGATCAAGACGATCGCCAGCAACAACCGTACGACCTCCAGCAGGATCCGCAACGGCGTCGCCATGTCCTCCCCGATCGCTGCCCCCGCCGCGAACAGGGCGATCGCTAGCAACACGAAGATGATCGCCCCCACCGTCATCCCCAGCGCCAGCAGCTTCCGGCGGACGAACCCGCGCGACTCATCTTCGTCGTAGGCGAGGTTCACCGCCGTCAGCAGGTTGCCGACACCGCCCGAAGCACTCCACAGTGCGGCGGCCACGGCGATCGCTAGGCCGATCCCCAGTCCCTGCCGCGGCGCCGACGTGAGGGCGTCGAGCTGTTGGAGCACCAGATCACGCCCGGACGCGGGCATCGCCGCGGCCAGATCCTCGGCCTGGTTGCGGATCTGCGCCGGATCCGCAACCAGGCCGTAGGCCAGCACAGCAGCCACGACAGCGGGGAACAGGGAGAGGAAGCCGAAGAACGCGACGCCGGCCGCCAGCAACGGAACCTGGTCGGCCTTGGCCTCGCCCCAGGCCCGCCGGATGACCTGCCACCAACCGGCCGCAGGAGTCTCGGTCGGCCGGACGGCATCCATTCCCGGTACTACCCGCTGCCGCGACTTCATCAGCTCGAGGAGCCGGCCTGGCGGACGTTGCCGGCCGAGTCCTTCGCATCGTCGGCAACCTGCCGCGTGGCCGAACGCCCGTCGTCGGCCACCTCGGTGGCAGCCTGCGATGCCGTCTCCTTCACGCTCTGGACCGCCTCCTGCATCGGCTCTTGCAGATCGTCCTTGATCTCCTGGGCGACCTGGGCGGCTTGCTCCTTGACCGGACCGGCAACGTCGGCTGCCTTGTCCTTCGCTTCCTGGGCGAGTTCACGTTCCTGCGTCGAAGCCGGCAGCGCGGCGGCCACGATCCAGCCCGCCGCGAAGGCGACCAGGCCCGCGGCCAGCGGCGTACCGCGAGTGCGCGAACGAGCCATCTCCGGTGCCGAACCGACCGCTTCGCCGACCTTGCTGCCGGCATCCTGTACCGACGAAGCAGCCGAGCCAGCGGTGTCGCCGACCGAGCCGGTGACCGAATCCACGGTGCCCATCACGTGATCCTTCAGCCGGTGTACTCCGCCGCGGGCCCTCTCGACCCGCCGGCCGACCACTCGGCTCGGACTGACCTTCTCGGTCAGGGCATCGACGTCGCGGCCCACCCGGTGCCGGGTCTGCTCGATGTCGCGTCTCAGCTCTTCCGTGGTTTCAGCCATTGCGCATCCTCCTTGAGTGATTCGACCGTCTGGTCGGGTTTCGGGCTGACCTGCTGCAGTTCCCGGCGCCCGCGCATCGCCAGCACCGCGGCGACGACCGCCCAGAGCGCGGCGACGATGAGCGCGGCCCAGACGAGATCCATCGCCTCGTCCAGGGCCCACATGATGGTGAAGGAGACGAACAGCGCGACCATCCAGCCGGCGAACGCCGCGCCGCCGAGCATGCCCGCGCCCTTGCCTGCCTTCTTCGCCTCCGCTTGCAGCTCGGCCTTGGCCAGGGCCAGCTCCTGACGAGTCAGATCGCCGAGGTCGGAGGTCAGCTGGGAGACCAGCTCGCCAACCGACTCGTCCACCGAGACCGGCCTCGCGCCGCCGTTGGGCGACGATCCGCTGACCGTCATTTCACTGCACCGACCCAGGACCGAACCTCGGCGCACCCGGATCCGGATCCGGCGCAACCGGAGTCGGCATGGGCGGTACGTCCGTCGTCGGCGGCGGTACCGGCGGAGGAGGCGTGGTCCGGCCCACCGGCGGCGCGCTCACGGGCGCCGACGGCGGCGTCGAGTAGCCGTTGCCGGTGTCCGGGTGTCCTTGAGCGCCGGACCCACTCGGTCGTGACGCCTGAGGATCGCCGGCCGACAACGCACGGGTCATCCGACCGGCCACCACTCCTGCCACGGCGGCCATCAGCAGGAAGGTGCCCGGCTTGCGCCGCGCGTACCGGCGTACCTCGTCGAGCAACTCGCCAGGCTCATGCTGCTGCAGAAAATCGGCCGCCTGGTTGGCGAACCCGGCGCCGTGCGTGGCCAGCTGAGCACCCAGCCCGGACTGCCCGTGTTCTGCCATCCCCCGCAGCTCATCACCAACTGCCCGGAGACTGCCGGCCGCACGCTCCTTCTGCTGACCGGCCTGGCTGACCAACTCGTCGCGGGTCTGTCCGGCCAGCCTGCGAGTCTGCTCGCGGGCGTCCGAAGCCACATCGGACGCCTTCTCCTTGACCGACGCCGCCACCTCACGGGCAGCGTCTACCGAGGTCTCCTTCAAGTGTCCGGCTTCGGCGCGGGCCGCGTCGGTGACGCTGTCCGCGGGCGGACTGCCACCCGCCAACTGCTGATTGGTCGTAGGCGTCATGACTGACTCCTCCAGGGATTGATCGGTACTGCGAAAGATTCGGCTGGTCCACCTGACGCAAGAAGGCCGCGGTGAACAAAGGGCCGGGCGGCACACTTCCGTACCACCACCGGATACGAAACGCCGGTGCCCAAGGCAAAACACCGACATCACGAGTGAATCCGACGCGGGCCGGGTACCGCAGGCCCAGGTTCGGCCAAGAGCCTCGAAACGCCACCAGCACGGGGACGAAGATGACTCAACCGATGCCCGGTACGACCCTCGACGGCGGGTATCTCCGCTCGCTGTTCTCGAGCACAGTCGCTGGAACGGTCGGCCTGGAGGAAGAACTCCTACTGGTCAGCCGGGAACACCACCTACCGGTCGCGGCCGCCGACGCCGTCGTGACCGAGGTCGGTGATTCCCGGGTGAAACCGGAGCTGATGGCCTGCCAGCTCGAGATCGCCACCTCAGCCCACAAGGAGCCCGCCGGTGCGATCGACGAGTTGGGCGCCTGCCGGGCACTGATCGCGGCAGCCTGTACCTCCGACCTCGCCCCGATCGCCGCACCCGTTCATCCTCTGGTCGACGGCCCCAGCTCACTCTTGCGGTCGAACCGGGCAAGACAGCTCAGTGGCCGGTACCGCGAAGTCATCAGCCGGCAACTGGTGTCGTCATTACAGGTACACCTGGCCTTCGGCGACCCTGACTGCACATTGGCCGTCTACAACGCCTTGCGAAACCTCCTCCCCGAGTTGGCCGCGCTCGCCGGCGCTTCTCCGTTTGCTGCCGGACTGGACACCGGCCTGTGCTCGGTACGTCCGGTGATCGCCTCCCAACTCCCCCGCCAGGGCGTACCTCCGATCATCACGTCCTGGGAGCAGCACGCCGAGGACCTCATGTGGGCCGCCCGCGGAAGCTCGATGGCCGACCCATCCGAGTGGTGGTGGGAGCTGCGGCCCCACTTGCGCTACGGCACGCTGGAGCTCCGGGTCCTCGACGTACAAGCGACCCTCGCCCATGCCGCTGCGATCGTCAGCTTCGTGCACGCCCTGGGCGCCAGGCTCGCTGAGCTGTACCACCTCGGCGAACTCCAGCCGCCGGCACCGACCTGGCGGATCGAGGAGAACCGCTGGTCCGCCCTCCGCGACGGCGTCCGCGGCGAACTCCTCGACCTGCGCACCGGCGAAGCCCGGCCCACCAGCCGCTGCCTCCACAACCTCATCGACTCCGCCGAACCGCACGCCCCCGGCGGCCTGGCCAACACCCGAGCGCTGCTCCAGAACCCGCCCGTAGAGCACCTCCGCCTACTCGGCCCCAAGCGGCTCGTCCCTTGGCTGACCGAGGTATTCACCGAATGAACCACTCATCTGCCGGACATAGAACGCTAATGGTTGCGGAGGACTCTGATCGAGACCCGCGGCTGCCCGACCATCAACCGGCCGTCGGACCCGCGCGCTAGCCGACCCCCGGGCATGTCCAATCTCAGTGGTACCTCACCGCCCCCGCGCAGCGCCCTGACTCTGCGCCTCGTGCTCGCGGCCTTCGGGCTGATCGTCTGTGCCGGCGCCGCGGTGATCTTCGCCTACGCAGGGCTGCCGCCGGCCCTGATCGTGGTCGCGGTCCTGCTGGCCGTCGTCGCCGCGATCGACCTCATCGTCGTCATCACCCGCAAAGCTCGCGGAGAGCCCGGCTGAAGTCTGGACCGCGTCGGACGATGATCAGACGCTCGTACGGCGGTTGGCCGGCTTGGGGCGGCTTGCCCGGTGCTGCTGCGCATCGGGGCATCCTCCCGAGACGCACTCTCGGGCGTCGGACAGACCGGACCACGACGGATAGGTCCGCCGCCGAGTCTTCGGCTCTGCCACGCTCCGACGACAGGCACCAGCCCAGATCAACGTTTGGGGAGCACCCGGAGGAGTAGGACGGAGAAGCTTGCCAGCGGGATGGAGGTCAGGAGTGCCCACCAGAATTGGGTGACCACGAAGTACAGGCTGACCAGGGTCCACGCGATCGCCATCGTGCGCAGAACAGATCGGTACTGCGTCCGCGCGTCCGAAGGAGGATCAGCGGAGTAGCCGCCCAGCCGGTTGAAGCGGACGACCATCAGCACGCGAGCGATCCAGCCCGCAACGAAGGGCGCGACCAACGCGACCGCCGGCCACGCGCCCGCGACGGCTGCCACGATCAACGCAGTGAGGAAGACACCGAGGGTGATCAGCGCCAGGGTCAGCTGTCCACGGTAGGAACGCCGGGTGGCGTCGCTCCGGGCATGGGCAGGCAATGGGCTCACCTCGGGTTCAACTGCGCTGGGCGGGGGCCGTCCTCAGCGGTCGTGGCTCTGGCGCGGGCCAGATGCCCATGGCTGCCAGGGCTTCGCAGACGTTCGGGTTCGTCGCGGTGACTTCGAGATGACGGCTTGCTGCCCAGCAGCGTCTCTGGGCCATGTCCATCAGAAGCCCGAGGACGGTGGGGTTGAGCGGGTCGAGCTCGGCGTCGATGGTCAAAACTATTCCCTTCGCACGCCGCTCGCAGGCATCCACCAGCATCTCCCGCGCGGTCGAGGCGGTCGCATCGGTCAGCACTCCCCCGACGACGATCCGCACGAAGTCCGCGTCGCACTCCCACCGCACCGAGTTCCCCTGCTCGTCGGCTCTGTCGTACGCATCCATCACCATCATGGCTTCACTCCCAGTCGGAAAAGCACAAACCGACTCGCGCACTGCCTGACGAGTGGCTCACCCGGTACCCACCTGGGACGGTGAGTCAAACCTGCGGGTACGCCCGGCGGTGACAGCGAGGACGGGCAGGGCAACGGCAGCCGCCGTGAGAACGACTGTCAGCCAGCCGGACAGGTAGTCGAGACCGCCCCCACGGCCGGCCACGGCAACCGTGATCGCCACCATGGTCGCCGTACCAAGCTGAGCTGCCGTGTTGAGAAGACCGGCCGCGCTTGCCTGCTGTGCGACTGGGACCGCAGTGCCAAGACCGTAAGCGGCGACCGCTCCCACACCGTTCCCCAGGCCGGCCGCTGCAAGCCCCGCCAGCAGTGCGGTCGTCGTAGACCACAGACCCATCGCAGCCGCGCCGACGCCGATCAGCAGAAGACCCGTCACCAGCATCCTGCGTGGCCCGAGGCGTGGCATCAGCCGGCCGGCCACGCCGGCGCCGAGGACAACGGACACGCTGAACGGCAAGATCATCAACCCCGCGGCCGCCGGACTGAATCCCTTCTCCTCCTGCAGGTACAGCGTGCCGACGACAACGAACGAACTCGTGGTCGCCGTGACACCGAACGATCCGATCAGCCCAGCGACGAACGGCCGCCGCCATAGTTTCACCGGTACCAACGGCGATCCTGTACTACGTTCGCGCGCCACCAACCAGCCCACTGCCAGAGCCCCGGCCAGAGCCAGTACCGCCGTAACAAGCCAGTCGCGGGCAGCCGTGTTCGCAGCGGCGACCACTGCACCGACCGCGATGACCTGGAGCACCACCGACCGCAGATCGAGCGCCACCCGCTGCTGATTCGCCCGATCCCGTTCGACCAGCCGCAGCAATACCGCGATCAGCACCGCGGCGATCACCAGGTTGCCCCAGAAGATCGCCCGCCAACTCACCGCCGACGTCGTCAAACCACCCACCAGCAGACCTGCCGCACCCGCCAGACCACCACAGGCGTTCCATGCGCCGAGGGCCCGATCATGAGCAGCCTCGGTACTGGCTGCGCGCGTCAGCAGAACCAGGGCGTTCGGCACCGTCATGGCCGCGGCTGCTCCCTGGATCGCCCGGCCCGTGATCAACAACGCCATCACGGGAGCAGCGGCAGCGACCATCGAACCGATCGCGAAAAGGACCAACCCGGCGATCAGCACCCGGCGGGGCCCGAAACGATCGCCGAGCCTGGCGGACAAGAGCAGCAGGCTACTGAAGCCCACCGCGTAGACGGGCACCAGCAGACCTGCTCCGCCTGCGGATCCACCGAGATCGCCCAGCATGCGCGGCAGCGCGGAGACGACGACGGTCACGCCCATCACATCGACGACCTGGACCGTACAGAGAGCGACCAGCCGGCCTCGTGAGTTGTCCATCACCCCACGCTAAGGTAATGCTTTTAGATACAAAAAGCGTTAGCGTGTCGCTCATGAAGATCGAGCTGACCTGGGCCTGGCTGGAGGGCCACCCCTCACTCGACTTCGCCAACACGGTGATCAGGCGCGGCTGGACGGAGTACGAACTGATCAACTCGACAGCCGACCTGGACTCATGGCTGGACGCCGCTGCACTGCCCGCGCCTCGCCCGGCGACGGTCACCGAGGGCGATCTCCAGGCCTTCCTGCCGCTCCGCAACGCGTCCCTGCGTCTGTTGCGGGCCGCCGCCGGCCACGGCAGCTGGCGAGCCGCTGACGTCCGGTACCTCAACGAGGCCCTTCTCAGCCACCCCGACGTGACACTCCTCGGCCCCACGATGGGATCAGTGCGCTCCCAGCCCGTGGGCGCCCCCACACCTTTTACCCTGCTACTCGCGAAGCTCGCGGCCGAGGTCCGCGACGTACTCGCCGGGCCGCGCCCCGACCTGGCCCTGTGCGATGCGCCCAGCTGCGGTCAGCTCTTCCTCCAGCGCCGCCCGAACCAAGCCTGGTGCGGACCACCCTGCGGCAACCGCGCTCGCGTCGCCCGCCACCACACCACGAACGACCACCAGCCTCAGGATTGAGACCGGGTACCGGCGCAACATGGCTTCGGTATGGACAGCGACGGCGGAGATTCCCCGGTACGACGTTCTGGCCGGTGACGCGACGGCTGATGTCGTGGTGATCGGCGGCGGCTGGATCGGCCTGACGACAGCGCTGTTGCTGGCACGCGACGGCGCGCAGGTCGTCGTGGTCGAGGCGCAACGGCTCGCCTCACGTACGAGCGGCAACACGACCGGCAAGGTCACCTCGCAGCACGGCGCCTGCTATGCCGGGCTCGTCGATCGCCACGGAGTGGACAAAGCCCGTCAGTACGCCGCGGCGAACCAGCTCGCCGTGGAACAGGTCGCGGCGCTGGTCGATGCCGAGGGCATCGACTGCGAGTTGATCAGGACGCCGGCCTTCGCGTACTCCACGGAGCCGGACTCCACACTGGAGCGCGAGGCAGCGGTCGCCGCGTCTCTGGGCCTGCCCGCCCAGCTCGTCGACGGCAGCGAGGTCGGGCTGCCCGCCGTCGCTGCGGTCCGGTTCGACGACCAGGTACAGCTGCATCCTGTCCGCTACCTCGCTGGTCTCGCGAAGGCGGTCGAGCGGGTCGGCGGGAGAATCTTCGAGCACACCCGCGCCGTCAGGATCGACGAGAAAGACGGCGCCGTACAGGTCCGGACCGAAGTGGGCGGCGTGATCACGGCATACCAGGCGGTGCTGGCCACCCTCCTCCCCAGCGGGACCACCGGCGCGTACTTTGCCCGGACCCGGCCAAGGCAATCCCACGGCATCGCCGTACGGCTACCGGTCGAAGCTCCCGTCGGGATGGCGATCTCCGTCGACTCCCCCACGAGGTCGACCCGCCCCTGGCCAGGCGGTGGACCGGCCGGCCTGATCGTCGTCGGCGGCGACCACGAGGTGGGATCGACAGCGGACACAGCCTCGATCTACCGATCGCTGACCGACTGGGTCGGCGCAACCTGGAACGCCGCGATCGAACCGGAGTACCGATGGTCCGCCCATGACTACCGAACTCCCGACCTGCTGCCGTACGTCGGCAAGTCACCTGGCAGCCACAACATCTTCGTTGCCACCGGCATGAACAAGTGGGGCCTCAGCAACGGAACCGTTGCCGCCGGCATCATCAACGACCTGATCGCCGGCCGGGACCATCCAGCCGCCGGCCTCTACGACGCCCGCCGGATCGGGGACGCCCGCGCCGTCGCCGGACTGCTCGCAGACAATCTCAAGGTCGGCCGGGACTTCACGACCGGACATGCCGCCCGGCTCCTGAAACACGACAGCAAGGCCGACCCTGTCTGCACCCATCTCGGCTGTCCGCTGACCTGGAACACCGCCGACACGACCTGGGACTGCAGCTGCCACGGTTCCCGCTTCGATGCTGATGGCAACATTCTCGACGGCCCCGCGACCAGACCACTGAAACTGACCGACTGAACGAGCCGACGACCGGCTCCTCCCTGGAAGGACAGGCCATGCCCGAGCAGATCCCCCTCGCCGGCGTCGTCCTGGACGCGCCCGACCCACCCGCCCTGGCGAGCTTCTACGAGCGGCTGCTCGGCTGGAAGATCGTCCAGGGCGATCACAACTGGGTCTCGATGGAGGGACCTGACGGCAGCAGCAAACTCTCCATCCAGCGCGAGCCGAACTACCAGCCGCCGTCGTGGCCGAGCAAGACCGATCGGCAGCAAATGCAGATCCACCTCGACTTCAAGGTCACGGATCTGGAGGCGGCCCAGCAGCTGGCCGTCGAGGCCGGCGCGACTGCGATGGACTGGCAGCCCCAGGAGGAAGGCGTCCGGATCTTCGCCGACCCGGTCGGTCACATCTTCTGTCTCTTCCTTCCCGGCTGGTAACCACAGCCCAGGACTCGAAGCTTACAGCCGGAGGAGATTCCGATGACCCAGCATGAAGCGTCCACGACGGTGGACGTCGCGCCGAACATCTTGTTCGACTACCTCTCCGACCTCCAGCAACTCCCCCATTACCTGCCACGGCTGACCGGCGTACACCCGACAGCCCCGACCCCCGCGGACGCTCAGGGTATGGAGGCACGTCAGCCGAACCAGCCCGTGCACCACGAGGTCGAGGTGACCGCCGACGAACCGGCCGGTCACACCGTGCGCAGCGAGGCCTGGATCGACGTCGTCGAGGAGAACCGCACGCTGAACTGGGGAACGCCCGGCGGAGGCCGGTACCACGGTCAGCTCCAGGTCGAATTCGTTGCCGACGGCACCTCGCTGCTGTCCGTCCGGCTGGACACCGAGCACGACGACCCGGCGATCGACGACGAACTCCAGCACGCCCTCGACGCCATCAAAACCTCCCTCGAACACCCGACCATTCCGTGAGGAGACGACGACGATGACCATGAAGCTGAACAAAGCGGCGTTCGATCACGCGAAGGAGCTGATCGGCAAGGCGCAGACGGTCAAGGACGAGCGCGACGACTGGAGCGAGCACGCACCGACCGCCGACGAGGAGAACGACTACCTCGACAAGCACGGCTGGGACGAGTTCGGCCTGTGGTACCTCGGCATCGACACCGAGCAGAACGACGAGACCAAGGGCCGCTACAAGTTCCCCTACGGCGACTTCCGTCGGGTCCACCGCTGCGGCGTGATCAGCGCGGAATCGCGCGCCGCACAGTACGACCACGACGAGATCGCCAAGGCCGTCGCCAAACTCCACGAACTCCTCGACGGCGACCACGCCTGACCCGACCCGCCCGCCTGACCGTCTTGTGAGGAAACGCGATGGCCCGCCAGCCCTACGTCCGTGAAGAAGAAGACGCCGGCGAACGCCTCGACCGGCACTGGAACGAACTCCTGCAGGAACTCCGCCTTGCGCAGACCGGCACGCAGATCCTGTAGGGCATGCGGGACAAGCTGGTCCCGATCAGCCACCACCTGATCGGGGCCGGCCTGCTCTTCCTGCTCACCGCCATCGCCGGGGGTGTGGTGCGAAGTACAACGACGAACCCTGACGCTAGTCACCGGTCTGCGAGTTCGGTGCGTGGACCGGTTTCGACTGCGACGACGAACGCTGGCGCAGGTAGACGGAACCGCCGATGATCGCCGCGACCGCGAGGAACTCGCTCTGCCAATTCTGGAACGACTCGAACCAGAACTGCGAGGTACGGACGTACTGCCACGTCGTGACCGCCTGGCCGCCGTGCAGTTGCTGGTCCTCGCTGTAGGCGCCCGCGCCGGTCACCGCATGCAGCCAGATCGACAACGCGAAACACAGCCCGAACGCGATCGCCAGCGAATTCTCGTACAGCCTGAGCACCAGCTCGGATCCGCGCCGGACCGGCCACGGCGCCTCCGGATCGCTGCGATGATCGCGAGGGTCCTCGTCCTGCGGCGCAGGCTCGCCGATCGGACGCGATTCGGCGGAGCCCTTCTGGACCAGGAAGGTGGTCAGGAGCACGTACATGCCCATCTGGAGGAACTCGGACTCCCAGTTCTCGAAGACGGTCTCGCCGAACGACGACGAGGCGGCATACTCACGCAGCGTCTGCGCAGGCTGACCGTGATCGGTCAGTTCCTCGTTCTCGTGCGCATGCCCGGTCAGCAGCACCCCGATCAGGAACAGCGCGAACAAGCCGAGATTCACCAGCAACAAGGCCCTGAAACGCACCCACCGCCGCACTCCATGCTCCCTCATACCCGTCCAGTACCCACAACCAGGGCCCTTAGCAACCGATCAGGAGGCCCCGTCGGCCGGGTCGTCGCTGGGCCGAGCTGCGAGCGGGCCGGTTCGAACTGGGTACTACGGGTGCATGACTGAGTTCGGCGCAGTACACGAGGCCGCAACGGCGGAAGGGCATGAGCGTCCAGCAGGTGTCGACGATGCGACCGTAGAAGCCGTCGGCAAGCTCACCGAGGCGCTTGAGACGGTGATCCAGGCGCGCGGCCACCTGTACGCCTTTCACCAAACCACCGGCTCGGCAGACCTCCAACTGGACAAGGTGGTCGAACTCCTGCGCACGGCCGGCCACCGCACGCTGGCCGATCGGATCAGCACGGAGCTGATCGGCCGCAACGTGATCTCCGGCCGCTGGACCTTCCAACTCGTCGAGGAGTACGACGACAACTACTACGACCTGTTCACTCAGCTCGAGAAGACGGCCCGAGACCAGCTCACCGGCGGCCGGCGACACCTCGCCGAGGCCGAGATGAAGCAACGCCGGGTCACCCCGGGGCAGCAGGGCCATGAGATCGACCCCGGCGAGATGTAGCGCCAGTCAGCTCGGTGGGTACTGCTCGGCTTTGAGTAGCCGGGCGAGGTGGGCCGTGTTCGCGGCGAGGGCCTTGGTGGCGGAGCCGGTGGTGTCGGGCTTCGGCCCGGCGTCCTTGTAATCGACGCTGCCCATCGCCTCGCCTACCCAGTACGTCGAGCCGTTCGCGGCGACGCTGAACCCGACATCGTTCAGCCCCTGCAGCAGTTCGGCGGTGACGTGGTGAGCGCCGTCCTCGTTGCCGACCACCGCGACCGCGGCGACCTTGCCGAAGACGAGCGGCCGGCCTTGCTCGTCCTTCTCGCTCAGCTCGGCGTCGAGGCGCTCCAGTACCAGCTTCGCGACGCTCGACGGCTGTCCCATCCAGATCGGCGTCGCGATCACCAGAATGTCCGCGGCCAGCACCTTCTCCCGGATCGCCGGCCACTCGTCCCCATCACCCTCGTCGATCGACACACCGAACTTCACCGTGTGATCGACGATCCGGACCACTTCGCCGTCGGTGTCGTGGTCGGCCAGGGCTGTCAGCACCTCCCGGCCGAGCAGCTCCGAGCTGGACGGCGCCGGGGACTTCTTGAGCGAGCAGCCGAGTACGAGCGCTTGCAGAGTGGTCATGTGAAGGTGTCTCCCGTTCAGAGATCGTTGAGGGCTGGGCCGAGTTCCTTGCTGAAGAAGTCCAGGAAGCCGTCGACATCGGGGCCGGCGTTGATGAGCGCGAGTCGGTCGTACCCCGCGTCGGCGAACTTTTTCGCGACCTCCAGATGACGGCTCACATCGGGACCGCAACCGAACTGCCCGGCCATGTGATCGGCCGTCACCAGCTCGGTCGCGGCGTCGAAGTTCACCGGATTCGGCAACTCCGCCTGGACCTTCCAGCCGGTCACCCCGAACCGGAACAACCGGCGCGCCGACTCCGCGGCCTCCTCGATCGACGGTGCCCACGCCAGCGGTACTTCGGCGTACCGCGGCCCATCCCCACCTGCTTGCCGGTACGCCGCGATGAGGTCAGCCCGGGGCTCTGTCGTGAAGAGCGCATCGCCAAGCTCCCCGGCGATGCGGGCCGCGGCCGGTCCGCCGGCCGCGACGGCGATCCGCGGGAGTGGATCCGGCAGGTCGAAGACGCGTGCGTCCTCCAGCTGAAGATGCTTGCCCTCGTACGAGTGATAGCCGCCGCTCCACAGCAGCCGGATGATCTCGATCGACTCCCGCAACATCTCGTGGCGCCGGGCAACGGCCGGCCAGCCCCGCCCGACCACATGCTCGTTGAGCCGCTCCCCCGCCCCGAGCCCGAGCGTGAACCGCCCGTCGGCCAGCAACGCGGTGGTCGCCGCCGCCTGCGCCACGATCGCCGGGTGATAGCGGATGAACGGACACGTCACTCCGGTCGCCAACTCGATCCGCGACGTCCGGGCCGCGATCGCCGCCAGCATCGAGAAGGCGAACCCCGAGTGCTCGTGCTCCGACACCCATGGATGGAAATGATCACTGACCTCGACGAAGTCGAACCCCGCCTCCTCCGCCCGCACCGCCTGCTCCACGATCTCGGTCGGCGAGTAGGCCTCCGCGATCAACTTGAACCCGATCCGCATCCAAACCTCCTGAACCTGTTGAGAATCGATGCCGCCGGCCGCCGATCAGGCGGCGGACGGGAGCGGGGCCAGCCTGTCCCTGAGGCGATCGAGGATCTGGCGGAGCAGCCGGGACACCTGCATCTGGCTGACACCGATCTCGGCGCCGATGTCGGTCTGCGGCAGGCCGTCGACGAATCGCAACTGCAGGATCTCCCGGTCCCGATCGCTCAGGTCCGCCAAGACCGGCCGGAGCACCTCGATCGCCTCCAGCTGATCCAGCGCCCGGTCGTCCTCGTCAGCCACCACGTCGGCCAGGGTGAGACCCGCCTCCGCTTCCGGCCGATCCAGCGACAACACCGTGAAACACCCATGAGCAGCCATCGCGCGCTCGATCTCCTCGACCTCCACGCCCAGCCGCTCGGCGATCTCGGCCGAATTCGGCTCGCGACCCAGCTCCTGCTCCAGATCCGGCAGCTTCGCCGCGATCATCCCCTGCAACTCCTGCAGCCGGCGCGGGATCCGCACCGTCCACGCGCAGTCACGGAAGTACCGCTTCACCTCGCCCCGAATTGTCGGGATCGCATAACCGATGAACGGCGTATCCGCCGCCCGCCGATAACCGTGCGCCGCCTTCACCAACCCCAGATAGGCGACCTGCTCCAGATCCTCCACATCAGGTCCCCTGTTCCGGAACCGCTGCGCAATCCCACGGGCAATCTCGATGTTCAACTCGACGATCGACTCGAGCAGCTCCTGCCGCACGGTTTCGTCGGTACTACGCTCCCGCCGCTCGAACAACTCCTGCGTCGCCGACTCGCGCGCTACGCGATCCCGGGCGGAGTGGCACTGCGTGGGCACTGAACTGACAACAGAAACCATCATCGACCTCGCGACATGTCACGTCACGGCGTGGCCTTCCTCCAGACCACGGTCAGCAGCACACCCTCCGTACCCAATCCGTTACGCCTCATGCACCAACCAGCTGAATGCTTTCTTTTGGCCTGCGACTGGACACTGTGCGTCCCGAGAGGGATCGTGCAATGGGAGACCTAAATGGCTGACTTGGTGGAACGCGTCGGTGTCGGGACGGCTACTACTACGCTCCCGCGCAGGAGAAGCCTGGGCAGTGTGGTCGGCAAGTGGGTTTCCACCACCGATCACAAGCTGATCGGGCATCTGTACCTGATGACCTCGTTCGCGTTCTTCCTGATCGGTGGCGTGATGGCGCTGCTGATCCGGGCCGAATTGGCCAACCCGGGTCTGCAGATCGTCGACGAAGAGGTCTACAACCAGCTCTTCACCATGCACGGCACGATCATGCTGCTGCTGTTCGCCACCCCGCTGTTCGTCGGCTTCGCGAACGAGATCATGCCGGTCCAGATCGGCGCTCCCGACGTCGCGTTCCCGCGACTCAACATGTTCAGCTACTGGTTGTTCCTGTTCGGCGGCCTGATCACCCTGTCCGGGTTCCTGACGCCTGGTGGCGCGGCGGACTTCGGCTGGACCGGCTACGCGCCGCTGTCCGGCGGTGCACGCTCGCCGGGCGTCGGCGCGGACCTGTGGATCATGGGCCTGTGGATGGCCGGACTCGGAACCATCCTCGGTGCGGTCAACTTCGTCACCACGATCATCACCATGCGGGCGCCGGGCATGACGATGTTCCGGCTACCGATCTTCACCTGGAACATCCTGGTGACCTCGATCCTGGTCCTGATCGCCTTCCCGATCCTGGCCGCCACCCTGCTGATGCTGGAGGCGGATCGAGCCCTGGGGGCCCACGTCTTCGACGCAGCCAATGGCGGGCCACTGCTGTGGCAACACCTGTTCTGGTTCTTCGGCCATCCCGAGGTCTACATCATCGCGCTGCCGTTCTTCGGCATCATCACCGAGATCCTGCCCGTCTTCAGCCGCAAACCGATCTTCGGGTACGTCGGCCTGGTGGCCGCCACGCTCTCCATCGGCGCCCTGTCGATCGCCGTCTGGGCCCACCACATGTTCGTCACCGGCGGCGTGAACCTGCCGTTCTTCTCCTTCATGACGTTCCTGATCGCCGTACCGACCGGGGTGAAGTTCTTCAACTGGATCGGCACCATGTGGGGCGGCTCGATCTCGTTCGACACCCCGATGCTGTGGTCGGTCGGCTTCCTGGTGACCTTCTTGTTCGGCGGCCTGACCGGGGTGCTCCTGGCCTCCCCCGGCGTCGACTATCAGTTGTCCGACTCGTACTTCGTGGTCGCACACTTCCACTACGTCGTCTTCGGCACCGTCGTGTTCGCCATGTTCGCCGGCTTCTACTACTGGTGGCCCAAGTTCACCGGCCGGATGCT
This sequence comes from Kribbella sp. NPDC051718, assembly GCF_040681515.1. Lineage (NCBI taxonomy): Bacteria > Bacillati > Actinomycetota > Actinomycetes > Propionibacteriales > Kribbellaceae > Kribbella > Kribbella sp. NPDC051718. Next base: position 418,751 of record NZ_JBFAYZ010000003.1, on the reverse strand, counting down.
CGACGAGACACTCGGCAAGCTGCACTTCTGGCTGCTGTTCATCGGCTTCCACACGACCTTCCTCGTCCAGCACTGGCTGGGCGTCGAGGGCATGCCGCGCCGCTACGCGACGTACAAGGCAGACGACGGCTTCACCACCCTGAACCAGGTATCGACGGTCGGCGCGGCGCTGCTGGGCATCTCGATGCTGCCGTTCTTCTACAACATCTACAAGTCGCGCAAGTCGCCGCTCGTAGGCGTCGACGACCCTTGGGGCTGGGGCCGCTCGCTGGAGTGGGCGACCAGTTCCCCGCCGCCGCGACACAACTTCGAGAAGCTACCGCGCATCAGGTCCGAGAGCCCCGCCTTCGACCTGCACCATCCCGCCGTCGCACTGATGGAGTATCCAGACAGCGGCGCCGGACGGGACAACCTGCTGGACGCCGGCGAGGACCAGGGCCGGGTCGAGAACCTCGAAAGCAACACCGGGACCGATCAGGACACCTGAGGGTGGCGGCACCATGGCCTACAGCTTCGTCTGGCGCGCAGTCTGCGTTGCGCTCGGCTGTCTCGGGATCGTGCTGGGCCTGATCGTCTTCCCGCCCGACCTGCTGATCCCGTACACGCTTTTGACGATCGTCATTGGCCTGACAGCGGCTGTCGGTCATACGCCGAGCGGCACCGACGCCCAGGACGAGCGGCGAGCCAGCAAGCAGGCGGGCGTTCGCGCCATGCGGCCCTTCATGGGGCTGTTGGCACTTGCGGGCCTTGGGTTCGCCCTCGGCGTCGTAGTACTGCCGTTGGCTCTGGCCGTGGTCGTCACCTCACCGCCGGTCGTTCGCTGGTACGGCGAATCGGCCAGCCCGCCGCAACCCGGTGAGTCGGCGACCAGCACGGCCCAGCTCTGCCAGCAATGGCATGACAGCTTCGAGGACCTGCAGACGGCGATGACGCCGGCCGCTCGACTTCGCATCGTGACAGCTCGCCAAAGATGTCTCGACGAGCTGGAACGCCGTGACCCCGACGGACTGAACGCCTGGCTCAGCTCCGCTGCCAGCGCCGCCGGCGACCCCAGCCGCTTCGTCCGGCTGGATCAATCAGACGCCCCGCCCGCCGACGGCTGACCACTGCTCAGTGCGCGGGCGACGATGTCGGCCGCGGCGCTGACGTCAGGGAGCGGACCATCACAGCGCAATGCGTTGGCCTCGTGGAGCAGGACAGCCACGTAGGTGTCCGCGGCCTGCCGGCGCATCCTGTGATCAAGCGCGAACGGGCTGGCCGCGTCGAGCACCCGCTCGGTCAGATCCATCAGCCCGGCATGCAGACCGTACAGATGGCCCCGTACTTCGACATGGGTGTTCGCCTCGCGGAACAGGATCGTCCGCAGTACCGGCGACTTCTGCCGACCGTGCTCGAACTCGCCGGCGAGGCGCACGAGCGACCCTGACACATCGCCGGCAACGGCCAGGCCACCGACGGCGCACAACGGGTGCGACGGTAGTCGCTCGGCGAACAGCGCCCGGAGGAGATCCAGCTTCTTCGGGAAGTAGTAGAACAACAGCCCTTTCGCCACCCCGGCCCGATCGGCCAGACGTTTCGTCGGCGTGGCGTCGAAACCGTCCTCGGCGAACAGGTCCTCGGCAGCGTCGAGGATCCTGGTCCGGGCCGCGTCGGCCTCACCGGGTGCACCTGAGTCCACCCGGTGAGACCGACGCCAGGCCGGCCGATCTCCCACCATCGCAGATCCTCTCGGGGCCGGACTGGGAAACGTACCGTCAGGATGTGGTGGCCGGCCCGCGGTGCGATCTCGTGATCTGCAGGTCCGCCACTCCGATCAGGAAGACGACGGCACCGACGATCCAGGCCGTCCAGGCCATCGGGTGGGTACCGCTGAAGCTCATCACCCAGGGCGAGATGAAGAACAGCACCCCGAGCAGGGCGGTCGCGCCCTCAGCCGGCAACAGGTCCGCCCGGACGAGCTCCACGGCCGCGAGCCCCGCGGTCAGGATGCCGAGCACGATCATCGTCGTGGTGGCCTTGCTTGTCGTCGCCGTCCAGATCGGTGACAAGAAGGCGTAGATCCCTGCGAGCAATGCAATGAAGTCCTGCGGGTGGGTCCATCTTTTCATCCGGACCGACCACCTTTCCACCTGTGGGTCCGTCGCTCCGTAGGCGGGCCGATCACCGCCAGTGTGTTCCTGACTGACCGCCCGGTCAAGAGCCCCCAAAGAGGCGGTGGGAGCTTCGCTGTGGAGTGAGCGGGGCGGCTGGCGTGGGGAGTTTTTAGCGGCCTCCGGTGAACGTGATTCCGTTGGTGATTTGTTTTTGGGCGAAGAAGAAGATCGCCAGACACGGCAGGGTGATGAGGACTGAGGTTGCCATCAGCAACGGGGTGTCGGTGCCGTTCTTGGACTGGAAGCCGGCCAGCGCCAGCGGGAGGGTTTTCCACTGGTCGGAGTTGATGTAGATGGCGGGGCCGAGGAAGTTGTTCCAGTAGCCCATGAAGAGCAGGATCGAGACGGCGACGACCGCCGGGCGGGCCAACGGCAGGTACACGAGCAGGAACATTTTGAACCAGCCGCAGCCGTCGACCACAGCCGCGTCGGCCAGCTCGGACGGCATCCGGGAGAAGAACTGGCGGAAGAGGAAGATGTAGAAGGGCGAGCCGAAGAAGGCCGGCAGGATCAGTGGGTAGAGGGTGTCGATCATGCCGAGGTTGTTGAAGAGCATGAACTGCGGCACCATCGTCACCTCCCCCGGCAACAGCATCGTCGCCAGTACGACCCCGAAGATCACCCCGGAGAAGCGCACCCGCAACCGGGCAAACGCAAACCCGGCCAGCGAGCAGGAGAAGACCGTGCCGACGATCGGGATCAGCGTCGTGAGCACCGAGTTGAGCGCATACCGCCAGAACGGGAACGACGTGATGGCTCGCGTGTAGTTGTCCCACAGGAATTCGCGCGGCCAGATGCTCGCACCGGACGAGCCCACCCCAGCCAACGACCTCAGCGACGTAGCGATCATCCACAGGAACGGGTACACGAAAGCAAGCGAGCCGAGCGCGAGGACGGCGTACAGCCCAACAGTCAGAGGTAGGTTGCGGCGCCAGAAGGGACGGTCGGCCCGGCGGACGGAGCGGGAGACGTCGACAGGGGCGCGGGTTGAGACGAGGGTCGCCATGGGTCAGTTCCTCCTGGCGGGACGGCCGGCTCGCAGTCGACGGCGGCCGCCGAGTTCGGTTTCGTAGTACACGGCGAAGGCGCTTCCGCGCAGGGTGACGGCGGTCAGCGCCAGGATGATGACGAAAAGGATCCAGGCCAGCGCGGACGCGTACCCCATCCGGAAGTTCTGGAAGGCGTTGTCGTACAGGTAGTACACGAAGAACAGCAACGAATCCTTCGGCCCGCCGTTCGCGACGAACCCCTGGGTGAAGATCTGCAGCGCCCCGATGATCCCGGTCAGCGCGTTGAAGAGAATGATCGGCGACAACTGCGGCAGCGTCACATGCCAGAACAGCCGCAGCGGCCCGGCCCCGTCCAAAGCCGCCGCCTCATACAGATTCAGCGGTACGTCCTTCAAGCCGGCCAGATAGATCACCATCGCGCCTCCGACGGTCCACAGACTCATCAGGATCACGGTCGGCAGCGCCCAAGACGCATCGAAGAACCATCCCGGCCCCTGCACCCCCAGCTTGCCGAGCAGATCGTTGGCCAGCCCGTACTGCGGATTGAAAACCCAAAGAAACAAGACGATCTGAGCAACCCCGGACACCAGCGACGGCAGATACCAAACCGTCCGGAAGAACCGGATCCCGGGCAGATCCACATTCATCAGCAAGGCGACCAGAAACGCCAGGAACGTCTGCAACGGCACCGAGATCACCGCGTACAGCAGCGTCACCTTGATCGCCTGCCCGACCCGCGGATCCTGGAAAGCCTCCGTGTAGTTGGCCAGACCGACGTACCGCGGCGGCGTGATCAGGTCCCACGACGTCAGGCTGACGTAGACCGAAGAGAGCATCGGCCCGACCGTGAAGACCAGGAAGCCGATCAGCCAGGGCGAGATGAACAGCCAGAACGCGATCGTCTTGTCCGCCCGCGGCCACTTCCGCTTCGCCCCGTACGCCGCCAGCCCGATGACGGCGTACAGGACGATCAGCAGTACCAGGAACGGGACCAGCGGCACGAGCACCGCGGGGACACCCCAGGACTCCGCGAGCGTGCGGATCCAGCCGATGGTCGGGTTCATGGCCGCCTCACTTCTTCAGCGCGGCGGTGCACTTGTCGTTGAGGCCGGGCAGGATCTTCGCGACGTCGTCCTTGCCGCTGCCCAGCGGGGTGTAGCTGGTGATGCCCTTGTCGGCGTCACCCGAGATCTGCGCCTCGCGCGGCACCGACGGGCTCACCAGACCCGTCTTGAGCGCGGTGGTGAAGGCGGCCAGGTTGCGATCGGCCGGCAGGATCTTCTCCAGCGTCCCGACGGACTCCGCGATGATCGGTACGCCGAGCGCCGTGTTGCCCTGGATCAGCTGGTTCTGCGCATCGGAGTTGGTGCTGGCGAACTCGATAAACTTCTTCGCCGTCTCCGCCTTCTTGCCGGCCGCGTTCTTGGCGATCGCCAGCCCGCCGACCTCCATCGGGAATCCCTTGCCGGGAACCGGTACCAGCGTCCAGTTCGGTTTCGAGATCTTGGCGAAGTCGGCGACCGTCCACGGCCCGAAGTCGCTGAAGGTGCCGAGCCGCCCGGCCGCGAACCACTGCGCCTGGTCCTGGCCCTCGATGTCCAGCGAGCTCGGCGCGGACTTGTCCTTCTGCATGTCCACGATGTACTGCGCGGTCTTCAGCCCCTGCGCGTCGCCGAAGGTACAGGCGGTCGCGTCGGCGTTGTAGAACCCACCGCCCGCCGCGGTCAGCCAGCCCTTGAACCACAGGTTGCTGGTCCCGAACACCCGCGCCTTGCCCTCACCATGGGAGAGCTTCGCGGCAACGGTCTTGAACTCTTCCATCGACAGCGGAGTCGTTGCGCTCGGCAACGGCAGCCCGGCCGCCTTGAAGGCGTCGACGTTGATCGCCATCACCTTCGGCTTGGCGGTGAACGGCGTCGCGTAGTACTTGCCGTCGAACTTGAGCGCCTCGCTGATGTTGGGCTGGATGAACTTGCCCGGGTCGACCTGCTGCTCGGCGAAGCTGGGCGCGAACCCGGCCAGGCTGGTGTTGCTGATCTCCATCACGGTCGCCTGGGTGCCGGCCGCGATCGAGGTCTGGATCTTCTGCTCGTAGTCGGCCTGGATCCAGTTCGTGGTGACCTTCGTACCGGGGTTGGCCTTCTCGAACGCCGCCGCGATCGCCTTCAGCGAAGCGGCCTCGGAGTTCGTACCCCAGAACGAGAAGGTGATGTCGCCGTTTTCGTTGGCTCCGCCGGCGTTGTTGGCGGCGGGCGCGCTGCCGGAAGCGCAGCCGGCGGCTAGGAGGAGGGCGGCGAGACCGGCCCCGACCGGGAGCAGGTGGCGGTTGAACAGCTTCATGGGAGGTCCTTCGGATGAGGGGAGGTGACCCGGACCGTCTGGCCGGGCTCGAGGATCCAGGGACCGGCGGAGCCGACCGTCACCGTCAGCGGCCCCGGTCCGCTGTGCACGGTGATCTCGGTCGTGTGCCGTCCTTCTTGGGTGATACGTAGGTCCCAGCCGCCGACCTTCACGTGGTCGGCGGTGAGCCAGCCGACCTCGGCCGGCAGGTGGGAGTCGATGGCCAGGCGTGCCGCAGCAGCGTCCGGGACGAGGCCGAGCAGCCCGGCCACAAGATGCTCGACGACCGTGAAAGAGATCTCCGGATAGTCGTCCCGGCTGTCGATCAGGTGCCGCAACCAGCGCCAGGCCGACTCGTCCCGGCCAGACCGGAAGAACACCTCCGGCAGATAGCTGAACGCCTCGATATTCGGCGGCGGATCGGACTCCAACTGCTGCTCGATGAAGTCCAGAAACCGCTCGGCCCGTACGCCGGACCCGCCCAGCCCCGTCATGGGTACGAACCAACTCGTCTCCAGCCCCCAGCCGAAGTCGAGACTGCCGTCGCCGAGCCGGCCGCGGGCGTAGCTGCCACTGGACTCGTCCCACCAGGTGATGAACTCGTCCTGGACCTTCTCGGCGGCGACGCGATGACCGCCGCCGCCGAAATGCCGGGCCAGCTCGAGCAGAGCGGCGTACTGGAGTGCGAGACCGTCGGCCGCGACCGTCAGGGGCCGCTCGGGGTGCTCGTTGTAGGTGGCGGTGCCTTCGAAGATGTCGCCGGTGCCCGGTGCTTCCGGGAGCCCGTCGCCATCATGGTCGTGCACCCGGACGAAGTCGCTGACCGAGCGTTCGTAGTACGCCGCCAGGTCGGGATCGTCGAGCCAGTCACGGTCGCCGGTCCAGCCGTACTGGCGCAGCGCCCGGTAGGTCAGGTCGAACACCGCGGGGATCTCCCGGACGAAGTGCTCGTCGCCGTGATAGTCGAGCCCGGCGATGCTCCCGTCGAAATGGAAGGCCCAGAGCGGGTACCACTTCCGGCCGGCCGTCGCCGACCGGGCGAAATGCCGGAACATGGCGAAGTTCTCCGCGGCCAGCCCGAGCAGATGCGCGCCGGCCGCCTGATGGCAGACGTCGCGCGAGTAGAACATCGGCCGGGACGGATAACCCGCCCAGTACGACGGCAGGTTGCCCGCCGCGGCGTCCGTCTGGACCCACTCCAGGGCGCGCTTCCGGGCCCAGGTGAACGCGTCCTCGACGTAGCCGAGATCCGACGTCACGGTCAGGTCGGACATCCTTGGCCTACTTCCGGCAACAGGGGATATTAGCGCTAAAACTAGGCAGCCGGATTGCATTCGTCTATACCTTCGGCGGCATCGATTTTACCGCTATAGTCGACGGCATGGCCGCCACCGACTTCGAGGTCCGCTCCCCCGCCGGAGACATCTGCCGGATCGGCACGGTGTCCGCCGGCACCGTCACCGCCCTGCCGTCGGCCGAGCCCGGCGTGCTCGGGTACGAGATCATTGCCACCGATCTGGCGGCTGAGCCGGTCCGGCTCCGGTGGACCTGGCCGGTCGATTCCGCGGCCACCCTGTGGCAGGCGATCCAGGGCACGGCCCGGACGCTGCCGACCGACTGGGGTTCGCATCGCGACATCCGCTCGGTGCGGTCCGCGCCGGTCGCGTCGTTCGTGAACCTGGATGATTCGAGTCCTTGCACGGTCTCGCTGTCGTCCGAGGTGCGCGGTTGCGACTTCGCGGTCGGGGTGAACGAGGAGAGCGCTGAGCAGCTGTTCCAGCTGGCGATCGACGATGTCGAGGCGGTCGACGGCGTGCACCGGTTCAGCTTGCGGATCGATCTGCGCGGCCTTCATTTCGCTGAGGCGTTGCGTGGTGTCACCGATGCGTGGACGGCTGAGCTCGGCGACCGGGTGACGCCGGTGCCGGAGTTGGCCCATGAGGCGATGTACTCGACTTGGTACAGCGATCATCAGCACGTGTCCGCGGCGTCCGTGGAGGACCATGCGCGTGAGGGAGCGCAGTACGGGTGTCGTGCGGTGATCGTCGATGACGGGTGGCAGACCGAGGACACCGCGCGCGGCTACGCGCATTGCGGTGACTGGGAGCCGACGAGCAGCACGTTCCCCGACATGGCTGCACATGTCGCGAAGGTGCACGAGACCGGGCTGGACTACGTGCTGTGGATCGCGCCGCCGCTGATCGGCGAGCACTCCAAGGCTTGGGAACGGTTCAAGGAGTACACCGTCGGATACGTCGACGGACTGAGCGCGTGGATCCTCGATCCGCGGTACCCACAGGTGCGCGAGCACATCGTCGAGGCCTGCATCCGGCCGGTCCGGGACTGGGGTGTGGACGGGCTGAAGCTCGACTTCATCGACTCCTGGGCGTGGGACGACGCTCCCCCGGCGCCTGGCGGCGACTGCGTGACGATCGATGAGGGTGTCGAGTTGGTCTTCGACGCGATCGCGGCCGAGCTGCGCCGGTTGCGGCCGAGCTTGTTGATCGAGTTCCGGCAGAGTTATGTGAGCCCGCGGCTGTGGCAGTTCGGGACCTTCCTGCGGGCAGGAGACTGCGCTTTGGACGCGGTGGAGAACCGGGTTCGTACGATCGACTGCCGACTGTTGGCCGGTGGGCGGGCGGTGCACTCGGACATGCTCATGTGGCATCCCGACGCCTCGGTCGAGGCGGTGGCTCAGCAGTTCATCGGGGTGTTGTTCAGTACGCCGCAGGTCTCGGTTTCGTTGGCTGATTTGTCGCCAGAGCATGAGCGGGTGGTGCGGTACTGGCTCGGGTTCATGAAGGAGCATACGGAGGCGTTGCTGCACGGCGTACTGACTCCGTCTCGGCCGGATGCTCGCTACACGCAGGTGACTGCTTTGGGTGGGTCGGAGACGGTGGTCGCCGTTTTCGCCAACCCTGTGGTGCGTTTGAGCACCGCGCCTGGGGTGACACTGCTGGTGAACGGCAGCAGCGAACCACGCCTGTACGTCGAAGGTGCGGGCGCCGGACCCGTCCAGCTCGTAGTGTCTGACTGCTCGGGCGTCGAGTTGTCGCGGCAGACAGTCACGCCGCCTGCGGGGCTGTGGCCGATCGACGTACCGGCTGGCGGGGTGGCCCGGCTCGAGCTGATCTGATGACTGACGTGGGGGGCTCGATGGCAGGCGAGAAGAAGCGGCCGGCACGCCGGACGACGGTGGCCGACGTGGCCAAGCTGGCCGGCGTCTCGGCGATGACGGTGTCGAACGTGCTCAACGCGCCGCATCGGGTGAGCGAACCGACCGTACGGACCGTGCAGGCCGCGATCGACGAGCTCGGCTACACCCCGAACCACGCGGCGCGCGCGCTGTCGTCGGGTCGCAGCCAGGTGATCGGGTTGCCGCTGTACCTCGAGGACGAGACCTTCAGCGATCAGAACCCTGGTCTTGGCGGGTTCCTGCATGGGCTGCTTGGCGGGCTGGTGAAGTCGGCGGCTGTCGCCGGGTACGGCGTACATGTGACGACGCCGACCGAGGGGGCGACCGAGATAGCACTCTACGAGAGGCTGATCGCGGCCCGGCAGGTCGACGCGATCGTCGTACTGGAGACGATGCCGCATGATCCGCGGCTGGAGTTCCTCAGCTCGCGGGGATTCCCGTTCGTCGCTTTCGGGCGTACCGGGCATGACCAGCGACAGTGCTGGGTGGACGTCGACAACGAGAAGTCGATGGCGGGGATCGCTCGCCATGTCCGCGGTACCGGTCGCACGCGGGCGGCTTACCTGGCGACCGACAGCAGCCTGCCGTGGGTCCACCAACGCCAAGCCGGCTTCCTGCAGGAATTCGCTTCGCCGCATTCTCTGCAGTCGTTCGCGTCTTTGGATGCGGTGGCGAGCTTTGTGGAGAGCGCTCTCGGTCGCCCTGACAGCCCCGACGTCTACGTCGCCGACAACGACGCCTTCGCCGTGGTCGCGATGCGAGCCCTGCAGCAGCGCGGCGTAAAGGTCGGCGAGGACGTAGCCGTCACCGGCTTCAACGACTTCCCCTTCGCCAGCATGCTCGACACTCCCCTGACCACCGCCCGCATCCCTCTCCGCGACATAGCCGCCTGCCTCTTCACCCGAGCCCTCCACGAAATCAACGGCGCCCCAGACCAACCCGGCCGCCTCGTCACCGCACCTTTGATCGTGCGGTCGAGCGCCTAGCTCAGCGCTCTCCTGGCCAGCAGCAAGGTGACGCCGGTGCCGACGAGGCCGGCCAGGCAGATGGTGAGGTTCGGTTTCAGCAGTGTGCCGATCGCGCCGGCCAGGGCGATGCTGACGCCTTGGATCGCCATCAGGCCGCTCGTCTGCACGGTGAACAACCTCCCGCGGTACTCCGCTCCGGTCGCGCGCAGGATGAGCGGATCGATGCCCTGGTTGAAGGCGTAGCCGCTACCCGAGATCGCCAGCAGGACGGCGGCTATGGGCACGGACGGCTCGGCGATGAAGGCGATCGCCGGGGTTTGGCTGAGCAGGATGAGCGGGATCACGAGTCGGCGCCTCGTCTGCGGGCTGAGCCGGGCTGCGGCGAGCTCGCCGAGAATGCCTCCGACGGAGTACCCCGCGAAAAGCGCTCCCGCAGCACTGGCGGCCGCACCAGTCTGCACGGTGTACGCCACGGCCAGCCCATCAGGCATAGACGAAAACGCCGGTACCACCCACGAGAGCAGGATCAACCTTCGCAGCGGGAGGTTGCCCCACAGATATCTCAACCCGGTCAGCGAGTCCTGCACGGTGCTCCCGGTACGCCCGACGGCCGGCGTGTACGGCGTGCCGAACCCGATCAACGCGGCCGATCCCACGAACGTCACCACATCAAGCGCCAGCAACCAAGTCGGCCCCACCGCCGCAACTGCCACCGCCCCGACCGCGAACCCAGCCAGCACCGTCACCTGAGCAATTGCCCGAAGCAACGACCGCCCCACCGGGAACAACTCCGCATCAAGCAACTGCGCCAAGCTCGCCGCCCGAGCCCCCGCAAACACCGGCGCCACGACCCCCGTCAGCAGCAGCAACCCCAGCAACGCCCCCACCGGTAGCCCCGGAACCAACATCGCCGCAATGCAAGCCGCACTCACCAGATCACAACAAACCAGCACCCGCCGCGCCGGAAACCGATCCGAAACCGACGACAGCACCACCCCACCCAACGCATACGGCAGAAACGAGCAAACCAACACCAACGCCGACAACAAACTCGACCCGGTCCGCTCAAACACCAAAATCGACAACGCAACCTGCGCAGCCACCGTCCCCACCATCGACACGGCATGCGCCAAGAACACACTCCGCATCCCGGAAACCCTCAGAACCGCCCGATACCCCACACCCACAGCAGCACCTGTACTCACCCCACCGACCCTGACCCCCACCTCATCTCCAACAAACTCTTTCGGCACCACCCGAAACACCGCTGTGCTCTTGCCTGTTGGCGGAGTATGTTTTCGGGTGTGACCGAAAGATGACGGTGTTGCGGTTTGGTCAGGCCGATACGTTGCGGTGTCGGTTTGGGACTTCGCCGTTGTGGGAGACGACGTCGGCGGTGCGGGTGCTGAATCTGCATCGGTATCGGCCGTTGTACTCGCCTTGGGTGGAGGGGAAGGCGGAGCTGGCGAGTGGGCTCGAGTTGGGGTTGTTGCGGGCGGTGCAGCCTCGGTTCGGGTTTACGCCGGACTTCTTGACGCCGCCGCCGCGCGCCTCGCGGGCCAAGTTCTCGACGGAGATCGCTCGGGTTCGGAGTACTCCGCTGGAGCGGGTGCGGCAGGAGTTGGTCTGGTCTCGGGACGGGCGGAACAATCCGGGAGCCCCAGAGATCGACCGGATGTTGAAGGATCTCGCGGGGACGCGGGAGCGGATGGCGGATCAGATCGAGAACGCCTGGGAGATCCTGGTCAAGCCGGACTGGCCGATGATCAGTCGCGTTCTCGACGACGACATCGCGCATCGTGGGGAGCAACTGACGTCAGGCGGGCTGGCGAAGCTTTTCGATGATCTGCACCCGACGCTCACCTGGCAGGACGGGCAGCTGATCGCCTCCCGGTACAGCTCCCCCGACCACGAATTGACCGGCGAAGGTCTGCTGCTGATCCCCGGCGCCTTCGCCTGGCCGTTCCTCGTCATCGTCGCAACGGAGGGCTACCAACCCACGCTCGTCTATCCGGCCCGCGGCTCAGCCCGGCTCTGGTCCGACGCCCCGGCACCGCCCGACCCGCTCGCAACCTTGCTCGGTCGCACCCGCGCCACCTTGCTGGTCGCCCTCGATCCCCCAGCGACAACCACCGCGCTAGCCCAGCAGTACGGGCTGGCGCTGGCGACCGTCGCCGAGCACCTGTCCGCCCTGCATGGAGCCGGGCTCGCAACACGACGGCGTACCGGACACCAGGTGCACTATCGGCGTACCGAGGTCGGGCAAGCCGTGGTCGATGCGTCGATCGGGTGAGTGAGAATGCTCGGATGAGCAAGGTTCCCAAAGCGCCTGACCCCAGCAACCGGCATACCCGGCGCTGGCCGGCCTCCCTGGCGGTGATCGTGGCGCTGGGTCTGCAGTTGGCTGTACCGCCGCAGATCATGGAGGCGCCGCGCTGGATCATGCCCGCCATCGGGGCCGCACTGCTGATCCCGTTGATCTGGACCAACCCGTTTCACCTGCGCCGGGACGAGCTTTGGCTGCGGTGGATCGAGCTCGTTCTGGTGGCGGTACTGGTGGCGATCAACGCCATCTATCTGATCAGCCTGATCGTGCTGCTTGCCTCCGGAGAGCAGGCCGACGGCAGGGTGCTGGTCAAGGCCGCGCTGCTGATCTGGGTGACGAACGTGGTCGCCTTCGCGCTCTGGTACTGGGAGATCGACCGGGGCGGTCCGTTCGCGCGGATGCCCGAGCATGAGCACGAGGAAGAACGCGCTGATCTGCTCTTTCCGCAGATGACCGTCGATCTCCCCGGCTGGGAACGCTGGCTCCCGGGTTTCACCGACTATCTGTTCGTCGCGTTCACCGCGTCCACCGCGTTCAGCCCGACCGACACGATGCCGCTCACCGCCCGGGTCAAGACCCTGATGGGGATCCAGTCCGGGATGGCGTTGCTCACCATCGCGGTCATCGCCGCCCGCGCTGTCAACGTGCTCTGACGGCAACCCACTCCGGCGTGCTCTGACGGCCCCCGTCCACGCCTCGGCAAAGCTCTCGACGGTCATGTAATGAGTGTGAGAGTGTTACGCCCATGTACAGGATCCCGACCGGGTGAAGGCCGGGGAGAGCTGGTGGGAGGTGGGTCGAGGTGGCACACGACGCGGCGCGGACCAAGTCCGTCGGGCTGGGGTTCGCCCTGTTCTCGGCGATCACTTTCGGCGGATCGGGGCCGTTCGCGAAGGCGCTGATCGAGGCCGGGATGTCGCCTGAACAGGCGGCCTGGATCCGGATCCTCGGCGCGACCGTCATCCTCGTCCCGCTGGTGCTGATCTTCCGCGGCAGCGCCGGCATACTGGCTGCCCGCCGCTCCTGGCCGCAGCTCGTTCTGTACGGCCTGACCGGGATCGCCGGTTGCCAGACCCTGTTCTTCGTCGCCGCCAGCAGGCTTCCGGTCGGGATCGCGCTGTTGCTGGAATTCTCCGGCCCGCTGCTCGTGGTCGGCTGGCTCAAGTTCGGCCGCAAGGTCGCCGTACCGCGGTCAGCCGTACTGGGCGTCGCGATCGCGCTGGTCGGCCTGGCCACCGTCGTCGAGATCTGGTCCGGCCTGAACCTCGACCTGATCGGACTGCTGGCCGGCCTCGGCGCGGCCGCCTGCCAGGCGACGTACTTCATCCTGATCGACAAGCTCACCGGCGTCGCCGACCCGCTCGTGATGACAGCGGCCGGCAGCGTCGTCGGCGCCATCGCGCTGACCGCCGTGGCCGTGCCGTGGACGATGCCGTGGCACACCCTCACCGACACGATCGCGATCGGCCACCGGTCGGCGCCCGGCTGGATCTTCGCCGCCTGGCTGATCGTGGTCAGTACCGTGGTGGCCTACCTGGCCGGCGCGGCCGCGGTCCAGCGGCTGTCGGCGGCGATCGGCGGCGCGGTCGCGTACGTCGAGGTGGTGGCGGCCAGCATCTTCGCCTGGATCCTGCTGAACGAGACGCTCACCACCAACCAGATCATCGGTGGGGTGATCGTGCTGCTCGGCGCCTTCGTCGCGCAGTCGTCCGTGGGCAAGGTCGCACCGCCGGAGGTACCGCCGACGGTGGATGATGAACTCTATGGACTCCATCGCGGTGACATCGTCGGGGCAACTTCGGGGCAAGACCACTGACGGGATCACCGCGTATCTCGGCATCCCGTACGCCGCCGACCCGGCCGGCCCGAAAGCCTTCCAGGCACCCGAGCCACCGCCGAGCTGGGATGGTGTCCGCGATGCGACCGCAATGGGACCGACCTCTCCGCAACCGCCGTACGAACCCCCGTACGACGTACTGCTGACGAACCCGATCAGCCCCGGACCCGGGTTCCTCAACCTCAACGTCTGGACGCCGGGCGGGTCCGGGTTGCCCGTGGTCGTGTGGTTGCACGGTGGAGCGTTCCGGAACGGGTCGAATGCGATTCCGGCGTACGACGGGACCGCGTTCGCGCGCGACGGGGTGATCCTGGTCGGGGTCAACTACCGGCTCGGCGTACAGGGCTTCGGGGTGCTGAAGGATGCGCCGAGCAACCGTGGGCTGCTCGACCAGGTCGCGGCCCTGCGCTGGGTGCAGGAGAACATCGCGGCCTTCGGCGGCGACCCCGGACGCGTGACGATCGCCGGGCAGTCGGCGGGCGGGATGAGCGTCGCGACGCTGATGTCGATGCCGTCGGCGCAGGGGCTGTTCCAGCGGGCGATCGTACAGAGTGGTTCGGCGAGTGCCACGGCTCTCGCTGACGATGGCGCTGTGATCACCGCGGAGGTGGCCAAGCGCCTCGGAGTCGAGTCGACCGCGGCCGGCTTCGCGTCGGTGGCGATCGAGGAGTTGCTCGCCGCGCAGCGGGTGGTGGCGGCGGAGTTGCGGCAGAACCCGGATCCGGCGCGCTGGGGTGCGACCGTGGTCAGCGCGGGTGGCGGGATCATGCCGTTCTTCCCGGTGATCGACGGTGAGTCGGTGCATGCGCAGCCGCTCGGCGCGATTGCGGCCGGATCAGCCGCCGGAGTCGACCTGCTGATCGGTACGACGACCGAGGAGATGCGGCTCTTCTCGATTCCGTCCGGGGTAGCGGCGGCGATCACCGCCGAAGCGCTGCCGGTGCTGCTCGCCCGATCGGGGATCGATCCGGCCATCGCGGCGGCCTACGCGGCGAACCGGCCTGATGAGTCGCCGGGTGAGATCTTCAGCGCCGTCGTCAGCGACGGGGTCTTCAGTCTGCCGACGCTGCAGCTCGCGCTCGCCCAGCGCGCGCACGCGACGACATACCTCTACGAGTTCGACTGGCAGTCGGCGCTCGACGGGCTGCACGCCTGCCACGCGCTCGAGTTGCCGTTCGTGTTCGACACGTTGGCGACGGCGACCTCTCCCCTGTACGGTGCCGAGCCGCCGCAGGAGGTCGCCGACTCGATGCACGCGGCTTGGGTCGCGTTCGCTACCACCGGCCGGCCGGGCTGGTCGGCGTACGAGACGACCACCCGGCCGGTGATGACGTTCGGGCTCCCCACCCGGCTGGTAGAGGACCCGCGAGCTGCTGAGCTGGCCCTTTGGATGTCAGGCAACCAGCTGGAGGACTAGGTCGCGGGGCAATCCGTGGGTCTCGTGGAGGTACTCGAAGTCGGAGTCGTCGAGGGTCTTCTGGAAGCGTTCGTGGCTGAGGATCCGGCGGCCGCGGTCGAGCAGGTTGGTGAACCGGATCTCCTCGTCGATCAGGATCCGCCGGACCAGGGTGAGCACCTCGCCCTGGTGGAAGTGCTCGCTGGTGTGCTCGAACAGCTCCATCGGCAGGTCGGACAGCGTCCGGGTGTCGTCGGAGCGCCAGAGCAGGGTGAGCACGCGGCGGATCAGCCTGCGCAGCACGTAGCCGCGGCCGGTGTTCGACGGGTGCACGCCGTCGCCGACGATCACCATGCTCGAGCGCAGGTGGTCGATGACGATCCGCTCGTCGTGCTCGTCGAGCTTCCACAGCTCCGGGATGATCCGGGTCCACGGCTCGAACAGCGACGTCTCGTAGACCGACCTCTTGCCCTCGAGCAGCATCGTCAGGCGTTCGAGACCCAGGCCGGTGTCGATGTTGCGCTGCTGGAGGGTTTCGAGGGAGTTGTCGTCGAGGCGGCGGTACCGCATCATCACGTGGTTCCACACCTCGACCCAGCGGTCGTCGGTGGTCGGCGTGCCCTCGGGCTCACCGTCGCCGGTCCAGACGAAGATCTCCGAGTCGGGGCCGCAGGGTCCGGTCGGGCCGTTCGACCACCAGTTGTCGTCGGTGGTCAGCTCGATCGGCAGGCCGAGGTCCTCCCAGGTGCTGAGTGACTCCTGGTCGAGCGGGACCTGGTCGTCGCCGCCGAACACGGTCACGTACAGGCGGTCCTTGGGGATGTTGAAGCCCTCGGTCAGCAGCTCGTAGCCCCAGCGCAGGGTCTGCTCGGTGCCGTAGTCGCCGAGCGACCAGGAGCCGAGCATCTCGAACACGGTCAGGTGAGTCGGATCACCCACCTCGTCGAGGTCGGTCGTGCGCAGACATCGCTGCACGCCGACCAGTCGTCGGCCGAGTGGATGCGGATCGCCTTCCAGGTACGGCGTGAGCGGATGCATCCCCGAGGTCGTGAACAGCACGGGGTCGCCGGGGCGCGGAATCAGCGAGGATCCCGTGGTCGGGATGTGGCCGTGCCGGCGGAAGAAGTCGATGAAGGTCTGGTCGATGGTCATCGCGGTTTTGTCCTTGTCTGTTGGGCGCTGACCAGAAAAGGAAGCCGGGACAACAAAAAACCGGCGGACCGTTTCCGGTCGCCGGTTGGGGTGAAGAAGATGTCAGGCAGCGGCAGCCGGAGAGCACGAAGCTCGTACGGCTACTGCGACGAAGGACATCTGATGCATGTCACCAACAGTACATGACAGCACCACTGCTGCCCAGCGACCTCCGCCTCCGGCGGAGGTCGCTGGGTGAGTTGAGGAGGGTCAGCGAAGGTCGAGTAGTTCGCGGAGGAGGCTGCCGGAGCGGGTCCAGCTCCAGTCGGCTCGCACCCAGGCGCGGCCCGCCTCACCCATCGCCCTGGCTCGGGCGGGGTCGGCGAGGAGTTCGGTGATGCGCACTGCCGTGGAGACCGGGTTGTAGGGGTCTACTAGGTAGCCGGTTTCGCCGTGGCGGACCGTGTCGGGGGCGCCGCCGGAGTCGCCTACGATCACTGGTTTGCCGGTGGCGGAGGCTTCCAGGGTGACTATGCCGAGGGCTTCGGGTTCGAGGCCGAAACGCCTTGTTCTGCAGGGCATTGCGAAGATGTCGGCGGCATCGACGTACGGTGGGATGTCCTCCCACGGGACCGCGCCGGTGAAGCGGACAGCGTGGGCGACACCGCTCTGTCGGGCCAGGTCTTCGAGGCGATCTCGGTCCGGGCCGCCACCGACCAACAGCAGGACGGCCTCCGGTACGGCGGTGAGGACCCGCGGCCAGGCCTGGATCAGCGTGTCCTGCCCCTTCCGCGCGACCAAGCGCGAGACGCACGCAACGACCGGCACGTCCTCCAGCCCGAGCCCCTTGCGGACCTGCTCTCCCCCGCAATCCGGGAAGAACCTCGACGTATCGATCCCGGGCGTCAGCCGCCGCATCCGGGCCGCTGCCTCAGAAGACAGCGCCGGCGCGATCTGCTCCTCGCACCAGGCCGACACCGACGTCATCGTGTCGGCAGCGTCCCCGATCCGCCGGAGCGCCTGGCGCGTTCCCGGCGTACCGGCCCACCACGTCTCGTGCCCGTGCGTCAGCGCCACGATCCGCCGCGCCCCCGCCCGTCGCAGACTCGGCCCCATCAACGCGAGCGGCGCCGCGGCCCCGAACACGACCCGATCCGCCCCGTACTCCCGCATCACCCGCACCGCGCTCCGCGTCACCCGCGGCGTCGGCAGCAACATCGACGTCCGATCCCGCACCACCGGAAACGGCAGGCCGGCGTCGTACTCCGCAGCACCCGCCATCCGCGAGGTCAGCACCACCAGATCCGGCAACTCCGAACACAGCGACCGCACGAACGTCTCGATCCCGCCCTGCCGAGGCGGGAAGTCGTTGGTGACAACCAGAACCGTCACTTCTCGACCAGCGGCGGAACCGTCTCGCCGTGCTCGGCAGCCCACGCCCGCCCCATCGCGATCCGCTCCGGCGGCGTCGGGTGATTGGCGAACAGCCAGTACCGCCACCGACTCGGCTCCAGCCCGCTGATGTTCTTCACCGAGAGCTCGTGCTGCATCTCGACGAAGTCGGTCGGATCCTTCGTCAGCTGCAGCGAGTGGTAGTCCGCCCGGGCCTCGATCCGGCGGCTGACCAGATTCTGCACAGGCGACGCGAGCGTCGTACCGGCGACGATCAGCGCGAGCAGCAGCGCAGTACCGCGTGGATCGGAGACGCGGGCCCCGAGCAACAACCTCAGCAACACGATGGCGAAGGCCGATCCCAGCGCGCCGACCAACGTGCCGTGCAGGACATCGTCCTCGGCAGCGTGACCGAGCTCGTGCGCCACCACCAGCCGCACCTGCGCCGACGTCGCGTCCTTCAGCAGCGTGTCGTAGACGACCAGCCGCCGCGTCGAGCCGAAGCCGGACACATACGCGTTCAGCGTGGTCGTCCGCTTGGACGCGTCCGCGACGAGCACATCCTTCACCGGTACACCGTCCTGCTTCGCCAACTGCATGAACTCGTCCCGCTGAGCCCCGGCGGGCATCGAGGTGAAGTCGTTGAACCGCGGCTCGACGATCACCGGATAGGCAAACGACACCCCGAGCACCAGCACCGCGCAAGCGATCGCCGCCGGCGCCCACCACCAGGTCTTCCAGCGCTTGGCCAAGGCAATCAACCCGAGGCTGATGGCAACCAACGCCAGGGACAGCAGCAACCAGTTGACCAGCCGGTCGCGCAGCCACAGATCCCACGCCTCGGTGGACAGCCCGTACTTCCGGGTGACCCGCTCGGCCATCGCGTCCGTCGGCAGCGTGATGACACTGGCGATCAGGCCCAGCGCGAGCACGACGACGGGGACGGCCAGGTACCAGCGGCGGATCCGCGTCACGGCGTACAGGCGGCGGCCGAGCGGGCTGAAGCCGATCGTCAGCGGGACCAGCAGCGAGAGCACCCAGGAGGTCGTTGACCAGGGCAACAACTCGTGCCGGAACTGGTTCTGCTGGTCGATCTCGGCCGTCGTGAAGTCGAGCGCGGCGTCGGGTTTCGGCAGATCGATCAGGTGCCAGGGCGTCGTCGTGATGATCACGACGACGAGGGCGGCGGCGAGCACCAGGGCGGCTCCGGCGGGAGCCAGTTTGGCGGCCCGCTCAGACACCGGCGAGTCTCTTCAGGTACTTCTGCCAGTCAGCCGTGAACTCCGGCTCGGTGGTCCCGAGCACGGTCTTGAAGGCGTCGGCCAGTCCGGTCCGGCTCTTCGACGTGTGCACGGCTCGATAGAACTCCACCAACTTGCCCTGCCCTTCCCGCTCACTGATCAGCCGGCAGGCCAGCCAGGCCGACTCGTAGGCCTGGGGCAGCTCGGCCGACGAGGCGGCGAAGGCTTCCGGGGTGGGCAGCGTCTTCGGCGTCTTGCCGGCCCGGACCGCCTTGAACAGCTCCTTCGCCGCCGATTCGTCCTGGACGGACACGGCGGTGAAGGCGACGTAGTCGGCGAAACCCTCGGCCAGCCACAACGGTACCGGCGAGGCGGTAGCGGTCGAGGCGACGTGGGTGGTCTCGTGGGTGAGCACGATCCGGCGGCCCTGCCGGCCGAGTTCGTCGAAGAGCTTCGGATTGGCGACGATCCGGGTCGGCGCGCCGGTCGCCGGGGTGTCCAGCTCGGCCATCGTGACCGCGGCGATCTGGGTGTAGGTGCCCGGCTGGGCGCCGAGCACGTACTCCATGTCGGACTGTTTGGCGGGCAGGTAGATGACCGCCTTCTGCTTCCAGTTCTTGCCCCAGACCTTCGTCACCGACGTGACCGCACGATCCGTCACGGCCGCGTAGTCGTCCGCGTCGGCCTGCGAGTCCAGGCTGATCACCAGACTGCGATCGCCCTTGGCGACCTCGATCTCGCCGAGCGCCCAGATCGGCCGGCGCTGGCCGGCCACGAAGCGCTCGCTGAAGGACGCCGCGTACGTCGTACCGTCGCGGGTGACGAAGGTGACCGGCAGGGTCTCGCGGGCCGGTTTGGTGTCGAAGCCGCTCAGTTGCCAGGACACCTCGACCTGGGCCAGCCAGGACTCGGTCCCACCGAGCTCCTTCTGCCGGTCCGGGGGCAGCGCGCCGATGTCGTCGCTGACGTAGCGCAGCTGGAACGTGGCCAACGGCAACTTGCCGAGGTTGCTGTAGATCGTCCGGGCCTGCGCGTCGAAGCTCTTGGCCAACGGGTCGATGGTGCCGAGGAAGGCCGACTTGCGCTTCTCGTCGATCGAGTCGGCCATCCTCTGCAGGACGGCCTGGCCCGCGGCGGCCCGGCGTACTCCCTCGGCCGCCTCGTCCGGCGTGGACTTGTCGGCGCCCGGGGTCTGCACGCTGCGGCCGGGCGCGTCCGGGTCGGCGGGCGCGTCGGCGATCTTGCGGAGCCCGGCGAACCCGGCCACCCCGACCAGGCAGACGGCGACACCGAGCGCGACCTTCTTGACGATCGGACCGTGCGCGGACGTCCAGGTGCTCACCGTCTGGATCGCCGTCGGGCGCCCGGGCCCGTCGCCGACCGCATGCTGGGCCGGGATCTGGATGGTGGTCTGCTCGGACGGCGAGACCCGGTGCTCGGCGAAGTCGTCGTGCTCGCCGAAGCCGCCGGTGGGGTCGGCAGGGGGCAACGTGCTGCCGCGCTCGTCGACCACCTCGGCCCCTTGCTGCTCGCCTGCCCCAGTCAGAGGAGTCATTTCAGAGCCCTCCGGGGACAGTCAAGCATGGGCGAGGTGGCGGTGAACAAACGAGGGCGGCTCCGGGGGCTACTGTCCCCGGAGCCGTAGTGCATGTCGTGACTGGGCTCAGCCCGGGCGGACCGCGCCGACGTAGCCGCTCATGTAGTCGAGGTCGTCGGTCTTGACCGGCTTGCCCGGGTTCGGCGCGTGCACCATCCGGCCGTTGCCGATGTACATCCCCACGTGGTGGATCGACGGGCTGCCGTAGAAGACCAGGTCGCCGGGCTTGAGGTCACTGCGGCTGATGTGGCGGCCTTCGCTGTACTGCGCCTTGGACGAGTGCGAGAGCGAGACGCCGGCCTTGCCCCAGGCATACATCGTCAGGCCGGAGCAGTCGAAGGAGCTCGGGCCGTCAGCGCCCCAGACGTAGCTGTCACCCTGCTGGGCCAGCGCCGCCTGGACGGCGACACCCGCGCGGCCGTTGACCGGCACCGGCACGTCGCTGTCGGGGTCGTCGGAGGTCCGGTCGCCGTCGCGGGTCGGGCGCGCGTCGCGGGCCTTCTCGGCTTCCTTGTCGGCTTCCTGCTTAAGGCGGTCGCGCTCGGCGTCGCTGAGCTTGCCCAGCACCTTCTCGGCGGCGTCCAGGTTGGCCTGCACCTGCTTCTTCAGACCGTCCTGCTGCGACTGCACGGCCTGCAGCGCGGCGAGCTCGCTCTGCTCACTGGCCTGCAGGTCGGTGAGCTTGCCCTGGGCAGCCTGGAACCGGCGGAGCGCCGAGTTCTGCTGGCCGGCGAACGCCTGCGCGGTGGAGGCCTGGCTGAGGAACTGGTCGGGGTTCGTCGACAGCAGCAACTGCGCCGTCGTCGTCATCCCGGAGGTCTGGTACCCGGCGACCGCGAGGGAGCCGATCTGCCTCTTGACCGCGTCGACCTGCACCTGCTGCTTGGCGATCCCGGCCTGCAGTGCCTTGACCCGGATCTGCGCGGCGGTGATCTGGCCGCGAAGGTCGTTGGCCGCCTCGCCGATGTCAGCTGCCTTGGTCTGCAGCGCCGCTACCTGGGCCTTCGCCTGCTCCAGGGTCGGTTTCGGATCTGCGTCCGCCCCCGTCTGGATGAAGATCACTCCCGCTACGACGGCGGTGGAGGTGATGGCGGCGAGGGCAATTCCCTTGAAGCGCTTCGTGCGGCCGATGGACACAGCCCGGTCGGTCCCTTCCTCTGCTCGACGCCGTCCCCGTCAACCCGCCAGGTCACAACGACCGGCCGGTCACCCTCGGCTACATCTTCGCTGCCCGTTCGGCCTGGTCGACCGACACTGTGAGGCAACGAGAGGTAACAGTAGTAACCGATTCGTGACCGGTGCAATCCGCCCCTCTGGTTTGATCCAAACTTAACGTCCGGAAAGCCTTTGCTTTGCGATCACTAGACTGTGCCCGACACGGACAGATCAGCGGCGGGGGTGGGATGAGCGAGATCGGCCGGCGGATCAAAGCACTGCGCCAGCGCTCAGGATTGACCCAGGAAGAACTCGCCGACAGGTCATCACTGTCGGAACGGTCCTTACGCGATCTGGAGTTGGGCCGGGTCAAGAAGCCACGGGCCAAGTCGATCCGGCTGATCGCGAGCGCACTCGAGCTGTCCGCCGACGAGACCCGGCAACTACTGGGCCTGATCGTCGACGAAACTCCGGAACCGCCCGCCATGCCCCCTCCGGTCCGCCAGCTCGACCAGCTTCCGTTGGACGACAAGCACTTCACCGGCCGGTTCGCCGAACTCCGCGATCTGGATCTGCTGATCTCCGAGCGACCATCGACCCGGATCGTGACGATCTCGGCCATCGGTGGCAGCGGCAAGACCGCACTCGCCATCCACTGGGCCCATGGGGCTGCCGGTCATTTCCCCGACGGCCGCTTGTACGTCGATCTGCGCGGCTTCACGCCTGACCAGGAGCCGCTCGACCCGGCCGAGGCGCTGGGGCGGATCCTCACCGCATTGGAGATCAAACCGGCCGACCAGCCGCCGACGCTGGAAGAACGCGCAACCTTGTACCGGTCTGTGGTGGCCGGTCGCCGGTTGCTCGTCATTCTCGACAACGCGGCGACGGCTGACCAGGTCCGGCCCCTACTTCCCGGCTCCCCCAGTTGCGCGACGATCGTCACCAGCCGAGAACGCCTTCCCGGTTTGATGGTGCGGGAAGGCGCTCATCCCCTGCTCCTCGATGCGATGACGGAGTCCGAGGCGGGCGAGCTTCTCCGTACGGTCCTCGGCAACACCCGGGTGGACGAGGACCGTACGGCCGCGGCCGAGATCATCTCGCTCTGTGGCCGCCTTCCGTTGGCCCTGCGGGTTGCCGGAGCCAGTATCTCGCTCGGTGACTACCGAACCCTCCGGCAGGCAGCCGACGAACTGGGCTCCGCTGACCGGTTGGAACGCCTCTCGTTGCCCGGTGACCCGACGTCGTCGGTGCTGCCGGCCTTCGAACTCTCCTTCGCCCGGCTGCCCGGTCATCTCAAGGAGTTCTTCGGCCGGTTGGGCCTGCTGCCCGGCAGCGTCTTCCGCACCAATGCCGCGGCGTCGCTGACGGCGATCTCCGCCGAACTCGCCGATCAACGACTCCAGCGCTTGGTCGCGCTCAATCTGGTGCAAAGCCGCGCTGACGGCCGTTTCGCGCTGCACGACCTCGTCAAGCTGTTTGCCCAGCGCTGCGCAGCCGTGGACGAAGCTGTCCTGAGGCGGGTGCTCGACTACTACCTGCAGTCCGCGGACGAGGCCAACCGGCAACTGCGGCCGACCCGGGTCCGGTCCCCCATCGATCCGGCACTCGACGGCGTGATCGTCGAGGAGTTCGCCACTGCGGACGCCGCCCTGCGGTGGAGTACCGATGAGCTGCCCGCCATCGCCGATGCCGTCGAGGTGGCCGCCGCCGCGAACCTTTCGGCGCCCGCGATCCAGCTGCCGACCAGCATGATCGACTTCTTCCATCTCCGGAAACACTGGCCGGTCTGGTTGGCCACTCACGAGACAGCGCTGGAGGTCGCGCGCCGGATCGGTGACCGGGAGCATGAGGGCATCCTGCTGTCCGGGATGGGAATCGCCTATCTCGAACTCGGCCGGATCGACGAGGCAACGAAGTACCAGGAAACCGCTGCCCTCATCGCCCGTGAAGGCGATCACCGCTTTCCGCTTGCCCGGGCGCTGACAGCGCTGGGCATTCTTGCGATGCACCGGGCCGACTATGCAGCGGCCGTAGAGCACTTCGCAGAGTGCGAGCGACTCGCAGCAGAAGACCAGGACCCGTACGGCGCGATGCTCGCCGTCTTCAACACGGCCTATGCCCACCTGTGGGCAGAGAACTTCGACGACGCCCGGGCTCTCTTCGAGAAGGCCCTGCCGATGGGTGAGGCGCTCGGCGCGGCCGACGTCATCGGTGGGTCCATCAATGCACTGGCCCTGATCCTGCAGGCCGACGGACAGCTCGAGCCCGCCCTCGACCGGTTCCGCCAAAGTGCCGCCGTTGCCGAGCAGAACGACAATCTCATCGGACTCGCCGAGGCTCGCGGAAACATCGCGCAGACACTTGTCGCGCTGAACCGGCCGGCCGAAGCGAGAGCGGTCTTCCTGGCTGCTCTCGAAGCTGCCGAGCAACTCGGCGACAAGCGCCTGCAGGCTGACCTGCAAGCAGACCTGGATGCGCTGCTCGCTGCCGGCACCGTCCCCTGACAGCCGATCTCAGCCGATCTCAGCCGATCTCAGCCGATCTCAGCCGATCTCAGCCGAAGCGGCGTACCAGCAGGCAGCCTGCCTGGAAGCGCGACGTGGCACCGAGTGCGGCGATCAACGCGCTGATCTCAGATCGGACGGTGCGCACCGAGACGCCCAGCTGTCGTGCGATGGCGGTGTCCTTGGCACCGGTGGCCATCAGCTCGCCGATTGCGAGCTGGCGGTGACTCAAGGCCGGTGGGCGGTCCAGCACACCGAGCTCATAGACCTGGCACACCCCTGCCGGAATGTGGTCATCTCTCTGCCCAGCCAAGACCAACTGCTCCATCGACATCACTTCTCCCCAGTAGTTGATCTGACGCTATCCAGCGTCACCGACCGATGACAGGCGGTTGACCGGCAGTTTCCAGGCAGTCAGGCGGTATCCGCGGATGCCTGCGGACCCGACTGGCCGTCGACCGGCAACTCGATGCTGCTGACGGCGTGCACCAGTCGTAGGGGTGGGACCAGGCCGGATTGGGCCAGGGCGTCCAGGGCGGCGAGTTCTTCGTCGTCGATGCGTAGTGAGGTCTGCTCGGGTGGCATGCCGAGCACCACGCTGACCACGCAGTCCTGGCAGCCAGGACCTCTCATCGCACACGCGTCGCAGTCGATCAGCACAACGTCCTCCAAGGTGGGGAAGCACCCGGACTTGCATCCGGCTGAGAAGGACGCTAAAGACACCCACCGACAGTTTTCCGCGAAGCACTCAGAGGAAGCGGCCACCGGGCAGGTACGGGACCGGTACGGGCAGGCCTCGTACGGGGGGACTTAGCCGCGGGCGATCCGGTTGATGAGGGTGGTCGCGGACAGTGCCCGGGCGCCCATCGTGACGGTGCTCTCGGCAAGTTCGCGGTCGGTCGAGACGACCACGACCGGCCGGCCCGGCGGTTCGGCGCGGACCAGTTGGCGGATCACCTCGTCGGCGATCACCCCGGCCGGACTGAACCGCACCCGGACGCCGCGCGGTGGATTCAGCTGCACCGGTCCGGACAGCTCGGCGCCGTCGAAGACCACCGTGACCTCGATCCGCCGCTGCGCGACCAGGGCGCCCAGCGCGGTGACGAGACGCTGGCGCTGGGAGTGCAGCGGGGTGCTCGGCCAGGCGGTCTTGGTGACGTTGTAGCCGTCGATGATCAGGTGCACCTGCGGCAGCGCGAGCAGCTCGTCGAAGAGCGCTGGGTCGTCGTCGGGCGCAGTACGGCCGACGGGCGCGGTCGTGGGCTCGATGCCGGCCACGGTGTCAGCCGGGCGGAGGTTTCCCCCGGGCGGCAGGGTCAGTTCGCGACGGAGTCCTCCCGCTGCTTCGACCAAGGTGTCCAGCAGCAGGCGGGTTCTGGTCGAGGCCAGTTCCTTTTCCTGTCCCGCAGTACGGCGGGCCGCGTGCTCGACCGCTTCGAGTTCGGTGACCCGGGCCCGGAGTTTGCGCACCTCTCGCTCCACCTCGGCGCGGGCCGCCTCGACCCGTTGGTCAGCGGTCGTCGCCTCGGTCGTGCGCAGTTCGAGATCGGTTTGCAGGCCGGCGATCCGCTGGCGCGCATCGTTGAGCTTGCGGCGCAGGGTGACGTTCTCGGCCTTCAACTCGGTGACCTGCTCGCGCAGGCGTTCGCGCACCTGGCGGGTCTCGGTCCGGGCCTGGTCGAGCTGGTCGTGCAGGCGCGTGACGGCGTCCTCGTCGACACCGGGCTTCTCCGGCGGCAACTGGGCCGCCTCGGCGACCCGCTGCTCCCAGTCGTCCGGCCTGAGCAGATAGGCGAGCGCCGCGACCTCGGTCGGCTCAGCGGCCGGTACTGCGAGTCCGTCGGCGACCGCATCGCCCAGTTCGGGATGGTTGCGGCGTACCTCGAAAGCGACCAGTTTGCGGAAGTGGTCGTCGGTCTCGAGGATCGGGCCGAGTACGGACGCCGAGAGCTTCGCGCGCTTGCCGGGCGCGAAACTGGCGAACCGCCGCAGCGGAGCCGGGATGTCTGTCGCGGGCATCTGCCCCAACGCCTGGGCGGCCAGGGTCAGAACCCGTTGCCGCACGGGTTCTGACAAGGTGGTGGCAGCGGAGCTCGCGGCGGTGCCTGCCTCAGCCACCGGTCCGCAGTCCGGTCGGAACGGCCCCCTGGCACAGCCAGTGATGCAGACCACAACGACCGGGCACGCGGCCCGGAATCGCGGTGATCGCTTGTGTACGCATGACTAGAGCGTAGTCGGTTCGCCCCCGTCAGCCACGCTGTTTGTCGCTGACGGTGCACCGAAGTGGCGTGTCCCGGGACGGAATGTCGGTGGCGGCTTCTAGCGTCTTCGGCATGAGCAGTCAAAGCTCGCCGATCCGCGGCGTCCAGCCGAGCTTCGACGACCTCGGTACGCCGTTGCGCGACGTCACCTTCTGCGTCGTCGACCTGGAGACGACCGGTGGGGCGCCGGGCGAGTCGGGCATCACCGAGATCGGCGCGGTCAAGGTCCGGGCCGGCGAGCTGGTCGCGGAGTTCCAGACCCTGGTCAATCCGGCCGAGCCGATTCCGCCGTTCATCGCCGTACTGACCGGGATCACCGACCGGATGGTCGCGTCGTCCCCGCGGATCGAGTCGGTACTGCCTGCCTTCCTGGAGTTCGCGCGGGGCTGCGTGCTGGTCGCACACAACGCGCCCTTCGACGTCGGCTTCCTCAAACACGACACCCAGGTGCACGGCTACGACTGGCCCGACTTCGCCGTCGTCGACACCGCGCAACTTGCCCGGCGAGTGCTGACGCCGGACGAGACGCCGAACTGCAAGCTAGGCACGCTCGCGAAGTTGTTCAGGACAACGGTCACCCCGAACCACCGTGCGTTGTCCGATGCGCGCGCGACCGTCGACGTACTGCACGGGTTGTTCGAGCGGGTCGGGTCGCTCGGTGTGCAGACGCTGGAGGATCTGCAGACGTTCTCCTCACGGGTGGCGCCGCAAGTACGGGCGAAGCGGCATCTGGCCGAGTCGTTGCCGCATGCACCTGGCGTGTACCTGTTCACGGACGACCGTGGCGAGGTCCTGTATGTCGGCAAGTCGAAGGATCTGCGCAACCGGGTCCGGTCGTACTTCACGGCGTCGGAGCAACGGACCCGGATCGGCGAGATGATCGGGATCGCTTCCGGCGTACGCGGGATCGAGTGCGGTACTGCGCTCGAGGCCGAGGTGCGCGAGTTGCGGCTGATCGCGGAGCACAAACCGCGGTACAACCGGCGCTCCAAGTTTCCCGAGCGGCAGCACTGGCTGAAGGTGACGGTCGAGCCGTTCCCGCGGCTGTCGCTGGTGAAGCAGGTGCGGGATGACGACGCGGGGTATCTCGGGCCGTTCAGCTCGCGGAAGACGGCCGAGCGGGCGATGGCGGCGCTGCATGAGGCGTTTCCCATTCGCCAGTGCACGGACCGGATGTCGCGGTCGCCCGCCGGTTCGCCTTGTGTGCTGGCCGAAATGGGCCGGTGTGTCGCGCCTTGCGACGGGCGGATCTCGGTCGAGTCGTATGCGCCGTTCGTGACCGGGTTGAGGGCGGCGCTGACGGATGATCCGGCGCCGGTGGTTGCTGCGCTCGATCGGCGGATCGATGTGTTGTCGGCAGATGAACGGTTTGAGGATGCTGCCGTGCAGCGGGATCGGTTGAGTGCTTTCGTCCGGAGCAGCGCGAAGATGCAGCGGATGGCCTCCGTCACCAGCTGTGCGGAGATCTGCGCGGCCCGGCGTACCGAGGACGGCGGCTGGGAGCTGCATGTGATCCGGCGCGGCCGGTTGGCGGCGGCCGGGATCAGCCCGCGGGGCACGGATCCCCGCAAGTACCTCGACATGCTCCGAGCCTCAGCCGAAACCGTCCTGCCGGGCATCGGGCCCGTCGCGTCAGCCTCGCCGGAAGAGATCGAGCTGGTACTGCGCTGGCTCGACTCCCCCGGCATCCGGCTGGTCGAGATGGACGGCACCTGGACCTGCCCGATCAGCGGCGCCGGGCGCCACGTGGCCCGTCTGGACAACTCTCACTCCGAGGCTCATCACCACCCGAGCGAGCGCCGCCGCCGGATGCGCCCGCTCAGCCCCACCGCCCGCTGACCCCACCCCCTGCAGAGCTGTCCACGCATCGATTGGGCGGATGGTCGATCGGTGCGTCATGGCAAAGTTGGGGGGTGACTGATCCGTTCCAGTTCTTCACGCCCTCGCACCGGCACGGTGGTCCCGGCTATCGGGCGCCCGACGACGCGATCGAGAGTTGGCAGAAGCTGGCCGAGGAGGTGCGGCGGGAACTGGAGCGGATGGGGTTCGCGGCTTCCGTAGTACCGGGTGGTGATCCGCAGGGGCTGCCGCCGGGCGCGCACGTCTGGGTGAACACGGTCGAACCGTTCGGGGTGACGATCGACTGGGATCCGCCGGTCACCGGCAGCCCGGAGTACGTCGAGAAAGTGCTGACCCAGGACGTGACGAGCGGGCTGTTCTCGTACGTGGTGAACGCCTCGGAGATCATCGTCCGGGCGCTGTGCGAGGTGCTCCGGGAGGCGGGGTTCCAGGTGCTGATCGACCACGCCGGCGGACGGACGTACAACTACCGGGTGCTGGCGGCTCCGCGGTTCCCCAAGTTCTGAACCGGCCCGGGAGGGCCGGGCACTATGCTTCAGCGCGGTAGGGGGCTGGTTTCGAGGAGAGGACGACATGGTCACCGCGATCGTGTTCATCAAGGCCGACGTCGCACGCATCCCGGAGGTCGCCGAGCAGGTGGCCGCGATCGAGGGCGTCAGCGAGGTGTACTCCGTGACCGGCGGGCTCGACCTGATCGCGATGATCCGGGTCGCCCACCACGACGACCTCGCCTCCGTCATCCCCGACCACGTCAACCGGGTGCCCGGCGTACTGAGCACGGAGACGCACATCGCGTTCCGGGCGTACTCGACCCACGACCTCGAGGCCGCCTTCAGCCTCGGCGAGGAATCCGGTTTCTGAGGTTCCCTGCTTTTTCGAGGGCAGAATTCCACGGTCTGACTGACACGCGCTGAAGTTACGGTGAACGCATGAGCAACCCTCCCGCCGGCTGGTATCCGGACCCCACCGGACAGCCCAACACCATCCGCTGGTGGAACGGGACGCAATGGACCAACCGCACCGACCAAGAAGCCCCCGCCCCCGACGCGGCTTCAACGGACGCCCCGGCCGCATCCACCCCGTCGGCAACCACCAACGCCTCACCTTCACCAGCCACCCCTGACCCCACAACCTCCCCGTCAGGCAGCACCACCTCCACCTCCGGCGGCACCGCTTCCCCGTCAGGCAGCACCCCCTCAACGCCCGGCGCCACCCCCGCCACGTCCAGCAGCATCGCCTCGACGTCGGATGGCACCGCCTCCGCCTCCGGAGCCGCCGCCCCCACATCGGGTGGCACGGCTCCGGCCTCCGGCGGCACCACCTCCGCGTCGAGCAGCACCGCATCGACGTCCGGCGCCGCCGCCTCCACGTCCGGTGGCCCCGCCGCCACGTCGGGTGGTACAGCCCCGGTCTCTGGCGACACGAGTTCCGGATCCGGTGTCGCGCCCTCGACGTCCGGCGCGACCGGCTTCTGGCCTGCCACTACCGAGGCCGCTTCCGGTGGTACAGATGCGGTTGCTTCGGATGCTGCTGTGAGTGGCTCGGCTGCGGCGCTGACTCCGGCGGAGAAGGCGAAGTCGACGTGGATGGCCCCCGTCGAGCTCCCGGACGCCGCGAACCACTGGACCCAGCGCCCGGTACCGGACAACGCGGAACCCATCACCCAGGAACAGTTCGAGGCCGACCCCACCCCCCAAACCGGCTGGACCCTCAAGCTGGCCCCCAACACCTCCACCCCGGAGCCGGCACCAACTCCCGACCCCGAACCCCAGTCCTGGTCCGCCACCAACTGGACCGAGCCCCCCACCGTCGCCCCGACGCCCAAGGACCCGGTACCAACCCCAGACACAGACACCACCCAGGAATTCACCACCAACACCTGGGCCGCGCAGTCCACCGACACCGAAGCAACCCAGGCCAACGCGTGGCCCCAACAAGGCGACGCCCAGACGACCCCGGTCATCCCCTGGAACCAACGGGGCAACTCAGAAACCACGCAGGCCGATCCCGAGGACCGCGGCCCCCAAGGTGAAGGTGCATGGGGCCAGGCACCTCAAAGCACAACCGACGGCTGGTCCCAGGCCGTACAGGCCCCCAACGACCAGACGCCAGCCGACGGCTGGTCGCAGCCTGCTCAGCCGGCCGACGAGCAAACTGCCGCCAACCCATGGGCTGCCGGCGACGACCTGGCCGCCTCCAACCAAACCTCCACCGGCCAACAGCCCGCCAACCACCAAACCACCCCCCAGCAGAACGGCACCGGCGGCTGGAACCAATCCGGCAGCCAGCACTCCAACGCTGCCGACTGGAACCAGGCCAACGGTCAGCAGGCCAACGCTGGCGGCTGGAACCAATCCGATGGTCAGCAGGCCAATGCTGGCGGGTGGAGCCAAGCCGGCAACCAGCAGACCGGTGCTGGTCCTTGGAGCCAGGCTGATGGCCAGCAGGCTGGTGCCGATGGCTGGGGCGCATCCAGCTCACCTCAGGCAGACGCTGAAGGCGCGGCCGACAGCAACACAAGCGACGCAGGCGCATCCGGCACACAACAA
This sequence comes from Kribbella sp. NPDC051718, assembly GCF_040681515.1. Lineage (NCBI taxonomy): Bacteria > Bacillati > Actinomycetota > Actinomycetes > Propionibacteriales > Kribbellaceae > Kribbella > Kribbella sp. NPDC051718. The sequence goes on along the minus strand of NZ_JBFAYZ010000003.1, from coordinate 387,835 downwards.
GCAGCAGCCGGCGGCTGGAACTCCCCCAGCACCCTGAACTCGGCCACCGAGGGCTGGGGCACTGGCCCACAGCAAACCGGCGCGGGCTCAGGCGTCCAGCAGACTGGTACGGAGGGCTGGGGCTCCGGTGGACAGCAGACCGGTGCAGGCGGCTGGGGTTCCGACGCCCAGCAGGCCGGTGACAACGGGTGGGGTTCCGTTGACCCGCTGGCCGGCGGTACCGAGAGTCCGGCTGCATCAGGCACCCAGCCAGCAAGCACCAACGGCTGGGGTTCCTCCGGAGCGCAAGAGGCTCAGGCTGACGGCTCTGCCTCCTCCAGCGCGCAGCAGGCAGGTACGAACGGCTGGGGTTCCCCCAGCACGCAGATGGCCGGTGCAGACGGCTCGGGTTCTTCGGGAGCGCGGCAGACAGGCGCTGCGGGTTGGGGATCTTCCGCAGCACAGGAGAACGGCGCTGCAGGTTGGGGCGAGTCCGGTACGCAGCAAGGCGACGCCGGCAGTTGGGGCCAGTCCGGTGCACAGCAAGGCGGTTCCGGTGGCTGGGGCGAGGCTGGGGCGCAGCAGGGTGGGTGGGGTGGATCTGTGGCGCCAGCAGGTGATGGTTGGGGAACTGGCGGTGTGCAGGAAGCTGAGGCGGGGCAGTGGGGTAGTTCTGCGGCGCAGCAGGTTAGTACTGACCAGTGGGGTAACTCGGTGGCTACCGAGCAGCAGGGTGGTGGTCCGTGGGGAGCTGCAGGGCAGCAGGGGGAAGCCTCGCCTTGGCAGGGGGATGATGGGCCTCCGGAGGAGGGGAAACGTAAGGGCAAAGGCAGCGGTGGAGGTGGCGGGGGTAGGACGCCGTTGATTGTGGGCGGGGCTATCTCGGTGGTGCTGCTTGTGGTGGCGGCGATCTTCCTGATCACCAACCAGGGCGACAAGAACGGCGCCGACCCGACCCCGCCGCCCACCGGCAGCGCGCCGACGAACGCCGGCGGCACCCCGGGGCAGTCGAAGAACCCCAAGCTTCACGAGGGCAACCGGATCACCTCCGACGCGATCTCGTTCCCGCGCCAGGGCAACGGCTGGTCCGATCGCAAGCGGCTGATCCCGCAGTTGCTGAACTCCAGCGGCCAGTACGTCACGCTGCAGGCGGACTTCGACGGCAGCAACGACTGGTACGCGGACATGTTCGTCGGCAAGCTCGGCAACAAGACGCCGTTCAGCGGCGACCCGAAGGCGACGGCGGCGGTACTGCTCGGACAGGTACATACCTGGAACTACGGCGACATCCCGGTCACGTACAAGGCCGTCGGAAACGGCGCGATCAAGCGTTCGGACAAGGCGGGCTGGTACTACCAGCAGACCGTCACGGCGAAGTCACCCAAGGTCAAGTCGGTACTCCTGCTGACGGTCGCGGTCTTCGACCTCGGCGACGGCACCGCGGTCGCCTACATCAGTGACATCCCCACCAACCGGCCGGATCTGAGGACCGCCGAGAGCCAGGTCTACAAGGGAATCAACGTTGGCTGAAAACGAACCACCCCGCCCCCCTGCCCGCCACAGCGCCCCGCCGCCCCCACCCCCTGCCGACGACCGCACCCTGCCGTCGGCAGCCCGCCCGGCTGACCGCACCACCCCACCGTCGGCGGATCTCACCAGCCCTCGCCCGTCCCAGGGCACCGCGCCATCGCCGGGCGACCCGGCCATCCCCCCACACGACCCGTCCCCCACGGACTACTGGTTCGCCGGCGCAGAACCTTCACCCACCGCCCCAGACCACTCGCCCTCCGCCGACGGCCACGACCGCCTTCGACACCCCGATCACCGTGCCGGTACTGACCAAGCCCCGTTGTCGTCCGGTGGTTCGGGCCCGTTGTCGTCGGCTGGTCCAGATGTGTTGTCGGCCGGTGGTCCAGACGGACTGGAGGCGGCGGACCCGCTACTAGGCCAGTCCCGCGCACCTGCCCCACCACCCCCACAACCACGCCGCGCACCGGCGCCAACCCAGCCACACCCACAGGCCCGTACGGCGGCAGCGCCACCCACCACCCCGACCCCGAGCACCCCCCATCACCAACCAGCTCCGCCGCAGACGCAACACCCATACCCGGAACAGCAGACCGCTTCGCCGCAGGCGCCATACCCGCGCCAACAGACGGCTCCGCCGCAAGCACAGCACCAACCCCAGGGCCAGCAGACCTCTCCGATGCAAGCGCAGCAGCCGCTCCCTGGACAACAGACCGCTTCGCCGCACGCACAGCAGCCGCTCCCTGGACAACAGACCGCTTCGCCGCACGCACAGCGGCCGCTCCCTGGACAACAGACCGCTTCGCCGCAGGCGCAGCACCCGCTCCCCGGGCAACAGGCGGCTCCGCCGCAGGCGCAGCGTGTGGTTCCGGGGCAGCGGACGGCTCCGCAGGACTCGTTCCCGGGAGACCAGGCCGCTTACGGCGGACGCTCGGTTGGTGAGGCTTACGGCGGTTATCCGGCTGGGCCGGTAGGTCAGGGTGCCGCTGGAGCTCCGGCAGGTATGGGTCCAGGAACACCGCCCGCCGGTGGCCAGCCGCGATCAGGTGCGCCTCAGCCAGGTACGGGTCAGGCAGGTGCCGGGCAAGGAGGTTCGCCTCGGCCGGGTACAGGCCAGGTCGGTCAGCCTCAGGTCGGTATGGGACAAGCTGGTTCGCCGCAGTCGGGTGGGACCGGTCAAGGGCAGCAGCAGAGGCAATGGTTTGGGGAGCCGGGAGCTTCGGCTTCGCAGGTTCGGCCGGCTTCTGAGTCGGGGCGGCCTCCGGCGGCGTACGGACCGGCCGGTCAGCCGGGGCAGGGTGGGTATGTCGCGCACGGTCAGCCAGGGCAGCAGGGTGGGCCGGTAGGTCCGCAGGGGCCGTACGGGCCGCGGGGATCAGTGGGTCCGCAGGAGCCGTACGGTCCGCAGGGTCCGTACCGGCCGCAGGGACCTGTGGGACCGGCGGCGGACGGGCCGGGTGGTTGGCAGGCGCAGGCTATGGGGGCTGGGCAGGAGGCACCGTTCGGTGGGCCCCCAGCGGGCGGGCCGCCGGCGGGTGGTTCGGCTGTGGGGCCGCGGTTGCCGGGGGCCAGTGGTTCGCCGGTGGGTGGGGATGAGGGGTACGGGATTGTTGATGGTCAGCGTGGTGGAGGTGGTGGACGGAACGGGCGGTTGATCGGGGTTGTGGGACTGGTTGTGGGAGCCCTCGTGGTGACCGGGGTGAGTGTCAACTGGATTTGGGACAAGGCTGATGCGGTCTCGCCGGTTTCCTTGCCTTCGGCCAAGAAGGAGCCGCTGGTTACCGTCAGTCCGTCGGCGATTCCCACGACGCCGCCTCCGCCAGAGGGGCGGGTGCTCGGGTCCAACATCGTTGCCTTCAACAAGGACACCATGCCGTTGATGGGGTCTGCGTGGGAGGACAACGGGAGTGGCGAGACCGTCGGGCTGCTCGGTGGGGCGGCGACCTGGCTCACCGTGCACGACAAGTACGACGGCAAGAACGCGAGATGGGGCAACTACGTCGCCTTCGGTGGGCTCAACCCGAAGATCAAGTTCACGAGTACGCCGGCAGGTCTGAAGGAAGCGACCGTCCAGGCGGCCAGTGCGGCGATCGTCAAGCTGTACGACCCGAACGTGAAGCTGATCGGCAAGGCGACCCACACGCCGATCACGGTCGACGGGCATCCCGGTCATGAGCTGACCATCAAGGTGGAGGTGAAGGTGCCGAAGCTGAAGGAGACCTACTCCAACATCATGGCCGCGGTGATCGACCGCGGCGACGGTACCGCCGACTTCGTGATCGCGGACATCGCCGGCAGCACGCCGACCTGGATCCCGATCTGGCGCGCCAAGGTGCAGGAGATCAAGATCGGCGGCTGAAGACCGAAGGAGCCCGCCGACCCAAGAAGAACGGGTCGGCGGGCTCCTTCAAGAAGACAGATCAGGAACGGACAGAAGCGCAGGCGTCGATCCAGCGATCGAGCACGTTCTTCGCCTCGCCGGAGTCGATCGCCTCGGCCGCGCGGTCCATCCCCGAGCGGATCCGCGCCACCAACGGACCGGTACTTCCCTCATGCGCCGCCAACGCCGCCCCGGCGTTCAGCAGTACGACGTCCCGCACCGGCCCCGTCTCGCCATCGAACAAGGCCCGCGCGACCTTCGCGTTGTACGTCGCATCAGCACCCCGCAACGCCTCGATCGGCGCCGGCGCGATCCCGAGTTCACGTGGATCCAACGTCTCCGGTCCCTCAACGACTCCACGCCCGACCGCCCACACCTGCGACGTCGTCCGCGTGGTCAGCTCATCGAGCCCGTCATCGCCATGGAACACCAACGCGTCGATCCCCCGCCGCGCCAGCACGCCGGCCATCAGCCCGGCAACCCGCCCGTCCCCCACACCGACGGCCTGCGCCGACGGATTACCCGGGTTGGCCAACGGCCCAAGGATGTTGAAGGTCGTCGGCACCCCGAGCTCACGACGCGGTACCGACGCATGCCGCAGCGCCGGGTGGAAGGCCGGAGCGAAGCAGAACGTGATCCCCGCCCGCTCCCCCACGGCCTCAACCTGCGCAGCGGTCAGATCGAGCGGGATCCCCAGCTCCTCGAGCACATCCGCCGACCCACAAGCCGACGACGCCGCCCGGTTGCCATGCTTCAGGATCTTCGCCCCGGCACCGGCCGCGACGATCGCCGACATCGTGGAGATGTTCACAGTGTGGGCTTGATCACCGCCGGTACCGACGACATCGAGCGTTCGCCCCGGTACGTCGATGCGCGTAGCGAACTCGCGCATCGTGGCGACCATGCCCTCAACCTCGCTCACCGTCTCGCCCTTGGAGCGCAACGCGATCACGAACCCGGCCAGCTGGGCCGGTGTAGCCGAGCCGGACAGGATCTGCTCCATCGCCCATGCGGTCGCGGAAGCGTCGAGGTCCTCGTGCCGCAGCAACGGGTTGAGCACCTGCGGCCAGGTCAGCGCACGCCCGCCAGGCGTAGTACCGGCGGGGGAATCCTGCGGGGCGGACACGGCGCCGGGATCAGGTGGTCGCGGGCAGCTTGGCGACCCGCTCCCGGAGGAGCCCGGCGGTCGCCTCGGCCAGCCGGACCGGGTCGATCGGGTGCGAGACGGCAGCCTCCGCACGCGACCAGGTCGCCAGCCACGCGTCCTGTGGGCGGCCGATCAGCACCAGGATCGGCGGGCACTGGAAGATCTCGTCCTTGAGCTGGCGGGCGATCCCCATCCCACCGGCGGGAACCGACTCGCCGTCGAGGATGGCCAGGTCGATGCCGCCCTTGTCCATCAGCTTGATCACGGCCGGCTCGGTCGCGCACTCGAAGTACTCGAGCTCGGGCAGATCAGCGGCGGGCCGCTTGCCCAGGGACAGCCGGACGGACTCCCGGGCGCTGCGGTCGTCGCTGTAGACCAGCACCTTCAGCGGACGCTCTGAACTCATCGATTCATCCCAAGCTGTCGTCTGTTACCAACGGACCCATATCGAACACGGGGAATGCTACCGGGGAGCCTGGTCGGCTCTGCGGGCCTGTTCCTCCAACCGGTCCAACCGGCGGTCCTCACGCTTGGCCTCACGCTGGGACTGGCGTACCCACTGGACGAACAACACCCCGAAGAAGACCAGCCCGACGATGTCGCCGGAGCCCCACAGCAGACCGCCGGCGATGTACTGGTCGCGCAGCGGCGACGGCGGCCAGGAGCGGCCGAAGCTCGTGTACCAGTCCTCCGCGATCAGTTTGTTCGCGGACATGATCGTGATCCCCAGGAACGCGTGGAACGGCAGCGTCAGGAACGTCAGCAGCAGCCGGAACGGGTAGATCACCCGGCCGGGGACCGGATCGAGGCCCAGCAGCGGCCAGAAGAACAACGAACCGACAACGATGAAGTGGACGTGCAGGAGGTCGTGCAGGCCGGTCGACCGCAGCGTCGCGTCGTACCAGCCGCTGAAGTAGAGCGCCCAGGGGCTCAGGACGAACAGGACGAAGCCCACGAGGGGGAAGCAGAGCACCTTGGCGACGTGGGAATGCAATACGGAGAGCAACCATCCGCGGGGCCGCTGCGGAAGGGTGCGCAGGGCAAGCGTCACCGGCGCGCCGAGCGCCATCGCCAGCGGGGTGAGCATCGACAGGATCATGTGCTGAGCCATGTGCACGCTGATCAGCACCGTGTCGTACGTGCCCAGCGCCGACTGGGTGGCGATCACGGCGCTGCCGAGACCGAGGCCGACGAAGGAGAACGTCCGGCCCTTCGACCACTTGTCGCCGCGGGCCTTGAGCCGGTGGACGCCGTACAGATAGAGGGCGCCGACGACCACGATCACGCTGAGTAGCACCGGCTCGAAGGTCCAGGCGGTCAGCAGCCGGAGCGCGGTGAACGGCTCGATCTGGTCGCCTGGTCCGGCATGGAGGGGAAGCACCTGTCAACAGTAGAAACAACAAGTGGGCGACATGCATGGGGGTGGGCGTGCCGTCGGATACCTCGACCGACATAATGACGCCGTGGCCACTGCAACCGCGCTCCCAGCGTCTCGTGAACACGGACACCACGACCGTCCCAGCATGGTCAGTGTCGGCACGATCGTCTGGCTCTCGAGCGAACTGATGTTCTTCGCCGCCCTGTTCGCGGCGTACTTCACGATCCGGTCGGTGACGACCGCTGCCGCGGCACAGGGGGTGGCATCGCTGTGGGACACCTCCACCGCGATGCTGAACGTCCCGTTCGCGGCCGTGAACACGACGATCCTGGTGCTGTCGTCGGTGACCTGCCAGCTGGGCGTGTTCGCCGCCGAGCACGGCAAGGTCGGCCGGACCGGCTCGGTCGCCAACGTGCGCTCCTGGGGCATGCGCGAGTGGTTCATCCTCACCTACCTGATGGGCGCGGTGTTCATCGCCGGCCAGGTGACGGAGTACGCGAAGCTGGTCCACGAGGGCGTGACGATCTCGTCGTCGCCGTACGGATCGGTCTTCTACCTGACCACCGGGTTCCACGGCCTGCACGTGACCGGCGGTCTCATCGCTTTCGTGTTCGTCCTCGCCAGGACGTACATGGCTCGTAAGTTCACCCACGAACAGGCCGTCTCGGCGATCGTCGTGTCCTACTACTGGCACTTCGTCGACGTGGTCTGGATCGCCCTGTTCGCGACCATCTACCTGCTCAAATGAGTGAGAAGAGACTTTCCTTGTCACCGGCGCGCTTCCTCTCCGCGCGACGACGGCACCGGTCAGCCGGCCTCGTCGTGCTCCTGTTCGGCCTCCTGGCGGTGGGCTCCGCGTACGCCGCGTTCGCCCCTGACAACGCGGTGGCGGACAACTCGGCCCAGTCCCAGCAGATCGAAGAGGGCAAGAAGCTCTTCGCGGTCGGCTGTGCGAGCTGCCACGGTCTGAACGCCGAAGGCGGTGGCAACGGTGAGGGCAAGTTCGCCGGACCCTCGCTGATCGGTGTCGGCGCGGCCGCGGTCGACTTCCAGGTCGGTACCGGCCGGATGCCCGCGATGCAGCCCGGCGCGCAGATCCCGCGCAAGACCCCGGCGTACACCCCGGCCGAGATCGAGGCGCTCGCGGCGTACGTCGCCAGCCTCGCCCCCGGCCCGGCGGTACCGGCCGAGGAGTCGTACGACATCAGCAAGGTCACCGACGAGCAGGTCACCCGCGGTGGCGAGCTGTTCCGGACCAACTGCACGGCGTGCCACAACTTCGCCGGCAAGGGCGGCGCGCTGCCGAACGGCCGCTACGCCCCGTCGCTGATGAACGTCGACCCCAAGCACATCTACGAGGCCATGCTGACCGGCCCGCAGCAGATGCCGGTCTTCTCCGACCAGGTCCTGCAGCCGGACGACAAGCGTGACGTGATCGCGTACCTGAAGGCGCTGCAGGAGCAGAAGGACCCGGGTGGCTTCGGTCTCGGCCGGCTCGGCCCGGTCTCCGAGGGTCTGTGGGGCTGGCTGGTCGGTATCGGCCTGCTGGTCGGCGTGGCGGTCTGGATCGGCGCCAAGGGCGTCAAGGCCAAGGGAGTGAAGGCCGAATGAACGAGCGAAGCGAGATCATCATCAAGCAGAGCAGTGTTCGCTCATTTGCGCCCGGAGCGAAGCGAGGACGCAATGAGTGACGAAAAGGCCAACCTCCCCGCGGTGAGCGGGGAGGGGCACGACAGCCAGGTCGTCCTGGCAGAGCCGATCCCGGACCCGGGTATCGAGCCGCACGAACTGCGCATCACCGACGTCGACCCGAAGGCGGCCGACCGGGTCGAGCGTCAGGTCTCGACGATGTTCGGCCTGGCCGGACTGCTCTTCCTGGGTTCCTGCGTCGCGTACTTCGCGATCCCGCGCGACTCGACGCTGCAGTTCGGGCCGCTGTCGGGCAACGCGAACAACCTCACCCTCGGCCTCTGCCTCGGCGTGGGACTGTTCCTGATCGGCGCCGGCGCGATCCAGTGGGCCAAGAAGCTGATGGTCGACACCGAGATCGCCGAGGACCGGCACGACGCGCACTCCACGCCGCAGCAGAAGGCCGAGATCATGGAGGCCTTCCAGGTCGGCACCGCCGAGTCGGGCTTCACCCGGCGCAAGCTGATCCGCCGGTCGCTGCTCGCCTCGATGGGCCTGCTCGGGCTGCCGGCCATCGTGTTCCTGCGCGACCTGGGCCCGCTGCCCGGCCGTAACCTCTACACGACCATCTGGGCCAAGGGCATCCGGGTCGTCAATGACGTCACGCTCCGCCCGATCAAGCCGTCCGACCTGATCGTCGGCCAGCTGGTCAACGCGGCGCCGGCCAACCTCGCTCCGATCGAGGAGGAGAGCGCGGTCGAGTACCAGAACGAGAAGGCCAAGGCCGCCGTGATCGTGGTCCGGATCAAGCCGGAGGAGATCCGGACGCCGGCCGGCCGGGAGAACTGGGGCATCGACGGCATCCTGTGCTACTCCAAGATCTGCACCCACGTGGGCTGCCCGATCTCCCTGTACGAGCAGACCACGCACCACGTGCTCTGCCCGTGCCACCAGTCGACGTTCGACCTGGCCGACGGCGCCAAGGTCGTCTTCGGCCCCGCCGCCCGCCCGCTGCCGCAGCTACCATTGGCCGTGGATTCAGAGGGCTATCTCGTCGCGCAGAGCGGCTTCAACGAGCCGGTCGGCGCGAGCTTCTGGGAACGAGGGTGACAACCGTGTCTGACAAAGACTTTCCGCCTCCGGTCAAGTGGGTCGACGACCGGCTGGGCATCGGGAAGATCGGCAAGAAGAACCTGCGCAAGGTCTTCCCCGACCACTGGTCCTTCATGCTCGGCGAGATCGCGCTCTACAGCTTCATCATCCTGCTGCTGACCGGTGTCTTCCTGACCTTCTGGTTCAAGCCGTCGATGGCCGACGTCACGTACCAGGGTTCGTACAGCCTGCTCAAGGGCCTGCACATGTCGGAGGCCTACGCCTCCACCCTGGACATCTCGTTCGACATCCGCGGCGGTCTGCTGATGCGGCAGATCCACCACTGGGCGGCGGTTCTGTTCGTCGCCTCGATGATGGTCCACCTGCTCCGCATCTTCTTCACCGGCGCGTTCCGCAAGCCGCGTGAGCTGAACTGGGTGATCGGCTTCGGGATGCTGTTCCTAGGCATCATCGAGGGCTTCATCGGGTACGGCCTGCCGGACGATCTGCTGTCCGGTACCGGTCTGCGGATCACCCAGGGCATGATCCAGGCGTCGCCGATCATCGGCTCGTACCTGACCTTCTTCATCTTCGGTGGCGAGTTCCCCGGCGACGAGTTCGTCTCCCGGTTCTTCACCGTGCACGTGCTGCTGATCCCGGGCCTGATCCTCGCCCTCGTGACGGCCCACCTGTTCCTGGTCGTCTACCACAAGCACACGCAGTACCCAGGTCCTGGCCGGACCGAGAAGAACGTCGTCGGCTACCCGCTGATGCCGGTCTACATGGCCAAGGCCGGCGGCTTCTTCTTCGTCGTCTTCGGCATCACCGCCCTGATGGGCGCGCTGCTGCAGATCAACCCGGTCTGGCTGTACGGTCCGTACAACCCGGCCGAGGTGACCGCAGGCTCCCAGCCCGACTGGTACATGGGCTGGCTGGAGGGCTCCGTGCGGCTGATGCCGGGATTCGAGTCCCATTTCTGGGGCATCACGCTCAGCTGGAACCTGCTGATACCGGCGCTGATCATCCCGCCGGCGTTCGTCACCCTGGTCGCCCTGTATCCGTTCATCGAAGGCTGGATCACCGGCGACAAGCGCGAACACCACCTGCTGGACCGGCCGCGCAACATGCCGACCCGGACCGGGATCGGCGCCGCGTTCATCACGTTCTACGGCCTGCTCTGGATCGGCGGTGGCAACGACCTGATCGCCACCCACTTCGGGGTCTCGCTCAACAACGTGACCTGGTTCCTGCGGTTCGCGGTCTTCCTCGGCCCGGTGCTCGCGTTCTGGGCCACCCGGCGGATCGCGATCTCGCTCCAGCGCGCCGACAACGACCGGCTGCTGCACGGCCTCGAGTCCGGCATCATCGTCCGGACACCCGAGGGCTCGTACTACGAGAAGCACACCCCGATCTCGAACTACGAGGCGTACGAGCTCACCGCCCGCGAGCGGCTGCTCCCGCTGGACATCGGCCCGGAGACGGACGACAACGGCGTACGGGCTCCGAAGCGGGCGCTCAACAAGGTCCGGGCCCGGTTGTCGAAGTTCTACTTCGCCGACGCGGTCCAGAAGCCGACGGCCGCCGAGATCGAGGAAGCCCACGCGCACGGTCACCACGACGAGCACGAGGCGGTAGAGGGCGCGACCGGCACGGTGGAGCTCGACGAGGGCACTGCCCACGAGGTCACGCGCCACTGATCACCAGCTCCATCCAGAAAGCCCCGGCTTCGGCCGGGGCTTTTCTGTGTCTCCGGGTGTCAGGGCGGTTCGTGATCGTGGGCGGCATGAAGAGATCACAGAGCAGGTTCTTGCGGCGGATAGCGACGGCTGGGCCGGCGGCTGGACTCCTGGCCGGGTTGGCGGCTCCAGGGGCGGCAGCGGCCCGTACAAGCCCGTCTGCGGCATCATCCGCACTAGCCTGCCGGCACGGACCGTCCGGAGCTCCAGGCCGTGGTGGACGCCGGGTTCAGCGGGATTCAGCTACGGGTGCATGACCAGGACGGTGACTGGGTCGGCAGTGCCGGCGTACGGAGGTTGGGCGACGACGCCAAGCCGCCGACCGACGGGCAGTTCTGGGTGGGCAGCTCGTGCCTGAGCCACTGCTGGCGCAGATGCGCACCACGTACGGAACGCTCGGCTATGGCTTCGGCCTCTTCGTCCACGATCTCGGCCCCTCGTGCGGTGGGACCGTCTACCAGCACAACGGCAGCCCGCCTGGCGGCTACGGAGCTCTCTCATGTACAGCAACGCCGACGGCACTCGCACGATGACCGCCTCGGTGACCACAGGCGACGCGCCCATCGACGTAGCCACCGCATTCGGCAAGGCTCTCCCAAGCTCCTGACCGCCGTCTTCTGCGACAACGCCTAGCCAAGCTCAGGCAGACGCCGACAGCTCCGAGCTCCGCGAGGCAAGACCGCTCAGACGTCGTCGAGTATCGCGGAGCTCGGCCTGCCGGGCATCAAGCCGCCCGGCCAGAGACTCGAGCTCAGCTGTTAGCCGAGGGCACAGCTCCAGAGTCGTTCCGTGCTCGCCAGTACGAGCGCACTCGAGGTACTGCCGGATGGTCGCCGTCCCCAGCCCAGCGGCGATCATCGCCTTGATCTGAGCCACCCGGATGACGTCGGCCTCCGCGTAGTTGCGGTAGCCGTTGGTGTCGCGCTCCGGCACCAGCAGCTCCTGGTCCTCGTAATGCCTGAGCGCCCGTGCGCTCACTCCGGTCACCTCAGCCAGCTCACCGATCAGCACCTGCCGCCTCCCCCTCGTCGACTTGACCTTCACGCTGACGTGAAGCCATACCGTCCTGCGTCATGACACCAGGTACAACTCACCGACGCGCCTCCATCATCCACGGCTACGGCGCAACCCCCGAAGACCACTGGTTCCCCTGGCTCGCCGAACAACTGGAGGCCCACGGAATCCCCACCACAGTCCCCCGCCTCCCAAACCCACTCCACCCCGACCCCACCCAATGGTCAGCAGCCGTCCGTACTGCCGTAGGCACCCCCGACCAGAACTCACTCATAGTCGCCCACAGCCTCGGCTGCCTAACGGTCCTCCGCCACCTAGCCTCACTCCGCACCCCTTGGCGGCTAGGCACCCTGATCCTGGTATCCGGCTTCGTAGACCCGCTACCCGCCATCCCAGACCTAGGCCCCTACATAGCCGACGGCTCTCCCCTGGACGACATCAGCGCGAAGATCAACCACCTGACAATCCTCCGCTCAGACGCCGACCCCTACGTCCCTCCACCCCACACCGACCACCTGGCCGCCCTTCTCAACACAACCCCCACAGTCATCCCCGCTGCCGGCCACTTCCTCACCACAGACGGCTTCACCACCCTCCCCCAAGCCCTCCGCCCCCTCCACATCCAACCCCCAGCCACGCAGCAACGGGCGCTGGCACGGAGGTAATTGGAAGCCGGCGCGGGTGCAACGCCGGAGCGGACACTGGCGTCGGCGCGGAGGTGAATGGGAGCCGGCCCCGGTGCAACGCCGGAGCGGACGCTGGCGTCGGCGCGGGGGTGATTGGGAGCCGGCCCCGGTGCGACACCGGAGCGGACGCTGGCGTTGGCGCGGGGGTGATTGGGAGCCGACCCGGGTGCGACACCGGAGCGGGGTGCTGCACGGGCCGCTGGCGCTGGGCGCTGGCTCGAGGCGTTGGCACGAGCGCTGGCGCGGTGCGTGCGGCGCTGGCGTGGGGAATGCCGTGCGTCGGGCGGGTCGGGTGCGTCGGTCCCGGGTCGTAGGAGCAGCTTGGGGGATCTGCGGGTGCCGGCCAGGTGGGTGTCTTCGCGCGACGGACGAGCGGCTTTCACGGGCGGGTGGGAGCTGGCGGCCGTAGGGAGCGAGCGTAGGCGCTGGCGTGGGGAATGCCGTCGCACGCAAAACAGCAGCCGACCGGAAGTACCGGTCGGCTGCTGTCGAAAGACTTCAGGCTAGGGCTGAGCCTGCTTTGTACTGGGCGTAGGTTTCGTTCCAGTCGGTCCAGCCGTTGCCCTTTTCCATGTGGCGGGTGGTGCCGGTGACTACGACCGGGTCGCCGCGGAGGGTTTGGCCGAAGTACCACTGGGCGTCTTTGAGGCTCATGCCGACGCAGCCGTGGCTGACGTTCTCGCTGCCCTGGGCGCCGCCGGACCAGGGGGCGCCGTGGATGAACTCGCCGGAGCTGGTCACCCGCTGGGCCCACTGGACGTTGCTGATGTTGTAGTAGTTCGGGTCGCCGGGCTTGATGCCGATGGTGGCGGCGTCCATCCGCTTGGTCTTGAACTTCTCCATGATGACCTTGACGCCGCTGCGGGTGGTGAAGCCGTCCTTGCCCGCGGTGATCGGGATGGTCCGGGCCAGCTTGCCGTTGATCGCGACCGTCATCGTGTGCTTCTTGACGTTGACGGTGGTGACGACCGACTTGCCGATGGTGAAGCTGATCTTGCGGTTCGCGTTGCCCCAGATGCTGCCGCCGGCGTTGACGCCCTGGGTCTTGATGTCGACCGTGACCTTGGTGCCGGCCGGCCAGTACGTCTTCGGGCGGTAGTTGACCTGCTTGCTGTTCTGCCACGACCAGGAGCCCTCGACCGGGACCGAGGTGGTCACCTTCAGGCGCTTCTCGACCGCGGCCTTGTCCTTGACCGGGTTGTTCCAGAAGATCTGGATCGGCATCGCGACGCCGACGGTCTCTCCGTCGAGCGGGGCGACCGAGGCCTTCAGCTTGCCGCCGGCCGGGGTCAGCGTCTTGAAGGTCGAGCTGATCGGGATGGAGGCGCCGTCGGTGCCCTTGGCCGAGCCGGACAGCGTGTACTTCGCGCCCGGCTTGAGCCCGGGCTCGGCGGTCCACACGGTCTTGTCAGCGTTCAGGCTGCCGTCGATCTCGTTGCCGTCGGAGTCCTTCAGCGTGATGCCGGACAGTTCACCGCCGGTACTCGTCACGCTGACCGCCTGGTCGGGCTTGACCGCGGAGGCACCCTTCGCCGGGACGATCTGGACGTTCGCCGCGGCCGGATCGCTCGACGGCGTGCTGCTCGAGCCTGGCGTCGACGGGCCACCGGTGGGGTTCGTGCTGCCCTGTGTGTTCCCCGCGGACGGCGCCGGATCGCCCGCCTTCGTGTCGCTGCAGGCGGTGCCGACCAGCAGCATCGCGCAGATCCCCGCCACGGCAAGACCGTGCTTACGGACCGTACTACTCAACACCCTGAGCTCCCCTGAGATAACGTTCAGCCGCCACGCGAAGCCTAACTCGCCGAACGGTCATAACCACGCACTGCATACGTCACCAGTACGGCGGAGCCCCCACGGCCCGCTGTACTGGTGACGTCCGGCAAGCCGGAAAAGTTTACGACTTGAGCAGTTAGTGAGCGTGATCACCGCGGTAGTACTCGAAGACCCAGCCACTCAGGGTGACGATGCCGATGCCGGCGCCGACGATGAACAGCCACCAGCCGAAGACCAGCCCGAGCACGATCACCGAGACCGTGCCGGCGCACCACAGCGGCCACCAGGAGTACGGCGGGAAGAAGCCCAGCTCACCGGCTCCCTCGACGATCTCGGCTTCCTTGCGGTCCTCCGGCCGGGCGTCCATCCGGCGGCCGGTGATGGTCAGGTAGAACGCGACCAGCAGGGACAGGAAGAACGTCATCACCAGCGCGGTGGTGCCGGTGGGGTCCTCGGACATGATCCAGTAGATCGGCGTCACGATCAGGACGAACACCGTCAGGATGCCGAAGACCCAGGCCTCCGCCTTCATGCCTTACCCTCTCCGTCCGCGCCGTCGCCGGCCGCGATGTTGCGTTCCAGGTTCTCGACCCGGCCCTGGTCCTCGCCGGCGTCCAGCAGGTTGTCCCGCCCGGCACCGCTGTCCGGGTACTCCGCCATGGCGATCTCCGGGTGGTGGAGGTCGAAAGCGGGGCTCTCGGACCGGATCCGGGGCAGGCTGACGAAGTTGTGCCGCGGCGGCGGGGAACTGGTCGCCCACTCCAGCGAGCGGCCCCAGCCCCACGGGTCGTCGACACCGACCAGCGGCGACTTGCGCGACTTGTAGACGTTGTAGAAGAACGGCAGCATCGACAGGCCGAGAATGAAGGCGCCGACGCTGGAGACCTCGTTCAGCGTGGTGAAGCCCTCGTTCGCCCCGTACGACGCGTAGCGCCGCGGCATGCCCTCGACACCCAGCCAGTGCTGCACCAGGAAGGTCGTGTGGAAGCCGATGAACAGCAGCCAGAAGTGCAGCTTGCCGAGCTTCTCGTCGAGCATCCGGCCGGTCATCTTGGGCCACCAGAAGTAGAAGCCCGCGAACATCGCGAACACCACCGTGCCGAAGACGACGTAGTGGAAGTGCGCGACCACGAAGTACGAGTCGGACAGCTGGTAGTCCAGCGCCGGCGACGCCAGGATGACGCCGGTCAGGCCGCCGAACAGGAAGGTGGTGAGGAAGCCGACCGACCACAGCATCGGGGTGTCGAAGGACACCGAGCCGCCCCACATGGTGCCGATCCAGTTGAAGAACTTCACCCCGGTGGGCACCGCGATCAAAAATGTCATGAACGAGAAGAACGGTAGGTTCACCGCCCCGGTGACGAACATGTGGTGTGCCCACACCGCCACCGAGAGGACCGCGATCCACAGCGTCGCGCCGACCAGGCCGATGTAGCCGAAGACGGGCTTGCGGCTGAAGACCGGCAGGATCTCGGTGATGATGCCGAAGAACGGCAGCGCGATGATGTAGACCTCGGGATGCCCGAAGAACCAGAACAGATGTTGCCACAGCAGTGGCCCGCCATTGGCCGCGTCGAAGACGTGAGCCCCCAAGGCCCGATCCGCCTCCAGCATCAGCAGCGCGCCGGCCAGGATCGGGAAGGCGATCAGAACCAGGATCGACGTCACCAGGATGTTCCAGGTGAAGATCGGCATCCGGAACATCGTCATACCGGGGGCGCGCATCGTGATGATCGTGGTGACGAAGTTGACCGCACCCAGGATGGTGCCCAGACCGGCCATCCACAGACCCATGATCCACAGGTCACCACCGACACCCGGCGAGCGGACCGCGTTCGACAGCGGCGCGTAGGCGAACCAGCCGAAGTCGGCCGCACCGCCCGGCGTGAAGAAGCCGCTGATCGTGATCAGGCCGCCGAACAGGAACAGCCAGAAGCTGAACATGTTCAGCCGCGGGAACGCGACATCGGGAGCGCCGATCTGGACCGGCATGATCACGTTCGCGAAGCCGACGAACAGCGGGGTGGCGAACAGCAGCAGCATGATCGTGCCGTGCATGGTGAAGAGCTGGTTGTAGACCTCTTCGTTGACGATCTGCAGACCCGGCTTGGCCAGCTCGGCCCGGATCAGCAGCGCCATCACGCCACCGATCAGGAAGAACGCGAACGACGTGATCAGGTACAGATGCCCGATCAGCTTGTGGTCGGTGGTGGTCAGCCACTTGACCGCGATCTGGCCCTTGCTGCGCCGCCTGGGCAGCGCGGTCGCCGCACCGATGGCGCCTGTGCGCTCGGCGAAGTCGGTCACTTCTCGCCCTCCTGCTCACCGTGGCCGGGAATGGTCGTCGCGTCCTGACCGCCGGTCGCCGCCCCGGTCTGGCCCTTCGCGGCCAGCTCCTTGAGGTGCGCCTGGTACTCGTCCGCGGTGACCACCTTGACGGTGAAGATCATCCGGCTGTGGTAGAGGCCGCACAGCTCCGCGCACTTGCCCGCGAAGGTGCCGGTCTTGGTCGGGGTCAGCTCGAGCTTGTTGGTACGGCCCGGGATGACGTCGAGCTTGAAGTAGAAGGCCGGCACCCAGAACGAGTGGATGACGTCCGGCGAGGTCAGGTCGAAGTGCACCGACTCGTTCACCGGCAGCCACAGCGTCGCGGGGTTGTCCAGCGTGCCGGTCTCCCAGACGCCTTCCTGCCCGTCGACGGTGTCCTTGTAGTTGAAGGTCCACTGCCACTGCTGGCCGACCACGTTGATCGTGTGGGACGGGTTGTCCGACATGTGCGTGATCTTGTTGCCGTGCTCCACGGTGTAGAAGAACAGCACACCGATGATCGCGAACGGCGCCAGCGTGTAGAGCACCTCGAGCGGCAGGTTGTAGCGCGTCTGCCGCGGGGCGTCCTCGTTGCGCCGGCGGAACCGGACCGAGGCGTACAGGATCAGGCCCCAGGTGAGGACACCGATGATCAGGGCGGCGATCCAGGCGCCGATCCAGAGGCTCTTCATCGCCTCGGTGCGGTCGGACGCGCCCGGGGGCAGACCGAGCCGTTTCCACTGCTCGGTGGTCTCCGACGAGCAGCCGGTCAGCACCAACGTGCCGACCGCTACTGACGTCGCCACCAGCAAGCGTCGCTTCGCCGGACGTACCGCGGCGCGGGCCCTCTTCAGACCTGCTGCGCGCACCACTCCGGGCGTGCCGTTCGAACCCACGGGGCGCCTTTCCCTTCCCAGGTGAGACTGACGACAGAACACTACTGGACACCTCTGACGGTTCTGCGCATAGGTAGGGCTTAGCGTTTCCCGTGTGAGCAACCGTGCATACCTAGATGCCGCTACGGCGGAACCACTGCATCCCGCAGCGCGGGAAGTGTTGCTCTCGGCATTGGAATCCGGATGGGCCGATCCGGCCCGGCTGCACCACGAAGGACGGACCGCCAGACTGCTGCTCGACAACGCCCGCGCGGTGCTGGCCGAAGGCCTCGGAGTACGGGTGGACGAGCTGTTCTTCACCACCTCGGGGACGGCCGCGATCCACGCCGGCTTGCTCGCTGTGACGGCTGCCCGGGGGCGGGTCGGGGACGTTGTCGTGCACTCCGCGGTGGAGCACTCCGCCGTACTCCACGCGGCGGCAGCAGCCGGTACGCCGTACGAGGTCCCCGTCGACAGCCTCGGACGAGTCGACCTGGACGCCTTCAAAGCACAGGTCAGCCAACCCGGTGTAGCCGTCGCTGCACTCCAGTCGGCCAACCACGAGGTCGCCACTCGCCAGCCGATCGCAGAACTCGCCGAGGCGTGTGCGGCCGCGCAGGTGCCGTTGTTCGTCGATGCAGCCGCCTCGATCGCGCATGACGTCGTACCGGCCGGGTGGTCCGCGTTGACCGCCAGTGCGCACAAGTGGGGCGGGCCGGCGGGCGTGGGGCTGCTCGCAGTACGGAAGGGGACGCGGCTCGCGCCGAGCTGGCCGGTGGATGAGCGAGAGGACGGCCTCTCCCCCGGCCACCCGAACGTCCCTGCAGCTCTAGCGGCCGCAGCGGCGCTGCAGGCGCGCCTGCTGGAGGCCGATGAGCTCAACAAGCAGCACCGGGCGTGGATCGACGAGCTGCGCCACCGGGTCGCGGCAGACATCACCGATGTCGAGGTGGTCGGCGACCCGGACGATCGCCTGCCACACGTACTCACCTTCTCCTGCCTGTACGTCGACGGCGAAGCGCTGGTCACCGCTCTGGACGCAGAGGGCTTCTCCGTGTCCAGCGGCTCAGCCTGTACTGCGAGCACGCTGCGCCCGTCGCATGTGCTCGCGGCGATGGGCGTGCTGACTCACGGCAACATCCGGGTCTCCCTGGGCCGTACCTCCACCCACGACGACGTCGACCGCTTCGCCGGCGTCCTGCCCGGCATCGTGCAGCGGATCCGGGCCGAGGTGGGCATGTGACGCTGGACTGCCGCGGCATGCTCTGCCCACTCCCCGTGATCAAGCTCGCCCAGGCGTTCCCCAGCCTGCAGATCGGCGACACCATCACCCTCCTCGCCGACGACCCCGCCGCCGCGATCGACATCCCGGCCTGGTGCCGGATGCGCGCCCAGGAACTCGTCTCAGCGACCGGCGACGAGTACGTCGTACGCCGCCTCAGCTGACCTCAGCCGGGGAACTTGTTCAGCCCGATCTGCCGGGTCACGTCCGGGCAGGTATCGCTCTCGATCCGCCGGTCACCCGACCCCATCACGCCGACTGCCGCGTGCCACGTCCAGTGGGCTGGAAATCCCTTCAGCGACGCTGCCGGGAACACCAGCGTGATGGTCGAGCCCGCGATCCGGACGTCGTTCAGAGAGACGGGCGGCTGGTCGAAGAGCCAGTAGAACTGTCTGGCCTTCCCGGTCTTGTCGGGGCTCAGAAAGTAGATCGCCGACCGGTCGGCGGTGCCGGTGGCGCCGAGGCTCAGATAGCCGTTCGCCGGCAATGCCTTCGCGAGCTGGAAAACGATCGCCAGCCGATGCCCGTCCCCGGTGATCCGGACCGCGGTGAGGTCGACACCCTTCACCTCGCCCTTCGGGTCGGCACACTCCGCCGTACCGGAGGCGGCGGCGATGGCCGGACCACCAGTGGCCGGTGCCGCCTGTGACATCACCGGACGCGACGGAGTGGCGGTCGTGCGCTGACTCTGATCCGGTACGTCGATCGCCGGATCGCAGCCGACCAGGGTCAGTAGGAGGGCTGCCGCCAGCAGTCGCGTCCCGAAACCAGTCATGGCGCAGGGTAGGGCCCGCCGAAAACCGTTGGCCATCCTTTTGCATCTACCGGCAAGCTTCCCGGCATGACTGACTTCTCGTACAAGCCAACGCTGACCGGCGAGCTGGTTGTCCTGAGGCCGGTGACCGAGGATGACTATCCGGCGATGCAGGTCGCCATGGACGATCCCGACGTGGTGCGGTTCACGGGGAGCCGTGGGGAGATCGGGGAAGAGGCGGCGCGGAAGTGGTACCGGACCAGGGGTGAGCAGACCGACCGGCTGGATCTGGCGATCGTCGACAAGGCCAGCGGTGAGGTCGTCGGCGAGGCGGTGCTCAACGAGTGGAGTCCGGAGGATGAGAGTTGCAACTTCCGGATCCTCATCGGTCCGGCGGGGCAGGGGCGCGGGCTGGGTACCGAGGCAACGCGGCTGATTGTCGGGTACGGGATCGAGAAGCTTGGGCTGCATCGGATCGAGTTGGGGGTCTACGCCTTCAATCCGAGGGCCCAGCGGGCGTACGAGAAGGCCGGTTTCGTGACCGAAGGTGTGCGCCGGGATGCGCTCAAGTGGGATGGTGAGTGGGTGGACGAGATTGTGATGGCGGTACTGGCGACGGACTGGAAGCCGGCGTGATCGACGGAGAACGCATCGCCGTACTGACCGGCGCCGGGATCTCCACCGCCTCCGGAATCCCGGACTTCCGTGGTCCGCAGGGTCTGTGGACGAAGAACCCGGCGGCGCAGGCCATGTTCGACATCGACGAGTACGTCGCCTCGGCCGAAGTCCGTGCCGAGGCGTGGAAGTTCCGCCGGGCAGCCGCAGCCTGGGACGCCGAGCCCAACGCCGGCCACCGCGCCCTGGTCGATCTGGAGCGCCAGGGCCGCCTCACCGGCCTGATCACCCAGAACGTCGACGGCCTGCACCAGAAGGCCGGATCCGCACTCGTCCACGAACTCCACGGCACCGTCTGGTACGTCGACTGCCTGACCTGCGCCCGTCGCATCCCCATGGCCGACGTCCTCCCCCGCCTCGAGGCAGGCGACCCCGACCCGTCCTGCGAGGTCTGCGGCGGCATCCTCAAGTCGGCCACCATCTCGTTCGGCCAATCCCTGGACCAAACGGTCCTCGACGCCGCCGCGACAGCCACCCGAACCGCCGACCTCTTCCTGGCGATCGGCACCTCGCTCCAGGTCTACCCAGCCGCCGGCTTCTGCGATCTGGCCCTCCGAGCAGGTATCCCGCTGATCATCCTCAACGCCGAGCCCACGCCGTACGACGAGGAAGCCACCGCCGTCCTGACCACCCCGATCGAGGAAACCCTTCCCGGCCTCGTCACCTGACCGCGACCTTCCAGGCCTTCCGTCGGGCTGGGGAGCGGGTTAGCGTCCCCGGCAGGTCGCAATGGGCGTGGGAGGGGACCGACATGCGTGGTTTCAGGCGATGGACTGCAGGCGTGACCGTGGCGGCGGTGATCGCGCTGGGACTGGGCACGGCGTCGGCCGCGACGGCACAACAGGCGACACCACAAGCGCAGCGGGTGATCACGGTCGCCGGTTCGCTGCAGAGTGAGCTCGGCTGTCCGGGCGACTGGGATCCGGGCTGTGCAGCGACCAGCCTGGGAGCCGCCGCGCCGTACACGAAGGTGTTCGACGTGCCGGCCGGTAGCTACGAGTTCAAGGTGACCGTCAACGGCGCCTGGGACGAGAACTACGGCGCCGGCGGTGTGCTCAACGGGGCCAACATCCCGCTGCGCCTGGAAGGGCCGGCCAAGGTCCAGTTCAGCTACGACGACACCAGCCACCGCGTCTCGATGAAACCGGTCGACCTGGCCGGGACCGGGGTGACCGCGGCCGACAAGGCGCTCGCATCGCCGAGCCTGCGGCAGGATCTGACCAAGGAACGCTTCTACTTCCTGATGGCCGACCGGTTCGCCAACGGCAACAAGGCCAACGACTCCGGCGGCCTCACCGGCGACCGGCTGACCACCGGGCTGGACCCGACGGACAAGGGCTTCTACCACGGTGGCGACCTGGCCGGCGTGATGCAGAAGCTCGACTACATCAAGTCCCTCGGTACGACGTCCATCTGGCTGACCCCGTCGTTCAAGAACCGGCCGGTCCAGGGCGAGGGCGCGAACGTGAGCGCCGGCTACCACGGCTACTGGATCACCGACTTCACCCAGATCGACCCGCACCTGGGCACCAACGCCGACATGCAGCAACTGATCACGCTGGCACACAAGAAGGGGATGAAGGTCTTCTTCGACATCATCACCAACCACACCGCGGACGTGATCGCCTACCAGTCCGGCCAGTACGGCTACATCCCCAAGTCGACCTCGCCGTACAAGGATGCAGGAGGCAACGTCTTCGACGACAAGCTGTACGCCGGCGGCGACACCTTCCCGCCGCTCGACGCGCAGACGTCCTTCCCGAACGTACCGATCTTCAAGACCCCGGCGGACGCGACGGTCAAGCAGCCGGCCTGGCTGAACGACCCCACGCTCTACCACAACCGCGGCGACTCGACCTTCGCCGGCGAATCCGCGGAGTACGGTGACTTCGTCGGGCTGGACGACCTGTTCACCGAGCAGCCGAAGGTCCGCGACGGGATGATCGACGTCTACAAGACCTGGGCCGAGCTCGGTATCGACGGCTTCCGGATCGACACCGTCAAGCACGTGAACCTGGAGTTCTGGCAGAAGTTCTCGCCGAAGATCCTCGAAGCGGCCAAGGCGAAGGGCACCAAGAACTTCTTCATGTTCGGCGAGGTCTACGACGCCGACCCGAAGTTCATGTCCACGTACACGACGGCCGGCGCGTTGCAGGCGACCCTCGACTTCGGGTTCCAGCAGAACGCGGTCGCCTACGCCAAGGGTGACCCGAGCACCAAGCTCCGCGACCTCTACGCCAACGACGACTACTACACCGACGCCGACTCGAACGCCTACCAACTGCCGACCTTCCTCGGCAACCACGACATGGGCCGGGTCGGCACCTTCATCAAGCAGTCCGGCGCCAACGGCCAAGAACTGCTGCAGCGCGACGAGCTGGCGCACTCGCTGATGTACCTGACCCGCGGCCAGCCGGTGATCTACTACGGCGACGAGCAGGGCTTCACCGGGCCGGGTGGCGACAAGGACGCGCGGCAGGACATGTTCGCGACCAAGACCGCCGACTACACCGACGACGAGGTCGTGGACGGCACCGGTACCTCGACGATCGGCAGCAAGGACAGCTTCAACACCGACTCCCCGATGTACAAGCACATCGCGGGGCTGGCCGAGCTGCGGGCGAAGTACCCGACACTGGCCGACGGCACCCAGGTACACCGCTACTCCTCCAACACTGGCGGGCTCTACGCCTTCAGCCGGTTCGGAAAGGACAACACGGAGTACCTGGTCATCGCCAACAACGCCACGACGACCAAGACGGCGACCATTCCGACGTACATGGAGAACGGCCGGTTCAGGTGGATCTACGGTGGCGGCAAGCAGCTCAGGGCGGATGAAGAGGGGCGAGTGGTCGCCACTGTGCCGCCGCTGTCCGTCTACGTCTACAAGGCCACAGAGCAGCTCCCCCGTCGGCAGGCCGCTCCCCCGGTCTATCTGAGCTCCCCGGAGCCGGGTGCAGCCGTCAGCGGTCGCGCAGAGATCGGAGCAGCCGTCCCCGCCAACACCCCGGTCACAGTGACCTTCGGCTACCGCCCAGTCGGTACTACGGCTTGGCAGCGCCTAGGGACCGACGACAACGCGCCCTACCGGGTGTTCCAGGACGTCAGCAAGCTCCCCAAGGGCACCCTGCTCGAATACCGGGCAGTCCTGAAGGATGCGTCTGGCAACTACTCGGTATCAGGCTCGTACGGCATCGTCGGGGACGCCCCGGCCCCGACCCCAGGCGGTGGAGGCCAGGACCCGGTCTCCCAGCCGGCCAACGTCAGCGTGCCGGGCGATCACAACAGCGAGATGGGCTGTCCCGCGGACTGGTCACCCGACTGCGACCAGGCGCAACTCACCCTGGACCCGAAGGACCAGGTCTGGAAGGGCACCTACACGCTCCCTGCTGGGGAACACGCGTACAAGGCGGCGATCAACAAGACCTGGGACGAGAACTACGGAGCCGGCGGCAACGCCAACGGCGCCAACATCTCCTACACCGCCCCGGCGACCCCGATGACCTTCTACTACGAGCACGGCCGGCACTTCGCCACCTCGTCCGCCGAGGGGCCGATCGTCACGGTGCCGGGGTCGTTCCAGTCGGAGCTGGGCTGTCCGGCCGACTGGTCCCCCGACTGCATGCGTCCCTGGCTGACCGACCAGGATGGCGACGGCACCTTCACCTGGTCGACGAGCAAGATCGGAGCAGGCAGCTATGAGGCCAAGGTCGCACACGGCCTTTCGTGGGACGAGAGCTACGGCGCCGGGGGCAGCCCGACCGGGGGCAACATCCCGATCACCGTTCCGGGCGACGGGTTGGTCGTCACGTTCTCGTACGTCCTCGCGACCCACGTGCTCACGGTGACGACCTCCAAGCCTGGCGCGCAGCCGGATCTCAAGCAGGCCAAGGCGTACTGGCTCGGCAAGGACCTGCTCGCGGTACCGGCGGTCGCGCATCCGGAGTGGTCGCGCTGGCGGCTGCACTGGTCGCCGACCGGGTCGCTGGCGGTGGACGCCGACGACATCGGCGGCACCTCGGCCGGGCTGCGCGTCGACCCGAACGGCATCCCGCCGAAGGTGCTGGAGAAATTCCCAGCACTCAGGGGCTATGTGGCACTGAGGCTGGATCACGGCGACGCGAAGAAGATCCTGACCGGGCAGCTCGGGCTGGCGCAGTACGACGATGCCGGGCGGCTGCTCGACGCGACAGGGGTGCAGATTCCCGGCGTACTGGATGATCTGTACGGTGCCGCGGCGGATCGCTCGTACGGCGTGACGTGGAACGGCGGGACGCCCAAGTTCTCCTTGTGGGCGCCGACCGCGCAGAGTGTCACTTTGCTGCTGGGCGCGGAGCGGATCGCGATGCAGCGCAACACCGACGGTTCGTGGACCGCGGACGGGAAGCGGAGCTGGGAGAACGCGCTCTACCGGTTCGAGGTGAAGGTGTACGCGCCGAGCACCGGCAAGGTGGAGACGAACGTCGTCACCGATCCGTACTCGGTCGCGCTCGCCACCGATTCGGCCTACTCGGTCGCGGTGAATCTCGAAAGCCAGGCAGGCAAGCCGGCGCTTTGGAGTGGCACGCCGTCGCCGAAGTTGGCCCGGGCGGTCGACTCGACCATCTACGAGCTGCATGTGCGGGACTTCTCGATCAATGACGCGTCGGTGCCGGCGGCTCATCGCGGGACCTACCTGGCGTTCGCGGACGAAGGGAACGGCACCAAGCATCTGCGGTCGCTCGCGCAGGCCGGGTTGAACACCGTGCACCTGCTGCCGACGTTCGACATCGCGTCGATCCCGGAGACCGGGCAGCAGACGCCCGCGTGTGATCTCAAGTCGTACCCGGCGGACTCGGATCAGCAGCAGGCGTGCGTCACTGCGATCGCCGCGAAGGACGGCTTCAACTGGGGCTACGACCCGTACCACTGGCTGGCGCCGGAGGGGTCGTACGCCACGGCGAAGGACGGGCTGGCGCGCGTTGCCGAGTTCCGGACGATGGTCGGTGGGCTGCACAAGTCCGGCCTGCGGGTTGTACTGGATCAGGTCTACAACCACACGCCGGCCGCCGGTCAGGCGCCGACGTCGGTGCTGGACAAGGTCGTACCGGGCTACTACCAGCGGCTGAACAAGACCGGTGGCGTGGAGACGTCGACCTGCTGCAGCAACATCGCCACCGAGCACGCGATGGCCGAAAAGATCATGGTCGACAGCACCGTGTCGTGGGCGCGGAACTACCACGTCGACGGTTTCCGCTTCGACCTGATGGGCCATCACAGCAAGGCGAATCTGCTCAAGGTGCGGGCCGCCCTGGACAAGCTGACACTGGCCAAGGACGGCGTCGACGGCAAGAAGATCTACCTGTACGGCGAGGGCTGGAACTTCGGCGAGGTCGCGAACAACGCGCTCTTCGTGCAGGCGTCCCAGGGCAATCTCGGTGGTACCGGGATCGGCACCTTCTCCGACCGGATGCGCGACGCGGTCCGCGGCGGCGGCCCGTTCGACGACGACCCGCGGGTGCAGGGCTTCGGCTCCGGCGCGGCCAGCGACCCGAACGGCGCGCCGATCAACGGTACGCCGGCCGAGCAGGCCAAGCGGCTCGCGCACGACACCGACCTGGTCCAGCTCGGGCTGGCGGGCAACCTGCGCTCGTTCACCTTCCGCTCGGCGGACAGTGGGGCGGAGGTACGGGGTGACGGTGTCGACTACAACGGATCACCCGCCGGGTACGCCGATCAGCCGGTCGAGGTGATCAGCTATGTCGATGCCCATGACAACGAAACGTTGTGGGACTCGCTCACCTACAAGCTGCCCGCGGCGCTGCCGATGGCCGACCGGGTCCGGATGAACACGTTGTCGCTGGCAACGACCGCGCTGGCCCAGACCCCGTCGTTCTGGCACGCGGGTGCTGACCTGCTGCGCAGTAAGTCGCTGGACCGCAACTCGTACGATTCGGGCGACTGGTTCAACACCCTCGACTGGACGGGCGCCGACAACGGCTTCGGCCACGGCCTGCCCCCGAAACCGGACAACGAAGCCAAGTGGCCGTTCATGAAGCCGCTGCTCGCCAACCCGGCGTTGAAGCCCTCCCAGGCCGACGTGACGACGGCAAGCGCCGCCGCGGCTGACCTCCTGAAGCTCCGCTTCTCCACTCCGCTCTTCCGGCTGGGCTCAGCGGACCTCATCAACCAGAAACTCTCCTACCCCCTCAGCGGCACCCCAGCGGCCAAGCCCGGCGTAGTCGTCCTCCGCATCGACGACACCGTCGGCCCCAACGTCGACCCGAACCTCAAGGGCCTCGTAGTCGTCTTCAACACCACCAGCTCACCAGTAACCCAGCAGATCCCCGGCCTGGCGGGCGCCAACCTCTCCCTCTCCCCCGTCCAAGCCGCCGGCTCCGACTCCACCGTCAAACAAACCACCTGGACCACCTCGACCGGCACAGCAACAGTCCCGGCCCGCACGGTCGCAGTACTAGTCCAGCCCTGACAGAAAGACTTCGGTCACCCTACGAGCGGGCGGCCAGGCGTTCGCGCCACCAGGCGGCGAAGGGGTTGCCTGGTGGGGCGCCGTGCAGTTGGTCGAGCATGGTCTCCAGCTCAGTCGGGTTGCCGTCGTCGATGTGCATGGAGAGGTAGCGCCAGGGGCGGCCGCGGGGGATTTCGGTGGGGAGGCCGGTGCCGAGGGTGCCTTCGTCGATGGCGCGGAGGACCTGGGCGCGATCTTGGAAGGACAGCAGGCGGTCCAGCAGGCCGCCGGTCAATACCTCTGTGACGGCTGCGGCGCAGCGGTCCGGGCCTTCGGAGATCGGGTACGACCACAGCTCGCTGGCTGAGCCCGTCACGAAGGCGGGCGGGGCTGGTACACGGTCGGCGATCACGCCCCAGGTGACCGAGGGCGACTTCGAGCCGGCGTGGAAGGCGAAGCCCGCGGACGGGATCACGGCCCACTCGAGGTGGAAGCCGACCTTGGCCGGGTCGCCGGTGAACGGGGCGAAGGTGGCCAGTACGGCGTTGCCCGGATCGCCGGCCGGCGGCATCAGCAGATACCGCCGGCCGGACTTCCGGAAGCCGGCCGCGCCGAACACCGGCGCGACCGCCTTCACCAGCTCGTCGAGAGGTTTCACCCGACCATCATCACCGAACCAGGATCACCACGGGCCCGATCGGGATGACGATCGGAATGCCGCCGGGAGGCAGCGGGACCTTCCACTTGTCGTCTGTCTCCGGCGCCGGCTCGGGTGCGGGCGGCGGCGCCGGTACCGACTGCCGCCACTTCTTCCACATGTCGTTGTCGGCCGAGAAGGACTGCAGGTTTCCGATCTCCTGATGCCCCTGCACGTGCTTGGTGGTCTTCTCGTCGGAGTCGTCGCCATAGGTGACCGCGCCGTCGACGATGCCCCAGTACTTCGTCTTCGGGAACCCGGCGACGTCCTGGTACGGCCCGCCGATCGGCCAGCCTGTCCGCGCGAAGACCGGGTGGCCGTCCTGCGAGTAGTCCCGGAGGTGATCGGCGTACCACTGGGCTTCCTTCTGCGCCCGGTAGTTGATGTCCTGGCCGAGCGCCTTCACCTCCCAGACGTAGATCGTGTCCGCGCAGTACCCGTTCTCACAGTTCAGGGCGATCAGCACGATGTCGGCCTCACCGTCGGCGGTGCACCCCGGGATCTGCGTCCACGTCGTCTTGTTCGCGCAGTCCTTGTTGCCCTGCGGCACGAAGACCTTGTACCGCAGCTTGATGTCCTTGAAGCCGAGCGCCCGGGCCTGCCGGACGATCCGTTCACCCGCGGCGGACTGCACGGCGTTGTGCTTGGTGGTGTAGTCCTTCGGGTGCAGCAGGTTGGTTCCGTTGAACTCCGGGCTCGACGGACAGACGCAGGTTCCGTCCGCGGCCTGGTACTCCGTACAGAGCGGGTCGTCGCACAGCCGCAGGCCGGTCGGGTCGGCCGAGCTGACCGGGCTGTTGTTGGCATAGGCATAGCCGTTGAGCCCTTGCGGAACAGCCGGGTCGAGGATCTTGTCGACCGAGATGAAGCGGCCCGTGTCCGGGTCGTAGGCCCGGGCGCCGATCTGGGTCAGGCCGGTGGACCGGTCCTGAGTCCCACCCACGAATCCCTTCTCACCAGGCAGGTCGACGGTCGTCCCACGGGGGCCACCGAAGGGCAGGCTCCGCTGCTGGATGACCGACTGGGCCTGGGAGTCGATCGCGATCTGCTGGGTGTTGTGGTGATCGTTGGCAAGCCACGAGAGCGTGGTCGGGGTCCGGACTGCGATCCCCGATCCGCCGTGGTCGTAGTACCGGGTCGCCGTCAGGGCGCCGGTGGCGAGGTCCAGTCGCAGCTCCTGATTGCCCAGGGAGAGCGTGGTGCTGTCCGGATCCCGCCGGAGCAGGCGGCTGCCCTTGGCGTCGTACTGGAACTCGGTCGCCTTGCCGGCCTGGGTCACCTTGGTGAGGAGACCGTCCGGACTCCAGGTGAGGGTCTGGCCGCCCTTGGCCGTCGTGTTGCCGCTCCGGTCGTAGGCGTAGCTCTCGGTCCGCGAGCCGGTGGTGACAGAACTGACCGCATGTGGCTGCGAGCTGCCCGGTGCCGGATAGGTGGAGGTGCTGACGACATCGCTGGGCCCCGAGTGCCGGGTCTCGGTCTTGCGGTTGCCGGTGCTGTCGTAGGTGTAGGAGTTCCAGTAGGGCGCCGCGCCGGCGAGCTTGTCCTTCGCGGGAGGGTTCGCACAGTCGGCCTGCGGGGTCCACGCCTCGGTGAGGCGCTGGAGATAGTCGAAGTCGAAGCACTGGAGATCCGCCGGACGGTCCAGCGGGGTATCCGCGATCGAGGTGATCCGGCCGGCCGGGTCGTAGGTGTAGTGCACGTCGGACTGCATCGGCTGCGGCAGTTCCGCATCGACGATGGTGCGATTGAGCTTGCGCGTGCTGTCGTCGTAGTAGCTCGAGAGCCAGACCCGCTTGTCCCCCTCGCCGAGTTGCACCCGCTGCTGTTCGCCGTACCGGGTGTAGTCCGTCTGCAGTGCGTACTCGACGGTCTGACCCTGGGGCCCTCCGTACGTCCGCAAGGCCCGTCCGGCGTCGTCGTACGTGTGGAAGACCGACTCCTTGAACAGCCCGCCGACCTCTGGGTAGGTCTCGCTGGCAAGACTCCCGTCGACGTTGTACGTGCTACTCGCCTCATAGGTCTTCCCCAGCGGCCCCTCGGTCTCCGGCAGGGTCAGCGAGGTCTTGAGCGGAAGGTAGAGCGCGTTGTACCCGAGAACCGACTCGCGATAGGCCGCTCCGCCGGGACCGAAACTGGTCACCGTGGCGAGCTGCCCCAAGACCCGCGAACCGTTCTCCAAGGCGTCGTAGGTCCAGGCCGCGACCTTCGTCCCGCTGGTGGAGCCGACGTAGTCGGCCGTCTTCCGGCCGAGCGCGTCATAGGTGTGAACCATCGTCTGCTGGCGGGCATCGGTGGTCGAGACCACCTGACCCAGGTCGTCGTAACTGGTGGTGGTGACCCCCTTGTCCGGGTCACTACGCCAGATCTCCTGATCACGCAGGTTGTAGCGGTACTCCCAGCGGTTGCCCGCCGAGTCGGTCACAGTGGCCAGTCGCCCGCTCGGCGTGTAGCTGTAGCTCGTCTTGTCGAAGTCCCCGGACGGCGTGGACCCGTGGTACTGCCGGAGCTCGGTCGTCCGATCGTGAGCATCCGTAAAGGTCCTGGTCGCAGTGGTGCCGTCCGGCGGGTCGACGGACGTCCAGTCGCCGCCGTACCGGGTGCTGGTTCGCCACAGCTCGTGGCCGTCGCCACCACCGCGGTAGATCTGCTCCACTGCCCGTCCACCACCGTCGTACTGGGTGGTCGTCAGCCCTGGTACTTCGTTGTCGTTGGCAACCCAGAGGTCGGTGTCGATCGGCTTGTCGTTGTAGTAGGGCTGGGTGGCCTTCGCCTGCCGGCCCTGTGAGTCGTACCGGGTATCCGTCAGCAGCCGGCCCCCACCGGCCGCCGGTGACTGGGTCTGCCGCTGACGCAGCAGGCCGTCGTACAAGGTGTTGGTGCTGACGTAGTTGCCGCGTGGGCCGAGGGTCGACGTGGTGACCACCGACGGCCCGTCGTTGCGGACCGTGTAGGTGTAGCGGGAGTTCCCGGTCTGCGGTGGCTTGGCGCCACGGCTCCGGTTCGGCAGCCAGGTCTCGACCAGCCGGCCGAGGGCGTCGTACGCCGACTCGGTCCGGCGCTGATTGGCGTCGACCATCAGGACCGGCAGTCCCTTGCCCGGTTCCAGCGTCGTCGTGGTGGTGTGACCGAGGGCATTGGTCGCGGTCGTGCTGACGACCGGTCCGCCCGTCGCGGGCGCGTAGCCGGCCGTCGAGACGTTCCCGAGGGAGTCCTTGTTCTTGGTCAGCCGGCCATGCGCGTCGTACTCGGCCGTGGCGATCGTCTTGTACTCCGGCGCGTTCGCCGGCCCGCCGACCCGCTGCTCCAGCCGGGTGACCGAACCGGTGGTCGGCGCGGTCGCCGGTGCCTGCCCGTCGAACGAGGTCCGTACGTCGGAGAGCACGTCTGCCGGGTAGTTCGGCGTACTGGCGCAGTTCACCGCCACCTTCTCCACCCGCGAGGGCAGGTTGAGCAGCCATTTCGCGTCGTTGCGGAGATAGGTCGTCCGGGTGCAGGTGTCATCCGTACTGACGGCGAGGTCACCGGCGTCGTCGACCTTGATCGCCTGACCACGATCGTCGTACTCGGTGGCGGTCTTGGTGACCCGCCAGCCCCGGCCCGCGTCGAGCGCGGCGAACTCACGGTTGGTTCCCGGCCTGACGATGTAGGCGTTGTAGGCGCCACGAGTGGCCGTCGGCCCCTGCCACACCTGGTCGGTGATCGACTTGCCGAGCACTGTGGCCGAGTCGCCGTCGTAGGTCGCCGACTCGTAGGAGATCCCGCTCAGCCAGTCCTCGTCGGGGTGGACTCCCCCTTCGGAGTCTGTCACCGAGACCGTCTTGGTGCCGCCGTCCTTGTTCAGCCGGTCGCCGTTCATGCCGCGGTAGAAGCGTTGCTCCGAACGGGTGATCGGGCCGGCCTCGTCGTGGTCGCTGCCGCCGCGGATCACCACCCGGCCGAAGCCCCGGAACTCGTTCCAGGTCTTCTTGTCGGCCGGGGTGAACTCGGACTGGTCGTAGTGCCAGGCGGCGCCGTCCAGGTACTCGTAGTGGATCTCTTGCTGGGTGCTCGAGCTGAGCCGGTCGGACTGGATCACCGACTCGACGACGTACTTGTTGAAGTAGTCGGTGCGCTCGGCGAAGTCCTTCTTCGTCCAGCGGACCGGGAAGCAGCGTTTGGTGTTCGACTCCGGGCTCGTCGGCGGCGCGAGACAGTCCGGTGGCGCGTAGTTGACCGAGATGAGGCCGCCGGACTCCGAGACGATGCCGGTGACCCGGTACCGGATGATCGGCGAGAGGTTGTCGGCCTGATAGACGCGGTTGGCCATCTTCGCGCCCTCGAACGTGACCGCCGGCAACGTGATCGAGCCACCCCCGGCCAGCCCGGTGTGGGTGATCGACTTGAGCCACAGCGCGGCCTTGTCGCCGTCACCCGGCGCCGGGAACTGCTGGTCGAGATCCCAGCGGTCGACGTCGGCGTACGTGTCGCCGGACCGTACCTGGGTGGTGATCGCGCTCAGCCGCTTGGTGGTCCAGAAGGTCGGCGAGTAGTGGTCCTTGCAGGTCGCCTCCACACACCGCTCGTCGAGTGGGACGTCCGGGAAGTTGTCCTTCTTCTCGTAGACACAGGTGCTGCCGGGGACACAGCGCTCGGCGGTCGCGAACATCACCCGGCCGGTCGGCTGCAGGTCGAGCCCGGTATGCAGGCCGTACTCCGCCTTGGTCAGCCAGCCGCCACGGATGTAGGAGACGGCCGTGTCCTTGACGTTCTGGCCGTACGAGTTCTCCTCGGTCTCGTAGTCGTACTGGATGACGTTGCCGTACCGGTCGATGACCTGGTCCAGGTTCCAGCGCCACGCCTGCGTGCAGGCCGAGGTGGCGAAGGTGCTGCCGTGACACGGCTCACCGGTGTCGTCGCCGTACACAGGGACGGTCCAGGTCGACTTTGCAGCCGGCCGGGATCCGAACAGGTACTGCGTGCCGTCGACCGTGGTGATCCGCCAGTACTCACCGTCCTTGGCCCCGTTGGCCGCACCGGTCAGCTTCTCGATCCGCGAGCCGTTGTCGTTGCGCTGGCGCCAGCCGTCGGCGCCGATGATGAGCTGACCGCCACCACCTGGGTACGACGCGCTGGCGTTGTCCGACCGCCAGCACAGGTCGCCGGCGTTCTGGCCCTTGTTGCTGCCTTCCTTGTCCTCGGAGCAGCCGCCATAGGTCCGCTCGATCGAGCCGACGTCGAGGTCCCAGCCGTCACCGACCCAGGACGGCTGGTTGTTGGTCGCGCTGGTCCGGCCGTCCACCGCCGACGAGGAGTAGGACAGCGCCAGCGAAGGCTGCAGGCCACCGGGAGACGGCGGTACGTCGATCGGGTACGACCAGGTGAACGTCCCCGACTGCGCCGCGACGCTCCAGGTCGAGGACGGCGCCAGTTGCGTCGCGTGCTGCGTACCGGACCCGTCAGCGGCCGCTCCGGACTGCGGCTGGTCGCCACTCAGTGCGCGGGTGCTCGCCTCGTCCTTGTCCCGTGGCTGCATCTGCTGGCCGGTGACGTTGACGGACGGCACGTTCGGCAGTGGGACGCTCGGACCGCCGCCGGCCGCTGCCGCGGTGACGGTGGTCGGCGGCGACCCGACCAGTACCGAGATGAACAGAGTTGCCGCCAGGAGACCGGCCAGCCGGCGGCGCGTTCGTGTTTCCTTCACAGTCGTGACACCCCTCCCCAGTGCGGGTGGGCATACCCGCATGGGAGATGGTGGTGCCTGTCACTGGTCCGGAACCAGGTGTTCCATCAGCATGGAACAGGTCGACGGCTCAGGGCACCTTCACCAGCAGCGCCTTGGGGTCGACCTTCGCGGTGAGGATGCTGCCGTTGGAGATCTGGTCGCCGTCGAGCTCGCGGCGAACGGTGGTCGAGGCCTTCACCTGGATCGTCTCGCCGGTGAAGCGTTCGATGTGGCGGCCTTCCTGGATGCGCTTGACGACCAGGCTCAGGGCCAGCCGGGGCCAGTGACTGACGCGGCGCGGCGCCAGGACGACGAGATCGATCTTGCCGTCGTCGGGCTCGGCGTCGGGCAGCAGCGGGATGTTGGCCTGCAGGGTGCCGACGTTGCCGATCACGACGGTCCGGGCCCGGCGGCGTACCGGCGGCCGGTCGTCGATGGTGATCTCCACCCGGATGAACGGGTGGTTGAGGTTCTTCACGGTCGAGACCACGTACGCCGCCCAGCCGACGTGCTTCTTCAGACCGTCGGGGGCGTCGGCGATGATCGCGGCGTCCAGCCCGAGGCCGGCCATCACGACGAAGCGGTCCTCGTCGAGTCGGTCGCCCTTGACCGTGACGCTGTCGATGCGCTGTTCGCTGCCGTCCAGAAGCTGGCCGAGAGCCTCGTCGAGGTCGAGGGAGATGCCGAGATTGCGGGCGAGCAGGTTGCCGGTACCTGCGGGAAGTACCGCGACCGGGATGTCCGTCCCGGCCAGCTCCGCACAGACGACCCGGACGGTCCCGTCGCCGCCGGCCACCACGACCAGGTCGACGCCCTCGTCGATCGCCTTCCGCGCCATCGACGAGCCGGGGTCGTCCTCGGTCGTCTCCAGCCACATCGGGTCGGTGACTCCGCGCTCCGCGAGCGCCGTCCCGACCTTGCTCTGGAACCCGTCCGGGACCTTGATCGGGTTGAGGATCACGGCAGCTGTGGATATCACTGTGCTTTTTGTCCGTTCAACGGGTTAGCTTGCTCGGGTGAGCAGCCTTCCACGGAGTACCCCAGAAGCCCAGGGTCTATCCGCCACCGCGCTGGACGCCTTCGTCAGCGCGCTCGACACGTCCGCGCAGGAGATCCAAACGCTGATCCTGCTGAGGCACGGCCAGGTCGTGCTCGAGGAGGCCTGGGCGCCGTACCGGATCGAGGACCCACACCTGCTGTTCTCGATCTCGAAGAGCTTCACCTCGATGGGTATCGGCCTGCTCGTCGCCGACGGCAAGCTCTCGATCGACGACAAGGTGGTGTCGTTCTTCGGCGCCGGCGAGCTACCCGATGAGATCAGCGACAACCTGGCCGCGATGGAGATCCGGCACCTGCTCACGATGTCGACCGGTCATGCCCAGGACACCATCGAGGCGCTCGGCCGGGACGAGCGGATGATCCGCACCTTCCTCGGCCTGGAAGTCGCCCACGCACCGGGCGCCCCGTTCGTCTACAACACCGGCGCGACCTACATGCTGTCCGCGATCGTGGGGAAGGTCGCGGGTGAGACGCTGCTGGACTACCTGCGGCCGAGGCTGTTCGAGCCGCTCGGCATCGACGAGGCGACCTGGCCGACGTCGAAGGAGGGCGTCACGCTGGGCGGCTGGGGGCTGAGCATCAACACCGAGTCGCTGGCGCGGTTCAGCCAGTTCCTACTGCAGCGCGGCGAGTGGGACGGCAAGCAGATTCTCCCGGCCGCCTGGATCGACGAGGCGACGAAGAAGCAGGTCGACAACTCCATCGAGACCAACCCGGACTGGCGGCAGGGCTACGGCTACCAGTTCTGGCGCGCCCGCAACAACGCGTACCGCGGCGACGGCGCCTTCGGT
This sequence comes from Kribbella sp. NPDC051718, assembly GCF_040681515.1. Taxonomy (NCBI): domain Bacteria; kingdom Bacillati; phylum Actinomycetota; class Actinomycetes; order Propionibacteriales; family Kribbellaceae; genus Kribbella; species Kribbella sp. NPDC051718. The sequence continues at coordinate 352,905 of NZ_JBFAYZ010000003.1, read as the reverse complement.
CAGTACTGCCTGGTCTTCCCCGAGCACGACACGACGCTCGTCATCACCGGCGCCTCGCCGGACATGCAGGCCGTCATGGACATCGTCTGGGAGCACCTGCTGCCTGCTCTGCAGGGCGAGGCAGGCGACGGTACTGCGCGACCGCCGCGGCTGGAGCTGCTGCCGCCGACCGGTCCTACTCCGAGCGGCAACGGGCGGACGTACGAGTTCGACGCCAACCCGATGGGGATCGCCGCGGTCCGGCTCGACACGGATGGCACCGGCACCTTCACCCTCGTGCCCGGCTCGCTGGCGGACGAGGCGCAGGTGACGGCGGGCAGGACGCAGGAGCTGAGCTTCGCTCCCGGGCCGTGGCGGGAGGATGTCGACAAGCTGCAGGACACCCCGCAACGGCTGGTCACCAGTGCCTACGGCGACGGCGACACCTTCGTCGCGATCGTCCGCTACCTCGAGACGCCATATGTCGTCACGATGCGCTGCCGGGTCGACGGCGACGCATTGCAGATCGATCTGCGCTTCAACGTCTCGTTCTGGCCGCCGGAGCTGACGCTGCGCTCGCGCTGAGGACGTGACGCGGCTCATAGTCACAACCCCGCCGCCCGCCGTGTCCCTGGGTCGTAGACAGTGAGATGGCGTCTGAGACGGAGGATGACATGAAGGTCTTGGTGGCAGGCGCGACCGGCGGACTCGGACGTTCGCTGGTGCCGAAGCTGATCGCGGCGGGGCACGAGGTGACCGGGATGATCCGGTCCGAGTCGGGCGCGGCCGGCGTCCGGGCGCAGGGTGCTCAGGTGGTACTGGCGGATGGGCTGGATGCTGCCGCAGTGAAGGCAGCGGTCGGGTCCGTGCAGCCTGAGGTGGTCGTGCACCAGATGACGGCGCTGAAGTCCGGGATCGACTTCAGGAAGTTCGACGAGAGCTTCGCGCTGACGAACCGGCTGCGGACCGAGGGCACGGACAACCTGCTCGCGGCCTCGCACGCGGCCGGCGTACGGCGGTTCATCGTCCAGAGCTACGCCGGCTGGAACCTGCAGCGCAGTGGCTCACCGACCAAGACCGAGAGCGACCCGCTGGACGCCGATCCGGTCGCCGCGACCAGTCAGACGATGGCCGGCATCCGCCACCTCGAAGCGGCCGTCACCGGCGATCAGGCCCTCGAGGGTCTCGTACTCCGGTACGCGAACTTCTACGGCCCGACCGGTGCGATCGGCAAGGGTGGCGAGCTGGTCGAGCTGATTCGGGCCCGCAAGCTGCCGCTGATCGGCGACGGCTCGGGCATCTGGTCCTTCATCCACTACGACGACGCGGCCGACGCAACCGTCCGCGCAGTCACGATGGGCGACCCTGGCATCTACCAGATCGCCGACGACGACCCGGCCTCCGCGGCGGTCTGGCTGCCTGAGCTCGCCCGCATCCTCGGAGCGAAGCCGCCCCGGCACATCCCGGCGTGGCTGGCCAAGCTGGCGGCCGGTGAGGTGGCGGTCTCGGCCTTCACCCAGATCCGTGGGGCGGACAACAGCAAGGCGAAGGACACCTTCGGCTGGCAGCCCGGCTACGCGAGCTGGCGAGAGGGCTTCCGGCACGGCCTGTGACGCCGGCCCCGCCACCCGTTCGGGCAAGGGTGCGTTTCCGAACATGCAGCGTCTGCTGGATTTGCCCCCTTGACCGGTGCCGGCTGCTTACGGTTCCAGCAGACCGAAGTCACCGCTCAAGGGGGATACACCCATGCGTTACAAGTCGTTGCTCGCAGCAACCGCGCTGCTGGCTTCCGGACTCGCGTTCGGCACGCCCGCCGAGGCCGCGCCGGCGTCCACGCAGAAGCTGCCCGAGTGCAAGCCGGCGGTGCCCGCCAAGCTGGTCATGCGCAGGCGCACCACCGTCTACACGGTCGGCCTCGGCGCCAGCTGCCCGTCGACCCTGTACAACGCCGACTGGAAGGGCATCAAACCCGGCGACCCGGAGCAGACGAAACTGGAGTACCTGAACGGCGACCACTTCGCCCAGCTCGAACTGTCTGCCTTCGTGTCGCCGATCGGCGCCGTCACCTGGACCCCGACCAGCACCTACGGCACGGACAGCGAAGGCGACGACGTCGCCGTCCTCAAGTCGGTACCGTCGGTCACGAAGTACGCGTCGTCGGCAACGGTTTCCGGCAAGCGCGTCGGCGGCACCACCACGGTGGTCGCCACGGTCGGCTACTACAACCCGAAGGTCAACGCGTTCGTCCGCTGGCCGTCGAAGACCGTCACCCTGCAGTACAAGGTGCCCGGCAGCACGAAGTGGCTGTACCTGCGCAAGGTCACCACCAACAAGGTCGGCCAGGCCGCCTTCACCTGGACCCCGAAGGCGACCCGGTACTACCGCGCCGTCGTCCCGACGAACACCACCATCTGGGACTTCACCACGGCCGCCATCAGCAAGTGAATCCGGAGGCCGCGTCCCCACCTGGGGGACGCGGCCTTCCGCTGCGAAACTGGCGTCATGATCACTCCCGCCGAACAGTCCGTCCTCGATCGCGTCGACGAGCATCTCCTCGTCAGGATCACTCAGAACCTGCTGCGGGCCGCTGGGCAGAATCCACCTGGCGAGGAGGCGGCGACGGTCGCTGCGCTGAGCGCGGCCGCGATCGAGCTCGACCTCGACGTCGTCGCCACCCGGGTCGAGCCTGGGCGCGACAACGTCAGCGTCACGCTTGCCGGTGGCAACGGCCCCGGCCTGCTGCTACTCGGCCACACCGACGTCGTACCGGTCGGCGACGGCTGGACCAAGGACCCCTTCGGCGGCGAGCTGATCGACGGCCGCATCTACGGTCGCGGAGCCTCCGACATGAAAGGCGGCCTCGCAGCGGCGCTCGCCGCCCTCGCGGCCCTCCGCGGCGTCGCCCTCACCGGCCCGGTCGAACTGGCCGCCCTGATGGACGAGGAAGAAACCGGCAAAGGCATCCGCGCGTACGTCGAGACCGCAACCAACTCCTGGGCGGGGTGCATCACAGCGGAACCAACCGATCTGCAGACCATCATCGGTGCTCGGGGTGACTCGTACCTTCGGGTGGAGATCCACGGGAAGGCCTGCCATGCGGGCAATCCGGCCGACGGCGCGAACGCGATCTACGGCGCGGCCGCTGTCGTCGCCGAGATCGAGCGGCTGCACGCGGAGCTGGCTGAGTCGCCGCATCCGTTGCTCGGCGCAGCGACCTGGAGCGTCGGGCAGATCCAGGGTGGTACCGGCGGTTCGATCGTCCCGGCCGAGTGCGTACTCGTCGCCGACCGACGGCTCCTCCCCGGCGAATCGCCCGAGGGTGTACTCGACGATCTCAAGGCGCGGGTAGCTGGGCTCGGGCTCGAGGATCGCGGCCTGTCGGTGGAGCTCGAGATGCCGATGGAGATGCCCGCGTTCCTCACGCCCGCCGATGCAGACCTGGTCACCATCACCGACGCCGCTCTCGCCGACGCCGGCGGACCGCAGCTGCCACTCGGCGGCTGGACAGCTGCTTGCGACGGAGGATTCGTTGCGCGCGACCTCGGCGTACCGGTTGTCGTGCTCGGCCCCGGTTCAGTAACCAACCAAGCCCACCGAGCCGACGAGTCCGTCGGCGTCGATGAGCTGGTGGTTGCTGCTCGGGCGTACGTACTGACCGCTCTGCGCCTACTCGGCTAGGAACTCGGTGGCTACTGCTGTGCGGGCTCAGCTATCTGAACCAGGGCAAACTCACAGGCTGAAGTGGGAACCGGCGTCCGCCGAAACAGGTCCAACTGGCCAACGGGACACGGGAGGGGCGCCATGATGAGAGCGACTGCGTTGTCGCTGCACGAGTTGTCCTACCTCTGCGGCGGGCCGCGGCGGGCTGTGCTGACGGCTGTGCTCGCGCTGTGTCAGTCGGAGCAGTTGGAGCTCGGTGCGGACGGGCGGGCGTATCGGGTGGACGAGACGCCTTCCACAGCGGGCTGGCCGGTTGAGGCTGATGTGGTCGAGCTGGCGGTGCTTGAAGTGGTGACGGTGGGTGGGATCGACTTGAAGGCCATCGTGGAAACGGTTGCCGGGTCGCGGGCGATCCGGCAGACGCGGGGCATGTTGGCCGCGAGAGGGTTGGCGCCCAAGTGGTGGCCGGGGCTCACCGGGGCGGGTCGGCGGGCACGTCGTGAGGTGCTGGCCAACCCGCCCGAGGGGCTTCGCCGGATTGCGGTGCTCGGCCCCAAGGCGATCGAGGACGCGCAGCTCCGGCGTACCCTCAGCGAGCCGTCGTACCGGACAGAACGGCAGGGAGTTCACCCGACGCCAGTACGCCGAGGCGCCGCGTCGAACGCGTGACCGCGACGTACAGGTCGGACAATCCCCTGCTCGAGTCGGCGATGATCGCGGCCGGGTCGGCGATCAGTACTCCGTCGAACTCCAACCCCTTCGACTGCGCCACATCGAGCACGACCGTCGTCGCGTCGAGCACGGAAGGGTCCGGCCCATAAGCGATCCCAGGCACCTTGCCCGCGAGCAGCCCGGTCAACGCAGCGTGCCGTGACGACGGCACGATCACCGCAAGCCGGCCCTCGCCGACCGCCTCCTGCTCAGCCAACACAGCCTCGACAAGAGCGCCGTCGAATGCGGCCGCCGGCACAGCCCGACTCCAAGGCGCGGCTCCGGTCTCACGGACCGAGGTAGGCGGAGTAAGCGAAGGATTGATCGCCGCCAGCACCTCCGCGGCAACCGCCATGATCTGCGCCGGCGTCCGGTAGTTGACCGTCAACTCCTCGGTCCGCCACCGCTTCGGCGCATACCGATCCAGTACCTCCGCCCAAGACCCGGTACCAGCCTCAGAACCCGTCTGCGCGACATCTCCAACCAACGTCATCGACCGCCGTGGACACCGGCGCATCAACGTCCGCCACTCCATCGCGGACAACTCCTGCGCCTCGTCCACGATCACATGCGCGAACTGCCAGCTCCGATCTCCGTAAGCCCGCTCGACGATCGTCGCCAGCGGATCGCGGACCCGGTTGCGATTGGCAGCCTGCCCGATGAACTGCTCGACCTCCCACGGCATCAACGTGATCCGGTCCGACCCCGCCTCCAACTCCTCCTTCACCACCGTTTTCATGTACTCGAGGTTCTCCCGTACCGCCGCAGTCTCAGCCGCAGCAACCGCGGCCCGTGCCTGTATCGCGGACTCCGGCTCCCCCAGCAACTCAGCAACCTCGTCCAGCAACGGCACATCCGACTGCGCCCAGTCAGCATCGCGCGGCCGAAGCAACAGCGAACGCTCCGAGTCGGACAGGTGGGGTGCCGCCGAAGCCAACCGCTCCGGAGACGACAGCAACAGCGCGACCACCGGCTCCGGTGTCAGCTCCGGCCACAACTGACTGATCACCGACCGGACCAGATCGTCCTCACGGACCTCCTTGCGCAGATCGGCGACATCCTCCTCCCCCATGTACCGCCCGCCGACCTGATTCACGACCTGCTGCGTCAGCTCGTCGATCACCCCACGCGCGAAATGCCGGCGCGCCTGGTTGTGCCGATCGTCGCGACGACGCGCCCGCTCCCCGAGCTTCCGCACGACAGCCGGCTTGAGCTGCAGCCGATACCCACCGATCTTGATCGCGATCGGCTCCTCCGGCACCAACTCGAGGTCCCGCACGGCCCTGGCGACAACGTCGACCATCGCGAGATCGCCCTTGAGCCGAGTAGCGGCGACCGGCTCGGCCGCAGTACCGACGACCCCAGGGAACAACTCGCCAGCAGTCGACAGCATCACGTCGGTCTCACCGAGCGACGGCAGCACCTGATCGATGAAGCGCAGGAAGGTGGAGTTCGGCCCGACGACCAGCACGCCCTTCTCGGAGAGCTGCTCGCGATACGTATAGAGCAGGTACGCCGCCCGATGCAGCGCAACCACCGTCTTGCCCGTCCCCGGACCACCCTGCACAACCAGTACTCCGGGCAGCCCCGACCGTACGATCTCGTCCTGCTCGCTCTGAATCGTTGCGACGATCTCCTTCATCCGCCCGGTCCGGTTCGACGCCACCGACGCGAGCAGCGCGGCCTCGCCAGTCAGCGAACTCCGATCCGACAGCGCATCGAGGTCCAGCAGATCGTCGTCGACTCCCACCACGGTCCGGTGATGCAACTGGATGTGCCGCCGCCGGGTCGCGCCCAGCGGATTGGCCGCGGTCGCGCGATAGAACACCAGCGCGGCCGGTGCGCGCCAGTCGATCAGCAATGGTTCGTAGTCGTCGTCGAACAATCCGATCCGGCCGACGTGGAAACGGCTCTCGTCGGCGTTGTCGACCCGGCCGAAACACAATCCACGCTCGACCGAGGACAACTGGGTGTGCCGCCGGGAATAGAGCGAGGTGAGCGATTCACGTTCACCCAAGGCCTGATCGGTACCGGTCGTCTGCTCGCCGAGCACCCGGCGCAGATCGGCCGCCGCACGCTCCCGGAGTACGTCCAAACGGTCGTAGAGCAGCGTCACCTGCTCTTGTTCCTCAGCGATCTCGTGCTGCCGTGTTCCACCCGTCATGCGCTCTCCCCGGTCCCCTGCTGCCTTTTCAGGCATTCCTGAATTCGCCCTTTGACACACCGCGTCCGAATGCGTTAAGCTGTTAGCAGTTGCTCCCCCGAGGGAGCTTTTTTTATGTCCAGACACAAAGACAAAAGGCTACTCGGGTAATCCCTTCCTGGCAATGGGCGCTTGACCCTGACACCGTGTCAGACCGTAGAGCTGACGCCATGAACAGACTCCGTACCGCGACCGAGGCCGCCGCCGCGATCCGCGCCGGCCAGGCCTCCTCCCGCGAACTCACCGAAGACCTGCTGGCCCGCATCGCCGCCGACACCACCGTCAACGCGATCATCGAGACCCGTCCCGAGTACGCGCTGGCAGCAGCCACCGCCGCCGACAAGGCAGCAGCTCGCGGTCCGCTGCACGGCGTACCGATGACCGTGAAGGACGCGATCGAAGTCGCCGGCCTGCACACGACCTGGGGCAACCCGGCATTCGCCGACTACGTCCCCACCTCGTCGGCACCTCTGGTCGAGCGGCTGACCAGGGCCGGCGCGATCATCGTCGGCAAGAGCAACGTCCACACCATGCTCGGCGACTTCGGCCAGACCCAGAACGAGCTCTACGGCCGTACCAACAACCCCCACGACCCCACCCGTACGCCGGGAGGCTCCAGCGGAGGTGGAGCCGCCGCACTGGCCGCCGGCCTCACGTACCTGGAATACGGCTCCGACCTGGTCGGCTCCATCCGCCTCCCCGCGGCGTATTGCGGTGTCTACGGCCTCAAGCCCACCGCGGGCGTAGTACCGCTGAACGGCTTCCAGCCTCCAGGCCCTCCCGCCCCCGCCACCGAGTTCCCCAACCCCTCTAGCCTCGGCCCACTCGCAAACTCAGCCGCCGACCTGCGCACCGCCCTCGAAGTCACCGGCGGCCCGACCGGCAAAGCAATGTCCTGGCACCTCGAACCGCCCCGCCACCGAAAGCTGGCCGACTACCGCGTAGGCGTAGTCCTCGACCACCCCGACGCCCCCGTCATCGACGAGGTCGGCAAGGCGCTCTCCGACCAGCTCGACACACTCGCGAGCCAAGGCGTCAAGATCGTCGAGGGCTGGCCGGAAGCCGTCGACCCAACGGCCCAGGCCGAGGCGTTCGGCTTCCAGATCGGGCTGTTCTTCGCGATGTACGGCGAGGACGCCGACTTCGCCCCGCTCGCTCAGGTCATCCAAGAAGAACAACGGCGGATGGCCACCCGAGCCGCCTGGCAGAGGTACTTCGAGGACATTGACGTCTTCCTCTGCCCGACCAGCTTCACAACCGCCTTCCCACACGACGACCGTCCCTTCGAGGAGCGGACGATCGACGGCCGCCCGTACGACGCCCAGGTCTTCTGGATCTCGCACGCCTCGCTGACCGGCCTGCCCGCGGTCAGCATGCCGATTCCCACTTCCGGCCTGCCCGTCGGGGCTCAGGTGATCAGCGCGTTCCATGAGGACGACACGGCGATCACCTTTGCCGAACTCGCGGCTGATTAACTCGGACCATGTTCGCGATCGGGGATTTCGCCAGGCACGGCCGGGTGTCGGTCCGGATGCTGCGGCACTACGACGCCATCGGACTGCTCCGGCCGGCTCACGTCGACGAGGCCACCGGCTACCGCAACTACGACGCCGCGCAGCTCGCCGACCTCAACCGGATCGTCGCACTGAAGGATCTGGGCTTCACGCTCGAGCAGGTTCGAACGATGCTCGCCGACGAGATCAGCCTGGTGGAAGTACGGGCCATGTTGTCGTTGCGCCGGGCCGAGCTCGAGTCCGCCGTGGCCGAGAGCGCAGCGCGACTGACCCAGGTCGAGTCGCGCCTGCGCAGTATCGAGCAAGGCGACGACGTGCCGGCCGTGGTTCTGAAAGACCTCCCCGCGGCCAGATTCGTGGAGCTCACCAGTACCGCCGCCAGCTTCACGCCCGACGACATCGGGCCCGTCGTCAATCCGCTCTGCGCCGAGCTCGGGCGACGGTTGCCCGAGGCAACCGGAGTCCGGCCCGCCGGGCGGTTGACCTGCTATTACGAGGCGTCCGGCGACGAGGTGATCGTGCACGCCGCAGTACCGGCCGCAGTCGACTCCGATGCCGAACTCAACGGCCTGACTGTCGTCGACCTACCCGCCACCCGCGCCGCGACACTCGTCCATCGCGGACGCATCGACGAAGTACTGCCGTCCTGGCAGGCCTTGGCCCGCTGGATCGATGACAATGGTCACCGCTCCGGCAGCCCGTCCCGCGAGCTCTACCTGGACTGCCCCGACAACCCCGCGGCCTGGGTGACCGAGCTACAGGAGCCTCTACTTCTCAGCGAGTGAGGCCAGCCCGGCCACGATCACCTGTACGCCGAACTCGAACCGCTCATCGCCCCCGGCACCCGACGTGAGCGCCCCGGCCAGCGCGACCATCATCGGAAACTTCTCCGGCGGCAGCCCGTCGAAGAACCGGCGCAGTCCCCCGACGAACTCAGCCACGTCCGCCTCGCTCCACTCGTCGGCACGCTGGACGCTCTCCTCGAAGGCCGTCGCGGTGACGAACAGCGGGATCAGGTCGACCGCGAAGGCCGCGACCTGATCCGGCAGCTTGCCCGCCTTGAGGATGCCGAGCATGTTCTCACTGCTCTGCAACGCGCGCTCACCGAGCGGCACCTGACCGATCGCCGCCCGCGCGACCCCCGGATAGGCGCGCATCATCTTCAGCATCTGGCGCATCGAGTCCTTCAGCTGCTCCTGCCAGCGCTCCGGATCGGGCTCTTCGAGCTCGAGCCCCTCCGCCGCCCGCTCGAGCATCAGCTGGTCGAGCTCCTTCTTGTTCGCCACATGCGCGTACAGCGAGGCCGGCCCGGTGTTCAGCACCTGGGCGACCTTGCGCATCGAGACCGCCTCGTAGCCCTGGTCGAGCAGCACGCTCATCGCCGCGTCGACGATCCGGTCCCGGCTGAGCGGCTCGCGGACCGGCCGGGCCGGCTTCTCGGGGCTGATGGGTTGCCACGGCGACTGGTTCATGGAGACCACTGTAGCGAACACCGTACTTGACACGAACACTGTACGCGCGTAGAACAGTGTTCGTGAGCGAACACCGTTCGACAATCGACTTCTGGAAGGGGCGCCACCGATGAGCACCCAAACCCTGACCGAACCGGCCGCGCCGGCCACCTCCCCGGCGTACAAGTGGCGCTGGATCGTGCTCGGGACCGTGCTGGTCGCCGAGATCATGGACCTGGTCGACGCCACCATCGTGAACATCGCAGCCCCGTCGATCCGGGCCGAGCTCGGCGGCTCCGAGGCGGCGATGCAGTGGATGCTGGCCGGCTACACGCTCGCCTTCGCGATCGGGCTGGTCACCTTCGGCCGGCTCGGCGACCTGGTCGGCCGGCGCCGGCTGTTCCTGATCGGCGCGGCCGGTTTCACCCTCACCTCGGCGCTCTGCGGGCTCGCCACCTCACCGGAGATGCTGATCGGCAGCCGGATCGCGCAGGGACTGCTGGGCGCGGTGATGATCCCGCAGGGCTTCGCGATCCTGAAGTCGGTCTTCCCACCGGCCGAGATCGGCAAGGCGTTCAGCCTGTTCGGTCCGGTGATGGGACTGTCGGCGGTGGCCGGCCCGATCATCGCCGGAGTACTGATCGACGCGAACTGGTTCGACGCCGGATGGCGGATGATCTTCTTCATCAACGTCCCGATCGGCGCCCTGGCCCTGTTCGGCGCGCTGCGCTACATGCCCGAGCTGAAGACCCCCGGCGCCTCTCGGCTGGATCTGCTCGGCGTGCTTCTGGTCAGCCTTGCTTCCGGACTGCTGGTCTACCCGCTGGTGCAGGGCCGCGAGCTCGGCTGGCCGGCCTGGTCGATCGCGATGCTGGTCTCGTCGGTGGCGGTGTTCGCGCTGTTCGGCTGGCGTGAGCGCCGGTCCGGCAGCCCGGTCATCGACCCGTCGCTCTTCCGCAATCGTGGGTACGTCGCCGGCCTCGGTGTGATCTCCACGTTCTTCCTCGCGATGTCCGGCTTCATGCTGGTCTTCAACCTGTTCACCCAGCTCGGGCTGCACTACAGCCCGCTGAAGGCCGGCCTCGCGATGGTGCCGTTCTCGCTCGGGATCGCGATCGGCGCGCCGCTGTCCGGCGGGCTGCTCGCTCCCCGGCTGGGCCGGACCGCGCTGCAGCTGGGCATCGTGGTGATGACGCTGGCGATGCTCGGGGTCTGGTACACCCTGCACACCCAGGGCGACGCGACGACGATCTGGAACCTGGTACCGGCCACGCTGGCGACGGGGATCGGCGCGGGCATGGTGTTCGCCCCGCTGTTCGACATCATCCTGGCCTCGATCGACGACCAGGCGGCCGGGTCGGCTTCCGGCGTACTGACTGCCATGCAGCAGTACGGCGGGGCAATCGGTGTCGCGGTGATCGGCACGATCTTCTTCCAGCTGCTGCCGGCTCACCAGTTCCTCGGTGCCACCAAGTCGGCCACCCTGGTCGCCGTCGGCCTGTTCGTGGTCAGCCTGCTGGTCACCTTCGCGCTCCCCCGGCGGGCGCGCGAAGGTGCCGAAGCTCACTGACCTGGGATCATCCACGTGAAAACCGTTGCCTGCAGCAACGCGATCACGCCGACCACGAAGGCCAGGATGAGCGACCACCAGAACGTCATCCTGAGCAGTTGGCCTTCTTTGCCGCTCTGACCGATCGCGGTGGCTCCGATCGCCAGGTTCTGCGGGGAGATCATCTTGGCCATGACGCCGCCGGCGGTGTTGGTGGCGCCGGCCAGGATGGGGCTGATGTGGAGTTGCTGGGCCGAGATGACCTGCATCGGGCCGAACAAGCTGTTGGCTGATGCGTCCGAGCCGGTGAGGAAGACGCCTAGCCAGCCGATGTACGCCGAGAACAGCGGGAACAGGACGCCAGTGGTGGCCAGGGCGAGACCGAGGGTTTGGGTGGCGCCGGAGTAGTTCATGACGAATGCGATGCCGAGAATCATGAAGATCGTCAGCAGGGCCCAGCGCATTTGGTGGAGGGTCTTGCGGTAGGTGGCGACCAGCAGTCCCGGTTTGGCGCCCATGGCGAATCCCGCGATCAGGGCCGCGATGAGGGCGATCGTGCCTGGGGAGAACAGCCAGTCGATGGTGATCGTAGCGGCGTACGGGGCGTCTTTGGCGGTGATCGGCGCGTGCTGGATGACCTCGTTGTGCAGGCCAGGCCAGGGGACCTTCCAGTCGGCGCGGTGCAGCAAGGCGCTCAGGTCGAGCCAGGTCGGCAGGTTCTTGATGATGGAGCCGATCCGCGACGCGAAGATCGCGACGATCAAGATGACGTACGGCATCCAGGCGGACAGTGCGCCGGTCCTGAGTCCCACCTTTTGTTCGGCCGGGGTGGTCTCGTCGTCGAAGCGCCAGATGGTCGGTGGTTGCCAGAAGCGGGTGAGCAACCAGAGCGAACCCATCGCGGCCAGTGCGGCGATCACGTCGACGAGGCTGGGGCTGATGAAGTTCGACGTCACGTACTGCATCACGGCGAAGGTCAGGCCGGTGGTCAGTACGGCGGGCCAGACCTCGATCATCCGCTTCCAGCCGGCCATCACGATCACCAGGAACGCCGGCACGATCCACGCGATCAGCGGAAGCTGCCGGCCGACCATCGAGGAGTACAGGTCGGTGGCTTGATCCTGCTTCATGCCGAGGATCGGAGCGGTCAGCCGGCCCAGCACGATCAGTGGGTTACCCAGTCCGCCGAAGGCCACCGGTGCGGTGTTGGCCAGCAGCGCCAGTACCACCGCACGGATCGGCGGGAAGCCGAGCGCCGCCATCATCGCCGCGGTGATCGCGATCGGCGAACCGCCGCCGGCGATGCCCTCGAGCAGCGCACCGAACCCGAACGCGATCAGCAGCGCCTGCAGCCTTCGGTCCTCGCTGAAGCCCGCCAGCACCGACTTGATCTGCTCGAACCGCCCGGTCGCCACGGTGACGTTGTGGAAGTACACGGCATGGAACGCGATCCACGCCACCGACCAGACCCCAAACACGATGCCCATCGCGGCCGAGTCGAAGGCCAGCTTGGCCGGCATCCCGTAGCCGATCAGCACCACGCTCAGCGCTGTCAGCAAGGACAGCGCGGCCGAGAGCGGCGCCGAAAGTCGCGCGATTCCGAGCGCGACGAGCAGTACGACGACTGGTAAGGCGGCCATCAGTGCGGAGAGCCACAGCGGGCCGGCCGGTTGATAGTCCTGGATCCAACCCATGTCATTCTCCCCAGGTAGGTATGGCGCAAGTCACACCAAGCGAGGGGACGCTAACACCCTGTATCTCCGGCCGGGAAGAGTTTTGGGCAAGCGCTTACACACGTCACACTCCGGATGGAACTCGGCTCATCGGAGGTCCGCCACAGGGCCGGAAATCACTGTTCCCGGGCATGCCGAAGCCCCGCGCACCGAGGTACCGGTGAGCGGGGCTTCGGGGTTAGCTCAGTTGAACGAGTCGCCGCAGGCGCAGGAGCCGGTCGCGTTCGGGTTGTCGATCGTGAAGCCCTGCTTCTCGATCGTGTCCACGAAGTCGATCGACGCACCCTTGAGGTACGGCGAGCTCATCCGGTCGGTGACGACGCTGACGCCACCGAAGTCGGTCACCACGTCGCCGTCGAGCTGACGCTCGTCGAAGAACAGCTGGTACCGCAGCCCGGAACAACCACCCGGCTGCACCGCGACACGGAGGGCCAGGTCGTCGCGACCTTCCTGGTCCAGCAGCGCCTTCACCTTGGCGGCGGCGCCATCGGTCAGCAGGATGCCGCTGGCCGTCGTGGTGCCCTCCGCAGTCTGCACTGCCTCGGTCTGCGCTTCAGTCATTCCTGACTCCAGTCATCTCATGAGCGCCCGGCCGCTTTGGGCAGGCGGCCACGCGCGGAAAGTCCGCTGTCATTCGGGCCAACATCGGCTGATCCCGAACCATTCCCATGGTCGCACACCATTTTCAGGACTCAACTCCACGCCTCCCCCCTGAGACCAGCCCGGCTCCCGGCCTACCGCCCATCTCTGGCGACCTCGAACACCCAATGGCGACCTTGAACACCCAATGGCGACCTTGAACACGTTATTTCATGTCCGAGGTAGCCATTGGGTGTCTGAGGTCACCAGTTCTGGCCGGTGTCAGCGGGCCCAGGTGCGGGCGACGCGCTCGGCGACGGTGGCCAGGGAGCCGTGGGGGTCGGCGAAGGCTTGCTGCTCGCCGACGGCGTCGACCAGCGAGTACGCCGATTCGACGCCCATCGTGCGCATCTCGCGGGCACCGATCTGGACCTTGCCGGCCAGTACGACGCACGGCCGCATCGCGTCGTTGGCGACCTTCGCCACCCCCGAGATCACCTTGCCGTCGCGCGACTGGAAGTCGAACGCGCCTTCGCCCGTCAGCACCAGATCGACCTGCTTGGCCTTCGTCTCCAGCCCGGTCAGCCCGGCGACCAGGTCGATACCGGAGACCCGCTCGGCACCGAGCAACAGCAACGCGTACCCGAGTCCCCCAGCGGCCCCTGCACCCTTCTGATCAGCGGTTTTACGCCCCGCCAGCTCCGCGAACTGCGTCAGGTAACCGTCGACCGCGGGCTTCCGCTCGTCGGCGATGCCCTTCTGCGCACCGAAGATGTTGGTCGCGCCGCGCAGCCCCAGCATCGGGTTCTCGACATCGCTCGCCGCGACGAACTCGACCCCGGCCAGCCGACTCCGTGCCGGCTCCAGATCCACCGCGGTCAGCTTCTCGAGCCCTTTGGCGCCCGCCTCGAGACTGCCTCCCTCGGAAGTCGCCCCAAGTGCCGCCAGCAGCCCGGCCCCCGCGTCGTTCGTCCCCGACCCACCGAGCCCGAGAATGATCCGCTTGGCACCCGCATCCACAGCCGCCCCGATCAACTGCCCCACCCCGTACGTCGACCCGTCCTCCGGCCGCCGATCCGCCGGCTCGACGAGATGTAACCCACACGCCTGCGCCGTCTCGATGTACGCCGTCTCCCCCGCAACCAGCACCGTCGCCGGCACCTCTTCCCCCAGCGGCCCACGCACAGTCACCGACAGCAACGTCCCATCGACCACAGCCGCCAGCACGTCGATGAACCCAGGCCCTCCATCAGCCATCGGCGCCACCAACACCACTGCCTCCGGATCCCGCCGCCGCCACCCCTCCTCGATCGCAGCCGCAGCCTCCACAGCCGTCAACGTCCCAGCAAACTTGTCCGGAGCAATCAGCACGCGCATGCCCACATCCTCCCCTACCCCTGCCTCGCCCCACCGCCGCCCAACCAACCTCCGGACAAACGGTGCACTGCGGATGGCCGAGGGCGGACCAGGGCGCGGTAGCCTCCGCGGCGTGTACTGGCCGACGACAGCAACAGAAGCAATCGCGGTGCAGGAGGAGCTCCGCGGGCTAGTCGACAGCGCTGGGCCCGGCCCTGCACCAGCTGACATCCGGTATGTCGCGGGGCTGGACGTTGCCTACGCGGGCGACGACCTGGCAGCCGCCGTCGTCGTGCTGGACGCCCACAGCCTGGTCGAGGTCGATCGGTCGATCGTGCTCGGGCATACGGCGTTTCCGTACGTCCCGGGGCTTTTCGCCTTCCGGGAGATCCCGGCGTTGCTGGATGCACTCGGCAAGCTCACCGTCACGCCGGACCTGCTGGTGTGCGACGGGCAGGGGCTCGCGCATCCCCGGCGGTTCGGGCTTGCTTGTCATCTCGGGGTGCTGACCGGGCTGCCGACGATCGGGGTGGCCAAGAACGCGTTTGTCGGCACCTTCTCGCCGCCTGCTGCCGAGCGGGGGTCCACATCCGACCTGGTGCTCGAGGATGAGGTGGTGGGGGCGGTGGTTCGGACGCAGGAGGCGGTCAAGCCGGTGTTCGTGTCGGTTGGGCATCGGGTCGACCTGGCGACAGCTGTCGCGCACACCCTTCGGCTGACGCCTTCCTATCGGCTGCCTGAGACCACGCGGGCTGCCGATCATGCGTGCAGGGCAGCTCTCAAGAGTTGAGGGTGGCGGCTACTGCGTTGGCGGCGCGGCGGCCGGAGACCAGGGCGCCTTGGATCGAGGCTGTGTCTCGGTGGTCGCCTGCTACGAACAGGTTGTCGCCTAGCGCCACAGGTTGGCGGGCGACTAGTGGAGCGGGTTGTTCGGGGAGTGCCTCGGGGATGTCGTGGCGGATGAGTAGGTCCCAGGCGCCGGCCGAGCGGCCATAGAGGCGGGTCAGCTGGATGCGCACCTCGGCCTCCGTCGCCGCTGTGGGCCAGAGGGTGGTGGCCTGGACCAGGTGGCGTCCAGGGGGTGCGTACGACGGCGCCGCGTTGGAGATGACCGCAGTGTTGAGCACAGGTCCGTTGCGGCGGCCGTCGACGACCAGCAGTTTGTCTGCCCTGCGCGGCTCGTCGGTGGCGAACCAGTAGGTGCTCAGGCCCTTCATACGGGGAGGGTGCAGGTCGGTGAGGCCTGCGGTCGGGTTGGCGGCGACCACTACGGCGCGGGCGCTCAGTTCGCCCTCGGCGGTCTTCACCGAGTGGCCGGTCACCGCTTCGGCCCGTACGCCGGTACGCACGGGCTCGGCCAGGCGGGCGGCCAGTTGCTGGGGTAACGCCGACATTCCGGCGGCCGGCAGGCCCGGAGTACCGAGCAGGAAGGCGCGGAGAAGGAGTCGCACGAAGGCAGCCGACGTCCACCCGTCGTCCGAAGCCAGTACGCCGGCCAGGAACGGCTCGAGAATCTCGTGGCGCAGTCGGCCGTCGACCCCGGCGCCATCCAGCGACTCGGCCAGCGTGGTGTCGCGGCCGCCGAGCAGACTCGGCACAGGCCCCAATGCGGGGGCAGCCCAAGCGGCGAGACGGGCGAGTTCGAGCGGGCGAACGTAGCCGCTGAGGAGCGACCGCCCGATGAGTCCTGGTTCGCGCCGGGGGTCGGCGACTGTCGTAGTACCGGCGTCTCCCCCGACCGCGACCCCCGCTGCGAAGGACTGCAGGTCGAGGGCAGGCAGATCGACGTACCGGCGTACGGCCGGATAGCTGGGGTTGAGCAGCTGGAAGCCACGGTCGCAGCGGAAGCCGTCGACCAGATCGGTCCGGACGCGGCCACCCACCTCGTCGGCCGCTTCGAGAACCGTGACGGTGAGGCCGTGCTGCTGCAGGCCGATCGCGCAGTTGAGCCCGGCCAGCCCTGCCCCGACCACGATCACGTCAGCCATCCACCGATGCTTGCACAACCGTTCGCGCTTGTGCTTCCGTGCACAAGATTTCGCATGCTGGGCAGTGACGTGGACCATGAATTCGAAGGCCGGGTGCGTGGCACGATGGGTGCCGTGACAACCATCGCAGAGGGCGCGAAGTCTCTCCCGTTGCTGTTCCTGGGCCGCGACACCGACCCACATTCGGAGCGCGGGGTGGAGTGCCCCGGCGCGCTGCCGCCGGCGTCCGACCCCGACCTCGTCGAGCGCGCGCTGAAGGCCAAGGCAGCGCTCGGTGACCAGGTCTTCGTGCTCGGCCACCACTACCAGCGCGACGAGGTGATCCAGTTCGCCGACGTCACGGGTGACTCGTTCAAGCTCGCGCGCGACGCGGCGAACCGGCCGGACGCGCCGTACATCGTGTTCTGCGGTGTGCACTTCATGGCTGAGTCCGCGGACATCCTCACCAACGAGAACCAGACGGTAATCCTGCCCGACCTCGCGGCCGGCTGCTCGATGGCCGACATGGCCCGGATCCAGCAGGTCGAGGCGGCCTGGGACGCCCTCGCCGACGCCGGCATCGCCGATGTCACCGTGCCGGTCACTTACATGAACTCCAGCGCCGACATCAAGGCGTTCTGCGGTCGCAACGGCGGAGCGGTCTGTACTTCGAGCAACGCCGACGTCGCCCTGGACTGGGCCTTCCAGCAAGGCGAGAAGGTGCTCTTCCTGCCGGATCAGCACCTCGGCCGCAACACGGCCGTACAGAAGATGGGCATCAGCCTCGACGAGTGCGTCGTCTACGACCCGCACAAGCCGGGCGGCGGCCTGACCAAGGAGCAGCTCGCCAAGGCGAAGATGATCCTGTGGCGTGGGCACTGCTCGGTCCACGGCCGCTTCACCGCCGCGTCCGTGGACGACGTCCGCAGCCGCGTCCCCGGCGTCAACGTGATCGTGCACCCCGAGTGCCAGCACGAGGTGGTCCTCAAGGCCGACCTGGTCGGCTCGACGGAGTACATCATCGACACCATCGCAAAGGCCGAGCCCGGTACTTCCTGGGCCGTAGGCACCGAGCTCAACCTGGTCCAGCGCCTCGCCAAGCAGCACCCCGACAAGAACATCGTCTTCCTCGACAAGACGGTCTGCTACTGCGCCACGATGAACCGCATCGACCTCCCCCACTTCGTCTGGGCCCTCGAAAACCTCGTCGCCGGCCACGTAGTCAACCCCATCAAGGTCGACCCCGACACCGAGAAATACGCCAAGATCGCCCTGGACCGAATGCTCGCCCTCCCCGGCAAAACCGCCAGAGACTGATGCCTTGAGCAACTCGGCCTTCCACCTGCTCCAAACCGGTACGGACCCGGCAGCTGCCGAAGCCACGGTCACGCGGCTGCTGGACCTCAACGGCACGGACCAGGTGAGGGTCGAGTTGCAGATCGACACCGACAGCCACACGGCACCGAGGTACTTCGAGCTCGCCCGGATCGCTCAGGTCCAGATGGAGTACGTCATACCACCGGAGCACGCCGAGCTGATCGAGTCGCTCCTGGTGGTCGACGATCAGCCGCGCACCGGCGTACCGGGCGACGAGGGCGTCGACCTGTGGGTACTGCCGACCGACACCCAGGCACTGGACCAGATCGGTGAGCTTGCGCCGATGCCGGTATCGGTCCACCTGTACTACCGGTCTGCCCAAGACTTCACCTGGGACGTCGTTTCGCGCGTGAGCGATGCGGAACGCGCAGCAGTGCATTGGACCGACTGCTGGTGGCGACCAGTGCCCGAAGCGGACCTTGCGGGCGACTCGAAGCATGCCGGCGTGATGCTCTCGGTCAACTCGTCCGGACAGTGGGAGCTCGTCCCTGCTCCGGCCGGATACCGGTTGTACGTCGAGACTCGCGAGGGCACAGACGAGCTGGCCCGCTGGCTCGGGGAACAGGTCGAGCTGCAGGTCCTGCCGGACTAGCTCACTGCGGGACGCGGGTTGTGCTGTACCAGGTGGCGAGGACGTCGGGGAGGCGTTCGGGGGCCCAGCGGTTTACTGGGTCGATTCGGCCGGTGAGGGAGGCTAAGCCCTTGGCCAGGCCGCCTACTACGTCTCCTTGGAGTGGGACGATGACGCCGTCTTCGGGAGAGACGATGACTGAGGGGCCGGCGCGGTCGATGCAGACGACCGGGCAGCCGCTGGCCAGAGCCTCGGCTACGGCCCAGCCGGCTGCTTCGCGCATCGCGGGCGCGAGCATGGCGTCGGCACGCAGGAACGCGGCCAGGACTTCTTCGCGTGGGAGTTGGCCGACGAACTCGACCCGGTCCCGTACGCCGAGCTCCTCCGCGAGCCGTTCGGCGCGGCGCCAGTCGGGGCCGTCGCCGATCACTCGAAGCTCCCACTGAGCGGCTTCCGGGCGGGCGAGGACGCTGATCGCGATCAGCAGGCCCTTCCACGGGATCATCCGGCCGACGAACACCGCCGTCTTCACGCCAGGAGCGCCGTACGGCTCACGCGGACCGCAAGCGGCGGCGAAGCGGCTGATCGCGACGTTGGGCTGGACGGTGACGGAGCGCGCGTACTTGCCGAAGTACTCGGCGACATCCTTGTTCTGGGCAACGACCAGGTCGGCGCTCTGAGCGTGCTTGCGACCGACCAGTCGCCGCATCAAACCGGTGTAGCCGCGGCGTACCAGCTCGTTGACCAGACCCTTCGAGCCCAGCCAGTGCGCCATCGACAACGGCACCGTGGTCGAGCCGCCGACCGGGCCCCAGATCACCTTGGCCGTCGACTCCTGGACGACGCCCGCAGGCATCCAGTCCGTCGCGAATGTCAGGTGGTGGATGACGTCGAAGGAGTGCTTGGCGTGCAACCGAGCAGCGGTCCGGCCGGCCAGCTTCTGCCAGAGCGGGTAGTACCAGTAGACGTCCGCGTGCCGGCGACGGAGCCTGAGCAGCCAATTCGGCAGCTCGAGCGGTACCACCGTCAGCGACGGAATCGGCCGGACGGCCAGCTCCTCGGTGATCTCGGGCGCGAACTTGCCCCGGGTGATCAGCCAGACGTCGTGATCACGCGCCGCCGCCTTCGCCCAGGCCCAGCCCGCGCCCGGCTCGGATCCACCCTTCGGTCGGCACGCATAAGCGCTGAGCAGGATCTTCGGCCGGGTCGACATCAGAGCGTCCCCTCCAGGAGCCTCCGTAGATCCGTGCTGGACGTGGAGGCCGTGTACGGGAAGTAGTGCACGCTGGCACCGACCTCGCCGAGCAGCTTCTCCAGGCGCGTCCCCTTCTCGGTGCCCTTCCAGTCGTCACCTTTGAAGAGCACGTCGTACCGCAACTGCTTCCACATCTCGAACTTGTCGCTGGACCAGTCGCTGACCACCTCGTCGACCAGGCCGATCGCCCGGACGACCTCCATCCGCTCGTCGTGCGGAACGACCGGCGGACGGCCCTTGATCCTGGTCACCACGTCGTCCTCGACCACGCCCGCGATCAGGTAGTCACAGTGCTCGCTGGCCCGGCGCAGGATGTTGAGGTGACCGATGTGGAACATGTCGTAGACCCCGGGGGCATACCCGACGACACCCATCAGCCTCTCGCCCCCGTGGGTTGCAACGCGGCCATTTCCCTGTACCACTTGGCGATCGCGGCCACCAGGAAGAGCAGGTTCGCGACCAGCAACAGGCCGTACAGGGTGGTGAACACCTTCGGCCAGCCGAACGCGAGGAAGACCAGGCACAGCACGCCGTAGTCGGTCGGTGCTATCAGCAACGACTTCGGGACGGAGTCGCCGCGCACGTTGGCGGTGCTCGCGCCATGCCGGCGGCGGAGCTGGTCGATCAGGATCAGCCCGAAGAACAGCACCGCCGAGACGCACAGGTACGCGAGCGGGATGAGCAGTAGCAGCTCGTTGCTGAAGGCATCGAATCGGTAGAAGGAGATCAGTACCGCGCTGTGCAGCAAGGCGATCTTGACGCAGTCGATCATGTGGTCGAGCCACTCGCCCAACGGCGACCCACCGCCCCGCAGCCGGGCCAGCTGGCCGTCCGCGGAGTCGAACGCATACCCGAGCACCAGCATCACGGTCACCGCCAGCGCGAGCGGAAGGCTCGGCTCGACGGTGGCGATGAGAACGATGCCGACGAGCGAGCAGAACCCGCTGGTCAGGCTGATCTGGTTCGGCGTCCGCCCGGCCAGGAACGCTCCGGCCGCCAGGTACCGCCCGATCCGCCGATTGATGAAGCGCGAGTACGCCGGAGTGCCGGCGGACGGCTTCTGCGCGCGCGACAGTTCGCCGACGACGTCTCCGATGGAGCGCCGGCTCATGCGACCGAGCTGCGCGACTGCCGCTGGTCGATCGCGGCGCGCAGGATCTGGCTTCGGGAACCGCGTCCGGACGCCAGCACGCTGACCCGGCCGGCCGGAACCCCGTCCAACTCGTCGGGACCGAGCACGCCGTCCATACCGTCCGCAGCGAAAACGATGGCGTCCGCGTGCTCATGAGCCGCCTCGGCACCGTCCACCACGACGATCTCGTCCACGCAGCGTAACTGCTCCAGGATCTGCGCTCGCTCGACGATCGGCACGAACGGCCTGGCACCCCAGGCGTCCGCGGCCCAGTCGTCGGTGAGCACGCCCACGACGAGGTGGTCGCACTGCTCCTTCGCCCGCTCCAGCACGTCCAGATGGCCGACGTGGAACAGGTCGAAGACCCCGATCAGATAGCCGATGCGTTGCGGCACCTTGCGCTCCCCCACTGAGCCCCCGCGGGCCCTGCCCCATCGCCCCCCGGGCGAGTTGAAAGTCGAACTCCTGGTGAACATCCCGACAACCGGACCCCACCAGTGACCGACGTGACCCCCCACGTCTGGGCTGACCTTACACCGAGTAATCGCCACTCGCCTAGCTATCCGTCGTACCGCGTGCCGGGCTGCGCGGGCCGGTCCGGGGGTCGGCCGCGTGCCGCGCGATCGCATCGGTGTAGATCCTCTCCGTGGCCGTCAGGTCGCGCTCCGGAGTGAAGCGGTCGAGATAGACCTGACGAGCTCGTTGGCCGAAGGCTATCGAAGTCGCCGGCTCGGTGAGCAACCCCAGGGCCTTTCGGAGCTCCTCCGTGTCGCCCGGAGCGACCAGCGCGCCGGTCTCACCATCGTCGACGAGCTCCGCCAGCGCCCCGATTCTGGACGCCACCACCGGTACTCCGTTGGCGAAGGCTTCGATCACCACGAGGCCGAACGTCTCATACGACCGCGCCGGTACGACGACGGCGCGCGCGGACCGCAGGATCTCCATGCACTCGGCCCACGGCAGCGCGCCGAGCACCTCGACCGACGAGTCGCGCGCAGCCCGCTCGTCAGCCGAAGCCCGGAGCGGACCGTCGCCGATGACCTTCAACTCCCCCAGTGACGCATCCCAGGCCTTCAGCAGATCGGCGAAGCCCTTCTCCTCGGTCAGCCGGCCGAGGAAGACGACACCCTCCCCCGCCCCTTCCCGTACTACGCCGTCGTGCGGGACCGCGTGGGGCTTCACCACGATCCGGTCGGCGTCGAACCCGCCGGCGACGTACCGGGACCGGACGAACTCCGACGGCGCGATCAGGGTGGTGACGTACCGCTGCCAGGTGTGGAGCGTGTTGTGGACGGCGATCCCGGCGACGAGCGGCAGGCTCTGCACCTTGGAGTCGCGGTAGCAGCCGTGGACCGCGCCACGCCACGGCAGCTTGCCCACACAGGACTCGCAGGGGCCGCCGTCGCGCTGCAGCACCCCGTTGGCGCACATCAGCCGGAAGTTGTGCAGCGTGGCCACGATCGGCAGGTCCTGACGGGCCGCTGCCCGCAGTACCGACGGGCTGAAGAGCGGGAAAGTGTTGTGCACATGCACGATGTCCGGACGCGCCGATTGCAATCGGAATGTTAAATCGCGTTCGGCGGCGAATGACCATACGGAGCGGACCGGTAACAGTGCGCGATCTTTTCGGCTCATTTGCGCAATGTCGTCGCTGTGCTGTGCGTAAAGCTCAACTTCATGTCCTGAACTACGCAAAAGATCAGCCGTTTGATCGACCACGGTGTTCTCGCCACTGGGTTGACCCGAACGGTAACGGTTGTGCAACATGGCGACCCGCATGACACCACCTTAAGTCTCGCGGTGGTGACAACTGGTACTTGACAGGCCGCACCTGGGGACGAACTACCGCGCGCCGAGACACCCGGAGGGTGCTTTGAGCTTCATTGGTTCGAGAAGGGTGTTGTACGTCGCCCTTATCGCCGTGGCGTTGGCTGTCGTTACAGTCGCCTACCCGGTCATCTCTCATCACAAGAACGCGGCATCGGCCGAGAAGTCACGCGAAACGGCCCAGAACGGTCCGTCCGGTTCGGCAGTCCTCCCCTCGAAACACCCGACTGCTCAGCCGAGCAAGGCCCCTGGAACCGTCTCGAGCAAGCCCCCGACGGTGGCACCTCCGAAGAAGGTTGCGCCAAGCAACAAGAAGCCTGCGACCAGCAAGCCGACGGCCGAGCCCAGCACGGAGACTCCGCCGTCCAAGACCGAACCCGCGATCGGCGAGACCGACGCCGGCCCAGCCGTCGCCGGTCCCTGCAGCGGCGTACTGATCAAGCCCGGTCAGAACGCCCAGGCGGTGGTCAACTCGCAGCCCGCGGGATCCACTGTCTGCTTCGCCTCCGGTCTGCACCGGATCAGCCAGACGATCCGTCCCAAGGCGAACATGACGATCGCCAGCTCCGCCCGCGCGGTCCTGACCGGCTCGGTGCCCCTCACCAGTTGGGCCAAGTCAGGCACTCGCTGGGTCAACCACGGTGCGCTTCCCTCGGCGTACGGGAAGGCCGGGCAGTGCGAGGACAACAAGGCGAACATCTGCTCCTTGCGTGAGCAGGTCTTCCTGGGCGGTACTCACCTGACCCGGGTCGCGTCGCTGGCGGGAGTCAAGGCCGGCACGTTCTACGCCGACTACGCCGCCAACGCGATCTACCTCGGCAGCAACCCCGCCGGGCACGCGGTGGAGATGGCCAAGACCGCCACCGCGATCGAGTCGAACCAGCCCGGCGTCACCGTCCGCGGGCTGACCATCGAGCACTTCGCCAGCCCGGCCCAGGCCGGCGCGCTGGTCTCCGGCCCGAACTGGACCGTGAAGGCCAACGAGGTCCGCTGGAACAAGTCGGTCGGCCTGATGCTGGTGAAGGCGAACAACACCAAGGTCGAGCGCAACCTGGTGCACCACAACGGACAGCTCGGCCTCGGCCAGTACAACTCGCTGAAGGCGAACGTCACCCGCAACGTGATCACCTACAACAACACCGACGGCTTCTGGATCGCCGACTGGGAATCCGGCGGGATGAAGTCGACCCGCTCGTCCGGCACGGTAAGCGCCAACCTGATCCGCTCCAACAAGGGCGTCGGGTTCTGGGCGGACGTCGCCGACGACGGCCGGGTGATCAGCTCGAACAAGATCACCGGCAACGCCGCCGACGGGATCCGGTTCGAGATCAGCCGCAACGGCGTGATCGAGAACAACACGATCACCGGCAACGGCTTCGGCACCGGGCGCGGCTCCGGTACGTCGCTGTGGGACGGCGGCGGTATCAACGTCAACACCTCGTCGAACGTGACGGTCCGGAACAACACCGTCTCCGGCAACGTGAACGGCGTCTCGATCCAGTCCCGGACCCGCGGCGACGGCCCCTGGGGCCGGTACCTGCTGCGCAACGTGCACGTCACCGGCAACACGATCGGGATGACCGGCGGCACCCAGGCGACCGGGATGGTGCAGAACTCCGGCGCCGAGGTCCCGGCCGGGCAGCTGACCTTCAGCGCGAACACGTACCTGCTGGACAAGCTGGCCGCACAGCGGTTCAGCAAGTTCGGCACCAAGCTCACCGCCATCGGCTGGCGTAGTGCCGGCCTCGACACCGCAGGGAGCTTTTCGACGAGCTGAGCCCGCACGACACTCCCGAGCCCGATGCCCCGGGCAAGCATCACGGAGCGCAGTTTTCGATGACAGAGCGCAATTGATGCACCCAGCAACAGTGTGGAAACACGCCTGGGGCAACTGACTCGGAAGAATGCCGATTTCCCTGCGTGCGGGGAGGCCTGGTCGGCATGGGGGGCACGCGCAACCATTTGCGTATTGCCACGACTACCGCTAGTAGTAGTCTTCTGGGGAAGGCCGCACCAGGGGGGTGCAGAAATAGGTACCCAACCCCCGGAGGGTCGTCAGTGAAGAAGTCAGTGACCATCATCTGCGTCGCGGCAGCCGGTGCGGTCGCCTTGACGGGGATCGTGGCCGGGACGCGCACCAACATGGCGTCCGCTTTCGGCCAGGACAAGTCCGGCGTGCTGCCGGGCGACCGGCCGCACAAACCGTGGCCGCCCCGACATACCCCGAGCCCGACCGCCAGCGTGCCCACCACGCCCACCCCGACTCCCACCACCACTTCGGCCACGCCGACACCGACGGCCACCCCGACCAGCACGAAGCCCACCGCCACGCCGACCCAGACACCGACCGCGCCGCCGACCACCACGCTGCCGCCTGGCGCGTTCCCGGCCGGCCCGTCGCTGGCCCCGGCGTGCAAGGGCACCACGATCGGTACCGACCAGAACGCGGCCGACGTGATCGACAAGGCCCCGACCGGTACGACGTTCTGCTTCTCGGCCGGTCTGCACCGGATCAACCGCACGCTGCAGCCGAAGGCGAACTCGACGCTGGCCAGCGACCAGGGCGCCGTACTGACCGGGTCGATCCCGCTGACCAACTGGGCCGCCGACAACGGCGACTGGGTGACGCGAGGCGTGCTGCCCGCGGCGTACGGGATGTCCGGGCAGTGTGAGGACAACGTCGCCAACATCTGCTACCTGCGCGAGCAGCTCTTCCTGAACGGCAAGCACCTGACCCGGGTGAAGACCCGCGACAAGGTTGCGCCCGGCACCTTCTACGCCGACTACGCGGGCAACGCCGTCTACCTGGGCGACAACCCGTCGGGTCAGTCGGTGGAGATGTCCAAGACGCCGACCGCGATCCAGTCGGGCGCGACCAACGTCGCCGTCGTCGGACTGACCGTCGAGCACTTCGCCTCGACGCCGCAGTCGGGCGCCGTCGTACTGGCCAGCGGCTGGCGGGTGTACGCCAACGACATCCGCTGGAACCACGCGGTCGGCGCGATGCTCGTCAACGCGGACGGCGCGGTGCTGGACAAGAACCTGATCCGGTCCAACGGACAGCTCGGCGTCGGGCAGTACAGCACCACCAACGGCCGGATCGTCGGCAACGAGGTGAGCGGCAACAACACCGACGGGTTCTGGATCGCCGACTGGGAGTCCGGTGGCATCAAGACCACCTGGTCGACCAACGGTGCCGTCAGCGGCAACCTGATCAAGGAGAACCGCGGCGTCGGGCTGTGGAGCGACGCGTACGACGACGGCCGGGTGTTCAGCGGCAACCAGATCATCGACAACGCGGCGGACGGGATCCGCTACGAGATCGGCCGCAACGGGGTGATCGAGGACAACGTGATCACCGGCAACGGGCTCGGCACCGGGCGCGGTTCGGGCCGGTCGCTGTGGGACGGTGGCGGGATCAACGTGAACACGTCGACGAACGTGGTGGTCCGCAACAACACCGTCAGCGGCAACGTGAACGGCATCTCGATCCAGTCCCGGACCCGCGGCAACGGCCCGTGGGGGCTGAACGTGCTGCGCGACGTGACCGTCACCGGCAACAAGGTGACGATGCGCGGCGGTACCACCTCGACCGGAATGGTGCAGAACTCGGGCGCCGCGATCCCCACCGGCGAGGTGCTGCTGAAGGGCAACACCTACATCCTGGACAGCCTGACGGCCGACCGCTTCCAGAAGTTCGGCCAATGGTTCAGCGCCGCGGAGTGGAAGGCGGCGGGTCTGGACACCGACAGCCAGTTCACCACTGGCTGACCCTGAGCGTCCGGCTGCTTCTCCCAGGGGTTGCCGGGCTACAGGTGGCGGCCGCCGCGAGCAGCATCTCGCGGCGGCCGCTCCCCTTTTACCTGGTCAGACTTCCCACCTGATCGATCAGCAACTCCCGAAACACCGTGTTGTCCCGGAGATCCGCGCCGAAGATCGACTCGACCCCCAGCAATGCGTCGACGACAGAAGCCGGGGTGGCGCCGAGAGCGATGCCGCCGGCCTCGGCGGGAGCGCCCGCAGGGCGGGCGAGCGAGGTGCCGCCTCCGCGTGATCGGTGTCCTGGGGTGATGCCGGCATCGGCCAGGGTTGCTTGAAGTTTGCCTGCTTGCGGGTCGTCGAGCTTCAGGACGTTGCCCTTGGCATCTACTCCCCCGGCGACGTAGACCATCCACGCGGCGACCGCGAGGCCGGCCAGCCGGGGCTCGGCGTTGGCGGCGAGGCGATCGCGGATGGTGCCGAGCAGCCGGACGGGCAGTTTGACCGAACCGTCCATCGCGACCTGCGCCGTACGGTGCTTCAGCGCGGGATTCGCGAAGCGCTCCAACACACTCTGCCCGTACGCCTTGAGATCGAGCCCCTCCGGCGGCGTCAGCGTCGGGATCACATCTTTTGTCATCAGCTCAGTGGCGAGCCCTGCCAACTGCTCGTCGCGCACCGCCTCGGCGATCGTCTCGTACCCGCGCAGCGCACCCAGATACGCGAGCATCGAGTGCGTCGCGTTGAGCATCCGCAGCTTCGCCTGCTCCCAGGGCGCGACATCGCCCGTGAGGATCGCGCCTGCCTTCTCCCACCCCGGCCGCGGCCCCGCGAAGTCGTCCTCGATCACCCACTGCAGGAACGGCTCCGCGACAACCACAGCCTCATCCCGCACTCCGAGCAGCCCCGCAGCCTCTTCCCGATCGGCATCGGTCGTCGCCGGCACAATCCGATCCACCATGCTCGCCGGAAACCGAGCAACCTCCAGCTGCTCCGCCAGCACCTTGGCATCCAGCCGGATGCGACCGGCGCCGCCCGACGCGACGCCCGCGGAGCTGGGTGGCGAGCTGCCCGCCAAGGCGGCGGCGTAGTCCTCCATCAGCCGGCGGAGGAAGGGGCCGTTGGCTACCAAGTTGTCGCAGGACAGCACGGTCAGCGGTCCGGCTCCGGTCTCGGCACGCCGCACCAACCCAGCCGCCAGCTGACCCACCACAGTCCTCGGTGGCCGCCCGGCCAGATCCGCCTGGATCTCCGGGTCCGTCAGATCAAGCCCGCCTTGGACCGCCGCTCGATACCCCTTCTCGGTGACCGTCAACGTCACCGCCGCGACGGCCGGATCCCCGATCCGGGCAACCACCGCCTCCGGATCCTCCGGCGCCGTCAGCACCTCGCGGATGCTCCCGATCACCCGGATCCCAGGATCGCCCGACCCACGCGTCAGTACGGAGTACAGGCCGTCCTGTGGGGCGAGCTGCTCGCGCACGGCCGCCGACCGCTGGCTGATGCCGCTGATCCCCCAACCGGTCTCGCCCGTGAGGATCGCCGCCTCCTCGGTGAAGACCGCCTGGTGCGCCCGATGGAACGCGCCCAGTCCCAGATGGACGATGCCAACCTTGCTCGGCTCCACAATGGGCCGCAGGGCGGCCGGCAGAGTTGTCAGGCTGAGTCGGGCAGTCATGCAGATACCTCCGCTGTTCCGTTGGCTGCGTGCGCCCGGGTCTCCTCGAGGGTGGCGACATGGCCGGTACCACCGAGTCCACTCACCGATAGCGAGGAGGCTGCGACACCGAGCCGAACTGCCTCCTCCAACGCATCGCCGAGCGCGAGCCGCGCAGTCACCGTGCCCGCGAACGAGTCCCCCGCACCGGTCTGGTCGACGACCACTGGCGCCGGGATGACCGGCACCTCCACAATGCGGCCGCCATCATCCAGCAGCACACCATCGGCGCCGCGAGTCAGCGCGACTGCGTCCACCCCGAGCGCTCTGATCGCAGCGCAAGCCGCGACCGGGTCAGTCGCATCGGTGACGAGCTGTGCCTCGTGCGGCCAGCCAGGGGTGACCAGGCGCGTGTACTGCGCGAGCGCCCGCAGGTGATCACCCGCTCCCGCGGCACTCACCAAGCGCGGTCGCCAGTTGGGGTCGTAGACGAAGCATCGTGAGGTGGAGGCCGCAACCCGCACCGCCTTCGCCGACAGCGGGGAGATGGCGCACGCGATCCCGCTCGCCAGCACCGCGCCGGTCTTCGCGACCAGGTCGAGCGGTACGTCACCCGGCCCCAATCCGGAACCGGCGCTCCCCCGGCGTACATAGGTGAACTCCCGCGCCCCCGACGGGTCGGCGTGCTGCAGGTAGAGCCCGTGTTGTCCCGGCACTCGAAGTACCTGCGAGGTATCGATGCCCAGAGCAACCACTCGCTCGAGCAGCCGATCGCCCAGCTCGTCGTCCGGCACCCGGGCGAGCAGCGCCGTATGCGCTCCCGCCGCGGCAGCGGCGGCGGCCGAGTTGAGCGCGTCCCCGGAGAAGTTGAGGGTCAGCGCGGTCCCGGCGTCGAGCGGCTCGGTGGAGCTCAACTCGACCAGGATCTCGCCGATCACCAGTACGTCCGGGATCACCATGCGTGCACCGTTCCATCCTCCAGGCGGTTCACCGGCAAGTAGGCCAGGCGATACGGGTAGCCGGCCGCGGCCTCTTCGTCGAGATCCACGCCGAGCCCCGGCTGCTCACTGGGTTGCAGGTAGCCGGCCGCGAAGCTGTAGCTGTGCGGGAACACCGCGTCGGTCTCCGCCGAGTGCGGCATGTACTCCTGCAGACCGAAGTTCGGAATCGAGATGTCGAGCTGCAGCGCGGCCGCGAGGCAGACCGGTGAGAGATCGGTCGCGCCGTGCGAACCGCTGCGAACGTGATGCAGCGCGGCCAGGTCGAAGATCCGCCGCAGATGCGTGATGCCGCCCGCGTGGACGACGGTCGTCCGGATGAAGTCGATCAACTGCTCCTGAATCAGCTGCTGGCAGTCCCAGATGCTGTTGAACACCTCACCCACGGCGATCGGGGTCGTCGTGTGCTGCCGAATGAGCCGGAACCCCTCCTGCAGCTCCGCCCGCACCGGATCCTCGATCCAGTAGGGCGCGTACGGCTCGAGGCTCTTGCCCAACCGTGCCGCCTCGATCGGAGTGAGCCGATGGTGCACGTCATGCAGCAACCGGAGCGTCGGGCCGAACTCCGCCCGAACCGCGCGGAACACCGACGGCAGATGATCCAGGTACTTCTCGGTCGACCACACGCTCTCGGCGGGCAACTCCAGCGAGGCGTTCGCAGGCTCGTACGTCGCACCGGCCGTGCCGACCCCGTACGTCGAGGCGAGGCCGGGGATGCCGGTCTGGATCCGGACGGCCTTGTAGCCGAGGTCGACGTAGCGGCTGACCTCCTTCAGCAAGTCCTCCGTCGTCTCCGCGCTGGCGTGGCCGTACACCGTGACGCCGTCGCGGCTGCGGCCGCCGAGCAGTTGGTAGACCGGGAGGCCGGCCACCTTGCCCTTGATGTCCCACAACGCGGTGTCGACCGCGGCGATGGCCGACATCGTGATCGGGCCGCGGCGCCAGTACGCACCCTGGTACAGGTACTGCCAGGTGTCCTCGATCCGGGCCGGGTCGCGCCCGATCAGCAGCGGGATCACGTGGTCGTTCAGGTACGACGCGACGGCGAGCTCACGGCCGTTGAGCGTGCCGTCGCCGATCCCGTAGACGCCTTCGTCGGTCTCGATCTTCAGCGTGACGAAGTTGCGTCCTGGACTAGTGACGACGACCCGGGCTGCGGTGATCCTCATTCGGGCTCCTCCTTCACCCGGGCGACCAGCTGGGTCGGGTTGACGAAGCGCAGCGCGACGACGAGCAGCACCAGCATCATCGAGGTGTAGATGATCGCCATCGCGTCCACCGACTGCTGCGCGCGAATCCCGGCCGCGGACATCGAGTAGTAGAGCGCGACGACCAGCGTCTGCGAGTCAGGTCCGGCGGTGAGGAAGGTCAGCTCGAACATCCCGACCGTGCGGACGAGCACGAGAATCGCCGAGGCGAGCAGGCCGGGCACGAGCAGCGGCGTGAGGATCTTCAGGAAGATCGCGCGGGTGCCGGCACCGAGCATCCGGGCCGCGCTCTCGATCCGGGGATCGACCTGCTCGATGAACGGCGTCATCGTGAGGATCACGAACGGCACCGAGGGCACCAGGTTCGCCAGCACGACACCGGACAGGTGCCCGGCGAAGCCGAACTTGTAGAGGACCGTCGCGAGCGGGATGCCGTAGGTGATCGGCGGCATCAGGATCGGCAGCAGGAAGGTCAGGTAGACCAGCCGCTTGCCCGGGAAGTTCTGCCGGGCCAGCACGTAGGCCGCGGGTGCACCGATGAGGACCGAGAGGACGACCACGAGCGCCGAGGCGATCAGCGTGACGGTGATGACGTGGAAGAGACCGAACTCGCGCCAGGCATCGCCGTACCAGTCGGTGGTGAAGCCGCTCGGCATCCAGGTGTCGAACCACCGCCGTCCGAACGAACTGACCAGCACGGACCCGACGACACCGGCCAGATTGACGAAGAAGAAGGCGACGACAGCCCAGATCACCCAGGCGGTAGGAGTCCCTCTGACCACACGGCGCCGCACTGTGCTCATCCCTTGCCTCCGGTCGATCCGGTGTAGAGGCGGGCTCGCCAGACCAGCACGACCGCCACCACGACGAGCTCGACCGCGCCCATGATCATCGCGATCGCGGAGGCGTAGGAGTAGTCGTACTGCTCGTAGGCCGCCTGGTACGCGGCGAGCGAGATCACCCGGGTGGAACCGGCCGGATTGCCGACCAGGACCGCCGACGGGAAGACCGAGAACGCGAGCACGAAGGTCAGCAGGAAAGTCGTGGCCAGGCCCGGAGCGAGCAACGGCAGCGTGATCCGGCGGAAGCGTTGAGACCGGGAGGCGCCCAGCGTCGCAGCCGCACGCTCGAGCGTCGGGTCGATGCCGCTCAGGTAGGACAGCACGAGCAGGAACGCGAACGGGAACCCGGTGATGATGAGGCTGAAGAACACACCCCAGTAGTTGTTCGTCAGCCGCACCGGACCGTCGGTGAGCTGGAGGCCCATCAGCAGCCGGTTGAACCAGCCGGTCGGGCCGAGGAAGTTCAGCAGGCCCTGGGCGGTCAGCACCGTGCCGAGGGTGATCGGCACGACGAGCAGCGTCGTCATCAGCCGCTTGCCCCGGAACCGGCCACGCATCCGGAACGCGATCGGCACCGCGGCCAGCACGTTCAGCAACGCGGCGGGCAACGCGATCTTCAGCGTGGTGGCGATCGTGTCGCGCTGGTAGGCGTCGCTGAAGAACTTGCTGTAGTTGGCCAGCACGCCGCCGCCGTTCATCGGCTGGAACGACAGGCTCAGGCCGTAGAGGAACGGGTAGATGAAGAGCACCAGCACGAAGACCGTTGCCGGCAGCAACAGCCAGAGCTTGCGGTCGACGCCGCGTTCGGCCAGCCGATGCCGCCAGTTCAGCGTCGGCCCGGATCCCGTGGTGCTGCTCGTGGTCGAGCTTGTGCCTGAGCTCATGCCGGTGCTCGTGGTGGTGCTCATACCGCCAGGCCTGCCGTCGCCAGCTCGACCGCCGGGCGGTCGGCCGAGTCTCCGGACGGGTACACCAGGAGCCGTCCGGGCGTGATCGTGATGGCGACGTGCTCGCCCGCCTCGACCTTGCGATCGGTGCGCGCATGCAGGCGGACACCACCCGGTAAGGCGACCTCCACGGCCAGCTCGCGGCCTTGGTACTCGACGACCTCGATCCGGCCCTTCAGCCCGGCGACATCCGCACTGCCCAACCGGACGTCCTCCGGCCGGACCGCCGCGACGACCTCGTCCCCGGCCTTCACCTCACCCTGGGCAACACCGTTCACCGTGGTCTCGCCGAGTGGCACGGTCACGGCATCGCCCTCGACCCGGGTGACCGGCACCGGCAGGAGATTCCGGTAGCCCATGAAGTCGGCGACGTGCCAGGTGGCCGGCTTGGTGTGGACCTCCTCCGGCGTACCGATCTGCTGCACCCGGCCGAGTCGCATCACGACCAGGCGGTCGGCCATGCTGAGCGCCTCTTCCTGGTCGTGCGTGACATAGACAGTCGTCAGGCCCAGCGACTGGTGCAGCCGGCGGATCTCGGTGCGCATCTCCAGCCGGAGCTTGGCATCGAGGTTGCTGAGCGGCTCGTCCATCAGCACCAGCGACGGCTCGAGCACCGTCGCGCGCGCGATCGCCACCCGCTGCTGCTGACCACCGGACAGCTGGCCGGGCAGCTTGCTCGCGTGCTCGGCCAGCCGGACCATCTCGATCGCCGCCTCGGTCCGGCGGCGGACCTCGTCCTTCGGCAGCCGGCGCATCCGCAGGCCGAAGGCGATGTTGTCGCGGACCGTCAGGTGCGGGAAGAGCGCGTAGTTCTGGAAGACCATGCCGAAGCCGCGCTTCTCCGGCGGCAGCGTGTCGATCCGCTGGTCGTCCTGCCAGATGCTGCCGGCGGTCAACGGCAGCAGGCCGGCCAGGCAGTTCAACGCGGTCGACTTGCCGCACCCGGACGGCCCGAGCAGGGCGATGAACTCGCCCCGCTCGATGGTCAGGTCCAGGTCGGCGAGCGCGTCCGCGGTACCGAATCTGCGGCCGACGCCGTCGAGCCTGAGCCGGTCGAATCCGGTCACGAGCTCTTCACCTTGCTGCCACCGACTTCGCGGTCCCATTTGTCGAAGGCGGCGACCAGGCTCTTCGCGTCCAGCGGCACCTCGGTCGGGTTGTCCGCGATCAGCTTGTCGTACTCCGCGCGGCCGTAGTCCCTGATCGCGTCCTGGCTCTCCTGCGGAGCCTGCGAAAGCTCGACGCCCTTGATCGCGGGGCCCGGGTAGAAGTAGCCCTTGTCGTACGCCTTGGCCTGCTGCTCCGGGGTGAGAATGAACTGCAGCAGCTGCAGGATCGCGGCCTGCTTGTCGGTCGAGACACCCTTCGGCACGACGGCGTAGTGCGCGTCCGTGACCCAGTGGAAGCCCTTGAGCGTGGTGATCGCGGCTTCCTTCGGCACCGTCCCGAGCACCCGCGGGTTGATGTCCCAGCCGGTGGTGCTGACGATGATGTTCGACGAGCCGTTGGCCAGCGCCTTCATCGTGTCGGCGGTGCCCGACGGGTAGTAGTCGACGTACTGGTTGAGCTCCTTGAGGTAGGCCCAGGTCTTGTCCCAGCCGTTGACCGGATCCTTCGGGTCCTTGTCACCCAGGATGTAGGGCAGCCCCATCAGGAAGGTGCGGCCCGGTCCGGAGTTCGCGGGCCGCGCGTACATCACTTTGCCCTTGTTGGCCTTGGCATAGGCGAGCAGCTCGTCCGCGTTCGCCGGCGGCTTCGCCACCTTGGCCGGCAGGTACTCGAGCAGCGGGCCGGACGGGTAGTAGGTGACGGTGACGCCGCTGTTGCCCGCCAGCTCCTGCATCTTCTGCGCGGGTGGCAGGTAGTCCTTCATCCCAGGCAGGCGATCCGCGTACTTCGGGAGCAGGTCGTTCCACAGGCCTTGCTGGGTGCCGGCCGACAGGCCGTCGGTGCCGGTCAGGACCAGGTCGATGTCGACCCGGTTCGCGTTCTGCTGGGCCTTGATCTTGCCGGACAGCTCGGGGGCGGGCGCCTTGGAGTAGGTGACCTTCGAGATCACGTCGGAGTGCTGTTTGACGAACTCGTCGATCATGCCCTGGGTGAGTTGCAGATCGCCGGCCACGTCGAGGATGTTGAGGCTGACTGCCTTGGCGGGTTTGTCCGGCACGTCGCCGGTGGTGTCGGCGGCAGGCTTGCCGGCGGTCGGGGCTCCACAGGCTGCCAGCAGGGCGAGGGCGCTGGCGGCGGCGATTGTCCGGTAGGGGCGCATCGGAATCTCCTCTGGATCAGGGTCGTGCGGGGTCGGAGGTCCGGTCGGCCGCGAGGCCGGTGGAGTCCCGCACCATCAGCTCGCCGTGCAACGTGCCACGGGTGCCGATGATGGTGTCCGGATCGGGGTCGTCGATCATCGCCAGCAGCAGCTCGACGGCGATCTCACCCGCCCGCTGTTTGGGCAGCCGCACCGTGGTCAGCGCCGGCCGGGACATCCTGGACATGGCGATGTCGTCGATGCCGACCACGCTCAGGTCGTCGGGCACCGTGATCCCCCGTGCATGCAACCGGGCCAGCAGCCCGATCGCGACCAGGTCGTTGTAGGCCACGACCGCGGTCGCACCACTGGCGACCGCCTGGTCGGCCGCGGCCATACCTCCCTCGTAGGTCGGGGCGAAGTGGCCGACGTCGACCAGCTGCACCCCGTGGTCGTGCGCCGCGGCGAACAGACCGATGCTGCGGTGGGCGCTGGACCAGGACGTCTTCGGTCCGCCGACCCAGGCGATCCTGCGGTGCCCGAGCGCGACCAGATGCGCGACCGCCTGCCGCATCCCGCCCTCGTTGTCGAAGGTGACGGCCGGGACGCCTTCGACCAGCCGGTTGACCAGCACGACGTTCGTATCGGCCGCGATTTCGGCGAGCTCTTCCTCGTCGGCTCGTGGCGAGCACAGGATCAGCCCGTCGACCTGCTTGGCCAGTGCCTGCACCAGGCCGACCTCGGCCGCCGCGTCCTCGTCGGTGTCGGCCAGGAAGACCGCCACGTCGTGCATCCGGGCGCGAGCCTGGACGCCCTTCACCACGCTCGGGAAGAACGGGTTGGCCAGGTCGGGGACGACCAGGCCGATATTGCCGGTCCGGCCGGTGATCAGGCCTCGGGCGGCCTTGTTGGGCGCGTAGCCCAACTGCTCGGCCGCGGCCTGCACCCGGGCCCGGGTGGTCGCGTTCACCACACCGGGCATGGAAAGCGCGCGGGAGACCGTCGAGGCGGACACACCCGCAAGCCGGGCGACGTCGCGAATGGTCGCTGCCATCTCCCACCTCCGGGTTGTCGGGCCTGGTCGTGGAGCGAGTCTGCAACCGTTTGCAATCCTGTGTCAAGACGTCATCGGCGAGCTGTGGACGACTCGCCGGATTTCCTTAATTTGCTGGACTTGTGTGACGCTGACGGGGCTGCAATCCTTTTCAGCAGCCGTTGCAGCCCGACCCCACGGAGGACCCATGCCGAAGGCTCTGCAGCCTCATCCGGACCGCGCTCTGCCGGCCGGCGAGGCGCGTGACATGGCGCGCCGGATCCACGCGTCCACGAAGGACCTGCCACTGCTCTGCTTCCACGGGCACGTCGACGCCGGCCTCTTCGCGACCGACGAGGCGTTCGGCAATCCGGCCGATCTGCTGGTGGTGCCGGATCACTACGTCACCCGGATGCTGGTCTCCCAAGGCGTCTCCCCCGACCGGCTCGGACTGCCGCGCCGCGACGGCGTGAAGACCGCGGAGCCACGCGACATCTGGCGTGAGTTCTGCGCGCACTGGCACCTGTTCCTCGGCACTCCGAGCCGGTACTGGCTGGAACACGAGTTCGCCGAGGTGCTCGGATTGAAGGTCGCACCGTCGGCCGAGACCGCCGATGAGCTGTACGACGAGATCTCGGCCCGGCTGGCCGAGCCGGAGTTCCGGCCGCGAGCCTTGCTCGATCGCTTCAGGATCGAGGTCATCGCCACCACCGACGCGGCGACCGACGATCTGGCCCACCACGCCGAGCTCGCCGCCGAGCTCCCAGGTCGGGTGATCCCCACCTTCCGCCCAGACGCAGTCGTCCACCTCGACCGTCCCGGCTGGAGTGAGCTCGTGCGCGACCTCGGCGTACGGTCCGGGATCGACACTGCGTCATATGCCGGATATCTGGACGCACTGCGGCAACGGCGACAGGCGTTCCTCGCGGCTGGAGCGCTGGCGACGGACCACGGCCACTTGAGTGCGGCTGCGACACCACTCGACGAAACAGTGGCCGCACGGATCTACGAGTCGGCGTTGCGGGGTGAGGTTGCGGCGGAGGATGCGGCCGCGTTCGCCGGGCACATGTTGTTCCAGATGGCGGCGATGTCGGCTGACGACGGGCTGGTGATGCAACTCCACCCCGGCGTACTGCGCGATCATCACTCGGGGATCCATCAGACGCACGGGCCGGACCAAGGGCATGACATCCCGGTGGCCACCGAGTTCACCAGGTCGCTGCGGCCGCTGCTGGAGCGGTTCGGGCATGCCGAAGGGTTCCGGCTGGTGCTGTTCACCGTCGACGAGACGGCCTACTCGCGGGAGCTCGCGCCGATCGCCGGTGTCTACCCATCGGTGCGGCTGGGAGCACCTTGGTGGTTCCTCGACAGCCCCGACGGCATGCGGCGCTTCCGTGAACTGGTGACCGAGACGGCCGGCTTCTACAACACCTCCGGCTTCGTCGACGACACCCGCGCCTTCCTCTCCATCCCCGCCCGCCACGACCTGGCTCGCCGGATCGACGCCGGCTACCTGGCCGACCTCGTCGTCCAGCACCGCCTGGAGGAAGACGACGCCTTCCAGCTGGCCCAAGACCTCGCCTACAACCTCGCCCGGACCACCTACCTGCGCTGACTCGCCGGACGATCTGCAATCGATGGTTGCATATCTCGCCCCGGCTGATTACTCTCGTGCAACCGATTGTTGCAGAAGAGGAGATCAGCATGTCCGACTATTCGACGTCCTTCACCGTTGAGCAATCCGCGGAGGAGGTCTACGCCGCCGTCCTGAACGTCAGCGCCTGGTGGACCGGTGAGATCGAGGGGCGGGCGGACGAGGTCGGCGGCGAGTTCGCCTACCGGCACCTTCCCCAGCACTACAGCCTGCAGCGCGTGAGCGAGCTCGAGCCAGGTCGGCGGGTGGTGTGGCAGGTCGTAGACAGCAGGCTGGCGTTCGTCTCGGAGCCAAGCGAGTGGACCGGAAGCCAGATCGTGTTCGACATCGCTGCAGCCGGCAGCGATCCCGAGCACGTGGGCGATGCGGGGAGCGATGCCGAGCACGTGCGCGCCGCGGGTACGGAGCTGCGGTTCACCCACGTCGGGCTGGTCCCCGACGTCGAGTGCTTCGGCGCGTGCTCGACGGCATGGCGGCACTACGTCAACGGGAGTCTGCGCAGCTTGATCACCACGGGTGAGGGACTGCCCGATCCGTGGTGAACCTATAGTTGGGCAACTTCTGGGGTCGGCTGTGTGGGGGAATTGATGGGACGCGGGTTCACGTCGGCGAGCGGTGTCGTGCTGGCCGTCTTTTTGTTAGCCGGCTGTACGGACGACAAGGCGGCGTCACCCGACCCGGCTGAGCCGACGGTCGCGCTGCCGACGGGGGCCCCGGCGGCTGCGAGCATCAAGCTCGGGCCGACTGGGCCGGCAACCGCCACCAAGTGCGTCGGAGTGGCGATTCCGGCAACCACAGATCCGCAGCAGGTGATCGATGCGAATCCGGACGCCAAGACGTTCTGCTTCGGCAAGGGGCTGCATCGGATCACACGGACGATTCGGCCTGCGGACGGATCGACGTTGGCCAGCAGCGAAGGCGCGGTACTGACCGGGTCGGTGCAGCTGAGCCAATGGCAGCCCGAGGGCGGACGTTGGGTGGCGCGGAACGTGTTGCCCGCCCAGTACAAGTTGAAGGGGAAGTGCGAGGACGAGAAGACCAACCCGTGCCAGCTCGGCGAGCAGGTCTTCGTCGGTCGCGTGCATCTGACGCGGGTGATGAGTCTCGACGAGCTCAAAACCGGCACCTTCTACGGCGACTACCAGGCCAATGTGCTTTACCTGGCTGACGATCCGGCCGGGAAAGACGTGGAGATGTCGCGGACTCGGACGGCGATCGAGGCGTCCGCTCAGGACGTGACGGTTCGCGGGCTGACGATCGAGCACTTCGCGAGTCTGCCGCAAGGTGGTGCTCTGGAGGTTGGTACCGGCTGGAAGGTGCTCGCCAACGAGGTGCGCTGGAACCATGCGGTCGGGGTGATGGTGATCGAGGGCGACCGGGCGACGGTCAGCGGCAACACCGTGGCCGACAACGGGCAGCTGGGGATCGGGCAGTACCACTCGGCCGACGTGACGCTGACCGGGAACCTGGTCACCCGCAACAACACCGACGGCTTCTGGATCGCCGACTGGGAGTCCGGTGGGATCAAGTCGACGCGGTCGTCCGGTGAGGTGTCGGGCAATGACATCGTGGCGAACCGCGGGATCGGGATGTGGAGCGACATCGCGGAGTACGACCGGAAGATCGTCGGGAACCGGATCCGGGACAACGCTGCCGATGGGATCCGGTACGAGATCAGTTATCAGGCGGAGATCTCGGGGAATGTTGTCGAAGGCAACGGGTTCGGGACCGGGCGGGGATCCGGGCCGAGCCTGTGGGACGGCGGTGGGATCAACGTGAACACGTCCGCCGGGGTGACAGTGGTGGGCAATCTGATCAAGGACAACCGCAACGGGATCGCGATCCAGTCGCGGACGCGGGGTGACGGTCCGCGCGGGCAGTACGTGCTGAAGGACGTGCTGATCGAGGCGAACCAGGTCGTCATGGACGAGCAGACGGCCAGCACCGGCGTCGTCGAGAACAAGGAGTCACCGGCCGCGGACGGGGCGATCAGGTTCAGCCGGAACACCTACCGGATCGGCGATCGGCAGTCCGAGCGGTTCGCCTACCGCGGTGCGACGATGACCTGGGAGCAATGGCAGTCCGCCGGCTTCGACAAGGACAGCACCTCCAGCTGACGACTCGACGCTCAGACCCAGCGCGGTTTGGGAGGTTTGGGTGGGGGTGGATGGGCTTTGGCTCTCATTCGGTCGGCGTCGCAGACTGCGGCTGCCACCAGCAGGTGGAGGGTCATGGAGCTCAGGTCGGAGAGGCCGCTCTCGTTGAGGGATGCCACCGAGACGTAGCCGAGCAGTAGGGCGCCGCTGGCCTTGACGTAGGGCGTGGGGGCTCGGAGGACCGAGATCCAGGCGATGATGAAGGCGATTCCGACGATGGTGACCGCCAGCAGGCCGGTCTCCCAGTAGAGGCTCAGCCAGCTGTTGTCGATCGCCATCACGTCGATGTCGCCCTCACCGCGGCGCAGCAGGACGCGCTTGTTGCCGAGGCCGTGGCCGATGATGGCGGTCTGCAGCGAGACCTCTTCGTCGATCACGTAGTGCCAGCTCGTGGTCCGGCCGCTCAACGAGCTGATCTGCTTGGTCCCCTGCCCGCGCAGCAACCAGTTGTGCAGGGTCGGGATCACCAGGAACGCCAGCCCCATCAGGGCCGGTACGGAGATCGAGGCGATCCGCGCGAACCAGCTCTTCCGGGTCAGGAACAGTGCCAGCACCAGACCGACGGCAATCGCCGCGGCGGCTGTCCGGGTCCGGCTGGCAGCGACCAGTACGAGGCCGAGGCCGATCATGACGCTGGCCGGCACGAACGCCAGCTTGCGCGCGAAGAACGCGACGATCGCCAGCCCCAGCAGGAGCGCGCCGACCTCCCCGACCCGCGGCGGCAGCATCGGGATCAGCACGCCCTGCAGCCGGTACCCGCTACCGAAAGACGTCAACGGCCGCCACGCCACCGTCGGTCGCCAGATCACACTGAGCACAACCGTGAGCGCCAGCAGCAGATGCGCGACCAGATGCGCACGGATCAACCGCTCCGGCACCCGGATCAGCGGCCGCCACAGCATCAGCAGCAGAACCAGACCGATCAGCAGCCGCGCCAGCCGCAGCAGCGGCCCGCCCGGATCGGCCAGCAGGAACGCGGTCGCCGTTGCGAAGAGCGCATAGACGACGTACATCGTCGTCGCCGGGCTCGAGCGAGTCCGGAATCCCGGCTTCGTCGCGGCCAGGCAGGTCAGGAAGATCGCCCCGAGCAGCACGCCCTTCATCAGGCTGTTGGTCGACCCGGTCGACCCTTGCGGCGCCGCAGCACGAGAGGACCACGGCTGCACGCCGAGCACCAGCAGGCACCACATGGCGATCCAGAGCCAGCTCGCCTTGGTGCTGTCCGACTCTTCGATCGTCCCCGGCACGGGCGGTGCCGTCAGCGTCATCCCAGCCCCATCAGCGCAGCGGCAGAGCGGAGGTCTCGGCCGGGGTGAAGTTCGCCGGGATCCCCAGCGTCTCGTCGTGCTTCGAAGCGCCGATCAGTACGACGCCCAGCACCGACGCCCCCGCGAACTTCAGGGCCGCGGTGAGCCGGGTCAGTTCGGTCTCCTTGTCCTGACCGACCTGGACCACCACGACCGACGCGTCGACGGCGGCGGCCAGCGGGGTGATCCCGTGCCGGCCGACCGAGGCCTGCCCGTGGACGACGACCGAGTACCCCGGGGGCAGGTCCGCCACGATGCCTGGCACCAGCGACGGCGCGACGGCGAGCGCTGTCGCGTCGTGACTCAGCCCCGGCGGCAGGACGTAGAGGTCGGCCACCGTGCCAGGCCGGAACATCTTGCGGGCCCGTACTGCGCGAGTCGGTGCCGGCTCCGTGACGAGATCGCTCAAGCCCTCGTGGTCGGTCACGTGCGAGAGCACCGGAGCACTGCGCAGATCGGCGAGCACCAGCAACGTCTCGCGACCGTCGCGCGCACTCGCCTCGGCCATCGCCAGCGCGATCCCGGCCGTGTTGCTGTTCGGCGAGGCGGACACGACCAGCAGAGCACCGGCGCCACTCGCCCCGATGCCCTTGGGGTTCAGCTCACGCCGGGCCAGCGCGCCACTCGCCTCGGTCCCGAGCGCCATCGTCTCCGCGGGTGGCAACTGCGGCGTCGCCCGGAGCCAGAACCGGAAACGGAAACCGAGCCGGTACTTCCGGAAGCCGATCGCCGTGGTGATGACCGGCGCACCGGCGGCGCGGGCCGCCTGGTCGCGGGTCAGGATGAAGGGGCTGAGGTGCGTGCTGAGCAGCGCCAGACCGAACCCGAGCACCAGGCCGAGGATCGCGCCGACGGTGATGTCGCGCGCTACCAGGGGTGACGACGACGCGGTGTCCACCGTGGCCGGCGTGACGAGCGTGCTGCTCGCGCCGACGCCGGTCAGCGCCTTGTTCATCGCGGCCGCTTCGTCGGCTGCCTGCCTGGCTTCGGTGGCCAGACCGACGCGTTGGTCACGCAGCGAACTCGCGCCCGACGTGTCGCCACGCCCCTGCGCCTCGTTGATCTGGGTGACGAGGGCCTTCGACTGGGCGTTCGCGGTCTTCGCCCGGTCGGTGGCCTGGCTGGCCAGCGTGACCAGCAGGTTCTTGGCCTCGCGGCTACGCTGCGCGAGGTAGATCTGCGCGATCGCGTTGGCGCGGCGTACCGCCTCTTCGGCGGTCGGGCCGTCGATGGTGATCAGGTAGGCGTTGTCGGTGACCGCCTTCACCCGGGTCACGCTGGCCAGCGACTGGATCGAGTCGTCCGTGGTCGGCATCTGCAGGAACTTGGCGACCTCGCGCAGGATCGCCGGGCTGGCCATCACCCGGGCCTGGGTCTCGGCCGGCAGGTCGAGCCCGAGCGGGCCGGTCTTGTCCGTGCCGGTGGGCAGATTGCCGACCAGTGCGGGCGGGACGGCCGGGCCGATCACGACCTGGCTGGAGGCGGTCCAGCGCACGGTCTGCGACAGCGAGAAGAAGGCGGCGCCGCCGATTCCCAGCAGAACACATCCGATGATCAGCCACTTGTGCCTCAGCAGTGACTGCGCGGTGTCCCGCCAGACGACAGTGCCCGGTTCCATTCCGGTCCCCCAACTTCCCAAACCTTGGTCACGCGAGGTGACCGGCTCCTTGCCGGGGCCAGGATATAGGCATCGGCACACTGGAGCGGCAATCGTCCGTAACGTTCACGCACAGTGACGAAAGCTGGCAACTCGCCGACGATAACCGTTTGGTGACTGGTCAAAGCTCACTTTCTGTGGCCTACTCTGTTCTCGGGGGAATTCTGGGGATCACGAAAAACGGGAATCACTTGTAAGGCGCCGGGGTAGGCGCCTGTCCGAGGGGGACACCGCAGGATGAAGAAGAGATGGCTTTTCGCGCGCCTGGGCGCGGTCGGAGCGCTGCTGGCGGGGGCCGGCATCATGGTGCTCGCACCGTCGGCCCAGAGCATCGAGGCCTCGCTCTCCGCGCAGGACAGCCCGGTCTGGCAGACCAACGCCAGCGTTCAGGGAATCGCCGTGGCCGCGGGCAAGGCGTACGCCGGTGGGCGTTTCACCAGCGTCCGGCCGCCCGGCTCGCCGCTGGGCAGCAACGAGGTCGGCCAGGCCTACCTGGCGGCCTTCGACTCGGCCACCGGGAACCTGGTCGCGTCGTTCAACCCGGTCCTCGACGGCCAGGTGTACGCCGTGGCCGCCTCGGCCGACGGCTCCCGGATCTTCGTCGGCGGTGACTTCACCACCGTCAACGGCCAGACCCGCAACCGGATCGCCGCCTTCGACACCGCCACCGGCGCGCTGGTCGCGAACTGGAAGCCCTCGGTCTCGTACCGGGTCAAGTCGATCTCCGTCTACGGCAGCACCGTGTACTTCGGCGGCTCGTTCGGGCTCGTCAACGGCGTCGACCGGCTTCGCCTGGCCGCGGTCACCGCGGACAACGGCACGCTGTTGCCCTGGGCCCCGGCCACCAACGGCGACGTGTACGCCGTGGACGTGGCCGACGACGGCTCCAAGGCGTACGCCGGCGGCCAGTTCAGCACCGTCAACGGCACCAACCAGAACACCGTCACCAGCCTCGACCCGGTGACCGGCGCCGTGCTGCCCTTCCCCGGCTCGACCGCGGTCCCGCCGCCGAACGGCTCCTGCACCACCCGGGTCAAGACCATCGACACCAGCGGCGACACCGTGTACTTCGGCAACGGCGGTGACGGCGGCGGCTGCTTCGACGGCACCTGGGCGGTCGACATCGCGACCAACACGCTGAAGTGGAAGAGCCAGTGCCTGGGCGCGACCGAGGCACTCAAGATGGTGAACGGCTGGCTGTACAAGGGCTCGCACTCGCACGACTGCGCCAACCAGGGCGCCGGCGGCTTCCCGCAGGGCTTCGGCTACCGCTTCCTGCTCAGCCAGAACCCGGTCGACGGCAAGCTCGGCCCGTGGTTCCCGAACACCGACGCCGACCCCGACAGCACCACCAACGTCGGTCCGCTGGCGTTCGCGACCGGCGGCTCGGACCTGTGGGTCGGTGGCGACTTCCTGCACACCAACGGGGTCGCCCAGCAGGGCCTGACCCGCTTCACCAACGCGGCCCCGGGCGCCGCTCCGGCCAAGCCGGCCAAGCTGCTCCCGTACTCCGTCCAGCCGGGCGTCGTCCAGATCAACTTCCCGACGGTCAACGACAACGACGACAGCACGCTGACCTACCGGCTGCTGAAGGGCTTCAGCAACACCACGATCGCGACCTGGTCCGCCCAGTCGAAGCCGTGGGACCGGCCCTGGCTGCACTACACCGACACGAACGTCACGCCGGGTGAGGTGACCAACTACCGGGTCGAGGTCACCGACGGCAGCACCACGATCCGCGGCAACTACTCCGACCCGATCACGGTGGCGAGCACCGCGAGCACGGCGTACGACCAGATCGTGAACGCCGACGGGCCGCAGGCCTACTGGCGGCTCGGTGAGGCGGCCGGCACGACCACCTCGGTGGACGCGTCCGGGCAGAGCAACAACGGCACGTTCAACGGGATCACGCTGGGCACCGCCGGCAAGGTGAGCGGCAACACGGCGGCGACGATCAACTCGAGCAACGGCCGGATGGTCGGCGAGAAGGCGTACTCGTTCCCGCAGCAGTTCACCGTCGAGGCCTGGTTCAAGCAGAGCTTCACCCGTGGCGGCCGGATCATCGGGTTCGGCAACTCCAAGACCGGCAACAGCAGCTCGAACGACCGGATGCTCTACCTGCGGTCCAACGGCCAGGTCACCTTCGGTGTCAACGACGGCAGCCAGCGGACCATCAACAGCACGTCGAACAAGAACAACAGCGCCTGGCACCACGCGGTCGGCACCTACGACAACGGCACGATGAAGCTGTACGTCGACGGCGTGTTGGCCGGCAGCCAGACGATCGGGCAGGCGTCCCTGTACTACGGTTGGTGGCGGGTCGGCTACGACACCACCAACAGCTGGTCGGGTGGCGGCGCGACGCAGACAGGCATGGTCATCGACGAGGCGGCGGTCTACCCGTACGCACTCACCGCGGGCCAGGTCACCGCTCACTACAACGCCGGCTGATCC
Organism: Kribbella sp. NPDC051718; assembly: GCF_040681515.1. NCBI lineage: Bacteria > Bacillati > Actinomycetota > Actinomycetes > Propionibacteriales > Kribbellaceae > Kribbella > Kribbella sp. NPDC051718. The sequence goes on along the minus strand of NZ_JBFAYZ010000003.1, from coordinate 308,121 downwards.
AGCCGCGCCGACGCGCACGCTGAGCGGACGGTCAAACGTTCATAGCACAAAGTCATAACGCCGGTGGGAGCCTGACTTCCAGTCGGGTTCCCACCGGCGCTAGGTTACGGACGCTAATGGACTTTCCCCCCGCCCAGTCCTAAGGAAGTTGATGAAGAAGTTAGTTCTGGCAGTTGTGACGGTTGCCGCCGTGCTGGCCGCGGCCCTGATCCCGTCCGGACCACCGGTCCAGGCGGCGAACGGCGGCTTCGGCTCGGCCGTGTCGGCGATCAAGCAGACGTCATGGCAGACCAACTCCAGCGTGAACGCACTCGCGACCGCCGGCAACGTCGTGTACGCCGGTGGCCTGTTCACCCGGATCCGGCAGCCCGGCAAGGCGGCTGGCCAGGGTGAGGCGGTCCGTACCTATGTGGCCGCGTTCAACCGCACCACCGGCGCGCCGCTGGCGTTCGCGCCGAAGCTGAACGGCGCCGTCTGGGCGATCGCGACCAGCCCGGACAACAAGTGGGTCGTGCTCGGCGGCGACTTCACCACCGTGAACGGGATCAAGCGCAACCACATCGCGATGTTCAGCGTCGCCACCGGCCGGCTGGTCTCGGCCTGGGCCCCGTCGGTCTCGACCCGGGTCAAGGCGATCGCGATCTTCGGCAACAGCGTCTTCTTCGGCGGCTCGTTCGGACTCGTCAACAACATCGTCCGCAACCGGCTGGCCGCGGTCCGGCTGATCCAGGGCGACATGCTGCCGTGGAACCCGAACGCCGACGACGACGTGTACGCGATCGATCTGTCCGACAACGGCACCCGGGTGTTCGTCGGCGGACCGTTCACCAAGATCAACGGCAAGGACCACTACTCGCTGGCGATGGTGGACAACGGCCGCGGCAACGCGTTCGCCTTCCCCGCCGCCGCGGCGATCCCGAAGCCGAGGCCCGGCTGCACCACCCGGGTCAAGGACATCGACACGCTCGGTACCAAGGTCTTCGTCTCCAACGGCGGCGACGGCGGCGGCTGCTACGACGGCGTACTGGCCGCGGACGCCGCCACCGGCAAGCTGCTCTGGCAGAACACCTGCCTGGGCGCGACCGAGGCGATCAAGGCGATCGGCAACTGGGTCTACAAGGGCTCGCACGCGCACAACTGCAGCTCCAGCGGCGCCTTCCCGGACGGGACCGGCACCCACTACCTGCTGGTGGAGAGCGGCATCGACGGCCGGATCGGACCGTGGTTCCCGAACACCGACGCCAACCCGAACAGCACCACCCAGGTCGGCCCGCTGGCGTTCGCGTCCGGTGGCAACGACCTGTGGGTCGGCGGCGACTTCCTGCACGTCAACGGCAAGGTCCAGCAGGGCCTGACCCGGTTCACCAACGCCGCGGGGGGCGCGGCGCCGGCGGCACCGAAGATCCCGACCGTGTCGACCGCAGTGACCAACCAGGTGTCTGTCAGCTTCAAGGACAGCTACGACCTGGACAACCTGACTCTGACCTACAACGTGTTCCGCGGCTCGACCAACATCAGCTCGCAGAAACTCACCACGTACTACTGGCAGACGCGCAAGACGATCACGGTCGTCGACAAGGGCGTCAAGCGTGGCCAGTCGGTCAGCTACCACGTCGAGATCCACGACGGCAGAAACATCATGAAGGGCCCGGCGATCGCCGTGAAGGTGAAGTGAGCCCGGGCATGTGACTCTCGGCCGCACCAGGCGGCCCGGGAGTACATCCTTGAGGGGGGATGTCTTGAAGAAGGTGGGGATACTCGCGCTGGGCGGTCTGCTGGTGGCAGCTTTGCTGTCACCAGCGGCGCCGGCCCAGAGCATCGGCGCTTCGCTGTCGGCTCTCACGAGTCCGGCGTGGCAGACCAACGCCAGCGTGCAAGGACTCGCGGTGGCGAACGGCAAGGCGTACGTCGGGGGACGTTTCACCACGGTCCGGCCACCGGGGGCGGCAGCCGGCACGAGTGAGACCGCGCGGACCTACCTGGCCGCGTTCAACCAGAGCACCGGCGCGCTGGACACCGGGTTCAACCACACCCTGAACGGGATGGTGTGGGCGATCGCGGCCACGGCGGACGGCTCCCGGGTCTTCGTCGGCGGCGACTTCACCACTGTCGACGGCCAGACCCGCAACCGGGTCGCCGCGTTCGACACCGCAACCGGCGCCCTCGTCTCCAACTGGAAGCCGTCGGTCTCGTACCGGGTCAAGGCGCTCGCAGTCTCCGGCAGCACCGTCTACCTGGGCGGCTCGTTCGGGCTCGTCAACAACATCGCCCGGCCGCGCCTGGCGGCGGTCACCACGAGCACCGCGTCGCTGCTCCCCTGGGCTCCCCAGGCGGACAACGACGTCTACGCGATCGACGCGGCCGACGACGGCAGCAAGGTCTACGCCGGCGGTACGTTCTCGACCATCAACGGTACTTCGAGTTGGGCCGTGGCGAGTCTTGACCCGACTGACGGGTCGCTACTCCCCTTCGCGGCCGCGAGCGCCGTACCGGCTCCGAACTCGGGCTGCACCTCGCGGGTCAAGGACATCGAGACCAGCGGCGACCGGGTGTACTTCGCCAACGCCGGTGACGGTGGCGGCTGCTTCGACGGGACCTGGGCGGCCGACGTTGCCTCGGGCAACCTGGTCTGGAAGAGCAACTGCCTCGGCGCGACCGAGACGGTGACGGTCGTGAGCGGCTGGCTCTACAAGGGCTCGCACGCCCACGACTGCAGCTACCAGGGCGGCAACGGCTTCCCGCAGGGCGCGGGACGCTACCTGCTCACGCAGAACCTCGACACCGGCGAGCTCGGCCCGTGGTTCCCGAACACCAACACTGGTGGCCCGACCGTGGTCGGCCCGCTGGTGTCCGCGACCGGTGGCTCCGACCTCTGGGTGGGTGGCGACTTCACCACGGTGAACGGCGCCGGCCAGCAGAGCCTGGCCCGCTTCACCAACACGGGGCCGGGTGCCGCACCGGCCAAGCCGGCCAAGGTGACTCCGGTCAGCTACAAGGCCGGCCAGGTCAAGGTGAACTTCCAGACCGTCGTCGACAACGACGACATCACCCTGACCTACCGAGTACTGCGCAGCTTCAGCAACACCGTCGTTGCGACCTACACGGCCGACTCGCGGTTCTGGAACCGACCGTGGCTGTCCTTCACCGACACCGGGCTGACACCGGGCTCCTCGCAGGTCTACCGGATCGAGGTGACCGACGGGAACAGCACCCTGCGCGGTGACTACTCGGCAGCGGTGACAGTGGCCAGCGTGGACGCGCCGTACGACCAGCAGGTGCTGGCGGACGGCCCGACGGCGTACTGGCGACTCGGTGAGGCCAACGGGACGGCCAACGCGACCGACTCGTCCGGCCAGGGCAACACCGGCCCGTACTCCGGGGTGACGCTCGGCGTTCCCGGCGTACTGACCAGTGGTGGCAACACGGCCGGTGACTTCGACGGTACGGGCAAGCTGATCGGGCAGACCGTGGTCAGCCAGCCGCAGAACTTCAGCGTAGAGGCCTGGTACAAGACCACCTCGGGCAGCGGCGGCAAGATCGTTGGCTTCGGCAACAGCTCCAACGGGACGAGCAGCCAGTACGACCGGCACATCTACCTGCAGAACGACGGCACCGTCACCTTCGGGCTGTGGGACGGCTCGGCGCGGACGATCAGCTCCGCACCGGGGACGAACGACGGCCAGTGGCACCACGTGGTCGGCACGTTCTCGCCGGGCTCGCAGAAGCTCTACCTGGACGGCGTCCTGCAGGGCACCCAGAACGTGGCCGCCGCGGAGGCCTACACGGGGTACTGGCGGATCGGCGCCGACAACCTGGGCGGCTGGCCGAACGGCCCGTCCAGCGCCGGCATCAACGGCACTCTCGACGAGGTGGCCGTCTACCCGATCGCGCTGGATGCGGACCAGGTCGTAACGCATTACGACGCACGCTAGATAAAGGGAGTGCCGGAGGGGGTCCGGCACTCCCAAGGGGGGAACACAAATGCGATTGAGAAGAATCACTGCTGCACTCGGTGCGGCAGGCCTCGCGCTGGCCATCGTGCCGACGCTCCCGGCGCCCGGTACCGGCGCCTCACTGACAGCGGTGGCGGGCTCCGCCTGGCAGACCGACGCGAGCGTGCTCGGGCTGGCGGTGGCCAAGGGCAAGGCCTTCGTCGGCGGCCGCTTCACCCGGGTCCGCCCGCCTGGCGCCGCACCCGGCACCAGCCAGACCGTCCGGACCTACCTGGCGGCCTTCAACCAGAGCACCGGCGCACTCGACACCACGTTCAACCACACGCTGAACAACTTCGTCTGGTCGATCGTGGCGTCGCCCGACGGCTCGAAGATCTACATCGGCGGCGACTTCACCCGCGTCGACGGCCAGGTCCGCAACCGGATCGCCGCCTTCGACGCGACCACGGGTGCATTGCTGCCGAACATCAAGCCGAACGTCTCGTACCGGGTCAAGACGCTCGCTGTCGGCGGTACCAGCCTGTACTTCGGTGGCTCGTTCGGGCTGGTCAACAACGTCGCCCGCAACCGGGCCGCGGCGATCAGCATGGTCGACGGCAGTCTGTTGCCGTGGAACCCGAACGCCGACGCGGATGTCTACGCGATCGACGCGGCCGACGACAACTCCAAGGTCTACCTCGGCGGCACCTTCGCCAAGGTCGGCGGTGTTGCCCACTGGGCCGTTGCCAGCGTCAACAACTCGACCGGTGCACTGCTGCCGTTCGCGGCCTCGTCCGCGGTACCGGTGCCGAAGCCGGGCTGCACGACGCGGGTCAAGGACATCGAGACCAGCGGCGGAGTCGTGTACTTCTCCAACGCCGGTGATGGTGGCGGCTGCTTCGACGGGACCTGGGCGGCGAACGTCGCCACCGGCAACCTGGTCTGGAAGAACACCTGCCTCGGCGCCACCGAGACCATCACCATGGTCAACGGCTGGCTGTTCAAGGGCTCGCACGCACACAGCTGCCCGGGTGCCTTCCCGGACGGCTCCGGAGCGCACTTCCTGCTCCTGCAGAACCCGGCCAACGGCAACCTCGGTCCCTGGTTCCCGAACACCAACGCAGGCCCACCGACCGAGGTCGGCCCGCTCGTGTCGGCTACCGGTGGCTCGGACCTGTGGGTCGGTGGTGACTTCACCACGGTCAACGGCGCCGGCCAGCAGGGCCTGACGCGCTTCACCAACCTGGGTGCGGGCGCAGTGCCACTGGGCCCGGTCCTGCCGACACTGTCCAGTACCACCGCCGGCCGGGTGCAGGCGACCGTCCAGACGTCACTCGACAAGGACGACATCACCCTGACCTACCGGTTGCTCCGTGGCAACACCAACACGGTCGTCGCGACCACCACGGCGAACTCCACCTTCTGGAGCCGCCCGAACGTCACGCTGACCGACACTGCTGCTCCCTCGGGTACCTCGCAGCAGTACCGGATCGAGGTCTCAGACGGCAACAACACCGTCCGAGGCGGCTTCGCCTCCGTCACTGTCCGCTAGAGCGGGTCGCTGACGGATCAAGACAGCGCTCGCCGCTGCGGCCAGGAACACAACGGCCGCAGCGGCGAGGGCGAAGCCATAGCCGGCAGTCACTGCCGCATCGGCCCCAGCGCCGCCTGCAACAAGCCGATCCGCACGAGCGGCCGACAGCGTCACAAGCACTGTCATGCCGATGGCAGGGCCCATCTCCAGAGCACTGGTGGTCACTGCTCCGGCTAGACCGGCTTGGCCTGCCGGTACGTCGCTGGTCGCGATCACTGTCGCTCCGGCGAAGACCAGACCGACGCCGAGCGGGAACAGCACCAGCCCGGCCAGCACGGCACCGACGTACGGGGTATGTGCTCCGATAGTGCTCAAGGTGCCCAGCCCGGCAGCGCACACCACCAGGCCGGCCACTGTCGTCGTCCGGGCACCGAAGCGGAGCACCAGCCGGCCGACGGCGATACCGGTGACCACTAGGCCGAGGCCATACGGGAGGAAGGCCGCTGAGACCTCTAGCGGCGCGTAGTCGAGCATCTGCTGGAAGTACAGCGACAGCATGAAGAAGATCGTGGTCGTCCCGGCCGAGCCGAGGAACACAGCCACCAGCGCGACCACTCGCCGCGGCGAGGCCAGGAACGACAGCGGTAGCAGCGGAACGGCTACTCGCCGCTCGACCTGGACGAAGACGGCTAGCAGCACCACACCGCCGCCCAGCATCCCCAGCACCAACGGTGAGGTCCAACCGCGCTCGGGCGCTTCGACCAGGCCATAGCCGAGGACTGTGATGCCAGCGGTCACCAGCACCGCGCCGAGCACGTCTAGCCGCTCGCTGACTGCGGTGTCCCCCACAGGCAGCAACCGCGGCGCCAGGACGACCGCCAGCGCACAGACGAGCACAGGCAGGACGAAGGCCCATCGCCAGGAGGCGATCGTGGCGACCACTCCCGACAGCAGCATCCCCGCCATCCCGCCGGATGCAGCCAGACCACCCCACACGGCCATCGCCCGCGCATGACGGGCCGGCTCGGGGTAGAGCAGGCTGACCAATGCCATCGCGGCCGGCACCGCCAATGCCGCGCCCACCCCTTGCAGGAAGCGCGCGGTCAGCAGCACCTCTGCTCCCGGCGCCAGTCCGGCCGTGACGGAGCTGAGCGCGAACAACGCCGTCCCCGCTATGAAGACGCGGCGGGCGCCATACAGGTCGGAGAGCCGGCCGCCCAGCAGCAACAAGCCGCTGAACGACATCCCGTACGCCGCGTTGAGCAGCACCAGCTCCGCCTGACCGAGGTGGAACTCGGCCTGGACCTCCGGCAGCAGCACATTCATCACGGTCATGCCGAGAATCAGCACGACCTGGACGGACGCGAGCACCGCGAATGCCCCGGCGACAGACCTCTTCATCTCTCGAACCTCACACACGGTGACCAGCCGGGCAAAACCTGGCCACTACTTAGTCAGATCCGGCACCCGCGCCGCGTCGAACCCGTGCAGCCAGGCAACCTTGTCCTGCAGCTCCTCAACCGACAGGCCCGACAGCATTTCGTTGCGAGCCACCCTCGCCGCACCGGCGGGGTGGTACAGCTGCGTACCAAGCTCCCGCGCCACCAGCGTCGTCCGAGCGGTGCGATCACGCCGCGCCTCCACGAACCGCTCCAGCCTGTACTGCGCCTCGCCGGCCGGGCAGTCGAGTAGCTCGCCGAGCAGTACAGCGTCCTCCAGCGCCATGCACGCGCCCTGGGCGGCGTACTGGAGCATTGGGTGCGCAGCATCGCCGAGGAGGACTACCCGGCCATCGGACCATTCGGAGATAGGGTCTCGGTCGCAGAGCACCCAGACCCGCCAGTCGGCTCCCAGCTCGAGCAGCCGTTGGGCGGTCTCCCCCAGGTCGGGGAACTGCCCGAGTACATGCGCCCGCTCCGCCGGCTGACCAGCCACCGCCACCGACGCGCTGTCGTCCCGAGTCGCTGCCAGGTTCAGGAGCGTCCCACCAGCGATCGGGTAGTGCACGAAGTGCCACTTCGGACCGGCCCACAAAGTGACCGCGTGCCAGCGGAGGTCTTCGGGGACCAGCTCCATCGGGATGACGGACCGGTAGATGGTGTGCCCGGACACCCGCGGCTCACCGTCGCCGACCAACTGACGGCGGATCGTCGACCGGATGCCGTCGGCACCGACCAGCAAGTCGCCCCTGATGCTGTTGCCGTCCGCTAGCAACAGGGTGACGCCGTCCGCGTCTTGCTGATAGCCCGCCACCGCGCTCTTGCTCCGCAGCTCGATCAGCGGCGACCGTTGCGCCGCAGCGAGCAGTGGGGCATACAGGTCAGCCCGCGCGACAACGGCGTACGGGTTGGCGAAGCGCGCCCGGTACTCCTCGTCCAGCCGTAGGCTCTGCACGCGTTGCCCGGTGGTGCCGTCCATGAACCGCAACTCGTCGATGTAGACCGCACGCTCGCGGACCTCGTCGCCGATCCCGAGCCGGTCCATCGCACGGAACCCGTTCGGCCCGATCTGGATACCGGCGCCCAGCTCCGCGAAGGCCGCCTGCCGCTCGAGGACGACGATCCGGTGGCCGCGCTCGGCGAGTGACACCGCCGTCGCGAGTCCGCCGATGCCACCCCCGGCGATCAGGATCGTGCTCATCGGGACACCAGCGCAGTACTCGCGAGCAGCCGGCTGAAGGCGTCGTGCAGCAACAGCACGCCTTCCTCGGTCAGTACCGACTCGGCATGGAACTGCATCGACGCGAACCGCGGTCCGCGCAGCGCGTGCACCTCGTTCGTCACCGGGTTCCGGCTGATCTCGACGTCGCCGATCCGGTCCGTCGCGGACCGTGCGGCGAAGGTGTTGTAGAAGCCGACCCGGGTCGGCCGCCCGAACAGGTCGATCTCCTTCTGCACGCCCTGGTTGGGCTGCGGGCAGCGCTCGATCTCCAGCCCGAGAATGCCGCTGAGCACCTGGTGGCTCAGGCAGACCGCCAGGAACGGACGCTCCTCGGCGATCAGCCGCTTGATCGTGCTCTGCAGGTGGGCAATCTTCGGGTGCTGCAACTCCCCCGGGTCGCCCGGTCCGGGACCGGCCACGACCAGGTCGTGATCCTCGATCCGGTAGGGCTCGTCGTACCGGCGTACGGTGACGATCAGGCCGAGCGAGCTCAGCTGGTGCGCGATCATCGAGGTGAAGGTGTCCTCGGCGTCGATCACCAGGACAGAACGACCGGCGAGATCGTCAGGAGTTGCCGATGGCAACGACCGGTCGTTGAACCAAAAGCCCGAGATGCCGGTGTTGCGGCCCGCCAGAGCGCTCCGTACCTCCGGGTGATCCGCAAACCGCGAACCTGTACCACCGGCCAGCGCGGCGAGCAGCCCGGCCGCCTTGGCCCTGGTCTCAGCGACCTCGGACAGCGGGTCCGAGTGCCGGACCAGCGTGGCACCGACACCGATCGAGAGCTTGCCGGCGCTGGAGATCTCAGCGGTCCGGATCAGGATCGACGAGTCCATCGTCCGCCCGCCGGCCTCGTCCGAGCCGATCAGCGCGACCACGCCGCTGTAGTAACCGCGGCCGTTGAGTTCGTGCCGGCTGATCACCTTGCACGCGCTCTCCAGCGGACTGCCGGTGACAGTCGGCGCGAACAGCGTCTCGCGCAAGATCTCGCGGACGTCCCGGCTGGTCCGGCCCTCGATCAGGTACTCCGTGTGGGCCAGCCGGGCCATCTCCTTGAGGAACGGGCCGACCACCGTGCCGGCGCCGTCGCAGACCCGCGCCATCATCTTGAGTTCCTCGTCGACGACCATGTAGAGCTCGTCGGTCTCCTTGCCATCGGCAAGGAAACCGAGTACGCCGTCCAGGGTCGGACCGGAGGCCGGATAGCGGTAGGTGCCGCTGATCGGGTTCATCACGGCGGTACCGCCGGAGACGCTGACGTGCCGTTCCGGGGTGGCGCCGACGAAAGTCCGGTCGCAGGTGTGCACGACGAAGGTCCAGTAGGCACCCACCTCCGAGCTCAGCAGCCGGCGGAAGAAGGACAGCGCATGGGCGATGCCGAACCCGGTGATCTCAGCCGTGAACGACCGCTTGATCACGAAGTTCGCGCCCTCGCCGGTGCCGATCTCGTCCTCGACGACCCGGCGCACGATCTCGGCGTACGTCTCGTCCTCGACGTCGAACCGCCCGTTGACCAGCGGCGTCGGCAGATTCGGCAACCGGCGCATCAGCTCGTCCAGCGGTACGACGGCCTGCTCGGCGACCTGCAGCACCAGCAGCGGCGCGCCGTCGTCGGTGCACTGGAAACCACGCTCGGAGAGCTGGCGGTACGGCACCAGGACCAGCGTCTCGTGCTGCCCCACGGGCGCGCCGGCCGCCAGCGGGATGTCGGCCAACGTTTCGACCGCGCCGGCCTCCCCAACGATCAGGTCGACCTGGTCGCGACCGGCCGTCTCCGGGCGGTAGAGCAGGGCGAACGGCGGTACACCGTTGCCATCAGCAAGCACTTGGTCGAGCAGGGCGGTCATACCAGTACCTCCTCGGCGACCAGGGAGCCGAGCAACACGTCGGTCGGCGCGACGACCGCACACCGCTCGGCGGCGTACGTGAGGGCCGTCCGGTGGTACGACGAGTTGAAGTCGGCGACGGCGTCGGCGGCGAGGAACGCCTCGATGTCGTTGGTGAAGGCGTCGCACAGGCTCATCAGCACTCCGACGTGCGCGTAAACCCCGCAGACGATCAGCTGGTCGCGGCCGGCCGCCCGCATCCGCTCGAGCAGATCGCTCTTGTGGAAGGCGCTGTACCGCCACTTCGTGAACACCCAGTCGCCCTCGGCCGGTGCCAGCTCGGGCACCAGCGCGCGGTCCTCCGGGGACGGCGTCATGCCGGGGCCCCAGAAGTCCTTCAGCAGCCCGCGCTCGGCCACGGTCATCCCGCCCGGCTGGGCGGTGTAGGCAACCGGCATACCGATCTCGGCCGCCGCCTTGCGAAGCCGCGCGGCATTGTGCACCAGGGTTTTCACCGGTGCCGCATCGCCGAACGGCCGGAGAAAGTAGCGCTGCATGTCATGGACGAGCAGCACCGCACGCGCCGGGTCGGCCTGCCAGCCGGCCACGTTGACCGGCAGCTCGCTCGCCACCGGCATCTCATAGGTCTCGATCAGGGGAATTCCAGCCATCATGTCCTCCTTACACGCCTAGGGTTGCGCCGCCGTCGACCGTGAGGTCGTGCATCGTGATGTGTCCGGCCTGGTCCGACAGCAGGAACCGCACTGCTGCCGCGATGTCGGCCGGTTGGGCGATCTTGCGCAGCGGGATGCCGAGCTTGTACGCCGACGGAGTGCCAGCGATCGAGCTCTCCGGGCCGGCGCCGTCCTTCCAGAGGCTGGTCAGCATCGCGGTGTCCGTCGAGCCCGGCGCCACCACGTTGCAGCGGATCCCGTACTCCGCGGCCTCCAGCCCGAGACACTTGGTGAACATCGCCGCAGCGGCCTTCGACGCGGCGTACGCGGCCATCTCAGTCCGGGGTGTACCGGCCGCGTTGGACGCGATCGTGACGACTGCCCCGGACCGACGGGCGGCCATCCGCTCGATCACGGCCCGAGAGACGTAGAAGGTGCCGGTCGCGTTGACCGCGAACGTGCTGGCCCAGTCTTCGTCGGTCAACTCGCGGGTGGTGCCGAGCCGTAGTACGCCGGCGCCGTTGACCAGGTAGTCGATCGGGCCCAGCCGTCGCTCGACCTCATCGACCACAGCGGCGACGTCCTGGCTGGAGGTGATGTCGAGCCCGAACGCCTCCGCCCGCAGACCGTCCGCGACGAGCAGCTCGACCTGCTCCTTCAGCACCTGCTCGGCCCGGTCGGCCGCGGCGACGATGACACCTTCGCGAGCAAGCGACTCGATCACTGCTGCGCCGATACCGCCGGCAGCGCCGGTTACGAGAGCTACCTTGCCCTTCATGACTGCCACTCCGCAGCTACGGTGATTGCCTGGTTCGGGTTGAGCCGTGGGTCGCAGAAGCTCGTGTACACATCGCCCACCTCGCCGAGGCGGCTCAGGTCGTCGGCGCACTCGGTCACACCGGTCGGGGTCGTCTCCAGGTGAAGCCCACCGGCCACACCCCCCGCAGCCGGTACTACGAGCTGGAAGTCGCGTACCTCCTGGACGACTCGCTCGACCAAGCGGGTCTTCAAACCACTGGGCGTGCTCATCGTGTTGCCGTGCATCGGGTCACACATCCAGATCACCGGGTGCCCGGCGGCGCGTACTGCGGCGACCAGCGGCGGCAGCAGCTCGGTCACCGCGTTCGCACCCATCCGGCTGATCAGCGTCAGCCGGCCGGGCTCCCGGTCCGGGTCCAGTTGCTCGCAGATGGCCAGCAGGTCTTCAGCGGTCGTACTCGGTCCGACCTTGCAGGCAACGGGATTCGCCACCATCGCGAGCATGGTGAGGTGAGCGCCGTCCACCTGCCGGGTACGGTCACCGATCCAGGGCCAGTGCGTCGAGGTGAGCAGCGCGCGGCCGTTGGCGTCGCGACGGATCATCGGCAGCTCGTAGTCGAGCAGCAGGGCCTCGTGGCTGGTCCAGATCGGCGCGTGCGCGACGGGATCGCCGGCCGCACCGCGGTCCCGCAGTGCACCGGACACCGCGGCCGCGAGGTGGTATCCAGCGAGCAGCCGCTCCGGCTGGGCCCGGCGCGACACCAGGTCCGCCTCGGGCCCGTTCACCATGTGGCCGCGGAAGACCGGCATCTCCTGGCCGTCGACGTGCTCGGTCGGCTTCGACCGCGGCTTGCCGAACTGGCCGGCGATCCGGCCGACCCGCAGCACCCGGCGGCCTGCATTCAAAGACATCACGGAAGCCAGTACGTCGAGCAGGGCCGCCTTCGGAGCAACCGCCTCCGGGGTGCACTCGGCCGGGTCCTCGGCGCAGTCCCCCGCCTGCAGGACGCGCAACTCCCCCGTCGCCACCCGGGCGAGCAACGCCTTCAGGGTGTCGATCTCCGCCCCGTCGACGAGCGGCCGGGCCTCCGCCAGCTCACTCGTCACCGCCGCCAGTTGGGCGACGTCGTGCCACTCCGGCTGCTGAACCGCCGGCAGCGATCGCAGGAACTCGCGATCCACCCCGGCCTCGGCCAGCGGGTCCGCTGCGATGTTGCTGAATCCGGCTGTCGCACCGCTCATTGGATCCTCCCCAGAACGCATCAAGATCGTTGTCTGCCAAGGACAAACATCGCCTGGGACGGCGGTGCGAAGTAGGGAACCGGCCGCACTTCGTCAGGTCACTTTTACTTGGTCACTTCGTGAAGCAAGCGTTGCAATACACAGCGAAAGACCCCTGCTCCACCGTTGCGGAACAGGGGTCTCGGCGATGCCGGAGGAGGCGGGTCAGGACACTCGCAGCAGCGCCGTTTCGTCAAGCCCTTCACGCATCTGACCGGAATCAGCCAGTGCCCGGACGGTATGTGCGATCGATGCCAGAGTGGCGTGCCGATGCCAGCCCTGGAAGCTGCGGCCCTCGAAGTCCTGGATGCCGACGTCCTTGGCGATCGCCTCGAAGTCGTGGTCCACCCGCAGTACCAGTTTGGACAACCGGAGCAGCTCGGCCGTCGACCGGCCGACCACATCGGTCAGCCAGAACCTGTCCGGCTTGGGGCCGGGCTTGTCCCACTCGGCCAGCAGCACCATCGGCACCCGGCCCTGTGGGGTCGGCAGCGCCACCCGGACGGCCGCCGTGCAAGTGCGCCGTAGCCTGAGTTGCGCGTCGAGCCAGCAGACCTGCCGACGCAGAATGCCGGCCGAATCCGCCAGCCGGCCGGCGCTGACCAGCTCACCGGCCGGGCTCTGGAGGCGGACATCCGTGCCCACCAACTGCAGCCCTGGACCGACCTGCATCATCACCGGTACTCCGGCCGCGCCGAACTCCCGCACGCAGTCGACCGGGTCGAGTGTCCCCACACTCAGCACGGCCGGCAGCGGAACGGCATCGCGGCGGCCGTCGACCAGGTCCAGCACGGACCGGCACGCCGCCTCCCCGGGGAACGTCTCGGCCTGCTGCTCCGGAACCCCTGCCCGGCGGCGCCGATCCGTGTCAGTGACCCAGGCGTCCGGCAACTGCAGGCGCCAGTTCATCGGGCTGCTCACCGTCTCCGACGCCACCCAGGCGCCGAACGCCTGCTGGCTGTTAACGGTCTGACCGAGCATCCGGACGAACGCCTGGCCGACCCCGACGGAGTGGTTGCCTGCCTTCGGCACGATCATCTGCCGGACCACCCAGGCCTGCGGCTCCAGGCTCTGCTGCAGATGACATCGGAGCGCCTGGCGGACCGGCATCCAGTCCCAGGGCGAATTGCTGATGAAGTGCTGCATGCGCTGCTGCTCGGCGTCACCGCCGTACTGCTCGGCCAGCGAGCGCATCGTCTTGCGCCCCTGCACCGTCAACAGGCCATGCACGTAGCGAACCGCGGTGGCGCGCTGAGCACGCCGGCGCAGCGACGCGAACAACGGACCGTAGAACTCGCCGACCGGGTCTTCGAGCAAACCGATCGACGAGGCGGGTTGAACGACCGAACACGTTTGCACTGATCCCGTCCCCTCAACACCGACAGAGCCTCACCTGCCGTCGGATACGAAAGCATAACAAACCAAAGGGTCGGTTTCGGTCCGTCAGTGAAACTGGAAACTAACTTGCCTGAGACAGCAAGCGGTGCCTTCGCGACAGCGCGGAGTCACCCGGCGACGGGCAGCTCGGTGGCCAGATGCGGGAGCACACCGGGCACGGCGATGCCAGGCAGCAGGTACCGCCAGAAGGTGCTCAGCCGCTCGCCGAGATCCTCCCGCCGGCTGTACACCTGCGAGACCAGCTGGATGCCGGTGAACGAGGCCACCACCAGTTCGGCGACGGCGGCCGGCTGGACGTGCCCGAGCAGCTCGCCGTCCGCCTTCGCCGCGGTCAGCAGGGCCGCGCAGATCTCGATCCAGCGCGCGTACGGGCTCGCCTGACTGGCGCCCAGGAGGTTCAAAGTACGCTCCTCCACGGTCAATCGGATGCCCGCGCGGAGCAGTACGTCGGTCTGCAGCCGGTTCGCGATCACCTGGGTCAGACACACCAGGTCCTGCAGCTTCGAGCCCGTCTCGGGCAGCTCCAGGTCGGCCGTCTGGGCATCGATCACGCCCCGGGCGAGCGCCTCCTTGGAGGCGAAGTGGAAGTACAGCGCGCCCTTGGTCATGGCGCTGCGGCTGAGGATCTCACTGATGCTGGCCGCGTCGTAGCCGACCTCGTCGAAGACCGATGCGGCCGCCAGCAGCAGTACCTGCCGGGTCCTGATCGCGCGTTCCTGCTGGGCCACTGAATCAATCCTCCCTCGGTCTGACGGGTTCGCCCCAGGGTAGAACCAGGGCGAACCCTCTGGAAACCAGACCGTTCGGTCTGTATCTTTCCAGCAGACCAGGACCTGACCCTGACCAGGGTCAGCTCGGGAGTTCGATCGACTGGGAGTGCCGGAAAACGTTGCGCGGATCCCAGCGGGCCTTCACCTGCTGCAGCCGGGAGTAGTTTCCCTTGTAGTACAGCGTCGACCACGGCACACCCGAGGTGTTCTGCTGCGCGTTCCGCAGGTCGCCGTCCGGGTAGTTGACGTAGCACCCGTCGGTGAGGGAGTTCGAGACCGGCACGCCGCCGGTGTCGGCGTACACCTCGCGGTAGAGGTCGCGGACCCAGCCGATGTGCTGGGCGTCCTCGCTCTTGTCCGACCAGAACGCCTGGTAGAGCAGCTTGAACGTCGAGCTGCGCTGGGCGCTCGCGGTCGCGTTCTCGGCCACGCTGTTGATCTTGCCGCCGAAGGACAGCATCGTCACCATCGCGTTCGGGTTGGCGTAGTCCGTCCGCGTCAGGTGCTTGTAGAGCGCCGCGATGTGGGCGGCGGGGAAGTTCTTCTTCATGTACGTCGACTTGTGCGCGCCCCGCAGGGTGGGGTTCGTCAGTACCGGGTTGCTGGTGCCGAGCAGCCGGATCGACGCGAGCCAGGGCAGCCGGCGCGGAGCCGTCAGCTGGATGGGCACCACCGACGTACCGGCGGTGATGGCCGCTACGTAGTCGCGCAGCCGGCTCTCGGGGTTCGGGGCGTTCGCGTCCAGCGCAGTCAGCATCACCAGGTTGCCGTTGGAACGGTGGTACAGGGTGAAGAAGCTGCTCAGTCCGGCGTTCGGTGAACCGGGGGCGCCGTTGGCCTCGTGCCAGGCGCCGTAGTTGCTGACCAGCCGGGTGAAGGTCGGCTTGTCGATGGAGGCCCAGGGAAAGGCCACCACGTTGACGAGCGCCTCGGTCGGCGGCTTCACCAGTTGCGTCGACGGATCGGAGCCGGTCGCTCCGGGCGAGCGGAACCAGTAGCGGGTGATGACGCCGAAGTTGCCCCCGCCACCACCGGTGTGGGCCCACCACAGGTCGCGGTTCGGGTCGTTGGGCTCGCGGGTGGCCACCACGGCCTTCGCGGTACCGGACCGGTCGACCACGACGACCTCGACGGCGTACAGGTGATCGACGGTCAGGCCGCTGGTCCGCGAGAGCAGGCCGTAGCCGCCGCCGCTGACGTGCCCGCCGATGCCGACCGAGTAGCACATGCCGCCGGGGATGGTGACGCCCCAGCCCTTGAAGAGGCTGTCGTACACGTCCATCAGCAGCGCGCCGCCCTCGACGGCGAACGCCTGCACCTGCGCGTCGTAGTACACCGCCTTCATCCGGGACAGGTCGATGACGACCTGGATGTCCGGGTTGTAGACGAAGTCCTCGAAGCAGTGGCCGCCACCGCGGACCGAGAGACGCTTGCCGGTGCGTACGGCCTCCTGCACCGCCTGGACGACCTGCTCGGTGGTACCGACCAGGCGGACGGCCTCCGGCGCCGCGACCCACCTGCTGTTGTTCCCGGTGATCAGTTGCGAGTACCTGGGATCGCCAGGACGCACTGTCACCGCCTCGATCGGCGGCACTGCCTCGGCGGCACCGGTCGAGGCGCTGGCGGTCGCCGTACCGCCGAGTCCTGCGGCCGTCACCACGCCACCCAGGGCGGCGGTGGCACTGCCCGCCAGCATCCGTCGGCGGCTGAAGTCCTGGCCTTTTGTCTCAGACATGTTCGCTGCGGACCTTTCTGTCGCTCGGAGCACCCAGGCTCACCGAGTCGGCCGCTGCTGGGAATCGCGCGTTCTCGTGATGCCGCGGCGGTACCTCGCGGCCGCATCCTGGGGATCGACAAGTTTCGAATTTCCGACGAGGGGGCCGGCACACAGTGAGTTTCGAGGGTCAGCAGACGAGCTTCGAGGACCCGGCGGCCGAACCGGCCAGGGGCGCGGTCTACGTGCCGCCGGGCCAGGGTCCGAGCCGGTGGGTGTTCAAGGACCGCTATACGCTCAAGTCCGGACTGCACAACACCGGCCCGGCGTTCGGCCTGGTCGAGGCGATCGTGCCGCCCGGCGGCGGTCCGCCCGCGCACATCCACTACAACGAGGACGAGGCGTTCTACGTGATCGGTGGCCAGCTGGAGCTGTTCACCGGCGAGGACACCGTCGTCGCCGACCCCGGGTCGTTCATCTACGTGCCCAAGGGTGTGACGCACTCCTTCCACAACGCGAGCGACGCCGACTGCAAGATGCTGCTGATGTTCCTGCCGGCCGGCAAGGAGCGCTTCTTCCTGGAGATGGGGATCTCGGCCGACGACGGCGCACCGCCGCCCCCGCCGGAGCAGTACCTGCTGGACCAGGAGAACGCGATCAGGCTGGCCCCCAAGTACGGAGAGAAGTACGTCTGATGCTCATCGATGTGCACCACCACGCGATTCCCCCGGCGTACGCCGCCGCGATCAGCGGGCTCGACCCGATCCCGGGCGTCGACTACCCCACCTGGAGCCCGGAGCAGAGCCTCGAGGTGATGGACCACAACGGCATCGCCGCTGCGCTGTTGTCGATCACGTCGCCCGGCGTCACCTTCCTTTCGGCCGACCAGGCACGCCGGCTGGCCCGGCAGGTGAACGAGTACTTCGCCTCGCTGGTCGCCGAGCACCCGACCCGGTTCGGCGCGTTCGCGATCCTCCCGCTGCCCGATGTGGCCGCAGCCAAGGAGGAGCTGGCCTACGCGATCGACGAACTCGGTCTGGACGGCGTCGGCCTGCTGACCAGCTACGGCAGCAACTACCTCGGGACGCCCGAGTTCGAGCCGTTGCTGGCGGAGATCGCGGAGCGCGGCGTGGTCGTCCACGTGCACCCGACCACTCCTCCGGCCAAGGACGTCGTCAACTTCGGGCTGCCGCCGTCGCTGTACGACTTCACCTTCGAGACCACCCGTACCGCGGTGAGCCTGCTGTTCAGCGGCGTACTCGACCGGCTGCCGGACCTGCAGCTGATCCTCTCGCACGCGGGCGGAACCCTGCCGTTCCTGGCGAAGCGGCTGACCTACGGACCGACGATCGGCTCGTACCTGGAAGGCAAGCCGCCGGCCGATCTGATCGGCTCGCTGCGCCGCCTGCACTACGACATCGCCATGTCGGCCACGGACTTCGCCCTGCCCGCGCTGACCGAGCTGGCCGGCTCGTCGAACATTCTGTTCGGCAGCGACTACCCCTTCATGCCGGCCTGGCACACGACGGAGAACGTCGAGGGATACCAGGCCTACCAGGGCTGGACACCGCAGGAACGTGAGGACATCGGCCGGCACAACGCACTGAAGCTCTTCCCCAAGCTGGCCGCCCGAATCTGACTTAGTCGGGTGACCTGACTTAGTTCTGCGGGAGTGACCAACTGGCTCCGACT
The DNA here is from genome assembly GCF_040681515.1 of Kribbella sp. NPDC051718. Classification (NCBI taxonomy): domain Bacteria; kingdom Bacillati; phylum Actinomycetota; class Actinomycetes; order Propionibacteriales; family Kribbellaceae; genus Kribbella; species Kribbella sp. NPDC051718. Next base: position 289,880 of record NZ_JBFAYZ010000003.1, on the reverse strand, counting down.
TCGTTGCCGCGCCCTGCTGCCCCCGCCGAGAGTGACGGTGTGGGGCAATCAGGGACCGGCTGTGAGGGGCGGATTCACGTGGCAGGGACAGGAACCAGGCAAGCAGTGCAGGAGCCGGACGGGCCGAGCCGATGGGCCCGGCTGACCTCGGCCGAACTACGGGTGGCGCGGCTGGTCGCGCAGGGATTGACCAACCGGGCGGTCGCAAGCCGCCTGGCCATCTCCCCGCACACCGTCGACACCCATCTGCGGCATGTCTTCGGCAAGCTGGACGTCCGTGGCCGGGTCGAACTGACCCGGCATGCGATGTCCTACGACGGCGGCCAACTGACCGCCTGACAGCAGGATTCCCCGGCCGCCGTCAGTCGGCCGGGGAATCAAGCGGTTGTGGGTCAGACGGCCGGACCGAACCACCGAGTGATGGCCCGGTCCAGGCTGATCGGATCGTCGTCGCGACCCCGGGCACTCCAGGCCACATAGCCGTCGGGCCGTACCAGCAAGGCGTCGGTGCCGGCCGATGAGTCGCTGGTCGCACTCACCACCGCCAACCTGTCCGGCCGACCGGCCGCCACGGCCTGCAGATCGGTCCGCCCGGCGAGGTCCAGCAGGAACGCCTTACCCTCGTGCTGGAGTCGAGCCACGCTGGTGATTCCCGCACCGGTCTTCAACCGCAGGTCCGGTGCCAGCTCACCGACCAGCGGCGAATCCGGACAGCCGACGTCGTACGAGACATCCATCCCGCTGATCATCCGGCTCAGGTACTCGTTCACCTGGTCCAGTCCCATCAGCTCGCGGAACAGGCTGCGCAACCAGTCGACCCGCGGGTCGGGCTGCATCAGCGCGACCTGGGCCCGCACGTTCCACAGCACCCGCGCACCGATCGGATGACGCTCGGAGTGGTACGTGTCCAGCAGGCCGGGTGGCGCCCAGCCGTGCACCGCCGCGGCCAGTTTCCAGCCCAGGTTGAGCGCGTCCTGCAGCCCGAGGTTGACGCCCTGACCGCCCGCCGGGAAGTGCACGTGCGCCGCATCACCGGCGACGAACACATTGCCCTTGCGGTACTGCTCGGCCTGCAACGCGGCATCGCCGAACCTGGCCAGCCACCCGGCGTCCGTCATCGGCACATGCCGGCCCGCGATGTAGTCGACCGTCTGGCTGAACTCCTCCAGCGTCAGCGGATCGTCCCGCTTCTCGTGCGGCCCACGGAAGTCGTACGTGAAGATCCGGCTCGGCCCATGCAGCGAGGCCGCGACCATCGTCCAGCCGCGGGCGTTGCGCTGCCAGCCCTGGGGAGCGTTGTACGGATCCAGCAGCCGCACCTCCCCCAGCATCGCGGCGACAGTCGCCTCCGTACCGGTGAACGGGATCCCGGCACTCTTGCGTACCGCGCTGCGCGGACCGTCGCACCCGACCACGTAGCGCGCGGTGAACTGGCGCTCGGCCGTGTGTACCGACACGTGGTCACCGTGATCGGTGAGGTTGACGACCTCCTCGCCACGGAAGACCTCGGCCCCGCGACCGACGGCCTGCTCGGCGAAGACTCGCTCGGCGTACGCCTGCGGGCTGCCCACGATCGCGGGCCCCTCGTCGACGACCTCGGCCAGATCCAGGTCGAACATGCCGGCGAAGTGGAACGGCACCGGGCCGCCGGCCGACTGGTTCACCGCGACCAGGTCCAGCAGCCCGCGCCGCTCGAGAACCTGAGCGGTGCGGGCGTGCAACGTACCGGCCTTGGACCGGCCGGTGGGCGCGGCCAGGGCTTCGAGCAGGCCGACGCGGACGCCCTGCAGCGCCAGCTCGGCGGTGAGCAGGGAGCCGACCGGGCCGGCTCCCACCACGACTACGTCGAAGTCATAGTCCATGTCAGTCCTTGGTGCCGGCCGCGACGGGCTCGAGCTCGTCCTCGGCAACGACCGCCGGCTTGGCGAACGCGAAGCTGGCCAGGATGCCGAGCACGATGCCGGCGGCCGCGATGTAGACCGCTGTCTGCAGCCCGTGGCCGAGCTTGTCCTGGAACGCGTCGCCGGTCAGGCCGCGGGTGCCGTGGTTGGCGACGGCGACCAGGACGGCGAGGCCTACGGCGGTACCGACCTGCATCGCGGTCGACGTCATCGCCGAGGCGACACCCTGCTCGTTGCCCGCGACGCCGGACGCGGCCGCGATCCACATGCCCGTCCAGGTGATGCCCTGACCGATGCCGTAGAGCGCGATACCGGGAAGCACCTGGAGGAAGGAGCCACCGGAGTTCATCCCGGCGGCGAGCACGGCGGTACCGACGATGCCGATCGACAGGCCGAGGATCAGGATCGTCTTCAGGCCGACCTTGCCGGCCATCCGCCCGCTGATCTGGGTGCCGACCGCGATCAGCGCGGCCGGTACCAGGAAGACCAGGCCGGTCTGCAGCGCGTTGTAACCGTGGATGGTCTGGAAGAAGACGGTCAGGAAGTACGGAACGGTGCTGTACGTCGCGCCGAAGACCAGCGCGATCGCCATCGCGGTGCTGAGGCTGCGGTTGGTGAACAGGCGCAGCGGCATCAGCGGATCGGCGCTGCGACCCTCGATCACGGCGAACGCCGCGAGCAGGACGACAGCGGCGACGATGCAGCCGATGATCTCGGGCGAGGCCCAGCCGGAGACCGGACCCTGCACCAGCACGAAGACGACCAGGGTGATGCCGACGGTCGCGGTAACGGCGCCGGGCAGGTCGAAGGTGCGGCCGTGCTCGCGGGCACCGTCGCGCGGGATCAGCGCGAGGGCCAGCAGGGCGGCGCCACCGGCGAGCGGGACGTTCACGAAGAACACCGCGGCCCAGCCGAAGGCACTGGTCAGCACGCCACCGAGGATCGAGCCGACACACAGACCACTCGCACCGCAGGCGCTCCAGACGGCGAGTGCGCGGTTGCGCTCCTTGCCCTCCTGGAACAGCGTGTTCACCAGGGCCAGGGTGGCCGGGAACAGCAGCGCGCCGCCCAGACCCTGGACCGCGCGGACCCCGATCATCACGCCGTCGTTCGGGGACAGGCCACCGATCAGCGACGAGATCGAGTAGATGCTCAGCGCCAGCACGAACATCCGGCGCCGGCCGAGCAGGTCGGCGGCCCGGCCACCGAGCACGAGCAGACCACCGAAGGCCACGGCGTACGCGCTGATCACCCACTGCAGGTTCTGCGAGGTGAAGCCGAGCGCGCTCCCGATCTCCGGCAGGGCCACGTAGACGATGTTGAAGTCGATCGTGATGATCAGCTGCGCGAACCCGAGCAGCAGCAGGATCTGACCGAGCCGCCGTGGCGGCGCTGCGGTGATGGACATGAGACTCCCTCAAGAGGAAAACCGTGAAATGGATGACCGTACGTGGATAGTCGTACAGTTACCTCGCTGCGGGTGTCAAACGAGCTACCAAGAGTTAGTCATTACGGTTGTCCGCGTACACTTTTGGCTGTGCTCGAACCACATCACCCCGCCCGTGAACAGATCCGCCTCGAGGACGTCCTGGCCGCCCTCGGCAACCCACTGCGGATGACCGTGCTCCAGGTCCTCGCGAACGGCGGGGAGTATCCGTGCGGCGCGATCGTCGAGGGAGTGTCGAAGTCGACGCTCACCCACCACTGGCGGGTGCTGCGCGAGAGCGGCGTGATCAACCAGCGCGCCTCCGGGCGCGAGCTGCTGCTGTCGCTGCGCCGCGACGACCTCGACGCCCGCTTCCCCGGCCTGCTCACCACGATCCTGGCGGCGCACCAGCAGCCCGCGGACGTGGTCGAAGCCGGCCCTGCTGCCCGGGCCTAGGCGGTGACGCCGCCGTCGGCGACCAGGTCGTGACCGACCACGAACGCAGCCTCGTCAGAGGCTAGCCACAGCACGGCCGCCACGATCTCGTCGGTACTGCCGACGCGGCCGATCGGTACGACACCCGCGAGCCGCGCGGCACGACCGTCCACGTCCTCACCGGGACGGAACGACATCGGGGTGTCGGTCGCGCCGGGGCTGACGGCGTTGATCCGGATGCCGTCCTTGATGTGGTCCAGCGCGGCAACACGGGTCAGCGTGCTCGCGGCCGCCTTCGAGGCGGCATAGGCAGCCATCCCGGGACGGCGGCCGTGGGCGCCGATGTTCGAGCTGGTGTTGACGATCGCACCGCCACCGTTGTCCCGCATGTGCTGGATCTCGTACTTCAGCGAGAGCAGCAGCCCGGTCAGGTTGATGTCGACGGCTCGCTGCCAGACCTCGAGGTCGATGTCGCCGACCGGTCCCGGCTTGGGGAACACGCCGGCGTTGTTGTGCGCGACGTGCAGGCCGCCGTGCCGCTCGACGACGGTCCGGACCAGGTTGGCGACGTCATCGGCCTTGCTGACGTCGGCCTCGACAGCGCTCGCCTTGCCGCCCGCGGCCTCGATCAGCGCGACCGTCTCCTGGATCCCTTCCTTGCCGCGGGCGGCCGCGACCACGGTGGCGCCTTCGCGCGCGAACGCGAGGGCGCTGGCCCGGCCGATACCGCTGCCGGCACCGGTGACCAGGACGACCTTGCCCCCGAAACGATCAGACATGTACTGCTCCTTCTGCTTGTCAGCTTCCGCCGCCACGGTTACCCGCGCCGCCGACGGAAGACAACGAGCGCGGCGGTACTTAGTCAGGTACGGGTCGCTGATGAGACAACGAGTACCCCAGGTGGATAGCAGACCGGCCGGTATGTATCTTGCTAGGCACCGGCCCCCGCCAGGCCGGTTCCGAGGGGAGTCGGAGGCCTCGCGCCTCCGCTCGATGGAGGGGTCCAACGAGGATGTCCACACCGATCGCGATCGCCGCCGATCGGAGCCCGCTGACGGCTTCGATCCCGGTTCTCACCAGCACCGTGCCGAGCCAGTACGTCCATCGCGCCGCCATCGCCGAGGTGCTGCTCACCTCCTGGCACGCCGACGGACCGGACAGCTTCAGCGTCACGGCCCAGTGGCCGCGCTGCCATTCCTTCTACAGTCCGGTCGCCGGGCATCGTTGCCAGGATCCGATGCTCGGCGTCGAAACCGTCCGGCAGGCCGGGCTGCTGCTCGCGCACGCCGAGTTCGGAGTGCCGCTCGGCCACCAGTTCCTGGTCTCCGAGTTGTCCTTCGAGACGACGCCGGAGGCGCTGCGGATCTCCACCACACCGACCGATCTGGAGTTGCAGGTCAGCTGTCACGACATCGTCCGCCGCGGCGACCGTCTCACCGGTATGCGCTACGAGGTGAAGTTCCTCCGCGACGGCGTCCTGGCCGGCACCGGCCACGCCAAGTACACCTGTACTTCGCCGTCGGTCTACCGCCGGCTCCGGGCCGAGCGGCCCCTCGGTCCGCTCCCCGAGCTCGAGCCGGAGTGCCCCGTCGCCGTCGGCAGGACAGACTCGAGGGACGTCGTACTGACGCCGTTCGACGGCGGCTCCCGCCAACTGAGGGTGGATCTGTCCCACCCGGCTCTGTTCGATCACCCACTCGACCACGTACCGGGGATGCTTTTGCTCGAAGCGGCTCGCCAGGCTGCACTCGCTGCGTCTTTCCCCGAGTCGGTGCTCCCCGTCGCGCTCGAGATCGAGTTCCTGCGTTATGCCGAGCTGGACCAGGCTTGTGTGATCACCACCGCACGCGGCCAGACCGGCAACGACGGCCGGACGCCGGTCAAGGTGACCGCGACCCAGGAGGGCGAGGCGGTCTTCACCTCGACCGTGACCGTCGAGCCGGTCCGCTGACAGATGACGACGGTCACCATCACCGGCGCGACCGGGTTCGTCGGCCGGCAGGTCGTACGGGCTCTCACCCGGTCTGACGTCAGCCTTCGTCTCGCTACTCATCGCAAGCCGATAGCGGCCGCCCCGCCGGGCAGTGTCGTGCTACCGGCCGATCTCGCCGTTCCGGGATCGCTGAGCAGACTGTGCGACGGCGCTGACGTCCTGATCCACTGCGCCTCGATGATCGGCGGCACGACAGCCGCGAGCAACGCGGTGAACGTGGACGGCACTCGCTCCCTGCTCCGCGTCGCCGCGAAGGCCAAGGTCGGCCGGGTGATCTATCTGAGCACCGCCAGCGTGTATGGCCGTGGTGTCTACCGCAACGCCACGCCCGACGAGCTGACCCCGGCGCCGTTGTCGATCGCCAGCCGCACCAGGCTCGCCGCCGAGCAGGAGGTCCTGGCGGCGGGCGGTGTCGTCGTACGGCCCTATCTCGTCTACGGCGACGGCGACCGCTGGGTCATTCCCGGGCTGGCGAAGCTGCTCGGCACCCTGCGGGCAGACGTCGATGGCTGGCCGGCACGGGTATCGATGGTCGATGTCGAAGACCTCGCGCAAGGTCTCGCCGGTCTGGCTCTCGCCCCAGCCCTCGGCTCGGCGATCTATCACGGGAACCACCCGCTGCCCGTGCCGGTGGCCGAGCTCATGCAGGCCATTTCCTGCTTGCTACCAAGGACTTCTGGTGTCCCGGCGAGTCTCACGTACGACGAGGCGGCGGCGCGGCTGACTGCTGCCGGTGGCTCGACTCATGCGCTCGACATGATCGCCACCGATCACTGGTTCGAGAGCGCCAGCCTCTGGCGCGACACAGCGTGCGATCCCGGCCCCGGCTTCACCACCCGGTTCCCCGACCGCCTTGACTGGTACCGCCAGGACTAGCGCGGGTTTGCGGCGCGGTGGGCGGCGATGGCTCGGTGGGCTTCGTTCCACCACAGCAGGAGCGTGCAGAAGGAGGCGACCGCAAGGCCCCAGGCAGCGCCCTTGGGTCCTTCCAGGAAGGCTCCCCCGACGCCGATGGTGATCAGGATGAGCGATGAGATCAGCCTGACTCGCAGGCCGCGGGTAGCGGCGGTCAGCGCACGCAGGATGGCGAAGGCGCCCGCATTGGACGCTCCTAGTGCCTGCAGCAAGATCACCGGCACTAGGACTGTCCTGGCTTGAGTCCAGACGCCAGGACCGAGCAGGTGCTCCCCTACGGTTTCAGGGAGCAGCAGGAAGACCGCTCCCCAAGCCAGAGCGCCAGCGCCGACTCCTAGTGAGATCGCCAGGCCTACCAGCCAAAGGCGTCGGTAGGAGTGCTTCAAGGCACGTGCTGCCTCCGGTACCGCGATCATGCGGATCCCTTGGTTCAGCACGTTCACCGGGCCGAGCAGTACCTGCGCACCACGGATACCGGCCGTGGCGACGAGCCCTGCGGCCAAAGTGATCCCCAGCATGTACACCTGGATCGTCCCGCTCACGGCGAGCATCTCGCCAACGTACTTCGGCGTGAGATCGCGATGGGTGAGCAGCCACTCCTTGATCAACTGCCGACGCGGGCTCACCCCAGCCTGGAACCGGCCGGCTATCGCGGCGATCACCGCACCCAGGCCCCAGCCGAGCGTCAGCGAGAAAGCCGTGTCCGTGTTGGTCAGGTAGAGCCCGCCGAAGATCGCGCCCATCGCGAGCAGCCAGATCAGGTCGTTGAGAAAGGCCTTCTGCCCCTCCCCCACGACGAAGAAGGCCCAGCGCCAGGCGTCCTGCAGCAGCAGGCCCGGCAGTGTGATCGCAAACGCCAGCAGCACGCCCTTGGACGGCACGCCGGGGAACAGAGCGATCGCGAGGCCGACGATCATGCCCATCAGACCGGCGAACAGTGCCGTGGCGGTCGCCGCCCGGACTGCGCGCTGCCAGGCCGGGTTGCGATCGCCGGAGTACCGGACGGACAACGGCTCGGTGGCGACCGCCCGGGAGACGTTGAGGGCGATCGTGTACCCGCCGAAGGCGAGCGCGTAGATACCGAAGTCGGACACTGTCCCACTGCGTGCGACCAGGACCCCGACCGCCAGATTGCTCAGGCTGGACAGCGCTTGGTCGCCGAGCCCCCAGCCCGCCCGGCCGGCAGGACCGGCCAGCTTCGACAATTTCAAGATGCGACGGGCCTCGGCGGCTTCCGCAGGATGCCCACCCCGAACTTCGGGATGCCCAGCACGTACCGCCGCCAGAGCCGGCGCGGCTCCTTGTAGATCCGGTAGCTCCACTCGAGCCCGGACCGCTGCATCCACCGCGGCGCGCGGTCGACCCGGCCGGTGTGGAAGTCGAAGGCCGCCCCGACGCCGATCAGGATCGCGGCGTCCAGCCGGTCGCGGTGGTCGGCCATCCAGCGCTCCTGCTTCGGCGCGCCGAGACCGACCCAGATGATGTCCGGGTTTGCCTCGTTCAGCCGGGTGACGATCTCGTCGTCCTCCTCGGCGGTCAGTGCCCGGTACGGCGGTGAGTAGGCGCCGGCCACCTTCAGCCCCGGATGCCTTGCGGTGAAGGTGTCCCGCAGCTTCTCCGGGACGCCGTCGGCACCTCCGTAGAAGTACTGCGACCAGCCGCGGAGCTCAGCCTCGGCCATCACCCGCTCGATCAGGTCCGGCCCGCAGACCCGGTCCATCCGCTCGAAGCCGGCCTTCTTGCCGGCCCAGACCAGCGGCATCCCGTCGGGCAGCGTCATCCCAGACGTGTTGTAGACGTGCGTGAGCTTGGCGTCCGCGCGAGCCTGCAGCAGGGCGTTCATGTCCGAGACGCAGACCAGGTGCCGTTCGCCGTCGTCGATCCAGCGCGCGAAGGTGCCGACGGTGTGCTCCATGTCGGTGACGCTGACATGGATGCCCAGTACGTCGACGCGGTCCTGTGTCGTCTCAGCGGTCATCGGTCAGTCCTCGCGGGTCAGGGCGGCGAGATCGGCGTCCACCATGATGCGGACGAGCTCCGGCACGTGCACCTGGGCCTTCCAGCCCAGCTCGGCCTGCGCCTTCGACGCGTCGCCGATCAGTGAGTCGACCTCGGTCGGCCGCTCGTAGCGCTGGTCGTAGTCGACGAAGTCGTTCCAGTCCATGCCCGCGTGCTCGAAGGCCAGTTGGACGAAGTCGCGGACCGAGTACGACGTACCGGTGGCGACCACGTAGTCGCCCGGCTTGTCGTGCTGCAGCATCCGCCACATGCCCTCGACGTACTCCGGGGCGTAGCCCCAGTCGCGGCAGGCGTCCAGGTTGCCCAGGTACAGGCGCTTCTCCTGGCCGAGCTTGATCCGGGCGACCGCGCGGGTGATCTTGCGGGTCACGAACGTCTCGCCGCGGCGCGGGCTCTCGTGGTTGAACAGGATCCCGTTGACGGCGAACATGTCGTACGCCTCGCGGTAGTTGCGGGTCATCCAGTACCCGTACAGCTTGGCCGCGCCGTACGGCGAGCGCGGGTAGAACGGGGTCTCCTCGTTCTGCGGCGGCGGCGTCGCGCCGAACATCTCCGAGCTGCTCGCCTGGTAGAAGCGGCAGTTCAGCCCGATCATCCGGATCGCCTCGAGCAGCCGGGTGGTGCCCATCCCGGTGGTGTCACCGGTGTACTCCGGTTCGTCGAAACTGACCCGGACATGGCTCTGAGCGGCCAGGTGGTACACCTCGTCGGGCTGGATCGACGCCAGCAGCGTCACCAGCCGGGAGCCGTCGGTCAGGTCGCCGTAGTGCAGGAACAGCCGCTTGTCCTGCTCATGCGGATCCGTGTACAGGTGGTCGATCCGGTGCGTGTTGAACGTGCTCGCCCGCCGGATCAGGCCGTGCACCTCGTACCCCTTGCCGAGCAGCAGTTCCGCCAGGTACGAACCGTCCTGACCAGTGATGCCGGTGATCAGAGCCTTCTTCGCAGTACCCCCTACTGCGTGCTCCGGCTGGTGGCCCCCAGTGGTGGTCATGCGTCGTTCCTCCCGTTGGCGAGGTACCAGGCGTAGACACTGGCCACGCCCTCCTCGAGGTCGATACCGGGCTTCCAGCCCAGGGCGCTCAGCTTGCTCACGTCGAGCAGCTTGCGCGGTGTGCCGTCCGGTTTCGACGGATCGGTGCCGATGGCACCTTCGTAGCCGACCGCCTTCGCGATGATGCGGGCCAGTTCGCGGATCGTCACGTCGGTACCGACGCCGACGTTGATCGGGCCGGGCTCGTCGTACTGCTCGAGCAGGTGCAGGCTCGCGTCGGCCAGGTCGTCGACGTGCAGGAACTCGCGCCGTGGGGTTCCCGTCCCCCACAGCACGACCTCTTCGGCACCGGCCTGCTTCGCGTCGTGGAACCGGCGGATCAGCGCCGGCATCACGTGTGAGCTGGTCAGGTCGAAGTTGTCGTTCGGCCCGTACAGGTTGGTCGGCATCGCCGAGATCCAGCGCAGGCCGTGCTGGCGGCGGACCGCCTGGACCTGCATGATGCCGGCGATCTTGGCGATCGCGTACGCGTCGTTGGTCGGCTCGAGCTCACCGGTGAGCAGGCTCGACTCCTTGATCGGCTGCTCGGCGAACTTCGGGTAGATGCAGGACGACCCGAGGAACAGCAACCGCGGCACCTGTACGTCGAGCGCCGCGTCCATCAGGTTGACCTGGATGCGCAGGTTGTCGCTGAGGAACTCGGTCGGGTGGTCCCGGTTGGCCAGGATCCCGCCGACCTTCGCGGCCGCGTCGATCACCACTTGCGGGCGGTGCTTGGCGAAGTACGCGAAGGTCTGGTCCCGATCGCGGAGGTCAAGCTCTTTGGAGGTCGCGCCGATCAGATCGGTGAAACCCTCCGACTCCAGCTTGCGCCAGATGGCCGAGCCGACCAGGCCGCGGTGTCCCGCGACATAGACCTTTGCGTTCCGGTCGAGCCGGCCTTCCACGCCATCCTTCATCGAAAGCTCTGTCCCCATCAGTAGGCACCAGACCCGCGGATCACCGCGCGGGCCGTCTTCCACAAGATCAGCAGGTCGAGCGTCATCGACCAGTTGTCCACGTAGCGCAGGTCGAGCACGACCGACTCTTCCCAGGACAGGTCGCTGCGGCCGCTGACCTGCCACAAACCCGTCAGGCCCGGCTTCACCAGCATCCGGCGGGTGTCGTCGGCGGCGTACAGGGCGACTTCCTGCGGCAGTGGCGGACGCGGGCCGACCAGCGACATCTCGCCGCGCAGCACGTTGATCAGCTGCGGCAGCTCGTCCAGCGAGAACCGGCGCAGGATCCGGCCGAGGCTGGTCACGCGCGGGTCGTCGCGCATCTTGAACAACATCCCGTTGCCGTCGCTGAGCGCGTGCAGGTCCCCCAGCCGCTGCTCGGCATCGACGAACATGCTGCGGAACTTGAGCATCGAGAACTCTTCGCCCGAGCGGCCGACCCGGCGCTGCTTGAACAGCACCGGTCCCTTGCTGCTCAACCGGACCGCGACGGCGAGGCCGAGCAGCAGCGGCGACAGCACGATCACCAGGATCAGCGCGAGCATCCGGTCGAAGACGCCCTTCAGCAGGTGCGGTCCACCGCTGACCGACGGGCGCTCCAGGTGGAGGAGCGAGAGCCCGGCGACCGGACGGACCGAGATGCGCGGACCGGCGACCTCGATGATGCCGGGCGACACGATCAGCTCGACGCCCTTCTGCTCCAGTGCCCAGGACAGCCGGCGCAGCGACTGACCGGCGAGCTCCGGGTCCGAGGCGACCGCCACGACGTCCACGGCGTGCCGGTCGACGGCGGCCATGATGTCGGCCTCGTCCAGCTCGTCGGGACCGAGCAGCAGCGCGTCGTGCTCGCGGTGCGGCCTGCCGTCGCCACGCGGGCGACAGGTCGCGACCACCCGGAAACCGTCCGAGGGACGCTTCTCGAGGTGTTCGCTCAGGGTCGAGGCCTGGCCGTTGCGGCCGACGACCAGCACCCGGCGCATGCAGCGGCCGCGGTACCGGTGCCGGCTGAGGTCACGGCGCAGGCCGTACCTGAGCAGCAGCGCCAGCAGCACGGTCGCCGGGATCGCCAGCACGACGAAGCCGCGGGCGATCTCGCTCTTGGTCGCGTACGAGACGATCGCGACGACGGCCGTGAGTCCGGCGCCCGAGCGCAGGATCGAGCGGAACTCGTCCGGCCCGGCGCCGAAGAAGCGCGGTTCGTAGCCCTTCGACATCGCCACCGCGGCGACCCATGCCAACGGCAACAAACTGCCGAAGACCAGGTACGCGCCGCCGACCTGGTAGCCGAACCTGGTCAGCAAGGCGATCGAGACGCCGATGACGGCCGCGAGCAGGTCTCCCCCGAGAGCTGCCCAGCGGTAGACCGCCACCCATTGCGGCTCGGTCAGCCGGGCCGACCGCGGCACGATCGCCGGCACCGAGTCGGGCACCACCCAGACCGGGCGGCGCCGATCGAAGTACTCCGACGGCGCGACAGTGGTCTGCAGCGTCGCTGATGGCAGGCCTGTCGACGACAGGCCTGCAGTAACGGTCGCGTCTGTTTCAGACGCGGCTTCCCCCATGACGGCATGATCCGTCACCCTTAGTCACCCCCCGGTGAACCGGCCGCGATTTGAGTCACACTCTGTCACAATCTCCAGTGGACCCAGTCGCGTTACGCCGTGAAGTACACCGTCCCGTCGACGGCAGTTCACCGAGGGTACTACGCGCAAAGCGGGTCCGACAGTAGTAACTACGGAGTGTTGGGAAGCGTTACGCACGGGAGTTCGGGGCTTCTTCACACACAGCACCGCGGGACCGTCGACGACGGTCCCGCGGTACTCGAAAGGGGTGGTGAACAGAGAGTTCAGCCCGCGATCAGGCCGTCTCCGCTGATCAGTTCGCGCATCTCGGCCAGCGTGCTGTCACCCGGCGGCAGGATCGCGTCGGAGTCGTGCAGCTCGGTGTCCGGCACCTTGTCGCCGGCCCGGACGAACGCCAGCAGCGCGGCGAAGGCGGTCTTGAAGCCCTCTTCGTCGTTCGCCGAGACGGCCTTCTCCAGGTCGGTGTCGACCAGGTTGAGCTGGTCGAGCTTCTCGTCGGCCAGCTGGTACTGACCTTCGCCCATGATCCGGACGATCATCACGCGTCTCCATCCTGCGGTCGGACCGGCTGCTGCACAGGCTGCTGAGCCGGCTGCTGGGGCTGGGCCGCGCCGGGCGCGTCCTGGGCGATCTGCTTGGGCGCCTCGACCGGAGCGATCTGCGCCTTCAGCGCGGCGAGCTCGGACTCGACGTCCGATCCCGTCGACATCCGCTCGAGCTCGAGCGTGATGCTGTCCTTGCTGCTGCCGGAGGCGTCGTCGAGCGCGCCGGAGGCGAGCAGCTCGTCGATCGCGCCGGCCCGGGCCTGCATCTGCAGGGTCTTGTCCTCGGCCCGCTGAACCGCCAGGCCGACGTCGCTCATCTCCTCGGAGATGCCGGAGAAGGCCTCGTTGATCCGGGTCTGCGCCTCGGCGGCCGTGTAGGTGGCCTTGATCGTCTCCTTCTTGGTGCGGAAGGACTCGACCTTGGCCTGCAGCCGCTGCGAGGCGAGGGTCAGCTTCTCCTCCTCACCCTGGAGCTGGGCGTGCTGGGTGGTCAGGTCGTCGATCTGGCCCTGCAGCCCGGACTTGCGGGTCAGCGCCTCGCGGGCGAGGTCCTCGCGGCCCATCGAGAGCGCCTTCTGGGCCTGGTCCTGCAGCTTCTGCGACTGCGACTGCAGCTGCGAGGCCTGCAACTCGACCCGCTTGCGGCTGGTGGCGACGTCGGCCACACCCCGGCGTACCTTCTGCAGTAGCTCGAGCTGCTTCTGGTACGAGTAGTCAAGGGTTTCGCGAGGATCCTCAGCCTTGTCCAAAGCCGAATTGGCCTTGGCCTTGAAGATCGTCGACACCCGCCTGAAGATGCTCATCGATATCCGTACCCCTTCTGTGCCGGTGGTGACCCGGCGTGCGTGTCAACCACCCTATGTCCCTGCGGGTCACCACACCATCGGGACCGGCCCGGATAAAGTGGTGCAAAGGTCCGGGGACCACCCCGAGACCGGCGTCGCCAGTTCCCGAATGAGGTTCAGTCCCCGTGTTCCGTCGTACCAAGTCTGAGACATCGTCCCAAACGCAGGCCACGGCCCCCCAGCCGAAGGTCGGGGGCAAGGGGCGTCCGACCCCGACCCGGCGCGAGGCCGAGGCGTCCCGCAAGGCGGCGCTGAAGAAGCCGCGCAACCGCAAGGAGGCGGCGGCGTACCGGCGGGAGAAGGTACGGACCGAGCGCGCCAAGATGCAGGACGCGATGAAGACCGGCGACGACCGGTACCTGCCGGCCGCCGACAAGGGCCCGGTCCGCCGGTACGCCCGCGACTACGTCGACGCCCGCTGGTCGGTGATGGAGTTCGCGCTCCCGGTGCTCCTGGTGATCTCCCTGGTCGGGGTCGTTTTCTCTCAGGCCTTCCCCTGGTTGCCGGGCCTGGTGAACATCCTCTTCTTGCTGATGATCGTCGCGATCGCGGGCGACTGGTTCCTGGTGACCGGCGGGCTGAAGCGCGCGGTCAAGGCGAAGTTCCCGAACGAGTCGGCCAAGGGCATCGGCTTCTACGCCGTCCGCCGGACGATGCAGATGCGCCGCTGGCGCCTGCCCAAGCCGATGGTCGCCCGCGGCGAGAAGCCCGCGTAACTTTCCGGCCCCCAGCGGTATCGAAGTAATCAGAAGCATTACTTCGCACTGTGGACCAAGGGGCTGCACATGTCCGGTCGACCGATCGCAGCGGCTGTCGCCGCGTTGCTGGCACTGACGATCACCCCCGGGGCCGCGCGGGCCTCGGGTACGGAGGCATCGGGGCAGGCAACGGCCACCGCCGCGTGCGCGATAGGGCTCGGGTCGGTGACCGCCGGTGGCGATCACACGGCCAGCGGGATCATCGCCGGCTCGCCACCGACGGTGCAGGAGGGCCGTACCTTCACCGACATCTACCCCGACGGCCAGGTCCGGCTGAGTTCGATGATCGCGATCGATCCGGACGTCACCGGTACCGGCGGGGTGTACTCGGGCTTCGTGGTGATGGGCTCGACCATGTACAACACCGGATTCGTCCTCACGGAGGACGGCGAGGTCGACCGGTCGAGGCCGACGGTTTCCCGGGTCGGTGGCGGCTGGGGTGACACGACCTTCTTCGAGACCAGCACGTACTGGGTCCAGCCCCGTCCGTTCACCTCCACCCACTACGCCCTGCGCGCCGATGGGACTCTGACGCGCTGGGAGAACCACTACGACAGCACCAACCCCGCCAGGCTCTGGATCAACAAGCGGTCCGCAACCGGATTCGCGGCGGTGAAGACGATGGCGCTGATCAGCCAGACCCCGACGTACGAAACCTTCCTGGCCAACACCCGGGGCGGTGCCCTCTACACGATCCGGCTCCCCCGGACCTCGCCGCTGAAGCCGATCGTCAAGAAGGTGCGCAGCTCGACCTGGCAGGGCTTCGAGGCCCTGATCGCCGAGAAGTGCGGCCAGTACGGCACGCTGCTGCTCGGCATCGACAAGGACACCCACTCCGGCTACCTGTACGCCGTCGGCCACGCCAACGGCAGCGCCACCGTGATCCAGGGGCTCGGCAAGGTACCGGACACCTTCACCGACCCGGTCTACTTCCGCCATGCTCTCCGGCCCGGTGACGCCCCGATCCTGTTCGGGGAGTGATCAGGCGTCGAAGGGGGTGACCTCGATCGGGCGGGCGCAGGCTTTGCTCGCCCGGGTCGCCCACTCCTGGGCGGTCGCCAGGTCGGGCACCTCGATCACCCAGAAGCCCGCCATGTACTCCTTGCTCTCCACGAACGGCCCGTCGGTGATCAGTACCTCGCCCTGATGGGCGCGGACCACCGACGCGGTCGTCCGGGGCTCCAGGCCGCCGCCGAAGACCCAGATGCCGCGGGCCACCATCTCCTCGTTCAGCTTGCCGACGTCGCCGCGCTCGTGCTCGTCGGACTCGCCGTCCACGTGCTGCACTCCCAGCAGGTACTGCGTCATGTCGCTCACCTCTCTCATCCGTCGTACGGGTCACCCCCTACACGATGTGGACCCGCCCGGATCGACACCGCGTCCAAGAGTTTCTCGCAGTAGGGTCAGGACATGGACTTTCGGTATCTCGGAAACAGTGGGTTGAAGGTCAGCGAGATCTCGTACGGGAACTGGCTCACGCACGGGTCGCAGGTGGAGAACGAGCAGGCCACGGCCTGCGTGAAGGCGGCCCTGGAGGCCGGGATCACCACCTTCGACACCGCGGACGTCTATGCGAACACCAAGGCGGAGACCGTCCTGGGTGATGCGCTCGAGGGCGTGCGGCGCGAGTCCCTGGAGATCCTCACCAAGGTGTACTGGCCGACCGGGCCGGGCGGACCGAACGACGTCGGGCTGTCCCGCAAGCACATCCACGAGTCGATCAACGCGTCGCTGAAGCGGCTGAAGACCGACTACGTCGACGTCTACCAGGCCCACCGGTACGACACGGAGACGCCGCTCGAGGAGACGATGGAGGCGTTCGCCGACGTCGTCCGGGCGGGCAAGGCGCTCTACATCGGGGTCTCGGAGTGGACCGCGGAGCAACTCCAGGAGGGCCACCGGCTGGCCCGCGAGCTGCACATCTCGCTGGTCTCCAACCAGCCGCAGTACAGCATGCTCTGGCGCACGATCGAGGCCGAGGTGGTACCGGCCTCGGAGGAGCTCGGCATCGGCCAGGTGGTCTTCTCGCCGATCGCGCAGGGCGTGCTGACCGGGAAGTACAAGCCGGGCGCCGAGCTGCCGGCCGGGTCGCGGGCGACCGACGACAAGGGCGGCTCGAACATGATCAGCCGGTTCATGAACGACGACGTACTGACCCGGGTGCAGGAGCTGCAGCCGATCGCGGCCGAGGCCGGGCTGTCGCTGTCCCAGCTCGCGATCGCCTGGGTGCTGCAGAATCCGAACGTCTCCTCGGCGATCACCGGCGCCTCCCGGCCCGAGCAGGTCACCGAGAACGTGAAGGCGGCCGGCGTGAAGCTCGAGGACTCGCTGCTGAAGCGGATCGACGAGACCCTCGGCGGCATCGTCGAGCGGGATCCGGCGAAGACCGCGCAGAACTCCCCGCAGACCCGGCCGGGCCGATGAGCTGGACGTGGCGGTTCGAGACCGCTACCGGTGAGACCGCGGACCCGGGCGACCTGACGGGTGCGGAGTTCTCCGCCCAGGGCGACGCCGAGAGCTGGCTGGGCGAGATCTGGCGCGAGCTGGCCGAGAAGGGCGTCGGGCAGGTCTATCTGCTCGAGGACGGCCGTGAGGTCTACGGTCCGATGAGCCTTGCGGCCCAGGAGTAACTGGCTGTAGTGATCGTGGCCCGGAGCCTGAGCGATAGGCTCCGGGCCATGATTGCTAAGCGACTGGTCCTCACCCTGCTGACCGGCCTCTTACTCGCGGGCACGGCCACCACCACAGCCCAGGCCGAGGACGGGTACCGCTTCTGGGGTTACTACCAGTACACAGGCGGACAGTGGGCCTTCGCCCAGAAGGGCTCCGAGGCCGTAGTACCGGCGGACGGCGCAGTCGAGGGCTGGCGGTTCGCCGTGGGCGGTGCCAAGCCGCGGGTGCCCCGGGCTGCCGGGGACTTCAGTGCCATCTGTGGAGCGACTCCTGCCGAGACCGGCAAGAAGCGGGTCGCCCTGGTGATCGACTCCGGTACTCCGGCCGACTCTGCCTCCGGCGCCACTCCTCCCCCGGCGACCGGCACCTGTGTCGTCACCGACCCGAAGGCGACCGGGGCGAAGATCCTGGCCGCGGTGAAGCCGGTCCGGATCGAGAAGGGCCTCACCTGCGCGATCGACGGCTATCCGGCGACCGGCTGCGGCGACCAGGTCAAGAACATCTCCGTGCCCGCCACGGACGAGCCGGTGAAGCTGGAGATCGGCGCCGCGGTCGGAGCCGCCCCTGTGCCGTCCGCCTCTCCGTCGCCTTCGGCTGACAGCCAGCCGGCCAAGAGCCACAAGGTCGGGTGGGCCGGCGGAGTGCTGATTCTGCTCATCGCGGTCGGCGGGTACCTGACCAGCCGGCGCCGCACGAAGTTCCTGAAGCAATAGGTGCGCGCTGTCAATCGTCCCGACCTCCCCAGAGCATTGCACCCGGGGGCCTGGTGGCTATGGGCGCTGGGGCTGGCCGTGGCCGCCAGCAGGACTCGCAACCCCGTCCTGCTGATCCTCATCCTGGTGATAGCCGGCTTCGTGGTGGCTGCACGTCGTAGCGATGCTCCCTGGGCCAACAGCTACGTGGCGTTCCTCAAGCTCGGCCTGGTCGTCATCGGCATCCGGGTGGTACTGCAGGCGCTGCTGTCGACCCGCTCGCAAGGCAACACGCTCCTGTTCACCCTGCCGCAGATCCCTTTGCCTGATTGGGCCAACGGCGTGAAGCTCGGCGGTGAGGTCACCGCCGAGGCAGTACTGACCGCCCTGTACGACGGTGGCCAGCTCGCGGTGATGCTGTGCTGCATCGGCGCCGCCAACGCACTGGCCAGCCCGCGCAGGCTGCTCAAGTCACTACCTGGTGCCCTGTACGAGATGGGCGTCGCCTGCGTCGTCGCGCTGACCTTCGCGCCGCAACTGGTCACGGATGCTCGCCGGATCCGGGCCGCTCGACGTCTGCGCGGCCGCACCCGCGGTTCCTTCCGCACTACCGCCATGCCCGTCCTCGAAGGCGCTCTGGACAGGTCGGTCGAGCTGGCCGCCGCAATGGACTCTCGTGGCTACGGGCGAACTGCGCATGTCCCCCGACGACAGCGGCGGATCACTGGTGGCGCAGTGCTGCTTGGGCTGCTCGGGATCGCTCTGGGGGTCTACGCGCTGCTGACTGATGCAATGGCCTTCCCTGTCGCCGCTGGAGCATTGGCTCTCGGGTTGCTGCTCGCGGTCGGGGCAATGGCTGTCGGGCGGCAGCGGGTGACTCGTACTCGCTACCGGCCGGATCCGTGGGCCCTGCCCGAGTGGCTGGTTTGCTTGTCGGGTGCCTTGGCTGCTGCGGTGATGATCGTCGCCGCTGCTCGGGGAGTGCCTGGGTTGGTGCTGGCTGGTCCCTTGGTGGCTCCACCGGTGCCCTTGCTGCCGGTGATCGGCCTGCTGTTCGGCCTTGCTCCGGCGGTGGCTGCTCCGCCGTTGACCCGACGACGTGAGCTGGTGCCGGCATGATCGAGTTCGACCGCGTGACGGTCACCTACGACGGCGCCACCGAGCCGGCTGTCCGGGACGTGAGTTTCACCATTCCGGAGGGCGAACTGGCGCTGGTGATCGGCCGGACCGGTTCCGGCAAGTCCACGCTGTTGCGGACCATCAACGGGCTGGTCCCCCACTTCACCGGCGGGACGCTGGCGGGGCGGGTGCTGGTGAACGGCCGGGACACTCGCGACTACCGGCCACGCGATCTGGCTGATGTCGTCGGCATCGTCGGGCAGGACCCGATGGCCGGGTTCGTGACCGATACGGTCGAGGACGAGTTGGCTTACAGCATGGAATCGCTCGGGATCGCGCCGGACGTGATGCGGCGGCGGGTCGAGGAGACTCTTGATTTGCTGGGGCTTGCCGGCGTACGGGATCGGGCGCTGACCTCGCTTTCGGGCGGGCAGCGGCAGCGGACGGCTATCGGGGCTGCGCTGACCTCTCATCCGGCCGTACTCGTCCTGGATGAGCCGACGTCGGCGCTGGACCCGCAGGCGGCTGAAGAGGTGTTGGCTGCACTGCAGCGGCTGGTGCATGACCTGGGCGTCACTGTCGTGATGGCGGAGCACCGGCTCGAGCGAGTCATTCAGTACGCCGACCGGGTGATCGAGGTTCCTGGGGGCGCGGGGGCGGTCTCTACTGGGCTCCCGGCTGACCAGATGATCACTGCTCCGGTAGCGCCGCCAGTGGTTGAGCTTGGGCGGCTCGCTGGTTGGTCACCGCTGCCGTTGTCGGTGCGCGACGCTCGTCGTGCTGCGGTGGCGCTGCGCTCGCGGCTGACCAATCTGGCTCCGCTGAGGCCGGTGGCTGTCGAGGGACGTGAGTTGGCTTCGTGCAAGGACCTTGTGGTCGCCTATGGCGGTACTCCGGCGCTGCGCGGGGTGTCGTTGAGCATCAAGGCCGGCGAGGTCGTTGCGCTGATGGGCCGGAACGGCGCGGGCAAGTCCACGTTGCTCAACGCGCTCGTTGGGCTCGTGCAGCCGCGCTCTGGCAGCGCTACGGCGGCTGGGGCCGATCCGCGGCATACCAAGCCATCGCGGTTGGTGAAGGCTGTGGGGTTGGTGCCGCAGGAGCCGGCTGACCTCCTGTACGCCGCGACTGTGGCTGACGAATGTGCTGGGGCCGACAGCGACTTCCGGGTGGCAGCTGGGAGTTGCAGGGCGGTGCTGGATCGGCTTGCACCAGGTATTGATGACCAGCTGCATCCGCGGGATCTGTCGGAGGGACAGCGGCTCTGCCTGGCGCTGGCGGTCGTACTGTGCGGTGCTCCTCCCCTGTTGTTGCTGGACGAGCCCACTCGCGGGTTGGACTACGGCGCCAAGCACCGGCTGGTCGAGATCCTGCGGGAGCTGGCACTGGCCGGGCATGCAGTGGTGCTGTCCACGCACGACGTGGAGATGGTGGCCGAGGTCGCTACGCGGGTGCTGGTGCTGGCTGAGGGCGAGTTGGTGAGTGATGGCGAGACTGCGACGGTCATCGCGGGCTCGCCGGCGTTTGCTCCGCAGGTGGCGAAGATCCTGGCGCCACTGCCGTTCCTGACCGTCGGCGAGGTGGCTACTGCGCTGGAACGGGCATCGTGAGACTCGTCCGGCTCAAGCCGCGCAGTACGGCGACGTTGGTGCTTGCTTCGGTGGTAGGGATCCTTGCGTTTGGGTGGCCGCTGCTCTGGTCTACGTCGCAGGGCGGGGAGTCGGCCATCGGGCATACGACTGATGCGCCTTGGCTCTTCGTGCTGTTGCTGCCGCTGTTGGTGGCCGTCGTACTGGCTGAGCTGTCCGAGGACGGGATCGATGCGAAGGTGATCTCGCTGCTCGGCATGCTCGCGGCGGTGGGGGCTGCGTTGCGGGCGCTCGGGCCTGGGACTGCTGGGCTCGAGCCTGGGTTCTTCTTGCTGATCCTGGCGGGGCGGGCGTTCGGGGCCGGGTTCGGGTTCGTGCTGGGGGCTGTGTCGTTGCTGGCCGGGGCGCTGGTCAGTGGTGGGGTGGGGCCGTGGATGCCGTTCCAGATGTTCGCCTGCGCGTGGGTCGGCTGCATTGCGGGACTGCTGCCGCGGTTGGGCGGCCGGCTGGAGTTGCTGCTGCTGGCGGCGTACTCGTTGGTCGCCGGGGTTCTCTATGGCCTGGTGATGAACCTCTGGTTCTGGCCGTACGCCACCTTCGGCAGCGACTTCTCCTTCATCCCCGGCGACTCCCTGGCCGACAACCTGCACCGCTACGGCCTCTTCGTCGTAGCCACCTCCCTGGGCTGGGACATCCCGCGAGGCATCCTGTGCGCCGTCCTGGTCCTCGTCCTCGGCCGTCCCATCCTCAACGCCTTCCGCCGCACCGCCCGCAAGGCCGCCTTCGACGTCCCCGTCGTCTTCGAGAGGACCCCCAATGGCTGAACTGATCACCGGTCCCGACGGCGCGGTAGTAGACGGCGTACTACGTCTCGGCGCCAACGGAGTCGTCGCTGCGGCTGGCTACGAGGTGACGACGACCAGAACCCCCAGCGGCCTCCGGTACGACGTACAGACCCCCACAGGCGAGCAACTGTCATGGACAGCACCTGCCACGAACCTGGCGCCCTCGGCGCAGCCGCACCCGGGCTCGACGCAGCCGGCACCGGAAGCGGGCGCGGGGCAACCGCACGCCGGCTCGGCGCAGCCGGCACCGGGAGCGAGTGCGGGAGCGGGTGCCGGTGCGGGTGCGGGTGCGGGGCAACCGCACGCCGGCTCGGGGCAACCGCACGCCGGCGCGGGGCAACCGCACGCCGGCTCGGCGCAGGCGGCGCCGGGAGCGAGTGCGGGAGCGGGTGCGGGTGCGGGTGCGGGTGCGGGTGCGGGTGCGGGGCAACCGCACGCCGGCTCGGCGCAGCCGGCACCGGAAGCGGGCGCGGGAGCGGGGCAGCCGCACGCGGGCTTGGCGCAGCCGGCGTCGGGAGCGGGTGCGGGGCAGCGCACTCTGGTGCTTGGGGGCGCGCGGTCCGGCAAGTCGACTGCGGCGGAGCGCTTGCTCGCCGATCACGCGGACACGATCTATGTCGCGACGGGCGGCGACGGATCGGCTGATCCGGAGTGGGCTGAGCGGATTGCGTTGCATCGGTCGCGGCGGCCGGCGTCCTGGGGGCTCGTCGAGACGATCGACCTGGTGCCGTTGCTGGAGAGCGCCGGGCCGCCGTTGCTGATCGACTGCTTCACGCTCTGGCTGGCGCGGGTGATGGACGAGTGCGAGGTGTGGACCGACCGCAGCCGGGCTGTCGAGGTCGAGAAACGGATCGAGCAACTGGCCGACGCCTGGTCGACGACCACGAGGCTGGTGGTTGCCGTTAGCAACGAGGTCGGCTCCGGGGTGGTCCCAGCAGACGCCGGCACCCGGCTCTACCGGGACCTGATGGGCCGCGTGAACGCTACCCTCGCCAGGCGGTCAGAGGTGGTGTTGTGGTGCGTCGCAGGACGAACCCTCACGCTCTGAGCGCCAGCCGGGTCGGTGGCGGGTCGGCCGCTGGCGCGGTCGGATGGTTGGTGCGTCGGCTGGAGGGCCGCTAGATGGTTGATGGGTTGAGGCTGGCTTTCGGGACCTTGTCGGTGCTGCCGGTTCGGGCTCCGGGCAATGTCGACCGGCGGGTGGCTGGGCGGGCGATGGTGCTGGCTCCGGTGGTGGGGCTCGTGCTGGGTGGGATCGCGGGGCTGGTGGTTTACGGGGCCGATCGGGTGAAGCCTGATGCGCCGTTGCTGTCGGCGGTGCTGGGGGTTGTTGTGCTGACGGTGCTGTCGGGTGCGTTGCATCTGGACGGGTTGGCGGACAGTGCCGACGGGTTCGGGAGCCGGCGGGATCGTGAGACCAAGCTGCGGATCATGAAGCAGAGTGACATCGGCCCCTTCGGGGTGGTGTCGATCGCGGCGGTGCTGCTAATTGATGTCGCGGCTCTGCAAGCGTGCATCCAGAACGGCTTCGGCTGGCAGGCCCTGCTGATCGCCGGCGTCGCCAGCCGCCTCACCCTCCCCTGGTCCTGCCGCACCTCGGTCCCCTCCGCCCGCCCCGACGGCCTCGGCGCGATGGTCGCCGGCACAGTCCGCCCGTACGCCGCCGCCCTGCTCACCCTCGCCAGCATCACCGCCGCTGCCACCCTCGGCTGGCTAGCCTCCCGCTCCACGACCGGCTGGGTGTCATACACCAACGACGGCACCCCGGTCGGCGGCCTGTTCACCGGGTCCACCAACCACGTAGTCGTCGGCAACCCCTCCACCGAGGTGCTGAGCATCAGCGGCCGGTCCGCCGACGGGACCTGGGGGCACGGCGGGGGCTCAGCGCCAGGCAACGCCCAGCTCGCGCATTGGGTCGGCGCGTCCCCGCTCACCGTGACAGTCGTCGGGGCGGCCGTCGCCGTGCTCGCCGCCGTCTTGCTGAGCTTGGCCGCCACCCGACGTACCAGCAAATCTCTCGGCGGCATCACCGGCGACACCCTCGGCGCCACCGTCGAACTAGCCCTCCCCTTAACCCTCCTCCTGCTGGCCTTCACCACCTAACCGCCCCCAACCCGCAGTGGCGACCTTGAACACCATCTCGCGACCTTGAACACCGCACACCTTGTCCACTCCCACCACATGGTGTTCAAGGTCCTCACTTCTGCCCGCTGGAGGTCCGCGCGCAGAAGCGGCTCCCTTCTCATCGCCCGGCAGCACCGGGCGGTCGACAGGTCGCTCCCCATTTCGGTGGTTAACCCCTGAAACGGTGGGTTGCCACCCCAGAATCCCGTGGGGCAACCCACAAACTCAGGGGTTGACCACCGAAATGGGGACGGCGGGGTGCGAGTCGGATGGTGGGTGGGCGGGTGAGAGTGTGTGCGCTCGCATTGGGGGCGGGTGCGGGTCGTCGGGATGTGGGTGGGGGGACGTGCATTAGTGTCCTTTCGGGCATGGGGGTGGGCAGCACTACGCGTAACGGTGAGGACACGTGACGGTTACCCGGAGATTCCATTACGGCAGTTCGGGAACGAACTGCCCGCGATCCGTTATCTTTATGTAATGAACGCAACCCGCCCAGCGCCTGGCTCGCAGGCTTCGCTGCGCGAAGCCAACCGCGAGCGCGTCCTGGGGGTTGTCCGGCAGCACGGGCCGCTCACCCAGGTCGAGATCGCCGCGGCCTCCGGGTTGTCCGCCGCGACCGTGTCGAACATGGTCAAGGAGCTCGACGCCGCCGGCATGGTCGGGCTGTCCCGCAGCATCCGCAACGGACGCCGCGCGGTACTGGTTTCGCTGGCATCCGGCGGCGGCCTGCTGGCCGGCGTCGCCTTCGGTGAGCGGGATGTCCGGGTGGCGATCGCCTCGGAGAGCCGCGAGATCCTCGCCCAGCAGCTGATGCCGCTCCAGGCCGACCACGTCGCCGACGACGGTATGGAGCGCGCCGCCCGCCTGCTCGCCGACCTGTGCGAGACGGTCAACGCAAGCGTCGAGGACATCGGCGCGATCGGTTTCGGCCTGCCCGCGCCGGTCGACTCGGTCAGCGGCGAGGCGGGCTCCGACGCCGTCCTGCCCGGCTGGCGCGGCGTCAACGTGGCCGAGGCGATGGCCGGTCACCTGCGCGCCCCGGTCGCGCTCGACAACACCGCCAACCTGGCCGCCCTGGGTGAACTGCGCGAGGGCGCCCTGCGCGGCGTGAAACACGGTTGCTACATCAAGTTCTCCTACGGCGTCGGCGCGGGCATCGTGCTCGGCGGCGAGATCTTCCGCGGCTCGGCCGGTACTGCGGGCGAGATCGGCCACCTCACCATCGACGAGAACGGCCCGATCTGCCGCTGCGGCAACCGCGGCTGCCTCGACACCTTCGTCGGCTCCCGCGCACTGCTCGCCAGCCTGCAGGCCTCCCACGGAGCGCTCCGGCTCCGGGACATCGTCACCCGCGCTCTGGCCGGTGATCTCGGCTGCAGAAGGGTGATCGAGGACGCCGGCCGCCGGGTCGGGGTGGCGATCGCGGGCCTGGTGAACCTGTTCAACCCCGAGGTGATCGTGGTCGGCGGCAAGATGGCCGAGGCCGGTGACCTGATCATGCTGCCCCTTCGGGAGGCCCTCGACCGGTGCGCGATCCCGAGCGCCGCCGCCACCGTCGAGCTGCGGCCGGCCGAGCTCGGTGACGATGCGGATGTACTCGGTGCCATTCAGTTGGCATCCGTGCTGAGCCATTCCCGGACGGCCCGGGCGCTAGAGACAACCGTGTAACAACGATATGTCTATTTCTTGAATTCAAGCCTTGACGTCAACCTGGTTCTGGGCTTTGACTCTGCTCAGGCCTACTCGGGCCCTCACGTCAAGGAGTCGCTCTATGTCCGTCTCACCAACCCGTCTTGTCGGCCTCGGCATCGCCGTATCGGCCCTTGCCCTCTCACTGGTGGCCTGTGGGTCGGACGACAAGTCCCCCGCCGCAGGCGGCGGTGACAGCAAGGGCGGCAAGATCGCCCTGCTGCTCCCCGAGTCGAAGACGACTCGCTACGAGGCGCTCGACCGCCCGCTGTTCACCGAGGCCCTCAAGGCCGAGTGCGCGAGCTGTGAACTGATCTACAGCAACGCCGACCAGGACGCCGCAAAGCAGCAGACCCAGGCCGAGGCCGCGCTGACCCAGGGCGCCAAGGTCCTCGTGCTCGACCCGGTCGACGGCAAGGCCGCCGCCGGGGTCGTCGCCTCCGCGAAGGCGCAGAACGTCCCGGTCATCGCCTACGACCGGTTCATCGAGGGCGCGAACTACTACGTCTCGTTCGAGAACGAGGCCGTCGGCAAGCTGCAGGCGCAGACCCTGGTCGACGCGCTCAAGGCGGCCGGCAAGACGTCGGGCAACATCGCCGAGATCAACGGCTCGCCGACCGACCCGAACGCGGCCGACTTCAAGAAGGGCGCGCACAGCGTGCTCGACAGCTCCGGCTTCAAGATCGCCGCTGAGTTCGACACCCCGGACTGGAGTCCGGACAAGGCCCAGGCGTGGATGGAAGGCCAGCTCAGCGCCATCAAGTCCGGCCTGGTCGGCGTGTACGCCGCGAACGACGGTACCGCTGGTGGCGCTATCGCAGCCCTCAAGGGTGGTGGCGTGAAGCCGCTGCCGCCGGTCACCGGTCAGGACTCCGAGCTCGCCGCGATCCAGCGGATCGTCTCCGGCGACCAGCTGATGACCATCTACAAGGCCGTCAAGCCGCAGGCCACCGCCGCCGCCAAGGCAGCCGTCGCCCTCGCGAACGGTGGCAAGGCCGAGTCGACCGGCGACTTCAAGGGCGTCCCCGCGACGATTCTCGACCCGATCGCCGTCACCAAGGCCAACATCAACGACACTGTGGTGAAGGACGGCATCTACAAGGTCTCCGACATCTGCACCGCGTCGTTCGCCGCGGCCTGCACTGCCGCCGGCCTCAAGTAACTCCCGGCCTCAACCGATGCCGGCCCGCCCCCGGGCCGGCATCAAGCAGAGCCGAGGTCCGGGTGGGCACCCAGGTGCCCACCCGGACCGAAGCCGGAAAGCAAGCCCTCAGGAGGCTGATCGATGACTGTCACACCCACCCCTGTCACGGCCGCCGGCACGGTGCTGGCGCTACGGGGTGTCTCCAAGCGCTTCGGTGCCGTCCAGGCGCTCAAGAACATCGAGCTGGACGTGCGCGCTGGTGAAGTGCTCGCCCTGGTCGGCGACAACGGCGCCGGCAAGTCGACGCTGGTGAAGACCATCGCCGGCGTCTACACCGCCGACGACGGCACGATGGTGTTCGACGGGCGGGAGGTACGGGTGCACAGCCCGGCCGAGGCTCAGCAGCTCGGCATCGCCACCGTGTTCCAGGACCTGGCTCTGTGCGACAACCTCGACGTCGTCGCGAACCTGTACCTGGGTCGCGAACTGCGCAACGGCAAGGTGCTCGACGAGGTCGAGATGGAACGCTCCTCCTGGGAACTGCTCCGGCAGCTGTCCGCCAAGATCCCCAGCGTCCGGATCCCGGTCGCCAGCCTGTCCGGTGGTCAGCGCCAGACCGTCGCGATCGCCCGCAGCCTGCTCGGCCAGCCCAAGGTCGTGATGCTCGACGAGCCGACCGCCGCCCTCGGTGTGGCGCAGACGGCCGAGGTACTCAACCTGGTCGAGCGGCTCCGCGAGCGCGGCCTCGCCGTGATCCTGATCAGCCACAACATGGCCGACGTGATGGCCGTCGCGGACCGGGTCGCGGTACTGCGCCTGGGCCGCAACAACGGGGTCTTCGACGTGGCCGAGACGAAGTCCCAGGACATCATCGCCGCGATCACCGGCGCCACGGACAACGCAGTCTCCGAGCGCGCGGCGCGCCGGACCCAGCAGGAAGGCTCCGCATCATGAGCACCCCGGTCGACGGATCGCAGGCACCCGTGCAGGACGCTGTGCCCGAGACGCACGACGCGGCCGCGCTGCCCGCCGATCTCCAGGACGAGCGCCTGATCGCCAGCCACGGCATCAGCGGCGCGGTCTCCGCGTTCACCTCGCGGCTGCGCTCCGGCGACCTGGGCTCGGTCCCGGTCGTGGTCGGCCTGATCATCATCTGGGCGGTCTTCCAGATCGCCAACAGCTCCTTCCTGACCAGCCGCAATCTGGTCAACCTGACCCTGCAGACCACCTCGGTCGGAGTCATTGCCCTCGGCATCGTTCTGGTCCTGCTGCTCGGCGAGATCGACCTGTCGGTCGGCTCGGTCAGCGGTCTGGCCGCCGCGGTACTGGGCGTGACGTTCGTCAACAAGGGCTGGCCGCTGGTGCTGTCGCTGGTCGTCGCGGCTCTGCTCGGTCTGGCGATCGGGTTGTTCTACGGCGCGCTCTACACGAGATTCGGCGTACCGAGCTTCGTGATCACGCTGGCCGGTCTGCTCGGCTTCCTCGGTCTGCAACTGCTGGTGCTGGGCAAGGAAGGCACACTGAACATCCCGTTCGACTCGGGCATCGTGAAGTTCGCGACCCAGGACTTCCTGCCGCCGGCGGTCGCCTACGGTCTGGTCGTGGTGGTCGTCGCCCTGTACGTCTTCAGCCGGTTGCGGACCCGCAGCGCCCGCGCCAAGGCCGGGCTGTCGGCCGCGCCGACGTCGATGATCGCGATCAAGGCGGTCGCGCTGGCACTGGTCCTGTTCATTCCGGTGATCGTGCTGAACGGCGACCGGGGCGTCTCGTACATGTTCCTGCTCTTCGTCGCTCTGGTGGTGGCGACCGACTTCATGGTCCGGCAGACCCGTTGGGGCCGGTCCGTGCTGGCCGTCGGCGGAAACGTCGAGGCGGCCCGCCGCGCCGGTATCAACGTCCGGTTCATCTACCTGTCGGTCTTCGCGGCCTGCTCCACCTTCGCTGCCGTCGGTGGCATCCTCGGCGCGGCCCGGCTGATCGCGGTGAACCAGAGCAGCGGTGGCGCGGACACCAACCTGAACGCGATCGCCGCCGCCGTCATCGGTGGTACCAGCCTCTTCGGCGGCCGCGGTTCGGCGTACTCCGCACTGCTCGGCGCGCTGGTGATCATGTCGATCGCCAACGGCCTGGCGCTGCTCAGCCTCGACTCCAGCGTCCGCTTCATGGTGACCGCCGGCGTCCTGCTGATCGCCGTCACCATCGACTCCCTGAGCCGCCGCAGCCGTCAGGCGCACGGCAGGGCCTAGACCCGGTGGGCTGCTACCTGACCCCTGCCTCGGTAGCAGCCCGCCGTTCCAACGAACGGATCGCCACTCCCCGCCCGGGGTGGCGATCCGTTTCTCTTTGCCTGTACTAGCGGGAGTTCACCGCTCGGGTGGCGAGCAGCGCGCCTCGGCGTACTGCCCGTTCGAGGGTCCAGCGGCGGGCGGCGAAATCGGCTGATGGCAAGGAGATCGCGACCGAGGCCAGTACTGCGCCCGCGCTCGATCTGACCGGGGCGGCCAGACAGGTCAGCCCGTCCTGGAACTCGCCGATCTCCAACGCGACGCCGGACAGCCGGACCTGCTCCAGGTGACCTTCCAACTGGGTGCGATCCGTCAGGGTTCTTGCTGTGCACTGTCGCAGGCCAACGCGGTCGAGGTAGGCGCCGCGATCCTCCGAAGTCATCGCGGCGAGCATCACCTTGCCGAAAGCGGTCGCATGCGTCGCCTCATGGAAGCCGATGTCGAGCACCTGCACGCGCGGCCGACGCTCGGAGTCGACGACATGCGCGACCACCACATTCACCTCGCGGTAGACCGCGTAGTACGCCGCCGCATCAGCCTCCAGATGCAACCGCCGGACAGCAGCCGCAATCAACGGCGGCACCTCCAACTGCCGCTCCAGCAACCGCACCCTGTATCCCAGCCCGTACCGATGATCCTGAGCCAGGTGCACCAAATACCCGGACTCCGTCAACGTCGCCAACAAGTGATACGCCGACGGCACCGCCAACTCCAGATGAGCCGCGATCTCCTTCGCCGTAACCCCATCCTTGCTACCAGCAACAAACTCCATCGCCCGCAAAACCCTGGACACCGACTGGACAGTCCCCGGGATGCTCACAGTCACAGCCTGCCCCGAACGTCTCCGGCCAGGCGCTCCCGTCTCAACTTGAGACGAGAGCGCCTGGCGCCTCGCGGAGCTCAGGCGGCGGGCGCGGGCGGCGAGTTGCGGGTTAGCCGGTGGCCAGTTGGTCTACGTCTGCAGGGCGGGGGAGGTTGTAGCGGACGCTGAGGAGGCCTCGGCAGAGGCCGGAGTTGCCTTCGATGCTGATTCGGGTGGTTTGGCCATTCGGAGTTGGAGGGGGAGGTCCAGTTGGGTGATGGGGGTGCCGTCGTCGTGGAGGAGCAAGGGGGCGTCGGGGGTGGACGGGAGGTTGAGGTCGGTGCGGCGGCGGGTCAGGCGGTCGAGGTCTTGGCCGAGGCAGGCGTCGGCCAAGGTGGCGGTGGCCAGGTCGGGTACGGACCAGCCTTGTTTGATGAGGTGGGAGGCGACTTGTTCCTGGCAGGCGCGGTGGGCTTTGCGCTGGAATGTGATGCGGAGTTCCTCCAGCTCGTCGTCGGCCAGGCCCGGGAAGGAGCCGGCGAAACCACGTCCGCCCGCGACGCCCGCGTTGATCTCGTCGGAGGCGAAGTGGTCGAGCAACCTGATCACTACGTTGCGGACCCCAGGTACGGCCGCGACCGCGTCGTACGCGTCGGCGACCATCAGGTAGGCGAAGTTCGGCGCGCAGAAGTAGGTCGGCAACCGCAGCTCCACGAGCACATCGCCATCGTGTTCCTCGATCTTCGAGACGAAGCCGAGCTCGGTGATCGGCGCATCGAGTTCAGGATCCCGGACGGTTCCGTGGGCAGCTCTAATCATCACGCCGGTACCTCGATCCCGTACAGCTTGGCCGCATTGAGGCCGAGGATCTTCTTCTTCACCTCGACGGTCAGCTCGGGATACTCGGTCAGCTCAGCCGGATACTGGAAGTCCACGAACCGCTCGATCAGCCAGGCCGGCGTCCAGATCGCATAATCACTGGCGAACGTGATCCGATCCGGCCCGATCCAATACAACAGCTCCCCGAGGATCTGCGCGAAGTACTTCGGCCGGCTGTGGATGAACGGCATCGCCACCGCCAGCCCGCCGTACACGTTGGGCTCCTGCGTAGCGATCCAGCAGAAGTCCTCCAACCGCGGCAACCCGACATGCTCCACGATGAAGTTGAGCCCGGGAAATGCCGAGGCGACGTCATCCACATCGGCGACGTCGAAAGCGTCCCGGTTCAGCGGATAGATCGTCGGGCCCTTGTGGATATGGATGTTCCGGATCCCCAGTTCCGAGCACTTCTCGAGGTACCGGTACGACCAGGGATCGGTCAGCTTCCAGCCCTTCGAGTCGCCCTTCCACTCGGCCGTGTAGAGCTTCACCCCCTGCAGGTCCCACCGCTCGGCCAGCTCGGCCAGCTTGTCCAGCCCGGCCTCGCCGTCGCGTGGATCCCACGCGCCGTTCACGATGAACTTGTCCGGGTGCTTCTCCGCGATCGCGCCGTCCTGGTCGGTCGTGTTGAAGCCGTTCACGTAGAAGTCGGTCAGGTACGTCGGCTGGAAGATCGCGCGATCGACGTACCCGTCGGTGAACAGATCCTTGATGATCCGCTCCTCCGACTGCTTGTGGAACTCGTCCAGCGTCCACACCTTGTCGGCCGGCGACAGGTTGCGGTGGTAGTCGTAGAAGCAGTTGATGAAGCCCTCGCCGTACCGGTTGGCCTGGTTGGCCGGCGTCGCGTCCCACGCGTGCACGTGGGCGTCGACGACGAAGTAGTCGTTGCCGTCCTTGCTGTACATGGAATCGCTCCTTCAGCTCGTCAGGATGGCGCGGCCACCGGGCACCCGGCCACCGTCGAGGTCGTCGAGCGCGGTCAGCGCGTCGGCCAGCGAGTACTGCTTGGTGGCCAACCTGACCCGGCCCTGCGCGGCCAGCGTCATCAGGTCGTCCAGGTCGTTGTACGAGCCGACCAGGTTGCCGATCACGTTGATCTCGCGGGAGATGATGTCGATCGTCGGTACGTCGACCTTGCCGCCGTACCCGATCACGAAGTACGAGCCCGAGTTGCGCGTCATCGCCACCCCGTCGGCCTCGGTACCGTGCTCGCCGACGAAGTCGAGCACCACCTGCGCGCCCTCACCGCCGGTCTGGTCGAGGATCGCCGCCACCTGGTCGCCATCGCTGAGCACCGTGTCGTGCGCCCCGAGCTTCGACGCCTTCTCCAGTACTTCGGCCGACCGGTCGACCACCGTCACCCGGGCGGACGTCATCGCGACCAGGCACTGCAGCCCGATGTGCCCCAGTCCCCCGGCGCCGATCATCACGATCCGATCGCCCGGATGCACCAGCGGCACCGCCTTCCGGACCGCGCGGTACGCCGTCAGCCCTGCGTCAGCAAGGGCCGCGACGTCGGCCGGCGCGAGTCCGTCATCCAGCTTCACCACCGACCGGATCGAGGTCCGCAGGTACTCCGCCATCCCGCCGTCGCGGTTGATCCCGGGGAACTCGGAGTTGCGGCAATGCACGTCGTCGCCGGCCCGGCACGCGCGGCAGAGTCCGCACGTCACCAGCGGGTGGAGGATCACCTTGTCACCCACGCCCACGCCGGTCACCGCCTGGCCGACCTCGACGATCGTGCCGGCGTTCTCATGGCCGATCACGTAGGGCAGCTCGACCCCGGACTTCTCCGCCCACTGCCCTTCGATGATGTGCAGATCGGTCCGGCAGACGCCCGCAGCGTCGACCTTCACGATCACGTCGAGCGGTCCTTGCACAGTTGGATCGGGGATGTCGTCGAGGGTCGGGGGTTTGCCGTATTCATGGACTCTGACAGCCTTCACCGGGGCCACTTCCCTGTTCGTCGGGGATCGGTTCGTCCGATGCTGTCGATCCGCGGCGACCAGCGAAAGAGGCGTTATCGCCTTCCGATAGCACCCTGATCCCCCAGCCCGAAGCGTCTGGCCAGCAGCGCCGCCTCGGTTGCTGTGCTGGGGAGGTCGACGGCTTAACCGGTTTGGGGAGGATTGTGTCGGCGACTGGGGTGGGGAATATGCCGGCTCGGGGGTACAACCCTCCCCAGTTCGGGCGAGTCGCGGTTTGGTGGGCTCCGGCCAGGCGGGTGTTGGTTGCTGGCGGCAACGGCCGGACCTGGGTGCATACCAATCCCGGTGGGCAAGCGATTACCCCCGGTGTGTCGGGGGCAGTTGACGGGGGTTATGCGTGCGCGGCGACCATCCACGGGCCCTTTCATGGGCAGAATGTCCGCTATGACGACACGCAGGACGCCGATCAAGGCGGAAGCCACCTCGGAGGACCAGTCCGTCACCACGCTGGAACTGTTCTTCGATCTGGTCTTCGTGTTCGCACTGACCCAGATCACCGCCCTGATGGCGCACGACCTGACCTGGGGTGGCGTGATCCGCGGGGTCCTGCTGATCGGTCTGCTCTGGTGGAGCTGGATCGGGTTCTCCTGGGTGTGCAACCTGGTCAAAGCCGACGAGGGCTCGGTCCGCGGCGTGATGCTGGCCGCGATGGGAGCGATGTTCGTGATCGCGCTGGCCATCCCGGAGGCCTTCCACGACCTGCCCGGCGGGTTGTCCGGCCCAGTGGTGATCGCGGTCGCGTACTTCGTCTTCCGCGCGATGCACCTGTGGCTGTTCTGGCTGATCGCGGACGGCGACCGCGTCCTGCGCCGGACGCTCCTCCGCTTCGCCCCGGCGATGGTGGCCGCTACCGCGCTGCTGCTGGTCGCGTCCCAGTTCCACGGCACGACGCAGACCCTGATCTGGGCTGCCGCCCTGGCCGCGGACTACGGCGGTACCTACCTGGTAGACGCTCGTGGCTGGCGACTGCGTTCGGCAGCTCACTTCGCTGAGCGGCACGGGCTGATCGTGATCATCGCGCTGGGCGAGTCGATCGTCGCGATCGGTGTCGGCGTCACCGACCTGCCGATCTCCTGGCCGATCCTGGTCGCCTCGGTCCTCGGCCTCGCCATCGCGGCGGCGCTGTGGTGGATCTACTTCGACGCGACTGTCCACTACGGCGAGCAGGCTCTGGCGAGTGAGCCAGTCGAGACCAGGCCGAGGCTCGCCCGGGACGCCTACACCTTCCTGCACTTCCCAATGGTGGCCGGCATCGTCCTGCTCGCGCTGGGCCTGAAGAAGGTGCTCGAGTACGTCGGCGACACCGAACACCACCATCTCGACGACCCGCTGAAGGGCATCGGCCTGTACGCGCTGTTCTTCGGCGTCGTGCTCTACCTCCTCGGCTACGTCGGCTTCAAATGGCGCACCACCCGTCGCCTGGGCATCAGCCGGCTGATCACCGCCGCGCTCTGCGTCGTCGCCCTGCCGCTGATCGCCCACGTCCCGGCGCTCGGCCAACTCTCCGTACTGGCTGTGCTTCTCATCGGCCTGGTCGCCTTCGAGTCCGTCCGCTTCGCCCAGGAACGCGAAGCCCTCCGGCACGGCGAGCACGCCTGACCCCGGCCTCCGTCGCGGTCAGCCCTGGTTGGCCGGATCCCTGGGATCGGTGTCCAGGATCCGCTGGATCTGCTGCTGCAGCGTCAACTGGCCGCTCGCCCTGGCCTTCTCCATCAAGCGCAGCCTCGTCCGCCGGCTCCCCTCGACGTCGCCGAGCGCCATCGCCAGATCGGCCTCGATCAACTCGACCAGCTCCAGCAGATTGCTCCCGGGCCGGCGCCGGTCCCACTCGATGGCCTGGTCGAGCAGGTCCCGGGCGAGCGCCGTGTCACCGGTCCGGCTGGCCACCATCGCCATCATCGTCTTCACCCGGAGGACCGTGATGTCGTTGCCGACCGCCTGATAGATGTCGGCCGCACGGGTGAGCGTCGCCATCGCATCGTCGTACCGGCCCAGCTCGATCTCGTTCTCGCCCAGCAGGAACAGCCCGTCACCCTCACTGATCGTCCCGGGTGGAGCCATCGCGTGCAGCTCGCGGGCCCACCCGGCCCCTGCCTCGAAGTCCAGCCGCTCGGCCGCGATGATCGACAGCTGCTGCAGGACGAAGACACGGAGGTCCCCCGGCCCGTCCGGTTGCTCGGTCAGCTCGAGGGCCTTGGTCATCACCTCCTGCGCCCGGTCGAGGTCCGCGCTCTGGTTGGCACCGATGCTGATGTGCAACATCGACCGCACCTGAAGCTCGGTGGACCCGAGTTGCTCGGACTGCGCCAGCAGTTCCTCACCGGCCGCCAGGCGTTCGGCCGGGGACACCTCCAAGGCCGGGATCAGGCCGAACGCCAACCGGACATAGAGTTCCAGCGGCCCGGACTCCTTGAGCACTTCCCTGGCAGCGGAAAGCACCTCGGCCCGGAGCTCGTCGAGCGCCTCGATCACGCTGTAGCCGTTCAGCCGCAGAGCCAACTCGGCCGCCTCGACCGGCCGGCCGGCCTGGATCGCCGTGAACACGGCTGCCCGGATCAACGGCCAGCTGCCGTTCATCCATCCGCCTGGGTCGGCGATGGCATCGGCTTCCGCGGCCGGCAGCCGCGGCCGGTCCGGCACCACCAAGCGTGCCGCGACGGTCAGCCCGTGCGGGAGGTGGTTGTCCGCCAGGCCGGCCAGGCGCAGTACGGCCTGGAGGTACCTCCCGAGCGGTTCGTCGCGGTCGCCGGACAACGCCAGTTGTTCGGCAGCGTAGGCGCGAACGAGCGCGTGCATCTTGTACCGCTGCAAGCTCACGAGCTCGACCAGGCCAAGCTCCACCAGGCGGTCGAAGGCGGTGCTGCCGGCGGCCTCGTCGGTGTCCATCAAGGGTGCGGCCACCCAGGACGGGAACTCGGTGATGCCGACCAGGGAGAGGCGTCCAAGGAGCTGCCGGGCCTGCGGATCGGCGAGGGTCAACGTGCGACCGAGGCTCGTCCGGACCGCGAGGTCGCCGGCCACCATGGAGTCGAGGCGCTGGTCGTCGTCGGCCAGCGCGTGGGCGATCGACTGGAGCGCGTCGTCGCCCGACAAAGCCAACCGCGAGCCGACGATGCGCAGTGCCAGCGGCAGACCGACGCACTGCTCGGCCACCGAGTCGAGGGTCGACCGGTCGCGTAGCGTCCGCCCGATCAGCCGGGTCAACAAGGCATGGCTCGTCGGTCCGTCCAGCGGTGTGACTTGCCGGTGCATCGCGTCGGTCAGCTCCGGTAGCGGCTTGCGTGAGGTGACCAGCACGGCACAGCGCGGACCGGTGGGCAGCAGCTCGGCGACGATTCCGGCATCCAGCGCGTCGTCCATCACCATCAGAACAGCAAGGTTCTCGGTCCGTTCGCGAAGCAGGCTCGCCCGGTCAGCGGCCGACGCGGGGATCTCACCTGGCCGGACACCGAGCGAGCGCAGGATCCGCCCGAGCAGTGCCTGAGCGGGCACTGCCTTTCCCCGCACGTCTTGCAGTCGCGCAAAGAGCTGCCCGTCCGGGAACGACTCCGCCACCAGATGGCCGATCCGCGTCCCGGCAGCCGACTTCCCAACACCTGCGCCACCCCAGAGGCAGTAGACGGCAGGTTGATCACGATCGCCCCGGGTCAGCACCCGAACCGCGTCGGCCAGCAAGTCGTCGCGCCCGACCAGCAACGAGATGTCGACCGGTAGTTCTCTGGGGACGGCGCTCTCGGCTCGCAGCGTCGCCGAGAGCTGGAGGCTCGGGTCGTCGCGCAGGATCGCCAGGTGCAGTCGCCGCAACGCCGGTGCGGGGTCGAGTCCGAACTCCTCCGCCAGCCGCTCGGCGCCGTCCGCATATGCCTGCAACGCCTCGGGTTTGCGGCCGGCGCGGTAGAGGGCGGTCATCCAGGCGAGCATCAGGCGCTCGCGTTCGGGGTGCCGGCGGACGAGGCCGGCCAACTCGGCTTCGACCTCGGCGTGGCGACCGGCTTGCAGATCGGCTTCCACCCGGTCCTCGACAGCGGCCGCACGTTCCTCGACCAGCCCCGCACTCAACCGCTCCCGAGTCGCCGGCGGCATCAAATCAGCCAGCGCCTCACCACGCCACACCTCAAGAGCCCGCCGCAGCCCGTCGGCCCGCCGCACCGGATCAGATTCCCCACGCGCCGATACCAACTGACGACGGAAACGCTCGACATCAATCGACTCAGGATCAACCTGCACGGCATACCCAGCCGCGCTACTGATGATCGCCAGACCCGGCAACGCCTTGCGCAGCCGCGACAGATAGACCTGCAACGAACCACGCGCATCAGCCGGCGGATCATCCGGCCAGAGCAGATCGAC
This sequence comes from Kribbella sp. NPDC051718, assembly GCF_040681515.1. Taxonomy (NCBI): domain Bacteria; kingdom Bacillati; phylum Actinomycetota; class Actinomycetes; order Propionibacteriales; family Kribbellaceae; genus Kribbella; species Kribbella sp. NPDC051718. The sequence goes on along the minus strand of NZ_JBFAYZ010000003.1, from coordinate 253,289 downwards.
CAACTCCGCGAGCGACACCGACTCATTTGCCCGCAGCAACAAAATGGCGAGCAACGACCGCTCCTGCCGGCGCAATGGTGCTGTCTGGCCGGCCACCTCGATTGCCCCTAGCAAACGGAAGTCCATGGGGGAACAGTAGAACGCCCTGCCGATGAATTTCGTCGGCAGGGCGTTCACTGTGGATAACTAGGCGGTGGCCGCCGTCAGGTCTACCTTCGGTTCGGCGAAGTGGCACGCGGCGGCATGGCCCGGGCCGGACTTCGGCTTGCCGATCAGCAGCGGCTCCTGGGTGGCGCAGATGTCCTCGGCCTTCCAGCAGCGGGTCCGGAACCGGCAACCGCTCGGCGGGTCGATCGGCGACGGCACGTCACCAACCAGCCGGATCCGCTCCTTCGGCGGGGTACCGCGGATGGTGCCCAGGTCGGGAGCGGCCGACAGCAGCGCCTGGGTGTAGGGGTGCTGCGGTGCGTTGTAGATCTGGTCCCGCGGGCCCTGCTCGACGATCTTGCCCAGGTACATCACCGCGACCTCGTCGCAGAAGTGCCGAACCACGCCGAGGTCGTGCGCGATGAAGACGAAGGCGATGCCCAGGTCACGGCGCAGGTCCTCCATCAGGTTCATCACCTGGGCCTGGATCGACACGTCCAGCGCAGAGACCGGCTCGTCGGCGATGATCACCTCGGGCTCCACCGCGAGCGCGCGGGCGATCCCGATCCGCTGGCGCTGACCGCCGGAGAACTCGTTCGGGTACCGGTTGTGGTGCTCGGGGTTCAGCCCGACCCGCTCCAGCAGCTCCTGGACCCGGGCGAGCTCCTGGCCCTTGGGAACCAGGTTGTGCACGCGCAGCGGCGTGGTCAGGATGTTGCTGACCGTCTGCCGCGGGTTCAGCGAGCTGTACGGGTCCTGGAAGACGATCTGCAACTGCCGCCGGAACGGACGCAGCTGCTTCTCCTTCATCCGGGCGATGTCCGTGCCCTTGAACAGGATCTGGCCGGACGTCGGGGTCAGCAGCCGGGTGATCATCCGGCCCGTCGTCGACTTGCCACAGCCGGACTCGCCGACCAGACCGAGGCTCTTGCCCGGCTTGAGGTCGAAGCTCACTCCGTCGACGGCCTGGACGACCTTCTTGGTCCGGCCGAGCCCCGCGGCCTCCTTGATCGGGAAGTGCATCTTGAGGTCGCGGATCTGCAGCAGTGGGCTGGTGTTGGCGTCCACCGGACGCGTCGTGTCGCTCATCTCTCTCCTCAGCCCAGTCTCGGCGCGACCTCGGCCTCGTAGATCGAGGCCTTGTCGTGCAGGTGGCAACGGGACGTGTGCGCGCCGGCACCGTCGACCGGAAGCAGCTCGGGCAGGTCGGTGGTGCAGCGTTCGTTCTTCACCCGGTCCTTGTAGGGACAGCGCGGGTTGAACGAACAGCCGTCCGGCAGCGCCAGCAGCGACGGCGGCAGACCCTTGATCGGGCGCAGCTTCTCGTTCGCGGCCGAGACCGTCGGGATCGACTCCAGCAGACCCCAGGTGTAGGGCATCCGCGGCCGGGCCAGGACGTCCTCGGCGGTGCCGTACTCGACGCAGCGGCCGGCGTACATCACCAGGACGTCGTCGGCCATCTCGGCCACCACCCCTAGGTCGTGCGTGATCAGCACGATCGCCGAGCCGAACTCCTTCTGCAGGGTGTTCAGCAGGTCCAGGATCTGTGCCTGCACGGTGACGTCGAGCGCGGTGGTCGGCTCGTCGGCGATCACCAGCTTCGGGTCGTTGACCAGTCCCATCGCGATCATCGCGCGCTGCCGCATACCACCGGAGAACTCGTGCGGGTACTGCTTGAACCGGCGGATCGGGTTCGGGATGCCGACCAGGTCGAGCATCTCCAGGGCGCGCTTCTTGGCGACGTCCTTGGACACCTTGTGGTGCACCCGGTACGCCTCGCTGATCTGCGCGCCGATCGTGTAGAGCGGGTGCAGCGACGACTGCGGGTCCTGGAAGACCATCGCCACCGCGTCGCCGCGGACCTTCATCAGCTCCGACTCCGGCAGCCCGACGAGTTCGTCGCCGCCCAGCCGGATCGAGCCGGTGATCTGGGTCCGCTTCGGGTCGTGCAGACCCATCACGGCCATGCTCGACACCGACTTGCCGGACCCGGACTCGCCCACGATCGCGAGCGTCCGGCCCAGCGGTACGGCGTAGCTCAGCCCGTTGACGGCGCTGACCACACCGTCGGCGGTCGGGAACCGCACGGTCAGGTCCCGCACCTCGAGGTACGGCGTCTCGCCGCTCGGCGTCAGCCCGGAGCGACGCTCCCGGGTCGCGACCGAAGGACCACGGGGAACATCCTGGGTCGTCACGCCAGCCTCACTCTCGGGTCGATCACGCTGTAGGTCACGTCGACCAGGAAGTTCATCGCGACCAGGATGACCGAGGAGATCAGCACCGTGCCCATGATGACCGGCAGGTCGTAGTTCTTCAGGCTCTCCAGCACCAGGTTGCCCAGCCCGGGCAGGTCGAAGATCCGCTCGGTGAAGATGGCGCCGGCCAGGCTGGTGGCGATGTCCAGACCGAAGATCGTGACGACCGGGATCAGGCCCGATCGCAGCGCGTGCTTGTAGGTCACCACCCGGTCGGACAGGCCCTTGGCCCGCGCCGTCCGGATGTAGTCCTCGCTGAGGGTCTCCACCATCGACCCGCGCGAGTACCGGGCGTACTGCGTACAGCTGTAGATCCCGAGGATGAGCCAGGGCGTCAGCAACCCGGTGAACCACTTGACCGGGTTCTCCGTCAACGGCGTGTAGCCGCCTCTGGGCAGGATCGGGTAGAGCACGGTCAGGTAGAGCGACAGCATCAGCGCGACGATGTAGTACGGGATCGAGCTGAGCACCAGGGTGCTGCTCATCAGCACCCGGTCACCGGTCGTCCCGCGCCGTTTCGCGGCCATCGAGCCGATCGTCACGCCCACGGTCAGCACGATCACGGCGTACCCGAGAACCAGCGAGACCGTCACCGGGAGCCGGGTCTTCAGCATGTCCGTGACCGGCCGGTTGCTCTTGAAGGAGAAACCCAGGCAGGGCGCGTTGCAGTCCTGCACGACGCCGGACGTCGTGAAGGTCCGGCCCGCGAAGATCCCCGCCGTGTACTCGGCGAACTGCTGCACCTTGGGTTTGTCCAGGTGCAGGTTTTCCTTGATGTCGTTGTAGCGCTCCTGGGTGCAGTTGCGCTCACCACAGATCGCCGCGGCCGGGTCGGTCGGGGCGACGAAGAACAACGCGAAGGTCGCGACCAGCGTGACCAGCACGACACTGAGCGCGCTCACCAGCCGACGCGCCACGAAGTAGAGCACGAGGTTTCTCCTCACCGGTCGGGGTGATGGCCGGACGATTGTCCGGCCACCACCCCTTCATTCAGATCAGCCGACTGCCTGGGGCAGCACCGATCAGGGCTGCTTCAGGAACAACGAGGTGAACTCGGGCATGCCCTGCGTCGGGTCGTTGACCGCGTGACCGATGTTCTTGCCGACCGGGAAGGCGCTGGCCGAGTAGTACAGCGGAACCGACGGCAGGTAGTCCTGCATGATCATCTTGTCGACCTTGGTCCACTCCTTCAGCTGCTCTTCCGGGCTGAGGGCGGCGACGCGGTCGATCTCGGCGTCCAGCTTCGGGTCCTGCAGCTGGCCCTGGCTGTTGCCCAGGGCAATCGCGTCGGACTTGTAGAGCACCGGGAACCAGCTGGTGCCGGTCGGCCAGTCGGAGCACCAGTTGGCCGGAGCCTTGCCGATGTTGACGGGCGCGTCCTGCTTGCCGATCAGGGTCCGGATCTTCGCCGACGGCACACCGATCGTACGAACCTTGAAGCCGGCCTTCTGGAAGACCTGGGTCCGCAGCGCGTTCACCTGGGTGGTGATCGGGTTGTCGTTGGAGTAGTACCAGCTGAGCTCGAAGTTCTCCTTGCCCAGTTCCTTCAGCTTGTCCTTGACCTTCTGCGCGATGGCCGGGTCGGACGCACCCTTGCCGGTGCCGTTCAGGCCCGGGAGCTCGTACTTCTCATAGCCCGGGACGGCCGGCGGCAGGTAGGTCGAGGCCGGGATCGCGGTGTCCGGGGTCAGGCCGGCGACCTTGCGCCAGTCGGCGTACGGGTACGCCTCGGCGATCAGCTTGCGGACCTCGAACGGGATCTTGCGGGTGTCCATCGAGTACGTAATCACACACGGCTGCGGGCCCTTGACGATCTGGGTCGGGTCCTTGACCTCGTTCAGCAGGGAGGCGTCCAGGTTGCTGTAGTTCAGCGCGTTGGCGTCTGTACCGGAGCTGGCCAGCACCTGGCGCTGGACCTTGACCAGGTCTTGGGAGAACTTGAAGTCGAAGCCGTCGACGTACTGGTGCCGGACCGGGTCGGTGGCCGGATCCCAGAAGGTGTTCTTGACCAGCTTCAGCTCCGAGCCCGGGGTCAGCGAGGCGACCTTGTACGGGCCGGTCGACTTCGGCTTGAGCTCGTACTCCTTCTTGGTGTCGGCCTTCTCCGGGATCGGGGTGAACATCGGGAACGCCGCGAAGAACGGCAGGTCGTCGAACTTCTTGGCCAGGTGGATGACCAGGGTGGAGTCGTCCGGCGTCTCGACCCCGGCGTAGTTCTTGCCGTTGGCGTCGTACGGGCCCTTGTACTTCTCGCCGTCCTTGAAGAACTGGATCTGGTAGGCCGGTCCGGCATCGTAGAGCTCGTGCGCGAACGACCGCTTGATCGCGTACGCGAAGTCGACCGCCTTGACCGGCGTGCCGTCGTCGTACTTGATGCCCTTCTTCAGCTTGAACGTCCAGGTCAGGCCGTCGGCCGACTTGGTCCCCAGGTCCTCGGCGAGGTCCGGTACCAGGATCGGCTTCTGGGTCTTCTCGTCCAGCTTGTACTGCGTCAGCGCCCGGAAGTACAGCTTCTCGATCTGGGTGCCGTCGACGTAGTAGGTGTTCGTCGGGTCGAAGCTGTCCGGGGTGACGTCGGACAGGACCGAGATCGTCCCGCCCTTCTTGGCCCCGTCGATCTCCGGCGCCGGGCCCTTCGCGGTCGCGTCGGTCGCCTTGACCTGCGCACCGGCGATGGTGGCGTTGCTACCCGGCTTGTTGCTCGCCGACGGGCTGCCGCAGGCCGCGACGGCCAGCATGACCGTCGCCGAAACCGCGGTGATCCGTTTCCACTGCATTGTCGTGATTCTCCTTTTCTGCCGCTGGGGCAAACGCCGGGCTACCGACGAGTCTTGGGGTCGAAGGCGTCGCGCACCGCGTCACCGAGCAGGGCCAGCGCGAGCACCAGGATGGTGATGCCCAGCACCGGCAGCCACAGGTAGAGCGGGTCCGCCTTGAACCAGTTGGTGGCATTGGCGATCGTCTGGCCCCACGACGGTTTCGGCTCGATCAGCCCGACGCCGAGAAAGGACAGACCCGCCTCGGCCGTGACGTAGGCCGGCAGCGCGAGCGAGGCCGAGATGACGATCGGGGCGACCAGGTTCGGCAGCAACTCCTTGAACAGGACCTGCCAGGTCGGTACGCCGATCGCCTTCGCGGCCAGCACGAACTCTCGCTCGCGCAGCGACAGCACCTCACCGCGGATGATCCGGGCCAGCCCGGCCCAGCCGAAGAACGAGAGCACGAAGATCAGCACGTAGAACCGGGTCGACGACTGCTCGGCCGGCGTGAGATTGAACGACCCACCGCGCAGCGACTCCACGATCGGCACCATCGCGATCGCGAACAGCAGGTAGGGCAGGCTCAGCACGAAGTCGATCACCCAGGAGATGATCCGGTCGACCCAGCCGCCGATGAAGCCGGCCAGCAGGCCGGCCACGACGCCGACGATGGTGCCGATCACGGTCGCGACGAACGCGACGATCAGCGACGGCTGCGCGCCGTAGACCCAGCGGGCGAAGTTGTCCCGGCCGGTCTTCGGCTCGACGCCGAACCAGTGCTGGGAGTTCGCCAGGATCGTCGGATAGCCGAACTCGTCCACCAGGTCGGTGTTGAAGGTGCTGATGTCGGCACCCTCGAGCTTGGTCAGCAGCGGCGCCAGGGCGGCGATCAGGATGAAGAAGACCACCAGCGCGGCGCAGACGATCGCCACCTTGTCCTTGCGCAGCCGGTCCACCGCGATCCGGGTCGGGGACTTGCCGTGCGCCACCGACGCCGGGCGAACCGGCTCGGCCGACGACGGGTTGTCCTCGACACCTACGGTCGAGTCGGGTGACCCAATACTCATGCGTGCTCCGTCAGCTGGTCAGCCAGAAATCCGGGGGGACAGGATCGGCGGCGGTCTGTAGATCGTGCCGAGCCTTTGCTCCGGGGGGCCATGCAGTCAAATTCGCTTGACAAGGCCGGATCGTCCGGAGCCGCGCGCTAGCCTGCCCGACACTTCGACGCCAAAACCAGCGGGTTCCGCGACCAGTGCACAAATCGTTACCAGAGGCGGTACCCGACCGGAACATTTGCCACCAATAGTTACGCTCCGCGCACGGCCCTGCGCGAAAAGCGTCGGCACAGCACGGTCACTGGCCGTTCTGTGCCAGATTACTACGCAGCGTATCTGCCCTATTGCGGAGCGAAATGTCTTGGAATTGTCATCTCCCGGCCCCGGGAAAGCCCTCGTCAATACATTCCTGCAATTCGCGATGAACCGCGTCTTCCAGGCCGAGCAACGGCTGGCGGGAGGTGGCGATGACCGCGCATCTGCCGTCCGCGGGCATCAGTGGTCGCAGCTGGCCCGCGTCGAGGACGTCGTCGAACATCAGTAGTACAGAGCGTCCGGCCAGCGTGCTTCGCAGGAGTGACGACCGCTCCTCGACTGAGTCGGGGAAGGTCTGTGGATCCACGCCCAGCGAGCGCAGCAATCGGGCCAGTACGGTCCGCGCCGGGACCGGATCGCCGTTGACGTCCTGCAGTCGGACGAAGAGCTGTCCACCTGGATAGTGGTCAGCAAGCCGATGACCGAGCCGGACCGCAGCGGCCGACTTGCCGGTCCCTGCACCGCCATAGAGACAAACGACGGCCGGTACGCCGCTCCCGCGTCCTGCGCTCGTCAGTACCTCGGCCAGCTCACCCAGTAGCTCATCCCGGCCGACAAGCAGTCCGACGTCGGCAGGTAGCTCTCGCGGACCGGTCTCGGCCGCGGCAAGATTCAATGATTCGTCCTGCCGCAGCATTGCCACCTGCAGGTCTCGGACCTCGGCACCGGGCTCGACCCCGAGCTCCTCGTCCAGGTGACGCACCAGTTCGGCATAGACGGCCAGAGCGTCAGCCTGTCGGCCGGAGCGATACAGCGCCAGCATCCGGGCAGTTGCCAGACCTTCCCGCGTCGGCTGCGCCGCAGTGAGCTCGGCAAGCTCAGGGAGCATCTCCTGGTGCTGCCCCAGCGCCAGCTCGGTTCGCAACCGCAGCTCCTGCGCCGCCCACCGCGACTCGTCGAGCCCGCCGCACAGTCGTCGACGTACATCCTCCGAGGCGACGTCGGCCAAGGCCGGTCCACGCCAGAGCGCCAACGCCTCGACCAGTACTTCCCGGCGGCGCTCAAGATCCGGTAGTACCTGTGCCTGCTCCACCAGCGCAGCGAACTTCTCGACATCAGTCCGGCCAGCGGTCCCCTGCAGCGCGTATCCGTGGCCCTCGCCCAGCAGTTGGGCATCTGTAAGTACCGCCCGCAGCCGGGACACATAGACCTGCAACGCCCGCTTCGGATTCCCCGGCTGCTCCTCCGGCCACAGCAAGCCGATCAGCCGGTCAGTCGGAACGACCTTCCCCGGCTCCAGCAACAAGACAGCAAGCAGCAACCGCTCCTGCCTCCGCTTGAGCTCCACCCTCCGCCCCGCAGCCCAAACCTCCACCGGCCCCAGCAAGCGGTAATCCACGTGCGCAGGGTAACGCGGTGGTAGGCGGTGGGTAACAGGTGTGGCACAGGCTGCGCGTATGCGCCAATGGACGAGTCACCCGGTAGTACTTGCAACCGCTTTGCTTGGGGTGGTGTCCAGCCTGCTTACGCCTGTGGCGCAGGTAGGGCGTGGGTGGTGTGTGAGTGCGTACGGAGTAGAGGCTCACTGTCGTGGGGCTGCGGCGCCGCGGGTGCGGGACGAACCCCGGGTCAGGAAAGCAGCGGCCGGGGTTCGTCGTCGGAGGCGGGTGGGTCAGCTCTCGCGGACGTGCACGGTGACGAACGGGGGCTTGACGACCTCGAAGGGCTCCTGCCGGCCGCGGATGTCGACGGCGACCTGGTCGCCTTCCTTGACGGCGGCGTCGAGCAGTGCGAGGGCGATGCCCTTCTTCAGGGTCGGGGAGAACGTGCCGGACGTCACCTCACCCAGTGCGGTGCCTGCGGGGTCGACGACTGTCATGTGAGGGCGCGGGATGCCGCGGCCGACGGCACGCAGGCCGCGGAGGATCTTGGCCGGGCCGGCCTCCTTCTCCGCGCGCAGCGCCTGGTCGCCCCAGAAGTGCTCCTTCTTCCAGCCGACGGCCCAGCCCGAGCGTGCCTGGACCGGAGTGATCTCGGGCGAGATGTCCTGGCCGTGCAGCGGGTAGCCCATCTCGGTCCGGAGCGTGTCGCGAGCGCCCAGCCCGGCCGGTACGAGGTTGTACTGCTCGCCTGCCTTCAGTAGCGCGTCGAAGACGGCCAGGGCTGCCTCATTGGGCACTACCAGCTCGTAGCCGCGCTCGCCGGTGTAGCCGGTGCGACAGACCACTACCGGCGTACCGGAGAAGTCTGCGACAGCGAAGGACATGTAGTCGTGGCCGGTCGGCAGGCCGATCGCCTTGATCACCTCGTCGCTGTCGGTGCCCTGGACGGCCAGGATTGCGTAGTCGTCGTGGGTGTTGGTCACCACGACTCCGTCCGGCGCCCGCTCGGCGAGCCGGCGGACGACCTCGGCGGTGTTGGCCGCGTTCGGGATCAGGAACACGTCGTCGTCGGCGTGCAGGTACGCGATCAGGTCGTCGACCACGCCGCCGTCCTCGGCACAGCACAGCGTGTACTGCGCCTGGCCGGGGGCGATCTTGCCCAGGTCGTTGGTCAGGCAGGAGTTCACGTACGCTGCGGCGCCCGGGCCCTTGACCGTCGCCTTGCCGAGGTGGCTCACGTCGAAGACCCCGACGGAGGTCCGGACGGCCGTGTGCTCGGCGACGACCCCGCTGTACTCCAGCGGCATCTCCCAGCCGCCGAACTCGGCGAACTTGGCGCCGAGGGCGACGTGCCGCTCGTGCAACGGGGACTTCTTCAACGCCTGAGACTCGGTCATGAACCGGAACTTACCGGACGCGGCGACCCCATGATGCGGCCGACATCACTGCCTGAGAGTCGGATCACGGTCGTCCGACGCGTAGCATGCGGAGGCAGCATTCACGTACCGTCACGACCGGCACCTGCCACCCGGTCAAGGAGGACTGAGGATTTCGTGAGCACCATCACCCTGAGCAAGTCCGATCCGGCCGGCGTCAAGACCGACGTCCTGGTGATCGGCGTGGTCAAGCTCGACGGCGGCGTCACCCTGCCCGCCGGCACCGAGTCGCTGAACGCCGCGTACGGCGGGAAGCTGGTGGAGGTGCTGGCCGGCCTCGGCGCCACCGGCAAGGCCGGTGAGGTCACCAAGGTCCCCGGCCCGAAGCCGGGCAAGTCGGCCATCGTGATCGCCGTCGGCCTCGGTGCCGCGCCGGACGGAGCGCTGAAGACCGAGGACCTGCGGGTCGCCGCCGGGATCGGCGTGCGGGCCGCCAAGGCCGGCCAGTCGATCGCTTTCTCGCTGCCGACGCCGGACGCCGAGTGCGTCCGGGCGATCGCCGAGGGCGCCCTGATCGGCCGCTACACCTTCAACGCCTACAAGTCCGAGGCGAACACCGACGCCCCCGGCAACGTGATCGTGCTGACCGACCTGGCCCGCAACCGGGACGCCAAGGCGGCGCTGGAGCGGGCCGAGGTGACGGCCGACGCGGTCCACCAGGTCCGCGACTGGGTGAACACTCCCCCGTCCGACCTGCACCCGGCCGAGTTCGCCGCGCACGCGGTCAAGCTCGGCAAGGAGTACGGCGTCAAGGTCGAGGTACTGGACGAGAAGGCGCTCGCCAAGGGCGGGTACGGCGGCATCCTCGGCGTCGGCCAGGGCTCCACCAACCCGCCGCGGCTGGTCAAGCTGACCTACACGCCGAAGAAGCCGGTCACCCACCTGGCCTTCGTCGGCAAGGGCATCACCTTCGACTCGGGCGGCCTCTCGCTGAAGACCGCCAGCGGCATGATCAGCATGAAGTCCGACATGGCCGGCGCCGCTGCCGTGATCGCCGCCACCGTCGCGATCGCCCGGCTCGAACTGCCGGTCCAGGTGACCACGTACGCCGCGATGGCCGAGAACATGCCCTCCGGCTCGGCGGCCCGCCCGTCCGACGTCCTGACCATGTACGGCGGCAAGACGGTCGAGGTGCTCAACACCGACGCCGAGGGCCGGCTCGTACTCGGTGACGCCCTGGTTCGCGCCTCCGAGGATCAGCCCGACCTCATCGTCGACGTGGCGACCCTGACCGGCGCGTGTGTCGTTGCCCTGGGCACCAAGGTGGCCGGTGCGTTCGCCAACACCGACGTCGCCCGCGACCGGGTGGTCGACGCCGCGGTCGCCGCCGGCGAGGCGATGTGGCCGCTGCCGATCCCGGCCGAGATGCTCGACAAGCTGCGCTCGCACTCGAAGATCGCCGACCTGGCGAACATCACCGGCGAGCCCTGGGGCGGCGCGCTGGCGGCGGCCGCCTTCCTCGGCGATTTCGTTGCTGAGGGCATCGACTGGGTGCACCTCGACGTGGCCGGCCCGGCCTTCAACGACGGCGGGCCGTCGGGCTACACGACCAGCGGTGGTACCGGGTACTCGGTCCGTACGCTGGTCGAGCTCGCCGCCGCTGCGAGCTAGTACCGGGTCTCCAGCATTGTGCAGCCCTCGTCGGTCCGGTACGGCCCATGCGGCATACCGGGCCGGCGAGCTGCGTAATCCCCTGCTCTGAAGGTCTTGCCGAGGGTGAGGTCGGTCAGCGAGCCTTCGAGTAGGTAGACCTCCTCGAAGTACTCGTGCCTGATCACCTCGTCGCCCGTCGTGGTGCCCGGCGCCCAGCGGGCGATCCTGGTCAGCGTGCCGTCTGCTGCTTCGGTCAGGACGCGCTGGGTGATTCCCGGTCCGTCTTCCATCCAGGGACCCTCGGCCGCCGGAAAGAACTCATGCTCGGCCTTCATTCCCAGGCCGCCGCGAGTTGCTCGACCGAGTAGACGATCCGGCTGGTCAGGCCGCGCGGGTCGGTCAGCTCGACCCGCCACGCGTCGGCGAACTGGTCGACTCCCGCGATCATCGGGATCGTGCCGCTGAGCACCACAGTGCCGGGCACCAAGCGGTCCTTGAGTTCCTCCACCCAGTACGACGGCGGCAGCAGCTGCGCGAGCGTGCCGTCCTGGATCAGCTGCTCGGTGTCACCGTGGCGCACCCAGGCCTTCAGGGTGAACTCATCCAGCTCGCCCTCGATGGCTTCGAGTGGCCAGGCCACGTCGCCGAGCACGTCAGGTGCTGACTGCTTGCTCCAGGCGACCCCGTGCACCTCGAGCGCCCGGTCGGTGTGATCGCACGCGACCGTCAGCAGCAGGTCGTCCGGCCCGTCCCCCACGATCAGCGCCCACTCCGCCTCCCCCGAGGTCTTGCCGTGCGCCACCTGTACTACATCCGGCCGGCTCACCAGGCTGGCCGACAGCGGGTAGAGGGTCGGAATCCGCTTCGGGGCCGGCACACCCAGCTCCGCCAGCTCGTCGACGTGGTGCTGGACCTGCTGGGTGTCGCGGCCGGCGTACCCGGCATTGAGCGCATAGCGGACGTCGATCTGCCGCTCGGAGCCGTCCGGGAGCGTGAATCGCAGGGTCTGGGGCACGGGAACCTCCACTGAATTCGAGTCAGGGCTTGCGTGAACACGTTGTATACAGCAAGTATGGAGCAACGACGCGAGGAGGTCCACCCCGATGTCCACCCCCACCGCCCCCGCCGGCCATGTTGCCGGTGATCGCCGGAGCCTTTACAAGGCCTTCGCGGCGAGCCTGTCCGGCACGTCCCTGGAGTGGTACGACTTCGCGGTCTACAGCTCCGCCGCGGCGCTCGTCTTCGGCGACCTGTTCTTCCCGGGCAGCGAGCCGCTCACCGGAACACTGCAGGCGTTCGGCACATACGCCGTCGGCTATATCGCCCGTCCACTCGGCGGCATCATCTTCGGCCGCCTGGGTGACGTGATCGGCCGCAAGAAGGTGCTGGTCGCCACCCTGCTGCTGATCGGCATCGCCACCTTCTTCATCGGGCTGCTGCCGACCCATGCGCAGGCCGGCGCGCTTGCTCCGACCCTGCTGGTGTTCCTGCGGTTCATCCAGGGCGTAGGTGTCGGTGGTGAGTGGGGTGGAGCGGTCCTGCTGAGCAGTGAGTTCAGCCAGGCCGGGCAGCGAGGCTTCTGGGCCTCTGCCGCTCAGGTGGGTCCGCCGCTCGGCACACTGATGGCGAACGGCGTACTGGCTGTACTGGCCGGGTTGCTGTCGGAGGACCAGTTCTTGAGCTGGGGTTGGCGGGTTGCCTTCCTGTTGTCCGCAGTACTGGTTGCCTTCGGGCTGCTGATCCGGACGAAGCTGGAGGAGACTCCGGTGTTCAAGGAGCTGGAGGCCCGTGGGGATCGGCCGACTGCTCCGGTGACGGAGGTACTGCGTACGCAGACGCGCGGGCTGGTCGCGGCGATCCTGTCGCGGGTCGGGCCGGATGTGCTCTATGCGATGTTCGCTGTCTTCGTGCTGACCTATGCGACCAAGAACCTGGACATGAGTCGTGGCGAGGCGGTGACTGCGGTGCTGGTCGGGTCGGCGTTCCAGGTGGGGCTGATTCCCTTGTCTGGTTGGCTTTCCGATCGGTATGGGCGGCGGCTGATCTATGGGATCGGTGCGGTCGGCGGTGCGATCTGGAGTGTGGTGTTCTTCGCGATGGCGTCTTCGCTGGCCACTGTGCTGCCGGGTGTGGTGATCGGGCTGGTGTTCCACTCGCTGATGTACGGACCGCAGGCGGCGTTCGTGTCGGAGCAGTTCACGGCGCGGCTGCGGTACACGGGTAGCTCACTCGCCTACACGTTCGCCGGGATCATCGGGGGCGCGCTGGCGCCGCTGGCCTTCACCTACTTCCTGGCGAAGACCGGTACCGGCTATGTGATCGCGCTGTACATCGTGGTGGCCTGTGTCGTGACCCTGGTCGGCTTGCGGCTCGGCCGGGCGGTGCAGGACGAAGAGGCACCGACCAACGCTGTCAGCCTTGCATGAGGATGGAACCGGTGGTGTCGAGGTGGCGGAGGATTGCTTTTTCCGCCTCGATCGCGTCACCGGAGGCGAGGCCGTCCACGATCGCCTGGTGCTCAGTCAGTACGTCCTGGCGCCTCGTAGCGCTCCGCTGCAAAGCCACTACCCCCAGGAGCACGTGGCGAGCGCGCAAGCTGTCGTACAGCCGGCCGAGCACGGTATTGCCGGCCGCTTCCACCAGTAGCGCGTGGAACTGGCTGTCGAGCTCGATGAACTCCTTGGCGTCACCGGCCTCGACAATGGCCCGCTGCTGCCCGAGCACTGCGGACATGGCGTCCACCGGTGCGCCATCGGGTGAGGCCAGGCAGGTGGTTGCCGCCCAGGACTCGATGACGCCGCGAGCCTGCATCATCTCGGCGATCTCCCGGCCCGGCACCGGCGCCACGAAGGCTCCCCGGTGCGGGACGAGTTGGACCAGGTCCTCCGCGGCCAGCATGAGCAGGGCCTCTCGGACCGGAGTACGGGAGATTCCGACCTCGGTCGCGACGGCTTGCTCGTTGATGAACGTCCCGGAGACTGCGGGATCGCTCAACACGGTCCCCCGCAGGTACTGGTAGGCACGGTCCCGGCCGGAGTCCCCACTCAATTGCATACTCAATGTATACAGCCTTTGGAGGGTTCATGACATCCCTGCGCGTTGCGGCCGCCCAGATCAGCACCGGCCCGGACCCAGTGGCCAATCTAGCCACCGCCACCGAAGCGGTACGCCGTGCCGCTGCCGCCGGCGCCTCACTGGTCTCGTTGCCCGAGGCGACGCTGGCCGCCTTCGGCACCGACCTACGAGCCGTCGCCGAACCCCTCGACGGACCATTTGCGACCGGGCTGCGCAAGCTCGCGGCCGACCTCGGCGTGGTCGTGATCGCCGGGCTGTTCGAGCCTGCCGACGACGGGCGGGTCCACAACACCCTGCTGGCGGCCGGCCCGGGCGTCGAGGCGTCGTACCGCAAGATCCACCTCTACGACGCCTTCGGCTCCCGCGAGTCCGACCTGGTTGCCCCCGGCAAGGACCTGGTGACCTTCGAGCTGAACGACGTCCGAGTCGGCCTGGCCACCTGCTACGACCTGCGGTTCGCCGGGCAGTTCACCGACCTCGGACGGGCGGGGGCGGAGCTGATCGTCGTACCGGCATCCTGGGGCGCCGGGCCGGGCAAGGAAGAGCAGTGGGACCTACTGATCCGCGCCCGGGCGTCGGACGCGCAGGCCTGGCTCCTTGCTTGCGATCAGGCTTGGACGCCTCCGGGCGGCACGGACCCGCTCGGTATCGGCCGTAGCGCTCTGATCGACCCACTGGGCCACACCCGAGCCCACCTCGCCGCCGATCCCGGCCTGCTGCTGGGCGAGATCGACACCGCCCTGCCCGCTACAGTCCGCGCCCGCGTCCCGATCCTGTGATCACTCGGCCACTGTGTCGCCGTGGCGGTGGGCGACCCGCCACTGCCGGCCTCGCGGCGGTACACCTGGGTGGCGCGGAGCGTGTAGGTGCGTGGTTTGCCGTCGACCGACGCCGAGGTGTGCTCGAGGCCCGAGGTGTAGGCCATGTCGCCCACCACGTCGTAGGCCTGTAGCTCGAACGCGTAGGACGTGCAGTCGGAGAAGCTCTTGCCCAGGGCGCTGAAGAGCTCGTCGATCTCCTGCTGGCCATTGGCGTTGCGCCACGCGCCCAGGACGCTGACCGGCTCGTTGCGGGACCAGAGCGCTCGTCTGGGGGCGGCATCGCCGTTGTGCAGCGCCAGCTCCGCGTCGTACAGCGCGGTCTTGACCCACGTCAGGAACTCGTCGCGGTCGGTCATACCTTCAGAATGCACCCGACCGCGCTCGTGTCCACAGAGGTCAGGCGAGGCCGTTCTTCTTCATCCGGGCGTTGTACTCGCGCATGCGGGGTGGGTAGCCGACCACGGCGGCGTCGTAGGAGGGGACGCCCAGCTTGTTGGCGAACTGGTGGGCCCATTGGACCGACGGAACCCGGCGGCGGGTCCACTCGCCGTCGATGGCGACCAGCAGCAGCGTGTAGTCCGTCACCGCCGTGCGCGGCTCGACGAAACCCTCGACACCCTGCCGTGTCTGGGCGAACTCCCGCAGGTGCGCCTGGTCGGGGTTGTCCGACTTGCGCATCGTGCCCGGCTTCTGCCGGCGACCGAACCACTTCATGGGAGCTAGTGTCCACCATTCCTGCAAATCCGGCCCGGGAGCGACGCGGACCGCTGACGGTGACAAGATGACGCCCGGGCCGGAACTCCGCGATCCGGGGCCGCCCGCCGACCTTGACGCCCCACGGAGGAACTCGTGACGAACACGGCAGACAGCAGCACGACGTACGACCTGGTGATCCTCGGCGGAGGTAGTGGTGGCTATGCCGCCGCGCTGCGCGCCGCAGTACTGGGGATGTCGGTCGCATTGGTGGAGAAGGACAAGCTCGGCGGCACCTGCCTGCACCGCGGCTGCATCCCGACCAAGGCTCTGCTGCACGCCGCCGAGGTCGCCGACTCCGCCCGCGAGGGTGAGCAGTTCGGGGTCCGGACCACACTCGAGGGCGTCGACATGGGCGGCGTGAACAAGTACAAGGACGGCGTCGTCGACCGGCTCTTCAAGGGCCTGCAGGGGCAGATCAAGTCCCGCGGCATCACCGTGATCGAGGGCGAGGGACGGCTGACCTCGCCGCGGACGGTCGCCGTCAACGGCACCACGTACACCGGTAAGAACGTCATCATCGCCTCCGGCTCGTACTCCCGCTCGCTGCCCGGGCTGGAGCTCGACGGCAACCGGGTGATCGCGAGCGAGCACGCGCTGACGCTGGACCGGGTGCCCGAGTCCGCGGTGATCCTCGGCGGCGGCGTGATCGGCGTCGAGTTCGCCAGCGCGTGGACCTCGTTCGGCACCAAGGTGACGATCGTCGAGGCGCTGCCCCGGCTGGTACCGGCCGAGGACGCCGACTGCAGCAAGACGCTCGAGCGGGCGTTCCGCAAGCGCAAGATCAACTTCAAGACGGCTACGCCGTTCGAGTCCGTCGACACCCACGACAACGGCGTCCGGGTCACCGTCGCCGGTGGTGAGGTGATCGAGGCCGAGGTGCTGCTGGTCGCGGTCGGCCGCGGGCCGAACACGGCCGGGATCGGGTACGAAGAGGTCGGGATCGCGCTCGACCGCGGCTTCGTCACCGTCGACGAGAACCTGCAGACCAGCGTGCCGGGCGTCTACGCGGTCGGCGACATCGTGCCCGGCCTGCAGCTCGCGCACCGCGGCTTCCAGCAGGGCATCTTCGTCGTCGAGCACCTCGCCGGGCTGAACCCGGCCCCGATCGACGAGCTCGGCATCCCCCGGGTCACCTACTCCGAGCCCGAGGTCGCCTCCGTCGGCCTGACCGAGGAGCAGGCCAAGGCGAAGTACGGCGAGGTCGAGATCCTCAACTACAACCTCGGCGGCAACGGCAAGAGCCAGATCCTGAAGACCCAGGGCTTCGTGAAGCTGGTCCGGGCCAAGGACGGCGCGGTGGTCGGCGTGCACATGGTCGGCTCCCGGGTCGGCGAGCTGATCGGCGAGGCGCAGCTGATCTACAACTGGGAGGCCTTCCCCGCCGACGTCGCGCCGCTGGTGCACGCCCACCCGACCCAGAACGAGGCCCTCGGCGAGGCGCACATGGCGCTCGCCGGTAAGCCCTTGCACTTCCACGAATAGTTTCTGACCGCTCCTACCGGCGGTTCCTGCTGACCCAGATCCCGCCGGTTCGAGCGGCACCGTAGGCTGAACTCGAACCGAATAGACGAAGGAGCAACGACCGTCATGCCGACCTCTGTATCCCTGCCGGCCCTCGGGGAGAGCGTCACCGAAGGAACCGTCACCCGCTGGCTCAAGCAGGTCGGTGACACGGTTGCCGTCGACGAGCCCCTGCTGGAGGTCTCGACCGACAAGGTCGACACCGAGATCCCCTCCCCCGTGGCCGGCACTCTCCTGGAGATCAAGGCCGCCGAGGACGAAACCGTAGAGGTAGGCGCCGAACTCGCAGTAATCGGCGACGCCGGCGAATCCACCGGCTCCTCCAACGGCCAAGCTGCCCCTGCCGAGGCTGCACCGGCTGAGGAGGCCCCGGCCGCACCTGCCGCCGAGGCTCCCGCCGCCGAAGCGCCGGCACAGGAGGCACCTGCTGCCGAGGCCGCGCCGGCTCCGGAAGTACAGGAAGCTCCGGCCGAGCCCGCTCCCGCCGCTTCTGCCGGGTCCAGCTCCGGTACTTCGGTAACGCTGCCCGCGTTGGGTGAGAGTGTTACCGAGGGAACCGTCACCCGGTGGCTGAAGCAGGTCGGCGACGATGTGGCAGTGGACGAGCCGTTGCTCGAGGTCTCCACCGACAAGGTCGACACCGAGATCCCGTCGCCGGTCGCCGGCAAGCTGCTGGAGATCAAGGTCGCCGAAGACGAAACCGTCGAGGTAGGCGCCGAACTGGCCATCGTCGGCTCCGGCGACGCAGCCCCCGCCGCCTCGTCCCCCGCTCCGGCCGCCCCGGCCGCGGAGCAGGCAGCCCCCGCCCCGGCGACCCCGGCTCCGGCCGCGCAGGCCCCGGCTGCCCAGGCACCCGCTGCAGCTCCGGCCCCGCAGGCAGCCCCTGCGCCGCAGTCCGCGCCGGCTCCGGCCGCTCAGGCTCCCGCGCCGCAGGCAGCTCCGCCCGCACAGCCCGCGGCTCAGGCGCCCACCACCCAGGCACCTGCCCCGCAGGCCGCTCAGGCTCCGGCCGCGCAGGCACCCGCCCCGCAGGCGGCCCAGGCTCCCGCGCCGCAGTCGGCTCCGGCCGGTCCGGCGGCGTCGTCGAATGGGTCTTCGTCGGAGGGGCCGAACTATGTGACCCCTCTGGTTCGCAAGCTGGCGACTGAGCACTCGGTCGACCTGGGCGCCGTCCAGGGCACCGGCGTCGGTGGCCGCATCCGCAAGCAGGACGTGCTCGCCGCCGCCGAGGCCCAGAAGGCCGCCGCCGCAGCAGCTCCGGCTGCGGCCGCACCTGCCGCCTCCGCCCCCGCGGCGAAGACGGCAGCGCCGATCAGCCCGCTGCGTGGTACGACCGAGAAGATGAGCCGGATCCGCAAGGCCATCGCCAGCCACATGGTCAACTCGCTGCACGTCTCGGCGCAGCTGACCACCGTGGTCGAGGTCGACGTCACCGAGATCTCCAAGCTCCGGAACGCGAAGAAGGCCGAGTTCGAGGCCCGCGAGGGCGTCAAGCTGTCCTTCCTGCCGTTCTTCGCGCTCGCCGCGGTGGACGCGCTGAAGCAGTACCCGAAGCTGAACGCCTCGATCAACGACGAGGCCGGTGAGGTCACCTACCACGCCGCCGAGCACCTGGGCATCGCCGTGGACGCCGAGAAGGGCCTGATGGTCCCGGTCGTGCACAACGCCGGTGACCTGAACATCGCCGGCCTGGCCAAGAAGATCGCCGACCTGGCCGCGCGGGTCCGCACCAACAAGGTGCTGCCGGACGAGATGGCGGGCGGTACGTTCACGATCACCAACACCGGTAGCCGGGGCGCGCTGTTCGACACCCCGATCCTGAACCAGCCGCAGGTCGGCATGCTCGGGACCGGCTCGGTCGTCAAGCGCCCGGTCGTCATCACCCACCCCGAGCTCGGCGAGACGATCGCGATCCGCCAGATGGTCTACCTGGCGCTGACCTACGACCACCGCCTGGTCGACGGCGCCGACGCGGCCCGCTACCTGACCGCGGTCAAGCAGCGTCTCGAGGAAGCCCAGTTCGACGTCTGATCCGGCAACGGACGGAAGTAGCAGAGGCCGCCGCCCCGGCCTGACCGAATCGACGATGGTCAGGCCGGCCGCGGCCTCACCGAGAAGCCGGAGCTGTGTCTCGTGAAATATGTGCTCGCCGGTTCGTCCGGCTTCCTCGGTAAGGCATTGGCGCGGGACCTGCTGGCCGACGGCCACCAGGTCACCCGGCTGGTACGGCGTGAGCCGTCGCAGCCGAGCGAGGTCCGCTGGGATCCCGCGCGTGGACAGTTGGATCCCTCCGCGCTGGAGAACGCCGACGTCCTGATCAACCTGGCCGGCGCGAACATCGGCCGGCCGTGGACCCCGAAGTACCGGAAGGCGATCCGGGAGAGCCGGGTCAGTACGACGGCCACGCTGGCGCAGGCCGCTGCCCGGTTGGAGCGGCCGCCGGTGTTCATGACCCAGAGCGGTATCGGTGGCTACGGCAAGGATTGTGGCGACCAGATCCTCACCGAGGAGTCCGAACTCGGTGACGGCTTCCTGGCCGACGTGGTGCGGGTCTGGGAAGGCGCGGCCGATCCGGCGCGCGAGGCCGGCTGCCGGGTGATCGCGTTGCGCACGGGCGTCGTACTCGAACGCTCGGCTCCCGCGTTTCAGCTGCTCTCGTTGCCGTTCCGGGTGGGCGTCGGTGGACGACTCGGTTCCGGCAAGCAGTACTTCCCGGTCGTCTCGCTGACCGACTGGCTCGGCGCCGTTCGGCACTGCGCCGAGAACGACCAGGTGTCCGGGCCGGTGAACGTCACGCTGCCGGAGCCCACCACCAACCAGGAGTTCACCAAGGCCCTGGGTGCGGCGCTGCATCGGCCGACGCTGGTACCGGTCCCGTCGTTCGTCCTCACCACGGTGCTCGGCGAGTTCGCCTGGGAACTGATCGGCAGCAAGCGCGCACTCCCCAGCGCGCTGCTCTCCTCCTCCTTCACCTTCGAACACCCGACGGCGGAAACCGCGCTCGAGTCCGCCCTCGCCTGACGCGCTCTCGGGCGGGCGATTCCGGGTGATCATGCTGCGGCGATCGCGGAGATGCGCCAGGACTCGGCGGCTGCCGTGAGGGTGACGCGGCGAGTGGTCGGTTTGCCTGGTGGGAAGGTTGTTCGCTGGCCTGCCGGAGTGACGGCTACGCCTGTGACGAAGCGGTCGACGACTCGGAGCACGACTGTTGTCTTGCCTGAGGTCTCGACGGTCACGGACTGGATCTGCAGGCGGAGTCCTTCGATGCGGAGTTGCTGCTTGCGGTAGGAGGAGAGCAGGTCGCGATCGGCTGACCAGGGTGAGCTGCCGGGGACGTAGACGGAGTTCAGCACGGTGGGGTCGAGGGTGGCGAACGCGCGGGAGCGACGTACATCTAAAGCCTGCAAGGTCTGCAGCCAGCTAGCTTCCGCTGTCCGGGTGGGTTGAGCTGGTGGCGTGCTCGATGGAGTTGCTTGGTGATTTGTCGCGGTTGAGCGGGTGGGGTGGCCGAGGACGCCGGCGGCTGCCAGGCCGATGACGAGGGTTGTCACCGCGCCGGCTCCGCACGCCGCGAGGATTCCGTAGGCGGCGCGTTTGGTGCGTAGGAACCTGAGTGCGGACTGACGGGCACTCCCATGCCTTTGAGTTGCGGGCTGAGGTCGTCGCAGGCTGATGGCGGGAGGTGTCGCGGGCGAAGGTGGGATAGGGGTTGTGGGCTCGCGGTCCTGGGTGAAGTTGAGGGAGATGGGGAGTGGGGTGGCTCGGTGGAGGGTTTGCTGGGCCAGGACGTCCGCGGTGGTGGTGAAGAGCGATGCGGGGAAGGATTTGGCGGTGCCGCCCGCCTGGTGAGCGATGGCGCCCAGGGCTGTGAGGTCGGCCGCGGGGCTGCTGGGCGGAGCTAGGGCACGGAGGCCGGCGTCGGTGATGACGGGTCGGCCGTCGGCGTCGAACATGATGTCGTCGAGGTGCAGGTGACCGTGGGTGAGACCGCATCGGTGCAAGGCGGACAGACCCTGTGCCAGTGGGCTGATGAGGGTTACCAGTTCGCCTGGTGAAAGGGCGTCACGACGCTCCAGCAGCGACGTGAGCGTGCCGGCAGCGACGTACTGACTGAAGAGGAGCCACTCGCGGTCGGACTCTCTGACCTCGAGCAGGCGGGCGATGTGTGGGTGGTCGATGGTGCGGGCGAGGTCGAGGTCGCCGATGAATGCCTTCGGCGTCACGACGGCCGCTTTCGGGATGCGTTTGAGCACAGCGTGCCGCCCGGTGGCCAGGTCCCGGAGCAGCCAGACGGTACCGGCCGAGCCAGACCCGAGCCCACGGCGCAAGCTGTAGCCGGAGATGTCTTCGGATTCCATACCCAAGAGAGTGCCCGGATCGGCGCCGGCGGCCCGGAAGTTATCCACAGTCACCGCCGGGACCGGGGGCCTGTGGATGGCGGCGAACGGCCGCGGAACGGGCGGCATACACTCGAAGGCGTGAGGGCTATCGAGTATGTGGAGGCCGGATTCGGCGCCGACGCGGTTGACTACGAGACGGCCTGGGCCGAGCAGCGGCGGCTGCACGCGCAGGTTGCCGAGGGCACCGGGTCCGACACGGTCATCCTGCTCGAGCACCCGCCGGTCTACACGGCCGGCAAGCGCACGGAGCCACACGAGCGACCGGTTGACGGCACGCCGGTGGTCGACGTCGACCGCGGCGGCAAGATCACCTGGCACGGACCTGGCCAGCTGGTCGGGTACCCGATCGTGAAGCTCGCCTCACATGTGTACGTCGTGGACTACGTGCGCCGGCTGGAAGAGGCGCTGATCGCGGTCTGTGCTGAGCTCGGCGTACGGACCGGGCGGGTCAAGGGCCGCAGCGGTGTCTGGGTGCCGGCCGACGAGCGCGGGCGGGAGCGGAAGATCGCGGCGATCGGCATCCGGGTGGCGCAGAGCGTCACGATGCACGGGTTCGCGCTGAACTGCGACAACGACCTGACCTGGTTCGACCGGATCGTGCCGTGCGGGATCGCCGATGCCGACGTCACCACGTTGTCGCAGGAGCTCGGCCGGGACGTGTCCATCGCCGAGGTGCTCGAGCCCGTCCGGCGGCACCTGGACGTGCTGCTGTCCTGGCAGGAGTACGAGCGCACACCGGACCTCGATCACGCCGACGATCCGGCTCCGACCGGGATCACGTACGGCCTCACCGTCTGACCCGCACCGCCTCTGCGCCCGACCCTTGAGGGCGGAGCGTAAAGATTGAGCGAAGTGTCTGCGCTGTGCGGAGCGTAAACGTCGCTACGGTGGGGATGTGTCCAAATTTCTCGGCTTCCTCCTTGGCATCGCGGTAGCGCTCGTCGGGCCGGCCATGTTCGGCGTCCTCGCGGCGGACGGCGGTATCAAGCTGAACGCGAAGGAGATGGCGCTTGCCTACGGCATCGGTGCGCTGATCTTCTGGGCCGTGGTGTCGTACTTCTCCGGAGCCGCGGCGCTCGGGGCGGCGCTGACCTTCGGCGCGATGATCTACACCGTGCACTGGATCCCCAACCGGATGACGAACTTCCTCAACGACGTTCCCGGTGTGACCAGCGGCATGATCGACGGGGTCAAGCAGTACACGGGAAACGGTGTGGTGCCGATTCTCGCGGTGATCTCGCTGGTGTTCGGGATCCAGTCGATCGTGCGGTCGGTGCAGCGGCGCCGGCGCGAGCGGGTGGAGGCGGAGCGGCGCCAGCGTGAGCAGGAGGCCGCGGTCCAGGCGCAGCAGATGCCGCAGCCGCCGCAGCCGGTGGGCGGGTATCCGGTTGCCGGGGGCGACTACCAGCCGGACGACCGGTTCGGGAACAACTTCGGCAACAGCAACTACGACGACCTGTTCGAGGAGGAGCCGGCGCCGTTCACGCCGCGCAACCAGGCGGACGAGCAGACGGCCCAGTTCCCCCGCTCGGAGCCGCCGACCGAGTACGACGACACACGACTCGTCCCCACGGACGCCGACGAGACCGTAATGGTCCCCACCGGCAACCAACCCGTTGCCGACAGCTACGACGAGGACCCTGAACCGGACGCTGAAGAGGCCCCGGACGAGGCACCCACCCAGCAGGTGCTGGCCGAAGCTGCTATGCAACAGGTAGCCGCGGAGGAGGCTGCCACGCAGCACGTGGCGGCAGAAGAGCCTGCGGAGGCTGCCACGCAGCACGTGCCGATGGAAGCGCCTGCGGCGACGGCGCAGCCGGTAGCGTCGGAGGCTGCCACGCAGCAGGTGCCGGTGGAAGAGCGCCCGGCAGCGCCTGCTGCGGCTGCTGCACCGCGGGTGTCTGCGGAAGAGCCTGCGGCGGCGCCGGTGGCATCGGAGGCTGCTACGCAGCAGGTGGCCGTGGACGAGCCCGCAGCTACGCCAGCGGACGCTGCCACGCAGCAGGTGCCGGTGGAAGAGTGGTCGGCTGCGCCGGCGGAGGCTGCCACGCAGCAGGTACCCGTGGAAGAGCCTGCGGCGGCCGACGAGCCGGTGGCGTCGGAGGGGGCGCGGGGTGAGGAGACTGTGGCTCAGCCGGTGCCGGTGCCTGAGCCGGAGGCTGGGAGGCCTGTTGCGCCTCGGGTTGCGGGTGGGGCTGTTGCTGCGGCACCTCAGGTTGGTGGATCGCAAGGTGGAGGCTCGCAGGACGACGGTGGCGAGGCTACGCAGCCGATGCCTGTTGCGCGGCCGGAAGCGCCCAAGGCTTCGTTGCGTAAGGAAGAGATGGGTCAGCAGTACCGGGAGCGGATGGATCCGCCGGATGTCGATGACACCGGTGAGTTCTTCATCGGAGCTTTCGAGAACCCGCCGGAGCAGACCACACAGCGCATGGAGCTCCCCGGGCAGTTCCGGAGCTAACAGAACAAAACGAAAAAGAGCCTCCGCCAACGGCGGAGGCTCTTTCGTTTGTCAGGCCACGTGCATCCGTTGATGCTGACCCCACCGAGCATGCTCGGCGAACGCTTCGTCATAAGCGTGGATCGCCATCTGGCACACATCCCCCGCCATCTGAGCCCGCGGCGAATCGGTGCTCCAGGCAAGCATCAGCCGCCGGTGGATCGGATCCCCCACCAACGGCCGCGTCGTCACATCAGAAGACAACATCCGGTACGACGTCGGCGAGATCAACGCCACACCCTGCCCACTCGTCACAAACCCCATCAGCACCGATGTGTCCACCGAGTGATGCTCGATCCGCGGCTGGAACCCAGCCTGCTCACAAGCCCCCCGGAACAAGACATGGAACCCGCTGTCATCCGGCGGCTCCCCGATCCACTCCTCATCGGCCAGACTCGCCAGCTCGATCTCCCCACGATGCCGCGTCGCCACGGCCAGCGGATGATCAGCAGCCAGTACTACGTAAGCCGATTCCGACTCGACAATCGTGCAAGCCTCAACTCCGCTGGGCAACCGCAGCTCGAATCCCGGGAACTCCCGCAGCAACGCGAAGTCGAGCCGCCCACTCTCCAACTGCTGCAACAGCACGCTGGTGGCCCACTCGACCTCGATGCTCACCTGCTCGATCTCACCGTGATCGCGCAGCCGGCTCGCGATCCCCGACATCGGCGCCGTCGGGAACCCACCGAGCCGGACCGCGCTCGACTCCACCGCAGTCATCGCCGACACCGTCGCGGACAGGTGATCAACATCGACGAGGATCGCCCGCGCCCGATCCACGGCGTACCGGCCCAGAGCAGTCGGTGTGACGCCGGTGCGGGAGCGCTCGAACAGCTCGCCGCCGAAGGCCGACTCGATCCGTTTCAGCTGCGCCGTCAGACTCGGCTGGCTCACCTTCAGCCAGCGGGCGGCCCGGCCGACGGACCCCGCTTCTGCCACCAGGACCACCACCCGCAGGTGGCGCAGCTCGACGTTCATGCGTTGTGACCGTAGTCCACCCAGCGCGCCGGTACACAGGTACCGCGTGTTGCGGTTTCGTCACAGCCCACTAAATTCCTGTAACGCCGGCCGGACTATCACGATAGGTCATGACGCCTTGAGCGAGATCGCCTCTCGGTAACCGAGTTTCCGCCCGGTCTGCAGCAGCGTCCGCTCGTACAGCCGCGCCCCGAGCCGGATGATCAGCACGGTCGTCACCACCAGGATCGCGATCGCGGCCAGCGGCTGCCACAGCGGCACGTGCTCGGTCAGCATCCGCCCCGGCATCGACATCGACGACGCGATCGGGATGAACGAGGCAACGGTCTTGGCCTCGGCGCCGGCGAAAGCCGAGAAGAAGAACGGGATCATCAAGCTCATCTGCCCCGGCAACGTCGTCGAGCCGAGATCCTCCTGCCGGGTGGCCAGCGACCCGGCCACCGCCCAGAGCCCGGCCAGGGCGACGAATCCCAGGACGAAGAACACCACGAACCAGCCCGCGACCGGCGCGATCACCTTGAGGATGTCGGCCTGGTCGGTCACGATCAGCCCGATCAGCGACGCGACCGCGATCACCACGATCTGCCCCAGCGCGAGCACCGTGTTGCCGATCACCTTGCCCCACAGCAGCGCCCGGATCGGGATCGCGGCGGCCAGGATCTCGACCACCCGGCTCTCCTTCTCCTGTACGACGCTCTGCGCGATCATCATCCCGAAGCTCAGCGCGGTGATGTAGAAGATCAGCGCCAGCCCGATGTTGACGAAGCCGGCCACGACCTCGGGCAACGGCCCAGGATCGAGCAGCCGCTCCTGCACCTGGGTTCCCGCCCGCAGTTGCTCGGGCGTCATGCCGACTCGCTGAGCGTTCGCCTCCATCCCGAGGTTGACGGCCGCTTCCCGCAGGTTGTCCTGCAGCTCGCTGTCGACGCGCTGCTTCCCTAGTACCTCGAACCCGTCCTTGCCCGGCAGCAACGCCGCCTTCACGTCACCGTCCTTCACGAGTTGCTCGGCCGACGCGACGTCCGCAGTACGGGTGGCTTCGTAGCTGTCGCCGCCCTTGATGGCGTCCGCGACGGCGACGATCTTGGCGCCGGAATCGTCGAGGACGGCGATCTTGTCCTTGCCGCCCATCCCCGAGAGCAGCGCCGGCACGATGGTCGCGGCCAGTACGACGATCAGCATGAACGCCGTCGAGCCGAGGAAGGTCTTGTCGCGGAGCTTGGTACTGATCTCGCGCTGGGCCACCAGCTGCCACGGGTGCCGCAGGGTGTCGTTGTTCATCGGGTCGCCTCCCGGAAGACGTCGCTGAGGGCCTGCCGTTCGGGCCCGAACTCCAGTACCGGCCCACGGCTCATCGCCTGCTGCAGAACTTGTTGCACAAGGCCCCCATCGTCGTCCGAGCCGACGTCGAACAGCGCCGCCGCACCGGCCACGTCCCGCACCTTGATCCCCGGTACGTCGCGCAGCCACCCCGCATCCCCCCCGACGACCAGCCGGTACGTCGTAGTCGGCCCGGCAGCCAGTTCGGAAACGGGGCCGGCGGCAACCACCTTGCCGCGGGACAGCACCACCAGGTCGTCGCACAACCGCTCGACCAGCTCCAGCTGATGACTGGAGAACAGCACCGGTACCTCCGGGGTGACCTCTTCGCGCAGCAGGTCCACCATCGCGTCGACGGCCAGCGGGTCGAGGCCGCTGAACGGCTCGTCCATCACCAGGGCGATCGGCTCGTGGATCAATGCGGCAGCGATCTGCACCCGCTGCTGGTTGCCCAGGGAGAGCGTCTCCAGGGTGTCCCCCGCACGCTCGCTCAGCCCGAGCCGGAACAGCAGTTTGTCGGCCCGCTCGCCGGCTCGCGACCCGAGTCCGTGCAGCCGGCCGAAGAAGATCAGCTGCTCACGGATCTTCATCTTCGGGTACAACCCACGCTCCTCGGGCATGTACCCGAAGTCGCGCCGCACCTCGGCCGACAACGGCTGCCCATTCCAGGTCACCGCGCCACCAGTGGGCGCCAGCACCCCCAGGATGATCCGCATCGTCGTCGTCTTGCCGGCCCCGTTCGCCCCGACGAACCCGGTCATCCGACCCGGTAGTACGTCGAAGCTCACGTCATCCAGCGCGAGGTGCTCACCGAACCGCCGGGTCAACCCAGCCACGCTCAGCATCCCGTTCACCGTTCCTCTACTACTCCGGCCCCCTGAACCGGGCATCCACCCGATCCACTCCCATCACCAGGAGTAGCCACCACGCTATCCAGCCGCCGCCCGCAGTACGTCGCCCCGCAGTGTGATCACCGGCGTCATCCGCAGGGGGGACCGCCCATCCCGCAGGTCTGACTCTCAGTGTTCGTCGCCCGGTACTACGAGGCCGCATTCGTAGGCGAAGACGACTGCTTGGACGCGGTCGCGGAGGCCTAGTTTGAGGAGGACTCGGGAGACGTGGGTTTTGACCGTGGCCTCGCCGACGAAGAGGGAGGTGGCTATCTCGGTGTTGGTGAGGCCGCGGGCGATCAGGCCGAGGACTTCGCGTTCGCGCTCGGTGAGGTCGGCGACGAGGTCGGGGCGGTAGACGCGTTCGCCGCCGCCGGTGAAGCGCTTGATGACGCGGCGGGTGACCTCGGGGGCCAGGAGGGCGTGGCCGGAGTGGACTACCTGGATGGCTTCGACCAGGTCCTCGGGGGCGGTGTTCTTCAGGAGGAAGCCGCTGGCGCCTGCGCCGAGCGACTCGAAGAGGTAGTCGTCGCGGTCGAAGGTGGTCAGGATGATCACCTTGCCGGCGTCGGCGGAGACGATCCGCTGTGTCGCGGCGATGCCGTCGAGGCCGGGCATCTGGACGTCCATCAGGACGACGTCGGGGCGCAGTTCCAGCGCGAGCTCGACCGCCTTCTCGCCGTCGGAGGCCTCCCCCACCACCTGGATGTCGGGCTCGACGGAGAGGATCATCCGGAAGCCTGCCCGGACGAGGTCCTGGTCGTCGACGAGCAGGACGCGCATCGGCGTACCGGCCTCACTCATGCTTTGGGTTCTCCTTCAGGGATGGTGGGCTGCAGCGGGATCCGGGCGCGGACGCGGAAGCCGCCCACCGGACGGGGGCCGATCTCACTCTCGCCGCCGAGCAGGCTGACCCTCTCACGGATGCCGACGTGGCCGAGCCGGCTGCCGACCGGCGCGTGCTTGGGGCGGCCGTCGTCGATCACCTCGACCTCGACCGCGGTGTCGGCGAGATAGCGCAGCGTGACGTGCGCGCTCCGGGCGGTCGAGTGCCGCCGGACGTTCGTCAGCGCCTCTTGCGCGATCCGGTAGACCGACACCGAGACGGTCTCCGGCAGCTTCACCGGCTGGCCGATCTGGTGGAAGCCGACCGACAACCCCTCCCCGTTCGCCGTCGAGACCAGCGCGGGTAGCCGGTCCGCACCGGCCTGCGGAGCCTTCCCGGCCGATACCGCGAGGTCGCCGCCGAGATCGTCGTCGAGGTCCGGATCGGCGGCGCGCAGCATGCCCAGCAACTGGCGCATCTCGTTGACCGCGGTCCGGCTGGAGTTCTCGATCACACTCAGCGCGTTCTTCGCCGCCTCCGGGTCGGAGTCCATCACCCGGCGCGCGCCACCGGCCTGGACGCCGATGCTGCTGATGTGGTGCGCGACCACATCGTGCAGCTCCCGCGAGATCCGTAGCCGCTCGTCGATCACCGCCCGGCGCGCGTTCGCCTGCTGCTGGGCGGCCAGCTCGACGGCCTGCTGCTCGAGCTCGTGCCGCTGCCGGGCGACGCCCCAGGCGGTCCGGCCCCAGAAGTACGCGCCGAAGAAGTAGAGGACGTTCAGCGCGAAGTTCATCAGCACGAAGGACACGTACGGCGAGAGCACGCCGCCACCCGGCCCCTTGATCGAGTCGTCGTTCAGTGCTCGCACGAAGCCCCAGGCCAGCCAGCCGAACATGCCCGCGAAGACGACGATCATCGTCACCTTCATCCGGCGCCGGTCCCGGGCCCAGGCGACGGCCGCGTAGATCGCCATGAACTGGGTCGCCTGGGTGACCAGGTTGCCCGCGAAGGCGAAGGTGTTCCACTCGCCGTTGACGAAGAACAGCACCGAGACGACGACCAGCACGGACAGCGGGTACCGCCGTCGCAGGCACAGTGGCAGCGCCACCGCCGCGCTCAGCAGGTATGCGCCAACCCCACCGAAACCCATGTTGACCGGGAACCCCGAAGTACTCCGGGCCAGGTCGGTGCCGATGACACCGGCCACGGCCATCCCGAGCCCGAGGAACACGTCCTGCCGGAGCTGACTCCGGGTCGGCCCGGGCCGCTGCCACTCGGTGGTGTTCGTCACAGGCTGCTCCTGGGCCTCCGCCGTGGCGGAGCGCAGTACGGGCTGCGAGGTGGACATGGTTGCCCAGCCTACGGGTGGGGGCGCCGGGCGTGTCGGAGCGCCGCGTACTCTGGTGGGCGTGACGATCGCCCCAGAAGGACGGAAGCTGCTCAGGCTCGAAGTGCGCAACGCGGAGACCCCGATCGAGCGCAAACCCGAGTGGATCAAGACGCGCGCCAAGATGGGCCCGGAGTACCAGAAGCTGCAGAAACTGGTGAAATCCGAAGAGCTCCACACGGTCTGCCAGGAAGCCGGCTGTCCCAACATCTTCGAGTGTTGGGAAGACCGTGAAGCGAC
This sequence comes from Kribbella sp. NPDC051718, assembly GCF_040681515.1. NCBI lineage: Bacteria > Bacillati > Actinomycetota > Actinomycetes > Propionibacteriales > Kribbellaceae > Kribbella > Kribbella sp. NPDC051718. The sequence goes on along the minus strand of NZ_JBFAYZ010000003.1, from coordinate 223,693 downwards.
CTTCCTGATCGGTGGCGACCAGTGCACCCGGCGCTGCGACTTCTGCCAGATCGACACCGGCAAGCCGCAGGACCTGGACCGCGACGAGCCGCGCCGGGTCGCCGAGTCCGTCGTCAAGATGGGCCTGCGCTATGCGACCGTGACCGGCGTCGCGCGGGACGACCTGGAGGACGGCGGCGCCTGGCTGTACGCCGAGACGATCCGCCAGATCCACGCGCTCAACCCCGGGACCGGCGTCGAGATGCTCGCGCCGGACTTCAACGCCGTACCGGAGCAGTTGGCCGAGGTGTTCTCGTCCCGCCCGGAGGTGTTCGCGCACAACGTCGAGACGGTGCCGCGGATCTTCCGCCGGATCCGGCCGGGCTTCCGCTACGAGCGGTCGCTCGACGTGATCACCCAGGCCCGCGACTACGGCCTCGTCACCAAGTCCAACCTGATCCTCGGCATGGGCGAGACCCGCGAGGAGGTCAGCCAGGCGCTGACCGACCTGCACGACGCCGGCTGCGAGATCATCACCATCACGCAGTACCTGCGTCCCTCGGTGCGGCACCACCCGGTCGAGCGCTGGGTCCGGCCGGAGGAGTTCGTCGAGATGCAGGAGGAGGCCGAGGAGATCGGCTTCGCCGGAGTCATGTCGGGTCCGCTGGTGCGTTCGTCGTACCGGGCCGGTCGGCTGTACCGTCAGGCTGTGGAGTCGCGGATGACCTCCGCCACCCAGGATGCTTAGGACAGACCGCACAAGAACACACGGACAAAGGTAGAGATGGCCAAGAACGACGCACCCGAAGAGAAGACCGGCCGGCTCAAGCAGATCAGGTCGGCGTACCAGCTGACCAAGAAGTCCGACCCACGGATCGGGCTGATCCTGGCCGGGATCTTCCTGGCCGTCGTCGCGGTGTTCGTCGTGGTCGGCATCCTGGTCGGCCCGCTGCTGGTCTGGATCCCGCTGGGCGTCGCGCTCGGCTTCCTGGCCGCCACGATCATCTTCGGCCGCCGGGTCGAGAAGGCGGCGTACAGCCAGATCGAGGGCCAGGCCGGTGCGGCCGCCTCGGCGCTGCAGACGCTGCGCCGCGGCTGGAACGTGACGCCGGCCGTGGCGGTCACCAAGAACGCCGACATCGTGCACCGGGTGGTCGGCCGGCCGGGCATCGTGCTGGTCGGCGAGGGCCAGCCGAGCCGGGTGAAGAACCTGCTCGCCGCCGAGGGCAAGAAGCACCAGCGGGTCGCCGGTGGCGCACCGGTGATCCAGGTGGTGGCCGGCAAGGGCGAGGGCGAGATCGACATCCGCAAGCTGACCAAGCATGTGATGAAGCTCCCGCAGGCGCTGCAGCCGTCCGAGATCACCGATCTGCTCCAGCGGCTGAAGGCGCTCGACGCCGTCCGGCCGCAGGTTCCGATGCCGAAGGGCCCGCTGCCGACCAGCATGAAGGGCGCCCGCCAGGCCATGAAGGGCCGCTGACCGCACCCGTCGATCGACACGCTCCTCGTTGGTCAGTTCCCGCCGGAGGGCGTAACGGAACACCTCCGATCGCCGTTTGCATGGCGTGAGGACTTTCTTGTGCCTCGTGTCGCGCCCTGAAGCCGGTGATCGGCCTTAGGGTGCGACCAGGGCCGGGATGAGAAACCAGGGGTAGGGACAGATGACCGATCTATTCACCGCGGTGCACGAGCCGGCGGTGGAGACGTGGCCGTCCCTGGCGGCCCCGCGCTCCAACCCGGTACGCCGGGCCGGCGCGCACGCCGCCCTGCGCTTCATCGCGCGGGACTTGCCCGCCACCATCACGCTCGACAACCGCAGCTACGGCCTGGGCGGCCCGGCCATGCAGGTGCACCGCACCGGCCCGTTCCTCGACCGGCTCGGCCACGACGCGGGCTCCGGCTTCGGCGAGGCGTACCTGGCGGGCGACTGGGATCCGGAGCCGGGCACCGACCTGGCCGACCTGCTGCTGCCGTTCGCGCAGCGGTTCAGTTCCGAGCAGGACCGGCATCTGCTGCCGAAGTGGGCACAGTCGCTGCGCTGGCTGGTGACGCGGTCGCAGCCGGGTGACCAGGAGAACGACCGGGCCGGCGCGCGGGAGAACATCAGCCGCCACTACGACCTGAGCAACGCGATGTTCAGCGAGTTCCTCGATCCGTCGCTGACCTACTCCGCGGCACTGTTCGATCAGCAACCCGAGTCGGACCTGGCGACGGCGTCGTACGACGAACTCTCCAACGCCCAGCTGCGCAAGCTCGACGCGATCCTCGACGCGGCCGGCGTGGTCTCCGGATCCCGGGTGCTCGACATCGGCTGCGGCTGGGCGAGCCTGGCGATCCGCGCTGCCCAGCGCGGCGCCTGGGTGACAGCAATCACAATCGCCTCGCAGCAGGCACTGCTCGCCCAGCGCCGGATCGCCGACGCGGGCGTGAGCGACCGCGTCCAGGTCGCGCTGCGTGACTACCGCGACCAGATCGGTGTCTTCGACGCGGTCCTCAGCGTCGAGATGATCGAGGCGGTCGGCGAGAAGTACTGGCCGGTGTACTTCGACGCGATCGAGCGGCGACTCGCACCGGGCGGCAAGGCGGTCATCCAGGCGATCGTGATGCCGCACGACCGGATGCTCGCCACCCGCAACACCTTCACCTGGGTGCAGAAGTACATCTTCCCAGGCGGCCTGATTCCGTCCGTCGACGTGATCGAGCAGGTCACGGCCCAGCACACCGGCCTGCAGACCGAGGTGCTGCGGCACATGGGCATGGACTACGCCCGCACCCTCCGCATCTGGCGCAACCGCTTCATCGAGCACTGGCCCGCCATCGCCGACCTGGGCTTCGACGCGACCTTCCGCCGCATGTGGGAGTTCTACCTCGCGTACTCGGAAGCCGGGTTCCGCGCCGGCTACCTCGACGATGTACAGATCCTGCTGACCAAGCGCTTCGGCTAACGCCGTACGACGACGGTGCCGGCGGCCAGGTCGTGGAGGCCTCGGTGGTCTTTGTCGAAGACGACCGCCGGGATGAACAGGCAGAGCAGCAGAGTGCGGAGGGCACCGCCCAGGAGGCCTACCTGGGCGGCGTAGCCCTCGCCGCCCGGCTTGGTGCGGATGACTCGCAGGCCGAGCAGGCGGTGGCCGATGGTGGAGCCGGCCAGGCCGACCAGGATCGCTGACATGGCGAAGAAGATCACCAGCTGGGCGGTGTTGAAGTCGTTGCCGCCGGCCCAGATGGGTTTGCCGACCACCGCGGAGGCGATCAGGGCCGCCACCAGCCAGTCGGCGAGCAGGGCGGCGAGGCGGCGGCCCCAGCCCGCGACGGAGCCCTGGCCGGACTCCGGCAGGCCGAGCCGATTGCCCGGATATCGGAAATCACCGGTGGGTCCTGCCCCGGATTGCGCAGATGATGCCATGATGACGAGGCTAGTGCGTCGACACGGCGTACCGGAGAGGCGGTCCGGGATCTCACTCCCCTACCCGCCCACACCAGTGGGTCAGCGCGGACACGCTGGGCGTAACATCCGCGAAACACTGGGGTCACGGCCGAGTAATCGGCAGGGCCTACGTTCAGATGAATCTCTGAGCCACCCCGAGGAGTATGTATGTTTTCCAGCGCTGAGGAGCTGCTCGCCTACGTCAAGGACGAGGGCGTCGTGTTCATCGATGTCCGGTTCTGTGACCTGCCGGGCATCATGCAGCACTTCACCGTCCCGGTCGGGTCCTTCGGTCCGGAGGTCTTCGAAGACGGCCTCCAGTTCGACGGTTCGTCGATCCGGGGCTTCCAGCAGATCCACGAGTCGGACATGTCCCTGCTGCCCGACCCGACCACGGCGTATCTCGACCCGTTCCGTGCGGACAAGACGCTCATCATCAACTTCTTCGTCCACGACCCGCTGACGGGTGAGGCCTACAGCCGCGACCCGCGCAACATCGCCCGCAAGGCGCAGGAGTACCTGAAGTCGACCGGCATCGCCGACACCGCCTTCTTCGCGCCCGAGGCCGAGTTCTACGTCTTCGACGACGTGCGGTTCGAGACCAAGCAGAACGAGAGCTACTACCACATCGACTCGGTCGCCGGCGCCTGGAACACCGGCCGGGTCGAGGAGGGTGGCAACCGCGGCTACAAGGTCCGGTACAAGGGTGGGTACTTCCCCGCGCCGCCGGTCGACCACTTCGCCGACCTGCGCAACGACATCACCAAGCACCTCGAGACCAGCGGGCTGACCGTCGAGCGCGCCCACCACGAGGTCGGCACGGCCGGTCAGGCGGAGATCAACTACCGCTTCGACACGCTGCTCACCGCGGCCGACGACCTGATGAAGTTCAAGTACATCGTCAAGAACACCGCCTGGGAGGCCGGCAAGACCGCGACCTTCATGCCGAAGCCGATCTTCGGCGACAACGGCTCGGGCATGCACTGCCACCAGTCGCTGTGGAGCAACGGCGACCCGCTGTTCTACGACGAGTCCGGCTACGGCGGCCTGTCCGACATCGCCCGCTGGTACATCGGCGGCATCCTCAAGCACGCGCCGTCGCTGCTCGCCTTCACCAACCCGACGGTGAACTCGTATCACCGCCTGGTGCCGGGCTTCGAGGCGCCGGTCAACCTGGTCTACTCGCAGCGCAACCGCTCGGCCTGCATCCGGATCCCGATCACCGGCTCCAACCCGAAGGCCAAGCGGATCGAGTTCCGCTGCCCCGACCCGTCGTCCAACCCGTACCTGGCCTTCTCGGCCCAGCTGCTGGCCGGCATCGACGGCATCCGCAACAAGATCGAGCCCGCGGACCCGATCGACAAGGACCTGTACGAGCTGCCACCGGAGGAGCACTCCTCGGTCGCGCAGGTCCCCACCTCGCTGCCGGCCGTGATCGACTCGCTAGAGGCCGACCACGAGTTCCTGCTCGAGGGTGACGTCTTCACCGGCGACCTGATCGAGACCTGGATCGACTTCAAGCGCGAGAACGAGATCGCCCCGATCGCCCTCCGCCCCCACCCGCACGAGTTCGAGCTCTACTACGACGTGTGATCGACGCAGGTCCCTGACCTGCAGATAGTCCGCTGAACGGCGGCTGACCTGAGCAAACGTCCTCTCGACGTTGCTCATCGTCAGCCGCCGTTTTGCGTCGCCGTTGACCTCCGGCGGACGACTTGTCCCGCCTGGCTAGCCACTGGCGGATGCGGCCGCCCGGCTCGTTCGTGTTCCATATGCATGCGGAACTCAGCGAGAGGAAGTACGGCGATGGGATTGGCATGGCAACAAGGGCCGTTGGCGACCGGCGCGATCGGGCGGTTCCTCGTACCGGGTGACCTGCCCGAGCGGCTGCTGTTCGCTGAGCCGTTGCGCCGGCGGATGCGGGTACGACTCGGTGACAGCTGGATCGCGGACAGTGAGGACGTCGTCCTGCTGCACGAGCCGGCGCGGTATCCGGTGGCGTACTTCCCGTTGGCGGATGTGGTTGCCGACGTACTGGAGGCCGAGGCGCGCACGACGCAGCACAAGGACCTGGGCGCGACGGCCTGGTTCACCGTGCGGGCCGGTGAGACGTCGAAGCGACGGTCGGCCTGGCAGCACACCGAGTTGCCGGACTACGCGAGTGACCTGAAGGGACGCGTCGCGTTCGCGTGGCGGGCGATGGACGCGTTCTTCGAGGAGGACGAGCGGATCGTCGGGCACGCGGCGGACGCGTACCACCGGATCGACATCCGGCAGACGAGCCGGCATCTGGTCGTCCGCGACGGCGAGCGGGTGGTGGCGGACTCGTCCCGGCCGCTGGTGTTGTTCGAATCCGGGTTCGCTCCGCGCTGGTACGTACCGCGCGAGGACGTGGAGCACGACGCGCTGACGCCGGTCGAGGGCCAGACGTTCTGTCCCTACAAGGGCCTGTGCAGCTACTACGACATCGGTGCGGCGGGGCACGCGGCCTGGTCGTACCAGGAGGCCTGGACCGAGGTACGCCGGATCTCCGGGATGGTCTCCTTCGAAGCGGACAAGGTCGAGGTCGAGCTGGACGGCAAGCGACTCGAGCCGGAGCCCGGTCAGGGAGTCATCTCGCACGGTGTCGACCGCGACCTGTCCGTCGAGGAGCTGTCCGGATGAGCACACCGACGGTGCTGTCGGTGAACGTCGGCCTGCCGAAAAACCTCGAGTGGAACGGAAAGACTGTCTACACGGGCGTCTGGAAGGCCCCTGTCGACGGGCCGGTGATGGTGCGGCGGCTGAACCTCGACGGGGACGGGCAGGGCGACAAGGCCGGGCACGGTGGTGAGCAGCGGGCCGTGCTGGTCTACCAGCTCGACTCGTACCGGTACTGGGCGAAGCACTTCAAGCGGGACGACTTCGTCTACGGCCAGTTCGGCGAGAACCTGACCGTGGACGGCTTGGCCGACGACGAGGTGTGCATCGGCGACCGGTACCAGATCGGCGATGCAGTGCTGGAGGTGACGCAACCGCGGGTCACCTGCTACCGCGTGGGTCTGCGGATGGGCGAGCCCGAACTACCGGCGCTGCTCGTCAGCCACCACCGGCCGGGGTTCTACTGCCGCGTCATCATCGAGGGCGAAGTGGCGGCAGGTGACCCGATCGTCAAGACCTCTACCGGGCCAGGCGCATTGAGTGTGGCCGATACGGATGCGCTGCTCTACCTGCCGGACAAGGACCAGGCGAAGCTTCGGGCAGCGCTGGACATCCCGGCACTCAGCCCAGGGTGGCGGGGGTCGTTCCAGGACCTGCTGGCCGATGCAGCGATCAAGCCTGCGTGGGACGGCTTCCGGCAGCTGGAGGTCACTGACGTGGTGGCCGAGGGCGGCAACGTGTTCTCGGTCTACCTGGCCTCCGCCGACGGCGGACAGCTGCCTGCGGCGCAAGCAGGTCAGTACTTGACCTTCCGGCTGCCGGATGCGGGTCAGCCTGTCCCGGTACGGAGCTACTCGCTGTCGTCCTCGCCGAGTACCGGCAGCTACCGGATCAGCGTGAAGCACGAGCCACACGGGGTCGGCAGCGGCTTCCTGACGAGCCGCGTCATGAAGGGCGCCGTACTGGAGGTGGCTGCGCCGCGTGGTGACTTCGTACTGGACGACGGCACCGGCCCGGTGGTCTTGCTCTCCGCGGGCATCGGCGTTACCCCAGTGCTGTCGATGCTCTCCGCGTTGGTGGCGGAGCGGAGCACTCGCGAGGTTTGGTGGGTCAGTACGGCCCGGAGACCCGCGGAGCATCCGCTGGCTACCGAAGTGCATGATTTGTTAGCGCAGCTGCCCAGGACTCATGAGCACATCTACTACAGCTCAACAGGCGGCCGGCTCACCCAGGAGAGGTTGGCCGAGCTGGCACTCCCGACGGACGCGATGGCGTACATCTGCGGACCAGCATCGTTCATGGCGGACATGCGCAAAGCCCTCATTGCGTTAGGCATCACCCGCGTCCGGACCGAGCTGTTCGGTGCGCTGCCGTCCACGAATCCGGGCATCGTCGACCAGGCCCGCGCCCCGCATCTGCCGGACGGTGTACCGGGCACTGGGCCGCTGGTGACGTTCGCCCGCAGCGGTATCGCCACACCGATGCGCGACGGCAGCGTTCTCGAACTCGCCGAAGCCTGCGACGTACCGACGCGCTGGAGCTGCCGCACCGGCGTTTGCCAAACCTGCCTCACCCCGCTGCTCTCCGGCGAGATCACCTACTTCCGCACTCCAGTACAGCCGCCACCGACCGGCCAGACCTATATCTGCTGTGCCCGACCAACTATCGATCTAGTCCTGGACATGTGATGGATTACAAACTCGAAGTCGTCACCCTCCCCGTCAGCGATGTCGACGCCTCGCTGGCCTTCTACAGCTCACTCGGCTTCGCGGTAGACGTCGACTACCACCCCCGCGACGGCTTCCGCGTCGTCCAGGTCACGCCGCCCGGCTCGGCCTGCTCGATCCAGTTCGGTGACGGTCTGACCGACGCTGCGCCCGGCTCTGCCCGCGCCAACTACCTGGTCGTGTCAGACCTGCCGGCCGCCCGGCAGGAATTGCTTGCCCGAGGCATCGAAGTCGGTGAGCTCCGCCACAAGTCGCCGGTGGACACCTGGGCCGGCGGCTTCGAACCGGGCCGGGACCCCGAGGGCCGCTCGTACACGAGCATGGCTGACCTCGTCGACCCGGACGGCAACAGTTGGATCCTGCAGGAGATCCGGAGCGAATGACGACTCTCGACCCCAGCGGGATGTCGACGGCAGGTCCCGCGACCAGCCCGCTCCGCGCCTTCCTCCACACCGAGGCCGCCGGAGCCGCCGCGCTGGCTGCCGCCATCGGACTCGCGCTGGTCTGGGCCAACGTGACAGCTACCGGGTACGAAGACTTCTGGACCACCGAACTGCCGATCCGGATCGGCACGGTCGCTGCCGACCTGGACCTGCGGACCTGGGTGAACAGCGGACTGATGACGTTGTTCTTCCTCGTCGTCGGTCTGGAGGCGCGCCGCGAGTTCGACCTCGGCGAGCTGCGCGAGCGTCGCCGGCTCATCCTGCCGGTCGCGGCCGGGATCGCGGGTATGGCCGCCCCGGTGCTGATCTACCTGGCGTTCAACCACTCCGGCGCCGGGCTGCACGGGTGGGCGATCGCGATGTCGACCGACACCGCGCTGGCACTCGGCGTCCTCGCGATCGCCGGCGACCAAGTACCCGACCGCATCCGTACCTTCCTGCTGACAGTCTTCGTCGTCGACGACTTGGTGGCCCTGATCGTGATCGCGGTCGCCTACACCAGCCAGGTGCAAGTGGTTGCGCTGCTCGCCGCGGTCGTCGTGTACGCCGGTGTGCTCGCCAGCACGCGCTTGCCCTACGCCTCCCGCCGACCCGTCTTCACCATTCTGGCTGTCCTGCTCTGGTGCACCCTGCTTGCCAGTGGCATCGATCCGGTGGTCGCCGGACTCGTGGTCGGACTGGCCACCTCGGCGTACGTGCCGCGACGGGACGCGCTCGAGCAAGCGACCACTTCGGTCCGGCTGTTCCGCGAACAGCCGACTCCGGAGCTGGCCCGCGCAGCCACCCGCGAGCTGGCCGGATCCCTGTCGGCCAACGCGCGACTGCAGCACACGTACCACCGGATGACGAGCTTCGTGATCGTGCCGTTGTTCGCGCTGGCCAACGCCGGGATCGCGATCGACTCGAGCGTGCTCACGTTCTCGCGGGTCGGCGTCGGCATCTTCCTGGCGTACGTCGTCGGCAAGCCGGTCGCGGTCGCCACCACCTCCTGGCTGCTGACCCGGACCAGCCACGGGTCGCTGCGGCCGTCGGTCGGCTGGGCCGGTGTGGTCGGCGCCGGCACGATCGCGGGGATGCCGTTCACGGTCTCGTTGCTGATCGCCGATCTGGCCTTCACGGGCGAGACGCTGAAGCAGGCCAAGGCCGGCGTCCTGGCCGCTGCCTTCGTCGCGGGAGCGATCACGCTGATCTTCTACCGATTGATCGCTCTGCTACCGGCCCGGACCCGGGCCCGCGCCCTGCTCGGGACGGGCCAACGGCCGAGTGATCTCGCGTACCCGGTGGACCCGTCCCGCGACCACATCCGTGGCCCGGCGGACGCTGTCGTGACGGTGGTCGAGTACGGCGACTTCGAATGCCCGTGGACCCAGATGGCGGCACCGACCGCTCGGGAGCTGATCGCTGCCAACCAGCAGATCCGCTACGTCTGGCGGCATCTGCCACTGCACGACGTGCACCCGCACGCACAACTGGCGGCCCAGGCAGCCGAGGCCGCCGGCCGGCAGGGAAAGTTCTGGCCCATGCACGACCTGCTCCTCGCCAACCAGGACCGGCTCGACCTCGACGCCCTGCTGGACTACGCGCAGCAGCTCGGACTCGACCTGGACAGCTTCCGGTCCGACCTGACCGGTCCGGATTTCGCGACCCGAATCGCCCAGGACGTCGACTCGGCCGACCGCAGCGGTGTGGCGGGCACCCCGACGTTCTTCATCAACAACCATCGCCACGACGGCCCCCAGGATCTGCCCACCCTCAGCGGAGCCATCCGGCAGACGTTGCTCACCGTCGATTGAAGCCACCGCGCCAACGCCGGATTCACCCGCACCTGCGAGAGGAACAGTTCGTGGATCATCAGGATGCTCTTGTGCTCGACCCGACCGGCGCCCGGCGACCTGAGGAGGAGCTGACGCTGCACGCGGCGGACGGGCCCGTGCTCGTCGACATCTTGGGTGAGCGCGCCTGGGCGGTTGCCGACCAAGGTTTACTGACCGCACTTCTGACTGACGACCGGGTGTCCAAGGATCCACGGCAGCACTGGCCCCGCTTCATCGACGGCGAGATCGTCGGCAAGTGGCCGTTGTACCTGCAAGTGGCCGTGAACAACATGTTCACCGCGTACGGCGATGACCATCGGCGTCTGCGCCGCCTCGTCGCGCCGGCGTTCTCGGCCCGGAGGACCGCGCGACTCATGCCCTCAATCGTGCGCAACACCGAGTTGCTGCTGGATGTGATCGCCGATCGCGAAGAGGAGACCATCGATCTGCGGGAAGCCTTCGCGGCCCACCTTCCGGTCCGGGCGATCAGCGATCTGCTGGGGATTCCGGCCAGGATGCGGCTCGGGTTCCGGACGACCATCGACAGCATCTGGAACACGACGTCCAGCCCAGAAGACGCTGTCCGTAGTACGCACGACGTCTACCGGATGCTGCACGAGCTGGTGAGCCTGAAGCGCGCGCAGCCGGCGGACGATCTGACCAGCGTGCTGATCGCGGCTCGTGACGACGAAGGCGACGGATCGGCCTTGACCGAAGAGGAGTTGATCGACACCCTCTTGCTGGTCGTCGCGGCCGGCTACGAGACGACGATCAATCTGCTGGATTCGGCGATCTGCGCGCTGCTCACCCGTCCTGAGCAGCTGGACCGGGTGCTGACGGGTCAGGCGGACTGGTCCGACGTGGTGGAGGAGACGCTGCGCTACGCGGCACCGGTCAGCCACCTCCCGATGCGCTACGCCGTCGAGGACATCGCGCTGCCGAAGGGTGCGGTGATCCGTAAGGGTGACGCGATCCTGGCGTCGTACGGGGCCGCTAGCAACAACCCCAGGACACACGGCGACTCGGCGGGGGCGTTCGACCTCACTCGCGCCGACAAGCGGCACGTCGCTTTCGGGCACGGCGTGCACTTCTGTCTCGGCGCACCGCTGGCGCGTGCCGAAGCGTCCGTTGCGCTGTCCCGGTTGTTCGAACGATTCCCACGGATGCGATTGGCGGTTCCCGAGGCGGACCTTCTTCCGTTGCCCAGCATCATGGGCAACGGTCATCAGACGCTACCGGTCGTCCTGGCCGAGGGGAGATCGTGACCAGATCTCGGCGACGTGTGTTGGTCGTCGCTGTCACTGCGCTGGCGAGCAGCAGTTGCACGGCCGCTTCGCAGCACGACGCGAAGGACCTGCTGGTGACGAACTGGTCGTCGAGCGACATCTCGGCTTTCCATCTCCGGGCCGACGGCTCACTGGACGGGAAGCCGCGGCTGACCAGAGTGGCCAAGAAGACGGCGAACCCGCAGGGCTCGATCCGGTCGCGGGACAACCGCCGGCTCTATGTCGCCGACTGGGGATCGGGCACGGTCACGTCGTACAAGATCAGCTCGAAAGGACAGCTCAAGGACCCGGTGACGGTGACGGCGAGCCGGGCCGTCCACCCGTCGAGTCTGGCGTTGAGTCCTGACGGCCGGAACCTGTACGTCGCCGACGACGGAAATGGGAAGCGGGGCTCGGTCGCCCATCTCAAACTCGACGACGACGGGCGGCCGGAGCCGGTCTCCGCCGTCGACTCCGGAGGAGACGGTACGACGTCCGTGACGGTCACGCCCGACGGCGGCACCTTGCTGGCCAGCAATCCGGGCACCGGGACGATCTCCAGTTTCGCGCTGAGCGACGACGGATCGCCCACCTTCGTGACCACGACGGCGAGCGGCCGCGGAACCTTTTCACGGCTGTCGGCGGCGACGGACAACTGGTTGTGGCAACCAACGCCGGCGAAGACACGCTGACACTATTCCGGCTGAGGCCAGGCAGCCGGCTCGAACGCATCGCCGACACCGCCGCGGGAGCGCACGAACCGCGCGGCATCGTTGTGGACGGCAAGGGCCGACGCGCCTACGTCGCCAACTTCAACGGCGGCAAAGGCGCCGGTGCGGTCACGACCTTCGCGATAGAACCGTCCGGACTCAAACTACTGACAGCCGCTGCTGCGACAGGCTCATCCGGATCCGAAGGCATCGCCCTCTCCTCAGACGCCAAGGCCTTGTACGTCGCGAACTTCAACACCGACGGCAACGGCAGCATCACCAGCTTCCCGGTCACCTCCGACGGCCTGCTCGGACCACCCCGCGAACCGATCGAAACCGGCGGCCGGCAACCCGACCTCACCAGCATCACCCTCGCGCGGTGACCCGCCTCGTCGGCGGATGATTCGGTGCCGGCGGGGAGGTAGCTTGATCGAGTGGGAACCGTGGAGCGTGGTCCGAGACTGACCGGGCGGGACGCCGAATGCGGCGTGCTGGATGAGCTGGTGCTGGCTGTCCGCGCTGGTGAGAGCAGACCGCTGGTCCTGTACGGCGAGGCCGGGATCGGCAAGTCCGCCTTGCTGGATCACGCCGCGGAGCAGGTGAGTCTGCTGGGCGAAGGTGGCGGCGAGTTCGCGGTCGTCCGGATCGCGGGGATCGAGTCCGAGCTGGACCTCGCCTACGCCGGACTGCATCAGCTGTGTGTGCCGGTGCTGGATCGGATCGACAGCCTTCCGCCGCCGCAGCGTGAGGCGCTGCGGACCGTGTTCGGGATCAGCGCCGGGCCACCGCCTGATCGGTTCCTGGTGGCCCTGGCGGTGCTCGGTCTGCTGTCCGAAGCCGCCGCCGATCGGCCGTTGCTCTGTCTCGTCGACGACTTCCAGTGGCTGGATCGCGCCTCCGCACAGGTAGTGGCCTTCGTGGCTCGCCGGTTGGGGGCCGAGTCGGTCGGCCTGCTGGTCGCGACCCGGGAGACCGGAGAACCGGCCGGGCTGCCGTCGTTGGAGGTACGGCCGCTGGCCGACGCGGCCGCGCGCGAGTTGCTCGACGCGGTACTGACTCCGGGGATCGACGCGCAGGTCAGGGACCAGCTCGTTGCCGAGGCGCACGGGAATCCGCTCGCGTTGCTGGAACTGCCGCGAGACGCGCAGCTGGCCGGCGGGTTCAAGATGCCCGGCGGGCTGTCCGGCAGCGTGCAGGACAGTTTCGCCGAGCGGTTGAAGGCGATCCCGGAACAGACCCGGCGCCTGCTGCTGGTGGCGGCGGCCGAGCCTTCCGGCGACGAGGCGCTGGTCCGGCGGGCCGCCGGTCATCTCGGGGTCGGGATCGAGAACTGCGCGGCCGCGATCGAGGCCGGCCTGGCCGAATTCGTACCGCGGATCCGGTTCCGGCACCCGCTCGTCCGGATCGCGGCGTACCGGACGGCCACCCCGCAGCTGCGGCGGCAGGCGCATCAGGCGCTGGCGCTGGAGACCGATCCCGACCTTGATCCCGATCGGCGCGCGTGGCATCGGTCGGAGGCCGCGCCCGGAGCGGACGAGGAGATCGCGACCGAACTGGAGCGTTCGGCGAGCAGGGCTCAAGCGCGTGGTGGGCTGGCCGCGGCCGCGGCGTTCCTGCATCGTTCGGCCCGGATGACGATCGACCCAGCGCTGCGGGCCGATCGGGCGCTGGCCGCGGCCCAGGCCGAGATCCAGACCGGGCGGTTCGATGCCGCTGGCGAGCTCCTGACGATTGCCGAGGCCGGACCACTGTGTCAGGCCAGGCGGGCGCGAGCGGCGCTGGTCCGGGCACGACTCGCGTTCGTGACCGAGCGCGGCAGTGAAGCCCCCAGGTTGTTGGTGGCCGCCGCTCGCCAACTCGAAGCGGTGGACGTGGAACTGTCGCGGTCCACCTACTTGGAGGCGTTGTCGGCGGCGGTCTTCGCGGGCAGGCTTGCCGCGCCCGGAGGCACGGTGTGGGAGGTCGCCCGCGCGGCGGGAGCGGCTCCCCGGCCGAACGGTCCAGGACCCGCGGACCTGCTCCTGGACGGCACCGCGCTGGCGTATCGCGACGGCTATCCGGCCGGCTTGCCGACGTTGCGCAAGGCGATGGAGGAGTTCGGCTCCGGGATGTCGGCCGAGCAGGAGTTCCAACTGTTGTGGATGGCCGGTACGACGGCCATCCGGCTGTGGGACGTCGAGCACTGGGCGGTGTTCTCCGGCCGGCATGTCCGGATGGCGCGCGAACTCGGCGCGCTCGGCGAACTCGCGCTGGCGCTGACCTCGCAGTCCTATCTCCAGTTGCTGAGTGGCGACCTGGCCGGCGCGGCGACCTCGAACGACGAGCTCCAGGCGCTGCGTGCCGCAACCGGCGGCAGCTTCGCGTCGTACGGGGCACTGGCACTGGACGCCTTCCGCGGCGAACTGCCGGCCGGCACCCTCGAGCCGATCCGGCACGACGCGACCCGGCGCGGTGAGGGGATCGGGATCGCCTTCGCGGACTGGGCCGAGGCCGTCGCCTGCAACGGACTCGGCCGCTACGCCGAGGCTGCGCGGGGAGCCGCTCACGGCTGCGAGGACCCGTCGATGGTGTGGTCGCCGGTCGAGCTCGTCGAGGCCGCGATCCGCAGCGGTCAGCCGGGGGCGGCCGCCGACGGCTACCGACGCCTCACCACGATGACGGCGGTGGCGGGCACCGACTGGGGTCTGGGCATCCAGGCCCGCTGCCAGGCGCTGCTGAGCACGGACCCAGAGCCCCTGTACCTCGAGGCGATCACGCTGCTCGGCCGGACCCCGCTGCGCGTCGAGGTGGCCCGCGCACAGCTCCTGTACGGCGAATGGCTACGTCGCGAGCGCCGTCGTACAGATGCCCGCGAGCAGCTCCGCCGAGCCCTTGCCTCGTTCGAGGAATTCGGCATGACCGCCTTCGCGAGCCGGACCGGGCGAGAACTCGAGGCCTCCGGTGGCACCGCCCGCAAACGCGCCGTCCCGACCGCCCGCGAACCACTCACCGCCCAGGAGACCCAGATCGCCAGACTGGCCCGCGACGGCCTCTCCAACCCCGAGATCGCCGCCCGCCTCTTCATCAGCGCGCGCACCGTCCAGTACCACCTGCGCAAGGTCTATCCCAAGCTCGGCATCACCTCCCGCAGTCAGCTGGACCACGTCCTGCCGCGCTGATCAGGTGATGGAGCCCGTTCGGCTTTGAGACGGAGAATATTGGGTAGGTTAGTTGGAATAGATTCATCCTTAGCGACACGCCCTACCGCGAGGAGATCATCCGGATCGGCGACCGATTGCTTCCATTGCTGTCGAATTGATGCTCGGCCTAAGCCCCACCTGTGATCTCCTAGCCGGGTGTCTCTGAAGGTACTGCGAACGCTGGGCGGCGGCCCGTACGCCGAAGTCGGCCGGCCGACTGTTTCCGCGACCAGTGCCGACGGCAAGCGGACCGCCGTCGCCGGGGAGTTGGGTTCGCTCTACTGGCCGGGCGATGCGACCCTCACCGGCACTCGTGGTCATCGCCTCGGTGTCTACCGCGCCGGCGCCTGCGAATGGTTGCTGCACCCCAACTGGCCGGTCCGATCTTTGGCGTTCCACCCCGAACTCCCGTTGCTCGCGATCGGCGTGGGCAGCTACGACGGCGGCTACAACTTCGAAGGCTACCTGCTGCTGCTCGACCTCGGCACCGGCAAGGTGATCAGCACACTCCGCCGCAACAGCCGCGAGATCCGCCGGGTCGAGTGGGCCGGCAACCACACCTTGCGGGTGCTGGTCGCGCCGGTCGACGACGACGAACTCGACGAGAAGGCCCACACGCATGCCTATCCGATGGAGATCGACGGCGACGACTGGATGGCGTGGCCGGACATCACGCTGCCGCATGCGGCCGATTCGATGGTCGAATGCCAAGTACCGGCTGACGGCGAGGCACTGGCCGGCTTCGAGTGGAGCGGCCGGACCAGGGTCTGGGCGGTCGAGTGTCTGGAGGACGGGCGGGTGCTGGCAGCGCACGACAGTCGAGAGGTCGAGTGCTGGGGCGCTGACGGCGAACTGGTGTGGGAGATCGGCGAGGGCTCCAGCGGGCGGCAGATCGCGGTGTCCGCCGACGGGCTGACCGCCTGGGTGAACTCCGAATGGCCGGACGACTTCGGCACCTCCAGGGACCTGGTGCTGCTCGCCACCGGTCAGATCATCGAGGAGGTCGAGTTCGACGGCGCGACGACGATGACGAGTTCGCTCGGCTGGATCGCGCTACGCGGTACCGAACCGAAGCCCGGCCGGCTGACCTTGGTCGACGCGTTCGGAGATGTTGCCGAGGGCCCCGAACTGACCGGGTTCGACTCGGCCAACCATCCGTTCGCGATCCGCCGCGCCACCGAACTCCTTTTCCTGCAAGGCGATGAGGACAAACCCTGGCGGAACAAGTGGGTCGTCACCGTCGACCCGTACGCCTCGGCCGTCCGGCGCATGTTCCCACTCGACTGGCAAGGATCACGGCACCTGTTCGGCGGCCCGGGGCTGATGCTCGACGACGACCTCGTCCACGCCGGCACCGTCCACGACAGCAGCGGACTCCAGCCCGGTGGCGCCTTCGTCGTACGCCGGGCGCTCGCCGACGGTTCGGCGTACTGGGTGTTCACCGCCGATTCGCCGGCCACCGCGATCGACGAGCTCAACGGCGTCGTGTACGTCGGTTTCGCCAACGGCGAGCTGGTCGCTCTCGACGCGGCCCTCGGCAACGTCCGTTGGCGAACCCGCTTCACCCTCGACGGCCAACCCGCGGTACCACTGAGCCTCGCCACGGCGGCGCCGAATCGACTGGTTGTCGGCACGACCGATGGCCGGATCGCGGATTGCCGGGTCGGGCGCTGACTGATCGGCCGATGTGCTCGACTGGGCAGGCGATTGGTGGGTAGGTTCCCTGAGGGTTTGAACCCGGAGTACGGTGGATATCACCGAAAGTAGGGGAACCGCCACTCCCTGTCGCCGGAGGGGTGGGACTCGCACCGCCAGATGCTGTAAGGAGTCCCGATGGTCGACTACCTCCCACGCTCCGCGTGGGGTGCCCGAGCGCCCAAACCAGGGCCCGGCAACCTGCTCGCCTCGCGGGTGCGGGGCGTCGCGATCCACTGGCCAGGGACCGGAACTACGACGCCCATCCACAGTCAGGCCTCGGTCGCGTCCGCGTTGCGCGGCTGGCAGGCGTTCCATATGGACGATCGCGGCTGGTCCGACATCGCGTACCAGGTCGCCGTCGACCAATCCGGCCGGGCCTGGACGTTGCGCGGCCTGCGTGAACAGTCCGGCGCCAACGGCGATGTCGCCGTCAACCAGCAGTACGGCGCGATCCTGCTGGTGATCGTCACCGGCGAGCAACCGTCGGCCGCGATGAAGGCGACCACCCGTGCCGTCGTCGCCGACTTCCGCCGGCTGTACCCCCGCGGGACGACGATCGTGCCGCACTCCGCGATCCGCCCCGACCCGACCGACTGCCCAGGACCGGCCGCACGTGCGGCCATCACCCGCGGGGACTTCAACCCCAGCGGCTCACCGGAGGACGAGATGACTCCCGCCCAGATGCAGGAACTGAAGAACTTCATCGAGGCCCGCACCCAGGCCTACGCGCTCTGGGTGCAGAAGCAACTGTCCCGCCAGGTCGAGGCGGTGGGCAAGAAGTACGCCCTCGACCTCAAGAACTACGAACGGCAGATGGACGGCCCCGACGCCGCCCGGGCCGCCGCCGCCGTCTGGGCCACCCAGCCCAAACCCACCGAAAACCCCACCGACCCGACCGACCCCACCGATCCCAAAGACCCAACTGATCCCACGGATCCGACAGACCCCACGGACCCGACAGACCCTGCCGACCCGACGGATCCCGCCGACCCGACGGATCCCGCCGACCCGACGGATCCGAGCGACCCCACGGATCCGGGCGACCCGAGCGACCCCGCCGAGCCCGGCGACCCGAAGGACCCGGCCGGCCTCACACTCGACCCCTTCCCACCCCTGCCGCCCACCCCGCAGAACTGAGCGACGAGCCCACCACTGGTGGGCTCGGACACCAAGGGGCGACCTTGAACACGTTATTTCGTGTTCAAGGTCGCCCTTTGGTGTTCAAGGTCGCCGCTTGGTGTCGCCGTCCTGTACCGGGAGCGGTTCCGGATCTCCGGCTTACTTAGGCTGACTCTTGAATTAAGTAGGGAAGTTGGCTTTCCTTAGGGAGCGCAGCGGTTGAATGCGCATTCCCGCCCCCAAAACTGCATCAGGAGAGTCGATGACTCCAGGAGACGCCCCACTCCGCCTTCCCCCGCGAACCCGCCGGTTCGCCGCGATCGCCGCGGCTCTGGTGGCCGCGGTAGTCGCAACCGGTCTGACCGTTGCGAACTCCAACGACGCCAGCGCCGCGATCTCGCCGACCGGCTGGAACACGGTCGTCAGCAAGAACAGCAGCAAGTGCGTGGACGCCCGGGCAGCCGCCACCGCCAACGGCACGGCGGTACAGCAGCAGGCCTGCAACAGCAGCACCGCCCAGCAGTGGCAGTTCCAGCCGACGACCAACGGGTACGTCCGGGTCAACGCGCTCAACAACGCGGCCCAGGCACTCGACGTCACCAACGTCTCCACCGCTGACAGCGCGCCGATCCAGCTGTGGTCGTACAGCAACGGGCTCAACCAGCAGTGGCTGCCCGTCGAGGAGGCCGACGGCGCGTACCACCTCGTCAACCGCAACAGCGGCAAGTGCCTCGACGTACCGGGGGCTTCGACCGCTGACGGACTCCAGCTGCAGCAGTACACCTGCAACGGGACCGCTGCCCAATCGTTCAGGATCAACCCCGTGGACGGCACTCCCCCGACCGACCCGCCCGCGGGTCAGCCCGACTTCGGCCCGAACGTGTCGATCTTCGACCCGTCGATGTCGCAGAGCAGCATCCAGAACAAGCTCAACTCGGTCTTCAGCCAGCAGGAGAAGAACCAGTTCGGCGAGCAGCGGGTCGCGCTGCTGTTCAAGCCCGGGACCTACAACGTGAGCGCGAACGTCGGCTTCTACACCCAGGTCGCCGGTCTCGGCCTGACGCCGGACAGCGTCAACATCAACGGCGCGGTGCACGTCGAGGCCGACTGGTTCCCGCCGCAGAACGCGACCCAGAACTTCTGGCGCGGCGCCGAGGGCCTGACCATCACCCCGCCCGGTGGACTCGACCGGTGGGCTGTCTCGCAGGCGGCGTCGTACCGGCGTAACCACCTCAAGGGCAACCTCGCGCTGGACGACGGCGGCTGGGCCAGCGGTGGATTCATGGCCGACACGCTGGTCGACGGGCAGGTCCGCTCCGGCAGCCAGCAGCAGTGGATCTCCCGGAACACCAACTGGGGCAGCTGGACCGGGCAGAACTGGAACATGGTCTTCGTCGGCGCGCAGAACGCACCGGCCGGCACCTTCCCGGACCCGCCGTACACCAAGGTCGCGCAGACCCCGGTGGTCCGCGAGAAGCCGTACCTGTACGTCGATGCCGCGGGCAACTACCAGGTCTTCGTCCCGGCGCTGAAGTCGAACTCGGCCGGCCCCGGCTGGGTCGGCGGCAACCCCGCTGGTCAGTCGCTGCCGATCAGCCAGTTCTACATCGCCAAGCAGGGTGACTCGGCGGCGACCATCAACGCGCAGCTCGCGGCCGGCAAGGATCTGCTGTTCACCCCGGGTGTCTACCGGCTCAGTGACACGCTGCGGATCAACCGGGCCAACACCGTCGTACTCGGCCTCGGCCTGGCGACGCTGATGCCGACCAGCGGGACCTCCTCGATCACCGTCGCCGACGTCGACGGGGTGAAGATCGCCGGCCTGCTGATCGACGCGGCGCCGACCAACTCACCGCTCCTGATGGAGCTCGGCCCGACCGGCTCGTCGGCGAACCACTCGGCGAACCCGACCTCGCTGCACGACGTGTACTTCCGGATCGGCGGCGCGGCCGTCGGCAAGGCGACCGAGACGCTGCGGATCAACAGCAACAACGTGATCATCGACCACACCTGGCTGTGGCGTGGTGACCACACGTACGGCGTCGGCTGGAACTCGAACACCGCGGCCACCGGGTTGGTTGTCAACGGCAACGACGTGACGGCGTACGGGTTGTTCGTCGAGCACTACCAGAAGTACCAGACGATCTGGAACGGAAACGGCGGCCGGACGTACTTCTACCAGAACGAGATGCCGTACGACCCGCCGAACCAGGCCGCCTGGATGAACGGCTCGACCCGCGGCTACGCGGCGTACAAGGTGGCCGACTCGGTCACCACCCACGAGGCGTGGGGGCTGGGCAGCTACTGCGTCTTCAACGACGATCCGAGCGTGGTGGCCGAGCGCGCCTTCGAAGTACCGAACAAGCCCGGCGTGAAGTTCCACTCCATGGTGACCGTCTCGCTCGGCGGCAAGGGCACCATCGCCCACGTCATCAACAACACCGGCGGCCCGTCCAACTCCGCCAACAACAAAGCGCAGGTGACCAGCTTCCCCTGATGCGCTGACCTGATCGGGGGTCCGGCCGTGATCTGCCCCGCGGCCGGCCCCTTCCACTCAACGCCCTGCAGCTGTCAGGGGCGGCAGGGCGTTGAGTGTCGGTCCCAGCTCAGGCTCACGCCCCAAGCCCTCGCCGAACTATGAACTCGACCGCATCATTCATGCCGGCCGGCGTGACCTGGGTTTGCGGGTGCAGTCCAAATCCCCACCTCTAGGGCGTGAGGCAGATTGTCCACAGTCCGGTTGACGGCACCGACCGGACCGCCACGCACGCATAGCCCCTGTCAACCGCCCCGACACACCGGGGCAACCGGTTGCCCACCGGGCTTGGTGTGCACCGACGCCCAGCCGTTGCTGCCAGCAACCATTACCTGGCGGGCCGGAGCCGCCGCAACCTTCGTTCTCTGCCCGGCACCGCGCCACGCCCGACTGGGGAGGGTCGTACCCCCGAATCGGCGCATTTCGCACCCCAGTCGCCGACATAATCCTCCCCAAACCGGATAACCCTCGGCATCAACCTCCCCAAGCACAACACCACCCGAAGCGACTCCCAGTCCCGACCCAGTCCTATCTGCAGGTGACCGGTCGCGGCCGGACGAAGGGCAAGACGGCCGAGCAGATCCGGGACGCCTTCCAGTTGGAGTTCGCCGACGTGCTGTGCCAGTTGCTGCTCCTCGCGCGGCACTTCCAGGTCGACGTGCCGCGCGAGATCGCACGCAAGTGGCTGTCCCACGAGTAGGCGGTCAGCCTCGGCGGGGACGGGCGTTCTTGACCAGCATCACGGTGGTTGCGATCTGGGCGACGAGCATCAGGATCCACACCGGCCAGACGATCAGGAGGGGGACTTCGATCGGCGCATAC
Source organism: Kribbella sp. NPDC051718 (assembly GCF_040681515.1). Classification (NCBI taxonomy): domain Bacteria; kingdom Bacillati; phylum Actinomycetota; class Actinomycetes; order Propionibacteriales; family Kribbellaceae; genus Kribbella; species Kribbella sp. NPDC051718. The sequence goes on along the minus strand of NZ_JBFAYZ010000003.1, from coordinate 202,334 downwards.
GCGTTCAGCAGGAATGCCAGCAGGCCGAATCCGAACGGCCAGATGAAGGTGCCCAGCCACTTCTCGTTGCGGGTCCAGCGGTCGGAGGTCCAGAGCAGGATGACCCCGATCACCCAACCGAACAGGAACACGAAGGCACCGAACGCAAGCAGCAGCAACGCGGCCACGTCGCGACTGCGGTACCGCGGCTGCCGGTCGACCAGCACCAGGCCGTCGGTCGCCGCCGCCACGATCTCCTCCGGCGTCCCGAGTCGGGCCAGCATCTCGCGGATCTCGCTCTCGCTCACCGCGCCCTCGGCCCGGGCCTCGGTGAGATGCGCGGTGACCTCGGCGACCAACTCGGTACGCCGGCCTTCCGGCAGCGGCTCGGCCTCCTTGGCCAGGCGGCGCAGGTAGTCGTCAACCAAGCGGTCCGCATCGTTCTGTACGTTCATCCCTGTCTCCCTCGCCCCAGTACGGTGTCGACCGAGTTCCGGAACCGCTCCCAGTCCGCGACGAACGCGGCCAGCGCCTGCCGCCCTTCACCAGTGCTCTTGTAGTACCGCCGCGGCGGCCCGGACCCCGACTCGCGCCAGGTAGTCTCCACCAGCCCCTCCCGCCGCAACCTCGCCAGCAGCGGGTAGATGGTCCCTTCCGTGGTCACCAGCCCGTCGACCTCGCCAAGCTCCTTCACCAGCTCGAACCCGTAGCGCTCCTCCCCCTGCAGCAACGCGAGCACGCAGAACTCGAGCGTCCCCCGGCGCAGCTGGGTGAAGACTTTCTCCGCTACCATGCGATACAAGGTACCTGCGTACGCCAGTAACCGCAAAGCGCGCCCAGCGCTCAGTTCTGTTTCGGCGGGATCGCGAAGAGCAGCATCAAGATGATCGCCGGGACCACGACGACCCAGGTGCTACTCAGGCCGAGCAGCACGGGAGCCAGGCAGATCAGCAACAGGTCGAAGCCGCGCATCGGCGTCGAGAAGAGCCCCGGCGGGATGGCCCCCATTGGCGAAGCAACCAGCGGCCCGCTGTACGAAGGCGGCCGAGCCGACGCCTGGCGAACGGCGCCGGTGAGCATGCCCGCTGCGACGGCGAACGCCACCGAGGGGCTCCCGAGAGCCGGCTCAGCGAGGGTGGCCCAGATGACGGCTAAGCCGCCCGGTACCACCGACATGATGACCCGCAACTCGCGCAGCTCAAGCCCGAGTGCCCGTACCAACCCAGCGGACCGGCAAACCGATCGCAGCCCGTCCATCAACGGCCGCACCGCCCCGAAGCCGGCCAGCCCCGCAGCGATCGGCACCAGTACGTCGTACCCGGTACCAGCGACCGCATAAGGCACCACCAGCAGGGCAAAGGCGATCACCAGCCGCCGAGGCCACCGCAGCACCCGGAGGAGCTCGCGGTGGATCATCGCCATCGCATTGGAACCGCGCCCGCGCCGAGACCGCAAGCGACCCTTCAGCCGCCAGTGCCGCCCAGCAACCACATCAGCCAGCAAACTGACATCCAGCGTGATCGCAGCGCCCGCAAGCCCAGCCAGCAGGTCTCCCCCGGCGACCGTTGTCCGCGCGCTGAGCCTGCCGAGCGTCCGGCCAGTGACGACGACCAGCACCACAGCGACCACCAACGCCAGCGCACCGATCACCAACAGCCGAGCGTCCACCCCAGACGAAGAGATTTCGTTCGAGGGCAAGATGCGGTTCTCGAAAGTACCGGTTGGCTGTCGGCGCAGTGCCAGGAGCAGCGCGGGGACGGCTGCGGCAACCAGCAGTCCGTCAGCGATCCAGATGGCCCAGCGAGAGCGCCTAGCCGTCTGTTGCGCCCAGACCGTGGCACAGGTCGTGAAGAGCAGCAGGACCGTCGTCAACACGGCAGCCTCGCCCACAGTCGACCAGGCAGCACCGAAGAGCGCCCAGCCGATCACTGCAGCCCCGGCCCCGACGACAGCGGCCACCACGACCACCAGCCGGTATGACGGTCGCAGGAGCGACGCTCGGTCCACCGGTGTCGCCAGCAGCCAAAAGGCGGTGGCCCGAGATGCTGAGACCGGCCCGATGCTCAGTAGTGCCCGCAGCATCGAGGAGACCAGCAGTGGCACCAGGATGTACGGGACTGTGTCGAGGAGCCAGGAGCAGGAGCCGGAGGTACAGGCTGCTGACTTGTCGTTGAGGTTGACCAGGACGTTGCCGCCGGTCGCGCCGAGCATGGCGACGGCGAAGACGATCACGTAGATGTCCTCGAGCTGCTGCCAGACCGTACGGTCCGCCTTGCCCCGACGAACCTTCCGCATCCATGACCGCAACGACCGCGACGACGGGATCGCCCCGAAGTCGGCCGGGTCGAAGACGACCGGGCCGTCCGCCGTGCTCATGCGAGCGGGGTGAGCGTGACGGTCTCGTCGGCGACGGCGTCCACCAGCGCCGCGTCGTGACTAGCGAACAGGATCGACGTACCGCGCTTCTTCTCCGCGAGCAGCATCGCGCCCAGCCAGGCGACACCTTCCGAGTCCAGCCGCGCCTCGGGCTCGTCGAGCACCAGCAGCTTCCGCGGCCGGACCAGCGCCGTCGCCAGCGCGAGCCGCCGCCGCTGACCCGACGACAGCGAGCCAGGCAACTGGTCAGCAGCGCCGAGCAGGCCGACATCGTCGAGCACGGTGTCGACCAAATCCTCCGGCGTCCCGTTGCCGTGCGCCCGAGCCAGCAGGTCCAGGTGCTCGGCGGCGGTCAGGTCCGGGAAGAAGTCGAGGTCGTCGAGCAGCGACGCGACGTCACGACGGACCGTCTCGGCCCGCTCGTCGATCGGCGACCCGTCCAGCAGGATCTGGCCGGCGGCCGGTTCGGCGGAGCCGACGATGCACTTGAGTACGGTCGTCTTGCCCGCGCCGTTGGGGCCGACCAGGGCGATCGCCCGGCCGGCCCGCAGGGTGAAGGTGAGGTCCTCGATCACCGGGCGTTCGGCGTACAGGTGCCGAAGGCCCTTGACGGCCAACCGGGGTGCGGCCTTCGTCACCGCTTCCGGACCAGGGTCAGGCCGTCGCCGATGCCGAGGATGACCACGTCGACCCGCTCGTCCGCGGCGATGTGCGCGTTGAACTCCTTGCGGTCGACCGGGTCGTCCGCGGCCGCGTGCTCGCCGACCACCCGGCCACCGGCCAGCGTGTTGTCGAACAGCAGGATCCCGTTCGGCCGGATCTTCGGCACGAGCTGCTCGAAGTAGTCGGTGTAGCCGGGCTTCTCGGCGTCCACGAAGGCCAGGTCGAACTCACCCTCGAGCTTCGCCGCCGATTCGTGCGCGTCGCCGATCCGCAGGTCGATCTTGTCCGCGACGCCGGCCCGCTCCCAGTACCGCCGCCCGATCGAGGTCCACTCGTCGCTCACGTCGAGGCAGATCAGCTCGCCGTCGGCGGGCAGCCCGCGAGAGATCGCCAGCGCCGAGAACCCGGTGAAGGTGCCGATCTCGACCGCGCGCCGGGCGCCCACCAGCCGGGTCAGGGTGGTCAGCAGCCCCGCCTGATCGGGGGTGGTGAGCATCTCCGAGACGCCGCCCAGCGCGTTGGTCTCGGCGACCAGGTCGCTCGCCACCTCGTCCAGCGGCATCCCGTGCGCGACCATGTACTCGTGCAGTTCGTCGGTGACCAGAACCTGACTACCCATCGAAACCCGCCATCCTGAATGTCGTCGTGATCTCGCCTACAGCGCTCGGCTGTAGTCTCTATCGGGTTGCCCAGCCGCCCGACACCACCCCTCCGAGGAGACCTCCGTATGCGTATCGCCGTCGCCGGATCGATCGCGACCGACATCCTGATGACGTTCCCCGGACGCTTCAAGGACCAGTTCCTCGAAGAGCAGATGCACAAGGTATCGCTCTCGTTCCTGGTCGATGAGCTGGTCGTGCACCGCGGTGGTGTGGCCGCCAACATCTGCTACGGGATGGCCCAGCTCGGCCAGTCCTCGCTGCTGGTCGGCTCGGTCGGCGCGGACTTCACCGAGTACGGCGAAGCGCTGGTCGCGGCCGGCGTGGACATCTCGCACGTCCGGATCTGCGAGAACGTGCACACCGCCCGCTTCACCTGTACTACGGACCTCGACGCCAACCAGATCGCTTCCTTCTACACGGGCGCGATGGCCGAGTCCCGGGAGATCGACCTGGCCGCGATCCATGTCGCGACGGGTGGCATCGACCTGGTACTGGTCGGCGCCGACGATCCGGACGGCATGCTGCGGCACACCAAGCTGGCCAAGGCGAACGGGATCGACGTCGCCGCCGACCCCTCGCAGCAGCTGGCCCGGATGGACGGCGAGCAGATCCGCGAGCTGATCGACGGCGCGACGTACCTGTTCAGCAACGAGTACGAGTCGGGCCTGATGGTCCAGAAGACCGGCTGGAGCCACGACGAGATCCTGTCCCGGGTGGGTGTCCGGGTCACCACGCACGGCGGCGACGGCGTCGTCATCGAGAACTCCGGCGGCATCCTGGCCAAGGTCCCGGCCGTGCCCGCGCCCGGCTTGGTCGACCCGACCGGTGGCGGCGACGCCTTCCGCGCGGGCTACCTGACCGGTCGCACGGCCGGCCTCGACCACGAGGCCGCTGCGCAGGTCGGCTGCACGCTGGCCACGACGGTGCTCGAGACGGTCGGCACCCAGGAGTACAGCCTGGACCGCCCCGCCTTCCTCCAGCGTCTCGCCTCGGCCTACGGCGACGAGGCCTCCGCCACCGCCGCCAGCACTCTCAAGCTGAACTAGCGACTCGGCGAGCTGAGCTACTCCCCCGAGCCAGCTCAGCTCGCGAGCCTGGCCAGCCCACCGGTCTGCGCCAGCAGGGCGAAGCGGTCGGGGCAGCCCCAGTGCTCGACGATGAGGCCGTTCTCGATCCGGGCGACCTCGAAGAGCGGGATGTCGATCTGCGCATTGCTGGGCGGCCCGAAGAAGCCGCCGGTGGCGGTGCCGCGCGCCCGACCGCGGAGCCATACCTTGTCGCCGGCGGTGATCGAGTCCTCGATCGTGTAGACGATGTCCGGCATCATCGCGTGCACGTCCCGGATCGCCTGCCGGACGTTCTCGCGCGCCGCCTCGCCGCCGCCGGCCAGACCGAACTGATGCTCGACCAGGTCCGGTGAGCACACCTCGTCGACGATCTCCGGATTCCCCGCCGCGAACCCCTCGTGCAGGATCCGCTCCAGCACGCCGAACGCTGACCTTGCCATCATTCCCCCTTGGTTGCACTTCTAGTGCACTCGTTGCAGTGATACTGCAGTGAACACATTGATAGTGTGCCCACATGGCCGGATCCGTCAAGACCTATCGCCAGGAACAAGCCGAGGCGACGCGCGTCCGGATCGCCCAGGCCGCCCGGCAGCTGTTCGCGACCAACGGGTACGGCGCGACGAGCATCGACGCGATCGCCAAGGAGGCCGGCGTCGCCACCCGGACCGTCTACTCGGCCTTCGGCACCAAGCGCGAGATCCTCTCGCTGATCTGCGATCTCTGGCTGCAACGGGCCGGCGCCCAGGAGCTGGCCGGCGAGGTACTCCAGGAGACCGACCCCGCCGCCAAACTCGGCAAAGCCGCGCACTGGTTGACGAATCTGTACTCCGCCGGCTTCGACGTCGTGCTGATCTTCGAGGCCGCGACCGACGAGAGCGCCGAGACCCGCGCCCTGCTGCGCTCCAAGCTGGCCGGCCGCAACCAGGTGATGGACGCGATCATCGCGTCGATGGAGAAGGACCTGGCGATCCCGCTCGAACAGGCCCAGGCGATCTACCGCGCGCTGGCCGCGCCGGGCGTCTACCAGGAGCTCGTCGACGAGTCCGACTGGACCGAGGCCGAGTTCCAGCAGTGGGTCACCGACTCGCTTCAGCGCCAACTGCTTGCGTGATCCGCGCGACGCGCTAAAGTGAACTGTACGTTCAGTTCACTTTGGAGATTTGATCATGACCGAAGCAGTCGCAGCGGCGTCCGGTGAGTTCACGATCGGCGGCGACCTGACCGTTCGCCGGCTCGGATACGGCACCATGCAACTCCCCGGCCCCGGGGTCTGGGGCGAGTCGCGCGATCCCGACGAGGCCGTCCGGGTACTGCGCCGCGCCGTCGAGCTCGGCGTCAACTTCATCGACACCGCCGACGCGTACGGCCCGTTCACCGCGGACCTGCTGCTCAAGAAGGCACTGCACCCGTACGCCGATGACCTGGTCATCGCCACCAAGGCCGGCTTCACCCGCCAAGGCCCCGGCGCCTGGTCTCCCGTCGGCCGGCCGGCGTACCTGCGCCAGGCCGTCGAGCTGAGCCTGCGCCACCTCGGGCTCGAGCGGATCGACCTGCTCCAGCTGCACCGGATCGACCCCGAGGTCCCGGTAGCGGACCAGGTCGGCGAGCTCGCCGCTCTGCAGTCCGAGGGCAAGATCCGGCACATCGGCCTGTCCCAGGTCAGCGTCGACGAGCTCGAGGAAGCCGCCAAGACGGCGACCATCGTGTCCGTCCAGAATCTGTACAACCTGAGCCAGCGCGACGACGAGCCGGTGCTGGAGTACGCCGAGAAGAACAACCTCGCGTTCATCCCGTGGTTCCCGCTCGCCACCGGTGAGCTGGCCAAGCCGGGCGGCCCGCTCGACGCGATCGCCAAGCAGCACCAGGCGAGCCCGTCGCAGCTCGCGCTGGCCTGGCTGCTCAAGCGCTCCCCCGTCGTGCTGCCGATCCCGGGCACCTCTTCGGTCGCCCACCTCGAGGACAACGTCGCCGCGGCGAAGCTAGAGCTGACGGAGGACGAGTTCGCCCAGCTGACGGACGCGATCAAGTGAGCGTCTGGTTCATCACCGGCGCGTCGCGCGGGTTCGGCGCCGAGCTGGTCCGGGAGGCGGTTGCGCGGGGCAATCAAGTGGTTGCCACCGCGCGGCGGCCTGACGACATCCCTGACCAGCAAGGGGTTCTGCGGCTCGCGCTGGACGTGACGGACGAGGCACAGGCCCGGGCCGCGGTCGACGCCGCCGTCCAGGAGTTCGGGCGGATCGATGTCGTCGTCAACAACGCCGGGCGTGGGCTGCTGGGTGCTGTCGAGGAGGCTAGTGACGAGGCCGCGCGGGCGGTCTTCGACACCAACGTGTTCGGGGTGCTCAACGTGCAGCGCGCAGTACTGCCGGTACTGCGCCGCCAGCGGTCCGGGCACGTGATGCAGATCAGCTCGGTCGGCGGCTTCACCACTGGACCGGGCTGGGGCATCTACGGTGCCACCAAGTTCGCCCTCGAAGGCCTGTCCGAGGCGCTGTACGCCGAACTGAAACCGCTCGGCATCAGCGTCACCATCGTCGAGCCCGGCTTCTTCCGGACGGACTTCCTCGACGGATCGAGCCTGCATCGCGCGGACGACGAGATCGCGGACTATGCCGAGACGGCCGGCGCCATGCGGGAGATCGCGACCGAGCGGAACCACGCTCAGCCGGGCGACCCGGTCAAGGCAGCGGCAGCAATCGTCGCCCTGACCGAGGCGGCCGACCCGCCGCTGCGGATCCAGCTCGGTGCCGACTCGGTCGGGCGGGTCGAGGCCAAGCTCGACCACGTCCGGTCGGAGCTGGAGCAGTGGCGCAAGGTCTCGGTCAGTACGGATCACGACGATGCCTGAACAGTCGTCGCACCCGCGGAGCCTGCGGGCGATGGATTCGGTGCTCAGGGCAACGACCGAGCTGCTCGCGGAAGGTGGCTTGCCGGCGGCGACGGTCGATGCGATCAGCGCCCGCTCCGGGGTGAGCAAGGCCACGATCTACAAGCATTGGCCATGCCGGACGGCGATCGCTGCAGAGGCCTTCGGCAAGCAGATGGCGGCGGCGATTCCCCTTCCTGACAACGGGAATACCGCCGAGGAGCTGGCCGAGCAGGTTCGCCGGGTGAGTGCGTTCTATGCCGGACCGCAGGGGACGATCTTCGCTCAGTTGCTCGCTGCTTCGGTTGCCGATCCGGCTGCCTCGCCGTACTTCCGGGAGTACTTCCTGGACAAGCGGCGGGAGGCCGTGGCCGAGCTGTGGCAGCGGGCGCTCGACCGTGGCGAGGTCAAGCCGGAGATCAGCGCGGCGACCGCGACCGACGTACTGTTCGGCCCGCTGATCTTCCGCCTGATGACCGGCCATGCCGAGCTGTCGCAGGAGGAGGCCGACAAGATCTCGTCGGCCGCCCTCGGCGGGTTGCTCGCGGACTAGCTCCCTCGGCTCCAGTGCTCACGCGGGCGCTGGAGCCGAGGGCTGCTAGAGCCGGGGGTCGACCGGCTCTGACTCGAGGGCGAGAACGGCGAAGACGCATTCGTGGATGCGCCACAGCGGCTCGCCCCGGGCGGCCCGTTCGAGCGCCTCCAGGCCGACGGCGTACTCGCGGAGGGCGAGCGATCGCTTGTGTCCGAGCTTGCGGTCACGCAGCCGGCTGAAGTTCTCCGGCTCGGTGTAGTCCGGGCCGTAGATGATCCGCAGATACTCCTGCCCACGGACCTTCAACCCCGGCTGCGCCAGACCCTTCGCAGTCCGGACGAGGTTGGCCGCGGGCTTCACCACCATGCCCTCGCCACCAGCGCCGGTCAGCTCCTCCCACCACGAGATCCCGGCGTCCCACGACTCGAGGTCGACGAACAGCCGTCGGGTCGGTGTGACGAGAGAGGGGCCTGCGGCAACCATTCGGTCGGCGAGGGCGAGATGCCAGGCATGCGGCTTCTGCTCGTACGTCGCTCCTTCGGACGCCAGCAACTGGAAGGGAGCCAAGCGGACGCCGTCCAGCCCCTCGGTCGGCCAGCAGTAGCGTCGGTACGCCTCGGTGAAGCGGTCCGCGTTCGCAGTACGGCGTCTGGTTCGTTCGAGCAGCTCCCCCACGTCAAGCCCTGCTGCAGCAGCCGATTCGAGCGCGGCCGTTGCGGCGGGCAACGAAGAACGGGCGGCCGCGCCGACAGCGGCGTACTGGTTGCGGAGGAGGTCGCCGGCCTTCGCGCTCCACGGCAGCAGCTCGGCATCGAGCAGCAGCCAGGAGGTGTCCAGCTCGTCGAACAGGCCGGCTGCTTCGGCGACCTCGCGGAGCCGGAGTAGCAGGTCGTCCGTCAGGGTCGGGTCGAAGAACGAGCGGCCGGTTCGGGTGTGCACGGCGCCACGTCCGGCGAGGCCGAAGCGTTTCTCGGCGACGTCGTCGTCGCGGGTCAGCAGTACGACGGCACGCGAGCCCATGTGCTTCTCCTCGCACACCAACTCGGTGACGCCCTGGCCTTTGTACGCCTCGAAGGCCTGCGTCGGGTGCTCGAGCAAGCCAGGCACCGGTGAGGTCGCGACCGGGCTCATCGTCGGCGGCAGGTAGAGCAGGAAGCGCGGGTCGATCGCGAACCGGCTCATCACCTCCAGCGCGGCGCCGGCCTGTTCGGCGCGGACGCTGATCCGGCCGTGGGTCGCCGTCTCGATTACTCGGCGGCCGACGACGTCGGTGATGTCGAGGACGTCCGGCTCACGCTCGGGCGCGGACGGTACGTGCAGTGGTTTGGCGGGTTTGTAGTACTGCTCGGCCGCCTCGACCTGGACGAGTTCGCGCTCCGGATAGCGCAGGGCGGTCAGCGAGCCACCGAACACGCAGCCGGTGTCGAGGCAGATGGTGTTGTTGATCCACTCCGGCTCCGGGGTCGGCGTGTGGCCATAGACGACCATCGCCCGGCCGCGGTACTCGTTGGCCCAGGGGTAGCGGATCGGCAGGCCGAATTCGTCGGTCTCACCGGTCGTTTCGCCGTACAGGCAGAAGGAGCGGACGCGACCTGAAGTTCTGCCGTGCATCCGCTCGATCAGGCCGGCGTGCGAGACGACCAGGTTGCCGCTGTCGAAGACGTAGTGCGAGATGAGACCGTCCATGAAGGTGGCGACCTCGGTGCGGAACTCCTCGGGCTCCTCCGCCAACTGCTCCAGCGACTCGGCGAGGCCGTGGTTGATACGGACCTTCTTGCCCTGCATCGAGCGGAGCAGCTTGGCTTCGTGGTTGCCGGTCACGCAGTACGCGTGGCCGGCGTGCACCATGCCCATGACGAGACGCAGTACGCCGGGGGTGTCCGGGCCGCGGTCGACGAGGTCGCCGACGAAGATCGCGCGTCTGGTCGGGTGGCTCGCGTCGACTGGGCGGCCGCCGGGGTCGCGGGTGATCGTGTAGCCGAGGGTGGTGAGCAGTTGCTCGAGCTCGGCGCGGCAGCCGTGGATGTCGCCGACGATGTCGAACGGGCCGGTCTGGTCGGCGAGATCGTTGAACAGCCGGGTCCGTTCGATGCTGACGGCATCGATCTCCTCGACGCTCGACAGCGTGTGGACGGTCCGGAATCCCTCGCGTTTAAGGCTTTTCAGCCCACGCCGAAGCTGCGACCGCTGCCGCGCCACGACCTGCTTGCCGAACTGCCGGTCGGGCCTCAGCTCGTTGCGCGCGATACACACCTGCTCAGGCGGATCGAGAACGATCGCCACCGGCAACACGTCGTACTCCCGGGCGAGCGCGATCAGCTCCTTGCGCGCCTCCGGCTGCACGTTCGTCGCGTCGATCACCGTCAGCCGTCCCGCGGCGAGCCGCTTCGCCGCGATGAAATTCAGCACCTCGAAGGCGTCCTTGGTCGCCGCCTGGTCGTTCTCGTCATCCGACACGAGTCCGCGACAGACATCGCTGGAGATCACTTCGGTCCCGAGGAAGTGCTTGCGGGCGAACGTCGACTTCCCCGACCCGCTGGCCCCGACCAACACCACCAGACTCAACGCCGGCACCCCGATGCTCACCATCACACCTCCTCCTTCCTTCTGAAAACCGCCAGCTGAGTAGGCGCCCCGACCTCGTCGTCCACCGGCCCCACCGCCCGAAACTCGACGGCATACCCGTAGGCCTTGCAGATCCCGTCAGCCCACTCGGCAAACTCTCCGCGGGACCACTCGAACCGATGATCCGGATGCCTGAACGCCCCCGCACTCAACATCTCGAACCGCACGTTGTACTCCGCGTTGGGCGTGGTCACCACCACAGCCCCCGGCTTCGCCACCCCGAACACAGCCCGCCCCAACGCCGGCAACCGAGGCGGATCCACATGCTCGACCACTTCCATCAACACCACCGCATCCAGCCCGGCGAGCCGCTCATCCGCGTACGTCACCGACGACTGAAACAACCGCAACCGCTCCCGCTGCCGATCCGACATCTCAGCCACACGCAACCGCTTCTCAGCCTGCGCAAGCGCCCTCGACGAAACATCGGTAGCCACGACGAGGTCATACCGCCCGTCCTTGAGCAGCTCCCCGACCAGCACACCCTCACCACACCCAAGATCACCCACGCGCTGCCCACCGACCTCCCGCAGCACTTCGAGCACCACCGCCCGCCGCTGCGCGGCGAGCGACGGGCGGGTGGAGGCAGAGCCGCCGCCAGGCGGCCCGCTTTGCGCGGCGGCTGGGCCCTCTCCCACCACACCGACTGACCCGGCGGAGCCGGGGAGGTTGTCGCCGAACTCGGTGGTGGGGTCGTCGGCCAGTAGGTCGCCGTCGGCTTCGGTTAGGCGTTCTAGGGCGGTGTCGGTGAGGTTTCGGCTGTGTGCCAGGTAGCGGCGGGAGATCAGCTCCTTCTCGGGGTGGGTGGCTAGCCAGCCTTCGCCGGCTCGGAGGAGTTTTTCGATCTCGTCCGGGCCTACCCAGTAGTGCTTGGCGTCGTCCAGGACTGGCATCAGGACGTAGAGGTGGTTCAGGGCGTCGGCCAGCCGGACCTCGCCGGTTAGGCGGAGGTCTATGTAGCGGGAGTCGCCCCAAGCGGGGATTGTCGGGTCCAGGGGGATGGGGCGGGCGTCGACCGTCCAGCCGAGCGGGGCGAAGAAGCGGTCGGCTAGAGGGGCGCCGCCTCGGCAGGGGAGGGCGGGGAGGTGGATTTCCAGCGGGATCGCCGACGCCGCCAAAGAAGGGCGGGCGTCGCAGCGGCCGTTCATGGCGGTGCGGAAGAGTTTGCCGAGGGCGACCGCGAGCAGGCTCGACGCGGCGTACGGGCGGTCGTTGACGTACTGGCCGAGGGTGAAACCCTCCGACGACCTGCCGCGACCGGACCGCACCAGGGCGATCGGGTCGACCTCCAGCAGCACCGCCGCGGTACAGCGCTCCGCTGTCGCCTCCGGGTAAAGCACATGCGCCGTCCCACCGGCGACCTCCAACGACTGAGGTCGCGCCGGATTCTTGTGCAACAGGAATCCGAGATCGGTCGCGGGCACTTCAGGCACCGGGGAACGCAGCGCGATGGTCAGGAACACTTCCGTATTCGATCACGCCGAACGGCCATCAATCGCCTGATTTGTTGAGGAATCAGGATCGAAGAATGAGACACGCGGGTCGACCACTGGCGTGTCCGGGCGGTTGGTTCTACCTTGAATTCCAGTAGATGAGTCGCTACAGACCGTCCTTCCCCGCTGACAGTCCGTACCGGTCCCCGGTTTGTGGCGAATTGCCCTGAACCACGCCGACACCGGGGAAAGGACCATGGCAACTCCCTCAAGCCATTCCAGTTTCAGACCTAGCACCAGTCAGCGGGCAGCCCGGACCGAAGAGGTCCGGCGGTGAAACCCCAGACGTTCGAACTCGTCAGGTACGCCGACATCAGCGGTGTCTCCGGCACCGGAACGGTCGCCGAAGGCTGCGTCTTCACCGACGGATCGGTGGCGCTGCGCTGGCACGGCCAGAACCCGTCGACCGCGGTCTGGCCGGACCTCGACTCCATCCTCGCCGTCCACGGCCACTGCGGCGCGACCGTCGTCCGCTGGCTCGACGTCTCCGAGATGGAACCGGTCCCCGGCACCGACCTGCTGCCCGGGGAGGTCGCGCACATCCTGGCGACCGGCCGGCACACCCATCACCACCAGGCGGTGGCCTCAGCCTGACCCGTACGCCGGTACGCCGCGCCGCCCCGAACTCAGGTGGCCGACGAGATACCGGTGAGCGCGAAGAACTCCTGGCGTGAACTGGGGCTGTCGCGGAGCATCCCGTGCAGCGCCGAGGTGACCGTCTTGGAGCCGATCGCGCGCACGCCACGCAACGACATGCACTGGTGCTCGGCCTCGATCACCACGCCCACCCCCTTGGGCGCGAGCTGATCCTGCAGCCAGTCGGCGACCTGCTTGGTCAACCGCTCCTGCACCTGCAGATCACGCGCGAACAACTCCACCACCCGCGCCAGCTTCGACAGCCCGAGGATCCGCTGCCCCGGCAGGTACCCGACGTGCGCCACTCCCTGGAACGGCAGCATGTGGTGCTCGCACAGCGACTGCACCGGAATGTTCCGCGCCAGCACCAGCTCGTCGTACCCCTCGTCGTTCGGGAACGTCGTCAGCTCGAACTCCCGCGGCGTCAGCATCTCGGCGTACGCGCTCGCCACCCGCCGCGGCGTCTCGGCCAGATGCGCACTGTGCGGATCCCGCCCGAGCGCCACCAGCAGATCCGCGACCGCACGCTCGGCCGCCTCCAGGTCGATCTCCGGCCGGCCACCGACGACGTGCAACGGCACGGGTCGCAGGACGTCGTCGGCCTCGTCGAGCCCGGCGGGATCGAGCTCTGTACGAATCGTGGTCATCTGACGCCTCCTGCAGTGAGATCGATCGACCTTAAAAGCCACCGTACTATTTCGTCAACGGAACTTGGCGATAGAATCATTCCGTGGACCAGCCGACGGACGCGAGCATCCAGGCGGTCGCCGCGCTCGACGAACCGACCCGACGACGGCTCTACGACCACGTCATCGCCGAGCCGCGGCCGGTTAGTCGCGAGGACGCCGCCGCAGCACTCGGAGTACCGCGGACGACGGCCGCTTTCCATCTCGACAAGCTCGTCGAAGAGGGTCTGCTCACCGTCGTCTTCGAGCGCCGTACGGGCCGTACCGGACCAGGCGCCGGCCGGCCGGCCAAGCTCTACCGCCGCTCGGATCGCGAGATCGGAGTCTCCTTCCCGGAGCGCCAGTACGACGTGGCCGGACGACTCCTGGCAGCCGCGATGGAGGACGCCGAGACCTCGGGCGGCTCCCCCCGGCAAGCGCTGGAGCGACGAGCCCGCGAGTACGGCGAATCCGCCGGCCGCGCTGCCCGTACACACCCCGGTACGCCGCTCGCCGAAGTACTGCAAGCGCACGGATTCGAGCCTCGTCGCAACGGCGCGGCGATCGATCTCGCCAACTGCCCGTTCAAGGCGCTGGCTGCGGAGCACACCGACCTCGTCTGCAACATGACGCTGCACCTGCTCGGCGGCTTGCTCGACGGCCTGGGCGGTACCGGGCTGCAGGCGGTCCTCGAGCCTCAACCCGCCCACTGCTGCGTGCGTCTGACCTCGGCATCGAAGTCGTAGGCTGCCCCCGTGGCGAAAAGCAAGAGCGGTCAGGGCACGCCCGCGACGGTCGCGCTGACGAAGGCCGGGATGCCGTTCACGACGCATGCGTACGAGCACGATCCGGCGGCCAAGTCGTACGGACTGGAAGCCGCGGAGGCGCTCGGGCTGCAACCGGAGCAGGTGTTCAAGACGCTGCTGGTCGAGGTCGACGGCAAGCTGTCGGTCGGTGTCGTACCGGTCGACAAGCAACTCGATCTGAAGGCGGTCGCGGCGGCGCTCAACGGCAAGAAGGCGGCGATGGCCGACCCGGCGGCGGCCGAGCGGATCACCGGGTACGTCGTCGGCGGGATCAGCCCGATCGGCCAGAAGCGACCGCTGCCGACAGTCGTCGACGCGAGCGCGACCGACCACGAGACCGTTTACGTCTCCGGCGGGAGAAGAGGCCTCGACCTGGGCCTCTCCCCCGCCGACCTGATCAAGCTCACCTCGGCCCGGACGGCTCCGATCGCCCGCTAGGTCCCGCTCGACAGGAGGTACTCTCGCCTCCTCCGGCCGCTGACGCTCAGCGAGCACCGCCGACAGCCCAGCTACGGCTCTACCTCCTGTCGAGCGGGACGACTACCTCAGGTTGTGGAAGAAGGCTGTGAGGTCGTCGGCCAGCAGTTCCGGCTCCTCCCAGGCGGCGAAGTGGCCACCGCGAGGCATCGCCGTGTACCTGGTCACGTTGTACGTCCGAGCCGCCCAGCTGCGCGGCGGGCGGACCAGATCCTCGGGGAAGACGGCGATCGCGGTCGGCACGGTCACCGAGGTCACCCGGTCGCGCAGTCCGCGGTGGAACTCGTAGTACGGGCGGAACGAGGTCGAGATCGTGTTCGTGAACCAGTACAGCGACGCCTGGGTCAACACGAAGTCGTCGCTGAACCGCGTGCTCAGATCGTCGTCGCAGTCGGTCCAGGCCCGGTACTTCTCCAGCAGCCAGGCGAGCAGTCCCGCCGGCGAGTCGGAAAGGCCCGCGCTCAGCGTGAGCGGACGGGTCATCTGCTCGTGCTCGTAGCCGCCCTCCTCGGCGTACCACTCGGCCTCGGAAGCGAGGTAGGCCTGCTCCTCCGGCGTCACCTCGTCCGGGTCGTAGCCGGACGGATTCGCGACGGCGAGTACATGGATGCCGACGACGGATTCGGGATACGTCTGGCCGAGCAAGGCGCTGATGCCTGCGCCGAGATCGCCGCCATGCGCCGCGTACCGGTCGAAGCCGAGCACGTCGTGCATCAATCGATGCCACAGTTCGTGCGTTGAAGTTGCCGGTGGCAACGAAGGTCGTTGCGGCGAGAACGCGAACCCGGGCAGTGACGGCACGATCACGGTGAAGGAGTCCACCGCCGCACCCCCGTACTGCGAGGGCGTGGCAAGCCGATGCGCCAACTCGGTCAGCTCGAGCACCGAGCTGGGCCAGCCATGCGTCAACACGATCGGCAGCGCACCCGGGTGCTCACCGTCGTACCGGAGGTAGTGCACCGGCACGCCGTCCAGGTCGGCGAAGTACGAAGGCAACGCATTGAGCGCGGCCTCTTGCTTGCGCCAGTCGAAACCGGTTGCCCAGTAGTCGACCAGCCTGCGGAGCTCGGCACCGTCGGTCCCGGCCTCCCACCCGGTCCCCGGCCAACTCGTCCCCCACCGCGTGCGCCGCAGTCGCGTCCGCAGATCGTCCAACTCGTCCTCAGGAACAGCAAGTACATCCACGCGAACGATCCCTCCCCAAAATCGCCCCGACTACTTGCCACCCTTCCTCATGTTGCGTTCAACTACCAGTGGTTAGCCCCAGATCGAGCTGAGTTCGTGCAGGGTGAGCGACTCGAGCTTCAGCGTGCCGTCGACGAAGAGCTCGAGACCATCGCAGTGGAGGTTGTAACTCTGGTACACCTCGCCGT
This sequence comes from Kribbella sp. NPDC051718, assembly GCF_040681515.1. Taxonomy (NCBI): domain Bacteria; kingdom Bacillati; phylum Actinomycetota; class Actinomycetes; order Propionibacteriales; family Kribbellaceae; genus Kribbella; species Kribbella sp. NPDC051718. The sequence goes on along the minus strand of NZ_JBFAYZ010000003.1, from coordinate 186,111 downwards.
CGTTGCCGAAGACCTCCAACTGGCCACGATCGACGAGCAACCTGAGCCTGACCTTGCCCTGCTGGGGCTTCAGTGCGGCACCGTCAAGCGCTTGAGCCTCGGCGTCGTAAACGACTTGGCGGTCGGTCTTCAGGCGGAAGCCGAACCGCTGCACGTTCTGTCCGTCGATCGTCGCCTCCAGCTCGTACGTGTCGGCCTTCACGTCCTCGAGGAGTTGCTTCGCGCTCGCGCTGTCGAGGGTGCGGTCCTGCCACGTCCGGGTCGAAGTCCGGAGGGTCGCGATCTCGGGGATCGGGGTGCTCACGACCCGCGGTCCGTCGGGCGTCCGCTTCAGCCGCTGGTCGACCGGGAAGGTCGCGTTGCCGGTCCAGATCGTGCCTTGATTCTCCCCCTGCCACGCCATCGAGACCACGCGGTCCTTGACGGGCAGGTTGGCGAAGGTCAGCGCCGCGTAGTACCCGCCGCCGGCGTGCGTATCGGTCTGGTTGAGCTTCTGCTGCGTCCGCGACAGCGGGTGGAAGGTCGTGCCGTCGAAGTCGCCGACGACGTACTCGCCGCTGCCGGCGCTCAACACCCACTTGTAGCCGCCTTCGAACGGCATCCGGACCATGTCCGGGCACTCGAACAGCCAGTCGGCCTGATAGCGGGAGCCGAAGGTCCAGTCGAGCAGGTTCTCCGACGTGTAGAAGTCGGCACCGTTGCCACCCTCGTCGGACCAGACGACCATGCCCCAATGCATGGCGACCGGATCCCAGAACACCTTCGGATCGCGGCTGGTCCGGGCGTTCGGCTTCACCACCTTCTTGCCGTCGGCAAAGGTCTTGAAGGTGTTGCCGCCGTCCAGGCTGTAGAAGATCTGTACTCCGTTGGTTCCGGAGAACACGACGATCGGATCGTCGTCGCCACTCTTCAGACCGGCGACGTTGCCGGTGTCGACGACTCCGCCGCCGGACCAGAGATCGCCCGGATGGACGCCGGGGTCGAGGGCGATCGGCTTCTGCTGCCAGTGGACGAGGTCGGTGCTGGTCGCGTGGCCCCAGTGCATGGTGTCCCAGACGAGGCTGTTCGGGGCGTGCTGGTAATAGAGGTGGTAGACGCCGCGGTAGTACAGCGGCGCGTTCACGTCGTTCATCCAGCCGCCGCGCGAACTGAAATGGAACTGCCCGCGGTTGTCCTCCTGATAATCCGTCGCCGGGTAAGGGAAGCTCATCCGACCCGCTCCTCCACAACGTTCGGCGGCGCGCCTTCGTCACCGGGTTGCAGCGCGCCCGTCCTCAGCGAGACTAGTGCAGCAGGATGATTTTGCCGCGGGCGTGGCGGGTTTCGCTTAGCTCGTGGGCGGCTGCAGCATCTTCCAGCGGGAATGCAGCGGCGATCGGCACCCGCAACTTGCCCTCGGCGGCGAGGGTGACGGCGATTTCGAGGCCGTGGATGGCCAGCGAGTCGGCGGCGCCGATCGACGCTCCAGTTTCTTCGGCCGGGGCGCTGTGGGACATGTGTACGCCGTGAGCCGCTGCGTCGAAGTCGGCGATCGTCACCACTCGTCCCGGGGCGCCGACGATGGCGATGAGGTCCAGCAAGGAACCGCCGGCGCAGTCGAATGCCGCGTCCACTCCGTCCGGCGCCAGCTCCTTGACTCGCTCTACCAGCCCCTCGCCATAGGTCGTCGGCTCGGCGCCGAGGGATCGCAGGAAGGCGTGGTTGCGTTCGCTCGCAGTACCGATCACCCGCGCGCCCCGAGCCACCGCCAGCTGGATCGCAACGGTGCCGACCGCTCCCGCTGCGCCCTGCACCAGCACGGTCTGCCCGTCCTTCACCCCCAGCCGATCGAGCACTCGGGTGGCCGTCTCGACACTACCCGCGGCACCGCCTGCCTCCTCCCAACTCCAGGTGGACGGCTTCAACGCCCAGCCGGTCAACACCGCGAAGTCGGCGTTGGCTGCGCGCCCGGTCGTGGACGTCATGCCGAACACCTCGTCGCCAACCCGTACTCCGGTAACGCCGGCTCCAACCTGATCCACCACCCCGGCAGCGTCGAACCCGGTCCGGTAAGGCAACGTCACCGGCACCAACTCGCGCAGCCGACCCGAGCGGACGTAGGTCTCACCCGGTGAGATCCCGGATGCCCGCACCGCGATCCGGATCTCCCCCGGACCGGCCTGCGGCTCCTCCACCTCGGCGACGCGCAGGACGCTGGGCGGACCATATTCGCTGAACTCGATTGCTCTCATGCGGCCGAACGTAACGGAGCACCCCGTCCGGTTGGCTAAAGTGAGAGCGGTGACGGCACAAGTGGGAACGAAGCTCCGCTCGGACGCCCGCGACAACCGTGATCGCATCCTGGTGGTGGCCCGGGTGGCCTTCGCCGCCGACGGTCTCGACGTGCCGATCCGGGAGATCGCCCGGCGGGCCGAGGTCGGGGTCGCGACCGTGTACCGGCACTTCGGGACCAAGGAAGAGTTGCTGACCGAGGCGTTCGCGCAGCAGGTGCAGATGTGCTCGGCGGTCGCCGAGGAAGGGCTGGCGGCCGAGGATCCGTGGCAGGGGTTCAGCCACGTGATCGAGAAGGTCTTCGAGATGCATGCGCTCGATCGTGGATTCGCCCGGGCCTTCACCTCGCAGCTTCCGCACACGGAGGGGTTCGCGGCCGAGCGCGATCGCTCGCTGAAGCTGCTGCTCGAGCTGATCCGGCGGGCGAAGAAGGCCGGCAGTCTGCGCAAGGACCTCGTTCTGGAGGATGTCGCCCTCGCGCTGATGGCGAACGAGGGCATCCGGGCGGAGTCCCCGCAGCTGAGGGTGGCGGCGTCGCGGCGGTTGGCCGCGCTGATCCTGCAGTCGTTCCAGGCGAACCCGGTCGCGACGCCACTTCCCCCAGCCGTACGGCTGCCGCTCAGCCGATAGAGCTGGCGGCAGCCGTTGGAGCCGTGACGCTCGAGGCAGGTTCAGCCGGTGATGCTCGGGGCGCCGTTCTCCACGTGGCCGCTCAGCCGGCGACGGAAGGTGGTGTCTTCGGCGGTGGTGATCTCCAGGTCGTACCAGCCCCGGTCGGTCGGCCAGGTGAGCGCCCGGGTCTGCTTGCCGCGGACGTCCTGGTTGATCGTCCGGCTGCCGTAGCCGCGGGCCTTGAGCTTCACGGTGAGCGGCTTGGTGCCGGTGTTCTCCAACTCGACGTGCAGCTCGCCGCGGTACACGCCGATCCGTACGTCGAGGCCGGCGGCGACGCCGTCCGAAGTACCGGCCAGCTCGGCCCAGAACCGGTTCGGGCCCTGGACGGCGAGTTCGTACGGTCCGCTGACCGCGATGTCCTGCTCGAACTCTCCCGCGACGTCGACATGCGCCGGTGCGGGCAGCTCACCGCCATACGGGTAGATCGCGAAATGGACCGCCTCGTCCCCATCATTGCCTAGCGCAAGCTTCAGCTTGCCGCCAGCAACAAACCCCGAAACCGTCGGCTGGTAAGGCAATGCGCGAGCTGGCCGCCGACCAGGCTCCTGCAGCGGAAGCGCCTGGCTCACCGGCGGCGTCGGCTTCCAACGAGAGATCGGCGCCGGTACCGGACCAGGCGCGTCCGTCGTCGGCTGCTTGTGCGACCGCTTGAAGTCGAACGCCGAGGTGAGGTCACCACACGCGGTCCGTCGCCACGAGCTGATGTTCGGCTCCTTGACGCCGGTCCACTTCTCCAGGAACTGGATCACCGACGTGTGGTCGGACACCTGCGAGTTCACGTGGCCGCCGACCGACCAAGGCGAGATGACCGTCATCGGGACGCGCGGTCCGAGGCCGATCGGGCGGCCGGCGTACCAGTCGTCGCCCTCGCCCGACGCGGGCCGCGGCGCGACCGGCGGCGGGACGTGGTCGAAGTACCCGTCGTTCTCGTCGAAGTTGATCAGCAGCACGGTCTTGGACCAGGTCTCCGGGTCCGAGGCGATCGCGTCGAGCAGGTCGTAGACGAGGTTCGCGCTGCCGACCGGCGTGGACGATCCGGGGTGCTCGGAGTCGACCGCCGACGGGACGAGCCAGCTGACGGCGGGCAGCGTGCCGGCCAAGATGTCGGCGCGCACGCGCGGCACGAGCGACTCGGGCTCGGTGCGGTGCATCGCCTTGAAGAAGAGCTTCTGGTCGGCGGCCGGCTGCTTCGCGACCGCGTCGGCGAGCAGCTTCAGCGCGACGGCCTGCTCGGCCGGGGTCTTCTCGAAGAGCTTGTCGTAGAACTCCTCGGTGGTGCGGTAGCCCGGCACGTCGGCGAGGATCCGGTGGCCGAGTTCCTTGAACGTCTTGAAGTACTCGACCGCGTTGTCGGTGAAGTTGTCCCACTCCTGGTAGATCTGCCAGGACACGCCGGCCGCTTCCAGCCGCTCCGGGTACGCCGTCCAGTCGTAGCCCTTGTGGTCGTAGGAGTACGCCGCGTTGGTGACCGCGCGTTGCGTCGTACCGGGCTCGAATCCGGTCGTACCGGACCACAGGTAGTTGCGGTTCGGGTTGGTGGAACCGTTCACCGAGCAGTGGTAGGCATCGAGGATGGTGAAGGTCTCGGCCAGCTCGTACTGCAGCGGGATGTCGCGGCGGTCGTAGTGCGTCATGGTCGCGGCGGTCTTGGCCTGCACCCAGTCGTCGTTCCAGCCGTTGCCCCAGGCCTGGGTCGCGTCGGTGTAGCCGTGCGCGAGCGCGCCCAGGTACTGGATGTCGTCCGGGTTCCGGCCGGCGTCGGCGGCCGCCTTGCGGATCGAGAACGGCAGCACCTCGCCGCCACCGGTCACCGGCTGGTGGAACACCGTCTTGCCGTTGCGCAGCCGCAGGGGCAGGGGGTCGCCGTACCCGCGGACACCGCGCAGCATGCCGAAGTAGTGGTCGAAGGAGCGGTTCTCCTGCATCAGCACGATCACGTGCTCGATGGCGTCGAGGCCACCGGGGCGGATGGGCTGCGCCATCGCCGCGTGCAGCGACGGCGGGAGCAGCGAGAGCGCTACCCCACCGGCCGCGGAGCCGAGAACAGTGCGGCGGGAAATCTCAGTCATGCCCCGGACAGTAGGTCAGGACCTGGCTGTCCGGGGATGCCCCGGAGTGTTCCTTCTTCAGAAGTTCACGCGCCCGTACGACGCTTGATCGCGGCGTCGCGCAGCCCCTCCAGCACCGTCTCGGTGGTCTCCCAGCTCAGGCAGGCGTCGGTGATCGACTGTCCGTACACGAGCGGCTTCGTCGGGTCCAGATCCTGACGTCCCTCGACCAGGAACGACTCCAGCATCACGCCGACGATCGCCTGGTTCCCGTCGGCGACCTGCTGACCGATCTCGGCCGCGACGATCGGCTGCCGGTGGTGGTCCTTGCGGCTGTTGCCGTGGCTGGCGTCGACGACGACGCGCTCGGGCAGGCCGCCCTTGCGCAGCAACTCGGTGGCGCCGGCGATCGAGTCGGCGTCGTAGTTGGGGCCGGCGTCGGAGCCGCGGAGTACGAGGTGGCAGTCCGGGTTGCCGCGGGTGTGCAGGATCGCGGGCGCGCCGTCGTGGTCGATACCGGTGAAGACATGCGGGACGGCGGCGGCCTTGATCGCGTCGACGGCGGTCGCGATGCTGCCGTCGGGGCGGTTCTTCATGCCGATCGGCATCGACAGGCCGGACGAGAGTTGCCGGTGCACCTGGCTCTCGACGGTCCGGGCGCCGATCGCGCCCCAGCCGACGGTGTCCGCGATGTACTGCGGGGTGATCGGGTCGAGGAACTCGCAACCGACCGGCAGGCCCTTGGCCAGTACTTCGAGCAGCAACGCGCGAGCAGTCCGCAGGCCGGTGTTCACGTCGCCGGAGCCGTCGAGGCCGGGGTCGTTGATCAGGCCCTTCCAGCCGAGCGTCGAGCGGGGCTTCTCGAAGTACACGCGCATCACCACGAGCAGGCCGTCGGAGAGCCGCTCGGCGATCGGGGCGAGGCGTTCGGCGTACTCGAGGGCCGCCTTCGCGTCGTGCACGGAACAGGGGCCGACCACAACGAGCAAGCGGTCGTCGGTGCCGTTCAGGACATCGGTGACCGCTTGGCGGCCGGCGACGACGGTCTCGGCCAGTTGTTGCGTGAGCGGCAACTCTTCGTGCAGGGCGAGCGGGGTGATCAACGGGACGGTCTTCTCGATCCGCCGGTCGACGACAGCGCCCTCGGAGATCGGTCTGGCCTGTGGCTTGGTGTTCATGGTGGGGAACCTTTCCGCCGGTACTCCGCGGTGATCCCGAGGTCAGCGCCGGCTGAGAATGAGAAAAGGCAAGGACGAGTGTCCTTGCCTCGAGAGCCGGCTGGTGGTTCTTGGTCGGGCGTCAGCGATCGGCTGAGCTGCCCGGCACCACAGCCGGCCACTCAAAAAATCGCCAATAGCAACGCTTCACGTCGCCGACGATATCACCCAGCGCAATCGGGTGGCACCGGGGCCGGTCGTCATGGTTGCCTCAGGCCATGACCACCTCCGCCACGATCCGCCTCTCCCGGGTCGACGAACTGCCGCTGCTCCAGTCGATCGAGAAGGCGGCCGGGGTGCTGTTCCGCGAGATCGGGATGGCTGATGTCGCCGACCATCCGCCGCCGTCGCTCGCGGCCTTCGAGGCGTACCAGCGGGCGGGGCTGGCATGGACTGCCGCCGGCGAGGACGACGTGGCGGTGGGCTTCGTGCTGGTGAAGCTGGTCGATGGGTGTGCGCATATCGAGCAGGTGAGCGTTCATCCGGCCCACGGGCGACAAGGCATCGGGCGGTCGCTCATCGACGAGGTCTGGCGGTGGGCTGCTGCGCGGGGTTTACCTGCGTTGACGCTCAGCACCTTCCGGGACGTCGCCTTCAACGGGCCGTACTACGCGCGGCTGGGGTTCACGGAGTTGGTGGAGCTCACGCCGGGGCTGGTGGAGATCCGGCGGGCCGAGACGGCGATGGGGCTGGACCCGGCGGAGCGGGTGTTCATGTGACGCGAGTAACCGGAAGCGGGCGTGCGTCGTTGAGGGTCGCAACAGGTTGAGGCTTTCACTGAGGACTCTCAAAGGGGTGCGCGCACGGTGGCAGGTCCGCTCGGGGGTTCAGGGGTGTGTCGGTGAGGCCGCGGACTTTCGAGCTGGTCCGCTATCGCGATCTCAGCGGGGTGTCCGGGACGGGCGTGGTCGCCGAGGGGTGCGTGTTCACGGACGGGTCGGTCGCGCTCCGCTGGCGCGGTACGAACCCGGCGACGGCGGTCTGGCCCGACATCGAGTCGGTACTGGCCGTCCACGGCCATCAGGGCGCTACGGAGGTCCGCTGGCTCGAGAGTGAGCCCGAGGTTGAGCTGGAGCATTTGTTCGGAGGGCAGCACAACGTGCGGCCGCCGAGTTCACTGTCCGATCCTTCCGCGCTTCCGCCAAGCCGCGCCAGAGGCTGGGCGGGGGCCCGACATCTGAGGTAGAAGGTTCCCGTGACCCAGATCTACCTGGTCCGGCACGGTCAGCCCGACTATGCGCCGGTGGATAGCTGTGGCTGGCCCGGAATGGCCACTGACGCCGCTCCGCTCACCCCGGAGGGCGCCAAGCAGGCCGAGGCCGTTGCGGACCTCCTGAGTGGCATCGGTGCCACATACCTGGTCAGCTCTCCGTTCACCCGGGCGCTGCACAGCGCCGCGATCATCGGGCACCGGCTGGCTCTTGGCGTACGGGTCGACTACGACCTGCGCGACTGGCTGCCGGACAGTACCGGCTCCTGGCGCGGGGTGGCCGACGTGCGGGCGGCCGAGGCCGAGCTGGATGAGTACGACGGCGAGTGGCCGGAGGGGATCCGCCGGGCGTGGGAGCCGCTGTCGGTAGTGCGGGCCCGGGCTCGGGAGGCGCTGGCCCGGCACACGGCGAGCACGGACGGGCCGGTGCTGGCGATCACGCACGCCATGGTCATCCGGGCGCTGACCGGTGAGCGCGGGGTTGAGCATGGCAGGCACGTGTACTTCAGCTACGAGGCCTAGGGGCGCACCGCCGCCACCAGGGCGCTGACGGCCTCGGCGAGGGTGCTGACCCAGCCGTCGGGCTTCCCCAGCGTCTGCCAGCCGGGTCCGCCGACCACGAGCTGGTACGACGGCCTGGTGCGCGCCAGGGACCGCAGGGCATCCCGGTCGGCTGTCGCGGGCGCACTCGACCAGATGAAGACGGCGGCCGGGCGGATCCGGCGTACGGCGTCCGAGAGCGAGTTGACCGGGGTTGCTGCGCCCAGGGTCCGCACCTTGATGCCGCGCTCGGCCAGTGCGGCCGCCACGGCCAGCAGCGGCAGTGCATGGTCCTCCCGCTCGAGACAAGCGAGTACTACGGCCCGCTCACTCTCGACGGGCTTGAGGCGCTCGACTGCGCGGCGGGTGTGGTACCGGAGGCCGCTGGCGACCGCGTCCGACGCCAGGTGCTCCACCTCGACGCAGGCGCCCGTCCGCTCCCACTGGTCGCCGACCTCGACCAGTAGCGGCATCAGCCGGCTGGTCCAGGCTTCGACCGCGCCGGACTTGTCCAGGCTGCGCGCGACCTCATGGGTGAGCCGGTCGCCGTCCAGGGCGTTCGCCAGCTCGAACAGGTCGGTCAATTTGTCCGGTCCGTCAGTACGGGACCGGGCTGATCGGCGTACCGGCAGGGGTTTCGGCACTGCGTGTGACCGTCCGCGGGCGCCTTCGGCAACGGAAGTGGCGGATGTCACAGTGGGTGATTGCGCGGGGTAGATCCGGTCACGAACCGAGGCCGCTGCCTCGGCCGTCGGAACCCCCTGGTCGATCAGCCGGAGCATCGCCCGGAGCCGGGCCAGATCCTCCGGGCTGTACCGCCGGTGACCGCCCGCTGACCTGGCACTTGGGCTCAATCCGTACCGGCGCTCCCAGCTCCTCAGCGTCGGCGCGGCGATCCCGAGCCGGCGCGCGGCAGCCCCGACGGTGAGGGTCTCGGAGCTGGTCGGCACGGCGTTCATGATGCCCGCTCGACCCCCCGAAACCCCGGAATTCGACGCTCGCGGATAACAACTCGACGGACTTTCATCAGAACAAGGGTTGAACTGCGCATGAGTTGAGCATAGTTTTCACCGAGCGCCCGTCCGCGCTCACGGTGAGTCATAGGAGGTTGCCATGTCGAGAGGGATGCCTCGCCTACCCCGCCCGCTCATGGATCTGTGGGACTGGCAGTCGCAGTCTGCGTGCCGCGACGTCAACCCGGAGCTGTTCTTCTCCCCCGAATCGGAGCGTGGCGTTCGCAAACGCGCTCGCGAGATGGTGGCCAAGTCGCTCTGCGGTACCTGCCCGGTCCAGCCCGAATGCCGTCAGCACGCCCTCTCCGTCGGAGAGCCGTACGGCGTCTGGGGTGGAACCACGGAATCCGAACGGGACAACGTAGTACTCGCCGAACACAGGAAGTCCGCCTGACGGCCGCCGGGTGAACCACCCCGACCCACCCGGGTCCGGCCCTGCCGCCGGACCCGGCCCCCGATCCCCCAGCAGCCTCATCTGCTGAAGATCGGCCCACACCTCGCACCAGGCCCCTGCCCCCTGGCAACGATTGCAGCCATGCCCCCAGACGGGCTCGCAACGCCAGCTCCGCTGCGCTACGAAGGCTGCGTCGCGCCTCGATGCACTTGTGCCGCGGTGGGTGCTGGGTGCGGATTACTGCGGAGGCTGCCGCCAGGACGCGGGTGAGTTCGCGCGCATGTGCGACCGAGTTCGCAACGCTCTCGCAGCGTTGGGCAACGCCTGCGGCTCTTCGCAACGCTCGCGACCCTTGGCAACGCCCACGGCTCTTCGCAATGCCAACTGCATCGCCGACCTGGTGCATCACCGCCTGGTCGGCGAACGCTTGGGCTTGTGCATCACCGCCTTGTCGGGCCCCAGCAGACAGCTCGCGACGCCTGCTGGGCTGCGCTTGCCGTGTAGCACCCCGCCAGAGCCTGCCGCGCTACCCCCACCCACGATGCAGCCGGCGCAGCGAAGCGAAGCAGTTGCCGCGAGCCCCCGGGTAACGAAGCAGGCAGGCGTCCTGCTCCTCCCCAGCCCGGGACCGCCGCGCCAGCGTCCCGCCCGCGATGCAGCCTGCGCAGCGAAGCGAAGCAGGCGCCGCGAGCCGACCGCACCACCCAGCCACCGGAGCGCCGTGCCAGCGTCAGCGTCCCGCCGGCGATGCAGCCTGCGTAGCGAAGCGGAGTGGGCGTCGCGAGCCCGGGGCGGCAGGCGGAGTGCGGGCTGGGTGGGTGGGTTAAGGGAGTTTGGGGGCGGCTCGGATGTGGGCTCGTTCGCCTTGTTTGCCTATCAGGCTCAGGTATTCGACTGGGCCGGCACTGGTGGAGCCGAACCAGTGCGGGGTGCGGGTGTCGAACTCGGCGGCTTCGCCTGCTTGCAGGAGCATGTCGTGTTCGCCTAGGACGACCCGCAGGGTGCCGTTGAGGACGTAGACCCAGTCGTAGCCTTCGTGGGTACGGAGTTCGGGCTCGGCATTGTCATCCCCGGCCGGGCGAATGAACTTGTACGCCTGGATGCCGCCCGCCCGACGCGTGAGCGGCAGGATCGTTGCCCCGTCGCCGGACGCGATCGGGCGGAGGTTGATGCGCGGATCGCCGGTCGGAGGCGCGTCGACCAGCTCGTCGAGTGTGGCGCCGTACGCGCTCGCCAACGGCAGTAGCTGCTCGAGCGTCGGCCGGCGCAGGCCCGCCTCGAGGCGGGACAGGGTGCTGACGGAGATACCGGTGAGCTCGGAGAGGTCGGCGAGCGTGATGTCGCGCCGGAGCCGGAGCTGCTTCAGGCGGGGGCCGACTGCGTTGAGGGTGCGGTCGATCGGGTTGTCGCTCATTCCGCCAGTTTGCCATTCGGCAACAAGGTTTGCCATCCGCCCGACGTCGAGCCAATCTCGGAAAGGCAGGCGACGACGCGAAGGAGCAGCCGATGACGTTCGGCAAGGACTACTGGAATCAGCACTGGCAACCCACCACCACCGCCATGGAGCGCAACCCACCCAACCCATACCTGGTCGACGCAACCGCCAACCTCACCCCCGGAACCGCGCTCGACGCAGGCTGCGGTGCAGGCGCCGAGGCGATCTGGCTCGCATCCCAGGGATGGCAGGTGACCGCGGCCGACATCTCCCGCACCGCCTTAGACAAGGCGATCCATCACGCGGCCGGACTCCCGATCACCTGGCTAGAAGCAGACCTCACGGTATGGACCCCTGACACCCAGTACGACCTGGTCACCACCCACTACGCCCACCCCACAATCCCCCAACTCGCCTTCTACCACCGCCTCTCCACCTGGGTAGCCCCCGGCGGCACCCTCCTCCTAGTCGGCCACCTCCACACTCCACACTCCGACCCCGAGCACGAGCACGGAGGTCACGGCCACAGTGGTCGTGGACATCAGCCGCCCGCCGAGGCGTCGGTCGGGCTCGCGGACATCACGGCTGGGCTCGACGACGCCAAGTGGGAGATCGTCGCCGCCGGAGAACACACCCGTACGATCCCGGGCCGCTCGGCCGACCTCCGCGACGTCGTAGTACAGGCAACTCTCAAACCAAGGACGTCATGAACGCCAACCAGGCGCTACCGATCCACGCCCCCGCCACCACCATCCAGGACCCACGAAAGCGCCGCGCGATCCTCATCGCCGTCTGTATCGCGTTGATGGCGGTGATCGCCTCGGTCTCCGGGTTGAATGTCGCCCAACCCCAGCTAGCCCTGACCTTCGACGCCTCGCAGAGCACCGTGCTCTGGATGATCAACCTCTACACGATCACCCTCGCCGCACTACTCCTCCCACTCGGCGCACTAGGCGACCGGCTGGGCCGCAAGCCGATGCTGCTCGCCGGCCTGATCGTGTTCGGCATCGCCAGCATCGCGGCCGGCCTCGCGCAGTCGACCGAGGTCATGCTCGCCGCCCGCCTCCTCAGCGGTATCGGCGCCGCGATGATCATGCCCGTCACCCTCGCCGTCATCACCTCGACGTTCCCGGACGAGGACCGCTCCAAAGCAATCGGCGTCTGGACCGGAGTGGCCGGCGGCGGAGGCCTCCTAGGCATGTACCTGTCCGCAGTACTGGTCGACGTAGCAACCTGGCGCTGGCTCTTCGTCCTCCCGGCAGCCCTCGTCGCCACAGCCATCGCCCTGACCCTCCACTCCATCCCGAACTCAACCGAGCCGGCCTCACACCGGTACGACGCGGTCGGCTCGCTCACCTCCGTCGTCGCCGTGGTCGGCCTGGCGAGCGGCTCCGTCTCGCTGCTCACCGTGTTCGGCGTACAGGCTGGGATCTTCGTCGTTCTGTTCCCGTACTTCCAGGCGGTACTCGGCTGGTCGGGCCTCCGCTCCACGCCTGGCCCCTCGACCGAAGCCATCACCAGCGCCCTCCCCCGCGAACGCCAAGGAGTCGCCTCCGCCCTCAACGACGTCACCAGAGAGTTCGGTACTGCGCTCGGCGTCGCCCTACTAGGAGCAGTACTCTCCGCCGGCTACCGCAACGCGATCGACTCCCGCCTAGACGGCCTCCCCGCGAGCACCGCCGCCCCCGCCCGCGACGGCATCGCCAACGCGATCGCCGCAGCCAACGACGCCGGCCCTCGAGCTGAGGCGCTGATCCGGGCCGCCCAAGACTCCTTCGTCACCGGCTGGCAACACGCGATGTGGGTCGGCGCAGGCATCATGACCGTGCTGTTCGCCTACGTCGTCGCCCGCGGCCCCCGCACCGAACGCTAAGGCTTGCCTGCCTCAGGGTCCTCGTCTTCTGAGGTGTTGTCCTGCGGCTCCGGCTCGGGGGGTTTGATGGTGGTTCTGGGGTCGCGGTAGCGGTCCAGGGAGCGGAGGAAGTCTGGGTCGTCGTCGGGGGCTACCGGGCGGGTGGTGGGTTTTGTCTTGGGGACGGCTGCTCGGTCGCGGCGGACGGCTTCGGTGCGGGACATCAGGAGCCAGACGATCGGGCCGACGAAGGGCACGAAGACGATCAGGACTATCCAGACCAGTTTGGGCAGGTACGGGACGTCTTCATCGCGTGTCTGGATGCAGGAGAAGAGCGCGTAGACGCTCAGCACCAGGCTGATCAGGAACGGCAGAAATCGGACCACGCTCCAACAGTACGGGCACGGGAGGATCGGTGCGGGCAGTTGACGCCGATCCTCCGGTTACGGGATGCGGTCAGTTGGTGGCGCCGGTGAGACCGCGGGCGCGGAGGACGGAGTTCTCCAGGGGGCGGAAGACGAGCAGTTCGATGCCTACGCCGACGATGAAGATAAGAAGGATGCCGGCGAAGACCATGGAGATGTCCGAGAGGGACATGCCGTTGTGGAGGAACTGGCCCAGGCCCTCGCCGAGGTCTGGTGACGTGGCGATCAGTTCGGCGGCCATCAGGGAGCGCCAGGAGAACGCCCAGCCCTGCTTCAGGCCGCCCAAGAAGCCAGGCAGCGCGGCGGGGAGCAGGATGTAGCGGATGCCGCCCCAGCGACCAGCGCCTAGAGCCTTGCCCACGCGCGGCAGGATCGGTGGTACCTGGTCCAGGCCGGACACCAAGCCGTTGGCGATGGACGGGACAGCGCCGAGCAGCACGACCCAGTAGATCGCCCGGTCGTTCAACCCGAACCAAAGCACAGCAGCCGGCACCCACGCCACTGACGGGAGGCTCTGCAGCCCGGAGACCAGCGGCCCGATCCCCCGCCGTACGACGCTGAAGTTCGCGATCGCCAGCCCGAGCGGTACCGCGATCAGCAGTGAGAACGCGAACCCGATCACCGCCCGGTGCACCGACACCCAGAACAGCTCGACGATGTCGCCCGACGTCACCAGCTGCCAGACCTGCGACCACACATCCGCCGGCGCCGGCAGCTTGTACTCCGGCCAGAAGGCGGCCGCCCACAACACCTGCCAGATGACCACGAACAGCACGATCGCCGCGACCGGCGGCCACAACTTCGACAGCGTCCGGCGCAGCAGGCTCCCGTCCGGCGCGTTGACCGGCGTATCGAGTGCGTCGAGCCCGGCCTCGACCGAACCCGGTTCCAACCGGTCCTGGACGTCAGGCTGCGGCATGACTGCTGATCACCTTCCGCAGAGCACCGTTGATCTCGTCGACGGCCGAGGTCTCCCCCGCACCCGACAAGCCGTCGACATCCCACTCGCGCACGACCCGCCCGGGCCGCGACGACAGCAGTACTACGCGCTGCCCGAGCCGCACCGCCTCGCGTACGTCATGGGTGACGAACAAGATCGCAGTACCGGTCGCCCGCCAGATCCGCAACAGCTCACCCTGCAGTACGTCGCGGGTGATCGCGTCCAGCGCCGAGAACGGCTCATCCATCAACAGCAACGACGGCTTACCAGAAGCCGAACCGGCCGAAGTGTTGTCCGAGGTCGAAGCCAACGCCCGAGCCAGCGCCACCCGCTGCCGCATACCACCGGACAGCTCGTGCGGCCGCTTGTCGCCCAGCCCACCGAGCCGTACCAACTCCAGCAACTCAGCAGCCTTGGCCCGTCGCGCAGACTTCGACACGCCCGCCATCCGCAGCGGCAACTCCACATTGCCCGCCGCGGTCAGCCACGGCATCAGCGCCGCCTCCTGGAACACCACCGCCGGCCGCGACGAACTCAGCTCGATCCGCCCGGTGGTCGGCTTGTCGAGCCCCGCAACGAGGTTGAGCAGCGTCGTCTTGCCGCAGCCGGACGCGCCGAGCAGGCAGACGAACTCACCGGCCGCGACCTCCAGGTCGACGCCCTCGAGCGCGACCACCGACTTGTGGCCGTGCCCGAACGCCTTGCCGACCTGGTGGAACCGTACCGGCCGTACTGCGCCGCTGGTGGCCGTCCTGCTGGCTTCGACTGTCGCAGTCATCGTCTGCCTCCTCGTTGCGGAACTGTGGGCACTTCGGGGCGACCGTTACTTCTTGTCGAGACCGGCGGCGTCGACGGTGGGCTTGCCGGCCTTGGTGAGTACGTCGTTCAGCGGCCCGAGGTCGGCGAACCCGGAGACGTTCGGCGCCGTCTTGGCGATACCGGCCGTGACCTGGTCCTTCGCGAGCTGCGGGAACTGCGCGGCGATCGGGTCGGCGGTGGCGGTGATGTTGCCGAACGCCCGGTCGATCACGGCCGGCTTCAGCGCCTTGCCGGTCAGGTCGAGCAGCTGCTTGTTGACCTCGGTCTTGGCCGCGGTCTTGTCCGAGTTGATGAAGTCGATGGAAGCGACCAGGCCGCCGAGCAGCTGCCTGACCGTCTCCGGGTGCTCCTGCAGGAACTGGGTACGCACGATCAGCACCGTGGTCGGGAACTTGCCGTCCGGCCACAGCGACGCCTCGTCGAGCAGCACCTTCGCGCCGGCGTCGAGGACGAGTCGCGACGACCAGGGCTCCGGCAGCCAGGCGGCGTCGACATCGCCCTTCTTGAAGGCGTCCAGGGTCGCCGCGTTCTCCAGGTTGGTGACCTTGACCTTGTCGGTCAGGCCCTTCTCGGACAGCCACTTCTTCAGCGACACGTCCTGGGTGTTGCCCAGCTGCGGCGTGACGATGGTCTTGCCGACCAGGTCCTCGGGCTTGCTGATCGTCGGCTTCACGACCAGCTGCGCGCCGCCGGACGTCGTACCGGCGATCAGCCGGACGGCTGCGCCGTCGGACTTCGCGTAGGCGTTGATGGCCGGGCCGGAACCGATGAAGGACGCGTCCAGCGAACCGCCGAGCAGCGCGCCGACCGCCTCAGGGCCGGCGTTGAACTTGGTCGGGACGAGCTTGGTGGCACCGAGCTCCTTGGTGAACAGCCCCTTGCCGAGGCCGACCAGGGCGGCGGCGTGCGTGACGTTCGGGAAGTAGCCGAGCCGCAGCTCGGTCGCCGCGCCCTTGTCGGACGCGGCGGCCGGGGCCGTCTTGCCCTCGTCGGCGCGCGAGCAGCCGGCGACGGCGGCGAGCAGGGACAGTACGGCGGCCGAGGCGGCCAGAACACGGGCAGGACGGAAGCTCGTGATGCTCACAGGAGAAACCTTCGGGTGCGGGCGACCGGCGGGGTCGCGGGCGGGATGTTCAGAGCGGGGCTGGACAGAAAGCAGCCGGCCTGACCGGATGCGGTCAGGCGTGCCCAGGAAGAGCACTGAAGGGAGCGCCGAAGGTCAACAGGTTGCGGAGGCGACGCGGAGCAGGTCGACGTGCCGACGGCGCGTGAGCGCGTCGGCTGGCCGGTTGGCGGTGACCTGCATGCACACCATGAAACCGGACAAAGTCCATCAACGGGCTCTGGTTTCGCGATGTGAGACGACAAATCACGATCTGAGACATTTCAAGCGATTGACACCTGGACCGATCACCTCCCGGTTCCGCTCCGAAGTACTCCCGAAGCGTTCTGAACTTGTTCAGAACTTATGCAGCGGGAAAGGCTTTCATATGAGCGGCGACCGTCCTACCGCCGCGGTGCTGGGCTCGGGAGTCTCCGGCCTGACCGCGGCCCACCTGTTGAGCAGGACCCATGACGTGACCGTCTTCGAGGCCGACGACCGGCCCGGCGGCCACGCGCACACGCATGACCTCACCGATTCCGCCGGCCACGGCCTGCGCGTCGACACCGGCTTCATCGTGCACAACGAGCGCACCTACCCGAACCTGCTTCGCCTGTTCGCCGAGCTCGGCATCCAGACCCAGCCGACCGAGATGAGCATGAGCGTGCACTGCGACGGCTGCGGTCTCGAGTACGCCGGTGGCCGCGGCGCCCGTGCCCTGTTCAGCCAGCCCCGCCGCGCGGCCGATCCGCGCTTCCTGCGGATGCTCACCGAGGTACCGCGCTTCCATCGCGAGGCGAAGGCGGTCATCGAGGCCGGTGACGACGGGCTGACCTGGGGTGAGTTCCTTCACACCCACCGCTTCTCGCCGTACTTCCGGAAACACTTCGCCGTGCCGCTGGTGTCCTGCGTCTGGTCGTCCGGCTCGGCCGACGCCGAGCGCTACCCCGCGCACTACCTGTTCCGTTTCCTCGATCACCACGGCATGCTCACGGTCAGCGGCTCCCCCAAGTGGCGCACGGTCACCGGCGGCTCCCGCACCTACGTCGACGCCGTCGTCAGCAGGCTCCAAGCAGTCCGTACGTCGACCCCGGTCCGCGCCGTACTACGCCACGACGACGCCGTCGAGGTGATCACCGACCGGTCCGAGGAGTTCGACCACGTCGTCGTCGCGACGCATGCCGACACAGCACTCGAACTGCTCGGCGACGCGACGCCCGAGGAAAAGACCCTGCTCGGTGCCTTCGACTACTCCGTCAACCCGACCTGGCTGCACACCGACACCGCAGTACTGCCGCAGGCGGCCAGTGCACGCTCCTCCTGGAACTACCGCATGCGCAGCTGTGACACGGCCGAGCCGCAGGTACTGGTCAGCTACTGGATGAACCGCCTGCAGAACCTGCATAGCCCCGACGAGCACCTGGTCACCCTGAACCCGCAGGGCTGGGTAGACCCCACCAAGGTGATCGCCCAGATGACCTACGCCCACCCCATCTTCACCCCGCAGTCAGTAGCCGCAGCACCGGTACTACGCGCCGCCGGCGGCCCCCGACTCGCTTTCGCCGGAGCACACCTCGGCTGGGGCTTCCACGAAGACGGCTGCCGATCAGGAGCCGAAGCAGCCCAACGCCTTGGCGCCACATGGTGAGCCACCCGCAGGTGCCCGCCATCGTCTCCGGGCACGTCAGTCATTCGCGCCGAGTGCCACTGCGACATCGGTTCCGCTACCGGACATACCAGTGGCTGGTAGACGTCGACCATCTCCCCCGCCGCCGGTTCTCCGCCAAGGACCACCTAGGCCTTGGCCCGTCCTTGCGGGACAACGTCGCCACCTTCACTGCCGCCCAAGGCGTCCAGCTGCGGCCGGACGACCGCGTGCTGATGCTGGCCAACGCTCGCAGCCCGTTCGGCTTCGTCTTCGACCCACTGACCGTCTTCTGGTGCCTGACGAACACCGGCGACCTGCGCTGCGTAGTACTGGAGATCCACAACACCTACGGCGAGCGCCACGCCCAACTGGCACGCCCTGACGCCGCAGGCCGTTTCACCCTCCCCAAGCAGTTCTACGTCTCCCCCTTCTTTACAGTCGACGGCCGGTACGACGTAACGCTCCGTCTGGACGCCGAGCACATCTCTGTAGCGATCGACCTCGTCCAGCACAACCGCCGCGTCTTCACCGCCGCCTTCACCGGCCGACCCCGGCCTGCCAACCGCCGGGCCGTGCTGGGAGCGGCATTGCTCACACCATTCGTCACCTATCAGATCTGGGCGCTGATCCGAATGCATGGTGTCGCGCTCTGGCTCCGCCGCCTGCCGGTGATCCACCGCGACCCCCACATCCCACCGGAGGGAGTCCGATGAGTTCCCTGCCCCTGGTCGACGCCGAACGCTGGCCGGCCGTCGCCCGTACCCCGCACAGCCCCGTCCGAGCCGCCGCTGCCCGCCTGATCCTGCGCCGAGCAGTCCGTGACCTTCCACTGATCGTTCTGCTCCCCAACGGCAGTCGACTCGGCGCCGGTGGTGCGGGTGCTCCCGTGATGGAGATCGTGTCCGACGCCTTCTTCCACCGGATCGGCGCGGATCTCAAGATCGGTTTCGGCGAGGCGTACCTGGCCGGCGACTGGCGCCCCGCCGCCGGCACCGACCTTGCCGACCTACTGACGGTCTTCGCCAAGCAACTCACCAATCTCGTACCACCAACCCTGCAGCGCTTCCGCAAGCTGATCGAGCAGCGGATGCCGTCGTCCGAGCTCAACGACCGGTCCGGCGCGCGCAACAACATCGCCCGCCACTACGACCTCTCCAACGACCTCTTCGCAACGTTCCTCGACGAGACGATGAGCTACTCGTCGGCCTGGTTCGAGACCCACGAGGAGGACCTGGAGACAGCGCAACGCCGCAAGATCGACGGCATCCTCGACTACGCCGACGTCCGCGAAGGAAGCCGGGTACTGGAGATCGGTACCGGCTGGGGTCAACTCGCCATCCAGGCCGCCGAACGCGGCGCGACTGTCACCTCGGTGACCCTGTCCGCCGAGCAACGAGACCTGGCCCGCAAGCGAATCGCCGAGGCCGGTGTCAACGCAGAGGTCGAGCTACGCGACTACCGAGACGTGCACGGCCAGTACGACGCGATCGTCAGCGTCGAGATGATCGAAGCCGTTGGTGCGCAGTACTGGCCGACGTACTTCGCGACGATCGACCGGCTGCTCGCCCCCGGCGGACGGTTCGCGCTGCAGTCGATCACCATGCCGCACGACCGGCTGCTCGCCACCAGGCACGCCCAGGGCTGGATCCATCGGTACATCTTCCCCGGCGGCCTGATCCCCTCGCTGACCGCGATCGAGCAGATCGCGGGGACGGCCGGCGGGCTCGAGATCGCACATCGCCGCGACCTCGGGCCCGCTTACGCCCAGACCCTCCGGCTCTGGCGCGACCGGTTCACCGCGCATGCCGCCGAGGTCGCCAACCTGGGCTTCGACGCCGTCTTCCGGCGGATGTGGGAGTTCTACCTCGCATACTCCGAGGCCGGTTTCCGGGCCGGGTACCTGGGAGTTTCCCAACTCGCATTGGTGAGGAAGTAGCCATGGATCTCACTGGCCGCAGGGTCTGGGTAGTCGGTGCCTCGTCGGGCATCGGCGCGGCGCTGGCCCGCGAGCTGTGCCTCAGGGGAGCACAGGTCGCGGTGTCCGCGCGCCGGGCGGACGCGCTGAAGGAGGTCGCCGGCGAGTGGATGACCGCGGTGCCGTGCGACATCACCGACGCCGACGAGGTCCGGCAGGCGGCTGGGGTGGTCGCGGCCGAGCTGGGCGGGATCGACATCGCCGTCCTCAGCGCCGGGTACTGGAAACAGATGGGCACCGACTTCGACGTCGAGTCGTTCAACCAGCACCTGGCGGTGAATCTCGGCGGGATGGCGAACTGCCTCGGCGAGCTGATCCCGCGGATGAAGGCGCAACGAGCCGGAATGATCGTCGGTATCTCCTCGGTCGCCGGGTATCGCGGCCTGCCCGGCTCGGAGGCGTACGGCGCGACGAAGGCCGCGCAGATCAATCTCCTCGAAGCCCTGCGAGTCCGCCTCCGCCCGGACGGCATCGACGTGCTCACTGTCTGTCCCGGCTTCGTCGAGACCGAGATGACCTCGGACAACAGCTTCCCGATGCCTTTCATCGTCTCCGCGGAAGAGGCCGGGCGGGCGATCGCGGACGGGATCGAGCGCCAGTCCACCCGGATCGTCTTCCCGTGGCAGATGTCACTCCTGATGCGTATTTCCCGCCTGGTGCCCGATCGGTTGTGGGCACTGGCTCTCACGCCTCGGTCCTGAACTGTCCAGATCAGGACATGGCTGTTGCTCGGGGGTCGGACGGGTGCATACGGTCCTCCGGGACCTTCCCGCCTTGTGAGGAGCTTGCCTGATGAGCTGGACCCCTGGTGGACCGTTGACCGCGGCCAAGCTCACCACCGAGTACGCCGACCGCCCGCTCGGTACCGACGTCAGCCGGCCCCGATTGGGGTGGATCGCGAGCGCGCCGGGGTACGGCGCGACGCAGTCGGCGTACCAGGTGCTGGTCGCGTCGACACCTGAGCTGCTGACGCCGGAGACGGCTGATGTCTGGGACTCCGGGCGGGTCGCCTCCGCGAAGAGCTTCGGTGTCCTGTACGACGGTCCCGCGCTCGAGCCGCGGACTCGTTATCACTGGGCTGTCCGGTTGTGGGACGGGCTGGAGCGGGGCGGGCGCTGGAGTGCGGGTAGCTGGTTCGAGACCGGGCTGCTCGACGAGGGTTTCGGGGATGCGCGGTGGATCGGCGCGCGGGACTCCGAAGTGCGGGATGAAGATGTGCCCGCGCCGTTGCTGCGGCGGAGCTTCTCGCTTGAGCCCGTCAGAAGCGCTCGGCTTTATGCCAGCGGGCTTGCCTACCAGGAGCTGCGGATCAACGGGCAGCGTGTGGGTGACTCGGTGCTCGATCCTGGGTTCACCGACTACGACGAGACGGTGCTGTCGGTCGCGTACGACGTGACCGGGCTGCTGCGGGCCGGCGACAACGTGCTCGGCGCTGAGCTCGGGCGTGGTTTCTTCGGGCTGTCCACGCCGAACGTCTGGCGCTGGCATCAGACGCCATGGACCGCCGAGCCGCGGCTGCTCGCGCGGCTGGTGATCGAGCACACCGACGGCAGCGTGACCGAGATCGTCACGGACGACGCGTGGCGGGTGGCCGATGGGCCGACTCGGTCGGACTCGTTGTTCTCTGGCGAGACGTACGACGCTCGGCTGCATCCGGCGGGCTGGGACGACGCCGGGTTCGACGACTCCGGGTGGAGCGCGGCTCTCGTCGTGGCGGCGCCGCGTGGTGAGGTACGGGCTCAGGAGTATGAGCCGATCCGGGTGATCGAGGACGTCGCGCCGGTCTCCTTCACCCGGCCGCGACCTGGTGTGTGGATCGCCGACTTCGGGCGGACGACGGCCGGGTGGACCAAGCTGCGAGTGACCGCTCCGGCCGGTACGACGATCAGCCTCACGCACGGTGAGTGGTTGCTTGCCGATGGCACCGTTTTCGCCGAGAACCAGCATGTGCACGAGGACCGGTTCCAGCGCGACGAGTACATCGCCTCGGGCGACGGGGTCGAGGAGTGGGAGCCGCGCTTCTCCTACAAGGGTTTCCGGTATGTGCAGCTCGAAGGCTTCCCGGGTGTGCCGGCGCGCGACTCGGTGACGATGCGGGTGGTGCATTCCGACGTGCCGGCGGTCAGCCGGTTCAGTTCGAGCGAGCGGCTCTACGAGCAGCTCGAGCAGGCGATGCGGCGGACCGTGCTCAACAACCTGCATGGCATCCCGACCGACACCCCGAAGATGGAGAAGAACGGCTGGACCGGCGACGCCCAGGTCGGCGCGCCGACGATGGCCGGCACGCTCGGGATGGCGCGCTTCTTCACCAAGTGGCTCGGCGACCTGCGCGACAGCCAAGACGCTACCGGCCGGCTGCCTGTCATCGTGCCGACGGGCGATTGGGGCTACACGGAGCTGGCTCCGGCGACCGAGTGGTCGACGGTCTATCCGTTCATCCTGCGCGAGATGCATCGCTGGTACGGCGACGACCGGCTGCTCGCCGACCACTGGGACGCCGTACTCCGCTATGTCGACTACGAACTCGATAGGGTCTCCGACGGGCTGTCGCTGAGCGTCCTCGGCGACTGGCTCCCGCCCGGCTACCAGGACGGCCCGCCACCCGAGGACCGGCGGCTGACCGGTACCGCGTATTTGTATCGCGCCGTCATCGCCGTCGCCGAGATCGCCGAGTTGCTGGGCAAGCCGGCCGAGGCCGATCGATTGCGGAAGGCTGCCTCGGAGCTCGTTGATGGGCTGAACCTGGCGTTCCTCGATCGGTCGGCCGGGATCTACCGGACCTCGTCGGATCCGGATTATCGGCAGACGTCGAATGCGGTGCCGCTCGCTTTCGGGATGGTGCCCGCTGAGGTGATTCCGTCGGTGGTGGCGAATCTGGTCGCGGACATCGAGGCGCGTGGGTTCCATCTCAACACGGGGTGTCTCGGGGTCGGCGTACTGCTCCCGGTGCTGACTGCTTTCGGCCATGGCGACGTGGCGGCGAAGCTTGCGTTGCAGCGGTCGTATCCCAGCTGGGGGTACTGGATCGACAACGGCGCCGACACGATGTGGGAGATGTGGGAGACGGACACCCGGTCGCGCAATCACTACTTCCAGGGCACGGTGGTGCAGTGGTTGCTGGAGAACGTGGCGGGGCTTCGGAATCTGGGTGGTGGGTGGGAGCGGATTCTCGTGCGGCCGGACGGTCGGGCGGGGGTTGATTCGGCTTCGTTGCGGACGGATACGGTGCGCGGCCGGGTGTCTGTGAGTTGGAAGCGGGTTGGGAGGGTGTTCCAACTCGAAGTACAGGTTCCTGTTGGGGCTACTGCCGAGGTGCACGTGCCGGCTGACGCTGTGGCTGATGTGACGGTGGTACCGGCGCCTTATGCGCCGGAGCCGGTCGCTGCCGACGGGTACTGCGTGTTCACGGTGCCGTCAGGTCACTGGAACTTCACGTCGCGGACTTCGTGAACATCAGGTCGTGACAGCTCCGGCCCTCGGCGTGCGCGCGTGACTCGAACTTGGTGATCGGCCGCCAGTCGGGGCGCGGCGCCCAGCCGTCGTACTCGTTGACCAGTTGCGGCTCCGCCGAGCAGATCGCCAGCATGTCGTCGGCGTAGTCCTGCCAGTCCGTTGCCAGATGCAACCTTCCTCCCGGCTGCAGCCGGGAGGCGAGCAACTTCACGAACGGCGGCGTGATCAGACGGCGCTTGTGATGGCGCTTCTTCGGCCACGGATCCGGGAAGAACACCCGTACCCCCGCCAGCGACCCGGCCGGCAGGTGGTCGGTCAGGAACTCGAGCGCGTCCCCGTGCAGCAGCCGGACGTTGTCGAGCTCGTACTTCTCCACCCACAACATCAACTGCCCGAGCCCTGCCGGATACACCTCGGCCGCGATGTGGTTGACGTGCGGAGCCTGCCGAGCCAGCTGCGAGGTCCCCTCGCCCATCCCCGACCCGATCTCGAGCACGGTAGGCGCTTCCCGCCCGAACCAGTCACCCAGGTCGACCAGCCCGGCGGGAATGTCTTCGAGTTTCCGCCCCAGCTGCGCCCAGTTGGTCTCCCAGACCCGCTGCTGCCCCACCGTCATCCGGACACTCCGCCGGACGGTACTGAACACCCCCGCCTGCCGCACCTGCTCCACCGTCTCCACCCGCCAATCGTAGGCGAGCCGGCCGATTGGTCAGAATTCGATCTGTAGCGTGCGACCGGTTTCCAGGTAGGTCTTCAGGTTGGCGAGGATGGGGCCCCAGCCGTTCCGCCAGCCTTCTACGGTGTCCTCAGAGATCTGGTCGTGCACCACTTGGAGCTTGACCACCGAGTCTCCGGCCGGGGTGATGGTGAAGGTGACTCGCCCGGGGACCTGCTCTTCGCCGACCTCGTTCTTGAAGGTGTAGGCGAGGGTTTTCGGCTCGTCGTAGACGAGTACTTCACCGGAGTCGGTCAGGCTGTCGTCGGCGCTGTCGTAGAACTGGACCGGCGAGCCGACCGTCCAGTCGGACTCGATCCGGCGGCCGAACCAGTACAGCTGGGTGAATGCACCAGACGTGAGCGCCTGCCAGAGTTTCTCCGGCGTGGTCTCGATGTAGGTGACGTGGATCATCGCGGGACTGCTCATGGTTTCTCCTCCAACGCTGCCTTCAGCGCACTGAGCGCGCGCAGCTTGTCGCGTTCGTAGTTGCCGATCCATCGCTCGGCGATCTCGTTGATCGGCACCGGATTCAGGTAGTGGTACTTGTTCCGCCCCCGCTTGACAGTGATCACCAGCTCCGCGTCCTCGAGGATCCGCAGGTGCTTCGTCACTCCTTGCCGGGTCAGCTCGGGCAGCAACTCGCACAACTCCCCGAGCGTCTGGCCGTTCCGCTCGCGCAACGCGTCCAGCAGCCCCCGCCGCTGCCCGTCCGCCAAGGCCTTGAACACCAGTTCCACCCCCACAAAATAGGCAACCAAAAGGTTGCCTGTCAAGCAAAGCCTTTCTCGGCGCGAGGTTCGAGCTGGTTCAGTCGCCCCAGAAGAGGCGGTCGACGACGTTGCGGGCCTGGCGGGTCCGGCGGAGGTAGTCGTCGGAGAAGCGGCTGGTCTCGCCGGCGTTGTAGCCGCAGATCTGGGCTACGGCGGCCAGGTCGCGGGGATCTCTGGGGAGGGAGTCGCTGGGGCGGGCGCGGACCAGCATGATCGCGTTGCGGATCCGGGTGGCCATTTCCCAGGCGCGGCTGAGGATGTCGGCGTCGGGCGGCTGGACCAAGCCGACGTCGACGGCTGCCCGCAGAGCACCGAGGGTGCGGGTCGTGCGCAGACCCTCGACCTGGTGGGCGTAACGCATCTGCAGGAGTTGCACCGTCCACTCGATGTCGGCCAGGCCGCCGCGACCGAGCTTGGTGTGGGTCGCGGGATCGGCACCACGAGGTAGGCGCTCGGCGTCCACGCGCGCCTTGATCCGGCGGATCTCCATCACGTCACGCTCGGAGATTCCGCCGTCGGGGTAGCGCAGCGGGTCGATGAGTTCACGGAACGCTCTGCACAGTTGGGGATCCCCACACAGCGGATCAGCCCGCAGCAACGCCTGCGCCTCCCAGACGGCCGACCAGCGGGCGTAGTACGACGCATAGGAAGCAAGCGTCCGTACCAACGGCCCCTGCCGGCCCTCCGGCCGCAGGTCGGCGTCGATCGCCACCGCCGGATCGGCACCAGGTAGCGCCAGCAATCGCCGCAGCTCAGTCGCCGCCTGGGTGGCGAAGTCCGTCGCCGCCTTCTCGGAGGCGCCCGGCAACGGGTCGTGCACGAACATCACGTCCGCGTCGGAGCCATAGCTCAGCTCATGCCCACCGAAGCGCCCCATCGCGACGATCGACATCCGCGTCGGTTCCGGCTCCCCCTTCGCCACCGTCCGCCGAGCGACCTCGAGCGCGGCCGTCAGCGTCGCCATCGACACCGTCGTCAACGCCTCCCCGACCGCCTCGACCTCGAGCAACCCGGACAGATCCGCCGCCGCGACCCGGAACAGCTCCCGCCGCCGAGCCCCACGAATCGCCGCCACCGCAGCCTCGGGCTCATCCTGCCGCCGCCCGGCCGCGGTCATCTCGGTCAACAACGACTCCGAGGAGCGCGGGGACAACTCCCGCTCGTCCGCCAGCATCGCCGTCGCCTCGGGCGCCCGCTGCAACAGATCCACCGCGTACCGCCCGCTGGCGAGCAAGTGGGCCAACCGCTCGGCGGACGCGCCCTCGTCCCGCAACTGGCGCAAGTACCAAGGTGTCGAGCCCAACGCATCCGAGATCGTCCGGAACGCCAGCAACCCGGCATCGGGATCGGGCGACTCGGCGAACCATCCGAGCATCGCCGGCAGCAAGGCACGCTGGATCGACGACCGCCGCGACACCCCCTCCGACAACGCCTCGATGTGCCGCAACGCCGACCCCGGATCGGCGTACCCGAGCGCGGTCAGCCGCTGCTTGGCAGCCTCTGGGGTCAGCCGCACCTCGCCACCAGGAATCCGCGCAACGGCGGCGAGCAACGGCCGGTAGAAGAGCTTCTCGTGCAACCGCCGTACTTCGAGCCCGTGCTTCTTCCAGGCCGCCGTCAGATCGTCGATCGGGTTCTTGGTGAATCCCAGCGACCGCCCCAAGCGACGCAGGTCGTCGTCATCGTCCGGGACCTGATGTGTACGCCGCAGCCGATACAGCTGGATCCGGTGTTCCATCGACCGCAGGAACCGATACGCATCGGCCAGTACTGCGCCGTCGGTACGCCCCACATAGCCCGAGGCGGTCAACTGCTCGAGCGCGACCAACGTAGTACCGCTGCGGACAGGTTCGTCGCTGCGTCCATGCACCAACTGCAGCAGCTGGACGGCGAACTCCACGTCCCGCAGCCCGCCAGGACCGAGCTTCAACTGGCGATCCGCATCGGCCGCTGGGATGTGGTCGACCACGCGGCGGCGCATCGCCTGGACGTCACCGACGAAGCCTTCGCGATCAGCCGCCGACCAGACCAGCTCGCGGGTCTTCGCGGCGTACTCCTCCCCGAGCTCGGCATCCCCCGCGACCGGCCGCGCCTTCAGCAGCGCTTGGAACTCCCACGTCTTGGCCCAACGCTGGTAGTACGCGAGGTGGCTGTCGACCGTCCGCACCAGCGGTCCGGCCTTGCCCTCCGGGCGCAGCGCGGCGTCCACCGGCCACAGCGTGCCCTCGGCGGTATGAGCCGAGCAGATCCGCATCGTCGCCGACGCCAAAGCAGTAGCCGTCTTGAGAGCCGGCGCTTCGGGCTCGCCCTCCAGCGGCTCGGCGACGAACAGGACGTCGACGTCGCTCACGTAGTTCAGCTCGCGGCCGCCACACTTGCCCATGGCAACGATCGCGAGCCGGCAGTCGGCCGCCTTGGGGTGCGCGGTGAAGTAGTCGTTGCGCGCGATCCGCAGGGCCGTCTCCAACGCGCCGCCCGCGAGATCGGCCAGTACTGCGGCGGTCTCGTCGACGAGCAGCCCTTCGGCGAGATCCCTCGACGCCAGCCGGAGCAACAACCGCCTGTACTCCACCCGCAGCGCATCGACCGGGTTGGCGGCATCGACGGCGGTCGCCAGGCATGCGGCGACATCATCCGGCGTCGGGCGGGACGCGGCCAGCGCTGGGTCTGCCAGGTCGTACCAGTGCCGTGGATGCACGCTCAAGTGCCGGCCGAGCGCCTCACTCGCACCCAGCACGAAGACCAGCCGCCGGCGGAAGTCGGGATCCATATCGAGACAGCGCGTGAAGGCGGCGAGATCGAAGCCGTTGGCATGCAGCGACTCGGCGATCCCGAGCAGCCCGGCCAGCGCGAGATCCGGGTCGGCCGACTCCCCCAGCGACGCGATCAGCTGATCGCTCGCCATCGGGCTGTGCTCGTCCGGCCCGCTCAGCGCGTCTAGCGCGTCCAGCTGATCCAGCATCCGCCCGGCCCGCGTCGAATCCGCAAACCCAGCCCGCGCCAACCGTCCAGCACCCGAAACCCTCCGCACCTCCGCCACGCCCGCCAGCCTAGTGCGGACCCCACCGCTCCACCGCAGCCGTCGTGTTGCGCCACCGGCAGCTGCTGCCGATGTGCGGCGCCTGAGGCCGGGGCGAGGGGCCAGGTGCCGGGGCCGGGGCCGGGCCCGGGGGTCGCGGCCGGGACCAGGGGCCGGGGGTCGGGGCCGGGGCCGGGGGTCGGGGCCGGGGTAGATCTCGGGTGGGTTGCGGTGGGATTGCGGTCAACACACGGAGTTGCCTGGCATATTCGGGCTGTAGTCGGCATGATGGCTCGTTATGGTCATGATGACGGGGTCGCTCGCTGTCCGGGGCACGGTGGTCTGGTTGACGCCCCAGCAGGGTGGGCGAGTGTCCGGGCCGCCCGAGCCGGACTACGACTACGACTACACAGCAACCGCTTACCTCCCACCGAGGTCAGCCGAAGACGGCCAAGCAGGCCTCTCCCTGCGCCGCTTCGCCCCCGGCGCCTGGCGCACCCCCGCCGAAGGCATCCTCGTACCCCCCAAGGGCCACCGAGCCCAACAAGTAGTCCCCGGCAACATCGTGATGATCACCGAAGGCACCCGCCCGGTAGGCCTCCTCACGGTAGAAGAAGTCCACGCCCTCGCCCCCGACGGCTCAGCAGTAGTCGAGCGGGCTCCGGAAATAGACATCACGGGCCTGACTGCCATCAAAACCGCCGACACCGACGCGCCGTACCGCCACTCCACGGCAACTGCCCGCTGGAGCTCGCACGAACGCGCCGGTGCCAGCTAGAAACTGCCTACTCGGCGGGGATCTGGTTCAGTACCGCGAATTTGTCGGCGGCGCCTCCGTTGGAGGTGACGACCAGTTTGCGGGTGATGGTGTGGGCGCCGCCCGCGGGGATGTCTAGTTTGAACTTGGACATGGTGAAGTTGCTTTGGGAGTAGCCGGTGAAGGGGCCGCTGGCGGTGGTGTAGATGAGGGCGTAGGTCTGGTTGTCGGGGCCCGTGCCTGCTTGGGCTATCCAGCGGTTTGCGTTTGGGGTCTGGCTGAAGGGGCCGCCGCTGGTGATGACTGGGAAGCCTGAGACTGCGGAGCGGGAGCCGGCGCCGTCGTGGTCCAGGGCGTCGCCGGCCCAGACGGAGAGGGCCGCCGGGGAGTCGTTGGTGAAGGTGGTGGCGGCGGTGACGTACTGGTCGTCGGGGGTTGCGGTGTAGGTGGTGACGATCTTCAGGCCGGGGTGTTCGGTGGAGGTGCCGGTCACCCGGACTACCGCCTTGGAACCGGTGTTCTCGACGATTTGTACGTCGTTCGAGCGGGTCTGGAGTTGCTGCCAGGAGTTGGCGCCCAGGGGTTCCGCGGTGCTGACGTAGGGCAGGTTGATCCAGTCGAGCTGGTCGGGCTGCCCGGTGATGGCCATGTCGAGGACCTTGCCCGTGGTGGACAAGTTCAGTTGCGGGTCGTTGTAGACCTTGGCGATCGCCAGCGCCAGATGCTTGTTCTCGATCACGATGTCGCCGGGGCCGCCCTCGACCAAGCCGTTGGGCAGTCGCTTGCCGATACTCGCGTCGACGGTCACCGGTGAGACTTCGAGGTTGACCTCGACCGCTCCCCCGGCAACAACCGAAACCTCGCGAGCGGCGGTCCCGTAGCCGAGCTGGGCGACCTGGATCGTGTACGTGCCGGCCCCCTGTGACAGGCCGATGCGATAGTTGCCAGCAGCATCAGTAGTGCTGGTACCGACAGACGACCCGTTCTGGACGACACTGACCGTCGTGTTGGCTGCCGGCGCGCCGGTGATCTTGTTGGTCACCTTGCCCGTGACGACCGGCCAGCGCGCAGCCGTGGTACCGCCAGGTGTGAAGGCGTAGAGGTTGCCGTCGAACGCCCCGACCACGACTGTGTTGCCGCTGACCGCAGGACCGGCCGACACCCAGGTACCGAGGTTCTGCTGCCACAACGGCTGACCGGTGCCAGCGTCGAGCGCATAGAAGCCACCGCTGTTCGCACCGACGAACAAGGTCGAGCCGGACAGCGCAGGCGAGGTGAAGGAGCCACCCCGGTACGTCGAACCCGGCAGCAGCTGATCCCAGATGACAGCACCGGTCGTCGCGTTCAACGCCGTGACCGCCCCACTCGGGAAGGACATGTAAACCGTGTTCCCCTTCAACGCGGCGGCCGACGGAGTAGCCCCGCTGCTGACCAGCGACGGATGCGAGCTCGTGTAGCTCCACAACACCGCCCCGGTCGCGCCGTCACGTGCCACGATCCCGTTGTTGGACCCGATGAACACCTTGCCGCCACCGGCCGACGGAATGCCGTCCTGCCAGCCGCCCAACGTATCCGTGCCGGTCCACAACTTCTTGCCGGTGGCAAGGTCATAGGCGATCACCAGACTGCCGTCCTCGTTGCCGACATAGACGCGACCATCGGCCACCGCCGGCGTCCCGTCGCTCATCGTCGCGCCGGCCATCGGCGAGGCCCAGATCCGCTGCCCGGTCTTGGCATCCAGCGCCAGCACGATGCCGCTGGCCGCCTCGCCGAAGCGCGTCTGGTACGGGAACAGAACCTTGCCGTCAGCAACCGTCACGCCGTAGTACCCATAGGTGCGCTGGTTGTTGCCCTCCGGCGCCGGCCCCGGATCGTTGCGCCACTTCAGCTCGCCGGTCTTGGCGTCCAGAGCGAAGAGCGAGCCACGCAAGGTCGGCACATAAACCAGTCCATCAGAGACAGCGATGCTGCCGTGCACGGACGACGGCACCTGGTAGGTCCACAGCACCTGACCGGTCGCCTGCGACACCGCGTGGACAGCGCTGTTGCCCTCACCGTTCTCGTCCCGCGTCCCGGCGTACACGACGCCGTCGACGATCGCGGGCGAGCCGGTCAGGAAGGTCCCCTTGGTCCGGTACGACCACGCCAGCCGCTGGCCGGCCTCGATCGAGTCCGCCGCGACACCGGCATGCGCCGCGTCACCGTGATGCTGCGACCAGTCGGCGCCGGCCACCGGAGCGATCGCCTTGTCAGCCGTGAAGGTGAAGTTCGAGGTCGCGGTCCACCGAGCACCGTCCTCATCCTCCACCTCGACCTCGACCGAATGCGGCCCGATCGGCTTCTTCAGTCCGGCCGGCAACGCGGCGTACCAGGTGAACTCACCCGTCGAGCGCAGATCCGACC
Source organism: Kribbella sp. NPDC051718 (assembly GCF_040681515.1). NCBI lineage: Bacteria > Bacillati > Actinomycetota > Actinomycetes > Propionibacteriales > Kribbellaceae > Kribbella > Kribbella sp. NPDC051718. The sequence continues at coordinate 155,427 of NZ_JBFAYZ010000003.1, read as the reverse complement.
AGTGCCCGCGGTCGACCCGGTACCGCGCGCTGACTGGCGCGTCGGTGGTGTCGTAGGCGTTCACCTGGATGCCCGGGAACTTGTCCAGCGGTACGGCGGTACCGGGTGCCGGGCTGACGATGGTGAGGTCCTTCTCCGCGCCGTAGATCCGGAACGGGTTGTCGAAGGACTTGTTGTCCATGTTGACGAACCGGAAGCCGCGCGGCGAGTTGTCGATCGTGTACGAGCTCGACACCGTCTGGATGTGCTTCGCCGTCTTGGCAAAGGAGCTGTTCGGCTCGACGTCGTTCGAGTGCTCGTGGCCGACCAGGATCAGCTCGGCGCCGTACTGCTCCAGCACCTTGCCGTACTCGTCGTAGACCGACGGCGATCCGAACGGCACATTCATCGGCTGGTGCGTCAGGACGACGAGGTGCTTGCCCTTCTTCACGTTCTGCGCGAGGTCGGCCTTGACCCATTCGAGCTGCTCGGCGAAAGGCGCGGCGCCATTGTTCTCCAGGACCAGGAAATGCCGGTCGCTGTAGTCGAAGGAGTACCACTCCGGGCCGACGTGTTTGCGGTAGTTGTCGATCCGTTCCGCGTATGTCGCGCCGGCGGCGTACTCGTGATTGCCGACGGCGGGCCAGACCGGCACCTTCGAGTTCGCCGTACTCGCCTTGTAGTAGTCGAATTCCGCGTCGGTCGCGTTGTTGGTCAGGTCACCGCTGACCTGGATGAACGCGAGGTCCTGACGGGTCGTGTTGATCTCGGTGATCTGCTCGGGCAGCTGCGCATTCACGTGCGGGTCGGCGACATTGCCGAAGGTGAATCCGCCGGACGCCGATTTCTTGTCCTTGCGCAGCCCGAAGTTGACCTCCTTCGCCGAACCGGCGGCCAGCGCGCCGAGATTGCGGTAGAACGTCGGCTGCATCGTGGCGTCGGTACCGACCGCGTAGCCCGCCGGTTGGGTGATGAACACCAGGTCGGTGGTGCGCCGCTCGACGTCGGACTCGAACGAGTAGTGCCCGGCGGCGTCGGTGAGCACGGCTTTCTGACCGTCGGACACGCTGACGCCGGCCAGCGGCTTCTCGCGGTTGTCGATCCGGCCGTCGTTGTCCTCGTCCTCGAAGACGGTGCCGGAGATGGTGGCGCTGGGCCCGTCGACCGCGCCGGCGATGACACCGGTGAGCGGTACGCCGACGACGAGGACGGCCAGTCCGGCGGTGGCTCCGTACAGGAGCTTGTGCCATTGCCCCAGGCGGGGCTTGGCGGAGGGAGTCATGAGAGGAAGAACCTTTCTACGAACCAGAAGAGGCCGAAGGCGGCGACGACCCCGGTCGCCGTACGTTGCGCCGGTACCGCGTACCTGCTCTTGCGGACCAGCAGGAGCAGCGGGAAGACCGCGACCAGCAGCAGCGCCTGGCCGGTCTCGATCCCGACGTTGAAGCTGAGAAGCGAGACCAGCAGGTCCGCGCTGATCTCATCGGTGATCCGCAACGACCCGGCGAAGCCGAGCCCGTGCAGAAGACCGAATCCGAAGACCACCGGCAGCCGGTGGCGGGTCGCGCCGAGCAGGTTCTCCAGCGCGACGAAGGCGATCGACAAGGCGATCAGCGGCTCGACCACGATCGCCGGGACGTCGAGTCCGCCCAGCAGCGTGGAGATCAGCGTGACGCTGTGCGCGAGGGTGAAGGTCGAGGTGACCTGCAGCAGGCTCTTGAAGCTCTGCGCGCCGATGATCAGGGCGATCACGAACAGCACGTGGTCCAGGCCGAGCAGGATGTGCTTCACACCCATCCGCCCGAACTGCAGGCTCGACGTCATCATCGAGTTGTCGCCGACGGTGAAGTCGTGGTGGCTGCGGTCGAAGACGGTCCGCCCGGAGCGGTCGGCGAAGTGGTACTCGACCAGGTTGGTGTGATCGTCGGCGACCGCGTCCGAGTCCTGGAACACCTTGTACAGAAGGTGGAACGAGCCCGTCGAGCCGGGGCAGGAGAAGGTCAGCGCGAGATCGGCGTACGGCTTGCCAGCTCTCGCAGCGACCGACGTACCGGTGAGCTCCGGTTCGCAGGCGGCTCCGTCGAGGGAGACGACGACCCGCTCATCGAGGTACTCCGCGAGCTTGGGCCGGGCCGCCTCCAGAGCCTCCTCGCGTTGCGCGTCGTCCTCGACCGGTACGCCCAGATCGACGGCTCGCGCCAGTACGGCGTACTCGAGGCTGAGCAGGTACTGGACCCGGGAGCCATCTTGAGTGACGGTCGAGTAGCCCGTCGACGCGATCACATGTGCGTCGGCGGTGCCGGCCCCCGCACCGAAGGAGGCCAGCACCAACCCGCACAGAACCAGCCATCGCCGCATGGAACGCAATCACACGCGCCCCGGACGACCAATAGATGACGCCTCAGGAAACTGGAGTCAGAGAACTGGCAGCAGCTTGTTCAGTTCGAACGGGGTGACCTGGCGGCGGTAGTCCTGCCATTCGACCCGCTTGTTGCGGAGGAAGAAGTCGAAGACGTGCTCGCCGAGGGTCTCGGCGACGAGTTCGCTGTCCTCCATCACCGAGATCGCTTCGGCGAGGCTGCTCGGCAGCGGCTTGATGCCCAGCGCCTTGCGTTCGCGGCTGGTCAGGGACCAGACGTCCTCCTCGACCTCGCGCGGTAGCTCGTAGCCTTCCTCGATGCCCTTGAGGCCGGCGGCGAGCATCAGCGCGAACGCGAGGTACGGGTTCGCCGCCGAGTCCAGCGACCGGAACTCGACCCGCGAGGACTGGCCCTTGTGCGGCTTGTACATCGGCACCCGGACCAGCGCGGAGCGGTTGTTGTGACCCCAGGAGATGAACGAGGGTGCCTCGTCGCCGACGGCGAGCCGCTTGTACGAGTTCACCCACTGGTTCGTCACCGCGGTGATCTCGGCCGCGTGGTGCAGCAGCCCGGCGATGAACGCGCGCCCGGTCTTGGACAGCTGGTACTGCGCGCCGCCCTCGAAGAACGCGTTCCGGTCACCCTCGAACAGCGACATGTGGGTGTGCATGCCCGAGCCGGGGTGCTCGCTCAGCGGCTTCGGCATGAAGGACGCGTAGATGCCCTGCGACAGCGCGACCTCCTTCACCACCACCCGGAACGTCATGATGTTGTCGGCGGTCGACAGGGCGTCGGCGTACCGCAGGTCGATCTCCTGCTGGCCCGGGCCGCCCTCGTGGTGGCTGAACTCGACCGAGATGCCCATCGACTCGAGCATCGTGATCGCCTCGCGGCGGAAGTCGTTGCCGATGCCCTGCGGGGTGTGGTCGAAGTAGCCCGACGAGTCGACCGGTTCGGGGTACGTGCCGGGCGCGCCGGTCAGCGACTTGAACAGGTAGAACTCGATCTCGGGGTGCGTGTAGAAGGTGAAGCCGAGGTCGGCCGCCTTCGACAGGGTCCGCTTCAGCACGTGCCGCGGGTCGGCGAAGGACGCCGAGCCGTCGGGCATGTTGATGTCGCAGAACATCCGCGCGGTGCCCATCGTCTCGCCCCGCCAGGGCAGGATCTGGAACGTCGACGGGTCCGGCTTGGCCAGCATGTCCGCCTCGGTCACCCGGGCGAAGCCCTCGATCGCGGAACCGTCGAACCCGATCCCCTCGGCGAACGCGCCCTCCAGCTCGGCCGGCGCCACCGCCACCGACTTCAGGAACCCGAGCACATCGGTGAACCAGAGCCGCACGAACCGTACGTCGCGCTCCTCGAGCGCGCGCAGCACGAACTCCTGCTGCTTGTCCATCGGCGAGTCCACCTCTCGTGTCTCTCAAACGCCTGAATCCCAGGGCCTCACACAGTCTGCCTCGGGCGTGTTAAGCAGACGTTACGTGTTGGAGGAGAGATCGCGCGCATCCGCCCCCGCAGTAGATTGGTGGCGTGCCGACCACCCCGATTCTGATCTTCGACGGCGACTGCGCCTTCTGTACGACGAGCGCGCGCTGGCTGCAGCGCAGGCTCGGCGGCGCGGTGCCGGTCGAGCCGTGGCAGTTCCTCGACCTGGCGGAGTACGGGACGACCACCGAGCGGGCGCAGTACGAGGTTTTGTGGGTGGACCAGGCCGGCACGGTCCACGGCGGCGCGCAGGCGTTCGCGCGCTGGCTGATCCACAGCGGCGGTGGGTGGCGACCGCTCGGAGTGATGATCACGCTCCCACCCGTGCGCTGGGTAGCGGCCGGCGTCTACCGGCTGATCGCGAACAACCGGGAGAAGATGCCCGGCGGCACGCCCGCGTGCGCCCTTCCTCCCCACGAAACGCCGTGAGGCTCTAGTCTCCTCTGGTGCAGACGATCTTCCATGCGGCGCTGGTGATAGCTGCGATCCTCTGTGCGGCCGACTTGCTGCTCAGCACGGGCCGGTTCATCCGGTCGGTCCAGCGTCGCCGTCCCGCCGAGCTGGATGTGCTGGGACGGCGCTGGCTGCCGATCCCGGAGCTCGGGTTCGGGATGTTCGCTTTCTGCTGCCCCGGGCTCGTCACGCTCGGCCTGACGCACGCCGACGCCGGTCTGCCGACCAAGCAGATCCTGTTCGCCGCGCTGATCTTCGGGTATGCCGGTGCAGTACTGTCCCGCGTCGTCCGTACGCCGGGACCTGGCGGCCGCCGCTTCCGGCTACGCGCCAGCCTGCTGCTCGGCCTGCCGGCTCTCTTCGGCCTGGTGTTCGGCCTCTCCGGCGTGGCTGTCTGACCTGACCCTGGATCGGCGCTCCTGGAACCAGGGCACGACCCGCTCCAGCGGAGCGAACGCCAGCCAGCAGACCACGGTCGGCAGGAAGTGGATCAGCAGGATCGCGGTGTTCGCGACGTGGAAGCCGAGGAAGAACAGCGCGCCCATCAGTTGCCACCGGCCCTTGAGCCAGAGGATGACCGGCGAGCAGAACTCCCCGATGATGCCGACCCACTGCATCACGTGCAGCATCCACGGATGGTGCAGCAGCCACTCCCCGACCGGATGCGGGCGACGCACGATCGCCCAGGTCAGGATCGCGCTGCCCGGCCAGGCCAGCGTCCAGCCGGCGCCGCGCAGCTTGGCGATCGCGGAGAGGAAGTACGTCGCGATGACCGCGATCTGGACGCAGCGGATCGCCCAGCCGGCTGCCTCCGACCGGGTCTGGTCGGCGTACGGCGAGACGTCGCGGCGCCACTTGGTGTTCCAGCCTTTGACGGCTGGGGCGACGGTCGGCATCACCCAGAGCGCGACGACGAGCGCGAGGTGGTCGTGGTCGACCTTGCCGTCGCTCATCCCGATCAGCACCCACCAGGTGAAGGCCGGCGCGACGATCCAGCCGGCCAGACTCGGGAGCCGGTTGGTCGCGCCGATCAGGCAGAACACGATCAGTACGAAGTACAGGGTGGTGGTGTTCGCGACGGACGGCTTCGGGAGGTCGAGGAGCCGGGCCAGCAGCAGCGGCTGGTAGAGGCCGGGATGCTCGCCCTTGAGGCGGGTGTCGCGGACGAAGGCATGCATGTCGAGGATGACGAACAGGTAGAGGATCGTCCGCAACCACGCGATCCGCGCGAGAGCGATGGTCGGCGTGAACCAGTTGGCTACCTTGTTCACTTCCGCACCTGCCAGGTCGCCAGGACCTCGGGGACCGGGTCGCCCTCGACCCGGCCCTTGACCAGCGTGGTCGTGTCGCGGATCAGTTCGAGCTTCACGTACTTGGGCTTGTCCGGGTGCTTGCGGGCCCAGCCGTCCGCGACGGACTGCAGCAACGATGGGTCCTTCACGATCTCGCCGGTACGCGCCTCGATCTCGGCCCTTGCGACGCCGGCGCCCTCGATGTTGAGCGGTACGTCGACCGTCGTACCGGCGTCGGTCTGCGCGCTGATCCGGGTGTAGGTGATCGACGCGTCGTCGGCGACCGATCCGGCGTACTGCGACATCGGCCCGAACGGCCAGGCGTCGTCACTCGCCCGCACCGACCCGTTGATCAGCAAGCCGATCCCGACCAGCGCGACGACGACCCTGACGGCCTTGCCCACCGTCCCCAGCCGGACATCCCCAGTACGTTCCTTCGTCACCACGCCCGCCATTACACACCAAGGCGGTGTTCGGGTCGTCGTTCCTTCGACTGACTCAGTCCGCGTCGCCGGCCTGTGGTGGCAGCGTTGGATAGTCGGTCACCGGGTAGGCGCCGACGACGAACCCGTACGTCGTATCGCCGGACCGCGGCAGCTTGTCGAACTCCTGGATCAACTCGTGCACCCGTCCCCAGAACTCCCCGATCCGCTCGTCGGGAACCCGGGCGTGCCGGATGAAGGAGCGCAGCTGGCCGGCCTCGAACGCGGTGACCGACTCCTTCGCCGCGACCTCGAAGTCGTTGAAGTCCAGCGCCCCGGTCCGGCCCATCTCGTAGAAGAACACCCGGGCGGCGCGGCCGTAGAACCGTTCCTCGATCGCCCGCACCCGGCGGGTCCGGACGACCTTCAGCAGCCCGGCGTCGGCGAGCACGTTGACGTGGTGCGCGACCGTGCTCTTCGGGCGCTTCACCGCGGCGGCCAGCTCGGTCACCGTCGCGGCGCGCTCGTGCAGCAACTGGATGATCGACGTCCGGAGCGGGTCGCTGATCGCCTTGACCTGCTCGGCCGTCGTGAGCTCGAGGGTGTCCTCGAGCTCGTAGTCCGGTACCTGGGGATTGCTTGTCATGGTCGGATCAGACTAACATCGCAGAACGTTCGACATTCTTGGATCATTCATCTCCTGAGAGGTTCGCGATGGCTGAGGTAGTGCTGTTCCACCACGCCCAGGGACTGACCGACGGGGTCCGGGCCTTCGCCGAGACACTGCGCGAGGCCGGCCACACCGTGCACCTTCCCGACTCCTACGAAGGCAAGGTCTTCGGCACCCTCGACGAGGGGCTCGACTACGCGCGGCAGACCGGGTTCGGGGTGGTGAAGGATCGCGCGGTCGCCGCCGGCGAGAAACTCGGCGAAGGCGAACTGGGCAACGGACTGGTCTTTGCGGGCTTCTCCCTCGGGGTGATGGCTGCCCAGCAACTGGCCCAGACGAGCACCGCGGCTCGGGGTGCACTCTTGCTGCACGGCTGCATCCCGGTCTCTGAGTTCGGCGAGAGCTGGCCTGCGGGTGTTCCCGTTCAGGTGCACGCGATGGAGGAGGACCCCTTCTTCATCGAAGAGGACGGAGACCTCACCTCGGCGAACGCCCTGGTCGCTTCTACGTCCGATGCCGAACTCTTCCTTTACCCCGGCAAGGGACACCTCTTCACCGACAGCTCGCTGCCGGACTACGACGAGACCGCGGCGACCCTCCTGAAGAGCCGGGTGCTGGACTTTCTGAAGGACTAACATCGGCGGATGCCGACGATTCAGCAGGTGGCTGAGGCGTTCTCCAGCCATCGGTTCCGGGAGATCTATGAGTTCCTGCACCCGCAGGTCGAGTGGACCCTGGTAGGTGCCGCGCGACTCGAGGGGACCGAGCAGGTCCAGGCCGCCTGCGAGCAGTCGCTCGGCCAGCTGGAGCGGACCACCACCCAGTTCCTCCGCTTCAAAACAGTCGTCGGCCCGGACGCCGTCGCCATCGATACCGTCGCCAAGTACGTCGACGCCAGATGGAACTCGTCCTTCGTCCGCTCCTGCGACATCTACGAATTCACCCAGGGCTACCTGACCACCATCACCACCTACACCGCGGCGATCGAACCCGAGGACCTTCCGTAAAGTCCGGCCAACTTCTTCGGGCAGGTCGGTGGCCGGGGCACGGGTAACCAGTAGGGTGCTGCAGTGCCTCAGCTTCGGGTTGCTCTCGCTCAGCTCAACGTGACGGTCGGTGATGTCGACGGCAATGCCGAGAAAGTCGTCACCTGGACCCGGAACGCCGTTGAGCGGGGCGCCCATGTGGTGGCCTTCCCGGAGCTCGCGCTGACCGGTTATCCGGTCGAGGATCTGGCTCTGCGCGCATCGTTCGTCGATGCCTCGCAGGCCAAGATCAAGAGCCTCGCTCAGCGGCTCGCCGAGGAAGGTCTCGGCGAGATCGTGGTCGTCGTCGGCTACCTCGACCGCGCTTCCGGTACTGCGATGGGCGTCGACCGGCTCGGCCGCCCGAAGGGTTCGCCGACGAACTCGGCCGCGGTGCTGCATCGCGGCGAGGTGGTCACGTCGGCGGTCAAGCACCACCTGCCCAACTACGGCGTCTTCGACGAGTTCCGGCACTTCGTCCCGGGCGACAGCCTGCAGGTGATCCGGATCCACGGCGTCGATGTCGCGCTGGTGATCTGCGAGGACCTCTGGCAGGACGGCGGCCCGGTCGCCGCGACCCGGGCCGCGGGCGCGGGCCTGCTGCTCGTCATCAACAGTTCGCCGTACGAGGCCAACAAGGACGACGTCCGTGGTGAGCTCGTCACCCGGCGAGCCCGCGAGGCCGGTTGTTCGCTCGCGTACGTGAACCTCGTCGGCGGGCAGGACGAGCTGGTGTTCGACGGTGACTCGCTGATCGCCGATGCCGAGGGCAAGGTGTTCGCGCGGGCGCCGCAGTTCGAGCAGGGCAGCATGGTCGTCGACCTCGACCTGCCGGCACCGACCGGGACGCCGGGTGGCGAGCATGAGGGCATCCGGATCGAGCACACGGTGCTGCACGAGGAGCCGCTGGCGCAGTACGAACCGATCGCGTCGGCGCTGGCACCGCGACTGTCGGACGAGGCGGAGATGTACGGCGCTGTCGTGCTCGGCCTGCGCGACTACGTGCAGAAGAACGGCTTCAAGTCGGTACTGCTCGGGCTGTCCGGCGGCATCGACTCGTCGCTGGTCGCCGCGATCGCTTGCGACGCGATCGGCGCCAAGAACGTCTTCGGCATCTCCAACCCGAGCGTCTACTCCAGCGAAGGCTCCAAGGACGATGCCGCCGAGCTGGCCGCGCGGACCGGGCTGAACTACCGGGTGGTGCCGATCCAGCCGATGGTGCAGCCGTTCCTGGACACGCTCGGGCTGACCGGGCTGGCCGAGGAGAACCTGCAGGCGCGTGTTCGCGCGGTGATCTGGATGGGCCTGTCGAACGCCGACGGCCACCTAGTACTTGCCTGCGGCAACAAATCCGAACTGTCCGTCGGCTACTCGACGATCTACGGCGACGCGGTCGGTGGCTACGCGCCGCTGAAGGACGTGCCGAAGACGGTCGTCTGGCGGCTGGCGAAGTGGCGCAACGCGGATGCCAAGGAGCGCGGGCAGCAGCCGCCGATCCCGGAGAACGCGATCGCCAAGCCACCGTCGGCCGAGCTCCGGCCGGGCCAGAAGGACACCGACTCGCTGCCGCCGTACGACCTGCTGGACGACATGCTCGACGACTACGTCGAACAGGACCGGGGTACGGCGGAACTGGTGGCGGCGGGCTTCGACACCGAGCTGGTCAGCAAGGTTATTCAGCTGGTCGACAAAGCGGAGTACAAGCGGCGGCAGTATCCTCCGGGTCCGAAGATCACCCATAAAGCCTTCGGCCGGGATCGGCGACTACCGATCACCAACGCTTGGCGTGAGGACGCGAGGAAGGCGACAGAGACCTGAGTGGTTCGTGGCGAAACCGCCCTTTCAACGACAGCCCGTTCTTTCCGCCCGAGGATCCCGAGCAGGCTGATTCCTTCAGCGTGCCCGAACGCCGGAAGCCTGACGCGTCAGGTGTGAGCGATCCCTCAGCATCGGCCGGTAGCGCTCACCCTGCGCAACGGTGGGACGATGAGCCTATGGTTGACAACTTCATGTCGGCCGGTACCAACGGCGACGCCGACGACGAGCTGCCGGCGCCGTACGGGACCGGACCGAAGAACCGGACAACCGAGGATCAGCACCGCTCGGACTATGGCTACGCCGGAGGCTCCGGCGACGGCGGCTGGCGCGAGCGTTCGACCGCGCTGGACGGGCTCGACCCTGCGCCGTCGCTGCCGAACGCCCCGAGGTCGTACGAGCGTGGGCCGGTGCCGCAGCAGCCGTATGTGCCGAAGCCGCCGTTCCTGCCGGAGCGCGACTACCCGGCCGGCGGCTATCCGCAGCAGGCGGAGTCGCCGTCGTACGGTGGCGCGCCGGGCTGGGGCGAGCGGGACACGTACCAGGAGCCTGGTGGGTTCGAGCCGGGGTCGCCCTTCGCACCCCGACCGCCGTACCAGGACCGGCCGCCCCAGGATCGCGCTGCTGCTGAACGCGCTGCAGCTGAGCGGGCTGCGCAAGAACGGGCAACGGCCGAGCGAGTGGCACAAGAACGAGCCACAGCCGAGCGGGTGGCACAGGAACGAGCTGCGGCTGAGCGCGCTGCACAAGAGCGGGCGGCGGCAGAGCGAGTGACTCAGGAGCGAGCAGTACAAGAGCGGGCAGTACAGGAACGTGCGGCGCAGGAACGTGCAGCCGCGCAGGAACGAGCCGGCCAAGAGCGGGCGGCGCAGGAGCGGCAGGCGTTGGAGCGGCAGCAGCAGGAGCGGTACCCGGACCGTGGGTACCCCGAGCAGAGCCCGTTCCGGCAGCAGCCGCCCGGTGCCCAGCAAGGACAGCCGCCGTTCGGACCCGGCCGCAACGGCACCAGTGCTCCCCCGCCGTCCCGCCCTGGACAAGCAGCCCCCGGCATCGGCGCTGCGACCGGCCCCCTCGGCACACCGTCGGGTCCTCTCGGTACTCCGCCCGGCCCGGCCCTTGGTGGGCCGGCTGGACCCGCGCCGTCGCGTCCCGGAGTACCGGGCAATGGCTCGCCGCTCGGCCCGGGTAGCAACGGCCTAACACCCCACTCCTCCAACGGCTCGGCCGCGAGCAACGGATGGACCCAAGCCGGTCCCGAGTCGCGCGGGCCGGCGGCCAACGGTGGAAGCGCCAACTGGACGCAGGCTGGTCCAGAGTCGCGGGGACCGAGTGCCAACGGCCTGCCGGCGAACCCGGCCGGACCGGGCGCCAACGGTCTGCGGTCTCCCGGCAACGCCAGCTCGAACGGTACGACCGGAGCACTGGGCACTCCCCCACACAACGGTCCTGCTGCAGGTCGCAACGCGGCCGCTGGCCAAGACCCGGGCAACCGGGCCGGGCAAGGATCTACTGGCTGGACAGGCGCTGCACCGGCACCCACGTCGGGACCGCCGGCCAATGCGTCTACTTCTGCCAATGGCTATCCGTCTGATCCATCCGCCGAGTACGAGAGCAATGCGCCCTTGAGTGCTGCACCGACCTCCACCGATGCTCTGCCGGTGATCAAGGCGGAGACCCCTCCGCGACCCGCGGGAGCGCGGCGACGGGCCGACGTACAGCAGGATGCGCCTAGCCAGGTACCGGAGGCACCTGTGAGCTCACACCGTGCTCGTCGCGCAGGTGCATCGCCTGCGACAGCTGAGCCGGCTGCAGAGACCAGTACGCCGAAGGACGCGGCCAAGCCGGCCGCTGTGAGCAACAGCCTCGGTGGCAACGCCGGTAGCGCTGCACTCGGGTCGGCTGGCGGCAGTACACCGGCAGACGCGAGCAAGCGGCCGCGGCGCTACCGGATCCATCACCTACGGGACATGAAGAACCGCGGCGAGAAGTGGGCGATGCTGACCGCCTACGACCAGTACACCGCCGAGATCTTCGACCAGGCCGGCATCCCCGTGCTGCTGGTCGGTGACTCCGCCGCGAACAACGTCTTCGGCTACGAGTCGACCCTGCGCGTGACTGTCGACGAGTTGATCCCGTTGTCGCGCGCGGTCGCGGGTGCCGTCGAGCGGGCGCTGGTCGTCGCCGACCTGCCGTTCGGTTCGTACCAGGCATCGCCCGAGCAGGCCTTCCACACTGCTGTCCGGTTCATGAAGGAAGCGGGCGTGCACGCGGTGAAGCTGGAGGGCGGGCGCAACATGGTGCCGGCCGTGGAGAAGCTCACCCAGTCCGGCATCCCCGTGATGGCGCACATCGGCTTCACACCGCAGAGCGAGCACACGATCGGCGGCTACCGCGTCCAAGGCCGCGGCGACCAAGCAGCCGGCCTCATCGACGACGCCGTCGCCCTGGCCGAGGCCGGTGCGTTCTCCGTTGTCCTGGAGATGGTCCCCGGCGATGTCTCCGCGGAGATCACCAAGCGCATCCCGATCCCGACCATCGGCATCGGCGCCGGCCGCGACACCGACGCCCAGGTCCTCGTCTGGCAGGACATGGCCGGCATGCGCGCCGGCCAGATGCCCCGCTTCGTCAAGCAGTACGCCGACCTCCGAGGCATCCTCACCAACGCCGCCACCGCCTTCGCCGCCGACGTCACCGGCGGCACCTTCCCCAGCGACGAGCACACCTTCTAGATCCAGGGCAGCGCCGAACGCTCTGACCAGTACTCGTAGGGCTCTTGGACGAACTCGTCCAGGGGCCCTTGTACTACGGGCGCGAGGTTGCTCTCGAGTTGTTCGGGGGTTGTCGCGCCGCTGAGGACGATGTCGGCCCAGGGCTGGGCCGCCGCGGCGCCGATGGCCAGGGCGTCGGGGGCTACGCCGTGCTTCTCGGCGAAGACGTTGAAAGGGGTTTCGCCGGCCTTCGCCGTGAGGCGGCCGTTGGCGACCGCTTCCTTCACCACCACGAACCAGCCCGCGTCATGCGCCTCCGCCAACGCGGGACCGGCTGATCGCTCGAGCACGTTCCAAGTGGACTGGACCGCAGTGAACGGGGTGTTCGAGGACAGTGCCTTGCGCAACGTCTCGGCTTGGCGTGGGCCGCTGGTCGAGAGGCCTACGCGTACGCCGGTGTCCGCGAGCTCGCGGAGGCGGTCGAGGAGCTTCGGGTCGTCCAGCGCGGGACTGTCGGACGTGAGGCTGTGCACGAGGTAGAAGTCGGGCGGGCTGCCGAGTGCGCGCAGCGTCTCGGGCCACTGCCGCTCGAAGGTGCCGAGCGAGTGGTCCTTCACCTCATGGGTGTCCGCATCATGCTTCCAATCGGCGACGTAGGTGTAGCCCCACTTCGATCCGATGGTGAGCTGGCTGCGTCGCTCGGGTGTGAGCCACTCCCCCAGGAACGACTCGGCCAAACCATACGAGCGCGCGGCGTCGAAGTACCGGACGCCGGCCTTCCACGCCTGCTCCAGCAACTCGTGCGTGAGCCGCCGTAGATCGTCGACCTCACGTCCGCGCGGAAGGTCCTGGTCGTGCCCGAGATTGATGTACCCCGGCCGCCCGAGAGCAGCGAGTCCGAGGCCGATGCGTGCAGTCATGTTTCGATGCTCTCACCACGACTCAACAGCCGTTGCCCGATGCCCGCATTCGGGACGGCGCAGCGAGACGCGCCGCGCGACGCGTCGTGGTACCGGCTGTGTCGTCTAGCGTTTTGAGGTGTGACCGAATCCCGCCTGCCACCGCCCGGCACCGTCGTCCGGCGTACGACGGCCCGCGTCCTGCCTGTCCGCCCGGACGGCAAGGTGTTGCTGCTGCACGGCTGGGATCCGCTGAAACCGCAGACGCCGTACTGGTTCACGATCGGCGGCGGCGTCGAGGCTGGCGAGACGGTCGAGCAGGCCGGCATCCGCGAACTGCGCGAGGAGGTCGGCATCGTCTGGCCGGCCGAGCAGCTCGGTGCGCCGGTGGCGACGAACACGATCGAGTTCGAGTGGGGCGGCTGCCCGATCATCCAGCACCAGACGTTCTTCGCGGTCGGCGTCGACGCGGTCGAGGTGAGCTTCGCGAACCAGGAGCAGCTCGAGCTGGAGACGATCAGCGCGCACGGCTGGTGGCACGCCGACGAACTCGAAGCGACCGGCCAGGCCGCGCATGAGACGATCCCCGACCTGCTCCGGCGAGCGGTGGAGGCGATCCGGTACCGCGAGGCATCCTGAGCCACGCCCGGCCGGCGCGGGCGCTCAGCGGGCGCGAGCGGCCTTCAGGACCTTCTTCGGGAGCTTCTTGTCCACGATGTAGTGCCGCAGGTCGAGGCGCTCGGCGCAGCCTGCGTCACTGAGCCGCTTGAGGACCACCGGGCACTTCTTGCACCTCGGCTTGTCCTTGCAGCACTTCTTCTTCGCGGTCATGGACGGCACGCGGTAAGCGTAGGTGAGGCTTTCCTAACCGTCTACCTGAGAACTCAGCAATCGTGTCGCACGTCACGCCAGTTGTTCGGTGAGCAGCGCCCGCGCCTCGACCAGTGACGGTCCGTACCAGGTCAGATGCCGCCCGCTCACGGGATAGGCGGGCCGTTCGAATGCCTCCGGTCCGTCCTCGGACGAGAACGCATAAGGCTCATCGGGAAGCACCACCAGGTCGTACTCCGGTACGCCCGCCAAGTCGATCTTCGGATAACGCTCCGGTGATTCCGCGAGCACATTGTCGACCCCGAGTCTTTGCAAGAGATCACCCGCGAACGTGTCCCGGCCCAACGCCATCCACGGCCGCCGCCAGATCGGAATGAGGGCTCGCCGGCGCGGTCCGGCGTACGGCGTGCGCCACACTTCGCGCGCTCGCGTGAGCCACTCCGGCACTTCACCGATGACCGCGCCGAGCATTCGCTCGAGCGAGTTCAGCGATTGCCCGACGGTCGTCGGCGCGGTCACCCAGACGGTGAGTCCGGCAGTTCGCAACGCGTCGAGATCGGCCGCCCGATTCTCTTCTTCATTCGCGATGACGACGTCCGGCGCGAGCTCGCGAATGAGCTCGAGATCAGGATTCTTGGTACCGCGAACGCGGGTCACGTCGAGGTCCGCGGGATGCGTGCACCAGTCCGTCGCACCGACCAGAAGTGTTGCGTGCGTGGTCGCGATCGCCTCCGTCAAAGACGGCACGATGCTGACCACCCGACGCACTCGCGACGGTACGTCGACCACCGTTCCGAGGTCGTCCCGCATGTGTTCGCACCCCTCTTCACAGGCCGGTCGAGCAGACGTTGCCGATGACAACACTGCGCCGAAAGCACGACGAATCGGCACTTCGGTGGCAACTCTACGCGCGTGTCGCCAACATTTCTTTGCCGCTGTTCGGCAGCCTACTGCCACCGTGAAAACCCAACTCTGCAAGGGTTTCCGGACATTTCGCCGTTGACGGTGCCCGGGACGCCTTAACGTGCAGACCTTTCGGGTGCTTTACGAATGGCACAAGTGTTGTCATCATCAGGACGACGAGGAATCCACCGTGGTTTTCCTCAGCGCACCAAGGAGGCAGAGTGCCAGCCACAAAGGCAGCCGCAGGGAAGGCGACAGCCAAAAAGGCTTCTCCCGCCAAGAAGACCGTCGCCAAGAAGGCCAGTGCAGCGAAGACGACGACCGCACGCAAGGTCACCGCTGCGAAGAAGACGACGGCGAAGAAGGTGACAGCGGCGAAGAAGGCACCGGCCAAGAAGGTCGCCGCGAAGAAGACGCCGGCGAAGAAGACGGTCGCCAAGAAGACCGTGGCCAAGAAGGCGCCGGCGAAGAAGGTGACCGCCAAGAAGACGGTTGCGAAGAAGGCCCCGGCCAAGAAGGTGACCGCGAAGAAGACGGTCGCCAAGAAGGCCCCGGCGAAGAAGACGGTCGCGAAGAAGACCGTTGCGAAGAAGGCCCCGGCCAAGAAGACCGTGGCCAAGAAGGCGCCGGCGAAGAGGACCGTCGCGAAGAAGGCTCCCGCGAAGAAGGTCGCCGCCAAGAAGGCACCGGCCCGCAAGGTCGCGGCCAAGAAGGCCCCGGTCCGCAAGGTCGCCGCGAAGAAGGCCCCGGCCCGCAAGGTCGCCGCCAAGAAGGCGCCCGCGCGCACCGCTGTCGCCAAGCGGGCGACGACGGCGCGGAAGGCACCGGCGCGCAAGGCCGCCGCGAAGAAGGCCTGATCGCTGTAACGCAGTAGCAGCCGAAGGGCACCACCGATCTGTTCGGTGGTGCCCTTCGGTCACGTCAGCAGGGTGTCGATCAGTCGTCGTTCCAGTTGGGGTCGTTGTCCCAGGCCTCGTTGCGTTCCTGGACCTTCTCCAGCGCCCGGGCGGCTTCCTCCGGTGAGCTGTACGGCCCGAGCCGGTCGCCGGACTTCTCGCCCTGGTACGGCTCGACCTTGCCGGTCTTGGTGTTGTAGTACCACTCGTTGCTGTGATCGTCGCTCATAACGGGCTGACCACCTCCTGAGGTGTTTTAACGGCTCATTAGAATGATCTCACCATGTCGCTTCTCACTCCTGGCATCATCTCGCCTCGCCGTCCGGTACCCGCGTCCATTCCCCGTCCCGAGTACGTCGACAAGCCGGCCCCGACGCCGTACGACGGTTCTTATGTGACGTCACCCGAACTGGTCGAGAAGATGCGCGTGGCGAGCAAACTCGCGGCGCAGGCGCTCGAAGCAGTCGGTGCGGCCGCGAAGCCGGGGGTGAGCACAGACGAGCTCGACCGGGTCGGCCACGAGTATCTGGTGGAGCGCGGCGCGTATCCGTCGACGCTCGGCTATCGCAACTACCCGAAGTCGCTGTGTACGTCGGTCAACGAGGTGATCTGCCACGGCATCCCCGACGACCGTCCGCTCGAGGACGGTGACATCGTCAACGTCGACATCACCGCGTTCCTCGACGGGGTGCACGGCGACACCAACGCGACGTTCCTGGTCGGCGACGTCGACGAGGAGAGCCGGCTGCTGGTCGAGCGCACCCGCGAGGCGCTGAACCGTGGCATCAAGGCGGTCAAGCCCGGTCGCCAGGTCAGCATCATCGGGCGCGTGATCGAGTCGTACGCGAAGCGCTTCGGCTACGGCGTCGTCCGCGACTTCACCGGCCACGGCATCGCCACCGCTTTCCACTCCGGCCTGATCATTCCGCACTACGACGACGAGCGTTTCGACGACGTGATCGAACCCGGCATGACGTTCACCATCGAGCCGATGCTCACCCTGGGCTCCTACGACTACGACCTGTGGGACGACGGCTGGACCGCCACCACCAAGGACAAGTCCCGCACCGCCCAGTTCGAGCACACCCTGCTGGTCACCGACACCGGCGCCGAAGTCCTCACCCTGCCGTGACGCTGACGACGTACACCCGCGACCACCTCGCGGGAATCGTCGCCCTCTGCGAAGGCGAAGACTGGCCGAGCTTCGGCGCAGATCTCGACCGCGCCCACGCAGTCCTGACGGCTCCCGGCGTGACAACCGTCGTCGCCCTCGACGGCGACCTCGTCATCGGCTTCGCCTACGCCCTGAGCGACGGCCACCTCGCCGCCTACCTGTCGATGATGGCCGTCCACAACCAGTACCGCCGCAAGGGCGTCGGCCGCGACCTCGTCGAGTACGCGTTCCCTCTGACCGGCGCCCAACGAATGGACCTCGTCACCGACGACGCCGGCGCCTTCTACAAGTCCTTCGAACACCGCACCTTCGGGGGCTTCCGCATCTACCCCGGCTGAAAACCCAGTACTCCGTACAGCTTCAGCGCCGCTGTGTTGTCAGGCAGGACGTTCAGGGCGAAGCGCCCAGGTGATTGCGCCATGCACTCGGTGAGAAGGGCGCTGGCGAGGCCCTTGCGGCGCCAGGTGGGTGCGGTGAACGCCTCGATGATGAAGGGGCAGTCAGGGGTGTCCGGCCAAGGGGCGCGGTCGACGATGAGCACCGCGCCGATCATCTCGCCGCCGTTGAAGGCGAGGCGGCTGGTTGCGAGGTTCAGGGGGCCGTAGGTGCCTTCGAAGGTTAGGCGGATGTCTTCGATGCCGGCTGCTTCGTTGTCGACTACGGGCGGGTTGTACGCCTCGTAGTACAGGCGGCCGAGTGCTTCGGCGTCGGTTGGGGACGGCTCTCGGAGTACGACGCCTGGTGGGGGCGGGGTGACTGCGACAGGGGCCGCCTCGCGGATGTAGAGCATCTACAGGGCGAGGGCTGTGGTGATGACCTTGCGGCCGTAGGGGACGGCGGATTTCGCGTCAGCCACGGTGAAGGTTTCGGGTTTGCCGGAGCGGTGGTCGAGGCAGCGGTGGAGGAGTGGGGACCACTCGGGGAAGGCGATCAGGGCGTGTTCGCCGGCGGCGGTTTTGGAGATGATGTTGCCGGTGGCAAGGAGTGCGTGGAGGCGGGGGACGCCGAGCATCACCCAGGGGAGGATCCAGGCGTCTACGACCTCGTCGTCGGGGTGGTCGGCGAAGGCGGTCTCGAGGGCGTCGAAGCGGCCGGCCCAGTACGTTGTGAGGTTGTCGCGGGTGAATGCTTCGAGTGCTTCCTGGTCGTCGTGCACGGTCAGATCGGGCGTCTTACGGACGGCGATCGAGTGCCGGGCCAGCTCGGGCCAGAGGACCGGCGAGACCGGACCGGTGGCGTCCGGCGCGACACTGAGCTCGGCGGCCGTCAGGTAGGTGACATCAAAGCCAGGTGACGACGGCAACTGCTCGTGCACGGCGCGTGCCGCCGCGACCTCCACCTCGGTCAACGGCGACGCCACAACCACCACGCCGTCGATGTCGCTGAGCCCCCGCCGGTAGTCGCCGAGTGGGATCGAGCCGGTCAGGTACAAGCCGGTCACCTGCCCCGGCAGCGCCTGGTCGATCAGCTCCAGGTATCGCGTCGTCGTAGCGCTGACCTCAGCCGGCAGCACCGGACCTCCACCGTCGGCGGGCAGCGTCAGGTAGGTGGTTTCCGGTGCGGGTTGGGTCATCGGTTACTGGCTCCCTTGATGAAGGCGGCCAGGTCCTTGGACTGCTGTCGCCGCGTCGGTTCGTGCACGTACATCATGTGACCCGCCGGGTAGTCGCAAAGTTCGATGTTGTCGTGAAGTTCTGCCGGAATCTGCAACCGGCCGAGCGTGTACCGGGTCGCGAAGTACGGCGTCGCGCAGTCGTAGTAACCCGATGCGACGTGCACCTTGAGGTGCGGATTCGCCCGCATCGCCTCGGCCAGCTTGTCGGCGACGTTGACGTGGTTGTTCTCGAACTCCTTGTACGACCAGTCCTTGGCCGCGGTAGTGCTGAGGAACTCGTACGGCAGGTCGTTGTGGTAGTCGAGCTCCGCATGCAGGTAGTGGTTCAGCGCCGCCGTGTACGGCCCGATGATCGCCCGGAACGACGGATCATCGGTCGACGTCTCACCGGCGGAGTCCGGATCCCAGCCGGTGAACCGCGCGTCCAGCCGCCCCATCACCTGGCGCCGCTCACGCAGCACCGCGGCGAAGAACCGCGTGTGCTCGACGCGCAGGTTCACCCGGTCGAGGTAGTCCTCCGACAGCCCGCTCAGCGCAGCCAGCCGGCCCAGCACCTCCGCGCGGAAGTCCTCCGGAATACGGTTGCCCTGAGCAAGCGCATTCGGGTAGCGCCCGGCCGCGAACCGTTCCGCGTCGGCGAGCACCTCTTCCAGCGACTGGTCCGGGATCAGCCCGTGGTAGTGCGCGGCCGCGGCGTACGACGGCAGGAACATCGTGTACGGCAGGTCGTTGGCCGGCCCGAACTCGAGCGTGCTGAACTCCAGTACCGCCGAGATCAGCATGACCCCGTTCAGGTACATCCCGTGCCGGTCCTGCAGATGCGCGGCCAGCCCGGCGGCACGCGTCGTACCGTACGACTCCCCCGCCAGGAACTTCGGCGACATCCAGCGTCCGTTGCGCGACGTCCACAGCCGGATCACCTCGCCGACGGACTCCAGGTCGGCCGTGAAGCCGTGATAGTCCCCCGGCTTCTCCCCCTCGACAGCACGCGAGTAGCCGGTCGACACCGGGTCGATGAACACCAGGTCGCTGTCCTTCAGCAAGGTCTCCGCGTTGTCCACCAGCCCGTACGGCGGTGGCGCGAGCTCGCCCGCGTCGCCGGACACCACCCGGCGCGGCCCGAGCAGCCCGAGATGCAGCCAGATGCTCGACGACCCCGGCCCGCCGTTGAACGCGAAGGTCACCGGCCGGCTCCCCGGATCGGCGTCGTCCAGCGTGTACGCCGTCAGGAACACCTCGGCCTTGGGCACGTGCCCGTCGGACTTGCCGTCGGTCACCACCTCCTGGCGCAGCACGACCCGCCCGGTGGTCGCCGTGTACTGCAGCTTCCGCCGCCCGGCCGTGAGTGTGTGCCGCGTACTGACCAAGTCGTCAACCGGCCCGGTCTTCACGCTTGCCGCGGTCTCCGGAGCCTGCTCAGGGGTAGCCATGCGCGAAAACCTATCAGCGTGAGCTAATGTTTGACACCAGTGTCAAACATGGCCCGAAGGAGGACGGATGGAGAGCACCCGCGCGGTCGAGCTGGTGGAGGCGTTCTGGCGCGAGGTCTGGAACGCCGCGGACCCCGGCGCGGTCGACCGGTTCGTCACCGACGACTTCGTGATCACCAACGCCGGCCGGGACATCGTCGGCCGGGAGGCGTTCAAGACCTGGATCGCCGCGTTCCTGGCGGAGCTGCCGGATCTGCGACTCACCGTGATCGAGACCTTCGCGAACGCCGACGGCAGCCGGGTCGCGTCACGCTGGCGGATCACCGGAACGAACAACGGCTATCACCACACGGCGGCCATCGGCGATCAGATCAGCTTCACCGGTACTGCGGTGTGGCAAGTGAGCGAGGACGGCAAGCTGCTGCACAACTGGGTGGAGCGGTCCGCGCCGGTCGCCGCCTGATGGCCGGCGTCCGGCAGTTCGACGAGACGGCCGTTGTCGAGCAGGCGCTGGGCGTCTTCTGGGAGAAGGGCTACCGGGCGACCTCGATGCTCGACCTGGCCGCGGCGACCGGCGTACAACGTGGGTCGCTGTACCACGCGTACGGCGGCAAGGAGCAACTCTTCACGAAGATCTTCAGCCAGTTCGCGGAGGACTTCCTAGCAGGCGCTGAGCGGGCACTAGAGCCTGATGATCCACGGCAGGCACTCACCGACCTCTTCGACTACTGCATCGCCTCTATCACCACCGGTACGCCGTCACGCGGCTGCCTGTCGACTCGCACCGCCGTCGAAGCAGCCGAACCGCAGGTCGACGCCGCTGTCCAGGCCATGCTCGACAGCCTGGAAGAACGCGTCGCCAACATGCTCACCCGCACCACCAGCTCCAGCGCCCACGCCGGCGCGAGGGCGAGCGCTCGCGCGCGCAGCGCGCTGTCCGTGCCGCCGCGGGACGCGGCGCGGCTCGTCGTCGCGATGACGCGAGGACTCGCCGTCCTGGAACGCGTCTACGGCGATCCCGCCCGGCTGCGAGAAACCGCCGCCACCCTCGTCACCGCGTTGCTGAGGTGACAGTTGTGGCGACCTTGAACACCTACTGGCGACCTTGAACAAGTTATTTCATGTTCAAGGTCGCCATTGGGTGTACGAGGTGACGAGTTCTGGCCGGTGGAGCTAGCTGATGGTGAAGGTGTCGATGTCGAACAGCGCGCCTGAGCCGCCGCTGAAGGTCAGGAACAGGGGGCCGCTGCCGGAGCCGGTCAACGTGGTCGAGATCGTCTGGAAGTTGTCCCAGCCGCCTGTGACCGGCACTGCGACCGTGCCCAGGATCGGTCCGGTCGCCGAGCCCGAGCGGATCCGGATCGTGCCACCGGCGCCACCCGACGAGATCCGCGCGGAGAAGCTGGTCTTGCCGCTCGTGTTGACCTGCGAATAGCCGGCCCAGTCACCGTTGTCGATGTACCCGAGCGTCTGACCACCACTCGCTCCCCCATGCCCGGCGACCTGTACGCCGGACTGCGACGTGAACGCCTCCCCCTCGATCGACGTCACCGGCGGAGTCGCACCGACACCTGCGGCGTACTGGATGCCGCCGAGCAGGTGCTTGCGGAACGCCTGATCGGAGTACGACTCGATGGTGTGCCCGAAGCCCGTGTAGAACGACCGGCCCGAGCCCTGCGCGTGGTACCAGGCGATCGGGTGATCGCCCATGTTGCCGCCGCTGTAGGTGGACTCGTCGAGGTTGATCAGCACGTGCACATTCGGCCTGGGGTTGGTGCGGTAGTTGTACAGCTCATCTGTGCGGACCCAGGTGGTGCCGAGATGCGACGTCGACAGATGCGTCCGGTCCTCGACTCTCGCGGTCACCTGCTGGATCGCCGGGTGGCTGTGGAACCAGGCGCCGACCAGCGTCCCGTAGTACGGCCAGTCGTACTCCGTGTCCGCGGCCGCGTGCACCCCGACGTACCCACCGCCACCGTTGATGTAAGTCTCGAACGCCGTCTGCTGCGCAGCATTCAAAATGTCGCCGGTCGTGCTCAAGAAGACGACGGCCTTGTACGCCGCCAACTGCGACGCGGTGAAGACCGCACTGTCCTCGGTCGCGGTCACGGTGAACCCGTTGGCGGCCCCAAGATCCCGGATCGCCTGGATGCCGGCCGGGATGGAGTCGTGCCGGAAACCAGCGGTCTTGCTGAACACCAGCACCTGGTAGGGAGCTGCGGCGAAGGCCGTCAGCGGTTGCCAGCCGAGAGCTCCGCCGACGACCAGCAGTGCACCGCCGACGAGGCCTTCACGACGCGTAAAAGTAGTCATTGTTGTGTCCTGTTCACGAGATGGTGAAGGTGTCGACGTCGAAGAGCGACCCGGATCCGCCGATGAAGCTCAAGAACAACGGCCCGCTGACATTGCCGGTCAAAGCGGTGGAGACCGTCTGGAAGTTCTCCCAGCCACCCGTCGCCGGTACTGCGACAGACCCGAGCAACGTCCCCGTCTGCGAACCCGACCGGACCTGCAGCGTCCCGCCCGGCCCACCCGACGAGATCCGCGCACTGAAGCTGGTCTTACCGGCCGTGCTCACCTGCGAGTACCCCGCCCAGTCACCGTTGTCGATGTACCCGAGCGTCTGACCGCCATTGGCCCCGTTGTGCGCCGCAACCTGTACGCCGGACTGCGACGTGAACGCCTCGCCCTCCGCCGTGGTCCCGGTGGACCCCGAGGTCGCGAAGGTGAACGCGTCGAGATCGAACAGGTTGCCCTGCCCCGTCACGCCCTTGAAGACGAAGAACAGCGTCGTCGTCCCGGCCGGCTTGTTGGTCAGGTTGGCCGACACGTTGGTGAACGTCTCCCAGCCACCCGTCGGCGCCACCGTCATCGTGCCCATCAACGTCCCGGTCGCCGATCCGGCCCTGACCTCGATCGTCCCGCCGACACCACCCGACGACACCCGCGCGCTCACCGACGTCGCGTTGCTGACGGCGTACGGCGTGAACGAGATCCAGTCGCCGTTGTCGACGAACCCGACGGTCTTGCCGCCTTCCGCCGGCGGGTGGTCGGCCAGCTGGATGCCCTGCTGCGCACCGAAGTGCTCGGCCTGCCGGTGTCGCGGCTGCAGCTTCCGCACGCTGTGCGTGGTGAGCCCGCCGTTGTCCGTGTACTCCGCGTCGAAGACGCCGTAAACGTTGGCCGCTGGGTCATGCTCACCATCGATCGGTACTGCGATCGACCCACTGCACCCGTTCTTGGAGGTGATCTGGTGCTGGTGCACGTCATGACCGAGGAGGTACGTGACCTTCACCCGACTGCAGTCGATCGTCCCGTCCTCCGGATCCGACACGTTCACCTGGAACGGCACGGTGTCGCCGAAGGAGAACAGCTGTCCGTCGGCCGGCGTCTGCAACGCCACCGACGGAGCCGTGTTGCCCACACTGATCGCGACATTCGCCGACCCCGTCAGTCCGGCCGGATCGGTCACGGTCAACGTCGCCGTGAAGTTGCCGGCCGTGTTGTAGGTGTACGACGGGTTGGCCTGCGTCGACGTGCCGCCGTCGCCGAAGGTCCATCGATACGTCAGCGCGCCGCCTTCGGGGTCCGAGCTGCCCGCCGACGAGAACGCGACGGTGAGTGGCCGGCCGCCGGAGGTCGGCGTACCGGCTGCCTTGGCGATCGGGTTGCGGTTGGTACTGCCCTTGTAGTCGATCCGCCACAGGGCCTGGTTGTTGGAGCCCGTGCCGTAGTCGAGGACATAGAGCGCGCCCTCCGGACCGAACGCCATGTCCATCACCTGGGTGCCGGTCCACGGGAACGCGCCGATGTCGCCGACGCCTCCGCTAGAGGTCACCTCGATCGCTTTGATCCACTGCCGGCCGAGCTCGCCGGCGAAGTACCGGCCGTCGAGCGACTGTGGGAACTTCGTCGCCGAGTTGAGGTTCGGGTCGAAGCGGTAGACCGGTCCGCCCATCGGCGACTCGGAGCCGCCGTTGCCGAACTCGGGCGGGGTGCCCGCGTCACCGCCGTACCGGATCCAGGCCGGCTTGGCCGGGAGCAGCTTGGTCTGACCGGTGTTGCGGAAGGAGTTGTTGGTGACGCCGCCGGCACAGTCGAACTTCGCGCCGGACGGGCCGCTCGGGAACTGGAAGTCGTTGTACGTCTCGACGCTCGTGTTGGTGCCGGTGCAGTACGGCCAGCCGTAGTTGCCCGGTGCGGTGATCCGGTCGAACTCGACCTGGCCGTTCGGGCCGCGGTTCGGGTTCGTTGAGCCGGCGTCGGGTCCGTAGTCGCCGAGGTAGACGATGCCGGTCGGCTTGTCGACACTCATCCGGAACGGGTTGCGGAAGCCCATCGCGTAGATCTCCGGCCGGGTCTGCGCGGTGCCCGGCGCGAACAGGTTGCCGCTCGGGATCGTGTAGCTGCCGTCCGGCTGGGGCTTGATCCGGAGCAGCTTGCCGCGCAGGTCGTTGGTGTTGCCCGCGGTACGTTGCGCGTCGAACTGTGGGTTGCGCGTGGTGCGCTCGTCGATCGGCGTGTAGCTGTCCGACTGGAACGGATTGCTGTCGTCGCCGGTGGTCAAATAAAGGTTGCCAGCGGCATCGAAGTCCAGATCGCCGCCGACGTGACAGCACTGGCCGCGATCGTTCGGTACGGCCAGCACGACCTTCTCACTGGCCAGGTCGAGCGTCTTGTCGGTCTTCAGGATGAACCTGGACAGGTGCAGTTCGCCCTTGAACCGGTCCCAGTCGGCCTGGGTGCCGTCGGTCGGCGCGTCACCGTCAGGGGTGGACAGCCTCGGTGAGTAGTAGAGGTAGACGTAGCGGTTGGTGGCGAAGTTCGGGTCGACGGCGACGCCTTGCAGGCCTTCCTCGTCGTGGGTGTAGACGTTGAGCCGGCCGGCCACGGTCGTCGTACCGGCCGCGTCGGTGATCCGGACTGTTCCGTCCCGCGCGGTGTGGACGACGGATCGGTCGGGCAGGATCGCCAGCGACATCGCCTCGCCCAGCTCACCCGAGCCGGTCGCCAAAGACACTTGCTGGTAGTCGCCGGGCGGGATCGTGGAGCCCGCCTGGGCTTGCGGTGCGCTCAGTCCGAGTGCTGCGGTCAGTGCGGCGGTGATCAACAACGAGAGCCGCCGGACGCCTTTCTTCTTCATATCGGTGGTACTCCTCAGTTGTTGATCAAGTCGAATTGTTCCCACGGGCCGATCGCGTCTCTGTTGGCGATCAGTGGGGCGGCACCGGCGTTGTCGGCGCAGACGAGCTTGTTGTTGACCGCTGCCCGGAAGCTGACCGTGCCGTCGCCGTTGCGGATCAGCTGGAAGGTCTCCCAGGAGCCGACCGCCTGGTTCTTGGCCAGCAGCGGCGCGGCGCCCGCGTTGTCCGCTGCCACCAGGAGGTTGTTGGCCTTGGCCCGCAGCGACACGTTGCCGCCGCCGAGGTCGGTCATCTCGTACTGCTGAGCCGTACCGTTCGTCGTACTGTCGGCGATCAGCGGCGTACCGGTGCCGGCGGTGACGTACTTGCCGTTGGCACGCGCTTTGAGGCTGATCGTCCCGGTGCCCGAGGTTGCCTTGGGCAACCCGATGGTCGCCTTGTCCCAGCGGCGGGCGGTCGTGGCCGGCGTACCGGTGAGAGCTTGGAACGGCTGTACGGCGGTCCCGGTCTTCTCGACCAGGTAGGACTTGCC
The DNA here is from genome assembly GCF_040681515.1 of Kribbella sp. NPDC051718. NCBI lineage: Bacteria > Bacillati > Actinomycetota > Actinomycetes > Propionibacteriales > Kribbellaceae > Kribbella > Kribbella sp. NPDC051718. The sequence goes on along the minus strand of NZ_JBFAYZ010000003.1, from coordinate 129,794 downwards.
GGACTGCGCCGGGATCGTGAAGGAGGCGTTGGTCTGCGGGCCGACCACCGTGGCCCGCGTCTGACCGTCCAGCACCGTCACGCTCTGGCCGGGCCAGGGGCTCCGGACGACGAGTTGCTGGTTCGCGCCGGACGAGATGGCGACGGTGGTGGGGCTGCCGTTCGCGATCTGGACGTGGACCCGCGATTTGTGGCCGATGGCAACGGTTCCTTCGCCGGACCAATCCGAGGGCCAGGACGGGCCGATGCGCAGTACGCCGTCGTAGTCCTGGGCCAGCGCCTCGGGCACGGTTGCCGCGAGTACGCCGGACTGCTCGATGTACGGCTCTTGCGCCGGCTGGGCGGTGAAGCTGGCCATCCCGGACGGGTACACCTGGAACTGCCTGATCGCCGCCAGCAACGCCGTCTTCATCTCGGTCGGCAGCCCGAGCCTTGCCGCATGCAGTGAGTCGTAGCTCCACGAGTTGCTGTTGACGTAGCTGCGGGACGCGTAGGTACGCCGCGCAAGCGCGGTCAACGACCCGCTGTCGCCGATCAGGTTGAACGGCCAGACCGCCTCGAGGCCGATGTTCTCGCTGTTACGTCGCTGCGCTGCCGGCTGGGTGGAGGGACCGATCATGGTGTTGCCACCTGCATCGTTCGCCGGGGTCAGCAACTGGGTCTGCGTCGCCGTGTCGGTCCGCGGCAACGTCTGGATCTTCGGGATCGCCGCATTGAGTTGGCTGACCAGAGCCGCGTCGACGTTCAGGAGTTGCGCAGCCTTCACCGCGATCGGGAAGAAGGCCTGCATCGCCGCGATGTCGGTGGTCGGATCGGTGACGTCCCACTGAGTCTCGTGGGCGTTCGACCTGGTGTGCAGCTTGCCGTCCGAGCCGGTGGTGGCATGCGAGAGCAGGAACTGCGCCGCGCCCTTGATCAACGGGTAGTGCGACTGCAGGAAGGCCTGGTCGTCGGTCATCCGGTAGTGCTCCCAGACCCACAGCCCGACCTCCGCCCCCGTCGTGACGTTGAGCGAGTTCCATTGCGGAGTGATGGTCGAATCGCAGGACGAGTTGTCCGTCCCACCGTTGTAGGTGCCGTTGCCGTTGAACCGCATCGTCTCCGGTACGCACAGGCCCGTTCGGCCGGGCATGTGCGCGCTGGTCCAGGACGCGATCGCGTCGACGTTGTCCTGGTAGAGGCGGAACATCGGATCGTTCAGATTCGGCACCCCGGCCGAGACGTTGGCCGCGACCTGCATGCGGAGATTCCAGAACCAGTAACCGGACGGATACCAGTCGCGCTTGTCCTGCGAGAAGGTGAACAGGTCCGCGACCCCGGCCTGTGACCCCGGCAGCACGCCCCGGCTCTGGGCCGCGCTCGCGTACAGGAAGATCGTCCGCAGGTTCTCGACGTATTCACCGGTCCCGTCGGCCGAACTGATCTTGATCAGGCCGGCCTGGCTCCAGTAGTTGTGCCACCACTGCAGATGCGCGTCCCGTACTTCGTTCGCGGGCCTGGTGGCGGCCCCGTTGAGTACTGCGTTGGTGGTCGCGATCGAGTCGCCACCGGTCCAGGTCGGCGCGGCGACGACGACCCGGAACGAGCCATCGGTGTTGGGCTGGAAGGCGACCTGGGCGGTGAGGTTGTTCGGGGTCGAGCCGACGACGTTGCGACCGCCGGCCGTCACACCGGCCAGCGAGCCGAAGGTCCGGCCCGAGGCACCGGCGCCGTTGTTGTCGACCCAGGTTTCGGCGAGTGCTGCCACCGCTCCCGATGCGCGGGCGGTCGGGTTGCGGCCGGTCCAGAGTTTGACCTGGGCGGTCTGGGTCGCGTTGGGGTCGGCGCCGGTGACGTCGACGACCAGTTGCTGGGTGTCCGCCCGGATGAAGGCGGTCAACGTCATGCCGCCACCACTTTGGCGGAGCATCCCGTCGTACAGGTCGACCCGGCCGGTGAAGTCGGCGGCGCTGGTCATCCGGGACAGGCCCGGGATGACGACCTGGCCGAGCGACTTGCGGTCGGGGAAGGTGTCGGTGCGGTTGAGTTGGGCGGTGAACCCGTTGGCGGACCAGACGGCTGCTCCCAGGGCGCCGTTGCCGAGCGGGAGTGATTCGGTCGGCGCGGGGTTGGCGCGGCCGAGGATGATGTCGGAGCGACGGACCAGGTTCGGCCGGTCGACGACGAAGGAGCCGTTCTGCCAGGCCGTCGTACCGGCCGCTGGTAGTGCGGTTGCCGGGCCGCTGGTGACCACCGATCCTGCGACGAGTGCTGTCACCAGCAGCAGTCTGGGCAGGAGCTTTGGACGGAGCTTCGGCAGGTTTTTTGGCAGGCGGGATCGCAGGAGGTCGTTCATCGGATCTCTCCTGGAGATGGAGCGGACCGGTGACCTGGGGGCGGAGAGGATCACCGGTAGACATCGGATCTTTCTGTGCTCACGCTGCGCTGTCAAGGGGCTACTGGTTCCGGAACATCGGGACCGCTAATGTCTGCGCATGGCTTTGATCCTGCATTTGGCCTTCGTCGCGGAGTGGGAGGCCGCCCAGCGGGCGGGTAGCTACCGGATCTCCACCCGGGGCAAGTCGCTCGACGACGGCGTGACCTTCATCCACTGCTCCCGCCCGGACCAGGTCGCCGCGGTCGCGAACTCCTTCTACGCCGACGTGACCGAGCCGCTGTGCCTGCTCGTCATCGACACCTCGCTGCTGGTGTCGGCCTTGTGCGACGAGGATCTGGAGGCGATCGGCATCTCGTTCCCGCATCTGTACGGTCCGCTGAACCTGGATGCCGTCGTCGACGTCCGCCCCTACGATCGGGCCGCCGACGGCCGATACCCGGAAGTGAGCGCGCAGGCCCTATCCTGAGGGTGAACGGGCCGGTCGGGCGATCGCGTCGTTCACCGGAGACGGTGGGCGCCGAGGAAAGTCCGGACTCCACAGGGCAACGTGGTGGGTAACGCCCACCCGGGGCAACCCGCGGGACAGTGCCACAGAGAACAGACCGCCAGCGGCCTGGATGGACCCCGTGGTTCATCGAGGTGCGGGTGAGGGTGAAACGGTGGTGTAAGAGACCACCAGCTCCGCAGGCGACTGCGGAGGCTAGGTAAACCCCACGTGGAGCAAGGCCAAGAAGGACGACGGGCAACCGCCGTCCGCGCGAGCGTTCGAGGGCTGCCCGTCCGAGCTCGCGGGTAGGCTGCTAGAGGTGCCCGGCAACGGTCACCGTAGATGGATGGTCGCCGATTACAGGATCCGGCTTACAGACCGGCCCGTTCACTAGTGTCCCGATAGCGTCAAGCCACATCGCTTACGGGACACTAACCTGATCCTCGTGCTCAACCTTCGCCTGCCGTCACCGGTCGTGGAACTTCACGACGACCGGCTGGCTGCCGCAGGGGTGCGGGTGCTGCTGAAGCGCGACGACCTCATCCACCCCGAGGTGCCCGGCAACAAGTGGCGCAAACTCAAGTACAACCTGCCTCCGTCGGGCACCACGTTGCTGACCTTCGGCGGCGCCTACTCCAACCACCTCCGCGCGGTCGCCGCGGCGGGCCACCACTACGGCTTCGACACCATCGGCGTGGTCAGAGGCGAAGAACACCTGCCTCTCAACCCGTCCCTCGCCTACGCCACCGCCCACGGAATGCGCCTCACCTACCTGGACCGGACGTCGTACCGCTCGAAGGACGCCGCTCTTGCTGGTCTGCACCAGCAATTCGGCGACTTCTACCTGCTGCCCGAGGGTGGCGCCAACCTGCATGCCGTCCGCGGTTGCGCCGAGCTCCTCGGCGAGATCACCGACCCCTTCGACGCACTCTTCTGCGCAGTGGGCACCGGCACCACCCTCGCCGGCCTGGCCGTCGGCCAGCAGCTCACGATCGGCGTACCGGTCCTGAAGGCAGCTCTGGAAGACGACATCGTCGCGCTCCAGCAAGCAGCCTTCGGCGAACGCGTCGGCCGCTGGCGACTCGAGCCCGGCTACCACTTCGGCGGCTACGCCAAGCGGAAGCCGGCGCTGGACTCCTTCATCGACGACTTCAGCGCCAGACACGGCCTGCTGCTGGACTGGGTCTACGAGGCCAAGATGATGTACGCCCTCTTCGACCAAGTCCGCCAGGGCGCCTTCAGCACCGGTACGACGATCGTCGCGCTGATCAACTAGGTCCCCTGCCGCCCCAGAGCGGTCAGGTCGATGACGTTGGTCGTGAACCCCATCGAGTCGCAGCCACGTCCGTACGTCGAATAGGTGTGGTGCACGCCGTCGCCCACCCGCAGGAAGCAGCTCAACCCGTGCAGGTCGAACGGCTGCTCCCCCTGGACGAGCCCACCGGTCGGCAGCTCGTCCCACTCGGCCTTGCTGCGGTAGTTGTAGGACAGCGGGACGACCGACTCGTCCAGCGTCACGTGGTAGTCGTAGTTGAACCTGCTCCCGGCCGACGAGTACCACGGGAACGACCAGCCCTGCTGCTCCTTGTACGCGGCGATCTTCTCGTACGGAGCGCGGGACACCGCCACGAAGGTGGTCGTCAGCTCGTGGAGACCCTTCAGCCGCCCGATGTCGTGGGCGAACCACGTGCAGTTCGGGCAGCCCGCATCCCAGTCCGGCTGGAACATGAAGTGGTAGACGGCCAACTGCCGCCGGCCCTCGAACAGGTCGAGCAGCCGTACTTCACCGGCCGGGCCTCCGAAGACGTAGTCCTCGGAGACCTCGACCATTGGCAGTTGGCGGCGCTTCGCGTTCAGCTCGTCGCGTCGCTTGGTGAAGTCCTTCTCCTCGTCCAGGAGGCGCTCTCGCGCCACCAGCCACTCTTCCCGCGACACGATCTCCGGCAGTTCCATCTCGACAACTCCTCGTCATGAGCCGACCTGGCACCGGTACGTCGGAACCACCGCCGAGCACTCGACATCCCAGCTCCACCTTGTGCTCCGCCTGAGCGTTTGGCTGCCTCCAGAACGCTCAGGTCGAGCACAAAGTCGAGGGTCAACCGGGCTCGGGCTCGGGCTCGGCGAGGCGGCGGGTGAGGAGGGTGGCTAGGGCGGGGAGGGTGGCTAGGCAGGCTAGGACTAGTTGGAGCGAGGTTGCCTTGGCCGCTGCGGCCAGCGCCGGGGCGAGCACGCCGCCTGCGCTGACGGCCAGGCCGAGGGTGACGCCGCTTGCTGTGCCGACTCGGGTTGGGAGGTAGTCCTGGCCGAGCGTGATGTGCAGGGAGAAGGGGATGTAGAGGGCTATGGCGGTCAGGGCGACGAAGAGGAACAGTGCTGCCGCTGGGATGAGGGCTACTCCGGCCAGGGCGACAGCGGCGACGGCGTAGGACCAGCGCATGGTGACGAGCCGGCCGTAGCGGGTGGCCAAGCGGCCGCCGAGCAGGGTGCCGATGACGCCGCCGCCGAACAGTACGAAGAGAGTCGTCGCGCTGGCGCCCGCGCTGAGGTGGAGTCGCTGGCCGATGTACAGGCTGAGGAAGGTGCTCAGGCCGACATATGTGATCGAGCGCAGGACGATGATCGCCGTCAGCGTGCGGAAGGCCGGCCAGTCGTCGACGCCGAGCAGTTCGCGCGGTCGCAGTCGAGCCGCGCCACCCGATCGGAGCAACGGCACGGTGATGGCGGCGCCCGCGACGGCGGGGAGGATGAGGAGTGGGCTTGCCGCCAGACCGGAGTACGCGAGCAGCGGACCGGCCGCAGGGGCGACCGCGAAGCCGAGGTTGCCGCCGAGCGAGAACCAGCTCATCCCGACATGACTGCCGCCGGTGACCGACCGCGCCGTACGGGCCGCTTGTGGGTGGTACGCGGCGACGCCGACGCCGGTGAGGCCGATCGCCGCGAGCGCGAAGGGGTACGAGGAGGAGACGCCGATCAGCGCGACGCCGAGGCCGGACGTGAACATGCTCGCGGGGATCAGCCACGGCATCGACCAGCGATCGGTCAGCAGACCGAAGACCGGCTGGACCACCGAGGAGAGCAGCGTCGCGGCCAGCACGAACCCGGAGACGGCGAGGTAGTCGTAGCCGCGCTCGGCGACCAGGAACGGCACCAGCACGGGCACGATCCCCTGGTACAGGTCGACGCTGCCGTGGCCGGCGGACAACAGGGCGGTCTTTCGTTTCACACGTTTCAGCCTGGTCGCTCACCGGGCTGACCGGCTTCCGATAATCTGACAGATGATGTCGATTCCCCGCCACGCCCCGATCGCGCCGACCGCGCTCCGCAGGCTCGCCTCCGGCGCGGGGATCGACGCGCATCGGCACGACGACCACCAGATCGCGTACGCCGCCCGCGGCGTGCTCGCCGTGACCACCGATCGCGGCCATTGGATCGCCCCGGCGACCCGCGCGATCTGGGTGCCGGCCGGGACCGTCCACGAGCATCGCGCCTACGGCCCGACCGACCTCCACCTGGTCGGTCTCACCGACAACCCGATCGGCCTGGACACACCCGCCGTACTGGCCGTCGGCCCACTGCTTCGCGAGCTGATCATCGCCTACACGGCCGACCCCTCCGACGCCAGCGACGCACGTGGACGTCTCCGCAGCGTGCTACTCGATCAGCTCGAGCGATCACCTCAGCAGCCAATCCGGTTGCCTGTAGCAACGGATTCCCGGCTCGCCGCCGTCTGCGACCTCCTGTACGCCGACCCCGCCGACGGCCGCGGCCTGGCCCAACTCGGCCGGCAAGTAGGAGCCTCCGACCGCACCCTGTCCCGTCTGTTCCGCCAGGAGTTCGCGATGACGTTCCCCCAATGGCGCACGCAACTCCGCCTCCACCACGCGCTGATCCAGCTGGCCGAAGGCGAACCGGTCACCACCGTCGCCTACCGCTGCGGCTGGTCCAGCCCGAGCGCCTTCATCGACGTCTTCCGCCGCACCTTCGGCCAGACGCCTGGCAAGCAGTTCTAGAGATCAGCCTCGTACGTCTGGCTCAGCAGGCCCTCGCCGAAGAGGTCATGCGGCTCCTCGCCGGTCAGCTTGAAGCCGCGCGCCAGGTAGATGTTGCGAGCGGCAACCAACGGATCGTTGGTCCACAGCACCATGCGTTTGTGGCCGGACTCGCGAGCGAAGGCCATACAGGTGTCGACAAGCCGGGCACCGAGTCCGTGACCGCGCGCCGACGGATGGAGTAGCAGCAGCCGGAGCTTGGCGGTTGCCTCGTCCGGACCACGCACGCAGAAGACGCTGCCCATCCGCTCACCGTCCTGCTCCGCGATCCAGGCCGCCTCACGATCCGGGTCGAAGTTCTTGCCGAAGTCGGCGACGATCTGCGCCACCAGCGCCTCGTACTCCATCCCCCAGCCGTACTCCGCGGCATACAGCTCGCCGTGCGCCTGCACCACCCAGCCGAGGTCCCCCGGCCGGTCTGCCCGTCTGATCTCCATCTGCCCACCTCGCTCTACTGACACGACTGTTTCAGTAGGAGATACTAGCCCGGTGACCACGACGAAACCAGCCCCTTCGGCCCGGGAGACCGAGCTGCTCGAGCTCGCCTACGCGTACTCGCTGACCCACGGGCTGGCCGATCTCTCGCTCCGCCCGCTTGCAACAGCGATCGGTTCGAGCCCACGGGTGCTGCTGTTCCTGTTCGGCAGCAAGGACGGTCTGATCCGCGCCCTGCTCACCCGGGCGCGCAGCGACGAGCTCGTGCTCCTGCAACAGCTCACCAGCCAGTACGCCGAACCGCCCGGCCTCGACGTGGTCGCCCGCGAGCTGTGGACCTGGCTGGCAGCCGAGGAACGCCGCCCGCTGATGAAACTCTGGGTAGAGGCGTACGGCCGCTCGCTGGTCGCCCCCGACGGCCCATGGTCCGACTTCGCCCGCTCGACCGTCGACGACTGGCTCGACCTGTTCAAGTCCGTCCAGCCCGGCAAAGACAGCAAAGCCGCGCAGGCTCGGCGTACCGGAGTACTGGCCGTCCTGCGCGGCGGATTGCTGGACCTACTCGCTACTGGCGACACCACTCGGGTGACGGCAGCGGTGCTCGCTCAACTAGGGGGCTAGCTCGAAAGCGACCGTCCGCTTGGCGATGTCGGCCTCGGTGAGCTTGACGCGGACCGGCTGGCCGAGTGGGAGCGCCGCCGTACCGGTGACGCGGCCCTCGATCGCCAGCGTGGACAGGGCGACGATGCCCCGGGTCGGCTCGCGGTCGTCGACGTCGGTGATGACGCCGTCGAAGGTGGAACCGACCTGGTCCGCGACGAGGCCGGCCTCGACCATGCCGACGATCGACCGCTCGTAGGCATGCGCCTTGCGGTCGCACTCCTCCATGATCTTGGGGATCTCGTCCATCGACTCCCGCACCCAGGCCGGTACTTCGGCATCCGCGCACAGCGCGACGCAGATCTCGCTGGTCCAACGGTCGGCCAGCCGGCGCAGCGGCGCGGTGACGTGCGCGTACTCCGACTTCATCGCGGCGTGCTCCGGTTGCGCCGGAACCCCACCGGAGAAGGACGTGTAGCCGGCGCCACGGAAAAGTACCGTGCAGGCGGCCAGCATCGCCGCGTGCGCGGGCACCTTGGGATCGAGGCCGTGGATGAACTCGGCGTACGACGTGCCGACCGGCCACGGGATGCTGAGCGCCTTGGCCGTGTTCTCCAGCTTGCGCCGAAGGTCGTCGTGCGACTCGGGCAGCGTGCGGAGGATGCCGATCTCGCCGTACATCATCAGGTGCGCGGCCGCCATCCCGGTGAGCAAGGAGATCTGCGCGTTCCAGCCCTCGACCGGCAGCGGCGCGCGGAACTCCAGCGTCCATTGGCCGTCGGAGGTGACGACCTCCTGGTCCGGGATGGGCAGGTTGACGCCGCCGCGCTCGAGTTCGCGCTGCTCGCGGAGCTTGCCGACCTCGCGGAGCAACTGCAGGCTCTCCGAAGCGGTGCCGGCGTCGAGGTCCTTCTGGACACCCGCGTAGTTGAGCTTGGCACGCGACCTCACCAGCGCGCGCTTGCAACTCACGTCTGTGCCTTCGCCGGATGCGTCCACCGTGATGGTCCACAGGATCGCCGGGCGGACCTGGTCGGGGAGCAATGACGCCGCGCCCTCGGACAGCTCCGGCGGGTGCAGCGGTGTGCGCTTGTCCGGCGCGTAGAGCGTCTCGCCGCGTTTGCGTGCTTCGACGTCGATCGGGTCACCCGGCTGGACGAACGCGGCGACGTCGGCGATCGCGTAGTGCACCGTGTAGCCGTCGCCGGCCCGCTCGATGTGGACGGCCTGGTCGAGGTCCATCGAGTCCGGCGGATCGATGGTGACGAACTCGATCTCGGTCCGGTCCAGCTCCGGCAGCCGCGGGTTGGCCGCGGCGGTCAGCGCCGCCTCGACCACCGCCGGCGGAAACTCCGCCGGCACCTCGAGCTCCCGCCGGATCGCCTGCAACGAGGTCCGGAAGACCTCCGGAACCTCTTCGGCGAAATGCACTCTCTGCAACGGCACGCGACCACTCCGTCCATCCGCCGGGCACCCCGTCGTGCCGCGGTACTGGGGTCAGACTAGTGCGGGTTGGACGTTGAAGGACTTAAGTGAGGCGAGGCCGTCGGCGTACCAGTGGATCTCGGTCAGGGTGGCGGGGGCGAGCTCCATCCGGAAGAGGGAGTTCATCGGGGCCTGGAGGACCGAGCGGACCATCAGTTTGATCGGGGTCACGTGGGTGACCACGAGTACCGTCTTCCCCGGGTACGCCGCGAGCAGGCCGTCGCGGGCGGACCTGGCGCGCCGGGCGCAGGCGTCGAACGACTCGCCACCGGGCGGGGCGACGGTGGTCGATCCCATCCAGTCGTTGAGCGCGTCCGGCCACTTCTGCTGGACCTCGGCGAAGGTATGCCCGTCCCAGTCACCGAACGAGCACTCGACCCAGCCCTTCTCGACCTTCACGTCCAGCCCGAGCACCTCGGCCACCGCAGCCGCCGTCTGCTTCGTCCGTACCATCGGGGAACTGACGATCGCGTCGATGCCGCCGCGCCTGGCCAGGTACTGGGCAGCTGCTGCCGCCTGCTGCTGGCCGATCTCGCTCAGCGCCGGGTCGTCCCCGCCGGAACCGGAGAACCGCTTGTCGACGGTGTGTGGCGTCTGACCGTGCCGCAGGAAGATCAGCTGGGTCGGCGGCTCGGTCTGCGCGCCCCAACCCTGCATGGCCTTCTGCTGGTCCGAAGGCTCAGTCGGCTCGGCAGCCTTCGCGGCCGGGGCTTCAGTGGGGCGCAGCGGTACCGGCTTGCCGTCGAGCGCCATGTTGGCCAGCGCGTCGGCCGCGGCGTTCTGGGCGCGCGGCACCCAGGTCCACTCGGTCCCGAACGGCGCAAGCCCCTGTGCCTTGACCGCGAGCGGCTTCATGTCCGGGTGCTTGATCTTCCAGCGCCCGGCCATCTGCTCGATCACCAGCTTGGAGTCCATCCGGACCTCGATCGAGGCGTCCGGCGCGTACTCCCGGGCCAGCTCCAGCCCGGCGATCAGCCCGCTGTACTCCGCGACGTTGTTGGTCGCGATCCCGATGGTGACGCCGGCTTGGGCGATCACCTCACCGGTCTCCGGGTCACGCACCAGCGCGCCGTACGAGGCCGGGCCCGGGTTGCCCCGGGAACCGCCGTCGGCCTCGACGATGACGTGCGACGGGCCACTGCTCACAGGGTGCTCTCCGAGGTCCGTACCAGGATCCGGCCGCACTCCTCGTGGTGCAGGACGAGATCGGCCGCGGCGGCCTTGATCGCGCTCAGGTCCGACGGCGCCAGCTCCATCCGGCAGCCCATGCAGCGCTTGCCGACCAGCGGCGCGGCGCCGATACCGCCGTTGCGCTCACGCAGCTTCTGGTAGTTGGCGACCAGGGCGTCCGGCAGCTCGGCGGACACCTTGGCCCGCTCGTCGCCGAACTTCGCGCGCTGCTCGTCGAGCTCCTTCAGCGCGGCGTCGCGGGTGGCCTCCAGCTCGGCCTGCCGGCCGGCGAACGCGTCCGCGCGGGCCTGCAGGTCGGCCTGGACGACCTCGGCCGCCTCCAGCTTCTCCATCACCTCGAGCTCGGCGTCCTCCAGGTCGGAGATCCGGCGGTCGAGCGAGCCGATCTCGTGCTGCAGGTTCTCCAGGTCGCGCGGCGAGGTGACCTGGCCGGACTCCATCCGCTGCTGGTTGCGCGCCTTGCGCTGGCGGACCTGGTCGACATCGCTGTCGGCCTTCTTCTGCTCGCGCTTGAGGTCGCCGACCTCGGTGTCGGCGCTGACGAGTTCACGGTCGACACCCGACTTCTCCGTCGCCAGCTCGGCCAGCGCGGCGTGCTCGGGCAAGGACTTGCGCTTGTGCGCGACCTGATCCAGCTGCAGGTCGAGATCCTGCAGATCCAGCAACCGGCGTTGCACGGCGGGCTCGGCGTTCAGGGTCGGCTCCTTAGATCGCGTTCAGTTGTCAGCTGTGCACCGCTCAGAGCCGTAAGGTCCACGCGTCGGTGCAGAGCGTCGAGATGTGAGTGTCCACGGTACTGCCCTGCTCTGCCAACCCCGCGATCAGGAGTCGTTCCGCGTCTTTCAACCACGGCCACTCGCTGGCCCAGTGCGCGACGTCGACCAGCGCCGGCCCCTCGTCGTACGCCCGAGCCTCGGTCGCCGGATGGTGCCGGAGATCGGCCGTCACGTAGGCGTCCACCCCCGCCGCACGTACCCGTTCGAACTCGGAATCCCCCGCTCCACCGACCACAGCGACCTTCTCGATCAGCCGGTCAGGGTCACCTGACACCCGTGCGCCGTGCTCCGTCCGCGGCAACCGCTCCGCGACAAGCTCCGCGAACCGCTTGAGCGGCAGGGCCTCCGCCAGTACTCCGACCCGCCCGCCACCCCGCGTGCTCGGCAGGGCTGCCATCTCGTACAGGTCGAAGGCAGGCTCCTCGAACGAATGAGCCGACCGCAGAGCCTCGACCACCGCCCGCCGCCGATACCGCGGCAACACCATCTCAACCCGGTCCGAGGCCACCCGCTCGATCTCCCCAACCCTGCCGATGGTCGGATTGGCCCCCTCCAACGGCCGGAAGGTCTCCTCCCCCGCGGAACTCCAAGCCGCCCGCTCGTAATCCCCAACCTGCCCCGCGCCAGCCGCGGCCAGCGCATCAATCATCTGCTGGGTGTCCCCGACCGGCACATAGACGACGATCTTGTCCATCGGATCGCTCGGCATCGCCTTCAACGGCCTGGTGTCCTCGAGCCCGAGCGCCCCAGCCAACGCGTCACTGACGCCCGGATCAGCGTTGTCCGCATTGGTATGACACACCTGCAGCGCCGTGCCACTCCGGATCAGATCATGAACAACCCGCCCCTTAGGCGTAGTCGCCGCAACGCTACTCACCCCTTTGAGCAACAACGGATGATGCGTCACCAGCAGATCAAACCCACCAGCAATCGCCTCGTCGACGACGGCGCGCATCGGATCCACCGCAAACAACACCCGCCGCACCACCTGCCCCGGATCCCCGGTCACCAACCCAACCGCATCCCAACTCTCCGCCCAGGCCGGGTCGTACAACCGATCCAACACCTTGAGCACATCCGCCAGCGTCGTATCCACGCTCACATCCTGCCGCATGCACCGAACCGATGAGCCCCGGCCGCACTAGGGTGCGCGGATGACCGTTGTGGGGCGGCACGAAGAAGACCACTACATGCCGGAGAGCGGCATCCTCGTACTCCGGGAGCCGTGGGCAACGTCCTGGGAAGACCCGCTCTCGACGAGCAACGCGCATCCGGTCGGATCGATCGTCCGTACCGGGCAGGGCTGGGTCTATGCGTCGGGAGGCGACGGACCTTGCGTGGTGCGGTTGAGGTCGCACACGTCTCCACCGGCGGACGACGATGAGGATTGGACGGATCTCGTCGAGGCGCCGTATCGGAGCACCTCCGGAGCGGTCGGACTGACGACCATTACCGGTGGAGCCGACGAGGAACACCTGCCCCTGGGCGAGCCCGGGCTGTATCGGCTTCGCGTCGCCCATCGTCCGTTGCCGCAGACTGTTGAGGACGAGGAGTACCTCCAGCCGCGGGACCTGTGGCAGCTGGATTTCTGGCCGGTCGACGGCGCCGCTGAACCGCCACGCTGGCTGCGGCGACAGAATCCAACGGTCTGGCCGGCGGATCCGGGCTGGGGCAGGCTGCTCGGCTATCCGGCGGTCGACATCGTCAACGTGGTCGAGTGGAACAGCTCCGGTCCCGGGTTGACCGTTGATGACCTTCAGCAATGGGGCATCGACCACAACCGTGGCGACAACTGGCTGGATCAGCCGCTTGGACGGCAGTCCGCGTCACCTGGCTATCCCACCCTCGCGGAGATCGCCAACCAGGTCGGCTTGCCGGCACCGTCGGTACGACGCGAAATGCTGTCACTGGCCGTCGCACTCGGGTTCCTGACCTTCGACGGCCAGGGGTACGGACGTGCAGTGCAACCACCGATGGCCTTCGACGTACTCGACCTCTCCCCCAACGTGGTGAAGTTCCTCAAGGGCTCGTCACAGGTCAAGCAGTTCACCGGCTACGCCGCCGACCTGGTGTCGATCGCCTTGTGGGGCGGCGCCGAGCAGACCATCGCCTCCCTGGCCGACCGCACACTCGCTTCGGAGGAGAACGTACGAGCCACCCTCCGGTACGCCGAGACCCGCCGCCTGCTCCAGCTCGATCACCGACCGGAGAACCGCTTCACCCTGACAGCACTCTGAGCCCCGGGAACGTTTCTGGATGGCCAGGGACTCTTACGGGTGTGATGACATCGGTCGTGGGCCATGACGCAGACTGACGACGACTTCGCCGCGTACGCCGCGGCGCGTTACCCCGTGCTCCTGCGCACCGCCGTGCTGCTCGGCGCGAAGGTCGATGCGGCTGAGGACGCGGTGCAGAGTGCGCTGGTGCGGTGCTACCGGTCGTGGCGAGCGGTACGGCGGGCCGACAACACCGACGCCTACGTCTACAAAGTGCTGGCGAACACCATCGCGAAGAGCGGCCGGCGGCGCTGGCATGGCGAGATCCCGACCGAGGATGTGACCGAACGGGTCGGACACCGCGGCGACTACGCAGGGACCATCGCGACAGCCGTCACTCTGCGCCGGGCGCTGGCGGCACTCCCGGTCGACCAACGCGCCGTCCTTGTACTCCGGTTCTACGCCGATCTCTCTGAGCGGCAGACAGCCGAAGTACTAGGTATCGCCGTCGGCACCGTCAAGAGCCGTACCTCACGCGCCCTCGCCGCGTTGGAAGGCAGCGCTGTCCTGAAAGGCCTGGAGGACCACAATGCTTGAGAAGGAAGCCCGCACGCTGCTAGAGGCCGCCGTCTCCGACGTGACCACCCCCTCCCCTCCCATCGAAGCCCTCCTAACCCAAGGCCGCGCTTCACGCACCCGCCACCGAGCCCTCACCGCGGTCGGCGCCGTCTTCATCGTCCTCGCCCTAATCGGCATCGGGACAACCGTCAGCACCCTGAACAACAGCGCCCCCGTCACCTCCCAACCCCTACCCGCAAGCGCTACCCCCGAAGAGGTGATCCGAGCCTTCGTAGCCGCCGAGAACGCCCGAGACAAGACCACTGCCCTCTCCTACACGACCCCCCGCCACGCCGAAAGCATCCTCAGATCGGTCGGCGGCCCCTTCAAAGGCACCGGCCCCTTCGGCCTACGAAGAGCCAAACCCATCACCGACCTACGCCTGGAACCACCAGACAGCGAATACCCCCGCTCCGGCGGCGGCTCAATGGCCGACGGCTGGCAACAAGCCGTCTTCATCCGAGCCACCTACCAACGCCCCGGCAACCCCACCCGCACCCAATGGGGCTACCTACTAGTCCGCAACACCACCACCGACCGCTGGAAAATAGCCGACGAAGGCCCAGCCTGACCCGCGGCCCCCTCCGCCGCCGTGACAACCACACCGACGGAGGTCTGCAGGCCGCTGCGGATCGGCTGCTACCACCGCAAGATCTGCCAGCACTTTCGGTGCCCTCGCCGGTCCAACGACTGACCCTCGCCCCGGCACCGCGTGAGCTACAGCGGTAGCCGGGACTCTCCGTTGCTCTTGTCTGTTGCTCTTTGTCTTTCTAGATGAGCCAGGCAGTCGTGTCAGTCGGGAGCTTGTCGCCGTCCAGGGGGGCGCTGGAGAGGACTACTGCGCCGTCGGGGAGTTCGATGGGGGCGGCGCCGAAGTTTGTTACTGATTGCCAGCCGCCGGGGCGGGTGAAGTGGAGGGACCATTCGACGCCGTCGATCCATTCGAGGCCGGCGGAGGTTTGCAGGCCTCGGCGGACGGCGAGGGCCTTGCGGTAGAGGCTGAGGGTGGAGGTTGGGTCGGATTCCTGGGCTTCTACGGAGTACCCGCCGAACCAGGTCGGCTGGAGTAGGTGTGAGCCGCCGGAGCCGAAGCCGAAGGAGAGGCCGCCGATTGTCCAAGGGAGTGGGACTCGGCACCCGTCTCGGCCTTTTTCGGCGCCTTTGGAGCGGAAGTAGGCGGGGTCTTGGAGGCTGGCGGCAGGGAGTTCGCCGACTTCCTGTAGACCCAGTTCCTCACCTTGGTACAGGTACGCCGAGCCGGGCAGCGCGAGCATGAGGAGCACGGCGGCTCGCGCCCGTCGCAGGCCCTGCTCCACGTCGACGGTCGGCTCGGTGCCGTTGCTCAGCAGCCAGGCCTTGCCGTCCTGCCACAAGCCTTCCGGATCACGAGGCAGGCCGTACCGCGTCGCGTGCCGGACCACGTCGTGGTTGGAGAAGACCCACGTCGACGACGAGCCGTTCTCCTCGGCCAGCGCGAGGTTCTCCTCGATCACCTGGCGGAACTTCCCGAAGTCCCAGTCCGCCTGCAGGAGATCGAAGTTGAACGCCTGCCCGAGCCCGTCGGCACTCGCATACCGGGCCCGCCGCGCGGCCGGTACGAACGCCTCGGCGACCGCCGACCGTGGCGGGTCGTAGGAGTTCAGCACGTTGCGCCACTCGCGATAGATCTCGTGCACGCCCTCGCGATCCCACAACGGGTGCGCACCAAGAGACTCCGACTGCCGAGGCAGAACGGACTTCGACGGCAGCGGCTCGGTCAGGTCCTTGACCAGCGCGTGCGCGACATCCACCCGGAAGCCGTCCACCCCACGGTCCGACCAGAACCGCAGCGTGGTCAGGAAGTCGTCGCGGACCTCGGAGTTGTCCCAGTTGAGGTCGGGCTGCTCGGCCGCGAACAGATGCAGGTACCACTGCCCGTCCGGCGTCTGCGCCCAGGCCGACCCGCCGAACACCGAGTCCCAGTCCGACGGCGGCTCGGACCCCTCCACACCCGAGCCGTCGCGGAAGATGTACCGATCCCGCGCCGCCGACCCCGGGCCGGCCGCGAGCGCCTCCTGGAACCAGGTATGCAGGTTCGACGTGTGGTTCGGAACGATGTCGACGATCAGCTTGATCCCCGCGCCGTGCAGCGCCGCGACCAGGTCGTCGAAGTCGCTCAGCGTGCCGAGCCGCGGGTCTACGTCGCGGTAGTCGTCCACGTCGTACCCGCCGTCGGCGAGCGCGGACGGGTAGAACGGGCTCAGCCAGACCGCGTCGATGCCGAGCGAGGTCAGGTACGGGACGCGGCTGATGATGCCGGGCAGATCGCCCACGCCGTCGCCGTTGGAGTCGGCGAAACTCCGCGGGTAGATCTGGTACACGACCGCTTGCCGCCACCAGTCGGCATCGGTCGGATCACCAGATTGGATCACCTGGGTCTCGGTGCTGGTCAAGAGCGCCTCACTCTGGTTTATATAGACTCTAAATTTAGATTCTGCAGTATTGTGCGCGGGTACTCGCGAGGAGGTCAAGAGGGAATATGGCGAACACCGCCGCGGCCACACCGCCGCTGCTGCGCAGGGTCAACGCCGGCAAGCTACTCGGCGTGCTGTCCACGGCGGGCGTGATGACAGGTACCGGCCTGATCGAGGCGACCGGACTGACCCGCGCGACCGTGCACGCGGTCTGCAACGACCTGATCGCGATGGGCTGGGTGGTCGAGCTCGACCCAGGCCACGACGCTCCCGGTACGCCGGTAGGCCGGCCCTCCCGCCGCTTCGAGTTCAACAGCCAGGCCGGCTACGTGCTCGGGATCGACGTCGGCGCGGCCAAGACCACCGTGCTGCTCTCCGACCTGCGCGGCGAGACCGTCGCCAAGACCGGTCGGTCGTTCCAGACGGTGAAGACTCCCGCCGAGCAGACCCAGGTCGTCAACGAAGCGGTCCTGGAGGTGCTCCGCGAGGCCGGCGTGACCGACGCCGAGGTGCTCGCTGCCGGCGTCGGGGTCGCCGCTCCGGTCGATCGCGAGGGCAACATCCTGAGCGACGACGAGTTCTGGCGACGCTTCGACGCCGGGCTGACGACGCGGCTCACCGAGCTGCACGGCTGGCCGGTGCTGCTGGAGAACGACGCGAACCTGGCCGCCCTCGGCGAGCACTGGCGAGGTGAGGCCCGTGACGTCCATGATCTGGTCGTGCTCCTCGCGGGCGAGCGGTTCGGTTCCGGGCTGATGGACTCCGGGCGGTTGCTGCACGGCAGCCGCGGCGGGGCGGGCGAGATGGTCTATCTCAAACTCGTCGAGGGCGTCGGAGATACAGCCGGTATCGCCCGGACAGCTCGCGAGCAGGGCGCGAAGGCGCTGGCCGATCCAGCAGTGGAGACGAGCCTGCGCAAGCTGACCGGGGACGGAGCTGTCACTGCGGAGCTGGTGTTCGCCGCCGCGGCCGATGGCGACAAGGTTGCTGTCGGCATCCTTCAGCAGATCGCCGGGCGGACCGCCAGAGTCCTCGCCACGCTGGGCATTCTCTTCAATCCCGAGCTGATCGTGATCGGTGGTGCTGTCGCGACGGCCGCCAAGGCGTTGCTACCGGAGATCGAGAAGCAACTCGCGACCTTCACCACCACTCCCCCGCGGGTGGCGGTCTCGTCACTCGGCGACACGATCGTGTCGGTCGGCGCAGTCCGCCACGCCCTCAACTACGTCGAGCAACACGCCCTCGACCTCCAACTCAACTGCCGAGGCTAGCCGCACATCTGGTGTCCTTGAACACCAAGCGGTGACCTCGGACATGAAATAACGTGTTCAAGGTCGCCGGGTGGTGTTCAAGGTCGCCGGGTGTTCAAGGTCGCCGGTTCTGCCCGGTTGCTAGCCGAGGGTCCACCGGGGGGCGGGGGGCGGGGGCAGCGGGGTCCATTCCGGGCGGATCATGCTGTGCATCTTGGAGTCTCGCCAGCCGGTGCGGATCAGGACTGTGCGGCGGAGGATGCCCTCGTAGGTCATGCCGATGCGCTTCAACACCGCGGCTGAGGCGGAGTTGCGGGGGTCGCAAGTCGCTTCTATGCGTTCCAGTTGGCGGTCCTCGAAGCCGAAGTGCAGCAGGATGCGGGCGATCTCGCTCGCGACGCCTTGGCCCCAGTGGTCGGGGTGGACGGAGTAGCTGATCTCGCCGCGCCTCCAGGCGGCGTGCCGGATGTTCAGCTCGCCGATGCCGAGCACACCGGTCACGGGATGAGTGGCGACCCAGGCGAACCGGGTCCGCGGCTCCACCCGGGCGGACGCGATCGCGGCCGCGACGAAGGCCTCGGTCTCCGCCTCCGTGTTCGGGCCCCACGGCTGATACCTGCACGACTCCTCCAGCGAGGCCCACTCGTGGATCCGTGGCCAGTCACCTTGCTGGAGGGGTCGCAGCGTGATCTTCGACAAGTCGAGAGCGTTCACCCGAGCCACGCTAAACCTGGAAACGATTGCGTGGCCGGACCTCGGGCCGACTACTTCATCAAGGTCTTATGGAATCCGGGTCAGCAGCTGAGCCGCCGCCTCCAGGACCACGAGATTGCGCCCGTAGGTGACAGCCGTCGGGACGGCCGCCGGCACGAGCGCGCGGTCCTCGGGGATGCCTGTGCACAGTACGAAGACATCGCCCTCGTGGCTCTCCAGCAGCTCTTGGAGCGCGGCGCGCATCCACGGCGTACGGACGGCGTCCTGTACTGCGACCACCAGCGGCCGCCCGATCGCCGCGTTCTGGGCCTCCGAGAGCGCAGCGGGATCCTCGCCCCGCAGTACGACACCTGCCGAGCCGGGCGCGACCTTCGCGAAGACCTCGGGAAGGCCGCTGAAGTACGGGTTCCAGGCTGGGTGCAGCCCCTGCGTCAGATCCACCACGTACGGCGATCCGCCGAGCCCCGGGAAGTCCTGCCGGGTGACCGTGCGCGCAGCCACCTCGCGGGTCGGCGCTCCGTCCAGCCCGGGCAGCCGGGGACGTGCCGCGAGCGTCGCCGCCAGCGCGCGGACCCGACCAGCAGCGTCCGCGAGCCGGGCAGCGTCGAGCGTGCCCTCGTCAACCGCCTGGACCAGCCGAGCGATCAGCGCCGCAGGGTCCGCCTCGCCGATCGCGATCATCGCCAGATCGGCGCCGGCCCGGATCGAGGCGACGGTGGCGTCCTCGATCGACTGGGTCGCGGTGATCGCCTGCATCTCGAGCGCGTCGGTGGTGATCACACCGGTGAAGCCGAGTTCTTCGCGCAGCAGCCCGTGCAGGATCCGCCGCGAGAGGGTGGCCGGCTGGTCGTCGTACGCCGAGAAGATGATGTGCGCGCTCATGATGACGTCCGCGCCGGCCGCGATAGTCGCCCGGAACGGCGCGAGCTCGACCGCGCTCACCTGCTCGATCGAGCGGTCCACCCGGGGCAGCGCGAGGTGTGAGTCGACGGTGACGTCGCCGTGGCCGGGGAAGTGCTTCGGGCAGGCGGCTATGCCGGCGTCGTGCACGCCCTGGACGAAGGCCACGCCGTGCCGGGAGACGACGTCGGCCGTCGTACCGAACGAGCGGGTCGAGATGATCGGGTTGGCCGGGTTGCTGTTCACGTCGACCGAGGGCGCGAGCATCAGGTCGATGCCGAGGGTGGCGAGGGTGGCAGCGGCGTCGCGGGCCGAGGCGCGGGTCAGGTCCACGTCGTCCAGCTCGCCGAGGGAACGCGGCGAGGACAGCGGCCAGGGGTTGGCGGGAGCGAGGTGGCTGAACTCGCCGCCCTCGTGGTCGATCGCGATCACCAGGTCCGGCCGTTCGGCCCGGAGCGAGTCGGTGAGCGCCACGACCTGCTCCGCGCTCTCGACGTTGCGGGTGAACAGGATGACGGCGCCGAGTCCGGCGGCGACGGAGCGGCGGAGGTCGTCGGGGGCGGTGGTTCCGTTGAAGCCGACGACGAGGGCGCCGGCGGCGTCGCGGTCCAGTTGGTCACTCATGCGCCCTACCCTCTCGTGCCGGGGCCGCGGACCGCTACCTGAAGTGGTCACGGACAGCGAAGGATTGCCCTCGTTGTTGACGATTGAAGCGCCTATAAGGCCATCGTTGTCAGACTATGTCCTGGCATGAATCAAGCGCTGGCCTGCGGGATCATGGATGATTAGCACCGACAACCTCTCGCCGGATTGGCCGGTTACAGATAACGTTGTCTCCCGATCCAGCCCGCGATCCGCACCGGTACTGACAGGGGGAACATGACCGACCAGCCAGTGACGGTGCTCGGCATCGACATCGGGGGCACGAAGATGGCTGCCGCGATCGTGTCGGCCGACGGGGAGATCCTCACCAAGGACCGGATCGCGACGCCGCCCGGAGACGCCGACGAGGTGTTCGCCGCGCTCGGCGAGCTGATCGCCCGGGTCAAGGGCGACACCGAGCCGGCCGCGGTCGGGATCGGTTCGGCCGGTCCGCTGGACCAGGAGCACGGCCTCGTCTCCCCGGTGAACATCGCCGGCTGGCGGAACTTCCCGCTCGTCGACCGGGTCCGCGCGCTGGTCGGCGACGTACCGGTCACGCTGGGCGTGGACGGGCACTGCTTCGCGCTCGGGGAGTTCTGGACCGGCGCCGGGCGCGATGTCGGCAGCCTGCTCGGGATCGTCGTCTCGACCGGCGTCGGCGCCGGCATCGTGGTCGACGGGCGGCCGCTGCTCGGCCAGTCCGGCAACGCGGCCCACCTCGGGCACGTCGTGATCGACCTCGACGGCGAGGCCTGCGCGTGCGGATCGTATGGTTGCGTCGAGACGTACGCGAGCGGTCCGCGGATGGTTGCCAGAGCCAAGCGTCGCGGCTGGCGGACCACCGAGGACGTGGACGCGGCGGTACTGTCCGCGGACGCCGCCGCCGGGGACCGGATCGCCCTGGCGGTGTTCGACGACGGGGCGCAGGCGCTCGCGGCGGGCATCGTTGCCACCGCTGTGACCGTTGACCTTACGACCGTCGTGATCGGCGGCGGGGTGGCCAAGGCGGGACCGGTGTTGTTCGACCCGGTACAGCGCTGGGTGAAGCGCCTCGCGCAGCTCCCCTTCGTCACCGACCTGACCGTCCAGCCGGCCCAGCTCGACAACGCCGGCCTGATCGGCGCCGCCCGGCTCGGCTGGGATCTGTTGCCCGCGGCCACGCCCTCGGAGAGCGCGCTGCGGTAGTTCACCGGCAGTTGGCGCCACGGTAACCGTCCGATCGACGGTTGGTGACCCCTCACACACAGATGTGGCGTGCGGAAAGGGGTCTCCCGAGCAAATTTGCGCATTTTTTACGCAATTGCCCAAAACCTTGTAACGGCGACCCCTGCTGTTCCGATGCAACGGATGGACGGGGTGGGGGCACGCCGTTCGAGGGCAATCAGGGGGGACCTGCATGCCAGGGATTGACCGTTTGCGTAGGCGGCGAGGAGGCGACTCCTCGCCGCTCTCGCAGGCACCGAGATACCGATCCACGCACGTCCACCAGCGTTGTCCGGGGCAACGCTCGACCGTAGGGAATAGGTCCTGATGGACGCTGCCGTGCTCGTCGTCTTCGCACTCTTCTTCACCGCGCTCGTGGTCGCCACGACGGTCAGCCAAGGCGTGCTGCGTACCTCCGTACGCCGCCCGCGGCTGTTCCAGACCGTCGTCGTGCTCGCCGCCGCGGCCACCGTCCCGGTCGACCTGTACGCCGTCGTGTACGGCACGGTCGGACCGGGTGGCGTGGCGCTCGGCGACGTGGCCGGCCGCCTGCTGCTGCTGAACGTCGCCGCCGCGTGCGGCGTCGCCGCCCTGCACGAGTCCCTCCGGGGACGCGCCATCTCCGCCGCCTCGGAACCGGACGACCTGTCCGAGTCCGAGCAGCCGGTGCGGATGGGCGTGCTGGGCTGGACCGGCCCACTGATCGCGCTCGTCGCGGTCACCGCCGTCGTCGTACTCGGATCCCGGGGGAACGGACCTGAGCTCGGCAACGTCGGACCCGTCTGGGCCGTTTATTCCCTGCTCATCTGCGTGATCAGCGCGTACGCGCTGCTGCGCCGGCGAGCAGCAGAGGTAGGTGCGGTCGATCCTCAGGAGGGATGAGGATCGAGCGCGGGTTCTGCACCGCGGACGGTAGGCCGGAGGTTGCGGGAGGGTAGCCGCCGGGCACACAAACCCCCGTACACGGTGCAGAACCGACTTCACTGGAACGAAAGAACCCCCACGCAGAGGAGTGCGTGGGGGTTTTGACGTACTGGTCAGCTGCCCTTGAGCCACTCGGGCTCGGGGAGCCGGGAGCGGTCCAGCTTGCCGCTGGCGTCCAGCGGCAGGTCCTCGACCGGGATCAGGTCGGCCGGGACCAGGTAGATCGGCAGTTCCTTGGTGAGCTCCAGCAGAAGGTTCGCCAGTACTGCTGGGTCGCTGTCCTCCAGTACGACGTACCCGATCAAGCAGGTGTCGCCGGCCGGGTCGGCGCAAGCGACCACCACTGCGTCGATCACGCCGGGCAGGTCGGCCAGTACGTGCTCGGTCTCCCCCGGCTCGACCCGGTGGCCGCGGATCTTCACCTGGTCGTCAGCGCGACCCAGGTAGTCCAGCGAACCGTCAGCACGCCAGCGGCCGAGGTCACGGCTCCGGTACAACCGTCCGCCCGGATGCGCCGGATCGCTCACGAACGCGGTCTCCGTCTCGTCCGGACGCCCGAGGTAGCCCTGGGCAACGGCCACGCCGCCGAGGTGGATCTCACCGATCGCACCGACCGGCACCGGCCGGAGCGCCTCGTCGAGCAGGCGCACCACCACGCCGTCGATCGGTCGCCCGATGGACGGCCGGTCCTCGTCCGGGTCGACCTGGTGGATCGTGGTCACCACGGACGCCTCGGTCGGGCCGTACTCGTTGTAGAGCGTGCACTCCGGATGCGCCTCGAGGAAGTCGCGGATCTTGTGCGTCACGACCATCGCCTCGCTACCCGCGACGATCTCGCGCAGCGCCGGCAACTCGGGCACCTTGCGCATCGTGGCGAGCAGCGCGGTCAGCGGCGTGAACGCCATGAACAGCCGCTCGACCCCGTGATCTTTCAGCGCGGCGATGACGGCGTCCGGGTCGTACCGGTCGTCCTCGCCGATCAGCACCAGTGCGGCGCCCGAAGCCAGTGCGGTGAACATCTCCTGCACGTGGACGTCGAAGCCGAAGGACGTCCACTGCAAGGTGCGCAGCGATCGCCTGGTACGGAGGTAGTGCCGGATGAGATTGACCGGGCCGCGATGCGGTACTGCGACGCCCTTCGGGTTGCCGGTCGAGCCCGACGTGTAGATGCAGTAGGCGATGTCGTCGGCAGCGGCCCGTACCGGCGGGGCCTGCTTCGACCGGGTGTCGCCGTCGACCGCCGCCACCGGCACCAGCCGCAGCCCGAGCCGGTCGGCAAGGGCCGCGTCATCGCCGACCAGGGCGACCGCGCCCGCGTCCGCGGTCATGAAGGCCCAGCGCGACTCCGGTACGCCCGGATCCAGCGGCAGGTAGGCGGCGCCCGACTTCAGGACGGCCAGTACTGCGACGACGAGCTCCGCTCCCCTGGCGACCCGTACCGCGACGAGTTGGCCGGGTTTCACGCCGAGGTCGACGAGCTGCCAGGCGACGGCGTTCGAGCGGCGATCGAGCTCGGCGTACGAGATCTCGCGGTCGCCCTGGATCAGCGCGATCGCGTCCGGCGTCCTGGCCACCTGCTGCTCGAAGAGGGTATGCAGGCCGCTGAGCTCACCGGCGACGACGGCGTCCCGGCGGACCCGGCCGACCGGGCCGGTCTGCGGGGCCTCGCCCTCGAACTCGGCCAGGATCACCTTGTCGTCGTCGATCGGCAGCATCAGGTCGGGCAGCGGGAGTCGCGGGTCCTCGATCGCGCGGCGCAGGACGGCTTCGAGGTACGCGAGCAGGCGCTTGACGGTCTGGTGGTCGAACAAGCCGGCGCGGTAGTCCGCAGTACAGGTGATGCCGCCGCCGTGGTAGGCGAGGCGGAAGCGGATGTCGAGGCTCTGGGCGAGCTCTTCCTCGCCGGCCTCGAACTCGACCAGCACCTGGAAGAGCGGGTCCTGCTCGAGCGTCCCGAGGTCGGCCGTCGAGTGGTCGACAGCCGTCGTGGTGATCTCGCGGACGCGCTGAGCGAGGTCGCCGAGGTCGGGCTCGCCGGTGAGGTCGAGGCGGAGCGGGAGGGCCGGCTGGCGGGTGGTGTCGCCGGGGCGGCGGAGGGCCGCGGTGCCGATGACGAGGTCGTCCTGGTCGGCGAACCGGCCGAGCACGGTGCCGACGGCGGCGAGCATCGTCATCAGCGGGCTGACCCGACGGTCGCGGCTGAACGCGAAGACCGCGTCGCCGATCTCCGAGTTTAGTTCGTGGGTGACGGTGCCGATCACGTCGTCACTGGCTGGGCGGGGGCGATCGGTGGGGAGGACGAGCGGCTGGGCGCCATCGAGGGCGGTCTGCCAGTACTCCAGATCCCTTGCCCGCTTGGCTTTCTCGGCCTCGGCCTTGTCCTGCTTACTCGGTACTTCGGGAGTCTCGGCGCTCTGCTTTGCCTGGAGCTGCTGCGCTGTCTCGAGCTTCTGCGCCGTCTCGTTGAGCAGCGCGAGTTGCTCGTGCATGAGCTTGGTGACGCCGTCGACGAGCTGGCCGGCGACGCGGAGTTGCTGCGACATGAGGGCGGCCATGCCCGAGCCAGGCAGCTCGGCTTCGCTGGTTGCGGCGGCTGCGGCGTCGACCTTCGCCGCGAGTTCGGCCAGGCCTGAGCCGAGCACGGCGAGCGCAGTACGGGGGTCTGCGTTCTCTGCGGGCTGCTGGCCGGCCGGCGCGTCGGTGGGACGGAGCAGGTCGAGTGGGTCGACCTCGTCGCCGTCCGGTTGGTTGCGGGAGGCAACGGCCGTGGCGAGCTTGTGAGGGGTGTTGAGGTCGTCGAAGAGTTCGCTGACCGCGATCTCGACGTCGAACCGCTGGCCGACCTCCTCGACCACCCGCAGCATCGACAACGAGTCCGCGCCCAGCTCGGCGAACGTATGGTCCACCGTCAGGTCGTACGGATCCAGCCCCAACTGCTCCCCGGTCAGATCGAGCACAACCTCCAGCGAGTCCCGGTACAGATCAGCGGCAGAAGCCACCGGTGGGCTTTCAGGAACCTGAGCCCCACCGACCGGAACGTCCGCGTCTGCCAGCGACTCCTCGGGGCCGGCCTTGGCATCCACCGAGCCGCCACCATGCCCAGCCACCGCCATCGCCGGGACCATCTGCACGTACGAAGTGGCAACCAGCTCAGCTCCGTCCTGCTCGACGACCGGCAGCGGCTCAGTAACCTCGATCGGCTGCGTGCTGAGCCGATCCGGGTCGTCCTCGGCCGGAATCGCGAACGGCGACAGATCGACTTCCTCGATCGTCGGCACGACCACACCGTTGGAGTCCGGCGGATCCAGCGGGATGCGCTTCAGCGCCGCCCCACTCCGCTCGATCGAACGCTCATCCTCGACCACCGCCGGCTGCGCCAACGCCACCGGCCGCGCCGAGGCGTCCACCGGGTGATGCACCCGACGGAACGGGTACGTCGGCAGCGGCACCCGGCCGCTCTCCGGGTACACCTTCGCCCAAGCGATCTCGGTGCCCTGCTCGTACAGCTCGGCCAGCCCGTTCATCGTCGCCAGCACCGCGTCCTGCCCGAGTCGCTGCGTCGGGATCCAGGTGCTGTTCGGCGCGATCCGCCGGCCGGCCGGGCTCAACACTGCATCCGGCCCGAGCTCGAGGAAGCGCCGGCAACCCGCTGCGGTCAACGCCTCGACGGCATCACCGAACAGCACCGGCTGCCGGAGCTGCCCGACCAGGTAGTCGCCGTCGAGCGCAGTACCGCTCTCCAGCAGCTCGCCGGACCAGCTCGACACCATCGGCATCCGCAACGGCTTGAGCTTGATCTGGGCGACGACCTTCGCGAAGTCGGCCAGGATCGGATCGACCAGCGAGCTGTGGAACGCGCGATCGACATCGAGCCGCTGCCACTTGAGCTCCAGCCGGTCGAGTTGCTCGGCCAGCTGCCCGACGATCACCTCGGACCCGGTCAGTACGAAGTTCTGCGGACCGTTGCCCGCGGCAATCTCCACGCCCGGCGTCTGTGCCAGCTCGCGGACCCGATCGGCGTCGGCCCGGACGGCGACCATCGCGCCGGGAACAGTTCCGCGCTGCATCAGTACGCCGCGCTGCGCGGTCAACTTCACGCCATCGGCCAGGGACAACGCACCGGCCACGCACAGCGCGGCGTACTCGCCGACGCTGTGGCCGACCACCAACGCGGGCTGGACTCCGAAGGACTGCCACAAGCGGGCGAGCGCCAGTTCGAACGCGAAGAGGGCGGGCTGAGCGGTCTCGGTCGGCCAGACGCCGTCGTCGGTGCCGGCCGGGGTCAGGAGCAGCTCGAGGAGCCTGCCGCCGACCTCCTCTTCGTAGACCTTGTCGCACTCGTCGAGCACTGCGCGGAAGACGGGGAAACGCACTGCCAGGCCAGCCGCCATTCCGCGGCGGGCAGCGCCTTGGCCGGTGAACGCGAAGCCGAGTGGGCCGGGGCCGCCGCGTGGGACCTCGGCGGTGGCGGCCGTTGCCAGGGCTTCGGCTAGCTCGGATTCGGAGGAGCCTGCCACGGCGATGCGGTGGCGATGTGCTGGGCGGCCGATTGACGCAGTACCGGCGAGGTCGATGAGTCGTTGCCCGGTGCCCTCTTCGAGCTCCGTGCGGAACAGGACGGCCAGGTCGGCGAGTGCGGCCGGGTCAGGGGCCGAGATCGGGAGTACGACCGGGCCGTCTTCGCCGCGGCGGATCTGGCGCGGGGCCTCTTCGAGGATGACGTGCGCACTGGTGCCCTTGGCGTCGAGTGCGCTGACGCCTGCGCGGAGCGGCGTACCGGCCTCCCAGTCGCTGACCTCGGTGCCGATGACGAAGGGGCTGTCGGCAACCTCTAGTGCTGGGTTCGGCCTGCTGTAGTTGATGGTTGGGACGAGGGTGCGGTGCTGCAGCATCAGCACGGTCTTGATCAGGCCGGCCATACCCGCGGCGCTGTCGAGGTGGCCGATGTTGGGCTTCACCGAGCCGATCGTGACGAAGCCGACCTGGTCGGTGTGCTTGCGGAGCGCCGTGGTGAGGGCGTGGAACTCGACGGTGTCGTCTTCCGCAGTACCGGTGGCGTTGGCCTCGACGTAGCTGATGGACGCGGCCGGTACGCCGGACTTCTCCAGTGCGCGCTCGACCAGCTCGACCTGGCCGGCTTGGCCGCCGTCGTTGGTGACAGCGGAGCCCTTGATCACGGCGTACACGGTGTCGCCGTCGGCAACCGCCTGGTCGAGCCGCTTGAGCAACACGGCCGCGACGCCGTTGCCGCCAACGGTCCCGTCAGCCTTTTCGTCGAACGCGCGGACGTGGCCGGACGGCGACAGGATCGAGCGGGCGCTGGCGTGGTAACCCGTTGCCTGCGGCACGTGAACCGCGGCGGCGCCGGCGAGCGCGAGATCCGCGTCCCCACTGCGCAACGCCTGGCAGGCAAGGTGAACCGCCACCAACGAAGAAGACCAAGCAGCCTGTACGCCGATCGCCGGGCCGGTCAGCCCGAGCCGGTAAGCCACCCGGGTCGCGAGGTAGTCCGGCGGCTGATTCTGCTGGGTGTAAAGGTTCATCCCCGAGCCGGCGAAGATCCCGATCCGGCCTGATGCGCCGGCGTACCCGCCATGCTCCAACGCCTGCTGACACACCTCGAGGAACAACCGCTGCGCCGGATCCGTCAGCTCGGCTTCCCGATCGCTCAGCCCGAAGAACGCCGCGTCGAACAACTCGACATCATCCAGCGCCCCACTGACCGCAACCAGCTCTTCCTCCCCGAACGCGTCACTCCCCCCGGCTTCCTTCAGCTCCTCATCGCTGAACCGCCGAACACTCTCCACCCCACCCAGCAAGTTCTCCCAGAACTCATCCACCGACGAGGCCCCCGGGAACCGCCCCGCCAACCCCACCACAGCCACCGGCTCAACCACACCGGCTTTAACCGCAGCCTTCCCATCCTTCCGAGCCCGCTCCCCACCCTTCACCGGAGCAGCCAAGACATCGACAACTACCTCGGCGACCTCCCCAGCTGTCGCCCCCGACTGCTCGCCCTGCGCGCCAACCGCCTCAGCTCCGGACATCTCCGCGGCGGCTTCCACAACCTCAACCGACTCGCGGTCCTCAGCTACCTCATCGGCGCCCGCAACTCCTGCCTCACCATCACCAGACTCAGCAGCAGCCCGCAGCCCTGCCGCCTCCACGTCGCGATCCGAACCAGCCGACGCCTCCGCACGAACTGCCTCGGCAGCCTCCGCGCGGGCACCGTTCCGATCCACCGCTCCAGGCAGCATCCGCACGTAGGCACTCGCCAACAACTCCTCAGCCGCCCCGGCACCACCTGCCTGTACCTCCGCCAGCCCGCTGCGGTCAGCCTGCGACTGAGGCGACTCAGCAGCCCCGCTGTCCTCGGTCCGTACCTCGGCGCCCTCAGCCGACTCGACACCTTCCGCCTGTGCCCTGGTCAGCTCAGCACCTTCACCACCGACCTGCCCCTCCGCAGCCTCGACCGCCCCACCGTCACCCACCCGCAACTCGGCGCCCTCGGCCTCGGACAGCTCGACGCCACCCGCCCCCGCCGCTGCGGGCTCAGCAGACACACTGTCACCGGCCCGCACCTCGGCAACCTCAGCCAACGCACCGTCCGCCGACACCTCTGCCATCCCAGCCGACTCGGCATGGTCAGCCCCCGCCTCGGCGGCCCCAGCCGACTCGCTGCCCTCAGCCTGCGATCCAGTCAGCTCAGCAGGTTCGCCGGCCTCCGCCTTGCCAACCTCACCCGACTCACCGCCGTCCGCCTGAGCCGCTATCGGCGCAGCCGACTCGACACGGTCAGTCCGCGGCTCGGCAGGACCAGCTGCGTCGCCACCGCCGGTCTCAGGCTTGATGGGCGCGGCTGGTTGAGCTTTGTCGGCTCGGGGGTTGGTGGAGTTGGCAGCTTGTTGTCCGGGGTTGTCGGACTCAGCCGGCCGCCGCTTAGCGTCGGCGGAGTTCTTGGAGACCCGAATGATGGGTAGCTGGGTGGTTTCCTCGTCGAGTTCCGCCATCGCCGACCGCGAGCCAGCAGCAGGCACACCCTCCGCACCCGGCCCGGCGCCCACACCATCAGCCAAGGCAACAGAGGCCGGTACATCGCCGTCCACGTCGCCGGTGTCGCCGATCTCGGTGCCAGCGGCCTCGGCTGCGGTGCCCGTGTCGCCGGTCTCGGTGCCAGCGGCCTCGGTGGTGGCGGCGGCCGTGTCATCAGCGGAGGTAACGGACGCCGGCACGTCGGCATCCGCGTCGCCGGTATCGCCGTCGCCGGTCTCGGCATCGCCGGTCTCGGCATCGCCGGTCTCGGCATCGCCGGTCTCGGCATCGCCGGTCTCGGCATCGCCGGTCTCGGCATCGCCGGTCTCGATGCCAGCGGTCTCGGAGGTGTCGGTGTCAGTGCCGGAGGTGCCGGAGGCGGAGGTCTCGGCGGTGGCGGTGCCAGAGATGTCGGCGTCGGCGGCCTGGGCGGAGGTTCCGGTGGCGGTGCCAGAGGTGTCGGTGCCGACGGTCTCGGTGTCGGCAGTGGCGGTGGCGACGGCCGCGTCGCCAGCCGGCGTAACGGAGGCCGGCGCGTCGGCGGTCTCGGGGTCGGAGGTCTCGGCGGTGGCCGTGTCGGAGGTGTTGGTGTCGGCGCCGCTCGGGGTGGTCAGTGCGGGTGTGTCTCCGCTTGACGGTGTGGGCGAGCCGGCTGGGGTTGAGCGGGCGGTGCTGACGACGGATGCGTCGGAGCCGTCCGCGAGGGCGTCGACGGACTCCGCGAGAGCAGCAGCCTTCGTATCCGGGTCAGCAACTGGCTCTGTGGGCGCACCGGTTGAGGCGTCGGCATCGGTCGGGCCGACAGGCTGCTCCGCGTCGGTGGGATCGGCGAGCAGCTCAGTACCCGTTGAGTCGGCGCGGGTGTTATCGACGGGTGCGTCGGCGGCAGTTGCCTTCGCCCTCGAGTCGGCTGCGGTTCCGCCGAGCAGGTCAGCGCCGCCGGGTTTGGCGGTCGAGTCAGCGCGGGAGATGCCCGCAGGTGCGTCAGCGGCTGCATCTGTTGTCGACCCGGCCGCGGTTTCCCCGCGGAGGTCGGCGCGCGTAGGCGGCACGCTGTCAGCGGCGCCAACAAGTGCGTCGGTACCTGCGTTGCTGGTCTGTAGGTCGGCGGCGGTGGTGCGTGCATCGGCACCTGCCGTGCTGGTCGGTGCGTCGGTGCCGGTGTCGCTGGAGAGTGCGCCGGTACCTGCCGTGCCGGTCTCTACGCCGTCGGCGGCGGTGGGTGCGTCGGCACCTGCGGTGCTCGCCCGTAGGTCGGTACCTGCGGTGTTCGCCCGTACGTCGGCGGTGGTGGGTGCGTCGGTACCGGCGGCGCTTCGTGCGTCGGCGGCGGTGCTGGCGGGCGACTCCGGAGCGGTGGGCTCAGCCAGTGGGTCGGTGGCGGTGGATTCAGCCAGCGACTCCGTGGCGTTGGGCACCGCGGGCGGTTCCGTGGTGGTCGGCTCAGCGGGCGGTTCCGTGGTGGTGGGCTCAGCGGGCGGTTCTGTGGCGGGGGGGCCGGGGGCTGAGTTGGCGTGGGTGCCTGGGGTGAGGGTCTCGGTATCAGTAGCTTCTGCTGCCGAGTCGGCGCGAGGGCCGTCGGAGAGGGGGTCGGAGGGGCCGGTGAGGGAGTCCGATGTGCGAGTCGGCTGGAGGGCGTCTGTTGCATCGGTTGGCGGGTCGATGTCGGCGGTGGTGGCCGATGGATCTGCTTCTAGTGGGTCCGCTGCCGCAGTACCGGTTGGCTGGTCGAGGGTGCCGGTGAGCGGGTCGGCGGTGCCGGTCAGTTGGTCGGCAGTGCCGGTCAGTGGGTCGGCGGTGCCGGGCAGTGAGGCGGCGGTGCCGGGCTGCTGGTCGAGAGGGCTGGTCTGCTCGTCGGCTGCCGAGGTGGTGGTGGGGTCGTCTGGTTCGGGGGCGGGGTGGCGGTTGGCGCCTAGGGTGGGGCGTTGGGGCGGGGTGGGGATGGAGTCTTGGAGGTTGCGGCGCCAGGCGAGGCGGACGATGGGGAGTTCGGTGGTTTGTTCGCTGGCGTCTTCGTCGTCGTAGCGGGAAGAGGCGGGGACGGAGCCTGGGCGGATGGGGTCGCCGTAGGGGGACGCGACGGGAGGCGTCGCGTAGGGGCCGGGGGCGGTTTCCAGGGTGTTGTCCAGCCAGCGTTGCTTCAGCAGGGGGCGGAGGATTTTGCCGCCGGGGGTGGTTGGGAAGTGGCGGCGCGGGACGCCTACGACGCGGGCGTCCAGGCCTAGGCGGCCGCGGATGATCGAGCGGATCGCCTCGTCGACGCCTTCGGCTGACTCTGAGGAGAGGGCGTAGAAGATCAGGAGGCGTTCGGTGCCTAGGGCAGCGTCCGCGACACCGCAGGCGGCGACCAGGCCGGCGACGGCGCCGGGGGCGGTTACAGCGATCGCTTCGAGCTCATGGGCGTAGTACGTCTGCCCATTGAGGATGATCCGTTCGCTGTCGCGACCGGTGATGACCACCTGGCCGCCGGAGATGAACCCCTGGTCCCCCGTCGCCAGCCACTTGCGGGCCGGCCAGTTGCCTTGAGGGAAAGCAGCCCGGTCCGCATCGGGATTGCCGAGATACCCCGGCGTCACCCGGGCGGACGCGATCTGCAGCTGCCCGATCCGTCCCTCCGGCAGTACCGCGCCGTTGGGCCCGACGATCCGCACGGTCGCCCCAGGAGCGGGCGCACCCACAGACACCAGACTCAGTACGCCGGGCGCATCCGTGCGCCCCTTCCCCGGCCGAGCGACGGCTACCTTCCCAGCGCTGGTCCGCTGGTCGACCCACTCCACAACGCCGGTCTGCGAGATCCGCACCCGATGCACGTTCGGCGTGAGCCCCGGCCGCCCGAAGGTGATCCCGGTGACCGTCTCGGTCATCCCCCACGCCGCGACGAACGTCTCCGGCACGACGCCGAACCGATTCGTCAGCCGCAGGAACTCGCTCACCACCGGCACAGTGATCTGCTCGCCACCACTGACCAGGCTGCGCAACGCCGACAGATCCCAGTGCCGATCAGGCTCGCCGGCGATCGCCGCAGCCGCCAGCCGATACCCGAAGTTCGGCGACCAAGAGTGGTTCACCCGGTGCTGGTCCATCAAATCCAGCCAGCGCAGCGGATCCGCGAGCACCCAGTCGGTCGCCACGTGGATGTTGGTGCAGCCGGTGAAGACAGGCAGCAGGTGGTACAGCAGGAACGCGCCGCTGTGATCGAGCGGCAGCCAGTTCAGCGTCGTCTGCCCCGGTCGCACCGGCAGCATCGCCGGCGTACCGGCGGCGAACTCGACCAGCCCGCGATGCGTGAGCTGGATGATCTTCGGCGTACCGGTGCTGGACCCCGACGTCATCATCAGTACCGCGACGTCGTCCGCCGCGGGCCGGTGGAACTCGGAGGTCGGCTCATGCCCGGCCAGCGCATCGGGATCGAGCACCGGCAAGCCGAGGTCGTTCGGCAGGTCCGACGGCCGCCCGATCAGTACGGTCCAGCCGAGCAGATCAGTGACCTTGCGGAGCCGCTCGCGGCCCTCCTCCGTGGTGTCACCCTCCGGCGACGGCGACATCAGCAGCGGCCGGATGCCACCCAACGTGCACGCCCAGAACGCCGCGAAGAACCCCACCGGCTCAGTGCAATGCACCACAGCCGGATCACCGGCCCGTACACCGTTGGCGCGCAAGCCGGCCAGTATCCGCGCAGCCAGCTCGAGCAGCGTCGGGAAGTCGAGCCGCGTCTCGCGACCATCCGGGCCGATCTCGACCACGCCGGCCGTGCCGAAGTCGCGGGCGGCCCGCAGCAGGGCGCTGGGCAGATCGCGCGGGTAGCCCGCCGGGATCATCAGCGCCGGCCCCGTACTGATCGCCGGCCGGTCCATACCGCTCCTCATCGCACCAGCCCCACAGCCACACCGGGGAGCACAGAGGCGCCAGTCAGTTGGCGACCCACGGACACGTGCCTCCCCAACTGGACGGAGCCGGGCTCAGGGCATGCCCGTCTCGCTGGTATCGACAGAAAAGCCCCGTTGCCGACATCGCCCGAGGCGGTGACCGAGTGGTCCCGGTGCGTCATCGCGTGAGCCGACGAACGGGAACCTTACCAGCCGAAATGTGACCTGGCCGAAGCAGTTCCGGCAGCTGACTGTTAAGAAAGTCAGCAGGGGTGAGAGGTGGGCGCTGAGGGGATCGAACCCCCGACATCTTCCTTGTAAGGGAAGCGCTCTACCGCTGAGCTAAGCGCCCTCTACGAGCCTTCGAAAAGGCCGAGCGGGAAGTCTATCCGAGATCGGGGCGAAGACTTGCCAAGGCCTCCGCATACTCCGCCGGATCACGGGCCTCGCCGATCTCGTTGACCACGGACCACCGCACCAGGCCGGTCTGGTCGACCACGAAGGTCCCGCGCAGTGCGCAGCCCCGGTCGGCGTCGAACACCCCGTACTCCGCGGCGATCGCGCCGTGCGGCCAGAAGTCGCTGAGCAGCCCGAACTCCAGCCGTTCCGCCTCGGCGTACGCGCGCAGCGTGAACATCGGGTCGCACGAGATCCCCACGAACTCCGCGCCGGCCAGCAGTTCGGGCCGGTCGCGGAGCGCGCCGAGCTCGCTCGTGCACACCCTGCTGAAGGCATACGGATAGAACACCAGGACGACGTCGCGCCGGCCCCGGTACTCCGAGAGCCGGAACTGCTCGCCGTGCTGGTTCCGGGCGGTGAAGTCCGGTGCCTGGTCGCCGACCCGAGGGACGACGCCAGTCACCGAGAAATCACTTCCTGACCTTGGGCGACTTCGGCAGCACCAACTTCGTCGCCGACCAGTCCGGGGTCGCGCTCAGGCTGCTGGTCGTCTGCATCCCCGCCGTCGGCGCCGCCTCGGCGATGTCCGCCGCGTCGACGTAGCCCTCCCGGCCCACCTTGGGGGTCATCAGCCAGACGGCTCCGCCGGCCTTCAGGTCGGTCAGCGTCTCGAACAGGGCGTCGACCAGGTCCCCGTCTTCGTCACGGAACCAGAGCAGGACGACATCGACTGCGTCGTCCGGTTCGTCGCCGGTGAATTCCTCGCCGGTCAGTTCCACGATGGCGTCGCGGAAGGCGTCGTCACAGTCGTCGTCGTAGCCGAGCTCCAGCACGACCGTGCCGCTCTCGAAGCCGAGCCGGCTCGCCATGTTCGGCTCGCCGCTCTTGCCGTCCGCGTGGTCCGCGGTCGCGCTCACGTGTCCTCCTCCGTCGTCCCCGGTGGCCGGGGGTAGGCGTCAGTAGCAGTAGTCCATCGTGGCCTACCGCGTCGCGCAAGTATGCACGAGGGTTCCGTGACGTGTCCGGTATCCGCATGTCGGACACGGTGCGTGTCCGGTGGGAACCCACCCTTCCAGGCGAGATTGGCCGGGGTTGTGGATGCGAAGTAGAACGCATTCCGGTCAGGTGACAGGATTACCAGTGCTCCGATCACTCAGCACTGGAGTAGGACCGACTAGACAGACAGGCAGGACACCCGTGGCTTCCGGACACGAACCACCAGCCATCATCACCGAGGGGATGCCCACCCAGCTCCCCGACATCGACCCCGACGAGACCCGCGAGTGGGTCGAGTCGCTCGACGCCGTGCTGGACGAACGCGGCAAGGCGCGAGCGCGCTACCTGATGCTCAAGCTGATCGAGCGGGCCCGGGAGCGACAGGTGGGGGTGCCCGCGCTGCGGAGCACGGACTACATCAACTCGATCCCGCCCGAGAAGGAGCCGTGGTTCCCCGGCGACGAGCACATCGAGCGGCGGATCCGGGCCTTCATCCGGTGGAACGCCGCCGTGATGGTGAGCAAGGCCAACCGCAAGGGCCTGGAGGTCGGCGGCCACATCGCCACCTACCAGTCGGCGGCCAGCCTGTACGAGGTCGGCTTCAACCACTTCTTCCGGGGCAAGGACCACCCGGGCGGTGGCGACCAGGTCTTCATCCAGGGCCACGCCTCCCCCGGTATGTACGCCCGCGCCTTCCTCGAGGGCCGGCTGACCGCCGACCAGCTGGACGGGTTCCGCCAGGAGGTCTCCCGCGGCCCGCACCAGGGCCTGTCGTCGTATCCGCACCCCCGGTTGATGCCCGACTTCTGGGAGTACCCGACGGTCTCGATGGGTCTGGCGGCGCTGGACTCGATCTACCAGGCGCGCTTCAACCGGTACCTGCACAACCGCGGCATCAAGGACACCAGCGACCAGCACGTCTGGACGTTCCTCGGTGACGGCGAGATGGGCGAGCCGGAGTCGCTCGGCGCGATCGGCCTGGCCGCCCGCGAGGAGCTCGACAACCTGACCTTCGTGGTCAACTGCAACCTGCAGCAGCTGGACGGCCCGGTCCGCGGCAACGGCAAGGTGATCCAGGAGCTCGAGGCGTACTTCCGTGGCGCCGGCTGGAACGTCATCAAGGTGGTCTGGGGCCGGGAGTGGGACGCGCTGCTCGCGCAGGACCACGACGGCGCCCTGGTGAACAAGATGAACACCACCCCGGACGGCCAGTTCCAGACCTACTCGGTCGAGTCCGGCGAGTACATCCGGAACAACTTCTTCGGCGGCGACCAGCGGCTGCAGGCGATGGTCCGGAACCTGTCCGACGAGGACCTGCGCAAGCTGCCCCGCGGCGGGCACGACTACCGCAAGGTCTACGCGGCCTTCAAGAGCGCCAAGGAGCACGTCGGCCAGCCGACCGTCATCCTGGCCCAGACCGTCAAGGGCTGGACGATCGAGGCGCTGGAGGGCCGCAACGCGACCCACCAGATGAAGAAGCTCACCTCCGACGACCTGAAGACCTTCCGCGACCGGCTCTACCTGCCGATCGAGGACAAGGACCTCGAGGACGCCTACAACCCGCCGTACTTCCACCCGGGCAAGGACTCCCCGGAGTACCAGTACATGATGGAGCGGCGCTCCCAGCTCGGCGGCTTCCTGCCCGAGCGGCGGGTCCGGCCGAAGACGCTGAAGCTGCCTGGTGACGACGTCTACAAGCCGCTTGCCAAGGGCAACGAGAAGTCGCCGGTGGCGACCACGATGGCGCTCGTCCGGTTGTTCCGCGACCTGATGAAGGACCCGGAGATCGGGCACCGGATCGTCCCGATCGCCCCCGACGAGTACCGGACCTTCGGAATGGACTCGATGTTCCCGACGGCGAAGATCTACTCGCCGCACGGGCAGACGTACGAGGCGGTCGACCGCGCCCTGCTGCTCGCCTACAAGGAGTCCGAGAAGGGTCAGCTGCTGCACGAGGGCATCAGCGAGGCCGGGGCGATGGGCTCGATGATCGCCGCCGGTACGGCGTACGCGACGCACGGCGAGCCGATGATCCCGTTCTACATCTTCTACTCGATGTTCGGGTTCCAGCGCACCGGCGACCAGCTCTGGGCGCTCGGCGACCAGCTCGGCCGCGGCTTCCTGATCGGCGCCACCGCGGGCCGGACGACGCTGACGGGTGAAGGTCTGCAGCACGCGGACGGCCACTCGCCGCTGCTCGCGTCGTCGAACCCGGCGGCCGTGCACTACGACCCGGCGTTCGCCTACGAGGTCGCGCACATCGTCAAGGACGGCCTGCGCCGGATGTACGGCTACGGGCTGGACAAGGACAAGCCGTACGGCGAGGACGTCTTCTACTACCTGACCGTCTACAACGAGCCGGTCGCGCAGCCGGCCGAGCCGAAGGATCTCGACGTCGCGGGCCTGCTCAAGGGCATGTACCGCTTCGAGGAGTACCAGACGGCCTCGGGCGACGACGTACCGCGGGTCCAGCTGCTCGGCTCGGGTGTCGCGCTGCCGTGGGTCCGCAAGGCCCAGCAGATCCTCGCCGAGGAGTACTCGGTGGCCGCCGACATCTGGTCGGTGACGTCGTGGAACGAGCTGCGCCGCGACGCGATCGCCGCGGAGGAGCACAACCTGCTGCACCCGGACGAGGACGAGCGCGTCCCGTTCATCACCGAGCAGCTGAAGGACACCAAGGGCCCGGTCGTCGCGGTCAGCGACTTCATGCGCGCGGTCCAGGACCAGATCTCCCGCTGGGTGCCGAACGACTACACGTCGCTGGGCACCGACGGCTGGGGCCTGGCCGACACCCGCGCCGCCGCCCGCCGCCACTTCCACGTCGACGCCGAGTCCATCGTCGTCGCCACCCTGGAGATCCTGGCCAAGCGCGGCGACGTCAAGCGCGAGGTCGCGGCGGAGGCGGCCCGCAAGTACCGCATCGAGGACCCGACCGCGGTAGCCGGAGTGAAGCAAGAGGGCGCCGGCGCCTGACGGAGTACCTGACGTAGGGCCGTCCACCGATCCGGTGGGCGGCCCTTCGCGGTGTACGAGAAAGTACGTAGTACCGCCCGGATGCAGTTGGGTATTGCGACCGACGCGGCCGGCAGCGCCGCGCTCATACCTTCGGTGACATGACTGGCGCAGGCATTGCTCTTCTCGCGGGGACGGTATCGACCCTCCTGTTCGCGTCGAGCACGCTGCCGATGGTGCTGAAGGCGGCTCGGACGAAGGATCTCTCGTCGTACAGCCTGGCGAATCTCGTGCTCGCCAACATCGGCAACGCCGTCCACTGCATCTACGTGGTGCACCTGCCGGTGGGGCCGATCTGGGCCCTGCACGGCTTCTACGTCGTGACGACCGGACTGATGCTGCTGTGGTGCCTTCGCTACAGGTCACGGCCGCGCGGCGCGCTGCAGAACGAGCGGAGACTCGCATGATCACCGAGAGCATCGAGACCGTCATCATCGGAGCCGGCCAGGCCGGGCTGTCGACCGGGTACCACCTGCGGAAGCGGGGCCGGCCGTTCGTCATCCTCGACGGCAACGCCCGGGTGGGTGACAACTGGCGGGCGCAGTGGGACTCACTGCGCCTCTTCACCCCGAGGAAGTACGACGGACTGCCAGGACTGCCCTTCCCCGGCAGCAAGTGGTCCTACCCGACCAAAGACGAGGTCGCCGACTACCTGGAGTCGTACGCCGCCCACTTCGAGCTGCCGGTCCGCACCAGGACGACGGTGGACCGGCTCGAGCCGCTGGACGACGGCGGCTACGCCCTGACCACGGGCGACCGGCGGATCCTTGCCGCCAACGTGGTGGTTGCCACCGGCACCTTCGGGCGAACGCCGTACCTGCCCGACTTCGCCGTCGACCTCGACCCGGCGATCCGGCAACTCCACTCCAGCGAGTACCGCCGACCGGAGCAACTCAAGGACGGCCCGGTCCTGGTCGTCGGCGGCTCGCACTCGGGTACCGACATCGCGTACGAGGTGGTCAGCACCCATCCGACCGTGCTGGCCGGCCGTGATCCGGGCCAGATCCCGGTCCGGCTGGAGAAGAAGGGGGCCCGGATCTTCTTCCCGGTCTTCCTCTTCCTCGGCAAGCACCTGATCACTCGCCGGACGCCGATGGGGCGCAAGGAGCTGCACGAGATCCGGTACCACGGCGGCCCGATGCTCAGGGTCAAGCGGGAGGACTTGCTCGAGCGTGGCGTCGAGCGGGTGCACAACCGGGTCACCGGGGTCCAGGACGGCCGGCCGGTACTCGACGACGGCCGGGTGATGGACGTCGCGAACGTCGTCTGGTGCACCGGATTCCGGCAGGTGTTCGACTGGATCAAGGCGCCGGTGATCGGCGCGGACGGCTGGCCCGAGGAGATGCGTGGCGTCGCCGAGAACGCGCCCGGCCTGTTCTTCTGCGGCCTGTGCTTCCAGTACGCCTTCACCTCGATGACCCTGCCCGGCGTCGGCCGGGACGCCGAGTACGTCGCCAAGCGCATCGTCGCCCGCTCCTCGGCGGCCCGAACCGTCGCCGCCGCCTGAGGTGCCCCGCGCGTATCCTCGCCTCAAAGGGGACTCTCCGCGAGGGGGATGGGCGATGGGCATCGTCGACGACCTCGAGCAGGCACGCCGGGCCTTCGAACGGCGGGACTGGGCAGCGGCCTACGACCAACTGTCGCTGGTCACCGGCCTCGGCCCGGACGACCTGCTGAAGCTCGCCACCGCCGCCTACCTGGCGGGCGACGACGACGCGTGCATCCGGGCGCTCCAGCGCGGCTATCAGGCCGAGGTCGACAGCGGACACACCCTGGGAGCGGTTCGCTTCGCCTTCTGGCTCGGCCTGGTGATCAGTACCCGCGGCGAGGCGGCAGTCGCGGCCGGCTGGGTCGGGCGGGCCCAGCGGCTGCTGGGCGACCAGCCGGACGACGTGGTGGAACGGGGGTACCTCCTGATCCACGACTTCTTCCGGCACCTCGACCAGCAGGACTTCGCGAACGCGTTGCGGATCGGCACCGAGATAGCCGAGCTCGGGCGCCGGTTCGGCGAACCCGATCTGGTGGCCCAGGGTCTGGTCTGCCAGGCTCGCCTGCTGATGTACTCCGGCCAGGTCCCGGAGGGGCTCGCGCTGCTGGACGAGGCGATGGTCGGGGTCGCTGCCGGCGAGCTGTCGCCGATCTTCGCGGGCAACGTCTACTGCGCGATGATCGAGGCCTGCCAGGAGGTGGCCGACTTCGGCCGGGCCTCCGCGTGGACGAGTGCGCTGACCCGCTGGTGTGACACGCAGCCCGACCTGGTGCCGTTCACCGGCCAGTGCGCCGTCCACCGGGGCCAGATCCTGCGGCTGCGCGGAGCCTTCAGCGAGGCTCTGGAGGAGTTCGAGCTAGCACGCCGCCGCTATGCCGCCAGCAACTCGCAGGGCGCGGCCGGGCTCGCATTGAGCGAGTGCGGGGACGTACTGCGGATCCGTGGCGAGTTCGCGACCGCCGAGTCCTGCTACGAGCAGGCGTCGGTACACGGGTATGAGCCTCAACCCGGTCTCGCCCTGCTGTGGCTCGCCCGCGGGCGCACGCCGGCAGCCCTCGCCGCCATCCGCCGGTTGCTCGCCGAAACGCCTGACCCTGTACACCGGTCCCGGCTGCTGCCCGCGGCGGCCGAGATCTTCGTTGCCGGCGACTGCGGCGACGAGGCCGAAGCGGCGGCCGGTGAGCTCACCAAGATCGCCGAAGCCTTCGGTTGCACCGGCTTGCGAGCAACGGCGGCGTACTGCGCCGGCCTGGTCGCGCTGGCCGCCGATGACGCCGACCGGGCCCTCCCCTGCGCCAGGCTCGCCACGCAGCTCTGGACCAGCCTGCAAGCGCCGTACGAAGTCGCCCGCGCCAGGGTGTTGGTCGGGCGTGCCTTCCGGATCCTCGGCGACGAGGATTCGGCCACCGCCGAGTTGGCCGCTGCCGGTCAGACCTTCACCGAACTAGGTGCGGTGACTGACGGCCTGCTGGGGCGGCGGACAGCAGGCGGCCTGACGGTCCGTGAGCTGGAGGTACTGCGCCTGGTTGCTGCCGGCAACAGCAACACAGAGATCGCGCAGCACCTCGTGCTCAGCGACAAGACGGTGGCCCGGCACTTGTCCAACATCTTCACCAAACTCGACGTACCGTCCCGCACCGCGGCGGTGGCCTACGCCCACGCCCATGACCTGCTCTAGACGGCCGGCACGAGCTCCAGCTCGGTCGTGGCCGCTTCGAGTTCTCTGACCAGCGGGAGAACCCGGCTGCCGAAGTACTCGATCTCTTCCTGGAAGTGGAGGAAGCCGGCCAGGATGAGGTCGACGCCGCGGCGGCGGTAGGCGTCGATGCGTTCGGCGATCTGCTCGGGGGTGCCGATCAACTGGGTGCGGAATCCGTCGTTGTACTGGACCAGGTCCTCGAAGGACGAGTCCGCCCACATGCCCTTGCCGTCCGGGGACGATGCGCCCGCTTGGGTGACGGCGGCTCTGAACCCTTCCACCGCGGGCTTGTTGGCCTTGGCGACGATCTCACGGAGGACCTCGCGTGCCTCCTTCTCGGTGTCGCGGGCGATGACGAAACCGTTCAGGCCGAATTTCACTTCACGACCGGCCGCTCGCGCGGTACGCCGGACATCCAGCAGCTGCTCGGTGACGCCGGCGAGGTCCTTGCCGTTGGAGAAGTACCAGTCGGAGTACTTGCCCGCGTTGTCGCGCGCCGCCGTCGAGTTGCCGCCCTGGAAGAGCTCGGGGACGACTCCCGGCTTGGGCTTCAACGTGAAGTCGCGGATCCGGTAGAAGTCGCCGGCGAACTCCACGTTGTCCTCGGTCCAGATCTTGCGCAGTACCTGCAAGAACTCCGCCGACCGCCGGTACCGCTCGTCGTGCTCCAGCCACGGCTCCCCCAGCGCGGTGAACTCACCCTTGAACCACCCGCTGACCACGTTGACCGCGAACCGCCCGTTCGACAGGTGGTCCGCCGTCGCCCCGAGCTTCGCCAGTACGCCGGGTTGCCACAACCCCGGATGCACCGCCGCGATCACCTTGAGCTTCTCCGTCGCCAGCAGCAACGCCAAACTGAAGGTGGTCGACTCGTGCTGGTACTC
Source organism: Kribbella sp. NPDC051718 (assembly GCF_040681515.1). Classification (NCBI taxonomy): domain Bacteria; kingdom Bacillati; phylum Actinomycetota; class Actinomycetes; order Propionibacteriales; family Kribbellaceae; genus Kribbella; species Kribbella sp. NPDC051718. The sequence continues at coordinate 88,098 of NZ_JBFAYZ010000003.1, read as the reverse complement.
CGCGCCGTAGCTGGCCATGTAGCGGACCTGACTCAGCGCGTACTCGAACCCCACCCGCTCAGCCGTCTGCGCCAGTTCCTTGTTGTACTCGTAGTCCCAGCCCGTCCGCTGCTCGATGTCACTGGTGACCAGCCCGCCGCTGACATTCGGCACCCAGTAGGCGAACTTGGTCCGGTCCGACACCCGCTCCGTCGTCATCAGGAGTACCAGGTCGGCTCGGGCAGCTCGCCGGTGAGCAAATGCCGGCCGACCTCACGCCGCTTGTACGCGACCGGATCGTGCAACGTGTGCGTCCGGACGTTGCGCCAGAACCGGTCGAGCCCTTCCCTGTTGGCGGTCGACCGCGCGCCCGTGACCTCGAAGATCCGGTTCGTCACCTCGAGCGCCACCTCAGTCGCTCGAGCCTTCACCGCCGCCACCCGTACCTCGTGCTCGCCGCGCTGCTCGGCGGTGACCTCCCACGCGTTCTCGTGGATCCGCTGCCCTTCGAGCGCGACGGCATCGGCGAGGGCCTCGACGGCCCAGAGCTTCGACTGCAGATCGCCGTACAAGTCAATGACATAAGGCTCTTCGGCCGCCGTCGAGTAGCCGCCGTGCAGCCAGGACCGGCTCTTCTCCTGGGTGTAGGTGAGCGCTGTCTCCAATGCGCCGCGGGCGATTCCCAGGTAGAAGTTGACGAAGACGAGCTGGATGGTCGGGACGTTCAACGTGTTGTAGACGCGCGGCTCGAACGTCTTGCCGACGAAGCCCGCAGCCTGGTCCCAGCCGACCCGGACGTGGTTGAGGCTCACGCTGCCGCTCTCGGTCAGCCGCTGGCCGAGGTTGTCCCAGTCGTCGTGGAAGGTGAGCCCTTCGATGTCCGACGGCACGATCGCGAAGACATGTGTGCCGCTGTCGAGCAGCGTGCCTTCGAGCACGGTGACGTCGGAGACCTTGCTGCCGGTCGAGAAGCTCTTACGGCCGTTGAAGACGATCGTGCTGCCCTCGTCGGCGACCACGACATCGGAGTCGCGCGGGTTGACCGCGCCGCCGAAGAACCACTTGTTCTTGGTGGCTTCGGCCTCGACGTGCGCGATCTGTTCCTTCGTACCGACCAGCCGCGCGGCCCAGAACCAGAGCAGGTGATAGCCGAGTAGTTGCCCGATCGACCCATCTGCCGTGGCGACCGTCCGGATCACCTGGTACGCCGTCGGCCAGGTCTGCCCGCCACCGCCGTGCTCGGCCGGCCCGAGCAACGTGACGAGACCGGACTCCTTGAGCAGCCGCACTTCGTCGTACGGCGTGGCGCCGGCCCGGTCGCGTTCGACCGCGTCGACGGCGAGGATCGCGGCCACCTCGGCGGCTCGCTGGATCCATTGCTCGGGCGTTTTCGGGGTGACTGTGGACAACGCGTGCGTCTCGGTACTCATGGGGGTCCTCGTTCCGGGTGTGGGGGCTGGTGGTTTTTACCTCAATGTCTATGAAGTTACTGGACAATCACGCTCCGTCGGCGATGTCTCAGCCGGTGGACACTCCCCGATTGGTGGTTGGCAAAGCCAACCGACTACGGTCGAGGGGGACCTTTGCCAACCACGAGGAGTAGTCGAGCGTGTCGGGAACGCAGCAGGCGGAGACCGAGGAGAAGCAGTTCTTCGGGCATCCGCGCGGGTTGATGACGCTGTTCACCACCGAGTTGTGGGAGCGGTTCAGCTACTACGGGATGCGCGCGATTCTGTTGCTCTACCTGACCGACAAGGCGCACGGGCTCGGCCTGGGCGAGTCGCTCGGGCAGGCGGTCGTCTCGATCTACGGGGCGTCGGTCTACCTGCTGTCGGTGCTCGGCGGCTGGTTCGCGGACCGGGTGTTCGGGGCGCGCCGGACGGTGCTGTACGGCGGTACCGTGATCGTCACCGGCCACATCTGCCTGGCAATCCCGGTCGAGGGGCTGGCGTACGTCGGTATCGCATTGGTTGCCCTCGGCACCGGACTGCTGAAGCCGAACGTGTCGACGATGGTCGGCAACCTGTACGCGAAGGACGACACCCGGCGCGACTCGGCGTTCTCGATCTTCTACATGGGGATCAACATCGGCTCGTTCAGCGCGCCGTTCGTGGTCGGCTTCCTGCGCCGCAACCTCGGCTTCCACGCGGCCTTCGCGGCGGCGGCGGTCGGGATGACGCTGGCCCTGGTCGCGTACGTGCTCGGCCGGCGGACGTTGCACGGGCGCGGCGACACCCCGCCCAACCCGCTGACCGCCGAGGACCGGCCGACGATGATCAAGATCACCGTCGCGGTGCTGGCCCTGCTCGGGATCGTTTTCGCCTTGTCCGCCTGGAGTTCCGGCGGAGTCGGCCCGAAGCCGGTGGTCGACGCGATCTCGTACCTGTGCTTCCTGGCCCCGATCGCGTACTTCACGATGTTGCTGCGCAGCCCCTTGGTCGAGCCCGACGAGCGCCGCCGCGTACGGGCGTACATCCCGCTCTTCATCGCGGCGATGCTGTTCTTCATGGTCTTCGAGCAGGCCGCGACCACGCTGACCACCTTCGCGGCCGACCGGACCAAGCTGTCGGTGCTGGGGATCTCGATCACCCCCGAGTTCTTCCAGTCGGTGAACCCGTTCAGCATCATCGTGCTCGCGCCGGTGTTCGCCCTGATCTGGATCAAGCTCGGCGATCGCGGCCCGAGCATCGGCCAGAAGTTCGCCACCGGTCTGCTGTTCGCCGGCCTCTCCTTCGCCGTGATGTCGCTGGCCTCCTCGGTAGCCGGCGACAAGCTGGCCTCGCCGCTCTGGCTGGTCGTCGTCTACGTGATCCAGACCCTCGGCGAACTCTTCCTCTCCCCCGTCGGCCTGGCCGCCACCACCTTGCTGGCCCCCAAGGCCTTCACCAGCCAGATGATGGCCCTGTGGTTCCTGGCTCCGGCCGCCGGCCAAGCCATCACCGCCCAACTGGTCCAGGCAACCGAAGGCGCCTCGGACACCGCGTACTTCGGCGGCCTGGCCATCGTCACCATCGCCTTCGCGATCATCCTGTACTTCCTGGCCCCCTGGATCCGCCGTCACGCAGACGCCCGCAGCTGACCCCCTCTGCGGAGGGAGCCGAATCCCTTTGCGGAGTGAGGACCTGAGCCGCCCGGCCCGGGAAGCTCGATGGCATGACAGAGAATCCGGTACCACGCTGGGCCTATCGACTGGCGCATCTGATCCCTCTGATGGTCCTGCCGTCCGGGCTGTGGCGACTCGGTCTCGTTGCCGGATCGTCGATGGGGATGCTGGACGACTACGGTCGGCCGGCTCGCGTGGAGAGTGTTTGGCAAGGGGGATACATCGTCTGCCTGACGCTGTTCTCGGAGGCTGTCGCGCTGACCGCGTTCGGGATGGTCAAGCGGTGGGGTGAGGTGGTGCCGCGCTGGATCCCGTTGTTGGGCGGACGCCGCGTTGCGCCGTACGCCGCGATCATCCCTGCGACGCTCGGCGCCCTGTCGTTGATCGCGATCTGGACCTATGGCTTCCGGGATGTGTTCAGTGGGGAGTTCATCCCGTTCTCGAGTGATGCGGCGGCGGCGTTGATGATTGGTTGTTATGCGCCGTTGCAGCTCTGGGGGCCTGCGTTGCTGGTGCTGACTTGGGCCTACTACCGGCGGCGTGTCAGCGGGAGCGGGGGCGGGGTTTGAGGCGGGTGGCGGGGAGGGGTGGGGCGGGGAGGGCGTCGCCGTCGTAGCCGGGGACGGTGGGGAACCGGTCGGTGCCGTGGGCGTCGATCGAGGCCATCCAGTCGTTGCGGGCAGCAACGATCTCCTCGTGGGAGCGGCCGATGAAGTTCCACCACATGACGAGTTGCTCCTCGAAAGGCTCGCCGCCCAGCAGGAGGAAGCGGGCGTCGCCGGTCAGCTCGATGGCTTCGCGGCCGGCTCCCAGATACAGCATCTCGCCAAATCCGGCAGTCAGCTCGCCGACGGTTAGCGAGCCGGCGACCACCAGGACGGCGTACTCGAAGGCCGGGGTGAGTGGGAGGGTGGCCGTCTTGTCGAGCTGGATGTCGGCGCCGACGAGCGGGGTGTACGCCGGGGCCGGTGAGGTGATGCCTGCGACCGTACCGATCATGACGGTGCCGTGGGCGCCGTCGAGGTCGAGCTCGGGGAGGTCGGCGTACGCGTTGAAGTGTGGGGTGACGGTGGTGCGGTGGGAGTCGGGGAGGGCGACCCAGAGTTGGGCGCCGTGGAGCATCGGTGGGCCGTTGGGCAGGGAGACCTCGGAGTGGGCGATGCCGTTGCCGGCGGTCATGATGTTGAGTTCGCCCGGCCGGACCATCGCGTGCGAACCGACGCTGTCGCGGTGCTCGATCTCGCCCTCGAACAACCAGCTGACCGTCTGCAGGCTGGTGTGCGGATGCGGCGGCACGAGCATGCCGCGCTCCCCCGGTACGTCGTACGAGTCGACGCGCGCCGTCAGGTCGTCGGGGCCGTAGTGGTCGACGAAGCACCAGGCGCCGACCATCCGGCGGTTCTTGTTCGGCAGGAGTCGGCGGACCTTCGTCGTCCGCCCCAGCACGACCTCCCGGGCCTCGAGCCGCTCGACCACCGGCCCCTCGGCGCCCTCGCCACCACAGACACCTTCCGCCGGCCGGTCCTCCAAGTTGCTCATACCCCGAGTATCCCGCGTACCGAAGAACAGGAGGTAGTAGGACGTCACCTAGTGCACCTGAGCGTGACCACACCCTCTGCGTACAGCGTCCCACGGTGCACTACCTGTCCTTCGGTCCGCCCGTACCCAACAACAGGACGTCCGGAACGGGGGCCGGACGCGGCGGCGCGAGCGGGGTGGGGGTCGGGCGACCGACTCTGTTGGACCGGTTAGGAGGCGACCCACTCCTGGAGGGTGGCCGAGTCCCAGGTGTTGATGACGCGGTCGGCGGGGACTTCGCATTCTTCGGCGCGCTCGCAGCCGTAGATCTGCCAGTCGAGCTGCCCGGGCGCGTGCGCGTCGGTGTCGATGGAGAAGACGCAGCCGGTCTCCACCGCCATCGACAGCAGGCGCCGGGGTGGGTCGAGGCGTTCGGGGCGGGAGTTGATCTCGACGGCGGTACCGAACTGCTTGCAGGCTTCGAACACCACCTCGGCGTCGAACTGCGACTCCGGCCGGGTGCCGCGCTCGCCGGTGATCAGGCGGCCGGTGCAGTGGCCCAGTACGTCGACGTGCGGGTTGGCGATCGCCCGTACCATCCGCTCGGTCATCGCGTCGGCGGCCATCCGGAGCTTGGAGTGCACGCTCGCGACGACGAGGTCGAGTCGCGCGAGGATCTCGTTGTCACAGTCGAGCGAGCCGTCGTCGAGGATGTCGACCTCGATCCCGTTGAGGATCGTGAACCCGTCGAGCTCGTCGGCGAGCTTCTTGTTCAGCTCGGCGACCACGTCGAGCTGCTGCAACCGGCGCTCGCGCGACAGTCCGTTGGCCACGGTCAGCCGCGGCGAGTGATCAGTCAGAGCCATGTACTTGTGCCCGAGCCCGGCCGCCGTACGGGCCATCTCCTCGATCGGGCTGCCGCCGTCCGACCAGTCCGAGTGCAGATGCAGATCGGCCTTCAACTCGGCGCGCAACGTAGTACCGGCGCCCGCCGCGGTCAGCTCCCCTGCCGCCTTCGCCAACTTCACCAGGTACGACGGTGTCTCGCCGTCCATCGCCTCGACGATCACGGCCTCGGTCTTCGGCCCGATCCCCGCCAGCTCGGTCAACGTCCCCGCCCGCCGCCGCGCCCGCACCTCGGCCGCCGGCAACCCCTCGATCGTGTCCGCGGCCTTCCGGTACGCCTTCACCCGATGCGTAGGCTGCCGCTCCCGCTCCAGGAAGTACCCGATCTTCCGCAGCGCCTCCACCGCAGCCTCAACACCCGCCCGATCACTCATCCCCCCATCATGCCGCCTCCCGGGGACAAGAACGGCTAATCCTCGGGCCAGTTGGTGAGGAGGGTGTGGAGGGCGGTTAGGGCTACCTGCCAGGAGGACTGGGAGGGGCGGGGGGTGTGGCGGAAAGAGCCGGTTAGTTCGAGGGTTATGTAGCCGTGGAGGGTGGCGCCTAGGAGGCGGATGGCGTCGATTTCGGCCGTGGGGGTGAGGTTGTAGGCGTGGAGGATGGAGAGGGTTAGGGCGGCGTGGCGGCGGGCGGGGGCTGCGGCGGGGCCGTCGGCGTCCAGGTCTTGTTGCATGGCGGCGTAGCGGCCGGGGTGTTGGGTGGCGTAGTCGCGGTAGGTGTTGGCGAAGGCGGAGAGGGCCTCTTGGCCGGAGCGGCCGGCCATGTTGGCTGCTACTTGGTCGGCCAGCTCGGTGAGGGCCAGGGCGGCTACCCGGGCTCGTAGGTCCTTCGCGTTCTTGATGTGGGAGTAGAGGCTGGCGTCTTTCAAGCCGAAGTGGCGGGCCAACGCGGACACGGTGACGTTGGCGAAGCCGATCTCGTCGGCCAGCTCGGCGGCCGCCTGGGTCAGGCGGTCGGCGGTCATTCCCACGCGTGGCATGTGGCTCCTCGGATATCGGTTTGCCTAGAGGGTCTAGGATACTACCTATGAGCACTTGGATCACCACATCGATCGACAGCCGGCTCGTCCGAGGAGCGGTCGAGCTGGAGAACACCCAGTACGGCGTACTGCCGCATCGCCTCCCCGCCTGGGCGCGGGCCCAGACCACGGACGGCCAGATCGCGATGGTCGAGGCCCAGCCTTCCGGCGTACGGCTCGCCTTCCGGACGAGCGCGACCGCGATCGAGCTGGACGTACTCCCGACCAAGGTCCAGTACGCCGGTGCGCCCGCGACCCCCGACGGCGTCTACGACCTGCTCGTCGACGGCAACCTCACGGGCCAGGCGAACGCGACCGGCGGGAACGTCTTCACCGTCGACATGACCACCGGGTCGACCGAGTTCACTCCCGGTCAGCCGACCACGGTCAGCTTCACCGAGCTGCCAGCCGGCGACAAGAATGTCGAGATCTGGCTGCCGCACCGCGAGCGCACCGAATTGGTTGCCATGCGCACCAATGCCGCGCTCGAACAGGCGACCAGCGACAAGCGGATCTGGTTGCATCACGGCAGCTCGATCAGTCACGGGTCCAACGCGGACAGCCCGACCCAGACCTGGGTGGCGCTGGCCGCGGCCCGGGGCGGCGTCGAGCTGACCAGCCTCGGCTTCGGCGGCGGCGCGTTGCTCGATCCCTTCACCGCCCGGACGATGCGCGACCTGCCGGCCGATCTGATCAGCGTGAAGATCGGGATCAATGTGGTCAACGCCGACCTGATGCGGCAGCGCGCGTTCGGGCCGGCGGTGCACGGATTCCTCGACACCATCCGGGACGGCCATCCGACCACGCCGCTGCTGGTGATCTCATCCATCTACTGCCCGATCCACGAGGACACCCCCGGGCCCGGCGCACCGGACTTCGTCGATGGCAAGGTCCAGTTCAAAGCGACCGGCGATCCGAACGAGCCCGGCAGGCTGACCCTCAACTGGATCCGCGCGGAGTTGGCCGACCTCACGGCGGCGCGGGCGAAGGACGATCCCAACCTGAGCTACCTCGACGGGCGCGAGCTGTACGGCGAGAAGGACTTCGCAGTACGCCCGCTCCCCGACCAGTTGCACCCCGACAACGCGACGCACCACGCAATGGCCGAACGCTTCGCCGACCTCGCCTTCGGCGAGCAGGGCGCGTTCGCCAGCTGAGTCGGCCGAGCCTGCAGGGGTGGAGGAGGCTCAGCGGCCGACGGTGATCTGCGCCCGTCGAGGGAGCAACAACGGCGTGGCGAGGATCAGCACGCCGGCGACTGCCACCGCGATGCGGGGCGTGGTGACAGCCGCCAGCACTCCCCACAAGGCGGTCATCAACGCGATGACCGCCTTGCTGGAGATCGACCAGGCGGACAGCGTCCGGGCCACGCGATCGTCAGGCGTCTCGGTCAATCGGTAGGCGGCGAACAGCGGCATGAAGATGCCCATGCAGGTGATCAGGCCGAGCTCCACCGCAATCACCGTCACCAATCCGACCACTCCTGGCTGGACGAACACCAACCCGACCAGCCAGACGGCTCGCAGCCATCCCGTCACCATCAGGACCCGCTGCGAACCGAAGCGCGCGGCCAGCGGCGCCGACAACCGCGAGCCGATCAGCCCGCCGATGCAGGGCAGACCGAAGGCCAGCGCGTACTGCCACGGCGCGAACCCGAGCTCCCCCAGCATCAGCACGGCCAGCAGCGGCGCCGTCGCCATGATCAGTCCGCTCGTCAGTACGCCGTTGAAGAACAGCAGCCGCAACGTCGAGTGCTCGAGGATGTACCGCCATCCATCCAGCAGGTCGCCCAGCCGGAGCCGCTCACCACGACGTACCGGCGGGCTCTCGTGCAACCGGATCGCCCGGACGCTCAGCGCCGAGATCAAGTAGCTGACCGCGTCGACCACCACCGTGATGACCGGCCCGAAGAACCCGATCGACGCCCCACCCAGCGGCGGCCCGATCATCGTGGCTGTCCATGTCGTCGACTCGAACCGGCCGGTCGCGACGACCAACTTCGCCCGCGGCACGACCGCCTTCATCACCGCGCCGGTCGCGGCAGTGAACGCGTTGTCGGCCGCACCCACCACGACCGAGACGACCACCAACTGGACGAAGCTGAGCCACCCAAGCCAGTACGCGAGGGGGATGGTCGCCAGGGCGACGAAGCGCAGCAAGTCCATCCCGATCATCACCGGGATCTTCCGGCGGAACTCCACCCACGGCCCAAGCGGCACCGCGACCACAGCCCCGACGGCCAGCCCCGCGGCCGCCAGCAACGACACCTGGCCGGGTCCTGAGTGCAGTACCAGGATCGCGATCAGCGGGAACGCGTCGAAGGCGAACCAGGTGCCGACCGTGCTCACGGCGTACGAGGTCCACAACCAGCCGAACTGCCGCCCCAACCCGCGCTCAGTCACCGCAGGATCAAACCGCGCTTCCAGGCCCGGTCTCAAACAACCGCCGAACCGGCGAGCCACAACCGCTGGTTGTCGAGCACCCCGGACGCTGTAGAACAGACGGCGTGGATCTCGACGCCGTACGCACCTTCGTCGCGGCAGCCGTCGCCGGCAAGTTCCAGGACGCCGCGGACGACCTCGGGATCACCCAGCAGGCCGTCTCCAAACGCATCGCCGCCTTGGAGAAGCACCTAGGCGTCAAGCTCTTCACCCGTACTGCGCGTGGCGCCCGGCTCACCCTCGACGGCCAGACGTTCCTCCCTCACGCCCAAGCGCTGCTCACCGCCGAGCAGCAGGCCTTCGCATCGGTGAAACCCGGCAACCGCCCTCTCCGCGTCGACGTGATCGGCGGCTTCCTCGCCCCCGCCGTCCTGGTCCGCGACTTCCACCGCGACCACCCCACCGTCGCCCTGGACATCGTCAACCTCCCCAACGGCGCCACCGCCATCGAGGCCGTTCGCGAAGGCACGATCGACGCCACCTTCCGCGCCCTCCACCAGCCAGTCGGTGCCGACCTCAGTAGCGCTCGCGTCTTCGACGAACCACTCCAACTCCTCACCGGACCGGCCCATCCCCAAGCAGCCGCCCAGACCCTGAGCCCCAAAGATCTGAGGGGTCAACGCATCTGGATGCCCGGCAACATCGCCGGCAGCGAGTGGGCCGCGTACTACGACAATCTGGCCGCCGAATTCGACTTCACGATCGACACCTCCGGCCCCAACTTCGGCCTCGACGCCATGCTCGACGCGATGGCCGAAACCCCCGACCGAGCCACCTTCGTCGGCGCCCAGACCCGCTTCCGCTGGCCCGCCGCCTACGACCTGCGCCGTATCGACCTCCACAACCCCACCCCCGTCTACCCCCACTCCCTCATCTGGCGCACCACCAACCCCCACCCCGCCCTCCCAACCCTCCGCACCCACCTCCTGCGCCAACACCACCCCACTGGCCAGGCCCCGGTTCGCGTCCCGCTCGACAGGACATAGCTGACGCCCCTAGTGCATCTTGAGCGTGAGCAGAGCATCCGTGTACAGCGTCTCGGGGTGCACTACCTGTCGATCGGAACGCCATCGCCCCCGGCAGAGCGAGTCCGGCACCGGTGGGGGCGGCGGCCGGCTCGGCATCGGCGAGCTCCTCGGCTGGGTATCGGCGAGCTCGGGCGGCTGGGTATCGGGGAGCTCGGGCGGGTGGGGTGCCGGTGGCGGGTGGCTCTGTATGGTCGGGACGTGGCGGGCAAGCGGAGGATCAGTGCGCATGAGGCGCGGGCGCTTCGGTTGCAAGGGGCGACTGGGGCGCTGGCGACGGCTGCGATTGCGGCGATGGATGAGAAGTTGCCGTGGTTCAGCAAGCTGTCGGCGCAGGATCGGTCTTGGATCGGGCTGGTGGCGCAGTCCGGTATCACCGCATTCGTCGACTGGTTCCGGGATCCCGAGGCGCACTCGTCGATGCCGACGCGGATGTTCGGGTCGGCGCCGCGGGAGTTCACCCGGGTCATCTCGCTGCACCAGACCGTCGACCTGCTCCGCACCACGATCGAGATGATCGAGCAGACGATCGGCGACCTCCTCCCCGCCGACGACGTGCCGGCCGTCCGCGAGTCGATGCAGCGGTATGCCCGTGAGGTCGCCTTCGCGGCCGCCACCATCTACGCCCAGGCAGCCGAGATGCGCGGCGCCTGGGATGCCCGGCTCGAAGCGCTCGTCGTCGACTCGGTCATCCGCGGCGAGGCCGACGAGTCCGTACGATCCCGCGCCTCCGCCCTCGGCTGGACCGGCACCAGCACCACCGGCGGCACCTCGTCGGAGGTCGCCGTGGTCGTCGGACGAGCCCTCGAGGCCGAGTCCGGCAGCGCCAACGTGGCGGACGCGGTCCGGCACGCCGCCCGTGAGGCCGGGGCCGACGCACTGTGCGCGATGCAGGGCGACCGGCTGGTGGTGGTACTCGGTGGTACGAGCAAACCTGTCGAGATCGTACAAAAACTGGCAGGCTGGTTTGGACCCGGACCGATCGTCGTCGGGCCCGTCGTCAAGGACCTCATGTCCGCCGTCACCAGTGCCCGCGCGGCGGTCGCCGGGCTCCGCGCCGCACCCGCCTGGCCGGGCGCCCCGAGACCCGTCCAGGCCGACGAACTGCTGCCCGAGAGGTCGCTGTCCGGCGACGGTCATGCCCGCCGCCAACTCGCCTCGGACGTCTACGGCCCGCTCACAATGGGCGACGGAGTACTACTCGACACCGTTTCGACCTACCTGGACTCCGGTGGTTCGATCGAGGCGACGGCCCGGGCGATGTTCATCCACGCCAATACCGTCCGGTACAGGTTGAAGCGTGTGGGCGAACTCACGGGCTACTCGCCGTCGAATCCCCGAGACGCTTTCACGTTACGTGTCGCACTGACCCTCGGGCGCCTGCTCAACCCTGAGCCCGGATCGTCGTTTTTGTAGGAACCCTACAAAGTCCTGCGGGTAGAATTCGTGGCGCATTGTGCTCCGCGAACCGGCTGCCTCAGGGAGAGTTGATCTCGTGCTCGTCATCGCTGCGCCCGGACAGGGCGCCCAGACCCCAGGATTCCTCGAGCCGTGGCTGGCCGACCCCGTCTTCGAGAACCGGCTGAACTGGCTGTCGGCCGTCGCCGGTCTCGACCTCGCCCACTACGGCACCAAGGCCGACGCCGACACGATCCGGGACACCGCGATCGCGCAGCCGCTGCTGGTCGCCGCCAGCATGCTGTCCGCGCTGGCGCTGTTCCCGCACCCCGGCGACTCCTTCGAGAAGATCGGTGCCCTGGCCGGCCACAGCGTCGGTGAGATCGCCGCCGCCGTCGGTGCCGGCGTCATCACCGGTGAGCAGGCGATGGTCCTGGTCCGCGAGCGCGGCAAGGCGATGGCCGCCGCCTCGGCGCTGACCCCGACCTCGATGACCGCTGTGCTCGGCGGTGACCGCGAGGAGATTCTCGCCAAGCTGGAGAAGTACGGACTGACCGCCGCGAACGACAACGGCCCCGGCCAGATCGTCGCCGCCGGTACGGTCGAGGAGCTGGCCGCGTTGCAGGCCGACCCGCCGGAGAAGACCCGGCTGATCCCGCTGTCCGTCGCGGGCGCCTTCCACACCAAGCACATGGAGCCGGCCGTCCAGACGCTGGCCGGCTACGCCCGCTCCATCACCACGCACGACCCGCGCACCCGGCTGATCTCGAACCGCGACGGCCAGATCGTGCACGACGGCCGCGACGTCCTGCGCCGGCTGGTGCAGCAGGTCAACGCGCCGGTCCGCTGGGACCTGTGCATGCAGACGATGGCCGACCTGCAGGTCACCGGCATCCTGGAGATGACCCCGGCCGGCACGCTGACCGGGATCGCCCGGCGCGCGCTCAAGGGTGTCGAGGTGTTCGCGCTGAAGACGCCGGACCAGCTCGACGACGCCCGCGCGTTCGTGGACAAGCACGGCAGCCCGTCGGAGATCAACGCGTCGCCGACCTGGCGGCTGCTGGTCGCACCGATGAAGGGCACCTTTACCCGCGAGGGGCAGGTCACCCGCGAGGCGGGCGACACCGTCGAGGCCGGTGAGGTGGTCGCGCTGGTGAAGAGCCTGCGCGACGAGGTCGAGGTCCGCGCGCCGCACGGCGGCAGCGTGGTCGAGTGGCTGGTCGAAGAAGGCGACCCCGTCGCCCCTGGACAGCCGCTCGTGCGGCTGCACCCGAGTGGAGTGAACTGACATGGGCGGACAGATCGCAGAGTCGACCGGAGCGGCGCACGCCGCAGTACTGGGCCTCGGCTCGTACCGGCCGCGCAGAGTGGTGCCGAACTCGGAGATCCTGGAGCAGATCGACTCCAGCGACGAATGGATCCAGACCCGCTCCGGGATCAAGGAGCGCCGCTGGGCCTCCGAGGACGAGACCATCCTGATGATGTCGACGAACGCCGCCAAGGAGGCGCTCGCCGACGCCGGCATCGACCCCGCGCAGATCGGCTGCGTGGTCGTCGCCACCGTCACGCACCTGTACCAGACCCCCGCGATCGCCACCCAGATCGCCGTCGCGGTCGGCGCCCCGACGGCTGCCGCGTTCGACGTCTCGGCCGCCTGCGCCGGGTTCTGCTACGGCATCGCGATGGCCAGCGACCTGGTTCGCGGCGGCAGCGCGAAGTACGTGCTGGTGATCGGGGTCGAGCGGCTCAGCGACATCACCGACCGGACCGACCGGGGTACGGCGTTCATCTTCGCCGACGGCGCCGGCGCGGCCGTGGTCGGACCGTCCGACGAGCCGGGCATCGGCCCGGTCGTCTGGGGTTCGGACGGCACCCAGCACCTGGTGATCAGCCAGAAGGAGTCCTGGGTCGAGGCGCACGGCAGCTACCAGTGGCCGAACCTGACGATGGACGGCAACCCGGTCTTCCGCTGGGCGTCGTTCGAGATGGCCAAGACGGCGCAGCAGGCGCTCGACGTCGCGGGCGTGAAGGCCGAGGACCTCGACCTGTTCATCCCGCACCAGGCGAACATGCGGATCACCGACGCGATGCGCCGGACCCTCAAGCTGCCCGAGGAGGTCAAGGTCGCCCGCGACATCGAGCGGCAGGGCAACACGTCCGCAGCCTCGATCCCGCTCGCGATCGCCACCATGCGCGAGATCGGGGACGCCACGAGCGGCGACCTCGCGCTCATCATCGGCTTCGGCGCGGGGCTCACGTACGCAGCCCAGGTGATCCGGCTCCCGTAGTACGGGGGCGCGGTAGCCCATAGTTGTCCGGGGCGGCTCAGGTGGCCGGCCCGGCTAGTTCCAGACACAGCAAGTATCCGAAAGGGAAACACACAGATGGCCAGCACCGAAGAGATCCGCTCCGACCTCGCCGAGATCGTCAACGAGATCGCCGGCATCCCGGTCGAGGACGTCCAGCTGGACAAGTCCTTCACCGACGACCTCGACGTCGACTCGCTCTCCATGGTCGAGGTGGTCGTCGCCGCCGAAGAGAAGTTCAGCGTCAAGATCCCCGACGACGAGGTCAAGAACCTGAAGACCGTCGGTGACGCCGTCGCGTTCATCGAGCGCGCGCAGAACGGCTGATCGAGTCCCTTCTGGATTCGATCGTGCTGGCAGCCGTCGCGGGCTCACCGGATCTCAGCATCCGGTGAGCCGCTCCGGCAGCCCCAGCCGGTACGCCGTACCGGTCTCCCCCACCCGTTGATACGCCGAAGGATGAGGTAACCATGTCGAAGACCCGAGTCGTCATCACCGGGCTCGGAGCGACGACCCCGGTCGGGGGCGACGTCGCCAGCACCTGGGAGGCGCTGCTGGCCGGCAAGTCCGGTGCCAAGCTGCTCACCGCCGACTGGGTCGAGGAGCTGCCGGTGAAGATCGCCGCTCCCGCCGCCGTCGAACCCACCGAGATCATCGAACGGGTCAAGGCCCGCCGGCTGGACCGCAACGCGCAGTTCGCCGTCGTCGCCGCCCGCGAGGCCTGGGCCGACTCCGGCCTGGCCGACGTCGAGCTGGACAAGACCCGCCTCGGCGTGGCGATCGCCACCGGCATCGGCGGCCTGCTCACCACGCTGACCAACTACGACCTGCTGCAGAAGGGTCCACGCCGGGTCTCCCCGCTGGCGATCCCGATGCTGATGCCGAACTCGGCCGCCGCGAACGTCGGCCTCGAGCTGGGCGCACTGGCGGGCGTACAGACTCCGGTCTCTGCTTGCGCGTCGAGCAACGAGGCCATCTCGCTGGCCGCGGACCAGATCCGGCTCGGCCGCGCCGACATCGTCGTCGCCGGTGGCGCCGAGGGTTCGATCGCCGGGTTGCCGCTGGCCGCGTTCGGCCAGATGATGGCGCTGAGCAAGCGCAACGACGACCCCGAGCGCGCGTCCCGTCCGTGGGACGTCGACCGCGACGGCTTCCTGCTCGGTGAAGGCGCCGGGGTTCTGGTGCTGGAGTCGTACGAGCACGCGGTCGCCCGCGGTGCGAAGATCTACGCCGAATTCGCCGGCGCCGGAATCACCGCCGACGGTCACGACATCGTGCAGCCCGACCCGACCGGTTCGGGTGCCGAGCGCGCGATGAAGCAGGCGCTGCGCGAGGGCGACCTGGCCACCGGCGACATCGTGCACATCAACGCGCACGCGACCTCGACCCCGGCCGGTGACGTCGCCGAGGCGATCGCGATCCGCAAGGCGCTCGGCAAGGTCGCCGACACCGCCGTGGCGACCGCGCCGAAGTCGATGATCGGCCACCTGCTCGGCGCGGCCGGAGCGGTCGAGTCGATCGCCACCGTGCTCGCCCTGCACCACCGGCTGGTACCGCCGACGATCAACCTGGACAAGGTCGACGACGGTGTCGAGCTCGACATCGCGACCGAGCCGCGCAAGCTCGCCGACGGGGACATCGCGGCACTGAACAACTCCTTCGGCTTCGGCGGCCACAACGTCGCCCTGGCCTTCAAATCAGTCTGATGCAGTAAGTCGGTCTGATCTATCAATGGGCTGGGGTTCGTGCCTCAGCCCATTGAACAGTCCGCACCCTTCTGACCCCGGGAGATGCCCATGACCACCGCCCCTGTGAAGCCGGTCAAGCTGCCGCGCGAAGAGGATCCCCGCAATCCGGTGGCCCGGCTGACCGCGCTGTTCGACCCGGGCACGCTCGAACTGATCACCCCCGACAACCTGTCCGGCATGCTCGCGGCCCGGGGCACGATCGCCGGGGCCAAGGTGATCGCGTTCTGCTCCGACGCCACCGTGATGGGCGGCGCGATGGGCGACGAGGGCTGCGAGGTCGTCGTACAGGCGTATCACGTGGCTCGCGAGGAGGAGCTGCCGATCATCGGGTTGTGGCACTCCGGTGGTGCGCGGCTGGCCGAGGGCGTGCTGTCGCTGCACGCGGTCGGCAAGATCTTCTACGAGATGACGCAGGCTTCGGGCAAGATCCCGCAGATCTCCGTCGTGCTCGGCCCGGCCGCCGGCGGCGCGGCGTACGGGCCGGCGTTGACCGACATCGTGATCCTCGGGCCGGAGGGGCGGATCTTCGTCACCGGGCCGGACGTGGTCCGCTCGGTCACCGGCGAGGACGTCGACATGTTGCGGCTCGGCGGTCCGGAGCCGCACGGGCGACGGTCGGGCGTCGTGCACATCACCACCGACTCCGAGGCGGCCGCGATCGAGAAGGCCCGCCGGTTGGCGGATCTGCTCGCGAATCCTGGCGCGGTCTCGGATGAGGTTGCCGACACCGACCTGTCGGGCTTCCTGCCGGAGTCGGCCAAGCGGGCGTACGACGTGCATCCGCTGGTCGGCGGGGTGCTCGACGAGGAGTCCGGCGTCGAGCTGCATCAGCGCTGGGCGCCGAACATCGTCACGACGCTGGGTCGGCTCGGCGGTCGTACGGTCGGGGTGATCGCGAACAACCCGCTGCGGCTCGGTGGGTGTCTCGATGCGTTGTCGGCGGAGAAGGCTGCCCGGTTCGTGCGGATGTGCGACGCGTTCGGGGTGCCGATGGTGGTGCTGGTCGACGTACCTGGGTACCTGCCGGGAGTTGGGCAGGAGTGGGACGGCGTCGTACGCCGGGGCGCCAAGCTGCTGCATGCGTTCGCGGAGTCCGTCGTACCGCGCGTCACGCTGGTGACTCGCAAAACCTACGGTGGCGCGTACATCGCGATGAACGCGCGCTCGCTGGGTGCGACCCGGGTGTTCGCCTGGCCGCGGGCCGAGGTGGCCGTGATGGGTGCGGTTGCCGCGATCCGGATCCTGCATCGCCGCAGGCTGGCCGAGGTCGAGCCGGATCTGCGGCCGCAGGTCGAGGCTGAGCTGGCCGCCGAGCACGAGAAGATCGCCGGCGGCATCGAGCGAGCCCGCCAGATCGGCGTCGTCGACGAGATCGTCGAGCCGACCAGCACCCGCTCGGCTCTCGCCGCCGCGATCGCCACCGCCGAATCCACCGGCCGGGTCCGCGGCAGGCACGGCAACATCCCGCTCTGACCACAAGACGAAGGGCGCGGACCGTGAGGTCCGCGCCCTTTCACGTGGTGCGGCCGCTGTGTGTGACAACCGGGGGTGTCCCGACACCCGGTGGCCCAGCGGCCACTTCTGTCTCCCGATCAACGGGAAGCTTGTTCATAGCATCGTGCAAATCGGGCTGCTTGTCCTGTGTCTGCGGGCTTTCTTCTGAACTTCTCAGGTTCTGCTCAGACCACCTGGTGCAGCCAGCGCACGGGCGCGCCGTCACCGGCGTACCGGAACGGTTCGAGCTCGTCGTCCCAGGGCCGGCCGAGCAGCCGCTCGACCTCCTCGGTCAGATCGGCCTCGCCGGTGGAGGCTTTCAGCATCGCTGCCTTCAGCCGTTCCTCGGGCACCATGATGTCGCCGTGCACGCCGGTGGTCGCGTGGAAGACGCCGAGCGTCGGGGTAAACGAGTACCGCTCGCCCTCGACCCCGTTGCTGGGCTCTTCGGTGACCTCGAAGCGCAGCTTCTGCCATCCGCGCAGCGCCGATGCCAGCTTCGCCGCCGTGCCGGCCTCGGCCTGCCACGACAGCTCCGCCCGGTACGTTCCCTGCGCCGCGGGCTGCGGCGTCCAGTCGAGTTTCACGGGCACGCCAAGGATGCCGCCCGCTGCCCACTCAACATGAGGGCACAACGCTGACGGCACGGTGTGGACGTATAGAACGCCACGAGTCGTCGCCACCGGGACCTCCTGTGCTCGAGCTGCGCCTTCCCCAGCGTTCTCGAACAACCACCGTCGATCCCGGACGGCGAGGTCCATACTGCACCACCCACCCCGCCAACACCAGCAACCTCGCCGTGTCAACTACATCACCGTCGTGTCGCGATCCGGAACCGCCCGGTCCGCAACTCCGCTGCCCCCACGCCTGGAGAAGAATTCCGGGGACGCTGTCGATTCCGCCGCGCACCGTTCGACCGAAGGATGCAAAGCGACCCACCGAAGCAGCCAGGGAGAACATCATGACCGCCACCTACACCTTCGACATCTTCTCCAGCCTCGACGGCTTCGCCTCGTACGACGACGCCGACTGGGGTCCGTACTGGGTTAAGGACGGCGCACAGTTCCTGGACCGCCGACTCGCCTTGTACGCCGACGAGCAGCGGCTGGTCTTCGGGGCCAACACCTTCCGGCTGATGGAGCAGATGCTGGGCCTGAGCAAGGTACCGGCCGAGGCGCTCGACCCGGTGAACGCGGCGATGCGGAGTACGCCGACCACGGTGCTGTCCTCGACCCTCGACGGACCGTTCGACTGGCCGGACGCGACCGTTGTGAAAGGCAACGCTGTCGATGTGGTTGCCCGGCTCAAGGCGGAGTCCGACGTACCGCTGCGCTCGCACGGCAGCCTCTCACTGAACCGGGCGCTGATGGCCGCCGGTCTGGTCGACCGGGTGCAGATCACCGTGTTCCCGGTGATCGCCGGTCAGACCGGAGTGGAGCCGATCTTCCAGGGCGCGGCCGACTTCGACCTCGAGTTGATCGAGAGCCACACCTTCCACGGCCGCACCCAAGAACTGATCTACCAGCCCACGCTGCACGGCTGACGTCAGACCGAGGAGCGGATCACCAGCTGCGTGGGCAGGATCAGCGGGCTCGGTTGGTCGCCGGACATCAGGGCGAGCAGCATGCGGGCCATCTCGCGGCCCAGGGCGTGGATCGGCTGATTGACGGTCGTGAGTGGTGGGTCGGTGTGGCGGGCGCTGGTGATGTCGTTGAAGCCGACGATGGAGACGTCGCCGGGGACGTCGCGGCCGGCGCGAGCCAGGACGCGGAGGGCGCCGATGGCCATCTGGTCGGAGGCGATGAAGACGGCGTCCAGGTCGGGAGCTTCATCCAGCAACCTGGTCATCGCGGTGGCTCCGCCGTCCTCCCGGAACTCGCCGTTCTCGATCAAGGTGTTGTCCAGGCCGGCGACGGCCAGGGCGTCTTGGAAGCCTTGGAGCCTGGCCATGCCTGCACCTTCGTCGAGGCGGCCGGTGATGGTGGCGATTCGGCGGCGGCCGGCCTTGACCAGATGCTCGGTGGCGAGTCGGGCGCCGCCACGGTTGTCGGCGTCTACGTAGTACGGGGGTTCGAAGTTGAGGGGGCGGCCGCCGAAGACGACTGGTACGGAGGCGTTGGCGGCGAGGGTGGCGAGTGGGTCGTCGCCGTGGAGGGACATCAGCATGACGCCGTCGGCCTGTCTGGTGCGGAGCAACTGCTCCAGCCGCGCTTGGCCGCGGGACGAGGTGGCCAGGGACAGCATCAGCTCCAGCTCGGTCTCCTCCAGGACGGAGTTGACGCCGACGACCACCTCGGCGAAGAACGGGTCGGCGAACATCGCCGGGTCGTCGCCGGAGATCGCCAGCACGACCGAACCCGCCTGCTGGGTCGCCAGCGCGCGAGCCGTGGCGTTGGGCACGTAGCCGAGGTCGTCGACGGCCCGGCGTACCGCCTCGCGTTTGGCGCGGCTGACGTGCGGCGCGTTGTTGATCACCCGGGACGCCGCCGATCGCGACACCCCGGCGCGCTCCGCGACCTCGTCGAGAGTCGGCTGCCGCCTCGGCGTCTCCGTCGTCACCTGGTCGTTCTCCTTCGACTTGCCTGATCACCGCGTGGAGCTGGTACTGCCAGCCGATTCCGCACGACTGATTTGACTCTACGGTTTCTTGAAGGGCTCCCAGTGCCATGGACGCCGAGGCCACGGTGACGCCGCTGAGCCAGCGTCGGCAGAAACTGGGAGCGCTTCCAGCCGACCATAGGACATCCGGCCTCCGTTGTGAAGGGCCGCTTTCCCGTCTGTTTCAGTCTTGACACGCCCAGAAGCCGTCGGCACCATGCACAGGGACGCCGCTGACCTTTTGGCCAAAATCTGAAAGCGCTCCCAGCGCGATTCCCCCGGAGGCAGCTGCATGACCACACTCCGAAGGCGCTCAGTGACCACCCTGACCGCCTTCCTTCTTCTTCCAGCGACCCTCGCCGTCCAGGCTGCGGCCGCCGACGGCCCGCAGTACGAGCGGATCCTGAACGGGAACTTCGACAGCGGCGCCAAGACCCCGTGGTGGACCAGCGGGAACACCCCGTCGACCATCACCGACGGGCGGCTCTGCGCGCAGATCCCCGGCAGCACGGTGAACGTGTGGGACTCGATGATCGGCCAGGACGACGTCCCGGTGGAGAACGGCCAGCCCTACACGCTGCGATTCGAGGCGTCGGCCAGCCTCGCGACCACGTTCCGCGCCGTCGTGCAGACCTCGTCCCAGCCGATGGTGACGGTGATGAACAAGACGGTCGACGTCACCACCGGAACGCAGACGTTCACCTTCACCGGCACGTCGCCGACCACGTCGGATCACACCCAGGTCAGTTTCCAGGCCGGCGGCGGCAGTACGCCGTACACGCTCTGTCTGGACGACATCTCGCTGGTCGGTGGTGTCGTACCACCTGGTGGGGTACGGGACTTCGGCTCGCCTGTCCGGGTCAACCAGCTCGGCTACCTGCAGAACGGACCGAAGCGAGCCACCTACGTCACCGACGAGACCAACCCACTCTCCTGGCGATTGCTCGACGACGCCGACGGCATCGTTGCCCAGGGCAAGACCAAGTCGCACGGCGCCGACGCGATGTCCGGCACCAACGTGCAGCTGATCGATTTCGGCCAGTACCGCGGCACCGGCGACGGCTATCGCCTGGCCGTCGGCGACCAACTCAGCGAACCGTTTGCCATCGGCAACGGTATCTACAAGCCGCTGGCCCAGGACGCGCTCGAGTACTTCTACAACAACCGCAGCGGCATCCCGATCGAGGCCCAGTACGTCGGCGCGGAACGCGCTCGTGACGCCGGGCATCTGGGCGTCGCGCCGAACAAGGGCGACACATCGGTCCCCTGCTTCCCGGGGACTTGCGCGTACAGCCTCGACGTACGGGGTGGTTGGTATGACGCGGGCGACCACGGCAAGTACGTCGTCAATGGGGCGCTGGCCGCGTGGCAGTTGCTCGATCAGTACGAGCAGTCCGGTGACGAAACGCTGCGGATTCCTGAAGCAGGCAACAAGATTCCCGACGTGCTGGACGAGGCGAAGTGGGAGATCGACTTCCTGCTCCGGATGCAGGCGCCGTCGGGAATGGTGCATCACAAGATCCACGACGAGAAGTGGACCGGGCTGCCACTCAAGCCGGCCGCCGATCCGCAGCAGCGTTACCTCTATCCCCCGTCGACGGCTGCCACGCTGAACGTCGCCGCGGTCGGTGCTCGGTGCGCGCGGGTCTACGCGAAGTGGGACAAGGCGCTGGCAGGTCGATGCCTCGCGGCGGCGGACAAGGCGTGGAAGGCGGCGCTGGCGAATCCGGCGGTCTATGCGCCGGATGGTGGTGAGGGCGGTGGCGCTTACGACGACATCAAGGTCACCGATGAGTTCTCGTGGGCGGCGGCTGAGCTGTTCGCGACTACTGGCAAGCAGGCGTACAAGAAGGCGATCACGACTCAGCTGAAGGCCTCGGACGGCTTCTCGTGGCAGGAGACGGGTGGGCTGGCCGACCTCGCGCTTGCCCGGGTGCCGTGGCGGCTTTCGCCGGTCGAGTACCTGAGGTTGGTGGTCCGGATCGCGGGGGTGGCGGACAAGTACCTGGCTGATCTGCGGTCGCAGGGGTACGCGAACCCGTATCTGCCGGCGGACGGCAAGTACATGTGGGGGTCGAACAGCGCGGTCGCCAGCAACGCGATGGTGATGGCGACGGCGTACTCACTGACCTGGCTTCCGAAGTACCGGGATGGGGCGTTGGAATCGCTCGACTACCTGCTCGGGCGGAACGCGATCAACCAGTCGTACGTGACGGGGTACGGCGAGCGCGACAGCCACAATCAGCATCACCGGTTCTGGGCGAAGTCGCTCGATCCGACGCTGCCGTCGCCGGCTCCTGGATCGCTGGCGGGTGGGCCGAACTCGGGGCTGCAGGATCCGGTGGCTCAGCGCGGCTTGCAGGGGTGTGCTCCGGCGACCTGCTATCTCGACAACATCGGTTCGTACTCGACCAACGAGGTCGCGGTGAACTGGAACTCGGCGCTGGCGTGGATCACGGCCTTCGCCGACAGCCAGCAGTACGGCTGATCAGCGGCAACTGATTACGGGAAGCGGGTGGCCAGGGCGATGCAGGCGCCGGCGGCCAGCAACGTGAAGAGCATCGCGATGCCGGCGAAGCGGGACGTGACTTCCTTGTCCACCTTGTCGTAGCCGACGGAGGAGCCGATGTCCTTGTAGACGTCTTCGAGTTCGCCGGCGGATTCGGCCGTGTAGGCCTCTCCGCCGGTGATCTCGGCGACGCTGCGGAGTTCGGCGCGGTCCGGGGGGACGCGCTGGCGGATGCCGTCCATCTCGATGAAGCCTGAGTCCGTACCGAAGGTGATCGTGTAGACCGGCGTGTGCTTCGCCTTCGCCGCCTGGGCGCCTTCCTGGGCGGTCCGGCCGACAGTGCGCTTGCCGTCGGACAGCAGCACGATCCGCGCCGGAGCCGGATCGTTCGGGTGCTCGGGATCAGCTGGTACCTGGGTAAGCGCCTGCAGCGAGGTGAAGATCCCCTCGCCGGTAGCCGTCGACTCGGCCAGCTCCAGCCCGTCGATCGACCGCTGCACAGTGGCCCGGTCGGTGGTCGGCGGCACGATGATCGACGCGGTCCCCGCGAAGTTCACCACCGCCACGTTGAACTTGGCCGGCAACTGGCTGACGAAGTTCTTCGCCGACCGCTTCGCCGCCTCGAGCCGGTTCGGGTCGACGTCGGTCGCCATCATCGACAGCGACACGTCGATCGCGACGACGATGGTGGCCCGCTCGCGCGGCACCTTCACCTCGTCCTTGGGCTGCGCGAACGCGATGATGCACGACGCCGTGGCGAACAGCGCCAGTACGACGGCCAGGTGCCGGCGCCACTGCGGCCGGCGCGGCGCGACCCGGTCGAGCAGCGCGATGTTGGTGAACCGCAGCGCGTACTGCGCTCGCCGGTGCTGCAGGTAGACGTACCCGGCGACGACGACCGGGATGAAGAGCAGGAACCACAGTCTGGCCGGAGACAGGAACTCCATCAGCGAGCCACTCCCTTCGGCGGTTGGTGCAGGCGGGGCGCCATTCGCCGGTAGGCGAGGACGAACCGCACGGTGTCGGCGACCCAGTCTCGGTCGGTCCGCAGGACCAGATGTCCGGCTCCTACCCTACGCAGGGCCGTCCTGGTTCGTTCCCGCTGCGCCAGCGCGGCCGCGGCGAACTCCTCGCGCACCCGGCGCTTGCGGGTGTCGATCTCCCGGATCGCTCCGGTCTCCGGGTCGCCGATCATGACGACGCCGATGTTCGGCAGTTCCAGCTCGCGCGGGTCGACGATCTCGACCGCGAGCACCTGGTGCTGGGCGGTCAGCTTGCGCATCGACCGCTCCCAGGACGGCTCCATCCGGCTGTCGATCTCGCCGTCCTCGGGAGTGAGGAAGTCCGACACGATCACCCGCAGGCCGCGCTTGCGCTGGGTCCGGGCCATCGAGTCCAGCGCGCCGGCCAGGTCGCTGCGCGCCTGGTGCTCGCCGTGATCGGTCTCCGCGAGCAACGCCCGCAGGAGACCGTAGAGGGCGAGCCGCCCGGACCGGGCCGGCCAGCGGCGCAGGCTCGAGTCGCGGAGCATCAGGCCGCCGAAGCGGTCGCCGAGGCGGTGGGTCAGGAAGCCGACGGTAGCGACCGCTGCCACGGCCAGCTCACGCTTCTCCAGTTGCGACGTACCGAAGTCCATCGAGGCCGACAGGTCGACCATCGCCCAGGTCTCCAGCTCCCGGTCCGCGATCAGGTCGCGGACGTGCGGGACGGTGGTACGGGCGGTGACGGCCCAGTCCATCCGGCGGACGTCGTCGCCGACCTGGTACTCCCGGGCCTCGGCCAGCTCGGTACCAGGACCGGGCAGCAGCCCGAGGTGTTCGCCGTGCAGGAACCCCTCGAGCCGCCGGACCACGGTGAGCTCGAGCCGGCGCAGCGCGCGCTCGGGTGCGAGCTGCGAGATCGTCATCGCAACCCGTGGGTCTGGTCGGTTGGCCACCTGGTTAGACGAACTCGGGGCGGCCGCTGCCGTCGCTGCCGTCGCGCCAGACCGGTTGCGGCGGCGGCACGGTGGCCAGGATCCGCTCGACCACGGCACGCGGGTCGATGTTGTCGGCGACCGCGTCGAAGGTCAGCCCGAGCCGGTGGCCCATCACGTCGAGCGCGATCGTCTGGATGTCGCTGGGCAGCAGGTAGTCGCGGCCGTGGATCAGCGCCAGCGCCCGGCCGGCCGAGACCAGGCCGAGGGTCGCCCGCGGGCTGACGCCGAGCTCGATGATCGGCTCCAGGTCGGGCAGGTGGAAGTCGGCCGGCGTCCGGGTCGCCATCACCAGGCGGACGGCGTACTCCGCGACCAGGTTGTGGACGAAGACCTGCTCGGCCGAGCGTTGCAGCTCCATGATCGTCTCGGGCTTGAGCACCTGACGGGCCTGGGGCGGGTCGACACTCATCCGGCGGAGGATCTCGAACTCCTCGTGCCCGCGCGGGTGCGGTACGTCGATCTTGACCAGGAACCGGTCCCGCTGCGCCTCGGGCAGCGGGTAGACGCCCTCGGACTCGATCGGGTTCTGGGTGGCGATCACGATGAACGGCTTCGGCATCGGGAAGGTCTGGCCGCCGATCGACACCTGACGCTCGGCCATCAGCTCGAGCATCGCCGACTGCACCTTGGCCGGCGCGCGGTTGACCTCGTCGGCCAGGACGAAGTTCACGAAGGTCGGGCCGAGCTCGATGTCGAACGCCTCGCGGGTCTGCCGGTAGATCCGGGTGCCGACGATGTCGGACGGCACCAGGTCGGGGGTGAACTGGATCCGGGCGAACGAACCACCGACGACCGAGGCGAAGGTGCGCACCGCCAGCGTCTTGGCGACGCCGGGCACACCCTCGAGCAGGCAGTGACCCTTGGCGAGCAGCGACACCATCAGCGTCTCGACCATGTGCTCCTGGCCGACGATCACGCGTTTGATCTCGCTGATCGCCTCGCTGACCAGGTGTGACTGCTGGGCCACCGACCCGGTCGGCACAGTGGTTTCGGTCATGCCTGTCCTTCCGGGGTCCGCGGTGGACCATGTCTGCGCACGGGAACTGCCGCCCATTCCATCAGATTGCCGACCCGGGGCACGCGCGCGCCCCGCCCGGCTCCCCTCCTATCCTGCCCAGCCGCTCAAATCCGAACACCCCGCTACTCCGGCCCGCGGCGCCCCAGGAGCACCCGGTACGCCGTACGCGGCGGGCGCGGGCGACATGGCTACCGGGGATGTGGTGGGATTGGAGGTGATGACCGCGACCGACTCCCAGACCGACACGGCGGCACCGGCGGAGCCCGACACTCCCGCCGAGGCACCCGCCGAGGCTCCGGCGCGGGCCGTGCCGGACGCGTTGCCGCTGCTGCCGGAGGACCCGCCGCGCGTCGGTGACTTCTGGCTCCGGGGCCGACTGGGCGCGAACGCGGCCGGCTACCTCTACATCGCCGCCGACGAGACCGGCCGCGGCGCGGTCGTCGCGATGATGACCGAGGGCTCCTCCGACGACGCAGCCGCCCGCGATCGCTTCATCACCGCCGTCGATGAGTTGCCTGACGGCGTCGTGCTCGCTCACAACGACGCGGACGACGAGGACGTGGCGCTCTGGGCCGCCCTCGGACCGGTCCGCGAGGACGACGGCTCGAGCGCGGCCGGGGACGAGCAGCTGATCGCCGAGCGCCGTGGCGAGGACATCCTGTCAGCGGTACTGATGGACCGGATCCCGCCGATCGGTCGCGTCCGTGGCCCCGATTTCCGCCACTACTGGGAGAACCGCCGCCGCCCGGGCCTGTTCCGGCTCTGGCCTCTCCCCTGGCCGTCCGCATTGCGGCCGGCCTCCTGGCTCGCGGTGGCGCTCTCGCTGCTGACGATGGCGGTACTGATGGCAGTGGCGATCCTGGTCGCCTGGCTGATGTTCCGGCACTCCCCCGAGCTGGAGCCCGACCCGCTCATTCCGCCGCCGACCAACACGTTCACGGTCACCGTCACGCCGACCACCCCGCCGCCCAATACGAACGGTACCGAGAGCCCGACTACCCCCGGCGCAACCCCGACGGACACCGTCACGGTTCCCCCGCCGGGATCACCCAACCCCACGGGCTCTCCCGGCACCCCGGAGCCTGGCGACCGGTTCTAGCCGGCGGTAATGGGCTTGACGGTCTTCAGCAGGCTCAGCAACCCCATCAGGCTCACGACCGCCCAGCTGCCTTCCAGCAGCAGGAAGCCCCAGGAACTCTCGACGGCCGCGATCACGGCCAGTACTGCCGAACCGATCAGGTTCAGCAGCTGGTAGGACAGGGTCTTCTGCTCGAGCCGCCCCGCCTGTGCGGCCGCGAAGGCCACCAGCACGGTCAGCGCACCAACGATCTCGATCACATCGACGACATGCATGGACACGGCCCCTCCAAGGGAACCAGCGTCGTCTTGTCGTGAACCGGGTACGGCGCTTTCTCGTCCGGAGGCCCACTGGATCAGCGGGCCTCCGTCCAGAGTACCTACAGAGCGTGCCGGATCGCAGTTGCCTTCGTCACCAACTGGGTGGCCGCGGCCGCCGGGATCTTCTTCGCGACCTGGGCGGCCTTCACCTCGACGACGAACGCGATCAGCAGCACCTTCGCCACCGGCTTGTTGTCGGCCTTGATCGCGAGACGGGTCTTCTCGAGCTTCAGCACCAGCGACGTCTCGAGCGCCTTCTGCAGGTGCAGCCCCTTCACCTCGGCGATCAGATCGGTCAGCAGCTTGTCCGGGCTCGGCGGTGCGACGGTCTCCGCGAACTCGACCGACCCGGCGTCACAGTTCGCGCCGAGCGGGCGGGCCTGCAGCCGCTGGTCGTCCACGGTTGTGCAGCTGGCGATCGGCACCCTTCCACCGAGCGGGCTGGTGGCCGCAGGCAACCGGCCTTCCGGGTAGCCGTTCGACAGGGCGCCGAGTTGCGGGTCGGCGGCCGTGACGAGGTCGGAGGCGATTGTGCTGCAGGTGGCGTCGCGTAGTACGGAGAAACCGCCGGAGACGCCGTGGAACGCGCCGCCGACTCCGGCGCAGGCAGTACCGGTGATCGGCAGCACGAGCGCGCTGCGGCTTATGGCGACCGTGGCGGACGGTACGGCGGCGATGTGCGCGCCCGTCGTGGCCGTGTCGTCGGCCATCGTCACGTGGGTGAGGTCGACGTGCGTCGCGGTGGTGAAGTTCAGTCCGCCACCGGTGGTCGCGGTGTTGCCGTTGATCGTGCTGTTCAGCAAGCTCGCCGCGATCGCCGAGATTCGCGCTCCACCACCTGTGCCGGCGGCCGGTACGACGGAGTTGTCGTTGATCGTCGCCTTGTCGAACTTCACCGACTCCGCGGCCAGGTCGAGACCGGCTCCGTTGGCCGCGTGATTCCCGTAGTACTTGCCGCCGTCGAAGGTGGCCTGGTAGGCGAAGCCGACCTTGACGCCGCCACCGTTCCCGGTCGCCGTGTTGGCGGAGATGATCGGCTGGAAGCCGCTGACCGAACCGGCGCTGAACGCATAGACACCGCCACCGTCGGTACCGGCCGTGTTGTTGTTGATCTCCGTCGAATCGAGCGACATCGCCGAGGTCGGTACTACGTCCGGTCCGACCGTCAGGAACGCCAGGCCGCCACCGCGCTGCGCTGACGTGTTGCCGATGAAGCTGCCCTTGTAGGCGCTGAAGTCACCGACGCTGATCGCCGCGCCACCACCGTCGGCGGCCGAGATGTTGTTGTCGATCGGCGTCCGGTCGACGTACGTCGAAGCGGTATTGCCACCGTCCTCGACCAGCACGGGCGTGACTGATAGGCCCCCGCCGGACACCGTGCTCTTGTTGCCCGTGATGCCGGACAGCATCAGGTTGATCCCTGACGCCGGGGTGCCGCTGCGCTGCGACATCGAGATAGAGATGCCTCCGAGCGCGTCGACCGCGGTCAGCCCGTTGTTGGCGACGCTGGCGGAGTACAGGTTCAGTCGGCCGCAGTTGACGCAGCGGATGCCGACCCGGCCGTTGTTCTCGACCTGGCTGAAGTTGAGCTCGGTCTTGTTGGCCGGGAAGCCCTGGCCGGTGTTGCTGATCCCCGCCCGGGTGTTGTTCGAGATGGTCGAGTTGTCGACCAGCAGCGGGTAGCCGTCGACGAGCGAGATGCCCGAGCCGACGTTGTTCGAGATCGTCGTACCGTCCAAGTGCGCCGAGCAGTTGTCACAGCTCACGATGCTGCCGGTGTTGTCGTGCAGGTTGCTGCTGTTCAGCGTCAGCCGGTACGGCGTGATCCCGTGGTCGAAGCTCGACCAGACGACCGTGCCACTTGGCGAGAGCACGTTGCGGATCTCGACATTCGACAACAGCAACTCACTGTCCGAGCGGACGGCCGCACCCTCCAGCGCGACCGCGCCGGGGTTCGGGCCACCGTCGATGATCAGGTCCTGCAACTCGAGCCGGCCCGCGTGATCGGTGCTGTCGATGATGCCGATCGCGTTGCAGGACTGGTCGATCGTCGAGTTGTTGCCCTGGACAATGAGTTCGTGGCCGTCGGCATGTGTCAGCGGTCCGGCGCAGTTCGTCAGCGGGTAGGTCAGCCCGGCGCCCAGCGAGATCGTGTCGTCGACACCGTTCGTGCCGGCCGTCGTGAACGCCTCCCGCAGCGACGTGAGACCGTCACCCGGATTGACGACGTCGGTCGTCGTGGTCACCGTGATGGTGGCAGCCGAGGCGACCGGCGCCGCGATCGCGACCAGGCCGGAGCCGAGCAGCCCGGTCAGCACGGCGGCGCGCAGACAGGACGAAATGATTCTGGACATGTGCTATCCCCCCCACAGGAATCGAACGACCAGAATCACCTAGTGGGAGGCCCGGGACAAGAGGTTGCTAGGCCAGAAGTCTGAGGAGTTCCTTGTCACGCCAGAGTTCACCGGGAACCGATTGCCGGACCAGCGCCGCATCGGCCCGGATCTCGGCCTGGCTGGCCGCACCGATCAACACCGAAGCGACCGCGGAATGCCTGCCAGGGAAGGCCAACGCGGCCTGCGGCAGTGATACGCCGTACCGTTCGCAGACCGCCGAGATGCGGCGCGCGAGGATGATCGCGGGGTCAGTCGTTTGTTTGGATTGATCGACCTGCAGCACCTGCTTGCTCAGTACACCGGACACGATCGCCAGCACTCCCCTGGCCTGACAGCGGTCGAGCAACGGCTCCGCCGACCGGTCCAGCAAGGAGTACTGCCCAGCGAGCAGAACGGCGTCGAGCTCGGTGTCGCGGACGAACCGATCGAGTAGCTGCCAGTCGTCGGCAGCTACTCCGACGGCGCCGATCACCCGCTCGGAGCGCAGTTCGTCGAGGACCGGATAGGCCTCCTCGATCGCCTGCTGCCAGTGCTCTCCCGGGTCGTGCAGCAAGACCAGATCGATGCTCAGCCCGAGCCGCTCGCGACTCTCGACCAGCGACCGGCGGATGCCCTCGGCGGAGAAGTCGGCGGTGCCGTCGATCGTCCGGCCGGCCTTGGTGGACAGGAGGTACTCATCACGGGGGCGGCGGGCGAGCGCAGTACCGAAGCGCCGTTCGGAGCGGCCGCTGCCGTAGCTCGGGGCGGAGTCGAAGTACCGGATGCCGGCCTGGTACGCCGCGTCGACGGTGGCCGTCGCGACCGCGTCCCCGGCCGGGTCCGGCAGATCACCGATCGGCGATCCGCCGAGCCCGAACCGGGGCAGCCGGAACTTCGTCGCGGTCTTGGGGCTGAGAACGTGGCTCGGAGCGGTCATCTGACTGGCCCTCCCTGGTCGGCACCACTACCAGGATGCTTGCTCTGCGACCGCTTCGCATCTCGAAACCGTTGATCAGCGCCCCGAGGCGTAGAGCGCGCGCACCTCCGCATCGTCGAGGGCCCGGTCGAAGAAGTGCACCTGGTCGACCGTGCCGTCCAGGTAGTCGACCGAGTTGCCGCCGAACTTCGCGCGACCGATCACCGCATGTCCGGTCGAGGTGGAGTCGAGGCTGCAAGCACTCTTGGTCGCGGCCAGCTCGCCGTCGACGTACAGCCTGAGTTCACCCTTCGCGGCATCCCGTACGCCGGTGAGGTGGTACCACTGATTCGGGTTGGGCTTGGTCGGCGCGAGGGCGCGCTGACCGGGGAAGCTCATCGCGAATCGCTGGTCGGCACCGGAGTACTGCAGGAAGAAGGCGCTGTCGCGATCGCCGTCCTGGCTGACGACCGTCTGGAACGACCCATCCGCCTTGTTCAGCTTCACCCACGCCGCCGCGGTGTAGTTGCCGGAGGTGTCGAGCAGCTGCGCGCCGGTGTCGATGAACTGGTTGGATCCGTTCAGCGCAACGCCTTCCGCGTTCTTGCCTGGGGCGAAGACCGCGCCGTTCTGCAGGGTCGCGTCATTGGTGCCGACGGCATCTTCCGTGGTTCCGTCGAGCGGGTAGAAGTGGATGCCGTCGGCACCTGGTGTGCCCGGCGGCAGCTGCGGACCGCTCGTACCGGTGCCGTCGGCCCCCTTGATGATGGCCTGGTTGACAGCCTTCACCTGGGCGAAGTCCATCTTGGGGATCTGCCGGTCGTATGTGAAGAACCCGTTCAGCTCCCCCTCCACATCGGTGATCTGGGTGTAGACCGAGCCACTGATGCCACAAGAGTTGGCGGAGCGCAGTACGTCGCGCTGGTTCTCGACGTACCGGCGGGTGAGCGTCGCCTTGTCGGGCGTCATCTCGTACGCGAACCCGTCGCCGAACCACATGTGGTCGGTCGTCTTGAGGCCGAATCCGCCGTGCTCGCCGTCGACCGCCACCCGATCACCAGCCGGGGAGGACGTCGCGGGGCCGAGGTACGCGTGGTGGTCGATGACGTCGCCGCGGCCGGAGTCGCCGAGCGAGTCGCAACAGTTCATCCCGCTGTGCGCGTTGACGAGCCGGGACGGGTCCTGGGCCTTCACGCTGCCCGCGATCCGGCCGGTCTCGGCCAGGTCCCACTCACCCCAGCCCTCGTTGAACGGGATCCAGGTGGTGATCGAGGTGAAGCTCTTGTGCTCGTCGACCATCTCGCGCAACTCGGCCTTGAACTGGTCACGCCAGGGGCCGGCCGGGATCGGGTCGGGCTTCGCGGCCGGCATGTCCTGCCAGACCATCAGGCCCAACTGGTCCGCGTGGTAGTACCAGCGGTCCGGCTCGACCTTGATGTGCTTGCGGACCGTGTTGAAGCCGAGCAACTTGTGCTGGACGAGATCGAATGCGAGGGCCTCATCGGTCGGGGCCGTGTTCAGACCGTCCGGCCAGAAGCCCTGGTCGAGGGTCGACAGGTTGAAGAGGATCTTGCCGTTGAGGGCGAGGCGGAGTTTGCCGTCGGCACCTTTGATCTTGCCGACCGACCGCATCCCGGAGTACGAGCCGACCTCGTCCTGGGTCTTGCCCCGGTCGATCAGCTTGACCTTGAGGGTGTAGAGGAACGGGCTGTCCGGCGACCACAGTTTGGGGTTCTTGATCGGCAGCTTGAGCTCGGTGTCGGCCTTGCCCTTCACCTTGCCGACTAGCTTGCTCCCGTCGTACGCGGTGGCTTCCACGTCGAGGCCGGCTGGTCCGCTGGTGTCGGCGGTGATCTTCAGCGTGCTGCTCGGTAGGTCTGGGGTGAGCTGCAGCCGGTCGATCGAGGAGGTGGCGACGGGCTCCATCCAGACGGTCCGCCAGATGCCGGAGCTGCCTTGGTAGAAGATGCCGTGGTCGCTGACCTCGCGCTGCTTGCCGATCGGCTGGAACGTCTCGTCGGTCAGGTCCTCGGCCCAGACGATCAGCTCCTGCGGGCCGGACCGTTTGAGCACGTTCGTGACGTCCACGTCGAAGCCGTCGTAGCCGCCGCGGTGGGTGGCGACCTGGCGGCCGTTCACCCAGACCTTCGCGTCGTAGTCGACGGCGCCGAAGTGCAGCAGGAGCCGGTGGCCCTTCCAGCTGCTCGGCACGGTGAACGTGCGGCGGTACCACATCCGGTCCTCATGCCGCTGTACTCCGGACAGCGCCGACTCGATCGGGTAAGGGACCAGCACCTGCTCGGCCAGCGTCTTGTCGAACGGGGGCGCCTCCCCCGTGGCGGCCGGGGCGAACTCCCACAGGCCGTTGAGGTTCTGCCACTTCTTGCGGGTGAGCTGCGGCCTCGGGTACTCCGGGAGCGCGTTGGTGGGCGACACCTCGTCGGTCCAAGGCGTGCTCAGCGGCGGAGTGCCTGCGTGCCAGGCCTCGGGAGTGGGCTGTCCGACTGCTTGTTGAGTGCCGGTGGCGAGCGCGGTCGCGGCGAGCAGGCCGGCGACCGCGACCGCTACCGCGCGTCGTCTGAACTTCATGGGCTTCCCTCTCGTGGGCGGTGAAAGGTCAGTCCGCTGGAAACGTTCCCGTGACGGGACGTGACCGGGCGGACACGCTCGTCATTCAAAGCGTGCCGGAACAAAAAGACAAGAGTTCAGCCAAAATCAAACATTGGCCGACATCGGTCAGCCGGGCAGGACGCAGACCGGGATCGGGGCGGTGAAGGAGGTCTTCGGGGTCAGGCCGCCGGACTGGATGTCGACCGCGAAGGTGGTGACATTGTTGGACCGCTGATTGGAAACCAGCAGCAGTTTGCCGGTCGGGTCCAGGGTCACGTGCCGCGGCCAGTCGCCGCCGCAGGACGGCGTACCGATGCGCCGCAGACTCGCTCCCCCGGACTCGACAGCGAAGATGGCGACGCTGTTGTGGCCGCGGTTCGTGAGGTAGACGAACCGGCCGTCCGGAGACACGATCACCTCGCCGGGGTAGTTGGTCGGGCCTGCAGGCGCCGTGGCCTGGGCCGCTCCCGGAGTGACCTTGCCGGTCGCGCCGTCGTACTGGCAGACGGTGATCGTGCTGTTCAGTTCGGCGGCGACGTACGCGTAGCGGCCGTTGGGGTGGAACGCGAGGTGGCGCGGGCCGGCACCGGTCTTGAGCTTCGCCTGGCTCTTCAGGGAGAGCTTGCCGTTGGCAATCGTGTAGGTGTAGATCGTGTCGGTGCCCAGATCGACGGCCAGGACGTAGTTGCCGGTCGGGTCCTGGAGGACCTGGTGCGCGTGCGGCGCCGAGCCGGTGTGCTTGACCAGATCGGTCCGGGCGCCGAGGCTGCCGTCGGTCCTGACCGGGTGGACGGCGATGTCGCCGGAGCCGTAGTTGGCGCTCAGCAGGTACTTGCCATTGGCAACGAGAGCCAGGTGGCAGGGGGCGTTTCCGCCGTTGGGCTGACGATTGAGCACGCGCAGGTGACCGGGCGAGTCGACGGCGATGGCGGTCACGCCGCCGGACGACTGCTCGTTCACGGCGTACAGGTTGCGGCCCGACGGCGAGAGGATCAGGAACGACGGGTCCTGTACGCCGGCCAGTACGCCGGTCGAGGTGAGCCGGCCGGTCGCGACGTCGTACGACGCGATCCCGATGCCGGTACCACCGCCCGACTCGGAGGTGTAGGTGCCGAGATACAGCGTCCCCGTGGCCTGACAACTCGCGTTGGCTTGAGCTGGGGTGATCCCGACTGCTGCGCTGCCGACGGCAGCGGCGGTGAGTCCGAGGAATTGGCGGCGGCTCGTACCCATGACACATCCTCCGAGCATTTAGGTAATGATCCGACCACAAAGAGTGGCCTAGCTCGGCTTGTGTGGCAATAGGCACAACGGATGTTGCAGATTATGCAACGGGGATCGTGAGTGATGAAGGGTTGTCGGCGGGCGAGCTGAAGGTGACCGTGCTGCCGAGGCTGCTGCGACCGAGGTAACGCGGATCGACGGTGTCGACGACGAGCACCAGGTGATGCCCGGCGGACACCTCCCAACTGGTCGCCTCCAGCCTCAGGTCGACCGTCCTGGGCTGCCCGGCCGTTGCCCCGCGCAACGTGTACGGCTTGTGCGAGATGAGCGATCCGACGCCGAGCGCGTCGACGTCGTACAGATAGGCGAAGAGCGAGGTGTCGGCCTTGCTGGGCGTGACAGTCACCTGCAACCGCGGGGCGCCGTTGACGACCGTCTTCACGCTGTATTTCGGACCCGCCCAGACCCCGGCGAAGGTGCGATCGACGAGTGGGGTGGCGACGCCGACCGGGATCGAGAGCAGGCCTTGCAAAGCACCCGAGACGAGGACCACGCCACTGTCGGCGACTGTCGGGACGCCGGCGCCGATGCCGTTGGACCAGCCAGTGGAGGCCTGGCCCTGCAGGGATCCGGTGCGCGACAAGCCGGTGGGCTTGGTCAGGTACGAGGTTGTCGGTGTTCCGATCGCGGCCCAATTGGAGTAGCCGCGCCAGACGTTGCGCTGCGACTTGAGTTGGACCGGCGCCTCTTGGTCGGCGCCATTGTCTGCCCCGGTGAGGAAGTGCTTGAGCCAGGGCGCGAGCTCGTCCCAGACCTCGTTGGGCAGGCCGATCGCGCCGGTCACCTCGGGGGTCGCGTGGTCGCCGTGCGCGAGCAGCAGCCGCTTCGGTCCGGTGAGCTGGGTGAAGAAGTCCGTGTACTGCGTCGGCGGGAAGATCGAGTCCTCGAAGGCGTTGGCGAGGAAGACCGCGGGGTGGTTCGCGTTGATCTGGTCGACCACGGTCTTGGCCGATCGGACCGGCGCCAGCGCGGTCGCCTCGGCGATCGCGGTGTCGAAATCGCCACTCAGGAACTTCGTCTGCAGCGACTGCATCTCCGGTCCGGGCCGGCCGGTGATGTTGCCCAGCGCAAGGAGTGTGGTGACGGCCTGCAGATTGACCGTGTCGTTGGGATTCAGCGAAGCGATCAGATCGGCCCAGCCGCTCAGCGCGCCGACCGCCTTGATCCGGGGATCCTTGGCGCTGGCCAGCAGGGAGATACCGGCGCCGTACGAGATACCGACGGAGGCGACCCGGCTGGTGTCGGCCGGCGTGTGGTCGGCGGCCCAGTCGATCACTTCGGTCACGTCGGCGACGGTCGGCGGGCCGGCGATGTCGATGCCGCCGGCGGAGTCCCAGAAGCCGCGGCTGCTGTACGAGATGACCTGGAAGCCGGCTTTGGCCAGCTTGCTGCCCTGGCCGACGTACTCGAGGTTCGGCACGCCCCAGCTCGACGGCATCACCACGAGCGGGAACGGGCCGGAGCCCTGCCCGGTCGGGGTGAGTACGACGGCCCCGATCTCGGTCCCGCCTGCGCCGGGGATGCGCTGGTACGACGTGCTGAATCCCGCTGCGGCCTGCGCCGGGACGGGAGCGAGACCGATGCTCGCGACGAGGACTGCTAGGGCGACCACGAGTCTGCGCATCGATGACCTCCGGGCGGGGTTACTCCTCGGTTTTACCGAAGGGTAATCACGAAGTTACCGGTGTGTCACTAGCTCGGTACGCTGGGTCAGAACGCGTTGACTCCGGTGGCCTCGACCGACCAGGCCCAGAGATGCTGAGCGAGCTCGGGATCCTGAGCGGCCTTGCTGGGATGCACCAGCTTCGGCTTGCCGCGGAACTCGAAGAACGACGGGCCGTAGTACGAGCCGGACGGAACGCCGGGCGTCGTCGCGGCATACAGGCTCGGCCAGGCGCCGGCGGCCGCGGACTGGGCGACGAGGTTGGTACCGATCGCGAGGAGCCGGGCTTCCAGGTTGGCGCCGCCGAGTTGCGGTCCGGACGACTGCAGGTGGGTGCGAGCGTAGCCGGGGTGTGAGCCGACGCTGACGAGGCTCGAGCCGGCGGCGCGGGCACGGCGGTCGAGCTCGCGCATGAAGAGCAGGTTGGCGAGCTTGGATCTGCCGTAGGCGTCCCACTTCGCGTAGCCGTTCTCGGCGCGGAGGTCAGCCTGGCGGACCGTGTTGACGGTTTTGTGCATGAACGAGCTGACCGTGACGACGCGGGGGTTCTTCGCCTGCTGGAGCAACGGCAGCAGTCGGGCGGTGAGGGCGAAGTGGCCGAGATGATTGGTGCCCAGTTGCAGCTCGAAGCCGTCAGTGGTCTGCCGGTACGGCGTCGCCATCACGCCGGCGTTGTTGACCAGGAGGTCGAGGCTTTCCTGCGTTGCGCTGAAACTCTTGGCCGCGTCTTGGACACTCGCCAGATCGGCCAGGTCGAGCGCGAGGACGGCCGGCTCTGTGCCGGTGGCGGCCCTCAGCTTCGCGGCGGCCTGCTCGGACTTCTCCGGGTTGCGGGCGGCGATCGTCACCTCGGCCCCGTGCTTCAGGAGTTCGAGGGCGGTCTCGTAGCCGAGTCCGCTGGTCGCGCCGGTGACGAGGGCGCGGCGGCCGGTCAGGTCAGGGATGTCCGA
Organism: Kribbella sp. NPDC051718; assembly: GCF_040681515.1. Classification (NCBI taxonomy): domain Bacteria; kingdom Bacillati; phylum Actinomycetota; class Actinomycetes; order Propionibacteriales; family Kribbellaceae; genus Kribbella; species Kribbella sp. NPDC051718. The sequence continues at coordinate 51,863 of NZ_JBFAYZ010000003.1, read as the reverse complement.
AGTGCTCCAGCTCATGCGCCCACAGTAGTCGTGGGCGCATGAGCTTCGGCTTCGTACTAGAGAATCTTGCGCGCCTTGAAGGCGGTGGTCACCTGGGCGGCGGCCGCCTTGCCGTAGAGCAGGCGAGCCGACTGCACGGTCACCCGGGCGGCGTCGGCGAACGAGGTGTCCGGCGCGTAGAAGAACGTGCCCTGCAGGATCACCTTGTTGGCCTTGTTCCGGCCGAGTGCCTTCTGGATGTCCCAGAGCGCGTTCGACCAGATCTCACCGTCGTCGTGCACCTCACCGTCGATGTCGTCGGTGGTCTTGCCGGTGTCGGTGCGGCGCAGGCAGTGCTTCGGGCCGTCGGTGTACGACGTGGCGTCCCAGTCCATCACGCACGGGATGTCGTAGCCCTTGCTGACCGGGATGGACTGCTGGACGGCCCAGTAGTCGCCGAAGCCCTCGCCGATCGCGCCGGCCTGCTCCGACTCACCGAAGCCGGGAACGACGTCGTCCTGGATCGCGTGACCGTACTCGTGCCAGATCACCTCGGCGTCCTCGGCGTCGTCGACGCCACCCTCGCCCATCGTGATGACGTCGGTCGACGGGTCGTAGAACGAGTTGTCGCCCTCGAAGGTGTTGATCGAGAAGTCCTGCGACTCGCTGTTCACGTCGCTGAAGCCGAGCGAGTGGATGTACTCCTGGGTCTGGTTGACCTGGTAGTACGCCATCACCTGCTCGAACTTGTCGTTGGCGCGCTGGTACACGAAGTGGTTGTTCTTGTTGACCGCCACCCCGCCCTTGGCCTCGGCGATGTTGACGTAGCTGCCGTTCAGCTTGCCGGAGCCGTCCAGGTTGCGCAGGATGACGTTCTTCTGCGCCAGGAACAAGGCGTTCTGGTTCTTGTCGTCCTGGTCGGTCAGGTCCTCGTTCTTCAGCGTGACGACCGGGTTCGGGTCGAAGACCGAGCCGGTGCCGTCGATGTTGTCGCTGATCACCTTCGACTCCACGACCGTACCGGTCTTGGCGTCGACCAGTGAGCGGCTGACGCCCTCGGTCGACCGCGAGGTGACGTTCCAGACCAGCTTGGCGTTCGGTCCGCCGAGCACGGCCAGCTGCGCCGCACCCTGGGCCGCGGCCGGCGCCGGGGTCGCGTCCTTGCCACCGGTGGTCCGGCTCCGCGCGGCGCGGGCGGTGACGGCGGTGTTGGCGCTCTTCGTCGCGGTGGCCGAGGCGACCTTCGCGCTGACGTCCAGGTTCGCCGGTACGGCGTCGCGGCCGTCGGTGATCTGCACCTTGCCCGACTTGTCGACGTGCTGCGCGTAGTACCCGCCGACGACCGGCAGGCCCTTGAAGGTCTGCTGGTACCAGTAGTGCTTGCCGAGCAACGACGTCTTCGTCTTGATCAGCTTCAGGTTCGCCGGAACCGCACTGGCTGCCTGACTGCTCGCCGGCGCTGCCCCCGCCGCGCTGGTGAACGACATCCCGAGTGCCAGCACCACTCCAGTGGTGGTGATGGCTGCGATCGCCTTCCGGCGACGCGACTGCTCCCTCATACTCATTCCCTCCCAAGGTGGGCGAACGACCGTGGTGAAACGACTACGATCCGTCGCGACCCTAGTTCGCCCGGCACCGTCGTGGGAAGCAAAACTTTGCGTGATCCCGGCCGGGCAAGGGAAAACCTCTAGCGGTTGCCGCCTGCCAGCAATCGGATGACGGCTGGTAGGACATCGATGCCAACGTCGGGGTCGATGGCTCGCTGCACGCCCAGGCCGACGCCGAGGCTGAGCAGTGCGGTCGCACAGTCCTCGGCCGGCATCGGGAGCGTGATGTCGAACTCCTCGGCGTGCGTCTCGAGCAGTTCGGTGACCGCGGCCCGGATCCGAGCGTTGCGCAGGGCAAGCTCCCGGCGTACGACGTCGTCCTGCCGGGCCCGGGTCGCGAACTCGACCTCGAAGACCGTCCAGGCCTGGTCGCCGATCGTCTCGTCGGCCCAGCGCTGGAACCCGGTCAGCATGGCTTCGAGGGTCGCGGCGCCGTCCAGCGCCTCGGCCATCTTGTGCGCCTGGTCGAGGCGGATCGCGTCGACGACGGCCAGGCAGAGCTCGTCCTTGTTGCGGAAGTTCGAGTAGACCGCGCCCTTGGAGAAGCCGGCCTCGTCGGCGACCTTCTCCAGGCTGGTCGCCGCGTACCCGTCCCGGAGGAACAACTCGATGGCGGTCGCGACGAGCGTCTCGCGGGTACGCGCCTGGCTCTCCGCGCGGGTCAGTCTCGGCATCTTCACCTTCCATTAGTATCCAGATACTACTAGTATTCGAAATATGGCTGACCACGAAGTACTCGTCATCGGAGCGGGCGCCTCGGGCATCGGAGCGGCGATTCGCCTCCTCCAGGCCGGGATCACCTCCTTCGTAGTACTGGAGAAAGCCGCCGCGCTGGGCGGCACCTGGCGCGACAACACCTACCCCGGCTGCGCCTGCGACGTACCGTCGGCGCTCTATTCCTACTCCTTCGCGCCGAATCCGTCGTGGACCCGCGCCTTCGCCGGGCAGGCCGAGATCCGGGCGTATCTGGAGTCGACTGCCGCGCGGTACGGCGTGGTTCCTCACCTCCGCTTCGGCGTCGAGATGCTTCGCGCCTCGTGGTCGGATGCCGAGCAGCACTGGGAGGTGTCGACATCGGAGGGGTCGCTCACTGCCCGCGCACTGATCACGGGCACGGGGCCTTGGCATGAGCCGTTGATGCCGTCGATACCGCTGTCCTTCGACGGACCCCTGTTTCACTCCTCCCGGTGGGATCACTCGGTTGAGCTGCGCGGCAAGCGGGTCGCTGTGATCGGTACGGGGGCGTCGGCCGTGCAGTTCGTGCCGGCTATCCAGCCGTTGGTGTCGTCGCTGCATCTGTATCAGCGGACGGCGCAGTGGGTCTTGCCGAAGCCTGACCACTATGTGCCGTCGGCTGAGCGATGGCTGATGCGACGGGTGCCTGCTGCTCAGCGGTTGTTGCGTCTTCTGGAATATGGCGGCATGGAGGCGTTGGGGGTGGGCTTCCGGCATCCGGCGGTGATGCGGCAGATCCAGCGGGTGGGCGCTTGGCACTTGCGTCGGTCGGTGCATGATCCGTTGCTTCGTGCGGCGTTGACTCCGTCGTACACGCTGGGGTGTAAGCGGATTCTGATGTCCAATGACTACTACCCGGCCGTTGCTGCTGACAACGTGTCTGTCCATCCCACCGGTGTCGCCTCGATGTCTGGCTCTTCGGTTGTCGGGGCGGACGGGTCGGTGACGGCTGTTGATGTCGTGGTGCTGGGCACTGGGTTCAAGATCCTCGACCTGCCGTTGGCTACGCGCGTCTTCGATGCCGCCGGCAAGAGTCTTGACGATCATTGGCAGGGCAGTCCGTCGGCGTATCTCGGCACGACGGTGAGCGGCTTCCCGAATCTGTTCAACCTGCTCGGGCCGAGTCTGGGGACCGGGCATACGTCGGCGTTCATGATCCTGGAGGCGCAACTCGATCACACACTTGGCGCTTTGACGGCTATGCGTGATCGGGGGTGGTCGAGTATCTCCGTACGGGCTGGGGTTGAGGCGGCGTTCAACTCGTCCGTGCAATCTGCTTTGAGGTCGACGGTTTATGAGACCGGTGGCTGTGCGAGTTACTACCGCGATGCGAATGGGCGGAACAGCTTCAACTGGCCGTGGTCGTCGCGGCGGCTGCGGGCTCAGGTCGGGCGGTTCTCGCCTGCTGACTATGCGATCCGTTCCGGTGCGGAGGTGGCTTCATGAAGATCGATATCGCCCGGTCCATCGTGGTGATCACGGGTGGTGCTCGCGGGATCGGGGCGGCGACCGCCTCGGCCTTCTCTGCGCTTGGAGCCTCCGTCTATGTGGGTGATCTGGACGGTCCTCGAGTTCTGGATGTGACTTCGCGGTCGTCGTACGCGGCCTTCGTTGACTCGGTTCTTGGGGAGGCGGGGCGGATCGACGTACTGGTCAACAACGCCGGGGTGATGCCGCTCGGGCCGTTCCTCGACGAGTCGGACGAGATCAGCAGGGCGACGCTCGATGTCAACGTGTGGGGACTGATCCATGGGATGCGGCTGGTGGTGCCTGGGATGGTTGCCCGGGGCCACGGGCATGTGGTCGACATTGCTTCGATGGCGGGGAAGATTCCGTTTCCGGGGATGGCGGTTTACAACGCTTCGAAATTTGCTGCCGTTGGGCTCTCGGCGGCTGTTCGGCGGGAGCTGCATGGGACGGGGGTGAGTGTTAGTGCGGTGTTGCCGAGCGCAGTACGGACGTCGTTGTCGTCTGGGGTGCGGCTGGGCGGGGTCTTGCCGACTGTGGATCCCTCCGATGTTGCGGCGGCCGTCGTGCGGACGTGTCGCACCCGTCGGGCCGAGACTCCGGTACCAGGCTTCCTGGCCGGGTGGGGGTTGCTCGACGGGCTGGTACCTGAGCCGCTGATGGCTTACGCCCGGCGACTGCTCGGCGACGACCGGGGATTGACTGCGGACGCGGCTGCGCGTTCGGCGTACACGGCCCGTCTCGAGGCGTTCAGCCACCGCTGGCGTTGACCTCGTCCCCGGGAGAGGATCTGCCATGACCACCAAGCTGAGCCTGCGAGCCCAGAACCGGGCCACCCTCGACCGCCAATGGCTGACCTCCCGCCGCCCGGCAACTGCTCTGGAAGCGATCGAACACCTGGTGGGCATGCAAGCCCAGATCCCCCTGGCCCCCTACGTGGGCCTGTGGACCCGCCTGGTCGACTTCGACCCCATGGAACTGGCCGACCTCATCGAGTCCCGCCAGGCCGTCCGCGGCTCCCTCATGCGAGCCACCATCCACCTGATGTCCAGCCGCGACTTCCTAGCCACCCGCGGCCTCATCCAGCCCCGCCTGGAACGCGAGGTCTACTCCAACACGACCTACGGCGGCAAACGCCTGGAAGGCCTGGACATGCAGGCAGTCCTAGCCGCCGGCACCGCCCGCCTAGAGGCCTCGCCTGCCACAGCCGCCGAACTCCGAGACCACCTGGCCCCCCTCTGGCCCGACCGCGACGCCCCTTCCCTGGCACACGCCGTCCGCTGCCTACTCCCCACCATCCAAATCCCACCCCGAGGCGTCTGGGGCAAATCCGGCAACCCCACCATGTCCACAGCCGACCTCTGGCTTGGCACCCCCATCACCCCCACCCCCGACGTAGACGCCCTAGTCCTCCGCTACCTAGCCGCCTACGGCCCCGCCACAGTCCTAGACGCCCAAAACTGGTCCGGCCTAACCCACCTCTCCGAAGTCTTCGACCGCCTAGACCTCCGCACCTACACCGACCCAGAAACCACCCGCCCCCTCTACGACCTCCCCGACCTCCCCCTCCCCGACGAGCACCTCGAAGTCCCCACCCGCTTCCTCCCCGAATACGACAACCTCCTCCTCTCCCACGCCAACCGAACCCGCTTCCACCCCACCCCCGCCCCTCCCACCCGCCCCCTCCTAGAAACCCTAAGCAAAGGCTCAATCCTCCACGACGGCTACTTGACAGCCCTCTGGAGACGCCCCAAAACCCCCAAGAACACAGCCGCTCTGACGATCGAACCCCTCATCAAACTCACCCGCCAGGCCCGCACCGCCATCGAATCAGAGGCCGAGCAGCTGCTGGCGTTCACAAACCCATCAGCCACCACGACTGAGATCACCTACATCGGCGAGGACTGACAGCCGCTTGGTCAGTACGTACGGACGCTCTCCAACACATGCACCCGATCCACCAACGCCGGCCGCCCCGACATGAACTCAGCCCGACGAGTGCCACGCTGGCCGAGAGTGTTCTGATGCTGCATCTGCCAGCCGTTCAGCACCTGTACCAGCAACGTCCCGTAGCCGAGAAGTGCAGTTTTGCGGTCCGCCTGCTTCACCTGCAACCGGCTGAGCCAGGCAAGGATTGGTGGCGCGATGAAAGGTGTGAGGAACAGGAACGGCCACAACCGGCCGTGTCCGAAGATCAGCACGACCAGCACGAGCCCCGTGTATCCCATCACGAGAAAGCCCACAACGGCGCAGCCGAGCGCTGGGATCTTCCGCATCAAACGCCCAAGCGCTCGCGCCGCAATGAGAGTCGCCCTGGCAGGAATCGAGTACCAGAAGCTCAACAGGCTGAGCCATGCCCGCCCGCCCAGATGGTGGCTCAACTCATGGGCCAGGACAGCTTCCAGATGATGAACAGGAACTGTGTAGAGCGCCCAACGTGTGACCGCGATCGTATGGCCAGGCGTTGGCGTCGCGTTGACGTCCTCGGATTCCTGAATCCAGATCGTGAAGCGGTTCGGATCTACACCGGCGCGACGCGCCACCTGATACCACCCGGGCCCCATCCGCTGCCGTTCGACAGAAGTGGGCAGTCGCAAGCGCAGCAGATGGCGAGCAAGCATGTCCTCCACCGGCCGGATGAGTGTCAGCGCTCCGGAAATGATCCAGGCCCCCACTACAGCCCAGCCGACGGTAGACCCGAAGAATCCACCAAGCCACCCGACGACACAGAGGCTCCAGAAGAACCAGGCTCCAGCGACCGCCAAAGACGCGCCGATTCCAGCGTCCACCCGAACTGGCCCTGGAGGCCCCGACGACACCTCTGGTAGTTGTCCGCCAGGGATCTGTACCGGCGGGTCAGGCGGGAACTGGTTCCACTGCTGTCCGACTGGAAGATTGTTGCCTGGGCCGGGTTGCTGAGGGTTCGGGTACCCGTAGGGAGGCGGCACCGCAGGGAAAGGCTGGTCGCCGCCTGTCGGCCCTTGAGGATCGAACGGGTCGGGCGGGCCGCTCATGTGTTGCTCTCCTTCTTGGGTTGGGTCCGGCGGGGTTCAACGGTAGGCACGGTGGGGGCGGTCTCAGTAGAGCGACACGTGGACGTGGTCGAAGTGGCCGCCGGTGACGTCGGTGGGGACGTAGACGCCGCCGCCGTTGTACGGGATCCAGGTGCCGCGTTTGGCGGACCAGATCTTTCCGTACCAGATCACGTAGTGGACGCCGGTCTGCGCTGCTGTCTGGACGGCCCAGTTGGCGATCCGGTCTCCCTCTGCCTTGATCGGGGCGGATCTTCGGGAATTGCCCCCGACCATGATGTCGCAGGCCTTGCCGCGTGGATGGTCGCTGGTGGGGTTCCAGGCGTGGGCGTCCCAGCAGCTCATGCTGAGAGCGCCCAGCGATTTGCGAGCCAGTGCTACCCAGGCGGCGGTTCGCGGCGTCACCAGTCCGCCAGTCCCGGTCGGATCGGCGATCGTTTGTTGCTCGGGCGGCCAGACGCCGTTGATCGGCTGGCCGGAAACCAGTCCCTGGCCACATTGGCTGTTGTCCGTCAGCGCCTGGGCATCGTCACCGCCGCCGGGTGGCGCACCCGCGCGACCCGCGTACGGATCGCCGGGGCGATTCAGGTTGATCCCCGCAGACGCCGCGATGTTCTTGGCAGCTTCCTCGTGCTGGCCATAAGCATCCGGAAAGCCAGAGACCTGTACTGCTTGAGCCGCATCGTTGTAGGACATCGACGGCCAGCCGTTGATGTCCACCAGGCCTGGCGGGTCCGGAGGATTGACGCCGCCAAAGAACGCTTCCGCCGCGTAGCGGGGGTCCATGATCTGCTCGACGGATCCCCAGCCGGCCGCTGGTCTCTGCTGGAAAAGACCGACCGAGTCGCGGTCGCCATAGGATAGGTTCTGCAGTTGCGACTCCTGCAAAGCGGTCATCAGGGCGACCAGCGTGGCTTGGCCAGGTAGTCCCCGCTTGACCGCCACATCGTCGATGATCCTGGCGAACGCGATCTGGTTCTGACGCAACTTCACACTGGTGTTCGCGTCACCCGCCTGCCCCGGTGCGAGTGGCAGACAGGCAGCCTGGGACTTACCCGAAGCGCCGAACGGCGCGAGCATCAAGAGGCCGACCACCCCGACCAACGCCATCGCTGAGACAGCCTTGAGAACCAGGCCGGCGCTCATCAAGCCGCCGGCCCGAGACGCGTTACGAGCGTCGAACATCTCGGCCTCCTCTCGCGATCCTCATGGCCCGGTGCCGCCGGAGACCTCACTGATCAGCCACTTGCCCTCTTCCGCGATCACGGTGACCAGCAGTGGTACGTCGAATCGCTGAGGCTTCGTGCCGGTCGTCTGGATCGTCACCTTCAAGAGGCGAGCAACTCGGGTGTCCGTGTCGACCGGCGCAACGTCGGCTCGTGGAAGGCTGACCACCGCCGCGACCACCGTCGACCGGCCGTTGCTTGCCTTCAACGCGTCGTACGTCGAGTCACCTGCCGCGGCGAAGCTGGCTCCCACTCCCGGGGTCACATACTCAGCAGTCTTGTTGATCAGCTGCGAATAGCTCTCAGCCGCCGGATCGCGGGTGTAGAAAACGCGCGCCCAGGTCTCCACCACCTTCACGGCGCCGGCGATTGCCGCCGGCGGCGGACGATGGGTCTCTGGTGGCGGCGTCGACTGCGTCGGCGTAGCGCTCGGCTGCTCCGAGATCGAGGTCGAGGTTGTGCCGGGAGCAGTCGGCTGTGGGATCGGCTGGGCCGGCGTCAGGAGTCCCACCGGTTGCTTCTCGTCGTCGCCTCCACCGAGGATCTTCGGCAGGCCTCCGCCGAGCCCGAGGATCACCACCATCACGATGACCACGAGCACGACGATCGCCGCGGGCGAGACCGGCTCCGCCTGCCGCTGACTGCGCAGCCAAGCCATCCGCGCCGCGTGGTCGTCGCGACGCCAGGTCTTCTTGGCCCGCCTGCGCTCGCGACCGCTGAGCTCGTCGAGTTCCTCGGGGTAGTCGTAGTCGTTGTTGATGACCGAGCGCCAGCTGTCCGGCTCCGGCGGAAGAGGACGCTGACCCGACTGTCGCGGATCAGGGTCCTTGTCGCGCTTTCTACCTGCCATCGCCCATCACCGACGTTTCGGTACGTGCACAGTCACGCCGTCTTTCGTGAACTGCGAGTACTCCCGGAACCGACGCTGCTTCGCCGAAGTGGGCCGCCGACGTGACGTCCCCTTCGGCGGGCCGTCCCGCAGGCTCGCGGACTGCACGTAGGAACGCGGCTCGTAACGAGGTTCGCTGACCGGCGCGGCCTGGATCCGCTTCGAGTGACGCGCGGGGCGCTGAGCATCTGACGGAGCAGATCGTGGCGCCTTAGCCGACGATGTGGCGACACCCGCCGAACCTGTGCCGACCGAGATGGTACGGCGGCCCTCCCCGTGGGTCTGCGTCCGCGAACGCGAAAGGCTCAAAGCAGACGCCTTGCGTCCGGAACCGGCACCACCGACGCTAGCTGCTTCAGACGTAACCAGTCCGGTGCCACCTGGCCTACCCGCAGCTGCGGAGGTGCCTCCTGTCTCTGGCTTCCGTCTCTCCGCGCCCGTGGTCAACTCATACGGGCTTCCACCCGACGCCGTAGATCGCCCGATCGCGCCGACCGCCGGCGCCTGCCGGAATACCCGAACTGTAGACACCCGCTGGGTGCCAGCGCCGGGCTGGCCAGAGCGCTCGCGATTCCGTTCCGACGGCGTCGGCGACGTGACGCCTCTGTTGCTGATCGCGCTCGTCAGCCGCTGCAACGCACCCGTCGCGCCGCGACGCGCAAGGTTGCCCAGCATGATGCTTCCGGTCCCCGGACGCATCATCGTCGTCAGGCTGTCCAGCAGCCGCCGAACGCGGACTCCGACAATCAAGACGCAGATTGCGAGACCAGTGACCGGCAGCCACCCCAAGCTCCCGCTCAAGCTGAAAACGGCGGTGAGGAGGGTCAGTGCCGTGCCGAAGATCAGCATCGCGAGGAAGGACTGCAACACCAGGCCGATCAATGCCTCGAACCAGTTCAGCCCCCACTGACGTGGTCTGCCCGGAATGATCCAAAGGCAAGCGAAGAAGACCCCGACCACCAAAAGCAGTAGGCAACCTATGAACGCCATCAGGGCTGTGAAAGCCAAGGCGATATTGAGGAAAGCGAAGAGGGTGGCCGCGATCGCCGCGATCATCGCCACGCTCACTCGACCGAACGGATTGTCGCCCTTGAGCCACTTGACGGTCGGAGCGTCGCTACCGCCTTCCGCCGGCGTGATGACGTCATTGATGTACTTGGATCGAGCCTCTGTATCGGTGCCGACGTCCAGCAGTCCCTTGCCGTAGCGCTCGCATGCGGCAATGGAGCCGAACTCCGCAATGCACCACGGCGTCACGACGAATCCACGCCAGCTGGAATCAGCGGACTTACGCAGCAACGTCTCTTTCGGTGTTCCTGTGAAGCCAGGCTCGGGCCACGGAACAGGGGTCTGCATGGTCGAACCCATCGCATCCGACGACGCCGTCATCACCGCACCGGCACCGAGCTGCCTCGCGCCGTCCACGCCGCGGATCCAGGTCGCCGGGGCGACCGCGAAACTGATGCTGAGCAAGCCCGCCGCGAATACCCAGAGCAGTTGGCCCAACGCGCTACCTGAGGTCTTCCGCTGGGTGTAGGCGGCGACAGCTCCGAAGGCCAGTGCCGAAGGCAACAACCATCCCGCGAGTTGAGTGCCTGTGGCGCCGACTGTCGTCGACGTCGCAGTGGTCAGCGACGAGACATCGGTGAACGAGAACAACCACCAGCCGACCGAGATGGCCGCACGGGTAATCGCGGTCACGTACATCATGACCAGCGCCGCATAGCCGTTGAAGATCATGTTGAAGCCATCGGTGATACCCGTATCGAAGTCCAGCGTGTACAGCATGGGGCTGTAGGACTCGAAGAGGGTTCTGCTGTCGCCGTGGGTTAGGTCGGGGGTGGGGAGGAGGTCGCCGAAGCCGGTGGGGTTGGTGGGGCCTGTGTGGGGATCGGCGGCCAGGGCGACCTGGGCTGTGACGATGAAGGAGATCGTTAGGACGGTGAGCGCCGTGCGGAGACGGCGGGACCATCTCATGCGACGTGTTCCTTCTTGCCGGAGCCGTTGCCGTTGCCGTTGGAGGGGGACGGGTCGGGGTCCGTGGCGGGGTACATCGCTTCGTTGTAGGCGGCTTCGTCGGCTTCTTGGTCGTAGACCTCGTCGGGGCCGATTGGTTCGTCGTAGCGGGGTGGGTGGTGGTGGTCTACGCCGTTGGGAGAAGGGGTGGGCGTCGGGGTCGCCGGGGCGTGGTGGTTGGAGGTTTCTACTACCGGGACCGATGGCAGGGGGGTGTCCTGGACGGGTTCCTGGGTGTGGGCTTCGGCTTGGGAGGCGGCGGCCGCGGCGGGTTGCAGGGCGTCGGCGCGGTCTTCGTCGTCTTCGGCGAAGGGGTCCGGGTCCTCGTACGGCGGGAGGATCGGCTGGGTCGGTTCCAAGTCGTGCTCGGACTCCGGGGTGGTGCGGAGGAGTTCGGCGACGCGCTGGCTGGGGATGTCGATCTGGACGGTGGCGACCTCGTCCCAGCGGTCTCGCATGATGCAGTGGCCGTGGCGGATGCTCTTGCCGTTGGCGGCGGTGTTGATGCCGCGGACCAGGGTTTGGTACGGCGCGGTCTGCGGCCGGCCCAGCAGTTCCAACAACGAGTCGACCTGTTCGCGGGAGCGCAGGCTGAAGGCGAACAGGGTGGTGATCTGCTCGACCAGGCCGGGGAGCTTCAGGATCGAAGCCGGGTCCTGGGTGTCCAGGACAAGGGACGCGCCGAGAGCACGACCGACCCGGGCGATGTAGTCCAGGAACGACGCGCCGTCGGGCGTCTTCGTCAGGAGGTGGACCTCGGGGACGATGACGACTTTGGAGCGGCCACGGAACTCTCGGCGGCCGGTCGTACGGACCATCCAGGCGAGGCAGCCGCGGAGGCAGGCCATACCGACGCGTTCGATCGGGGACCACGACTCGGGCGCGGACTCCGGCGAGGGCAGGGTCAGGCCGGGCATCTGTACGACCCAGAGGCCCGGGTTCGTCGTCAGTGAGGACAGACCCGACGGCGGACCGGCGACAACCGAACCGAGGCCGGTCTCAACCAGGTCGCGCAGCGCGAACCCGACAGTCCGGGTGGTCTCCGATTCAGCCGCGCACAGCCGCTGGATGACTCCCCACGAGGACGGATCGGGCGACTGGATCTCCGCCCGTGTCGCCGCCATGACGGGCGCTTCGGCGGCGCCCCGCAGATGCGGCGGCAGCAGCAACATGAGCTGCGACGGCGCCTGCAGCAAAGCGTCGTCCACAGGGAGTACGCGCAGCAGGTCGGCAGCGCCCGAGAACTGGGCGGTGATCTCGATGACAGCAGTCGGTACGCCGTACTCCGCGGCAACCGCCGACACCCCAGCAGCATCACCCTTCAAGTCCAAAAGCGGAACCCAAGCCCCGGCAAAAGCCGAATCAAGCCCACCCAACATCGCGGCAGTCGTCTTGCCTCGACCCGATCGGCCAAGGAACAACGTCGTCGTCGCGTCACCCAACGCCGAACCGGCAGCCGCGTCGAAGCGCACCAACCCAGGCGTCGAGCCGGTCAGATACCCGATCGCCGGACCGGTCGCGTCACCGATCGACGCCCCGCCCCAGAACCACGAGCCGAAGAACGCGGTCGACTCCCGCACGTGCCCGAGATCGGGCACCCGGAGCTGGTCGCCTGGCAGCGATTCCAGCCACAGGTCCCGCTGCTCGTCCGCACCGGCGGCCACCGTGATGCCGCGGTCGGCGTAATGCGCTACGACGGCGTCGACATACGCCTCGAGGTCCTCGCGGGTATCCGCGCTGACCAGCAGCCGTGGGTGGTCCTCGACCAGGGTGAGGCCGCTGCGGTTGATGTCGCGCTTGACCTCACGCATGATCCGCTCGGTCTCGACGATCTCGTCGGCCGTCTCCTCGGCGGTGCCCTTCGCGGCCGACCGGCGCTGCTCCTTGGCCGACTTGCGGGTCTCGTCGACCAGGTGCCGGGCGGTCTTCTTCGTCAGCACCCGGAACCGGACCGAGGCCTCGACGGTGACGTCGATCTCGTCACCGTCGTCGTCGATCGCCTTGATCTCGGACAGCGTCCGCAGCCACTCCCCCGCGCCCGGTGTCTCGAGCTCCTCGGGGAAGTCCGTCATCGCCAGCACACTCGTGTACGCAGCGATCTGGCCGCGGGTGTCGTAGATGCGCAGGTGATCCGTATACGGCACGACGCGGCCGGACGTCAAGCGGGCCAGCGACGCGCCGGTGATCAGGCCGCGACGGGGTGCGGCCACTGCGCCGCGGTGCATCTCGCGGCTGATCAGCCAGGAGATCACCTCGGCGGGTGCCGTGTGCGCGCGCCAGACGGTCGAGCCGAGCTGACGGGCGAGCTTGTGGACGCGCTCGTCCAGGTGCGCGAGCTCGCGCGCGCTCACCCGCCACGAGGTGGTCCCGAGGGCGTCGCTGATCGAGCCGCGGACCTGCGCGGTCGCCCGCGGGTCGCGGTCGCTGAGGTGCACGCCGAGCGCGACGTACCGCTCCGGCATCCGCATCTCGTCGATCCGGTCGGCGCGGGTCTGCGCCCAGCCCTCGTGATCGCCGATCCGGTAGTGGCCGGCCACGCTGTCGATGTAGTCCAGACCGGTCGAGCGGCCCCAGACCACCTTCAGGTGGCTGAGCCGGTCGCCGAGGATCGTCGCGGCAGCGCTGACCGCGGCGTCGAGCGCGGCGTCCTGCTCGCCCTCGGTGGCCAGGTCGGTGTTCGCGACCGAGATCAGGAACCACGCCTCGGCGCTGCGCTCGGTCACCAGCAGACCGTCGGCGATGGCGACCAGGCGGGGTGGCGGCAGGCCACGCTCGCGGCCGACACCGACCAGGTTCAGGAGCTTGTCAGCGATCTTCATCAGTGCCCCTTATTCGAACGATGCAGTCCCGACGACGTCCTGCGACTGACCCTCTGCACGTGGTCCGCTCCGAGCAGGCGGGCCCGTTGGTTCACGGTGATCTCCGCACCGGCCCGGACCTGTGGGTCGAGCTCCACCACGTCCTCGCGTTCCCATTCCGGGGTCACCCTGGCCTTCGCCAGGTTGGCCACCTTCTGGGTCGCGACGCGCTCACGCCATGGCAGGTACTCCGTCTTGTCGGCGGCCCGCGCGCCGAGTCCGATGATCGGGCGATGGGCGCGCAACGCGTAGCGGACGGCCAGCGCCCACTCGGTCACGCGGCGGCGGCGTTCGTGGTGCCGGCCCGCCCGCCAGCCGAAGGCGGTGATCACGAACGGCGGCACGATGTACAGGCTGACGGTGGCCTTCTGCGGCACCCCGATGAACGGGACGAGCAGGGCGATCCAGACCAGGATGATGACCGCGCCGAAGATGATCATCCGCCGGCGGGCGCCTTCTCCGAGGTCGATCCCGAGCAGGTCGTACTGCCGGGTCTCGATCTCGAAATGGTGGGTCAGGGTGCGGCCGACACGCATCAATTACCTCCGGCCAGCAATCCCCAGAAGCCCTTGAGCACGTTGATGGTCTGGTTGTTGGCGTAGATCAGCCCACCGACCAGCACCCCGGCCGCGATGTGACCGAACAGCTCGCCCCACTCGCGCTTGAAGTAGTGGCCGATCGCGCGCAGCACGAGGATCGCGATGAAGATGTTCCCCGCGATGACCAGGACCCAGTCCTTGAAATCCGCCCCGGTGGGGACGTTGCTGTCGGCCATCGGCGCGGTCAGCTCCACCACGCTCGCGACGAGTTGGTGCGTCATCATTGCGGTATCTCCCTTGGTGCTCTGGTCATCCGACGGCAGTCTGCTGTGGTCATCCGACGGCAGCCACTTGCCATCGCTGTGCCCCGTCCGCGGCGACAGTACGCCGAAGAGTGAGCGTGTAGGTCTGCTTGAGGGTCGCGTCCCCGGCCCCGTCCCAGGTAACGGCGGCCGTGGCCCGGCGCTCGTTGTCGTCTCCGGCGTAAACCTGCCACGATTCCAGGTCGTCCAGCTTGACCACCCCGTTCAGGCTGTGGATCGCGGCACCGGGCGCCGCCACCGCCTCGACCTTCACGTCGGATTCGGCGTAGGCGCTGAAGAACGCCTCGGCGTCCTTCTCGGTCGCCGCGGTCAGGTCGTCGTCCGGCTGGCCGGTCCCGGGCATGTTGTCGGGCAGCGCTGCCCGCTCGTCGGCGACGAAGGTGGGCGGGCCGCTGGCGACGACCCGCGATGCCGTCCGTGCCACCGGCACGGACACCCTTTGCCACGTGTAGGGGCCGGGCACGAAGGTACGGCCCGACTTGGTGAACGCCCGGACCTGCACCCGGACGTCGACGACCGCCGTGATGCCGGACGGGTCGACCTTGACCTCGCCCGGGTACGCCTTGTCGGCGGTCTGCTTGCCCTGACCGTTCCAGCCGGCCCGGGCGTCCAGTTTGTCGGCCAGATCGAGGGCGATCGAGGCCGGCCGGGCGTCCGGGTTGGTCTCGTCCCAGTTCAGGTAGGAGACCGCGTACCGGGTCGCGACCGCACGGGCCTCGTCGGCCGGGAATCCCGACTGGGTGGTCTGGCCGCCGGTCGTGGTGGACGTGTTCGGCCGGATCCAGGACCGTACGCCGCTGATCGCGGCGAGCAGCAGGACGGCCACCACCAGGCCGCGGAAGAACCGCCGCGCCCAGGTGGAGAAAGAGGACTCGGGCTCGGTCGCCCATGGTGTCTGGCTGGGCTCGAGGATCGGCTCGCGGACCGGGCCGGGCGCCGCGTGGGCGCCGTGCGGTGACCGCTGCCGGAGTCGCTCGGGCTGCCTGGTCCCGCCCTCCGACGGCTGACCCGTACTGCGGGCTGCCGCCTGCTGGCCGGGCGGAGCACCCGGAGGCGCCTGCCCGGCCGGGGGCTGGGCACCTGGCTGTTGTGGGCGACGCGGAGGGGCCATCACGCCACCGGAGTTCGGCGGCTGGGGCTGGCTGTACTGCGCTGCCACCCCCTGCGCCTGGCGAGGCGTAGGCGACACCGGTCCATCGGGGTGGGACCACCACTCCGGTGCGGTGCTCTGCGGGCGTTGCTTGCCCGACCTCTTCGTACGCCGTTGGTCCGCCCAATGCTCACCTTTTGGCGGCAGATTCAGCAACGTTCGCCACCAACTCATCGCTACCCGCCCCTCAGACAGCAGTTACGCGGACAGTAGCCGGGAGGATACGGCAAGCGACTGTCCACCGGGAGACCTGAACCCAGGATCCGGAAGCTCCATCGCTCCCCGCAGCCATACTGTTACCCGCTTCTGCGCTCGCTGCACATTCACGGGTGAAGCGTGACACCTTCGGTACCGTCGCCATAACTCCTCTCTCATGCCCGATCACGTCGATCAGGCAGCGCATACCATGCCACACGGGTCAGACAGGTTCGAAAACCCGTGCGAACAACATGGTAAGCAGAACGATCCAACTGATCACAGATAGTAACCGATCGCCCGGTCCGCCCTGTGGAAAACTCTCCCGTGGCGCGGGGTCAAAGTACTAGTGTTTGACGCATCCGAGGACCTTTGAGAGGACATGCGATGGAGACTCGTCGGCTAGGGCGGCTGGAGCACCAGAGCTCGGTACTGATCTATGGCGCGGCATCACTCGGTGGGGTCGACCAAGATCGGGCCGATGCGTCGATCCAGGAGGCCCTTGACGCGGGGATCAACCATTTCGACGTGGCTGCCGACTACGGCGACGCCGAGTTGCGGCTCGGGCCGCGGATGGGCGAGATCCGGGACCGGATCTTCCTGGCCACCAAGACCGGACGGCGCACGTACGACGAGGCCTGGGCGGAGATCAACCGGTCGCTCGAGCGGCTGCAGACCGATCGGGTCGACCTGATCCAGATGCACGCCGTCTGCGATCTGGAGAACCTCGACCTGGTCACCGGCAAGGGCGGTTCGCTGGAGGCCGCGATCCGGGCCAAGGAAGAGGGCATGGTGTCCGCGATCGGCATCACCGGGCACACCGCCGAGGCACCGAGTGTTCATCTGGAGGGTCTGCGCCGGTTCGATTTCGACAGCGTGCTGACGCCGCTCAACTACAAGTTGTCCACCGATTCGAAGTACGCCGATGACTACGCAGCGCTCGTCGAGGCGGTCAAGGCCAGCGACGCGGCGCTGATGACGATCAAGATGATCGCCCGGCGGAACTGGCAGGACGGCGAGGAGAAGGCGTACGACACCTGGTACCGGCCGTTCGACGAGCAACGGTATGTGACGGCCGCCACAGCCTGGCTGCTGAACGGGCACCCCGAGATCACCGGCCTGGCCACGGCGGGCGAGACGCGGCTGCTGCGCCAGATGATCCAGGCCGAGAAAGAGCGGGCCGACCTCAGCCCGGACGACGCGGCTGCCATCCTGGACGAGGTGCAGGACTACCAGTCGCCGTTCGTCGACATGCCCATCTGATCCCGGTCCCGCGCCGCGGGCGGCCCCGGGAACACTCACGGGGTCCGCGCTGTTATGCATGACGAATTCGTCTAACTTCGGAGGTCGTAGTGGCAACGGTCGAGCTGTCCCAGGAGAACTTCGACAAGGTCGTCGGTTCCGACGGGCTCGTCCTGGTGGACTTCTGGGCGGAGTGGTGTGGTCCGTGCAAGATGTTCGGGCCGGTGTTCGAGAAGTCGTCCGAGACGCATGAGGACATCACCTTCGGCAAGGTGGACACCGAGGCGCAGGTCGAGCTGGCCCAGGCATTCCAGATCAGCTCCATCCCGACCTTGATGGCCGTGCGTGACGGTGTCGTCCTGTACTCGCAGCCGGGTGCCCTGCCGGCGCCGGCGCTGGAGGACCTGATCACCCAGCTCCGCGCGGTCGACATGGAAGAGGTTCGCGCCCAGATCGCGGCCCACGAGGCCGAGCACGGCACCGAGCCGCACACGCACTGAGTCAAACGCTCTATATATATAAGGAAGCGGTCCAGACCCGTACTTCGGGTCCGGACCGCTTCCTTTTGCCCGTACTACGTACGCGGGGCTCAGGTTTGTGGGTAGGCGCGGTCGAGGGCGTCGAGGCCGCGGCCGATGGTGGTGCGGATGGTGTCTTCGATGGTGGTGATCGGCTGCGCCTCGACCAGACCTGTGACCAGTAGTTGATGACGGAGCGCGAGGAGGCCGACGAGCATGGCGGACCAGGCTGGTGAGTTCGTGGCCTCGGTCAGCGGGGTGGCCCAGGAGTTGATGATGACCAGGCGGCGGGCTCTGAGGGTTGGGGAGTCGTTCTCACAGAGGTGGAAGGCGCGGAGGCCTTCGTAGATGTTCTGGTCGACGACGGGCCAGGGGCAGTTGAGGTCGAGCATCGGGCCTTCGAGGAGGAGGTCTCGGACCGCGTCCGAGCTGACGGCAGCCAGCAGGTTCTCGAGGGCCTGCGGCTCGGCGTCGAAGAACAGGTCTTCCTTGCTGCCGAAGTAGTTGAAGATCGTCTTCACCGAGACGTCGGCGGCGGCGGCGATCTCGCTCAGCGTGACCTCCTCGAAGCCACGTTGCTCGAACAACCGAGTCGCGGCATCGGACATCGCCTGCCGGGCAGCCGCCTTCTTCCGCTCACGCAAACCGTTCATCGAATAAAACTTTACAACGATGCGATGTTTTGGCCAAGCTGATGCCCATGGATGCGAAAAGTTGGCTGATCACAGGGACGAGCAGTGGGCTCGGTCGGGCATTGGTTCAGGTGGTGGCCGGACGGGGCGATCGGGTGATGGCTACTGCTCGGGGTGTTGGACGGATTGCGGAGTTGGAGGAGTTGGCGCCGGGGCGGGTGCGAGTGGCGCGGCTTGATGTGACGGATGGGGCGAGTGTCCGGGCGGCGGTGGCTGCGGCGGAGGAGGCGTTCGGCGGGATCGACGTACTGGTGAACAACGCGGGGTCTGCGTTGCTCGGGGCGTTCGAGGAGCACCGGGACGAGGAGTTGCGGGCGGCGTTCGAGACGAATCTGTTCGGGGCGTTGGCCGTTACCCGGGCGGTGTTGCCCGGGATGCGGGCGCGGCGGTCGGGGCATCTGGTGCAGATGTCTTCGGTGGTGGGCGTGACGTCTGGCGCGGGCGGTACGGCGTACGCGGGGCCGAAGGCTGCGTTGGAGGCGATGTCGGAGGCGCTGGCGGCGGAGGTCGCGGCGCTGGGGATCCGGGTGACGATCGTCGAGCCGGGGCCGTTCCGGACGGACTTCGGTGGGCGGTCGTTGAGCTGGGGGCAGCCGCTGCAGGACTATGCGGCTCTGATCGGGCCGGCTCGGGCTGCTTTCGAGGCGTCGCATGGGACGCAGAGCGGAGATCCGATGCGGGCCGCTGAGGCGATCATCGACGCTGTTGAGCGGGACGATTCACCTTTGCGATTGCCGCTCGGCGCTGAGGCGTACCAATGGATCCGGGGGTATCTGAGTGGACGGCTCGACGAGCTCAAGGTTGCTGAGCCGATCGGCGCGGATACGGCCCTGCGGAATTAGATAGAGCGTGGCTCCCGAGGGGAGCCACGCTCTCTTCCAGCGCGGGCGTCATTGGCCGGGCCGGGTGGTGCTGACGGTCCTCCGCCCGAGGACCGCTGGTGCCCTGGTCTTCCGACCTCGGGGCACCGAGTGCTCTGGCCAGAAGGTCCATTGCTGCTTCCGGGTCGGGCACTGGGTGGTGCGGCCGGCTCCCGCGCGGCATCGCGGGAGCCGGGTCTTGCGTTCACGGTCCCGTCAGGCGCTCGGGTGCTGGACCGCTACCGGGTTCCGGGGGTGAGGCTCCGCGGAATCCGGGTACTTCGCCGCGGGTCTCCCAGCAGGGTGGGAGCCGCGGGTGGTGCTGCCGGTATCCGCAGAGCAGGCGCCGTACTGATACCGGGTAGTGCTGGCGGATCTGCCGGTTGCTGCGGGAGATCCGCCGGTGCTGGCAGGTCCGCTGTGGTCTCAACGGAGCTGCCGGTGCTACTGGCCGGCCGTTGGGTGCGGCCGCCGGTGGTGCTGACGACTTCCCGACAGGGGCCGGGACATCGCCGGTACTACTACCCCGGGCCTGTGGTCCCGGGATGGTGCCGCCGGATCGCGGTGAGCAGTCCGGTTAGAGCTGCCGGGTCCTGGTGAGCGATCCGGGTGGTGCTGCCGATCCGTGGTGAGCGGATCGAGTGGTGCCCCGAGGACCCTGGTGAGAAGGCCCTGGGTGGTGCGCCGGGTCTTGGTGAGGGGCCCGGGGTGGTGCGCCAGGGCCTTGGTGAGGGGCCTGGGGTGGTGCGCCCGGATCTGTGGTTCCGGGGTGGGGCTGCCGGGGCTGTGGGGTCACAGGCCCGGGTGGTGCTGCCGGGGACCGCGGAGTCGCGGGCCCGGGGTGGTGCTGCCGGAGCCCCGGGAGATGGCGGGGCCGGCCGGTGGTCTCCTGCAGGGTGGAGGCCGTCTGGTCCCGTCGCGGAAGAGGCGGCTGGGGTACGGCTCGGCCGCGACGGGAGTTCGTGGGTGGTCGGTGGGGAGGGAGCCCGGCTGCAGCTGGGCTCTTGAGTCCGGTCTGCCGGCCAGAGGCCGGTTGGCCGGAGGGTCAGCGAAGAGGGTTGAAGGGGGCCAATTCGACCGGGGTGCGGCCGGTGGTGATGGTTTCGGCCAGGAGCTGGCCGGTGATCGGGCCGAGGGTGATGCCCCACATGCCGTGGCCGCCGGCGGCGAAGACGCGCGGGGACGAGGTGGCGCCGATGAGCGGCAGACCGTCCGGGGTGCACGGGCGCGGGCCGACCCACTCGAAGGTTCGGGCGTCGAGGTCGGCGTCGCGCAGGAGCGGCCGGGCCGCTTCGACGATGGCGTCGATCCGGCGCGGGTCGAGCTTGGCGTCGGGCTTGCGGAACTCCATCATCCCGGCGACCCGGAGCCGGTCGCCCAGCGGCGTACAGGCGATCCGTTGCGCCGGGAAGTACACAGGTCCGGCGGGCACGTGCGCGATCGGGACGCTGAAGCTGTAGCCGCGCCCCGCCTGCACGACGGTCCGTACGCCGAACTGCCGCGCCAGATCGCCGAGCCACGCACCGGTCGCCATCACGACCGCGTCGTACGGCGTGCTCTCACCATCCGCCGTGACGATCCGGACGCCGCGGATCTCGTCCACGATGTCCTTCACCGTCACGCCGGTGACGATGTTTCCGCCGCGAGCGCGGACCGAGTCGGCGAGCATGTTCACGTACTCGCCCGGGTTGATGAAGCGCTGGCCGTGCAGCCGGATCGCCGCGCCGATCTCGTCGGACAGCGACGGCTCGATCTCACGGGCGTCGTCACCGGTGATGGCCTCGAACTCGATGCCCTGGCCGGCCGCGTGGATGTGCTCGATCTCCTCGAGCAGCACCGAGCGCTCGGCCTCGGTCCGGTACGCCGCCAGGAACGACTTCGCCTCGTACGTCTCGGCCTCGACTCCCGCCTTGGCGAGTGCGTCGAACCCGTTCAGCGCCTGCCGGTTGATCGGCACCAGCGCCTCCATCGCGGTCTTCCAGCGTCCGGCGGTGCTGTTGCGAGCGAAGCGGGTCAGGAACGAGATGAGCCGCGGGCTTGCCGTCGGCGGTACATAGACCGGCGAGGAGGGGCTCAGCACCGCACCGATGCCGTACTTGAGGACGGCCGGCTCCGGCAGCGGAGTCGCCAGGCCGGGGGTCAGCCAGCCCGCGTTGCCCCAGGAGGCACCCGCGGCGACGCCTTCGCGATCCAGCACGGTGACCTCGATGCCGGCCTCCTGGAGGAACCAGGCGGTGGCGAGACCGACCATGCCGGCGCCGACTACGGCGACCCGGTCCGGGACGATGTGAGTGCCTTGCACGGAAGCGACCATGTATCGATGGTGCGGCCGCCAGGAACCGCTGTCATGGTGCGATCGCACCACAGCTGGCACTGATGACAGTGGCAAGAGCACAATAACTTCATGATCACCGTCCCTGACCTGGTCGTCGCCGTCGGACCGGCCCTCTTCGAGATCGTCGTCGCCGGGCAGGGCGACGGTGAGGTGCGCGATGTCTTCCTCGCCGATCCGCAGGAGGCTTCGACCGGTCAGCCGGGCGACCTGGTGCTGGGCTTCGGCCTGGGCAGTCCGGAGGAGGCAGTGGAGCTAGTAGCGCGCTGTGCTGTCGGCAACGCGTCCGGGATCATCCTGCGGACGACGCTGGCCCAGGACCCGGAGGTGGTGGCGCAGGCGGAGAAGCGGCGGCTCACCCTGGTTGCGCTGCAGCCGTCGGTCACCTGGGCCCACGTGGTGTGGCTGCTGCGGGGTGTGATCGACAGGGCGGCTGCGCCGGACTCCCCCGCGGCTGGAGACGCCGGTGTGCACCAGGAGCTCTTCGCACTGGCTGATGCCGCCGCAGCCATCGTTGACGCGCCGGTGACCATCGAGGACAACCAGTCGCGCGTACTGGCGTACTCGAGCCTCCATGACGTGTCCGACACGGACCCGACACGGGTGTCGACGATTGTCGGCCGGCGGGTGCCTGCTGAGGTCATTGCGCACTTCCGGGCTCGAGGGATCTTCAGGCGGCTGGCCCGGTCGAGCGAGCCCTTCCTAGTACCGGACGGGCCGAACGGTATTCGGCCACGACTGGTAGTACCGGTGCGGGCTGGTGGTGAGTGGTTGGGATCCATCTGGGCTGTAGTGGATGGGCCGGTGAGTGCGGAGGTGACTACTGAGCTCAGTAACGCGGCGTCGGTACTTGCGCTGCACATGCTGCGGCTCAGGGCTCAGGCGGACGTCGCTAGGCGCAGTGCGATCGACAGGCTGCGCACTGTCTTGCGGCAGTTCTCCCCTGACACTCCGCTCGACGTACGGCTGCCGCCGGCGCCGTGGCGGGTGGTGGCGCTTGGTTCGCCGGCCGCGTACGACGTACCGCAAGAGCTGGACCTCTGGGAGTCCACTGGTCGCCGCCATGGCTGGAGTGAGCCCCAGCTGGCCGACCTGGACGGCACTGTCCTGGCGGTCGTCTCGGACGGCGATGGGCCTGGCTCGTGGCGCTGGCTGCGCAAGCTGGTCATAGACCTGGCCAAAGACTTCCCCGGTACTACCGCCGCGGCCGGCGGGCGTGCCCGTGGTGCGGCCGACCTGCCCAGCTCTCGGGCCGAGGCGGTCGAGCTGCTGGGGCTGGTACGCCGTGACCTCGCGCCCGGCCCGGCGCTGCGGGTGGAGCAGGCGTGGCACGTCCTTACTGTTCACCGGGCGGTCACCTCGCTTGACACGACCAAGCTGGATGGGCCGCTCGCTACTTTGTTACGGCATGACATCGAGCACGACACCGCGTTCGTCGACACCCTGCAGGCGTGGCTGAACTATCCCGGACAGCCGCAGCAGGCGGCCAGAGAGCTGCATCTGCACACGAACACGCTGCGGCACCGGATGAAGAGGATCGGGGAGATCGCCCGGCTCGACCTGTCCAGCCCGCTCGAACGGCTGGCTCTGCAGCTGCAGATCGCGGCAGTCCGCACGGAGCACTGAGACGTAGGTCACCGGGCTAAGTAACAAGGCTTCATATTCCGGCAACGGATGGGCAACATGCGGCTGGCAATCTTTAACTCAGAAACACCGAGAGCTTGTCCCAGCCTTTCACCAGGAGGCTGGGGCCAGATCGTTCCAGCCTTTCACCAGGAGGCTGGAGCAACCCGAGCGAGCATTTCACCAGGATGCTCGGTCGCGTGTGGGCCCGGCGATTGTCTGAGCGATCGCCGGGCCAACGCGCGTTCTGGAGCAGGGTCAGGCGAGTTGGTTGACGATGGCACCGAAAATCTTCGGCAGTCGCGTCGCCGCCGGGACGATGTGGGGAGCCAGCAACGATCTGTTGCGGGCCCAGAGCAACGAACCGGTGAGGAACCGGCACTCCCAGGACACCCGGCGCCAGGCTGCGTCGTACGCACCTGGGGTGTTGCGCTCGACGCAACGGACCAGTTCAGCACTGGTCCGCAAAGCCACCGCTATCCCCTCACCGGTCAGCGCGTCGACGTAACCGGCCGCATCCCCAACCAACATCACCCGCCCGGCAACCCTCCGCCGGACCCGCTGGCGAAGCGGGCCGGCTCCCATCACAGCTGACGCCTCAGCTGCACCGGCGAGCCGACGCTTCAACGCGGGGAAGGCCTCCAGATGACTGTCGAAGGAGCCGCGCTCAGAGGTGAGGATGGCGACGCCGACCAGGTCATCGGCGACGGGAGTCACGTAGGCCTCGCCGAGGCGAGACCAGTAGACCTCAACCAAGTCACACCACGGCCGAACGGTGTAATGCCGCCGCAGCCCGCGACGCGGCTGCGCCGCATCGCGGGCTGCGGAAAGGCGGGGCAGGGCGGAGAGCCGGGGCAGGCGGGGCCAAGGCGGGGCAGTCGAGCGATCAGCGCCCGACCGCAGGCGCCGAGCTTGCTCGGCGCTCAGTCCTTGGGCAGTGCGGCCCGACCCCTCGATGCCTAGGCCGAGTTGGCGGCGGGTTGGGGAGTGGAGGCCGTCGGCGGCGGCTAGGTAGTGGGCGGTGATGCCGGCGGCTGTTACTGAGTGTTGGTTTTGGGTGATGGTGGAGATTCGGGTGGGGATGATGGGGATTTCTAGTTCGGCCAGGCGCAGAGCTAGGGCTCGTTGGAGAGTGGTGCGTCGTACTCCTAGGCCGGGGCCCAAGCGGAAGCGGGCGTCTACTACGTGGGATGCATCCAGGTAGCGGATGCCGTGGAACGGGCGGCCTTCGAGTGAGACGCCTAGGCGTTGGAGGTACTCGACAGCGGTGAAGGAGATGCCTTCGCCGCAGGCTTTGTCGATGGGGGTGGGGCGGGGCTCTACGACGACGACCGACAGGCCGGCTAGGGCGGCGCGGATGGCGGTGGCTGCGCCTGCTGGGCCGGCGCCGGCGACGAGGAGGTCGATCACTTTGTCAGCGCTGAGTCCAACGCCGCTTCCTCCGCGCGGATCCGGACCGTCAGCAGCGGGATGTTCAGCAGCAGGAAGACGGTGGCCGTCACCCAAGCCGTGTGCACCAGCGGCAGCGCGATCCCCTCCGCGACGACGGCGACGTAGTTCGGGTGCCGGAGAAACTTATAGGGGCCAGCGGCAACCAAAGACAATCCTGGTACGACGATCACGCGCGTGTTCCACTGATGCCCGAGCACCGAGATGCACCACCACCGCAACCCCTGCGCCAGCACCACGACCGCCAGCATCGTCCACCCGAGCGCCGGGATGAACGGCCGATCCGCCACGATCGCCTCGACCAGACACCCGGCCAGGAACCCGGTGTGCAGCACCACCATGAACGGGTAGTGCCCCTTGCCCGACTCCACTCCACCCTGCTTGAAGCTCCAAGCGGCGTTGCGCAACGAGACGACCAGCTCGGCGACCCGCTCGAGCCCGACGACGAGCACCAGCGCGACGTACCACCACAACGACGAGTCCATCACCACTCCAGGAGTACGAGCTCGGAACAGAAGCCTGGGCCCATCGCGAGCAATACGCCCATACCCGAAGGATCCAGCCGGAGGGTGTCACCGAGCACATGCAGTACCGACGATGACGACAAGTTGCCGACCGCGTCGAGCGACTTCCACGTCAGATCGAGCGCCCCCGGCCGCAACGACAACGTCTCCGCGACCGCCTCGAGCACCTTCGGCCCACCCGGGTGGCTCACCCAGGTACCGATCTCCGGAATCGTCAGGGCATGTTCGGCCAGAAAAGCAGTGACGTCACCACCGAGGTACTGCCGAACCACCTGCGGTACGTCGGCCCCCAGCACGATCCGAAACCCACCGGACCCGACGTCCCACCCCATCACCCGCTCCGAGTCCGGATAGAGCCGCGACCGCGTCGCCACCACGGACGGCCCCGCCGCAGCCGGATGCTCCGACCCGGTCAGTACTACGGCCGCCGCCCCATCACCAAACAGCGCACCACCGACCAGGTTGGGCAGCGACGAGTCATCCCGCTGCAGCGTCAGTGAACACAGCTCCACCGACAGCAGTACTGCGACATGCCCCGGCCAAGCTTTGAGATAGTCATGTAGGCGCGCAACCCCGGCCGCGCCCCCGACACACCCCAGCCCGAACAACGGCATCCGCTTCACGTCCTGACGCAGCCCGAGCCGCACGGCGACCCGCGCATCGATCGACGGCGCCGCGACACCCGTCACGGTGGTGAACATCAGCACGTCGACGTCATCCACCGTGAGCCCGGCCGCCGCCAGCGCCCCCGACACCGCCTCGGCGCCCAAGTCGACAGCCACCGAGATCCACGCGTCGTTGGCCTCGCCGAAGTCCTTCAGCGCGGCGTACCGCTCCAGTGGCAGCGCCAGATGGCGATGGGACACCCCGGCGTTCGCGTGCAGCCGGCGGAGCAGGCCGATCCCCTTGCCGTCGGGGAGGCAGATCTCGGCGAACGCGTCGGTGAGCTCGTGCTGCGCGTACCGATGGGGCGGCAACGCGGCCTGTACGGCGGCGATGCGCGTCATCGTGGCATCGTTGGGTCGGTGAGTGGGCTGAGAGTACTCAAGGGGCTCGCGATGGCGAGCCATCCCGGCCCGACCGTTGCCGTCACCACTCTGGTCACCGTTGTCGCCTGGTCGGCAGGCCGGAACGCCTCCGGATGCCTCTTAGTCGCCGCAGCAATCCTCACCGGCCACCTCTCGATCGGCTGGAGCAATGACGCGATTGACGCACCCCGCGACACCAGTGTCCACCGGAACGACAAACCAGTCGTGCTCGGACTGGTGAGTCGCCGGACCCTGTGGATCGGCGCGATCTCGATGGTAGTTGCCTGCGTCCCACTCTCGCTCGCCAGCGGCGTGCTGGCCGGCCTGGCGCATCTGGTCGGGGTGGCGGCCGCCTGGGGTTACAACCTCGGTCTCAAGTCGACCCGGATCTCCTGGCTCCCGTACGCCGTCGCCTTCGGCCTACTCCCGTCCTTCGTCACCCTCGGCACCGCCGACGTCTGGGCCCCTTGGTGGGCCTCAGCTGCCACCGCCCTCCTAGGCGTCGGCGCCCACCTCGCAAACGTCGTCCCCGACCTAGCCGACGACCTGGCCACCGGCGTCACCGGCTGGCCCCAACACCTAGGCAACCTAGCCCGGTACGCCGCCCCGCTCCCCCTCGCGATCGCCACGGCCCTCCTGGCGATCGCCCCGCCGGGCCCGTTGGGCGCGATCGGCTGGCTCACCCTCGCCGTTGTCGCAGTCCTCCTCGCGGTGATCGTCCTGTGGAAGAACGCACCCTTCCTGGCCACGATCGCAGTCGCCGCCATCAGCATCCTCGCCCTGGTCCTCCGCGGCGACGCACTGACCCGCTAGCGCGCGGGGGCGGGGGCGGGGGCGGGGGCGCGGGCGCAGCGCGCGGCGCGAGGCGGGCGGCAGCTAGTCGGCTGGCTTGAGTGGGGCGTTGTTGTTGAGGATGGCTGAGGTTAGGGCTTCGGCGGGTTCTTTGGCGGCTCGGGGGTTGGTGATCAGGACCAGGTCGATGGCGGGGAGTTCGGGGAGGCCGGCGCTGGGTGGGGGTTCGACCAGGTCGGCGGGCATCAGGGAGCGGGCGAAGATGGCTATGCCTAGGCCGGCCCGGACGGCGGCTAGGACGCCGTTCACGCCTCGGACTATGCAGGTGATCCGGCAGGAGCGGCCGGCTTGTTCCAGGGTTTGGACGCCGAGGGAGCGGCTGAGGCTCGGGGCCTGGTACGCGACCAGCGGGACCGGGCCGTCGGGGGCGATCCGGGTGCCGGCGATTCCGGCCCAGACGAGCGGATCCCGCCGGACCACCCGGCCGTTGGGTTCGTAGCCGCCGCCCATGCTGTGTTTGACGTAGGCCAGATCGAGGTGTCCCGACTCGACCCGCCGCAGCAGATTGGGGCTCTGGGCAACGGTCAGTTCGAGGTCGATCCGCGGGTACAGCTGCCGGAAGTCCCGCAGGATCCGCGGCAACGGAGTCAGCGCGAGGTCGTCGGTAACGCCGAAACGTAGCCGCCCACGCAGCTCCGAGCCGGTGAAGTACCCGGCGGCCTCCTCGTGCGCCGCGAGGATCGTCCGGGCGAACCCGGCCATCGCCTCCCCGTCCGCGGTCAGCGTGACGGTCCGCGTATCACGGACGAACAGCGGCCGCCCGACCGCCGTCTCGAGTTTGCGAACGTGCTGGCTGACCGTCGGCTGCCGGATGCCCAGCCGTTCCGCGGCCTGGGTAAAGCTCAGCGACTGCGCCACCGCCAGGAACGTACGCAGCTGGTCCGGATCGTAGGCCACCATCACACCTCTCATTGCGGGACGCAATAAGACTAATAGGAGTAATTCGCTGTCGGAATCCGGTCTCACCCCGTGAGGATGGAGGAGACCTCCCCTGACACAAACCTCCGTAGGGATGACTCTTGACCACCCGGGCCACCGGTTCTGTCCACCCCGTCCCCGACTTCCACACCCACCGCACTATCACCACGAAGCCCGAAGACACTCTCAAGAGGCCGGGTTTCCGAGACACCTTCAGCGCTCTGCAGGTCCGAAACTTCCGCCTCCTGGTGAGCGGATTGTTCGTCAGTTCGACCGGCGGCTGGGTCCAGCGCATCGCCCAGGACTGGCTGGTCCTGACGCTGACCGGCAGCGCCACCGCGGTCGGCATCACCACCGCCCTGCAGTTCCTGCCCACCCTCCTGCTCGGCCTGTACGGCGGTGTGATCGCCGACCGTTTCCCCAAGCGCAAGGTGCTGCTCGTCACCCAGTCCACGATGGGCCTGGCCGCCGCGATCCTCGCCACCTTGGCGTTCACCGGCAGCGTCCAGGTCTGGCAGGTCTACTCGCTGGCCCTGTTCCTCGGCCTCGCGACCGCCGTCGACAACCCCACCCGGCAGTCGTTCGTCACCGAACTGGTCGGCAAGCAGCGGCTGCGCAACGCGATCAGCATGGTCTCGTCCACGTTCCAGCTCGGCAGCCTGATCGGCCCGGCGCTCGGCGGCGCGCTGCTCGGCACCGTCGGTACCGGCTGGGCATTCGCGCTCAACGCGCTCACCTTCTTCGGCTCGATCACCGCGCTGACGATGATGCGCGAGAGCGAGATGCCCGGCCTGCAGGCTGCCCGCAAGGCCGGCGCCGGGATCAAGATCCGGGATGGACTGAAAGCAGGCGTGAAGTACGCGTTCCACGAGCCGGCCGTGCGCTGGGCGATCGCGCTGGTCGGCGTCTACGGCATGTTCACGATCAGCCTGCCGGTCACGTTGACCGCCTTCGCGGATCGCGTCTTCCACACCGGCGCCACCGGGTACGGCGTACTGAACTCCGTCGTCGCGGTCGGCTCCTTGGCCGGAGCGTTGCTGTCGGCAAGGAGAGTCCGCCCGACCCGGTTGCGCAACCTCGTCGGGATCGCCTCGATCCTCGCGGTGACCGAGATGGTGGCCGCGATCCAGCCGTCGCTGTGGACGTTCCTCCCGCTGCTCGCCGCGCTCGGCATGGCGACGCTGATGTTCCTGACAGCCGCCCAGTCGATGGTCCAACTGACTACCCCCGACGGACTCCGCGGCCGGGTCGCCGGGATCTACAACCTGGTGTTCATCGGTGGCGGTGCGATCGGCGGGCCGACCGTCGGCTGGATCGCGCAGCACTGGGGTGCGCGCTTCGGGCTGCTGCTGGCCGGGATGGTTCCAGCCGTGGCGACGATCGCGATCGGGATCAAGCTCGCCCGGACCGGCCGGTTCCGCGTGGTCATGGTCCGCTCGGACACCCGCTCGCCCTGGCTGCAGCCGCGACTCGGGTTGACGCAGACCGAGGTACGGGTCGAGCCGCCGGCTGTGCCGCGGATCGATCGGCCGCGGACGATCGCCCGGCGGGATCATCAGCGCGATGCGAATCACCCGCGACCCCGGCGTACCAGGAAGAAGCCCTTGCACTACTGAGTCAGGTAGAACTCAGTCAGCCAGGATTGCCAGGCGTCCTCGAGGCGCTTGGCGTCCTGGCCGGGGCCGTAGTAATGGTGGCCGAGGGCAACGGGCATACCGAGCAGGCTGCGGTTGTGGAAGCGGAGCATCGCGTACTCCGTAGTGATGCCGAAATGGCTCGGACCGTCGTAGTCGACCTCGCCCACCACGACGCCCAGCCCGTAGACGTCCAGCTCGACCTTCGCACCGACCTCGCCGCCGATCTCATCGCGCAGCTTCTGCCAGGCCTCCGGGGTGTTCGACCACGCTGGGCCTTCGGCAACGACATAGGTGGCGGGCGCACCGTGGAAGCCGGACACATACAACTGCAGCGTATGGAAGTAGAGGTCCCAACCCCGCGCGGTCGCCTCGTACTCCGCCTCCCAGTCGTCCCCCAGAAATCCGGTCTGGACGAAGCGCAGGATCGACGAACCGTCCTCCTGCTCCTCGATCAAGTACTCGAA
Source organism: Kribbella sp. NPDC051718 (assembly GCF_040681515.1). Lineage (NCBI taxonomy): Bacteria > Bacillati > Actinomycetota > Actinomycetes > Propionibacteriales > Kribbellaceae > Kribbella > Kribbella sp. NPDC051718. The sequence goes on along the minus strand of NZ_JBFAYZ010000003.1, from coordinate 21,708 downwards.
AGCACTCGTCTCGGCCTGGATGGCGTACCCGCGACCGGGCTCCCAGCGCAGTACGACGCCGTCGGCCGACAGCCCATTCTCGTCCGGCGCCGGGTCCATCGGCGCGAACCACGCGGTCAGGCCGGCCTCGGTCGCGATCGCCTCCCACACCTCGTCGGGAGTCGCGTCCAGCGGGATCTCGGCCTCGATCCGGCGTTCCTCGGTCATCGTCGCTCCTGGGGTGTCGGCTGTTGCCATTCCACCACCTGTACCCAGGACGACGGCAACGCAAAGGCGGCCCTCCCCCAGGAAGGGCCGCCCAGCGCCTAGCAACTAAAGGGTCACGGAACGTCGATCAGACCGACCGGCGGAACCTTGACCGTGCGGTGGTGCGCGGTGCCGCCCAGGATCACCTTGCGGAGGGCGACGTTGTTGGTCGTGCTCGACTCGATCAGCCGCTTCTCCGGATTGGCCTGCACCTGGATGTAGTACGTGCCGTTCGCCAGGCCGGTGATGTCGAAGGACTGGCCGGGACGGAACTGCTCGTAGGTGTCACCCGATCCGACGTCCAGCACCTCGCGGACCGACAGCGATCCGTGGTTGCCGCATGCGGTGTGCAGGTCGGTGTTCGACGGGTGCCAGTTGGCGTTCTTCACCGTGTAGTCGATGGCGTCGGTCGCGGCCAGGCAGAACGCTTCCTTCTGGCTACGGACGACCTCGGTCTGCTTCGAACTCAGCAGGCTGTAGCGGGCGAAGTCGGTGAAGTGCCAGTGGGTGTGGCCTTCGCGCGGATCCCACTCCATCGTGCCGGTGTTCTGGTACCCGACCTCTTTGCCGTTCGCGTCGTAGAAGTATTGGTACGCGTCCATCAGGTCCTTGCCCTGCTGCCGGAACCCGTCCAGCACCAGCGGCGACGGACCCGCGTTCCACACCGTGGCCGAGAACGCCAGGTAGTCCTTGTCAGCCTCCGGTGTCCCTTCCTCACCGGTGGTGACCTGGATGCCCCAGGCCGGCACCGACCGCAGGTCCGGCTTCGGGCCGGCCGGTACCGCTGCCTTGCCGACTGGCCGCTGCGCATGCGGCTTCGCGGCGACCTTGGCCGACTTCGCCGCGACGCCCGTCTTGGTGAGCGCCTTGGCCTGGGCCTTCGCGAAGGTCTGCTTGCAACCGTCGGCGACGCCGTGGCCGCAGTCCTCGACGTTCTTGACCGTCACGTTCAGCGTCACGGCCGAGTCGTACGCGCCGATCTTGAAGAAGTCCTTGTACGCCTTGTTGACGGTCAGTTTCGCGGTGTACTTGCCCTCCGGCAGGTCGACGTTCTCGTCGTTGCCGTAGTAGCTCGTGGTGTTCGACGACCAGCCGGCCTGCAGACCCCAGACCGCGCCGAGCGTGAACGGGTTGGCGCTGCAGCCCTCCGGGTACGGCGAGGTGGCCGGCGCGTCCGGCCGGGTCCGCGAGCCTTCGCCGTTCAGGCAGAAGGTGCGGTCCTTGTCATAGACCTTCTTGCCCTTGGCATCGGTGATGGTCAGGTGCAGGAACTTCGCCAGGCCGCCGAAGTCCGTCACCGAGCCGGCCGGCAGTGCCTTGGGTTTGCCGTTGACGATCTGCACGCCGACGACCGGGTCCTTGTACGACTTGCGCGTCGCCCGGACCTCGATCGGGCTCTTGCCGGCCACCATGTGGGTGCCGAGGTCGAGCACGATGCCACCCCCCTCGGGGTAGCGGTCGAGCGTCACGTCGGTACTGCCGGCCACCAGCTTCAGCTGCGGCTGGGCCGCTGCCTGCCGGCTCGAGGTCGCTGCTCCCGCGGCCCCCGCCGCGAGCGCGACGAGTGTCGCGGCTCCGGTCACGGCCACCGCCGTACGACCGAACTTCCGTGAAATGTTGATGATCAATCCCCTCCCGTTCGGGCAGACCCGCCTCACACGGGTCATCGATCCCTTACGTAAGAGAGACTCCCGGCCCCCTCTCAAGGTTGATCTCAGTTGGATGGCATTCGTGTTACAGCACTTACTCAGGGTTGTCGCGGCTTGTTACTTGACCTTGTAAATTAATCAGTTCTAGGCTCGGCGCACGTTCCGCCCACAACGGAGGACCCCTATGTCTGTACGCCGTACTGGCATTGCACTGCTGGCCGCTGTCGCCCTGGTGTCGGCGGCGGCCTCGATCGCACCCGCGAGCGCCAAGGCACCGGTACCAGCGAAGTACCCGCAGATCGCCGCGAAGCCCTACATGGGCTGGAGCAGCTGGAGCCTGCAGTCGACCAACTATCCCGGCGTGAACCCCGACGGCCCGGGCAGCTTCATCAGCGAGAAGAACATCCTCACCCAGGCCAGGGCACTGGCCACCAAGCTGAAGCCCTACGGCTACGAGTACATCAACGTCGACGCCGGCTGGCAGGGCGGCGGTGACGAGTACGGCCGGCCGATCGCGAACCCGGCGCGCTTCCCGCGGGGCATGAAGGCGGTCGGCGACGACATCCACGAGCTGGGGCTGAAGTTCGGCATCTACACCGTGGTCGGCCTCGGCTTCGACGTCTACCGCGAGGGCAACACCCCGATCTTCGACGCGCCCGGCTGCTTCACCCGCGACATCGTCTACCCCGACCTGCGGACGACGAACGGCTGGGATCAGGCGTACAAGATCAACTACGCCAGCCCGTGCGCGCAGAAGTACGCCGACTCGATCGCGAAGACGTTCGCGAGCTGGGGCGTCGACTTCATCAAGATGGACGGCGTCGGCCCCGGCTCCTGGAAGGGAGCGCCGGACGACCCGAACCACAACAACACCGAGGACGTCGAGTCCTGGTGGCGCGCGGTCCAGAACGCCGGCCGCCCGATGCAGTACACGTTGTCGTGGTCGCTCAGTCACCGGTACGCCGACACCTGGAAGGCGAACTCGAACGGCTGGCGGATCGACACCGACGTCGAGTGCTACTGCGACACGATCGTCCGCTGGACCGGCTCCGTCGTACAGCGCTGGTCGGACGTCGCGCAGTGGGTCGACGATGCCGGACCGGGGCACTGGAACAACCTCGACGCGCTGAATGTCGGCGTCGGCGAGATGGACGGCATCAACGAGACCGAGCGCCAGTCGTACATGACGTTCTGGGCGATCAACTCGGCGCCCCTGTTCGTCGGTGACGACCTGACCAAGCTCGACGCGTACGGTCTCAAGCTGCTCACCAACCGCGAGGTGATCGCGATCGACCAGGCCGGCGTCCCGGCCCGGCCGCTGAACCAGGACCAGCTGCAGCAGACCTGGTACGCGAAGAACACCGACGGGTCGGTCACCGTCGGGCTGTTCAACCTCGGCGAGGCGCCCGCCACGGTGACCGGGAAGTTCGACGAGCTCGGGATCACCGGCAAAGCGCGAGTGCGGGATGTCTGGGCCGGGCAGAACACGATCAACGTGAGCGGTCAGGTCAGCGCGGTGCTGCCGGCGCACGGCTCGAAGCTGTACAAGATCTTCCCGAACAGCCTCGGCTCGGTGAGCAAGCCGGCCAACTTCAAGGCGACGGATGTCAGCCGGACCACGGTCTCGCTGGCGTGGCGGCCGAGCACCGGCGCCAAGTCGTACAAGGTCTTCGCCAACGGCAAGCAGGTTGCGACGAGCACGACGACCAGTGTCGTGGTCACCGGGCTGCTGCCGCAGACGCAGTACAAGTTCGAGGTAAAGGGTGTCAACGGCAACAAGTCGTCCGAGGCGAGCGCGCCGGTCACGATGTTCACCTCGAAGTCGGGTGGGCCGGTCCGGTACGAGGCTGAGGCGGCGAACAGCACGCTGACCGGCAACGCGAGCGCCAACGGCTGCACGCTCTGCTCGGGTGGCAAGAAGATCGGCAACATCGGCTACGACGCTTCGGTGACGCTGAACGACATCACCGTGCCGGCCACCGGTACGTACCTGGTCAAGATCGCCTACACCGACGGCGACACCAGCCGCCAGAGCATGCTGACGATCAACAACGCCGACATGTACTGGGTCAACTACCACGGCCTGGGCGACAACGACTGGGGCACACCCCAGGTCGTCTACCTCCCGGTGAAGCTCACGGCCGGCAGCAACTCCATCAAGGTCTCCAACCCGTCGGGCTACATCGCCGACATCGACTGGATCACCGTCTAGTCGCCCCAGGACGAAGGGACGGACCACCTGCCCGTGGTCCTTCCCTTTCGCATTCAGATGATGGAGGTCAGGCCGCCGTCCATCGGGATGACTGCGCCGGTGACGTAGCTGGCTCGATCGGATGCGAGGAAGACCGCTAGGTTGGCGACCTCGGCGGGTTCGGCTGCACGGCCCAGGGGGATCTCGGCGACCTGTTCGGCGAGCAACTCTTCCTTGGGACGACCAGTCGCCCGAACTGCGGCCTCGATGCCTTCAGCGACCCGGCCGGTGCGAGTCAGGCCGGGGTTGATCACATTCACCCGGACGCCACGATCGGCGTACGCCTTCGCATAGCCGACCGACGCGAGCATCAGTGCCGCGTTGGCCGCCCCGCCGCCGATGTGCAGCGGGTTGGCCGCCTTGCCACCCTGCCCGACGATGTTCACGATCGCCCCCGACCCCCGCTCCGCCATCCCGCGGACGACCGCCTCGGTCGCATGCATGTAGGTGAAGTACTTCGCCTCCATCGCCGCGTGCAACGCCTTGCTGTCCAGCTCCGCCAGCGGCGTACGCCGGGCTGCGCCGGCACAGTTGATCAAGATGTCCGGGATCCCGATCCGCTCGAACACCTCCGCCGAGGCCTCCGGATCCGTCAGATCCACCGCCTCGACATCGAAGCCGAGCCCCTTCTCCGCGAGCACCTTCTGAGCAGCCGCGAGGTTCCCCGGATCACGCGAGATCCCGACCACCTGCACCCCCTCCCAGGCCAGCGCCTCGACGCAGGCCAGCCCGATCCCCTTGCTCGCCCCCGTGACCACCGCGATCTTCCCGGACAGTTGCAGATCCACTCGTCGTCCTCCCAGGACTGTGCTGCGCGTTTGTGTGCCGACGGCGAGCGTATCTCTCAGCTATGGGGCAGTAGGCAACGAATTGGAATTACTGCTCGTCTGCCCTTGAACGTCCAGTTACTATGAGTACTCAGATCGACACCCTTTGTTTCGACGTTCTGTTGCTGTCAGCACCCAACGCCGGAGGACCCGTGCCGACCATCTCACCCAACCACTCACCGCCTCCTTCCGAGGCTGCGGCCGAGCGCAGCTCGTGGAGGTCCATCGTCCGTCATGACGTACCGGCCTCGCTGGTCGTCTTCCTGATCGCGATCCCGCTGTCGCTGGGGATCGCAGCCGCTTCCGGAGCCCCGCTGATCGCCGGGCTCGTCGCCGCCGTCGTCGGTGGCATCGTCGCCGGCGCGCTCGGCGGCTCCCCCTTGCAGGTCAGCGGTCCCGCGGCCGGTCTCACGGTCGTCGTGGCCGGCCTGGCCACGCAGTTTGGCTGGGCCGCCACCGCGGGGATCACCTGCGCGGCCGGCCTGCTCCAGATCCTGCTGGGCGTCACCCGCATCGGCAGGCTCGCACTCTCCCTGTCCCCCGCCGTGGTGCACGGCATGCTGGCCGGCATCGGCGTCACCATCGCCGTGCAACAGCTGCATGTGGTGCTCGGCGGACAAGCGCAGAGTTCCCTGATCGCCAACGTGGCAGGGCTTCCCGCGCAGTTGCTGGCGCATCACGCCGGCTCGGTGCTGGTCGGTGTCCTGACCGTGATGATCATGCTCGGCTGGCCCAAGATCCCCAAGGTCAACATCGTTCCCGCGCCACTGGTCGCGGTGGTCGGCGTCACCGCGCTGGCCGCCGTGTTCATGGTCGACGTCACCCGCGTCAGCCTGCCGGACGCGCCACTGAAGGAACTCATCCCACCCGCACTGCCCGGCGGCGGCCCGATCGAGATCGCGACGGCCATCCTGACCGTCGCTCTCGTCGCCAGTGTCGAGTCCTTGCTCTCGGCAGTTGCCGTGGACAAGCTTCACCGCGGCAAACGCAGCAACCTCGATCGCGAACTGATCGGCCAAGGCGCCGCGAACGCGATCTCCGGTGCACTGGGCGGGATGCCCGTCACCGGCGTGATCGTGCGCAGCTCCACCAACGTGGCCGCCGGTGCCCGTAGTCGGGCATCCGCGATCCTGCACGGCGTCTGGATCGCGGTCTTCGTGCTGGCCGCGGGCGCGATGCTCGAGCTGATCCCGATGGCCGCGCTGGCCGGCGTCCTCCTCGTCACCGGTCTGCGATTGGTCCAAATGGCCCACATCCGCACCCTCCACCGACACGACGAACTTCTCGTGTACGTCGTGACAGCGGCAGGCGTAGCCGTCCTGGGACTGGCCGAGGGAGTGCTCGCCGGGCTCATCCTCGCGCTCGGCCGGGTGCTCTATCGGTTGGCCAGGGCAACGGTCACCACGACCGAGGAGGACGGCGTGTGGATCGTCCGGATCCGCGGCACGCTGGTCTTCCTCGGGGTGGCGTCGCTGGTCCGGACGCTGCGCACGATCCCGGTCGGCGCTCCCGTCCGGGTGGATCTCCAGGTCGACCACCTGGACCACGCGGCATACGAGGCGATCGAGGACTGGCGGCGCGGGCATCTCGCCCGCGGCGGTTCGGTCGTCCTCAACCGGGCGGCGTTCCGGGCCGCGATGCGTGGCGACACGGGCCGCCGGCTGATCCCCTGGCAACCGCAACGCCAACTGGTGGCCGAGGTCGATCAGCGGGCCGCGATGCTCGACGGGATCCTCGAGTTCGAGGCGTCGGCCGATCCGATCCGGCCGATGATGGCGCGGCTCGCGGCCGACGGGCAGAAGCCGACGCAGTTGTTCATCACCTGCGCCGACTCGCGGATCGTGCCGAACATGATCACGACGACAGGACCGGGCGACCAGTTCTGCGTTCGCAACGTGGGCAATCTGGTTCCGCCGTACGGGTCGAACAGCAACTCCGTCGACGCGGCGGTCGAGTACGCGGTCGAAGTACTGGGCGTCGCCCAGATCGTGGTCTGCGGTCACTCGCACTGCGGTGCGGCCGCGGCTGCTCTGGATGCGTCCACCGACAACGGTTCCGCGTTGCGGACCTGGCTGAAGCATCTGGAGGTGTCGGTACGCCGGTCCGCCGCGCTGCCCGACATCGTCGACCCGGTGACCGGCATCAAACTGTCACCGGCCGACAAGTTGTCCGTCACCAACGTGGCGGTGCAACTGGAGAACCTGCGCAGCTTCGCCTGCGTCCGCAAAGCCGAGGAGGCCGGCCGGCTCGAACTCGTCGGCCTGTACTTCGACATCGGCGCGGCCGCCGCCCGGCTGGTCCTCGAACGCGAGCCCTACCTGGTACGCGCCGACGAGGAACTGGCCACCACGGCTCGTCCACCAGTCGACAACTGAGCCGACAACTGAGTCGACACCTGAGCGGCATCGGCGGGTGCGCTGTCCTGGCGCACCCGCCGGCTGTCGAAGATCAGCACCAGCGGGACCGCGAGCCCGAGCGCGACCAGCCCGTCGAGCCAGTAGTGGTTGGCCGTCACGACGACCACAGCGAAGGTGATCACCGGGTGCGCGATCCACAGCCACCGCCAACGTGACCTGGTGGCGCGGATCAGGAAGACGGCGACCAGGAACGCCCACCCGACGTGCAGGCTCGGCATCGCCGCGAACTGGTTGGCCAGGCCGCTCTCGGCGTCGGCGTTGTAGACCGACTGACCGAGTAGTTGCGCGGTGTCGACCAGCCCGTACTGCGGGAACATCCGCGGTGGCGCGAGCGGGAAGACCAGGTGCCCGATCAGCGCCAGACCGGTCAGCGACGCGAGTGCCCAGCGTGCTTTCGCGTACTCCACCGGCCGGCGGATCAGCAGCCAGATCAGCACCGCGGCGGTGAGCGGGAAATGGACCATCGCGTAGTACCGGTTGGCCATCCGGGCGAGGTCGGGGATCTGCAGGGCCACGTGCTGGACCTGCGCCTCGGTCGGCAGGCCGAGCCAGGCCTGGAAGTGCCGGACCTCGTCCGCGTGAATGAAGGCCGAGCCGGCGTGATGGGCCGAGATGAGCCGGCCGAGATTGTAGATCCCGAACAGTACCGCCAACAAGGCGATCTCCCGGACGACGCGTTTGAGCTTTGCGTGGTGTTCGTCGGGCGGGGACAGCGAGGGCAGGTCCTCTAGTGGTCGACAAAGAGTTACCTGCGCCATGGCGCCCTCCCCTGGAAACCGAACGCTCGTTCTCTAGCCTCCAAATTATCGCGAGCTGCTGATAGTTGCGAAGAATATGAAGGAGATCACACTGCTGTACGGCGGGAGGCAGTGAGGGTGCCGGCTGAGTAGCCGTCGGAGCGGAGGACCTGGCCGGCGGTGACGTCAGTGATGTCGATGGTGATGGGGTCGGTGGCCAGGTCTTCGGAGCTGATCGGGCGGTCGTCGAGATAGAGGTCGACGCGGTCGAGGCCTTCCACGTCCAACTCGACCGTCAGCGTCGTGCCGGTGAGCTTGGTGGAGACGTCCAGGCGGCGATTGGGCATCGCGGCCAGCAGGGCGCCGGCCGCGTCGAGCAGGTCGACGTTTCCTTCGAGGAGGTCTCGCCGGGTCATCCGGTGGGTCGAATCCGGTCGTACGCCGAGGTCTTCGACCGGCGTGCCGGACAGGTCGCCCACACGGAGGGTGCGGCGGATCGCGACGCGCAGGTTGGCGCCGTTGGGTAACGCGATGTAGGGCGAGCTCTCGTCCGGTGGCGGCGGTTCGTTGAGCAGGGTGGCGAGCAGGCCGTGGGTCCAGACGTTGGCGCCACCGGCACCGGTGTTGTCGTCGACGCCGAGGATCTGGCCGATCTGGTGGTCCGCGAAGCCGGCGGTGAAGATGTCCGTCGCCGAGTAGACGCGGGCGTCGGTGATGAGTACGACGGGGCCGTAGTACGTCTGGCCGATCGCGTTCGCGGCGTCCTCGGGGGTGATCGGCTTCGCAGCGGAGTACGCGGCGCCGGTCTCGGTGGCGAGGTCGAGCGAGTCGAACCACGGGCCGAGGTCGATGCCGGCCGGGTTGTCCTTGTGGCGCCGGCAGATGCGCAGGTTGAGCGGCGTACTGATGAACTGCACCGGTTCGGGCGAGATGTGTCGCGGCGTCAACGTCTGCAGGGTGAACTCGCTCGCGAAGATGTGCCCGCCCCCGTTGTCGCGGACGTCGACGATCAGGCCGTTCTGCGGCAGCGCGGCGGCGAGCCGGACGAACTCGTCGCGGAAGGCGATCGGGTCGGTGACGCTGAACGTGAAGATCCTCAAGTGACCGAAGGTGCCGGACGCGGTGACCACCTCGCGGGCGCGGAACACGCCGGGCATCGTCGTCGGCAGGTCGTCGCCGCCGACCGCTTGGGGTTTCTTGAGTTCGGCCGAGCTCTGGCCGCGTTCCAGGTCGACGACCTCACGGACGTACAGCGCCTTCTTGGCTCGCGACTTCTCGTCCGAATCGAGGTCGAGTCCCATCGACGCCGACGCCGGGGTGAGCGCGTCGAGGTCGGTCATCGGCGGCAGGTTGGTCGTCACCTTCCACTGCTCGCGCAGTTCCTGGTCGGAGCCGTCGAGGCCGACGTAGGTCAGGGTCACCCAGTCCTCGTCGGGCGGCGACTGGATCACCAACGGCCGGAGGGTGAGGGATTCCAGTCCGCGAGCGAGGTTCGCGGCGTCGTTGCTGCCGGCGAACTGGGCTCCGTTGAGGGCGACGGCGCGAGCGATCGGCGTACCGTTCCAGTGCGTCACCTCGGCCCCCGCCCCGAACTGCGGCGCGGTGTAGCCGGTGATCGTCCTCGTGACGAGGTAGTGGTCACCGCTCTGGTCGGAACACTTCTCGATCATGAACGGCAGGAACGCGACCTTGCCCGCGAACGGCGCCGGCAGCAGGTAGTTCGTATGCAGATCCCGGACGGAGTGGAAGATGCTCGACATCTGCCGATGGAACAGCCACTCCGCTTCCATCGTCCCGGCGGTCTGCCGTTCCATCCGGGCCCGCATCACCCGCAACCGTTGCAGCGGATTGACCGCATGCATCGCGACCTTGAGCGGCAGATGGACGTAATTCTCCTCGAGCAGCAACAACGACTGATCGACGAGCAACTTGCGCTGGTCAAGCGTCAGCGACCCCGCCGACCCAAGAAACTGCGACAACGGTACGACGGCAGCAGCCTTCATGATTCCCCCTGGTATCCCCTTCCACTCACCGTCCTGTGACGTCGGACCCCTGTCAACGGGTGGCCGTCCAGATCCCCTGGAGTCGATCTCACCGGGTGGCTGCAAGGATGGGGCGATGGGCGAGGTTTGGGACAACATCACGAGCACGCAGCCGGGTGCTTCGGGCACGGTGGTGATCGTGACCGGCATCGTCGCGTTGCTGTTGATCGCCTGGCGGCCGGTCTGGCGGCAGACGCGGCAGGTCGTGACGATCGCGCACGAGGGTGCGCACGGGCTGATCGCGTTACTCGTCGGGCGGCAGCTCGCCGGGATCCGGTTGCACTCCGACACGTCCGGCGTCACCGTGTCGCGCGGCAAGCCGGATGGCGTCGGGATGATCGCTGTGCTGCTGGTCGGATATCCGGGGCCGGCGCTGTTCGGGATCGCGGCGGCTTTCGTGCTGGAGCAGGGGTATGCCGTTGCGCTGCTGTGGGGGCTGCTCGCGGCGTTGCTTCTGCTGCTGCTGCAGATCCGCAACCTGTTCGGGCTCTGGTCGGTGCTCGCGTTCGGCGCGATCGTGTTCGGTGTGTCCTGGTGGGGGTCGGAGCAGGTGCAGTCCGGGTTCGCGCATCTGCTGACCTGGTTCCTGTTGCTTGCGGCGCCGCGGGCGGTGTTGGAGTTGCAGCGCTCACGACGGCACGGTGGCGGGCGGAGCTCTGACGCTGATCAGTTGCGGCGGCTCACCGGCGTACCGGCGATTCTGTGGGTTGGGTTCTTCGGAATTCTCACGCTCGCCTGCCTCGCCCTCGGGGTGGCATGGTCCGGAATCCTGCCCAGCTGATGAGCGGGCCGCGGACGTTCGATCCGGTCGTGGTGGGTAATCACGAGACGGATGCCTGGGTCGCGTACTACCGGCACGACTGGATCAAGTTCCTGCGGAGTTCGGTCGGGATGGTCGCGGCCGGGTTCGGGATGAGTCGGGCGCGGACGCTCGCGGGGGCCTGGTACGTGCTCAAGGCCAACCAGCTCTGGGCGCCTTTCCCCGACAACCAGCCGGACGGGGCGCGGGCGTACATGCGGCGCTTCTACGAACTGGTCGCCGACTCCGAGGACTTCGATCCGGCCAAGGCCGCGCGGCTCGAGGTCGAGTGGTGGCGGATCCATCGGGCGCATCAGCACGACTCCGCAGTCACCCGCGAGCAGCTGGAGGATGCACTGGTCGAGCTCTATTCCTATGTCTACAAAGCCGACAAGGAATCGGTACGACCGGCAGCGGCGCATCGCGTCGACGCGATGGACTGCTCCGACCGCTGGGTCGCCGCAGGCTGCAACCTCGACGATCGGCTGCTGGTCGAAGAGCGGCGCGCGCTCGTCGCGTCGTACGCCGCCCTCCGACTCGCCGTCAGCGACTAACCCCGGTCAGCACGCGCGTCGGCGGCCAACCTGCCGGCACGCCGGCAGCGGACGGCTAGGCTCGGCCGCCTGCGATTGGGCGGTTGCGTTGGTCTACGCCCGGACCTCCGTACGGGTAGTCGGCTGCACCGGGGTCGCTCGCCTCGTCGAGGCGTTGGGTTTCCTCGGGAGTGAGGTACAGATCGGCCGCGGCGAGGTTGTCGTCGAGTTGCGTCATCGTACGAGCGCCGAGGATGACCGACGTGATCGCCGGCCGATCGACCAGCCACGCGAGCGCGACCTGCGCCATCGAGACACCCCGCGCTTCGGCGATCGCACGGACCGCCTCCACCACGTCACGTACCCGCTGGTTCTTGCTCCGCCGGAACCACGACTCGACCCCGCGGTTCGGGTCGTCGCCGAGCCGCGTCTCGCCCGTCGGCTCCTCGTCGAAGGAGTACTTGCCGGTCAGCCAGCCGCCACCGAGCGGCGACCAGGGCAGCAGCCCAAGACCGTTATCCTGCGCGGCCGGGATGATCTCCCACTCGATCTCCCGCACCAGCAGGTTGTACTGCGGCTGCAGCGTGACCAGCGGCGACCACCCGCGCCGGTCGATCAGGTCGCACGCCTTCTGCAGCTGCCAGCCGGTGAAGTTCGACAGACCGCCGTACAGGATCTTCCCGGCCCGTACTGCGTCCTCGAGGAAGCTCAGGCTCTCCTGGAGCGGGGTGATCGGATCCCAGGAATGCAGCTGATACAGGTCGACGTGATCGACACCGAGCCGGGTCAGCGACGCGTCGAGTGCCTGCCGCAGGTGCCGTCGCGACGTACCGAGATCGTTCGGTCCATCCCCCATCGGGAAGCGTCCCTTGGTCGCCAGTACGACGTTGTCGCGGGCGCCGGACTTGGCCAGCCAGTGCCCGATGATGTTCTCCGAGGCGCCGGCCGTGTACACGTCGGCCGTGTCGACGAAGTTGCCGCCGGCCTCGACGTACCGGTCGAGCTGCTCGTGCGCGCCGTCCTCGTCGGTCTCGTTGCCGAAAGTCATCGTGCCCAGCGCGTACGTCGACACGACCGTGCCACTGCCACCCAGCGTGCGGTATTCCACGACTGCTCCTCGCTCGAGAACCGTATGTCCTGACCAGACTAGACTCCACCTGACGAAGGACGCCGCTCGATGAAAGGCAGCCGATGAACACCAGTGAACTGTTGCTCGACGCCTTCGGCCGGATCCAGGAGGTCGTGCACGAGGCGGTCGAGGGGCTCGACGACAAGGTGCTCGCGACGCGCCCGGAGGAGTCCGGCAACTCGATCGGGTGGCTGGTCTGGCATCTGACCCGGATCCAGGACGACCATCTCGCGGATGCGGGCGGGTATGAGCAGACCTACACGGTTGACGGCTGGCATGAGCGGCTCGGCCTGCCGTTCGACGCAGCCGACACCGGCTACGGGCATACGGCTGACGACGTCGCGGCGGTCAAGCTGTCCGGAGAGCAACTTCTCGGGTACTACGACGCCGTGCACGCCCGCAGCCTCGAGTACTTGAAGTCCCTGACCGACGACGACCTCGACCGGATCGTCGACAAGCGCTGGAATCCGCCGGTGACACTCGGCGTCCGCCTGATCAGCGTCTTGTCCGACGACCTCCAACACGCCGGCCAGGCAGCCTACGTCCGGGGCCTGCTCAGCTGAGGGTGGTCTTCCACAGAGCTGCAGGTTTGTCGGCGGGGCCGGCGAGCAGGTAGAGGGTCTTGCCGATCAGGGCCGCGTCCTTGACCACGCCTTCGGGGCCGGTCGACTCCTGCACCGTCCAGCTGCCGTCCTGCCCGCTGACCATCTTCACCTTGTTGCCCTCAGCAATGAGTTGGTAGATCCGCCCGCCGGCGACCACCGGCGGCGGCAGCTTGTCCTTGTCGCCGACCGGGATCATCGGCACGTCGGCCAGCCGCTTGCCCTGGTCGCCGTCGACCTGCCAGATCGCGAGCTTGCCGTCGACGAACCCGGAGATCGTGCAGGCGGTCGCGCTGGTACAGGTCGCCGTGTTGCCCTGGCTGCGATCGCCCAGCTCGGGGAGCTCGATCCGGCTCCAGCCCTCATTGACCTTGGTGGAGCGCCAGACGGCCGTCTCCTGCTTGACCTTCGAATCGAGCCGGACCTGCGAGCCGACCAGCAGAATCCCGTCGCCGGCCGCGGTGCCATAGCTCGGGCTGAGCAGCAGTGTCTTCACGCTCTCCAACGGAGTCTTGGCCGACGACTGCCGCACCCACTTGGTCGTCCCTTGCGGCAGCCAGATCGCGCCGTCCAGTCCGGTGTTCGCGCTCCCCCACGTACCGGCGAGCGCTTGACCAGCCGGCGTGATGATCGCGGAGTACAGCCCGCCCGCGTTCTGCCCGCCGAAGGTGTTGAACTCTTGGGGATACTCCGTCAGCGCCTTGCCCGACCCCGTCCACACCGTCCAGCGGGTGTTGGAGTGCGCCCCACCCGAGGCGCCGCCAAGGGCGAGCAGTCGCTGCCCGTCATACGCAACCGACTGCCAGGTAGCCAGCAGCGCGTACGGACTCCTGGCCTCCACCTTGATCTCCTGCCGGCTGCCATCCGCCTGCTGGAGCAGCAACCTCGGCACGACCTTCGCGCTGCGATCACGCAACCCGATCAGCAACTCGTCACCGTGCCCGGTCAGTACGACCGGTTCGGCCGGCAACTCAACCTGCGTCCACACCACAGCCTGCGGCGGGGACGCAGCTTTGTCCTCCGAACATCCCACAACAAGAACCGAGAGGGCGCTGACAAGCGCAACCAGGCGGGGGCTGTTCATTCAGCGGTTCTGGGGGAGCTTGGTGGTCTTCTTCTTGGCGCCGCGTGGTGCCGACGGCGGCGGTACGACCGGACCGATGTCGCCGTCGGGCGCGGTATCCAGGTCGATGATCACCGGTGCGTGATCGCTCGGACCGGTCCCCTTGCGCGCCTTGCGGTCGATCCACGCCGCCTTGACCCGCTCGGCCACCGGCTCCGACGTGAGCATCAGGTCGATCCGCATGCCAAGGTCCTGGTGGAACATCCCGGCGCGGTAATCCCAGTAGCTGAACACCCGCTCAGTCGGCCACCGATCGCGAACCACATCGTGCAACCCGGTCGACATCAGATCGGCCAGCGCCTGCCGCTCCGGCGCCGTGACGTGCGTCGACCCGACGAACGCTGCGGGATCGAAGACGTCGGCATCGGTCGGCGCGATGTTCATGTCCCCGCAGACGATCTGCTCAGCCGGCCCAGCCGCGACGACCTCCTTCAACGCGGCAAGCCAAGCCAGCTTGTACTGATAGTGATCTGAGTCAGGCTCCCGCCCGTTCGGCACGTACAGCGAGTGGATCCGGACCCCACCACACGTCGCCGCGATCGCCCGCGCCTCCGGATCGGGGAATCCCGGCGCCCCGGCGACCCCGGTGACGACGTCGTCCAAGCCAACCTTCGACAGCAGCGCCACACCGTTCCACTGCGCCTGCCCATAGACAGCGGACTCGTACCCGCGCCCCGACAGCTCATCCCCCAGCAACTTCGTGAAGGCATCGTCCGCCAGCTTGGTCTCCTGCAGACAGACGACATCAGGCTGCCGCTCATCCAGCCACTCCAACAACCGCGGCATCCGCTGCTTGACCGAGTTCACATTCCAGGTAGCTACTCGCACCCGCCCCACGTTAGCTCTCGTTCAGCTCGTCTGGGGACAATGGGCCGGTGCCCAGACTTCCAGGACTTGTCGTCACCGATCACGTGTTCACCGTGCCGCTCGATCACTCGCAGCCGGACGGGCCGACCATCGAGGTACTCGCCCGGGAGGTCGTTGCGGCGGCCAAGGTCGACGCTGATCTTCCCTGGCTCATCTACCTGCAGGGCGGACCGGGTGGCGCTTCCCCGCGGCCCATGGGTGCCAGTGGCTGGATCGGCCGCGCCACCCAGGACTACCGAGTGCTGCTGCTCGACCAGCGCGGCACAGGTCGCAGTACCGCGGTCACAGCCCGTACTGCATCCAAACTCGCGCCGGCCGAACTGGCGGCGTACCTGCGACACTTCCGCGCCGACTCGATCGTGCGGGACGCAGAGTTCATCAGGGCACAGCTCAGCCCCGGCAAGCCGTGGACGACGCTGGGCACGAGCTACGGCGGCTTCATCACGCTCACCTATCTGTCACTGGCACCCGAGGGCCTCAAGACCTGTCTGATCACCGGCGGGCTGCCCGGTCTCGACACGACAGCCGACGACGTCTACAGCCGGACGTATCCGCGAGTGCGCGCCAAGGTGGAGGCGTTCTACCAGCGCTACCCGGAGGACGTCGAGCGGGTACGCCGGATCGTGGATCACCTGCGCGACAACGACGTACGACTCCCTGACGGCGACCCGTTGACCGTCCGGCGCTTCCAGACGCTCGGCCTCAACCTGGGCATGGGTGACTACGCCGAGACCCTGCACTGGCTGATCGACGGAGCCTGGGACGACGGCGAACTGGGCGCTGAATTCCGCTACGGCGTGATGGAACGAACCCAGTTCGGTACAGGCCCGCTCTTCAGCGTCCTGCACGAGAGCATCTACGGGCAGGACGACCGCCCGACCAACTGGGCCGCCGAGCGCCTGCGTCCGGCCGAGTTCGACGGCGACGCCGAGCACTTCCTGTTCACCGGGGAGATGATCTACCCCTGGATGCTCGAGGAGATCGCCCTGCTCAAGCCGTTCAAGGAAGCAGCCGACCTCCTCGCCGGCGCGACCGACTGGACTCCCCTGTACGACGTACCGAAGCTGCAGGCCAACCGTGTCCCCGTGGCGGCCGCTGTCTGGCACGACGACATGTACGTCGACGCAGGGCTCTCGCTGCAAACGGCCGCCCGAGTCGGCAACCTCAAGACCTGGATCACCAACGAGTGGGAGCACGACGGCGGCCGTGCGTCCGGCGGCTCGGTCCTCGACCGGCTCCTCACCATCGCCGCAGATCTCCCGCCCGCATGAGCGTGGGTTCGCCGACGCCGAAGGTCAGCGCAGAGGAACTCAACCGCGCGACGCTCGCGCGACAGCTGTTGCTCAACCGGGAGGCATTGGATCCCGTCGAGGGGACGCGACGGATCGTCGCCATCCAGGCGCAGCACGCGGCATCGCCGTACATCGCGCTCTGGAACCGGCTCACCGACTTCAAGGCAGCCGACCTCGACGCCGCCTTCACCGACAGCCGACTCATCAAAGCGACGCTGATGCGTTTCACCTTGCATGCTGTGCATCGCGACGATCACCTGCCGCTGCACACAGCCATGCAGGCGACCTTGCGAGGGCGACTGACCCAAAGCCGCGCCGGCGGACTCCCGATCGGCGACGCGCACGACCTGATCCCCGGGCTGCTCGAATTCACCAAGACGCCGCGCACCAACGCGGAGATCGAGCAGTGGCTCGGCGAGCACAGCGGCATCCCCGGCAAGGACGTGTGGTGGGGCCTTCGCAGCTTCGTGCCCGTCGTGCACGCACCGACCGGCGGCCCATGGTCCTTCGGCCAACGACCCCTGTACGTCGCATCGCCACAGCCTTCCCCGTACTCCGAGGAGCTGGCGGCCGAAGCGCTCGAGACCCTCGTCTGGCGCTATCTCGAAGGATTCGGCCCGGCGTCGATGCCCGACGTGGCCCAGTTCGCCTCCGTCCACCGCACCCGCGCCAAGGCGGCCATCACCTCGCTCCTCGACAAGCTGATCGTCCTCGAAGGGCCGACCGGCGAGCAGCTGTACGACGTACCGGACGCACCACGCCCGCCGGCCAAAACGCCTGCTCCCCCACGCCTGATGGCGATGTGGGACAGCACCCTGCTCGCCTACGCGGACCGCTCGCGGATGGTGCCCACGGAGTACAAG
Organism: Kribbella sp. NPDC051718; assembly: GCF_040681515.1. Lineage (NCBI taxonomy): Bacteria > Bacillati > Actinomycetota > Actinomycetes > Propionibacteriales > Kribbellaceae > Kribbella > Kribbella sp. NPDC051718. The sequence goes on along the minus strand of NZ_JBFAYZ010000003.1, from coordinate 4,331 downwards.
TCCATCGTGACGCGCACCAACGGCGACGTCCTACCGACCATCCTGGTGGACGGCCACGTAGCCGGCCTCTGGCGCCCGACCCCCGAGGGCATCGAAGCCATCGCCTTCCGCCGCCAACCCGCCAAGGTCTGGAAGGCCCTCCGCGCCGAGGCCGAGTCCCTCACCACGTTCCTCGCCGACCGCGACCCAGCCGTCTACTCCCGCTACAACAACTGGTGGTCCAAACTCCCCGCCGGCCACACCCGCCTGCTGACGAGCTAGTCGACGCAGAGGCAGAACGGGTGGCCCGCCGGGTCGAGGAAGACGCGGAACGTCGTACCGGGCTGGTGCTCCGGCTTGGTCGCACCGAGTTCGAGCACCTCGGCCTCGGCGATGTCCAGATCCAAGACCATCACGTCGAGGTGCATCTGTTGCGGCACGTCCTGCCCCGGCCAGACAGGCGCACGATAGTCGTCAACCCGCTGGAAGCAGATGCACTGGCCGTCACCGCGGATCTCACTCCACTTGTCGTCCTTCTGCACTTCCCAGCCCAGCACCGCGCCGTAGAACTCCGCCAGGGCGACAGGATCGGCACAGTCGAGGGCGAAACTTGGGTACTTTCCGATAGCCATGTCCAGCACGGTACCCAGCTACCCGGACGGATCACGTCCGGGTAGCTGAGCGTCTACCAATAGGTGTTGAGATCCGCGAGGAGGTTGCGGACGGCGCCGCCTTCGGGCTTTTGGTAGAAGTCGAGGGCTACGTAGTTGGGTTTGCGGCCGGCTGCGGGGCCGCAGATGCGGCTCGACTCCTCGGACTCAGAGGGCTGCTCCGAAACCGGATCGACAACAGCGGAATCGAGGACCTGACGCGTGCCGTCGAACTCGTACCGCCCGGCGCGGACGACGTGTTGCGGAGCAGGCTGCTTTCGTCCCTGGCCTACCTGCACTGTATCGACGGCTTGCAGTCGCGTGCCCAGACCTGCGCCGCCGAGGCGTACGAGCTCGCGCTCGGAGACGACAGCCTGCGAGCGGCGGCGCTGCTGGTGTTCGGCTGGGTTGCCGACCGCAACGGCGACGTCCCGGCTGCCTTGCAGCAGTACGCCGACTGCCGTGCGGCGGCGGAAGCTGGTGGCGACCACTACACGTACCTCACGGCTGTGCAATGGGCCGGCCTCACGCTCAACAAGAACGGCCATCGCGAAGAGGCGGTCACCCTCATCGCGGCCGCTCAGCAGACGGCCGAACGCTGGGGACTCGGCCGCGCCCGCGGCAGCATGCTCGCGCAGAACCGTGCCTACGCGTTGTTCTACCTGGGCCGCTGGGACGAGGCTCTCGACGTCGTCGAGGACGCCCTCGCGGACGGCCCGCCGCCGCGCCACGACGCCGCCCTGCGATTCCTCGTCGCTCAGATCGCCTGCAGGCGTGGCGATCTCGACTACGCCGGCGAGTTGATCAACGTCGCCGAAGACACCTTCGGCGACCGTCGCCCGGCCGCCTTCGAACACTTCTTCACCAGCCTGCGAGTCCTGGTACTCGCCGGCCAGGGCGACCGCGACGCCGCTGAGAAGGTCCTAGCCGACCACTTCGACAAGGTCCTCGCGAGCGACGACGTCCTGTACTACGAGACAGCCTGGGTACTCCTCGCCGGCGTCTACTTCGAGCGCCTCTCCCGCTCCCACCGCAGACAACCCGCCACCCGCCTCAACGAAGTACGGGCCCGACTGGCCGACGGCGAATCCCGCTGGCCCACCGTCGCTGCCGTCCTCCGCACGGCCGAGGCAGCCGAATCCAACACCCTCAAGTCCTGGGACGCCGCCGTCGCTGCCTGGCGGGCACTGTCCGGGCCCTACGAACTGGCGATGACCCTCACCGCCGCCGCCTCGGCAGCCCTTGCCACCAGCAACAAACCCGGCGCCCGCCTCCGCCTGACCGAGGCGCACACTCTGGCCACCGACCTCTCCGCCGCGCCCCTCTTGGCGGAGATCGCCGCCTTGACGACCAGAGCCGGGTTGGCCGAAACGCCCGTCGTGGCCAATTCGTACGGCCTGACCGCGCGCGAACTCGTCGTCCTGAAGGTGCTCGCCCGCGGCCTGTCCAACGCCGAGATCGCCCGCGAACTCTTCGTCTCCTCCAACACCATCGCCACCCACGTCGCCCGGATCCTGCGCAAGCTCTCCGTCACGACGCGCACCGAGGCGGCCGCCCTAGCGCACGGCACCGGGCTGTTGACGACCTAGCCGGATCGCCGAGACGAGAAAGAAGATTCCACCGAGTACGGCGTACCCGGCGATGTTGGTCAGCTTCGGGTTGTCCGCGGTGGCTCCGGCCACGAACGAAAGCCCTGCCAGCACGGAGAGTCCGCCGCTGAGCATCATCGGCCACTGGCCACCCAGCTTGCGACGGCCGGCGCCCACGATCAGTTGGATCAGCCCGGAGACGACCGCCCAGGCACCCCACACCCGCAGTACCGCCGGTACGCCGGAAGCTGCCGCGATCGCCAGTCCGACCGCAGCCAGCAGGCTGATCGCCATGTTGACGTAGAGCCCGCGCGTCGGGCCGGTGGTACGCACGTCCACGACCGCTGCCGCGACGTCGAACAACGGGTAGACGACGATCAGGGCGACGCCGAGCGGGCCGAGGTCGGACTTGGCGACGAACATCAGCCCAGCCCAGACGATGGCGAACGCGAAGCGTCCGAAGTACAGGCGGCGTAGCGCCGGGGCGATGCCGGCGGTGCTGGCTTCGATCGTGGTCATGTTGGTGAGCCTTTCAAAGAGACCGAACGTTCTACCTCTCGCTACCATGGGCGCTGCCCGCCCGTCTTGTCAAGACAGAACGTTCTACCTGTCTGTTACGCTTGGGCAGATGGTGAAGGTTTCCGAGGCGCGCTTGCGGCTGCTGGGCACCGCGACGCGGGTCTTCTACACAGAGGGCATCCACTCCGTCGGCATCGACCGGATCGTCGCCGAGGCCCAGGTGACGCGCGCAACCTTGTACCGGCACTTCACCGGCAAGGAAGAACTGGTCGTCGCCTACCTGGAGAGCGTCGCCCAACTGGAGCGCGACCAGCTCGACCACGCCATCACCAGCGCCGCCTCCCCCGCCGACAGCATCCGCGCCGTCGCGAGATCGATCACCACCGCCATCACCTCCGACGGCTTCCGCGGCTGCGCCTTTCTCAACGCCGCCGCCGAGTACCCAGACCCCGACCACCCCGTCCACCAGGCAGTCCTTGCCCACCGCAACTGGTTCGCCACCACCATCGCCACCCTCTTCAGCGACCTCGGCGATGCCAACCCCCAACCCCCCGCCCGCCACTTCGTCATGCTCCGAGACGGCGCCATGACAGCCGGCTGCCTGACCAACCCCGAAGAGGTCTGCAACACCTTCGTCCGAGGCGTGGAAGGCCTACTCAACTACCGCACCGCCACCACAGCCAAACCCGCGTAACAGCACCCCACGCCCCCGCCGCCGCTCGCTCCTGCGTCGCTCCCAGCTCTAGGCGCTCCCACCCACCCTGGTTTGCCGCTCCTAATGAGTGTTAGCGGGTCGCCGGTTTGGCAGACTCGGGCTGGTAAGCCGCTGGCTGGTGAGCACTGGTCGCTCCTGGACGTTGGAGTTCTAGACGGAGAGCGTGCCCCTGCTGGTGACCGGGAGATTTGATCGCTGCTGGGATGTCGTGCCCGGCCCGCTGTGTGGTGGGGCGTGAGCACTGGTTCATTAGGTCGCTGACGGTTCTCCCGGCCGGCTTACTGGTGGTGGAATGGTGCCGAGTTCGGGAGACGAGTGGTGAAGTTTTTTGTGGGTGATGACTGGGCCGAGGAGCATCACGATGTGGAGGTGATGGACGAGGGCGGCCAGGTACTGGCCACAGCGCGACTGCCTGAGGGGATGGCGGGGATGGCGCGGTTCCACGCGTTGGTGGCCGGGCAGTTCGGTGATGCCGATCCCGACGAGGTCGAGGTGGTGATCGGGATCGAGACCGACCGGGGTCCGTGGGTGGCCGCGCTGGTGGCCGCGGGCTACCGGGTGTTCGCGGTCAACCCGTTGAGCGCGTCGCAGTACCGCAAACGGCACGTGGTGTCCGGGGCCAAGAGCGACGCGGCTGACGCGCACGTGCTGGCCGACATGGTCCGTACCGATTCCCACCAGCTGCGTGCGGTGGCCGGCGACAGTGCCGAGGTGCAGGCGATCAAGGTGGTCACCCGGATGCACAAGACACTGATCTGGGAACGGACCCGGACCGGTCAGCGGCTGCGGCACGCACTGCGGGACTATTTCCCCGCCGCCGTAGTCGCCTTCGAAGACCTCGACGCCACCGACACGCTGGAACTGCTGGCCAAGGCTCCG